>JBMNFB010000001.1:0-1310490 GCA_050949085.1 Bacillota bacterium
ACGTCGCCGATGAAGTTGGCGATGGTGGCCTTGTCGTTGTTGCCCTGGCGCCGTTTGTCGCCGATGGCCAGAGGGAGCGTTCATCCGCTCGGCGTAGGCGGCTGCCTTCTTGGCACCGCCGGCGTCGGTGGCCACGACCACCAGATCTTCAATCCCCTTCTCCATGAAGTACTCGCAGAGCATATCGGCGGCCGTCAGATGGTCCAGCGGAATGGTGAAGAAGCCCTGAATCTGCGGCGAATGCAGATCGACCGCCACCACCCGGTCGGCGCCGGCGGTGGTCAGCAGGTCGGCCACGAGGCGGGCCGTGATCGGCACGCGCGGCTGGTCTTTCTTGTCCGAGCGGCCGTAGGGGTAGAACGGCAGAACGGCGGTGATCCGGTGAGCGGACGCCCGGCTCAGGGCGTCGATCATGATCAGGAGTTCCATCAGGTTGTGGTTGATGGGCGGGCACGCCGTCTGGACCACGAACACGTCACATTCCCGCACGTTTTCATTGATCTTCACAAAAGTGTTGTCGTTGCTGAACTGGATGACTTCGCGCTGGCCCAGGTCTATGCCTAGATGCTGGCAAATCTCAGCCGCCAGTGGTTCGGTGGCTTGACCCGCGAAAACCTTCATCTTGCCCACCACTTCAGATCCAACCTCCTTGAGAATCTACACTAATCGACAGATATCACCCACATCATAACGCAGTCCTGGAAGGCTTGTCTAGCCTGAGCCGATGATTTCGGGGACGGCTCAGCCATCCTCGAAAAGCGGCTGCCCTTATTCCAGCCAGGGGAGCGAGACGGGCACGATGCTGTTCCTGACGGGTAACGGCGCGCGAGTGAGGGTTTCGACACGTTCGGCCATCTCGGTCAGGTAATCCAGCGCGCCCAGGTAGAAGGCGCAGGGATAGAACCGGTAAGTGGCCAGGCTGAGCCGCGCTTTGCTCACAGTCAGAGCGAAGGGCTGGCGCGCCAGGGTCAGGGACCAGTAGGCGTGTTCCGGCAGGAGGGCGGCGACCGCCCGATCGTGCAGGTCGGACTCGACGCGGGGTTTGCCGACGATGGGCACGCCGGAGGCATCACCGTAGACGTTGTTGAACCGCAACTCCCACACAATGCCGGAAGGCAGGGTGACAACCAGATTGGTATGCACCGTCCAGTCATGCTCAATCCAGAGGTTTGCCAGAAAACCGCGGCGGTAGATATCGCCGACGATGATATTGCTGCCGCTCCAGTTCCAGTCCAGGGCAACCGGGTTATATTCGCCGCCGGTGAGCTGGGCCAGATCGCCAAACTGCCTGGCAAGGTCGGCCCGGTTGTAGCGGTCAATTGGCTGGTAATCGTGAAAAAGTGAGATCGGCATCTATTTCACTCCCTTCGTCTGTGACGAACAACCGATAGTTGCACGCGCAGCCAGCGCGGTTGTTGAACCTGGGGCTGTCGCCTGAGGCGGGATGCGTCCCTCCAGTGGCGGGGAGGCACGTCCTGGCTGCTGCCGCTCGCGGATGCGACACCCCCTTATGTAGGCGGGCAGGAGACGAGGGATTCAGACAGTTTCGCTACTCTATCTATACGCAGCAGGCGAGGTTTGCGTTAGTCTGCCGGCAGGGAAGCAGGCGCGTGGAGGCGAAATCTCTAGGTAAAGGAGGGATGGCGATGTTGGATCTGCGGCAGTGCCAGCGACAGATCGATCAGCTGGTGACGGAGCGGCTGGAGCAGCAGGAGGATTACTCGCTGCGCCTGGAGCGAGGTCTCGCGGCCATGCGCCAGGCGGAGGCCGACTGGGCTGCCCTGCAGCGGAAGATTGTGGCCAGCCGGACGACCTGGCTGGTGGCCGAACTGACCCAGGGGCTGACGACTGCGAGGCCGGTGGCTGACGCTGTCCGTCCCCTGGCGGTGGTGGCGGCGGATGGCTCACAGATATTTCCCGATCGCCACGAAATCGCATCCTGTTATCTGCTGAACCTGGGGCTGATCGCGCTTTACTATGGTACGGGCGAGCGACCGATCCTGCGCAACGAGCCCCATCTCTACTATAAGGATGATGATCTCTACCCGCGCATCGCCGGCCGGCAGAGCAGCATCAGCCCGGAGCTGGTGGGCATGAAGCGGACGGTGATGGAAGCCGAGGCGCTGGTGGGACTGGCGGCCCAGGCCCAGGACAAGGGCTACCCGGTGGTGGCACTGTCCGACGGCACGCTGATTCTCTGGAGCCTGGAGGGGTATTTCCCCGAGGTTAAGCAGGAGTTTCTCGCCGGGTTCCTGGGAGCACTGGCCGAGTTTCGCCAGCGGGGCATTCCCTGCGCCGGCTATATCAGCCAGCCCGGGGCGACGGAGGTGGTGGGCGCCCTGCGGGTGGCCATCTGTCCGGAGGCGGCGCCTAACTGCGACCGCTGCCCCTATCGAGACCAGGCTGAGCTGCCCTGCGATGCTGTGGCTGGCCTCACCGACGCCGTCCTCTTCAGCCGCCTGCTTCAGGAGGGTGAATACTCGCCCCGCTTCCTCAGCTGCAGCAAGATTCTGCACGAGTATGGGGAGCAGCGCATCGCCTTCTGTTATCTGAATGTGGGGGAAGAAATCGTCCGCCTGGAGTTTCCCGACTGGCTGAGTGAAGGGCAGCTGCGGCAGCTGCTGGCCGCAGCCTATGATCAGGCGAAGAAGGGCGGCGGTTATCCGGTGGCATTGGCCGAGGCGCACGAGCAGGCGGTGGTGCGGGCGGCGGAGCGGGAGGCGTTCTACCGGCTGCTGGGCAAGCGGCTGGTGGAGAAGGGCGTGCGCGCCCAGGTCTCCTATAAGAGTCTGCGCAAGCGGGGTGTGTACGTATGATTGAACATATTGCCGAGGTGGTGGAGAGCGCCACCAGCGAGTTTCTGGCCGAATGCCGGGAGCTGCATGTGATTCCGCCTTTCGGCTCACTGGTGAAGGTGAGCGGTCCGGTGACGGCCTATGGGCTGGTCTACGAGGCGGCGACGCGCAGCATCGAGCCCAACCGGCGAGCCACCGCCTTCGGGCTCAGCGCGGAGGAACTGGCGCTGGAGCAGCCGCAGATCTTCGAGCTGCTGCGTTCGGAGATCAAGGTTCTCCTGGTCGGGTATGAGCAGGATGGGGCCATGTGGCAGATTCTGCCGCCGGAGCCGCCCCGCATCCATGCCTTCGTCTACCCCTGCAGTACTGAGGAGATTAGCCGCTTTACTGCCGAGCCGGATTGGCTGCGCTGCCTGCTGAACAGCGCCCGCGGCCCGGTGGACGAGCTGATCATCGCTGCGGTGCGGCAGGCGGCAGCCGCCCAGGACGAGCCGAAGCCGTATCTGGTGCAGACGGGCAAGGAGCTGGCCCGCCTGCTGCGTGACGACTACGACCGGCTGGGGTCGTTGATCAGGAGGATGGCCCGATGATGCGGCGCAGAAAGCATCTGGGTGTGATCACCCGCGGTTCATTGCTGGAAGGCATCGAGATGAAGCTGGCTTCCCACATCAACGTGGAGGAGATCAAGGCGGGCAAGTTTGTGGTCATCTCCGGGCGGCAGACCCTCTTTTTCTGTATGATCACCGACGTGCGGCTGGATGCGGCGAATCCGGAGATCCTGCTCAATCCGCCTGGCGCGGACGACGCGCTGTTCCGCGAGGTGCTGGCTGGCACCAGCACCTATGTGACGGTTAGCCTGCGGCCGCTGCTGACGCTGCCGCGCAGCGAGGAGGCGGCCAGCGAGCGGCGCGATCCGCTGCCGGTGAAGACCATCCCGCCGCATTTTGCCGAGGTGTTTGAGGCGGAGGAGGAAGATGTTAACCGCATCTTCGGCAGCGAGCAGATGGCGCCCCATTATTTCAACATTGGCCAGCCTCTGGACATGGAGACGCCGGTCTGCCTCAATCTGAACCGCTTTGTGGAACGCAGCAACGGCATATTTGGCAAGACGGGGACGGGCAAGACCTTCCTCACCCGGGTGGTGCTGGCCGGATTGATTCGCCAGCGGGCCGCCGTCAACTTCGTCTTTGACATGCATAACGAGTACGGCTGGGATTCGCGGCGCGAGGACGGCAGCTTTGTGCGCGGCCTGCGCCAGATCTTCGGCAGCCAGGTGGCTATCTTCACCCTGGATCCGGCCTCGGCGCGGCGGCGCGGCGTGGCCGCCGACTGCGATGTCTATATCCCCTACAGCCAGATCACCGTGGAGGACATCGCGCCGCTGCAGGAAGAGCTGCGTCTGAACAACACCGCCGTGGAAGCGGCCTATCTGGTGGCCGCTCAATATAAGGAGAGCTGGCTGGAAGTGCTGCTCAGCCAGTCGGATATCAAGGAGTTTGCGGAGCAGGTGGGGGCGCACCCCGAGTCGCTCTCGGCGCTCTACCGCAAGCTGAAGCGCATCGAGTCGTTCCCCTTCATCGTCAAGGGCAGTCAGGGCAGCGACGCGGTGGACCGCATCATGGAATGCCTCTCGCGCGGCGTGCACGTGGTGCTGGAATTTGGCCAGCAGAACAGCATGCTCTGCTACCTGCTGGTGGCCAACATCATCACCCGGCGCATCCACGAGCTCTATGTGCGGCAGACCGAGAAATATCTGGCCACGCGCGACACCGCCGACCAGCCGCGGCAGCTGGTGATCACGATTGAGGAGGCGCACAAGTTCCTCAACCCGACGGCGGCGCGGCAGACGATCTTCGGCACCATCGCCCGGGAGATGCGCAAGTATTACGTTTCGCTGCTGGTCGTCGATCAGCGGCCGTCCGGCATCGATGATGAGGTGCTCAGCCAGCTGGGGACGCGCATCACGGCGCTCCTCAACGATGAGAAAGATATTCAGGCGGTGCTGACTGGCGTCAGCAACACGTCCGGGCTGCGCGGCGTGCTGGCCTCGCTGGATACGCGCCAGCAGGCGCTGGTCATCGGCCATGCGGTGCCGATGCCGGTGGTGATCAAGACGCGCACCTATGATGAGGAGTTTTTCCGGGCGATGGGAGCGCTGACCGGCGAAGAGAAGCAGAAGAAGCTGGTGCGAGACGTGATCTCGCTCTTTGGCGAGGAAGAGGAGGATGGCAGGTGAGTGAGGCATGAAACTGCTGCATTTTGCCGATGCCCATATTGGTACCGAGAACCACGGCCGGATTGATCCGGCCAGCGGTTTACATAGCCGCCTGCTGGATTTTGTCCGGTCGCTCTCCAGCCTGGTGGATTTCGCGATTGAAGAGAAGGTGGATGCGGTGTTGTTCGCCGGCGATGCTTACCGCTCCCACGATCCCAACCCGACGCAGCAGCGGGAGTTCGCCCGGCAGATTCAGCGGCTGTCGGCGGCGGGGATCCCGCTGGCGATGGTCGTCGGCAACCACGACCAGCCGGTGGCCCACGGACGGGCCACATCTCTGGACATCTTCCGGACGCTGCAGGTGGCAGGCGTCAGCGTCTTCCACCGACCGGGGCTCAGGGTGATCGAGACGGCAGCCGGTCCGCTGCAGGTGGTGGGGATCCCCTGGCCGCAGCGCAGCATGCTGCTCACCAAGGAGGAATACCGTCAGCTGGGCGACGAGGAGATCACGCTGCGCATCGAGCAGATTCTGACGGCGCTGATTGAGGATTTTGCCGAGCGCCTGCAGCCGGGGGTGCCGGCGGTGCTGCTGGGGCATCTGGCCGCGGCGACGGCAGTCTACTCGGGTTCGGAGCGCACGGCGCTCATCGGACGCGAGCCGGTGCTGCTGCCTAGCGTCCTCGGCAACCCGGCTTTCAGCTATGTGGCGCTGGGGCATGTGCACCGCTTCCAGGATCTGAACCGGGGCCAGCAGCCGCCGGTGGTCTACAGCGGCAGCATCGATCGCGTCGATTTTGGCGAAGAGGAAGAGCCCAAGGGGTTCTGCCTGGTGGAGATCGATGAACAGCTGCAGGCGACGTATCGGCTGGAGCAGCTGTCGGTGCGGCCTTTCCGCACGATCCGGGTCGTGATCGGCGAGGATGAGGATCCCACGGCCAGGCTGCTGCAGGAGATCGCTGCGGCGCAGGTGGATGACGCCGTGGTGCGGCTCCTCTACACCATTTCCGACGAGCGGCTGCCGCTGCTGGATATGCGCGCCGTGCAGGAGGCCCTGGCCGATGCATTTCTGGTGAGCCAGATCAGCCGCGAACAGGTGCCCAGTGAGCGGCTGCGCCGCGCCGAAGTGAGCCGCGATCTCAGCCTGCAGGAGGCGCTGGATCGCTATCTGCTCAACCATCCAGAGCTGAGCAAGGATAAGGATGATCTCAAGGCTTACGCTGCGAAACTGGAAGATATCTGGTGGCAGGAGGTGAGGCAGCGGTGATCCCCGTCAGCCTGAGTTTGCGCAACTTCATGAGCTATGGCGAGGACGTGCCCCCGCTGGATTTCAGCCAGTTTTCCATCGCCTGCCTCACCGGACAGAACGGGCATGGCAAGTCGGCCATCCTCGACGCCATCACCTGGGCCCTCTGGGGCGAGGCGCGCAAAGCGGTGGGAGCGCGGAAGCCGGACGAGGGGCTGCTGCGGATCGGCGCCAGCGAGATGCAGGTGGAGTTCACCTTCGATCTGGAGGGCGACCGTTTCCGGGTGGCGCGCGGCTGGCGCAGAACCGGCCGCAGTGGGCGGAGCAGCCTGGAGCTGCAGGTCTACCAGCCGGAGCAGGATGAGTATGTGACGCTCACCGGCAGCAGCCAGAGTGAGACGCAGCAGAAGATCAACCAGTTTCTGCGTATGGACTACCAGACCTTTATCAACTCGGCCTTTCTGCTGCAGGGCCGGGCGGACGAGTTTACCCAGAAGAACGCCAGCGAGCGCAAGCGGATCCTGAGTGATATCCTCGGCCTGGGCAAATATGATGAACTGGCGGCGCTGGCCAGGGAGCAGCACAATCTGGTGCGAGACCAGCTGCTCCAGCAGGAGGCGGAGCTGAATCTGCTACAGCGCGAGGCTGCTCAGGGCGAGCGCTGGCAGCAGCAGCTGCAGGAGGCCGAGGATGTGATCTGGGCAGCCCAGGCGGATCTGAACCAGCTGGAGGAGGATCGGGAACGCCTGCAAGAGGAGATCAGTCGCCTGCAGGCCGAGGAGGCGCGTGGTCAGGAATTGGCCAGGCAGCTGCGCCAGCGTCAGCAGGAGCAGCGCCAGCTTGAGGAGCAGTTGCAGCGCCTGACGGAAGCGCTGGAGCACGATGCGGATCTGCTGCGGCAGCAGGCGGCGATCACGGCCGAATACGCCAGACTGCAGGAAGTGGAAGCGTTGCGCAGCGAGATGACGGCCCGCCTGCAGCGGGTGCGTCAGCTGGAGCAGGAGATCTCGCAGCTGACCGGGCAGATCAGCGCGGCGCGGATAGCAATGGAGCATGACCTGCAGATCGCTGCCCAGCAGCAGCGTCAGCTGCTGGCGGAAGCGCGCCAACTGGGTCAGGTGATGGAGCAAAAGGAGCAGATCTTGGCTCGGCAAGCGCGCCAGCAGCAACTGGCAGCGGCCCTGGCCAGGCTGGAGAAACAGCGGCAGCAGGTGGATGAGATCAGCCGACAGGAGCGACAGCTGCAAGCCAGCGTGGAGAAGGAGGAGGCGCTGCTGCAGGCCGAGGTGCGCAATCTGGCGCGCTCCCTGCAGGAGGCGGAGTGCCAGCTGCAGCAACTGCCGCGGCTGAGGCAGCAGCAGGAACAGCAGCAGGCACGTCTGCTGGAGCTGCAAGCGGCTGGTGATGAGCTGGAGCGGGTGCGCGAAGCCGGGTCGCAGCAGGCGCTGCTCTTGCAGCAGCTGGAGACGGAAGCAGAGCGGCTGGCAGCAGAACAGCAGGAGGTGGCCGAGAAGCTGAGCCTGCTGGGGCAGAGCGAGGCGGCCGATTGCCCCCTTTGTCAGCATCCGCTGGAGCCTGAGCGCCAGGCGGAACTGGCCGCAGAATACCGGGCGCAGGAGCAGGCTCTGGTGCAGGCGGCGCGCGGTGTGACGCAGCGGCAAGAGCAGGCGACGCGGGAGCGCGATCGGTTGCGGCGGCGCTATCTGGCCCTGAACCGACAGGTGAAGGAGCTGCCGGGGCTGCAGCAGCAGGCGGCGGCGGGCGCCGCGGCCGTGGAACAACTGCTGCGGCTGCAGGAGGCGAGTGAGCAGCAACAGACCCAGCTGCGGCAGCTGCAGCAGCGCTTGCGGCAGGGCGACTATGCCCATGCGGAGCGGCAGCAGTTGCGCGAGCTGGAGGAGCAGCGGCAGCAGATCGGCTACGATCCGCAGCTGCAGGCAGCGGTGGAAAAGGAACTGCAGGAGTATGGGCAGCTGCCGGTGCAACTGCATCAGCTGCAGACCGCCCAGCGGCGGCTGGGGGAGATAGGTGTAGAAGCGGCGGAATTGGCTGAGCGGGAGGCCGGGCTGCGCCAGCAGCTGGAGCAAGGAGAGTATGCCGCGGCAGAACAGGAGCGGCGGCGCGCGTTGCAGGCGGCGCTGGAGGCGGTGGCCTACGATGGCCAGCAACACCGCGCCCTGGATGAAGAGTGGACGCGGCTGCAGCCTGGCGGCCAGCGCTACCGCCAGCTCCTGGTGGCTCAGGAGCGCGCAGCATCCCTCAACCAGCAACTGAACGCTGGTCGGGCGCGCCAAGCTGCTTTGGCCGCGGAGATCGGCCGCCTGCAGCAGGAGATTCAGACTCTGCAGACGGCGCTGCAGGAGCTGGAACCCCTTCGCCAGCGGCTGCAACAGATTGGCGCTGAACTGGATGCGATTCGCCGCCGGCAGCAGCAGGCCATCGGCCGCAAGGTCGAGGCAGAATCAGGTTTATTACGCAGTCGGCAGGCACAGGCTAGACAGGAAGTATTGCAGCAGCAGGCGGCGCAGCTGCAGCGGGAGCGACGCATCTATGAGCGACTGACCGTTGCCTTTGGCAAGGATGGCATCCCGGCCTTGATCATTGAGAATGCCATTCCCGAAATCGAGGAGTTGGCCAACGAGATTCTCGAACGCCTCAGCGGCGGCAAGGCGCGGGTGACGATTGAACCTCTGCGCGACAAGAAGAGCGGTGGAACTAAGGAGACGCTGGAGATCAAGATCAGTGACGAGATGGGCACCCGCGATTACGAGCTGTTCAGCGGCGGCGAGGCGTTCCGCACCGACTTTGCCATTCGCATCGCCCTCTCCAAGTTGTTGGCACGGCGGGCCGGCACCCGCCTGCAGACTCTCGTCATCGACGAGGGCTTCGGTACCCAGGATGCCGAGGGGCTGCAGAACATGGTCGAGGCGATTCAGGCGGTGCGCGAGGACTTCGAGAAAATCCTGGTGGTGACCCACCTGGATGCGTTGCGCGACGCCTTCCCGGTGCGCATCGAAGTCACCAAGTATCCTGAGGTCGGCTCGCGCTGGCGCATCGTCCATCTCTAGAGAGAAGAGAAGCGGTCGGATCGTCTGGGAGGAAAAGGAGAGTATTTAGATGAAGCGAAGGTTTCCTAATCTGTCCCACTACTTCACCTACTTCGTGGGTGACCGGACCACACGGCAGAACATACTGAACAACATCAAGGATGGTGCCTGGTATTCGGTCATGCTGGGTCTCACCAGCTCGTTTACCGGTGTGTTTGCCATTGCCCTCGGCGCCAGCGATGAGATGCTCGGCTGGCTATCATCACTGCCGGCTCTGCTGTCGATGCTCTCGCAGATTCCGGCCGCCAGGCTTACGGAACGGAGTCCCAGCCGGTTGCGGGTCAGCCTTCGCTACGGCCTGATTTTTCGGTCGGGCTACCTGCTGTTTGCGTTTATCCCGTTCCTGCCCATCGCCCCGATCTATCGGGCCTGGACCTTCATCCTCCTGGTCTCGCTGATGAACTTCCCTGGCACCGTATCCGGTGTGGCCTGGTCGGCGATGATGGGGGATATCTTCCCCGGCTCGCTGCGGGGGCGGATCTTCGCTGACCGCAACATGCTTCTGGGGATCGTGCAGATGGCCGTGACGCTGGTCGCCGGGCCATTGCTGGACAACATCGCCTACCCCTACAACTATGCGCTCATCTATCTGCTCTCCTTTGGAGCGCTGATGACCTCCTCGTGGTATCAGTCGAAGATTGTGGAGCAGCCAGCGTCGGCCGAACTGCTGTCGGCAGCGGCCGGAGCGGGAGGGGGCGGTGGGGCAGTCACCAGCGTGGTCGAGACTGCTGAGGAGACGCCGCCGGCTCAGGCTAGCGGCGCCGTGCGCGTCCGGCAGGTTCTTGGTGACCGCCCCTTTGTGATGTATCTCGTCTCCCTGTTCATCTTCTATCTCGGCCTGAATGTCTCGGCGGCGATGTGGACCATCCTCTATGTGCGGGTACTGGGGCTCTCCCAGTCATTCATCGGTTTTCGGGCAGTCGTCTCGCAGCTGATTTCGGTGCTCTGCTATCGCTGGTGGGGAAGGCACATGGACAGGCATGGGCCGATGTTCAGCCTGTTTATCGTTATCCTCGCATACATACCCCAGCCGTTCCTCTACAACTACGCCCGCGGCGTTGTGCCCTTGCTGGCGATGTCGGTTTACGGAGGGTTTACGGCGGCAGGTCTCAATCTGGTGCTCTTCAACTCGCTGCTGGATATGGCGCCCAACCCCCAGCTGCGGCCCAGCTATATCGCCGTCTATAACCTGGTGATCGGCGTCACCGGCTTCGTTCTGCCGATGATCGGCGTCGCCATCTACGAGGCGAGCAGCATGGCAGTCGTCTTCAACCTGTCCTCAACGCTGCGCCTGATCGGCGCCGGCTTCATGGCCTGGAAAGTGGGCGTCCGCTCCCGCGCTGCCCGCGCCGCCTGAACGTTGGTGAACGTTGGGGACGGTTCTCACGATTAACTTTTATGTCAACCTGACGCCACTGTTGTTTTCTCCCCGTATTACAGGGGGGCTCTGTCCCCCCGCTCGAACTGAGGCACCGCGAAGCATCCCCTGGTCGCTCCCTGTTACTTCATCTGGGGCAGCCGGCGGATCTGGCCGGTGTTTCGCAGCCGAATACTGGGTTCGACGCGCACCTGCACGCTGGGGAAGACCTCAGCCCAGCGATCCTTAAGGTCTTTCCAGAGTGCAGGCTTTTTGCGGCTGATGATGTTGCCGACGCCCACCCCGTCCAGCCTCAAGTCCTGCAGCCTGGCAAACAGGTGCTGGAACTCGGCGGCAACCGAGGCCCGCACCTCAGTCTGGACGGGTTCAAGCCCTTCTGCCTCAAAGTCGTACTCGCCCTTGACCTCCACCAGGCGGATCCGCCCGCGAGGCTTGACCACCAGCTCCAGCTGGTTACCCGCCAACTGCTGAACCTCGTAATCTACCCGCAGCTCCTCATAGTACACCGTTATCTGCCCGGTTGGGTCGGCCGGGTTAGGGAGCGTGTTGATGCACTCAGATGCTTTGTTGAGAATCTTCACCAGAGTGCGCGTTTCAATGGGATTCAGCTCTGCTACCCAGCGATCGCCGGCGAAGACGGCAGTTCCGCCCACCCGTATCTCCTGGTAGGCATGCCCATCCTGAGCGACTCCGCTGGGCGGCGTCTCGTCGCCGGAGGTGAGGCGCAGGGGAGTCAGCTCGAGAATGGGGGCCGTCAACTCCCCGCCCTGATCACTCAAGGCATTGATGACGCCGTTCAGGTTCTGCTTCCTCAGTATCGGAAAATTGCCGACGTTGGCCACCGCGCTTTCGATATCCTCTCCCGGGCTGCCGCCGATGCAGAACGTCGCCAGAGCAGCTTGCCGGGCCGAGAGCAACACTTTAGTCTTCATTGGATGTGCCCTTCCCGGGCTGGGGCGTCAGACCCTCGCTCATCCGCCGCTGATCCTGCTGCGCCAGCAGGGCGGGGCGCGCCTTCAGCCAGTAGTTTGGCAGTTTGATAAGGATGTCCAACTCCCCGCGCAGGTTGAACGGTGCCACGGGGAAGAGGAGCGGGTAGCCAAATGAGCGTATGGAGACTGCCTCGATTGCCAGAAAGATCAGGGCCCAGACGACGCCGAACAGGCCAAAGATGCTGGCGGGGACTATGACCAGATACTTGGCGATCCGCACCGGGCCTACCAGAATGGGCGAAGGCAGGGTAAAGCCGGCCAGCCCCGACAGGGCAGCGACAATGGTCATGGTGGGGCTGACCAGGCTGGCTTGCACCGCCGATTGCCCGAGGATAATCGCCCCCACGATGCCGACGGCCTGGCCCACTGTGGCTGGCAGGCGGGTGCTGGCTTCGACTATCAGGTCAAAGGCCAATAGCAGCAGAAACGCCTCCAGCACGGAAGGCAACGGCACGCCTTGCCGGCCGGCTACGATGGAGTTAAACAGCGTTGGCGGGAGAATCCCATGATGGAACGCTGCCAGCGCGATCCAGACACCTGGCAGGAAGACGGAAATCGTGACACTGAACAGCCGGACCAACCGCAGAAAAGTGCCGACAACGGGCCGTTCGCTGTAGTCCTCCGAGGCCTGTAGCGCTTCAGGCAGAAAGGCCGGTGCGATCAGCGCCGACGGGTCATTTTCTGCTATGACCACCACCCGGCCTTCGCTGAGGGCGGCAGTGACCCGCACCGGTTTTTCTGTTACCGCTATCTGGGGAAAGAGCGCCCCCGGCTGATCTTCCAGGAAGTCGGTCAGGTAAGCTGCTCCCGGAACGTAGTCGATCTTGATCCGAGTCAGTCTTGACTCAACCTCGCCCACCAGTTCTTCCTGGCAGAGCCCCTGCAGGTAGAGGATGGCGACTTTGGTCCGCGACAGGGAGCCAAGTTCGATGAACCTGATCTTCAGCCGTCCAGAGCTCAGATGGCGGCGCAGCAGGGCAAGGTTGGTGGCCAGATCTTCACCAAAGCTGTGGTGCGGCCCGATGATGACATCCTCCGACTTGGTGCGCTCGATGCCCCGATTCTCATACTGCGAGATGTTGGGCAGGATGGCGGTCGGTAGCCCCTCGACGATGATGGCGACGGATCCATCGGTCAGCTGCCGCACGATGTTGTCCACGTTTGTTTCTGTCTTGGTGTCAGGAGCGCTGATTACCCGCTGTATCAGCTGCTGGACCGTCAGCTGCCCGGCGTAGTCCTGAATGCGGCGGACGATATTGTCAGCCAGGGCGGTTTCATCCACCAGCCCATTGAAGTAGAACAAGGCCACCGGGCGGCCGCTGGCTGTATGGATCACGCGGGACTTGAGGTCGGCGCAATCAGCCAGGACCTGCTGCAGCGCCTGATAGTCGCACTCAAACTGGCCGGTGATGACGTCGGTTTCCCGGGTGCGCCGCGCCTGCCAGTCTCGAACCGGCAGCGGCTTCCTTATCTCTCGTCGGCGGCGTGCGCTCATCTTTCCACCCCCTCCTGCTTATTTTTCCAAGCGAGGCAGGCATTATGAGGGGGCGGGGTCGCAGCTCTCACCATTGGGCAGGAGAAAGGGGCCAATGGGCAGAAGATTAGGATAGGTAGAATCTGTACCGAAGGAGGGCAAATGATGGATATTTCGCAGGTGATGGTCGTCGGTGCGGGGCAGATGGGGGCCGGTATCGCCCAGGTGGCGGCACAGGCAGGCCTTAAGGTGGTGCTCCGCGACATCAGAGATGAGTTCGTGGAGCGGGGGCTGCAGTCAATCCAGCGGCAGCTGCAGCGCAGCGTGGACAGAGGCCGGATGACGCCGGAGCAGATGGCCGAAACCCTCGCCCGGATTACGCCCACCACCGATCTGAGCGCCGTGCAGCATGTGGGTTTCGTCATCGAGGCGGTCACCGAGAATCTGGCTGTCAAGCAGGAGCTCTTTCAGGAGCTGGATCGGCTGGCGCGGCCAGGGGTGATCCTGGCCAGCAATACATCATCGATCTCCATCACCAGGCTGGGGTCATTTACGCAGCGCCCCGCTCAGGTGATCGGGCTGCATTTCTTTAACCCGGCACCGGTGATGAAACTGGTGGAAGTCGTCAGGGGCCTGGCCACCAGCGACGAGACAGCGGCCATCGCCGTGCAGCTGGCGGAGCGGCTGGGGAAGACGCCGGTGGAGATCAACGATTCGCCGGGGTTTGCTGTGAACCGGATGCTGATTCCGATGATCAACGAAGCCGCCTATTGCCTGATGGAGGGCGTGGCCAGCGCCGAAGCCATCGATACGGCGATGCAGCTGGGGGCCAATCATCCCATGGGCCCGCTGGCTCTCGCGGACCTGGTGGGGCTGGACGTCTGCCTCTCCATCATGGAGGTCCTGCAGCGCGACCTGGGCGACGACAAGTATCGGCCCTGCCCGCTGCTCCGCAAGCTGGTGGCAGCCGGTCATCTCGGCCGGAAGAGTGGCCAGGGATTCTACAGCTATAACCGCTAGGGAGGGGATTAGCCATGGCTTTCTGGAATATGGAGACCAGCGCCGAGGGAATCGGCATCCTGACTATCGACCGACCGGAAGCGCTTAACGCTTTGAACCAGGCGGTTCTCGACGAGCTGGATGCACGACTGGAGGAGATCGCCGCCAACCGGGCGATCAAGGTGCTGATCGTCACCGGCAGCGGACGCGCCTTCATCTCCGGCGCTGATATCGCCGCCATGCGCGACATGACGCCGACCGCCGCCGAGGAGTTCTCTCGCTTCGGGCAGCGAGTCTTTGACAAGCTGGCCAGCCTGCCCCAGCCGACCATCGCTGCTATCAACGGCTATGCGCTGGGCGGCGGCCTGGAGCTGGCGCTGGCCTGCGACCTGCGCCTCGCCAGTGAGAAGGCGCGGCTGGGCCAGCCGGAGATCGGCCTTGGGATAATTCCCGGCTTCGGGGGAACGCAGCGCCTGCCCCGCCTGATCGGCATGGCGGCAGCCAACGAGCTGCTGTTCACCGGGGAGATGATCAACGCGGCCCGCGCCGCCGAGCTCGGTCTGGTCAGCCGGGTCACCGCCACCGAGGAACTGATGGCTTCCGCACAGGAACTGGCCGGCAAGATCGCGGCCAAGAGCGGCGCCACCCTGCGCCTGCTCAAGGCTGTGTTGCGCCGGAGTGAGCAGCGCCTGCTGGACGAAGGCCTCGTAGACGAAGCCAACAGTTTCGCAGCCTGCTACGAGACCCACGATCAGCGCGAAGGGATGAGCGCCTTCCTCGAGAAGCGCCCGCCCCAGTTCCAGGACAAGTAAACGCTTAGCTCTTGGCAGGCGGCCCTGGCTGCCATGTGCCGCGTATCCATGGTGCCCCTGTCATCTGGCAGTGGGCACCTGCTGTTCACTGCGGCGAACTGGAACAGCAGCCTGGTAGCGTGCTAAACTAGGGGCGAAAAGCAGAAGGGATGTGGCGAAACTGATCTCCAGCAGCAATAACCAGACCGTGAAGAATATCCGCGCCCTGCGCCAGCGCAAACAGCGCCAGCAGAGCGGCGCTTACTTCATAGAGGGGATTCGCATCGTCGGCGAGGCGATCCAGCTGGGGCAGCGGCTAGAAACCCTCGTCGTCGCCCCCGATCTTCTGACCAGCGAATTCGCCCGGGATCTCGTTCAGCAGCAGCGATCCAGGGGAGTTCCCTGTCTGGAGGTGACCGCCAGCGTCTTCCGCAGCCTCTCCAGCAAGGACGGTCCCCAGGGGCTGGCGGCGGTGGTGCGGCAGCACTGGACGGAACTGGCAGCAGTGTGGCCAATACCAGGCGATCTCTGGGTCGCGCTGGAGGAGGTGCAGGACCCAGGCAACCTGGGGACGATTATGCGCACGGCGGATGCGGTCGGCTGCCGCGGGGTGATCCTGGTAGGAAACTGCACCGACCCGTTTGACCCCGGGACGGTGCGGGCCAGCATGGGCTCCCTGTTCAACCTGCAGCTGGTGCAGACCAGCCCGAGCAAGCTGCTAGCCTGGAAGCAGGAGCGGGGGGTGGCCCTGATCGGCACCGCCGGCGGCGCTATGCAGCATTACCGCGACGTAACCTACCCCAGCCCGCTGGTGCTGATCAGCGGCAGCGAACGCCAGGGGCTGTCGACTGAGTTGCTGCAAGGCTGTGACCAGCTGGTGAAAATCCCCATGGTGGGGCGGGCTGATTCCCTTAACCTCGCCGTGGCCACCTGCGTCGTTCTGTATGAGATCTTCCATCAGCTGCCCTTATCAGGTGTGCCGGGGCGGTAATCGGTGACGCCGACGGCGGCCCTGAATATGCCTATCTGCTGACTCGGCAGCTATGGCCTCGGGATTCAAAAGCCTAGGGCTAGACTGTCGCCAGAGGGTCTGGCTCTGCCATGGGTAACGGATTTCTGCAACTACTGCTCTAGAGGGGAAAAACGACGTGGTGCAGGATGCTCGAGGAGCGTCCTGCATCACGTCTTTCTCTTTTACCTGCCCGCAGTGCATCTGGCCAGTGCTTCACGCTTCCCTCGCGTTCCGTTCTATGTCAAGCCGTAGCGCGTCAGGGTAGCATCAAGCAGCCGGCGGAATAGCTCGGCTGAATCCCACTCCAGGGTTTCGCACATCTTGCCGATGTAGCTCTGATGCAGATGCTCTTCCTCGCCGGAGAGGATCTGCAGGCCGGCAAACGTGTTTAGCTCTAGAGCATAGGCTTTGCCGCGCTGGGCATCGTAGATAAAATCCACGCGCCCATAGTCTCTGGCGCCGACACTGATAAAGGCGGCTGCCGCCGCTGCCTTCAACTGAGCGATCACCTCTGGCTCCAGACGGGCTGGGCAGTGGAATATCTCATTGTCCTGCTTATGCACGAACGTGTTGGTCCTGCTGCCGCTGGCATATTCGATCTCCAGCGGCGGCAGCACCAGCAGATCCGGCGCGTTGCCGATCACGCCCACTGTCACCTCTGTGCCTTGAATATATTCTTCCACCAGTGCTCCCTGATCCATTGTCTGCAAGATCCGCTGGCAGGCCTTTTCCACCTGCCCCCTGGTTTCGCAGATGGACTCGTCGGTGATGCCAGCGCTGCCGCGGCCGCGCACCGGTTTGACAAACAACGGGAAGTCTGGCAGTTCTGCCTGGGACAAATCCTCCATTTTCTCCACGACCGAATGCTGGGGCGTGAGTACGCCCGATTCATGCCAGAGGCGCTTGCGCGTAGCTTTGTCCAGTGCGACGAGATTCGATCCCGATCCCATGAACTTCATGTCCAGCAGTTCCAGAAGGGCTACTTCTGGCAGTGACGAGGCGTTGACGACCAGGTCGAAGTTGCCCTGGCGCAGGGCCTTGATATTCTCAATGATGTCTTCGCTCCAGGTCAGAATCGTCGTTTCGTGTCCGTTGGCTGCTATGGCTGCTGCGTGGTGGCGCGACTCTTCGATGGCATCATCGGCAAATTCCTGGCCAGTAAACCTGGTCTGCCACTCGGAGTTGCGGAAAGGTCGATGCAGTACGCAGACTTTCACAGCAATAATCACCCCCTGATTTTGAATAAGTTATCTTTGGTGCGATTTTTTCTCAAATCGCTGCCGCCTTAAGTATAACAATGATTCTTAATACTTGAAAGGGGGCAGTGACATAGCCGTGAACGGAGCGTGCCCGCCGCGGTTTTGCTTATTTGATGCATAAATGGTATAATTCAGTCTAGAGGTTGCCCGACATGAATAGGACGGCATAGCTTCTGTCTCTTCCTTTTCCGCCGCAGCGCAAGCTGTGGCTCTGGTCTGGAGCCTTCTCCAGTCACAACTACTTCTGGCCCCAGGGGTTGGAAGCCCTGCTCTCTTTTTTTCTCACTCACTCGCCCGAGTGGGGTCCGCAACAGATAGAGCGCTGGCTCGAGGTCGGCAGCTAGGATCAGCTGTATCTGCCCACACAAATCGGTACTTTACTGGTGCCTGCAGTTGATTGGCGTTGTTTCTTGTACCCAAATTGGGATGTATTCGTTCAGAGGAGGCTGGTAAATGGTGAACACACTAGTTAGTCTGGAACAAGGCAAGACCAGGCGGCGGGCGATGACCGAGGTGCCGCGGTTTGCTGTGTTAGGGGCGGGTCACGGCGGCCAGGCGATGGCTGGACACCTCGCTTACCTGGGGTTTCAAGTTTCTCTCTATAACCGGAGCGAGGAGCGGCTGACGCCGATCCGGGCCAGCGAGGGGATTGCGCTGGATGGCGTGGTGGAAGGTTTTGGCGCGCTGCCGGTTGTGACCACCGACATGGGTGAAGCCCTCGCTGAAGCCGACGTAATCATGGTGGTGGTGCCGGCTAACGCCCATCGTTTCATGGCCGAGCAATGCGCACCTCATCTCCGCGACGGACAGATTGTGGTGCTCAATCCGGGTCGGACAGGCGGCGCTTTGGAATTCTTGAACATTATTCGCCAGAGGGGCGTGCAGGCCGATGTGGTGGTGGCCGAGGCGCAGACCCTGATATACGCTGCGCGCAACAATAACCCCGCGCAGGTGACCATCTATGGCATCAAAAACAGCATCCCGGTGGGGGCGCTGCCCTCGCATAGGATTCCCGAAGTCGTCAGAGCACTGCGCAGCGCATTCCCGCAGTTTGTACCCGGAGATAACGTGCTGAAAACCAGTCTCGATAACATCGGCGCCATCTTCCACCCGGCCCTGACTATTCTCAACGCGGGGCGCATCGAGGCCACCCACGGCGATTTTGAGTTCTATATGGATGGAGTCACTCCCTCAGTCGCTCAAATCCTGGAGAGTATGGACGAGGAACGCATTTCCGTCGCCGCGGCCTTGGGCATCCAGGCCACCAGCGCACGGAACTGGTTGTATGTTGCCTACAACGCGGTTGGCCGGAACCTGTATGAAGCAATGCAGAACAACGTCGGCTATAACGGCATCAAGGCGCCGACGACCCTTTATCATCGCTATATCACTGAGGATGTGCCGATGAGTCTCGTGCCTATCGCCTCGCTAGGCGATCTGCTGGGGGTGCCGACGCCCACCTTCCGCACCATGATTCATCTCGCTTCGATTTTGCATGATCAGGACTATTGGCTGATCGGGCGGACGGCCGAGCAGATGGGCCTGGCTGGCCTGGATGTGGCAGCTATCAGGCGCTACGCTTTGGAGGGGGTATTGGAGTGGCAGGCAGAAAGCGCAGAAAGATCCTAGCTGCGCCGCTAGGCAACGATGTGCATGTGGCCGGCATCCTTTCCTTCTTGCGCCTGGCTGAGGAGCAGGGGTTTGATACCGCTTTCCTCGGCCCGGCGGTTGGGGTGGGCGGCATTGTTCGGGCTGCTCAGGAATATCGGCCGGATGTGCTGGCAGTCAGCTACCGACTGACGCCGGAGGTCGTACCCGCTCTGGTGGCGGAGCTCACCGGGGCGCTGCAGGAAGCTGGCCTTGGCGATCTGGAGCTGATTTTCGGCGGCACGCTGCCGGTGGTGCGGGCAGCGGCGGCGACGGGCGTCTTTCGTAAGACGTTTTCCGGCCTGGAGGGTGTGGAAGAGGTGATCGCCTATCTGCAGGGGCGCGACCAGGCGGTGGGCGAAGCGCGCTACCCCGATCAGCTGCTGCCGCGCCTGGCAGGCAAGCGGCCGTATCCGCTGCTGCGGCACCACTTTGGTTTGCCCTCGCTGGAAGAGACACTGGAGGGAGTGCGGCAGATTGCCGCGTCCCAGGTCCTGGATATCATCTCCATCGGGCCAGATCAGTGCGCTCAGGACAGCTTTTTTCGGCCGGAGGAGATCGACGAGCAACAGGCTGGTGCCGGCGGCGTACCTCTGCGCCGGCCGGAAGACTTGCGACGGCTTTATGAGGCCAGCCGCACCGGCAATTATCCGCTGCTACGCATTTACGCGGGTACGCGCGACCTGCTGCAATGGGCTGAGCTGGCAGTGGAGACGATTCACAACGCCTGGGCGGCGGTGCCACTCTGCTGGTACAGCGAGCTGGATGGCCGCTCCAACCGCCCGCTGCTGGCTGCGCTGGAGGAAAACCGGGCGGTCATCGCCTGGTATGCTGAGCGGGACATTCCGGTCGAAGTGAACGAGGCGCATCACTGGAGTCTGCGCGAGAGCCCGGACACGATAGCAGTGGTCATGGCCTACCTGGCCGCCTATAACGCTAAAGCCCTGGGCGTGAAGGACTACGTGGCCCAATATATGTTTAACACGCCCAACGGCACCTGGTATGATCAGGACCTGGCGAAAATGCTCGCCAAGCAGGAGTTGATCAGCTCGCTGCACGATGAAAGCTTCCGCAGCTACACTCAGGTCCGCACGGGGCTAGCCAGCCTCTCGCCCAACTTGAACCTGGCCAAGGGTCAGCTGGCCTCATCGATCCATCTGGCGCTGGCACTGCAGCCGGACATCGTCCATGTGGTCGGTTTCTGCGAGGCGGATCATGCTGCCCGGCCCGAGGATGTGATCGAGAGCTGCGAGATCGTTCAGGGTGTGTTGCAGAATGCGCTGCACGGCTTGCCTGATGCCCGGTTGGACCCGCGGGTGCAGGCGCGAAAGCAGCAGCTTCTGGAAGAGGCGCAGGTGCTGCTGACGGCCATTCGCAATCTGGGCGAGGGCAGCGACGACCCCTGGGCGACGCCGGCCGTCTTGGTGCGCGCCGTGGAGACTGGCTTGCTGGATGCGCCGCACCTGCGGGGTAATCGGCTCGCGCAGGGTGAAGTGGAGACACGCCTGATCGATGGGGCCTGCCTGGCGATAAACCCTGCGACTGGCCGGCCCATCTCCGAGCGGGAGCGGATTCACCGCCTGCTGCGCTCAAAGGGCGACCTGTAGGGCGATGCTGGCGTTATTAGGTGATATCGGTAGTACGTATACCAAGCTGGCCGTGGTGAACTTGACTGAGGGCAGTCTGGTGGCCAGGGTACAGGTGCCCACCCAGCGGGCGAGTATTGCCCAGGGTGTGCAGGTCGCCCTGGAACAGCTGCGCCTCCGGCTCAGGCCGTGGCCGGAATTTGCCGTGCGGCGCGCCGCCAGTAGTGCGGCAGGTGGCCTGCGTCTCGTGGCCGTCGGACTGGTGCCCGAGCTGACCGGCGAGGCGGCACGGCTGGCAGCACTGGGGGCCGGCGCGCGGGTGCTGCGGGTCTTTGGCCATCGCCTTCAGGATGATGACCTGCGGGAACTGGGCGACCTTCGTCCAGACATCGTGTTGCTGGCCGGTGGGACCGATGGTGGCGACCGGGAGGTTCTGCTGGAGAACGCCGGGGCCCTGGCTGCTGCTGACCAAGCGGCGGCGGTGGTGGTTGCCGGCAACCGGGAAGTGGCGCCCCAGGCAGCGGACATTCTGAGGCGTGCTGGTAAGGCTGTCGAGGTGGCCGATAACGTCATGCCTCGTCTGGGCGAATTGGCTGCAGCCGGAGCCCGGGATGCACTGCGTCGGCTGTTCCTGCAGCGCATCGTCCAAGCCAAAGGCCTGAATGCGGTAGAAGCCATGTTTGGCCAGGAGATAATGCCTACACCAGCAGCGGTGCTGGCCGGGCTGGAACTGTTGGCGCAGGAATGGGGCGAACTGCTGGCGGTTGATGTCGGAGGAGCGACAACCGATATTTACTCGGTGGCAGACGGACAGCCCCAGGACGACCGAGTGCTGCCGGTGGGGCTGCGCCCGCCGCGCGCTCTGCGCACGGTGGAAGGCGATTTGGGAATGCGCATCAGCGCAGACAGCACCCTGCGGCAGGCGATGCCTCTGCTGGGGCGACGGGCCGCTGAGTTCGACGTTTGCCTCAGCGAGACTGCCCTGAGTAGCTGGGGCCAGAGACTGGCCCGGGAGCCGGATTGGCTGCCTCAAAGCGAGGCGGAGCGACGGCTGGAGGCGCTGCTGGCGCGAAGCTGCGTCACTTTGGGGGTGGAACGCCATGTAGGCCGAGTGGAGGTCATGGCCACCCCTTATGGCAAGACTTATCTGCTCCACGGGAAGGATTTGCGTAGTGTTAACTGGATCATCGGCAGCGGCGGTGTCTTGCGTTACCATCCGCAGGCCGGTTACATCCTGCAGGGTGCCCTCGCCAACGACCTGACACCACAGCTGATGAAGCCCGAAGCTGCGATGTTGCTGATCGATAGGGATTATGTATTGGCTGCGGCTGGGCTTCTGGCTGACACCCATCCCGCTGTCGCGCTGGAATTAATCAAACGGAGCCTGCAGCCAGTTTCGGCCTGACGCTGCTGCACGGTTCACTTGGGGGCGACAGGGCAGGAGTGCTACAATTGATGGCGAAAGAGATGCATAGTGCTGCTGCCTGCCAGCTGACGTCTGGGGCGCGATCCTCGGCGAGCACTGTTTTCTCGGCAAGGCGCAGGGGCAAGGAGTGAATGGGGAATGACTGCAAAACAAGAGGCCGTACTGCAGGCACTGCAGGGGAAAACGGCGGCTGTTGTCGGCATCGGGCTGCGCAGCGGCGTGCCGCTGATCCGCTTCCTGCTGCAGCAGGGATGTCGGGTGGTGGCCTGCGACCGCAAGGAGCGCCAGCAGCTGCCAGATGTGATGGAAGCGCTGGCCGGCCTGCCGATAGAGTTCCAGCTGGGTGATGGTTATCTGCAGGGCCTGGAACGCTGTCAGTTCATCTTCCGCACGCCGGGCATGCGGCCCGACCTGTTAGAACTGACGAACGCTGTGCGCGCCGGAGCGAAGCTGACAAGCGAAATCGAACTGGTTTTTGCCCTGGCTGAGGCTCCTATCAACGGTATCACCGGCAGCGATGGCAAGACGACCACAACGACGCTGGTCAGCGAGATGCTGCGCGCCGACGGCCGAGAGGTTTATCTCGGCGGCAACATCGGCCATTCCCTGATTGAAGAGGTGCTAGACATCCCGGCTTCCGCCGAGATTGTGCTGGAGTTGAGCAGCTTTCAGCTGATGGGCATGCAGACCAGCCCGCAGGCAGCCATTGTCACTAACCTCAGTCCCAACCATCTTGACTATCATCTATCGCTGGATGAGTATGTTGCCGCTAAGGAACAGATCTTCCTTCATCAAGCGAGCCGAGGATCTGGCGGTTTTCAATTTGGATAATGAAACGACTCGCCTGCAGGCGCAGCGGGCACCAGGGCGGGTGCTCTGCTTCAGCCGCCGGCAGCCTGTAGAGCGCGGCGCATTTCTTAGGGATCATCAGATCGTGCTGCGTGTCGGTGACGCCGACGAGATCCTCTGTTCCATCGAGGAAGTCAGGTTGCCGGGTTGGCACAACGTCGAAAATCTGCTGGCAGCTGCCGCCCTGGCCCGGGCGCGCGGTGCCAGTCTCGCGGCTCTGCGTCACGTTGCCACCACATTCAGCGGGGTCGAGCATCGTCTGGAACTGGTGCGCGAACTAGCAGGCGTCAGGTATTATAACGATTCTATCGCCAGCTCGCCCAGCCGCACCATCGCTGGCATTCAATCGTTCCGCGATCCGTTAGTTCTCATCCTGGGCGGCTATGACAAACAGATTCCGTTTGAACCTTTGGCGGAAGCCGTCGTCGGTCGGGTGGACGCTGTCGCCCTGATCGGTCAGACGGCGGCAAAGATTGAGAGCGCAATCCGCACTGAACAAGAAAGAAGGCAGATCGCTGGGCCAGTGATGCAACGCTGCGATTCGCTGGAAACAGCGCTCGACTGGTGCCGCGCACAGGCGCGGCCAGGCAGTGCCGTGCTGCTGTCGCCGGCCTGCGCCAGTTTTGACATGTTCCAGGATTTTGAAGCTCGCGGTAACGAATTCAAGAAACTGGTGGCGGCGCTGCGTTAGCCGCTGTCTTGCACACGGCGCCAAACTGGGCTATAATATTCAAGTCAGCGGATGACACACGTTTTTTAACTGTGCGCCCGTAGCTCAGTGGATAGAGCACCAGACTCCGGATCTGGGTGCGGAGGTTCGATTCCTCTCGGGCGTACCATTTTCTCTCCTTCGGCCGAGCCGGCAGCAGGGTGCTGCTAAAGCCCTTGACGAAGTCAGCGGTTTCGTCTATAATTAGAAACTGTCACGGGCGCATAGCTCAGCTGGGAGAGCACCTGCCTTACAAGCAGGGGGTCACAGGTTCGAGCCCTGTTGTGCCCACCATGATGATTATTACGCGGTGCCGTGGTGTAGCGGTTAACATGCCGGCCTGTCACGCCGGAGATCGAGGGTTCGATTCCCTTCGGCACCGCCAAACCTGCCGCGGTAGCTCAGTCGGTAGAGCAGCGGACTGAAAATCCGCGTGTCGCCAGTTCGATTCTGGCCTGCGGCACCACTTGTTATCAATGCGGAAGTAGCTCAGTGGTAGAGCATCGCCTTGCCAAGGCGAGGGTCGCGAGTTCGAATCTCGTCTTCCGCTCCATTTTTACCGATTAGGTTCCGACCAGCGTGGCGGCATAGCCAAGTGGTAAGGCAGAGGTCTGCAAAACCTTTATTCCCCAGTTCGAGTCTGGGTGCCGCCTCCACATTATGTTCTCGCCGGGGTGGCGGAACTGGCAGACGCACGGGACTTAAAATCCCGCGGACCGTGAGGTTCGTACCGGTTCGATTCCGGTCCTCGGCACCAGTTGATAACCAAAACCATGGGGGCATAGCTCAGTTGGGATGAGCGCTACCTTGACACGGTAGAGGTCACAGGTTCGATCCCTGTTGCTCCCACCATCTGAAAACTACGATGCCATCGGGCTTACGAAGCGCCGATGGCATTTACTTTTTATTCTCTTCCAGGCCGGCCTGCTGGCTGGGGCCCAGGTCCCTAACCCAATCATCTGGCTCGCTTATTGCTACACTATCCGCTTCGTGTTCTATTGGCTTGAGTACCAGCCTCTATTTCACTCAGGGGAACGCGGATAACGTTGCGGCTACGCCCTGGAATCGACCGCATGCCAGACTACCTGAAGGTCCAGGGACGCGGTGTTTTTGCGCATTGGCAGGGAAAGCTTCACCCTGGGGTGAATATATCTGGGCGAGAACTGGAGGTGTGATCATGAACATTGGTGAACGGGCCTGGCAGTTGCTCCTGGAACTGACGGCCTGTGAGAGTATCACTCAGACGGCGGGGGAGCGGGCTGTCGCTCATCATGTGCATTCAGTGCTGGCCGCCAACCCTTATTTCCAGCATCACCCGGAGCAGCTGCAGCTGCTGCCGCTGCCGGCCGAGAATCAGCCGGCGGTGGTGGCGGCGCTGGTACGGGGGAGAGGGAACCGGACGATCATTCTCCTCAGCCACCACGATGTGGTCGGTGTTGACGATTATGGCGTGTACAAGCACCTGGCCTTTCGGGCAGAAGAACTTACCGAGGCGCTGAGGGAGAACCCAGGGATTCTGCCGGAAGCGGCGCAGGCCGATCTGCTCAGCGGCGAATGGCTCTTCGGCCGCGGCACCATGGATATGCTCTATGGCCTGGCGATTCAGATGGCCTTCATGGAAAAGATGGCTGCCGATCCAGAGCAGCTTGCTGGCAACCTGCTGCTCCTGACGGTGCCCGACGAGGAGAACAATTCGCTAGGCATGCGGCATGCGGTAGAACTGGTGCGCCAGATGCAGGTGCAGTATGGCCTGGAGTTCACGGCGGCTCTGAACAGCGAATCGCACGGCATCGTCGGCGAGGGTCATGTTGTGCAGACCGGCACTGACGGCAAGCTGATGCCGCTGATCTACTGTTTCGGCAAGGAGACACATGCGGGAACCATCTACAGCGGGCTGAATGCGCATCTGCTGTTGGCGGAAGTCACCCGCCGCCTGGAACTGAACCCCGACTTCTTTGACAGTGTTGCGGGAGAGGTGTCCTTCCCGCCGACGCTGCTTCTGGGTGGCGACATGAAGCAGTTCTATAATGTATCCACACCCACCGCCGCCTGGGGCTTCTTCAATGTCTTCACGCTGGCCGCCTCGCCGAAGGTGATGATGCAGAAGCTGCAGGCGCTGTGTGAAGAGGCGATGGTTGCGGCTCTGGAGAGACACCGCCAGTCGGTATCCGCCTGGGAGAAGGCGGCCGGTAAGGAGCTGCCCGCGGTCGAGTGGCAGCCGCAGGTCTGGACATACGCCCAGCTGTGGGAGCAGGCGTTTGCTGCCCACGGGGATGAGCTGGTAAGGAACATCGAAAACCTGACCCAGCGCTTACAGGCCAGCGGCACTGATCTGCAGCGCCTTACCCTCGAACTGATTCACGAAACCCATCGCCATTGCCCAAATCGGGAACCGAAGATCGTCATCGCCATTGCGCCTCCCTACTATCCGCACATTCGCAATCGGCGCGGGACGGATAAGGAGCTGCATGTGATGCAGGCGGTGGGCGATCTGCAGCGCTATGCCAGTGAGCTGGGCGTAGAACTGAAGCATGAAGAGTTCTATCTGGGCATCTCCGATTCCAGCTACGTCATGTTGCAGGACGCTGGTGAAGTGGTGGGGATCATCAAGGACAACTGCCCCGCCTGGGGGCGTGCCTACCACCTGCCGCTAGACGCTGTGAGCCTGATCGATGCGCCCACCGTCAACCTGGGCGCCTTCGGTCGCGATATCCATAAGTTTACAGAGCGGATTCACGTGCCGTTTGCGAAAGAGGTTCTGCCGAGACTGTTGGAGCGCCTCATTGCCAACCTGTTGCCTGAAGCCTAGCCCATTCGAGGTAATCGCACTGCTACAGAGCTAACGGCTGGCATCATATACATACGCACACTGATACCGTCAGGCCCTGGCGCTTCGACGGTATCGTCTTTTTGCGCAGGAAACAGCAGATCGGCTGCAGCATATGTTGCATAGTAGTCTAGCGCAGAGTATGCATGCAGGTGTCACGCCAGCGTACTGCGGCGCATATATTGCCATGAGCAGCGCAAGAGCGGGCTCTACCCCCGAGAAGGCGTTGCTGGGAGGTGATATCTGTGTCCGATTGGGGTCGTGGACGTCGTCGTCGCCGCTGCCGCCGTGACTGCGATCTGCTGTGCAGAGTCTTCGTCTGGCGGGGCCGCCGCCGCAGATCTTGCAGGCGCCTCTGCCGCAGACTCTTCTGCCGGCGCCGTCGTGGCTGGGATTGGGACTAAGGATTAGAATGGCCGGTGGCTAGTGCCGCCGGCCCTCGGCCTTTTCAGGCAGGATCATCTTTAGGCTGCGATCCTGAGGGATTACCTTGGCAGGGAGTGGGCCAGCCAATGGCGAAGTGAAAGGCAGAGCAAACACTTTGATGACGCTAGTCGACTGCTCAGTTCCTGGAGGTGACCGATCATGTTCGATGAGCAGCTGGAGAACGAGTTGCTGGGATACGACTGCCTGGAGATGACCCCCGACGCCAGCCTATACGCGGTACCTGGCCTGTCGGTGGTCATCAGCAGACAGACAATCCACTTTCCTGCGGGGCAGCATGCTCACAGCGAATATGAATTCATCATCCCCGGACAGGATCTGCCGACCAGCCTTGACGATGGTCGCCAGATTGTCGCCGGCGCAGGGAAGATAACCCCCCTCAATTCCTGGCAGAAGCACGGGGTAGCCGCGCCCACCAGGATGGAGACGATGACGGCCGTACTCTGTCGGCGCACGTTTCTGGAGAGCGTCGCCCGCCGCGCATTCGGACATGCTGACATCGTCTTTGAAAACGTGAGTTGCGATATCGGCAACCGCTTGAGTTATCTGCTGGGACAGCTGGTGGACGAGAACATCGCGCAGCAACCTGGTTACCAGGCGATGCAGGACAGCCTTTCAGTGATGCTGGTGACGGAGATCATCCGGCAGACAGAGAATAACGTCACTGCAGCTAGCGGGGCGCGGGAGAACGGGCAGGAGCGACAGGGCATTGCGCGCGCTGTCAGCTTCCTGCGGGATCGCTACATGAACGCGATCTCGGTGGAGGACGCGGCGGCAGCGGCGGGGATGAGTCAGGCTCATTTCAGCCGTGCCTTTCGGCGCTTCACCGGCAAGTCTCCCCACGTTTTCCTGACCGATGTCCGCATCGAGCAGGCGGCGCAGCTGCTCCAGCAGCGGCATCTGTCCGTCACCGAGGTCGCCCTCGCCTGTGGCTTTGCCAGCCCGGCGCATTTTTCCACCGTGTTTCGGCGTCGCATGGGGGTCTCGCCTAGCGACTATCGCCGGATGTTGCTGTATTGAGAGGTGGGACGTGGGATGTGGGAAGTGAGAAGTGGGAAGTGAGAGATGGGTGAGATGCAGGTATACAAGAAGGGGGAGAGATGGATGCAGGAAGTGACGCTGCAGCAGGTGCGAGTCTGGAACTTGCGGCGACTAGGGCTGTTGGACAAGTTTGCGACGGCAGTCGAGGCGGTAACGAGCCTGGTGGCGGTTCAGGCGCAGGATCAACAGGCGGCCCAGTTGGCGGTGCAGGTGCGAACGCACCAGCCTTTTCAGCTGGAGGCGGCGCTGCAGCCAGGCGGTGATCTGCTGCGCCTGTGGACCCTGCGGGGCACGCTGCATCTGCTACACCGCGAGGACGCCTATCTGCATCAGGCGGCGACAGCCGAGGAGTGGCTGACGCGCTGGGGGAGATATGTCGAGCGATATCTGCCTGTCCCGCGGGAGGAGGCGGTGCGCCATATCTATCCGCGCATCGCTGCCGTCCTGGACGATCAGCCGAAAACGCTGCAGGATATCAGTGATCTGGTCCAGCTCCCGCCCGAGTTTGAGCGACTACATCTGCACTATATGAAGGATCTGTGTTATCTGGGCTACTGCACCAGAGGCTGGGATCGGCGGGGAAAGGCGACGTTCTACGCGGCCGACTACCCCGGCCGGGGATCGGTTTCGCCGCAAGGGGCGCAGGTGGAGCTACTGCGGTGCTACATCAGGACATACGGGCCCGTCTCGGCTCAGGATATGGCCTATTGGTCCGGTTGGCGCGCCAGCGTTGTGCACGCGGCGCTTACTGTTCTTCTACCCGAACTGGTCGCCATCAGGGTTGCTGATCAGCCGATGGTCTACTATCTCCAGCGCGACCAGCTGGACGAGCTGCTGGCCATCGACCCGGGGGCTACCCTCCCGGCAGAGCAGCTGTTCCTGCCGGCCTACGACGTGCTGCTCCTGGCCTATCGCGATAAACGACGTTTCCTCGCCGACGAAAGCCGCCAGCAGGTCTTCCTCAGCGCGGCCCGCGCCTTGCCGGTAGTGCTGGAAGGCGGTCAGGTTGTTGGCACCTGGAACCAGCAGACTGGCGCCGTGCGGCGCTTTGGATAAACCATGCCTGGCCTTGGCCTGACTCCCGTGTCAGACAAATGTAGTACATGTGCACACGCCCAGGGGCGTGTCACAAAGTCTGATCACCATGCCAGCGAACCAAAAGGTTCAGGCAGGAATGTAGGCAAAGTACCAGGGGGCAAGCCGCATGGCTTGCCCCCTGATGCTTACCCGTTCTCGTATTGATAGTCTCAATTCCCCGCGATATCTGGCTGGAGTTTACCTGACTATCTCGGAGTGGACAATAATCGTTCCATTGAACTGTGTGCGCGGAGCGCCAGACGGCACATCGATGGTGAGCCCGAAGTTCCTGGTTCTCCACCCTTCCAGTCCAATCTCAATTTTCGCGCCCGTCCACTTACCCTTGTCGATGACCTTAGTACCTAGGTGCGTAATGGTGATGTATTCCTCTGCGCCATCAAAATCCTTCAGCTCGAGCCAGACCCTGACTGGGTTGTTGCTGTTGTTCTTGACATGCATGAAGGCGTCGTACTTATAGACACTATTTGGCTGGAAGCCCCACATCTCGCCTCCAAAGCCACGGCCGAACCTGAAGACGGCTTCGCCTTCCTCAATCTGGACGATTTTGTCCTGGTCACTTCCCGCGTGAGCAATCGCCACCAGGGCGTTATTGGTTGAGACGATCTTGATGGAGCCGGCATTGGTAACCTCTGCATAGCTATAGGCCATGGCGGCCATTAACCCAGAGAGCGCCAGCAGGACGCATACCAGAAGCAAGCGTTTTTTCACGGGTAACCCTCCCTCGTTGGATTTGATGCGGCCGCACCTCTGGTCTAGATATAGGGTTCAGCAACGATGATTATCCCCTGCGAACAGCCACTCTTCCCGTAGGCAGAAGAGTAACTTCCATGGTACACCAAGTGCTAGCTACCCTTCTCCCTGAGATGAACTGGCGTGGTATACTAATGACCCATTGCACTTACCCTGGAAAGGGTTGTGGGCACACGTAGTGTGACCCATCAGTAAGGCATTATCGCTAGATGGGCAGTTTTCGCACTAGACGCCTCCAGGACAGGATTATTACCTTCCGCATCCTATAGTCAAATAGTGGATAAAGCATTAGCGGCGCTCCCGGAACCAGAGCAACAACTGCTAGCGCCGTCCAGAAACTCCGTTGGCCCAGCCAGTGGATAGCGCGGGGCGGCAGGAAGGGGAAGAACATGCCCACCCATATGCCTGATTCATATTGACCTGGTGTGGTTGCGCGGACAGTGAAGCTGACATCCATGTTCTGTTTCGGTTTCAAGTACAGTCCATTATGGCTGAAAGAGATTTGCCGGTCGTGGCTGGTGCAGGTTGCGACGAGAGGCAGGATGGTGCCGTTGCTCAGCCTCGCCAGAGGGCGGACCGCTTCATCCCCCACCTGCATGATCCCCACATTGTTGCCCATGATCGTACCTCGGTTGCTTTCCGAGACTTCGTATACCAGGTTGAAGTACTGGCTGGTTGAAAGCATCGACGTGGCCAGGATGACGCTCAGCGCCAGCCCGCCGAGAAAGTACAGGAGGGCAGGGTTCAGCCTGGAAGCCCTGCGTCTCCTGCCACGATTCGGCTGCAGTTCGCTGATCGCCACAGTCAGCAAAATGGTTAGGCCAACTACTGGAAGCAACCAGCGGTTGTCCGCTAACCCCTCTAGCCACAGTGGAACGTAGCCTAGCCAGGGAATCTTGATCGGCGTACCACCCAGCGTCACCGCTTTGCTCCTGATCCACTCGCGCCTGATCGGAGCGTTCCCGCCTGCCTGGTCCGTAGCCTGATTGTTGTCTCCCTTGGTGATGAAGCCATCAGTGGCGTTGCCGCCGACGATCCGGTGGATGACCCAGCCATCAGCTGCCAGTCTTCCTTCTTCAGCCTTAAAGATCACGATATCCCCTGGTTGCGGACTCTCCTCCGGTGCTAGCCGTTTGATCAATACCATGTCTCCTCGGGTGAACACCGGGTACATGCTATAGGAACGGATGGCCGACAGCAGGAAGGGTTGCCCAGCGATGGTGGTACCGAGTGACGCAGCGAGGATGATGGCAACGACGGCGTAGAGAACCAGGTTTCCTGCGCGCATGAGGACTTTCATTTGAGGAACGCCTACTTTCATGCAAAATCTCTCACTGTCCAGATGACGCTACACCATGTTCAACCGCAAATAAGGCTGCTTGTGTGCGGTCTTTCAGATCAAGCTTGCTCAGTATCCCGCTCACGTGTTTCTTAACGGTGTACTCGGTGATAAACAGCTTCGTCGCTATCTCACGGTTACTGAGCCCCCTGGCCAGTTCCTGCAGTACATCAAGTTCTCGCTCGGTCAGTCCTGCAACCCTGTCCTTCTGGCTCTGGTGGGTCAGGAGGATCTGCATGATCACTGGATCGTAGTATGGCCTTCCTTTAGCGACCAACCTGATGCCCGTAAGCATCTCTTCAGGCATTGCTTCCTTCAATATGTAGCCATCAACACCGAGGTTCATCGCCTCAGTAATGTCGCTCTGCTCGGCAGATGTTGTAAGAACCACAAATCTGGCCAAAGGGACCTTTGGTTTCAGCCTCCGGATAATGTCCAGCCCCGACTCACCAGGCAGTCTCAGATCGACTAGCACCAGATCGGCGTCCTTTTCCAGCACCATTGCTTCGGCATCTGCGCCGTTTCCTGCCCAGCCCACCAGTTCCAGGTCTGGTTCGGTGGCCAATACAGCCTTGATGCCTTGCCAGACTAATGGATGGTCATCCACCAGCACAATTCTCATCGCCTCACTTCCTCCCATTAACATGAAGCTACTCGGCAGGCACGCTGCAGATCACGGTTGTGCCATACCCTGGAGCGCTTTCAATATTGCAGCTGCCCCCAAAACTGGCCATTAGGCTCCGCATGTTCATCAGGCCCAGGCCCTCTTGCTCGATCTGGGTTGGCTCAAATCCTCTGCCGTCGTCAGATATGACCAGTCGCAGCCTGGCCGGATGCATCGATAACCTGACTTGAATGGAGCTACATTTCCCATGCCGAATCGCGTTTGAGGTCGCTTCCTTGACAATTCGGTAGACAGCCTGCTGTAAGGCTGCACTTACAGAGCTTTCGCTCCCTTCTACATCCAGAGCAACCTTTATGTTGTTCAGTTTCTGCAGGTTGCCTAGATAGGATGATAGGGAAGCCAGGAACAAAGTGTCGCCGCGACGGCGCGGACTAATCCGGTAGATTGAGGAGCGGAGTTCTTTGGCAGCCTGAGCTGCTGTCTCACGCAGACAGTGCAGTTGCTCCTGGACGGCAGGCTCCTGCAGGCCTCCTTGCTGCCTGGTCAAGGCGTGAAGGGCATAAACCAGGCTAAAGAGATGCTGGGCTACCCCGTCGTGGATCTCGTTGGCAATGCGGTTTTGCTCTTCTGCAACTCTGAGCCGCGTTGCGATGTCTCTGGATCGCCAGCGATCGAGGGCAAGGGCACCGAGATTTGCCAGGAATGAAACGCTTTCTTCTGCTCCCACTGGAGGCGGCGTTTCACTCAACTTGACCGTGATTACCCCATGCAGCGCAGACTCACTTTGCAGGCTGGAACACAAGAGTGATGTAGCCATGCCTTCCTCTCCGTCTTGCACTATCACTGCATCTGAGGTCGTCTGCTGCTGCAGGCGTGCCCAGGCCGCGTGAACCGCATCGGTCAGATCGTCTTGCTCATCATCGCAGGAGCAGCTGAACTCGACGATCAGGCCATAGGGACCATCCAGGACGCAGGCTGCAGCGGGAGCGCCTGTCAACTGGCGGGCATATTGGGCCAATGTCGCGGCCAGGCGGGCAGGCGATTCTTCGCCTGCAAAAGACTCCAGCGCAAGATAAAGTGTGGACGTATGCCGCAGGAGACGCTCGGTGTTCTGGTGGGCGGCATCGAGCTCTGCGTACGACCTCCTTACTCCGGCCAGGATGAAGGAGAAGGCGGATGCCGCAGCCGTGATCAAGAGCAACGCGAGAACCAGCGGGTCCTGTTTCTGCCACAGTACGGAAAGTGACTCCTGATAGAGAAGCATGCTCCCTGTGCCGGCCGCCACGCCGAAACTAAAGAGCACTAGCCAGCAGTACATGGCATTGAGGAGTAGGCCGGCCATGAAAATGGGGTTGAGGGCATACCAGACAAAGGGGCTTTCCCACCCTCCGGTTGGTATCAGGAGTAGCGCCAGTCCCAGGGTTTCAGACAGAACCAGCCAGACTGCTGACTTTCGCGTCAGGCCCTTGCTCATATAGAGGGTTGTTGCCAGATACCCAGCCAGAAGCAGTGCCGCCACCATGAGCGCCCCCAGCGACAGGGTATGCCGCGGGATTCCCCACAAGTAAACCAGCGAAGTCAGGGTCCAGGAGACGTAGCGGTAGACGCGCAATGCCTGATGGACCTTACTCTCTTCTAGTGAAATCGCAGTGCCTAGCACCTGCTTCCACGATCCTGCTGGATGATGTAGTAGTAAGTAATGCCTTCATCCATCAGATAGTAGGTGTGGGTCGGCTGTTCATCGCTCGAATCGACAGCGTAGAACACTGGTTTCTCCCGCTCGTCGGCAATGGTAAGCAGTGCCTGAAATCGCTTCAGGGGGATGGAGCGGACCCCCAGGTTGATGCTGGCGCTGTTGACTTCGATTAGGCGTTTCCCATAGCGGTTAGCTATCCGCTCGTGTTCTGCCAGCGGGGCGCGTTTCGTTAGAGCCCCCCGCGCCAGCGGGAATGCATAGGCAATAATGGCAGCCGCCAGGAGGCCGAACACCAGTCCCGCCCCGCGTGGCTGGAACGGGAATCCCAGGATCACCAGGCTGTTGGGCACCAGTTCTGTTTGCTGCCTGGATGTAAGGTTTACCTGCACCAGGTCCTGTTCTGGGTCGTGCTGACTGCTGTAGCGATCTGTGAGCATTCCCTTGGGAACAAGTTGCGAGCTGCTGAGCTCAAACGTGAGCCACGGTGTAAAGGTACTCTCCAGGAGCTCATCGCCGACCCTCGTCTGGGCCGCAATCTGCGGCGAGATAACTAGTGTATAGGAGCCGGAACTGATCCAAGCCTCCTTGGCTACCGATTCTGCAAAGGACAGCAGGTCCCTGAAAGGGATATCTATCGGAAGTTCGAGGGTGACTCTACCTTCACCCTGAAAGGCGGTTTCAGGCATTAGCAGATACTCTTTCTCCCAAAGGTCGTCGGCGGTGAGCTTCATGATCACTAGATAGGTTCCGGTGATCTCCTGGGTCTCTCCACTGGAGATATTGGCGAGGATGGTTACCGTAAATGTGTCCGTCAAATTGAGAAGGTACCTGCTCTGGCGGGCCAGTTTGGTGACTGTAGGATAAAGCGTCGACGGCCTCGTTGTTGCCGAATAGTCAAAGGCAACTTCCTGCCGGAGCTCTACCGTGTCTGCAACTTGCTCGATTGCACTCGGTGTGGTGAACGCCTTAACCGCAGTGACAAGGAAAACTAACGCGATGATCAATAGGGGGATGGCTAGATAAGCCTTAACTCTCTGTAGTGCTGCCTCGCTGCGCGTATGCATCCGGGACTGATCAGGCCTGTCTATTGACATATCAACAATTCCTCCCTGCTTGTCAGCAATATCCTCAAACTAAAGGCCCCTCCACAACGAACAATGGATGGGGCCGTATATCAACTGCTGCGCGTTGTCTCGTCAAGGCCCAGGCGTGAAACTGGAGTTCTCCTGATCTGACAGATCTTGAGCGGACTCTGTTGGAACATCCTCATCTCCCAATAATTCAGCTGATGCTGGTGGTGGTACAGGGGTTGCGATCGATGTCTCATATTTACGATCAGGGTTTGCTCCCAGATAGAAGACAATGGTGGCCTCGTCTCCAGCTCGGCCAAATGTCAGTGTCTCGCCGGCAGGCAGTGCTGACGATTCACCGTTGACCGTTACCAACAAATCGTATCCGCTGGCGTTGGAGATGGTGCCAGCTTGCTGCACGATATCCCAATCGACGGTCAGCGTGGCTGGATCAACCACATTCAGGGAGATCGAATAGGGGACCTTTGCTTCGCCGCCCATCCAGGAGGCCACGATCTCCCCGCTATATCGGCCGCTCGCAACGGCTGTTATTACGAGCTCTGCTGATGTGCTGGGCGGGAGGTGCTTCACCTCGTCTGCTCCCGGCAAGTTGTGCAGGGTTGCTGCCTTACTCATGTTGTTCACGACTTTCCCGTAGATCTCGTTCCCCGGGAAACAGACCTCGTAATCAGCCAGGTGGACTGCTATCAGTGCGTCCTTGTCTGGGGTTATTCGTACGGCGGCGGCATTGTTGATTATGGCGGTCGAATAACTCCACAGGCGTGGTAGGCCACCTAAAGCAGCCAGGCAACATACGGCGAGCAGCAGCCTGCCCAGAACCACAAGTCTGCGCCTACTTCTCCACACAGATAACCCCCCTATAGGAGATTTTCCAGCTACCGGTTTGCTTAAGTCCCTTGCCGCATCACTCTAGTATATTGAGTGAAGGGGGACTGCTAGACCAAAAACCCTGTTAGGAACGGGCCATTAATGGGGTGCTCCCTGCTACACAAAAGATCAGGATCAGGCCTCTGACTAAATCCTTCATGACTCGCCTCTGCTCGGCGCCCGTGCATCGCCAGCGTCGGTTGGCTTAGGAACCCGCCCCCCGACGATTCAGCAGCGTTTGTATAGATTTTTTATCCATTCATATACTAGCTGCAGAGGGGGAGTGAGTATGAGACACGTCTTTGTGATAGAGTCCAGAACTCCCATAGAACCGATCAGGGAGCGTCTGCAGCAGGAAGCAGCATTCCTGGAGTCAGAGGGCGCCAGGCTGAAGATGCAGGCCGACAAGCTGCGCTTTTTTTATTCTCTGCGTTGTGAGCTGGACTTCGCCGCGACAGAATATGGCATCGCCGAGTCTCGAGTGCTGGGGCAGCAATGCGTCGCCAATGCGCTGGCGGAGGTTCTCGTGGAGGACTGGCTGCGGCCGACGCTAGGCAAGCTGCTCACCCGTCACTTTGAATCTTTCTCGGAGGCGGAGCAGGCGGCCATCATCGACCGGGCGGTGGAGAAGCTGAATGGCGTGGCCGGCGACACTACCTGGCGCCAGCGGCGCAAGTGTCGGGTGCGGGAGGCGTTAGCCAACTACCTGGCCACCACCAGCGAGATTCACCTGGACGGCTTTCTCAGTTTTCGCCTGCGCAGCTACATGCAGGAGCTGGAGGAGGCGCTTTACCACGCCATCGAGCAGTTTCTGACCGAGCGGGAATATACCGAGTTTGTGCATCTATTGCGGGGCTTTGCTCAGGTCATCGAGCCGAAGCAGACGCTGGTGCATGTCCTGATGAGCAGCCCCCGCGAGTTCGAGATTCTGGACGATCGCGGCCAGACTCTTTATGCCGACCTGATCGAGACGGTGATCATGGGCGAGACGCAGGAGATGGTTGGCTATGAAGATCAGCTGCTCAGTTCGCTGCTGACCCTCTCCCCGCGGCAGATCGTCCTCCATGCCAACACATTCCGCACCCAGCCCGATCTGAGAACCACCATCGAGGACGTCTTCGGGGCGCGCGTGCGGTGCTGCGATGGCTGTGACCTCTGTAATCATCTGGCCAGCCTGACCTGACATCCTCAGCTGTCATACCGAAAAGTGCGCGCTGCGCTTGACAAGATTTGCCCACCGTGCGTATACTATCTCCAATAAGCGATGACGAGGAAGTCGCAAGCCAACAGCACCTGGCAGAGACGGGGGTCATGGGCTGCAAGCCCCCGAGGTTCTGGCTTTCGACCACCGCCTCCGAGCTGCTGCTGAAAGCGTTGCGTGGCGAGTTCACGCTCCGATTAAGGCAGCCGTGCGGCGCACGTTATGCGTCCTCCAAAAAAGTGGCTGGCCTGGCTAGCAAGCAGGGTGGAACCGCGGGATTAGGTCCTCTCGTCCCTGACGCGTGTGTATCGCGCGTCTGGGACCTGAGGATTTTTGTCTTGAGGAGGGATTCGCGTTGGATGCAATTTCAGTCAGACTCAAGGATGGCTCGTTGCGCCAGTTACCCGCCGGCAGCAATGCTTACGATCTGGCGGCAGCCATCGGCCCGCGTCTCGCCAGGGATGCAGTGTTGGCCAGGATCAACGGTCAGGTGAGTGCCCTGACAACCGAACTTAAGGATGGAGACAGTGTCGAGCTGCTGATGGCGGATTCGCCGGAGGCCCTGGACACGCTGCGGCATACGGCGGCGCACATCATGGCTCAGGCCGTCTGCCGCCTCTTCCCGGGCACCAAACTGGCCATCGGCCCTTCCATCAAGGACGGTTTCTACTACGACTTCGATCTGGAGCATTCTCTGAACCCGGACGATCTGGAGCGCATTGCTGCCGAGATGGAGAAGATCATCAAGGAGAAGCTGCCGCTGGAGCGCCAGGTGCTCAGCCGCGAGGAGGCGCTGGAGTTCTTCCGCCAGCAAGGCGAGAACTTCAAGGTAGAGCTCATCGAGGATTTGCCGGAGGATGCCGAGATTTCCTGCTACCGCCAGGGAGAGTTCATCGATCTCTGTGCCGGCCCCCATCTGCCGGACACCGGCCGCATCAAGGCCTTCAAGCTGCTCTCTGTCGCCGGCGCCTACTGGCGGGGCGATGAGCGCCGCCCGATGCTGCAGCGAGTCTATGCCACGGCCTTCCCGACGAAGGCGGAGCTGGAGGAGCATCTGCGGCGGCTGGAGGAGGCCCGGCAGCGCGATCATCGGAAGCTGGGCCGCGAGCTGGAGATCTACACCATCGAGGAGGAAGGCCCCGGTTTTCCGTTTTTCCTGCCCAACGGGATGGTGATTCGCAACGAGCTGGAGCAGTTCTGGCGCGAGCAGCATGCCGCCGCCGGCTATCAGGAGATCCGCACGCCCATCATCCTCAACCGCAGCCTCTGGGAGCGCAGCGGCCACTGGGATCATTACCGGGAGAACATGTACTTCACCCAGATCGATGAGCACGATTTTGCGGTGAAGCCGATGAACTGTCCGGGGGCGATGCTGATCTACCGCAACAAGATGCATTCGTATCGTGATTTGCCGCTGCGCTATGCCGAGCTGGGGCTGGTACATCGCCACGAACTCTCGGGGGTGCTCTCCGGACTCACCCGGGTGCGCGCCTTTACCCAGGACGACTCGCACGTCTTCATGACGCCCGACCAGATCGAATCCGAGCTGGACCGGCGCATCGACCTGGTCGACAACTTCTACAAGACGTTCGGCTTCGATTATAACGTGGAACTTTCCACCCGGCCGGAGAACTCCATGGGTTCAGATGAAGTCTGGGAGCTGGCCGAGGGGGCACTGCAGAAGGTGCTGGAGGCCAAGGGTATCGAGTATGTGATCAACGAAGGCGATGGGGCATTCTACGGCCCGAAGATCGACTTCCACCTCACTGACTGCCTGGGGCGCTCCTGGCAGTGCGCAACGATCCAGCTGGACTTCCAGATGCCGGAGAAGTTCGAACTGAGCTATATCGGCGAGGATGGGGCGCGGCATACACCTGTCGTCATTCACAGCGTGGCCTTCGGCTCGATCGAGCGCTTCATGGCCATCCTCATCGAGCAGTATGCCGGCGCCTTCCCCTTCTGGCTCGCGCCGGTGCAGGCCCGGGTGCTGCCCATCACCGATCGCGTGCACGACTATGCCGCCGACGTCTGCCAGCAGCTAGTCGCCGCCGGCATTCGCGCCGAGCTGGATGACCGCAACGAGAAGGTCGGCTTCAAGATTCGCGAGGCGCAGGTCGCCAAGGTCCCCTACATGCTGATCATTGGCGACCGGGAAGCGAGCGCCGGGCAGGTCTCGGTCCGGCTGCGCGACGGTGGCGACCAGGGGGCACGCCTGCTGGACGATGTCTTGGCCGAAATGCAGGAGCTGAAGGCCAACCGTCGTTGACAGTTACTGTTGCTCCGTGATAGAATACAACGTGTATGCGAGTCATGCTTGACTCGCTTCAAGCAGAAGCAGCCGCTTCTCACCCTGAGGCGCCACGATGGGCTGTTACCAGGGTCGTAGATCCAGCATATCGTTTTCAGCATTGCTGAGGAGAAATTGCTAGATTTTTCGGCGAGCGGCTTAGGCTGCTCGCCTTTCTTCGTTTCTTCTTGGCAGCATCAGCGGCTTCTGCCGATTCGTCAGGTGAGCAGACTTTATTACTAAATTGGGAGGGATTCACCTATCAGTAGGGATCAGAGGAGAGTACAGGTAAATGAGCAAATTCGCCTGCGCGAACTGAGGCTGATCGATGAGAATGGCCAACAGGTAGGGATCATGTCTTCCCGCGAGGCGCTCCAGCGGGCGCGGGAGCGGGGGCTTGATCTGGTGAACATCGCGCCGACTGCGCGGCCGCCGGTTTGCCGGATGATGGACTATGGCAAGTATAAGTACGAGCAGAGCAAGCAGGAGCGCGAGGCGCGCAAGAAGCAGAAGGTCATCACCATCAAAGAGATTCAGCTGAGCCAGACCATCGAGGAGCATGATATGCTGGTTAAGGCCAGAAACGCGGAGCGACTGCTGAAAGAGGGCAACAAGATCAAAGTTGTCATGCGCTTCCGCGGACGGCAGATCGTCCATGCCGAATTGGGACGCAAAGTTTTTGATAGATTTGTGGAGCTGGTAGAGAGCGGGGTTGTGGAGCGCGCGGCGCAGATCGAAGGCCGCAACATGATCATGATCATGGCTCCCAAGCCAGACGCGGCTCCTAAGTCAGAGAAAGGAAAAGCTGAAAGCTAAGGAGGTCACATCACCATGCCGAAGATGAAGACACACAAGGGCGCTGCCAAGCGTTTTAGAGTTACCGGCACTGGAAAGGTCAAGCGTCAGAGCCCGGCCAACCAGCATAAGTTCTTGGCGAAGTCGTCGAAACAGAAGCGCCGTCTCGATGCTCCGTCGCTGCTGAGCGATCCCGATCGCAAGCGCGTCAAGAAACTGATGCCTTACCATTTCTAGTATAGCTACAGGAGGTTTTCTGAGATGCCACGTGTAAAACGAGGCGTGACTGCGCGCGCACGCCATAAGAAAGTGCTGAAGTTGGCCAAGGGCTATCGCGGGACCAAGAGCAAGCTTTACCGTCGGGCAAACGAGCAGGTCATGAAGTCTATGACCTACGCTACCGCCGACCGCCGTCGTCGCAAGCGCGACTTCCGTCGGCTCTGGATCGCCCGCATCAATGCGGCAGCCCGCATGAACGATATTTCCTATAGCAACCTGATGCACGGACTGAAGAAGGCCGGAGTGGAGATCAACCGCAAGATGCTGGCTGATCTGGCGGTCAGCGATAGCGCTGCTTTCGCCCAGCTGGTCGAGACGGCCAAGGCCGAGCTGTAACAGGATAGACATGCGAAAACCCCAAACGCTCGTCGTTTGGGGTTGCCTGTTCTGAGGGGGAGGTCCGGCGATGGGTGTGATGAGACAGAGTCGCTTCTGGTGGCGCTGGTCTCCGGTGCAAGTTCTGGCGGCCAGCTTCGCCCTGCTGATTCTGCTGGGCAGCCTGCTGCTCGCCATGCCGGCGGCTTCGCGCCAGGGGCAGTTGAATTATCTTGATGCCCTGTTCACAGCGACGTCAGCCGTCTGTGTAAACGGCCTTGTGGTGGTCGATACCTGGACGCAGTTTTCTTTCTGGGGTCAGCTGGTGTTGTTGAGCCTGATTCAGATCGGCGGCTTGGGTGTGATGACCCTGGCTACGCTGCTGGTGGTTGCCCTGGGGCGGCGCGTCAGCCTGCGCAACCGCCTGCTCATGCAGGAGGCCCTGAACCAGGGGTCTCTGGAAGGCATCATCCGCCTGCTGAAATCGGTCGGCCTGTTTACCTTCTTCTTTGAAGCTTTGGGTGCGCTGATTCTGACCATCTGCTTTCTGCCCGACTATGGCTGGCCGCTGGCCCTATGGAAGGGTGCCTTTCATTCCGTCTCGGCCTTCTGCAATGCTGGCTTTGATCTCATCGGCCAGTGGCGCAATCTGGCGCCTTACGCGTCTCACTGGGGGGTCAATCTGACTATTACCACGCTGATCATCGTCGGCGGCCTGGGCTTCAGTGTGATCGCCGATCTCCAGAGGCAGCGGCGAGAAGGATTTCGCTGGTCGCGTCTGACCCTACATAGCAAGCTGGTACTCACCGCTTCGGCTGTGCTGCTGCTGGGCGGGAGCCTGTTCATTCTGGTCGCTGAATGGGGTGGTGGCCTGGCCGGCCTGCCGCCGGTATACCGACCGCTGGCAGCCTGGTTCCAGTCGGTGGCAACTCGTACGGCAGGGTTCAGCACCATCGCCACCAGTTCGCTGAAACCGGCCACGCTTTTCGTGCTGATCCTGCTGATGTTCATCGGTGCGTCACCTGGGTCCACCGGTGGCGGCGTGAAGACGACCACATTCGCTGCTGTCTTTCTGATGGTGGTGGCTGTGATTCGGGGCCGCGACGACGCCAACGTGTTCGGCCGTCGCATTCCCCGGGAACTGGTGATGCGCTCGATGTCTATTGTGGCGGTGTCGCTCGCGCTGGTGATCGGCGTGACGATAGCGCTCTCACTGCTGGAGGATCATCCCTTCCTGACGCTCCTTTTTGAGGCCACGTCGGCCTTTGCGACGGTGGGTCTCAGCCTGGGTATTACGCCCGGTCTATCGCTCGTCAGCAAGCTCATCGTGATCTTCACCATGTATGCCGGGCGCGTCGGGCCGATGACGCTGGCTGTCGCCCTGGCCCATACGGGGCAGCAGGCGCAGCTCCGGTATCCGGAAGAGAAAATCATTGTTGGTTAGGGGGAAAGGTCGCCATGGAGAAACAGTTCGCAGTGATCGGTCTCGGCCGCTTTGGCAGTAGCGTGGCCCGTTCGCTGCACTCGATGGGGTATCAGGTGCTGGCCATCGATTGCGATGAAGAAGCCGTGCGCGAAATGGTCGACTACTCCACCCGGGCGGTGGTGGCCGATGCCACCAACGAACAGGCGCTGCGGGCCCTGGGGATTCGTAACCTGGATGTGGTCGTCGTCGGCATCGGCGACGATCTGCAGGCCAGCATCCTGGTCGTCCTGATGCTGAAGGAAGTGGGCGTGGAGTATATCGTCGCCAAAGCTCACAATGAGCTGCACGGGAGAGTACTGGAACGAATCGGCGCCGATAAGGTCGTCTATCCGGAGCGGGATATGGGCTTCCGCGTGGCCAACAGCCTGGTCTCGTCCAATATCCTCGAGTATATCGAGCTCAGCCCCGATGTGGGCGTTATCGAAGTGCTGGCACCGGAGCGGATGCTGGGCAAGCGCCTCGTAGAGCTGGATCTGCGCAATCGCTTCCACGTCAACGTCATCGCCATCAAGCGCGGCAACGTGGTGAACATCACACCGGGCGCCAATGATCGCATCGAGCGTGGCGATGTCGTCGTCCTGGTGGGCAAGCGCGAGGATCTACAGAAGTTCGACCACTAGAGGGTCATATTGAGGGTAAGCATTCCTGATCGTACGCGCCCGGGTAGCTGGAGGTGGGCACTGGCCCCTCAGGCGCGGCGATGTCTTCATTGATTCAAGGTATCAAGCGAACCGGGACGGGGAGCAGCAAAATCCATTTGGTTGGGGTGCTTCTCCCGGAAACTTGCGAGCCCCGCTTTCTGGTGTTCCCCTTGCAGGGCTCGGCTGCGCTTCGGTTGCTGCTCTTCATCCCGTCCCGTTTCGCTTCTTGAACGAAAGACTTATCGAATGCGCCCTTGGGCCAGATGCCCACCTCCTGGGATCGGCCAGCGCGATGGCGAGCTCATACCGAAAGGGGTGACCCGGCTTGGAGATGATCCAGAGTCGGCACAATCGGCTGATCAAACAATTGAGGAGTCTACATAGCCGCAGCGGCCGAGAAAAGCTGGGGCTCTTCCTGCTGGAGGGAGTGCGGCTGATCGAGGCGGCTGCCGATGCAGAACTGCGGCTGCCCTATGTGGTCTTCAATTCCTATCTGGAAAGCAACCAGCGGGGGCTGGAGCTGCTGGCGCGCCTCCAGCGGCAGGGCAGCCAGGTCTACCAGGTGGCGGACCGCCTGCTCTGCGAGCTGGCTGACACCGATCGCCCTCAGGGCATCCTGGCCGCGGCCGAGATACCGGCGGAGCCGGCCGAATGGCCTGAGGCGTCCACCATCCTTGTGCTGGACGGTGTGCAGGACCCCGGCAACCTGGGCACGCTGATCCGGACTGCCGATGCGCTGGGCGTCGACCTGATCATCGCCCTCAAGGGCACCGTCGACCCCTATAACGAAAAAGTGGTGCGGGCAGCCATGGGTTCGCTGTTCCACCTGCCGCTGATTCAGAATCAGGAGGCCAGCGATGTGCTGCCCCGGCTGCGAGAAGCCGGCGCCCAGATCGTAGTCAGCTGCCTCAGCCCGGACGCAGTGCCCTATCTGCAAGCTGCCTATCGGGACAAGGTGGCCCTGGTGGTGGGAAACGAAGGCGCCGGCGTCAGCGACCTCTGGCTGGAGGAGGCTGACCAGCGGGTGATCATCCCGCAGCGCGGGGCAGCCGAATCGTTGAACGTCGGGGTGGCCACCGGCATCTTGCTGGCCCACATTTCTGCCAGATTTTGAACATGCTTTCGCTTGTGTCGCTCAGAAGCCGTATGATATAATAGCCACAAGTCTGACAAATTTGGTGCTGCTGGACTGCCTGTCCCAGGCAGTCTCATTAACTCCAGGCAGGTTCGCAGGAACTTGCGATCTCCCATGAAGGCGATGTTTGCTCGTCAGACATCGGCTGCAACGTACCTCAACTAGTTTGTTCTCCCAAAATGAAAAGAACTAAAGAGAGGTGCACAAGCTTGAGGATGACCGCTGCATTTTTCTGGAGGCTTTTTGTGGAGACCGGATCAGTATTGGCTTATCTCATGTATCGTCGGCTGTCGTTGACAAGTTAGTGCGAATCCCCGATAATGACGATGTCTGTTGCAGGCTGGACACTAGTACAGTTGGATATGCAAATGCGATGAAGGAGACCAGTAGTTACAGGCTCAACTGTGACAGGGAGAGGGTGTCGTGACTGGAAGCATCCTCGGCAGTTCTGTAACGAACCTTCGCTCCGGAGGCAGCGCTGCTGAACCGTAAGCAGTAGGCAGCGACGGCAATACGCCGTTATTAAACAATGAGGGCTGCTCTGGCAGCCGAATCAGGGTGGTACCACGCACTGTCGTCCCTATCGGGGCGGCATTTTTTTTGCCAGAAAATCCGATGGAGAAGCAGGAGGGTTCAGAGTATGGATTTGAAGGAAAAACTGCGCCAGCTGGAAACGACGGCGCTGCAGGCGGTGGAGGCAGCCACATCTGCCGAACAGCTACAGGCGCTGCGCGTGCATTATCTGGGCAAGAAGGGCGAGATCACCGCGATCCTGCGGGGCATGGCCACGCTGGCGGCGGAGGAGCGCCCCAAGGTAGGGCAGCTGGCCAACCAGGTGCGCGATCGCCTGGAGCGGGAGATCTCCCAGCGGACGCAGCTGCTGGCCGAGCAGGCCAGGCAGGCGCGGCTGCAGGTCGAGCGCATCGATGTGACCCTGCCGGGGCTGCAGATCCCCCGCGGGCACCAGCACCTGATCACCCGCACCCAGGATCAGCTGATCCAGATCTTTGTCGGCATGGGCTTCTCGGTGGTCGAGGGGCCTGAGGTAGAAACCGAGTACTACAACTTTGAGGCGCTGAATATTCCCGCCGATCATCCCGCCCGCGACATGCAGGACTCCTTCTATTTTGGGCCGGGGCTGCTGCTGCGCACCCATACGTCGCCGATGCAGGTGCGGACCATGGAACGCCTCCGCCCCGAGCCGCTGCGCATCGTCGTTCCCGGCCGGGTCTATCGGCGCGATGACGATGCCACCCATTCACCGATGTTCCATCAGATGGAGGGGCTGGTCATCGACAAGGGAATCACCATGGGCGATCTGAAGGGGGTTCTGCTCAGCTTTGCCCGCGCCATGTTCGGTCCCCAGCGGCAGATTCGCCTGCGGCCAAGTTTCTTCCCCTTCACTGAGCCCAGCGCTGAAGTGGATATCTCCTGCTTCGTCTGCGAAGGGGAAGGTTGCCGCCTCTGCAAGAACAGCGGCTGGATTGAGATTCTCGGCTCCGGCATGGTGCATCCGCAGGTGCTGCGCATGTCGGGATACGATCCAGAGGAAGTCAGCGGCTATGCCTTCGGCATGGGGATTGAGCGGATCGCCATGCTCAAGTATGGCGTCGACGATCTGCGCCACCTCTTCACCAACGACGTGCGCTTCTTGCACCAGTTTTAGGGATAACAAGCAGGAGGAGTTGAGAGTATATGCAGGTATCATACCGCTGGTTGCAGCAATATGTTGACATAGACTGGACACCAGAAGAACTGGCCGAGCGGCTGACGATGGCCGGCGTTGAGGTCGATCAGATCCGTTACCGGGCGGCCGGCATCAGCAACGTGCTCACCGGGCGGATCGTCGAGCTGAAGCCTCATCCGAACGCCGATCGCTTGCAGGTCTGCCTGATCGACGTCGGCCGGGCCGAGCCGGTGACCATCGTCACCGCCGCCACCAACGTCTTTGCCGGCGCCGTCGTGCCGGTGGCCCTGGAGGGTGCCCAGCTGCCGACCGGTCAGACCATCACCCTCACCGATTTTCGGGGCGTTCCCTCCCAGGGCATGCTCTGCTCGGGCGACGAGCTGGGCCTGGAGAAAAAGCTGGTGCCGCCCGAGATGCGTGACGGCATCTACATCCTGCCGCCCGAGGTGGCGCCCGGCCAGGACATCCGCCAGGTGATGCAGCTGGACGACTATGTGCTGGAGCTGGATCTGACGCCTAACCGGTCGGACTGCCTGAGCATGCTGGGCGTCGCCTATGAGGTGGCGGCGTTGAATTGCCAGCCGCTGCGCCTGCCCGCGCGGCATGAGCTCAACTATACGGCCACCAGCGAGCTGGTCACCGTCAGCGTGTCCGCTCCCGATCTCTGTCCGGGCTTCTATGGATTGATCATCGAGGATGTTCAGGTGGGGCCCTCGCCGCTCTGGCTGCAGTCAGCGCTGCAGGCGGCCGGCGTGCGACCGATCAACACCCTCGTCGATGTCACCAACTACGTGATGCTGGAACTGGGTCAGCCGCTGCACGCCTATGACCTCGATCAACTGGCCGGGCAGCAGATCTCTGCCCGCCGCGCGACCGACGGCGAGCAGCTGACGACCCTGGACGGCGTCGAGCGCGAACTGGATAGCGAAGTGCTGGTCATCGCCGATGCCCAGCGCGCCATCGGCATCGCCGGCGTGATGGGCGGCCTGGAGACAGAAGTGACGCCGGATACGAAGCGGGTTCTCCTGGAGGCAGCCTATTTCGAGCAGCGCAGCATCCGTCGCACCTCGCGGCGCCTGGGACTGCGCAGCGATGCTTCCAGCCGCTTCGACAAGGGCGTCGATCCCGCCCGGGTGAAGCTGGCGCTGGAGCGGGCGGCGGCCCTGATCGAACAGCTGGGCTGTGGCCGGGTGCTGCCGACGGCGGTGGGCACCATGCAGGATCTGCCGCTGCAGCAGGTGATCAGCCTGCGCCCGCAGCGCGTCAATCAGCTGCTGGGCACCGACCTCAGCGCCGACCGCATCCTCGAGTTGCTGCGCCGCCTGCAGCTGGAGGTGGATACCACCCAGGAGCCCTGGACGGTGGTCGCCCCCAGCCGCCGCCGCGATCTGCAGGACGAGATCGACCTGGTGGAGGAGGTGGCCCGGCTCGCCGGTCTGGACCAGATCCCCACGACGATGATGCAGGGGCCGACCATGCGCGGCGGCCTCACGCCGCGGCAACAGGCCGTGGCGGCGCTGCGCCAGCAGCTGTTCGCCGGCGGCGTCGACGAGGTTGTGACTCTGAGCTTTATCAACCCGCAGGAGGTGGCCGCGGTGGTGGGAGAATCTCACCCCTGGCGCCACTCCCTGGAGGTAGCGAACCCCCTGTCGGTGGAGCGCAGCTTCATGCGCACATCGCTCTTCTTCGGGCTGGCCAACGTGCTGGCCTACAACGCCGCCCGCAATCAGTCTGACCTGGCCGTGTTCGAGCTGGCCCGGGTCTTTGTCAGCGATCAGGCGGCGACGAAACTGGTGCAGCCGGCGGAGCCCCTGCGGCTGGGCATCATGCTCAGCGGGGAGCAGCAGCAAGGCTGGCAGCACGGCAGCCGGCCCTACGACTTCTATTATCTGAAGGGGCTGCTCGAGACGGTGCTCAGCCCGCTTGCCGGAGATAACCTGGTCTGGGAGGCAACCCAGGAGCCATTCCTCCATCCGGGCCGCGCGGCCCGCATCCTCTGGCAGGGGCAATATCTCGGCCTGATCGGCGAGCTCCATCCCGATGTGCTGGATTATTACGATCTGCGCCAGCGGGCTGTTTTTGCCGAGGTCGATCTGGAAGTAGTGCTGGCCGCCGCCGGGGAGACGCCCGTCTTCCGGGGCATCCCGCGCTTTCCGGCCGTGCAGCGCGATCTGGCGGTGATCGTACCGGAAGAGGTCACTGCCGCCGCCGTAGCCCAGACCATCCGGGCGGCAGCCGGACCGCTGCTGCAGGAGCTGAGGCTGTTTGACGTCTATCAGGGCGAGCAGGTAGCCGCGGGCGAGAAGAGCCTGGCCTACGCGCTGCTCTTCCAGAGCGATGAGCGCACCCTGCAGGAGGCCGAGGTCAGCGAGATCACCCGGCAGATCGTGCGTGCGCTGGAGGATAATCTCAGCGCCTCCCTGCGCTAGGGAGGAAAATTGTCGTCATCTGGCGAACCTAGTCGATAAGGCAGCGGCGAGTTCTGCAAACCCGCCGGCTGTACCAGCTGACGATTGCCAGAGATTGCAGCGAATGCGGGGGATGTGTCGGTGGCCAAGTCAGAACGGAATAGAGTAAAGCTGCGCATTCACGATCAGGATTACGTCGTGATCAGTCCGGCGGCCCCTGAGCACCTGAAAGGGCTGGCCCGCCAGGTCGATGAAAGCATCAGGGAGTTTACCGAGCGAGAGCCCCGGATGAACATCACCAAAGCAGCAGTGCTGACGGCGATGGTTTATCTGGACAAGGCTTTGGCAGAGGAAAAGAAGGTCAGAGAGCAGGCTGAGGAGATCGCCATGCTGATGGAGGAATGCGCCAGATTGCAGCGAGAAGTGAATAGGGGAGTCTAGTGCCGCAATTGAAACCGTTTCAAGAGGAGGCATCTAGCAAGTGGAGTTAACCAGCTTCAGCTGGGTCGACTGGCTGCTGCTCGCCATCTTTGCCGTGTTTCTGGTTCGCGGCTGGGCCAGCGGGTTGATCAAGCAGTTGGTGAGCCTGGCCAGATTCGTTGTCGGACTGTACCTCGCGAACAAACTGGCTCCGCACGTCGGAGCCTGGCTGAACAACACCTTCGGCCTGGTGGAAAGCATCGGTGAGTTCCTGTTGCCAATCTTCGGCAGCGATGAGTTGGCCCCGGCGGTTCTGGCGGTGATCAGTTTCCTGATCTGCTGGGCGGTGGTCAGCATCTTCTTCGAACTGGTCAGCCACCTGCTGTCGGGCGTGGCGCGCCTGCCAGTCATCTCCACGCTGAACCGCCTTGGCGGAGCGGCGCTCGGGGCACTGAAAGGGCTGCTGGTCGTCATCATCGTCACCCACCTGCTGATGCTCGTCCCGGAGACCACCGAGCTGGGTCAGCTGGTGCACAGGTCGGCCCTCGCGACCCGCGTCTACGCCGCCAGCCCAGTGTTCTACGAACAGCTGATGAACCTGGTCATGCGCATCCTTGAGCGGCAGCCAGGCTAGAAACTTGGATAACGTGAGGAAAGGCGCTCCCGGAAGGTGGGGGCGCTTTTTTCTACGCTGACCCCAGGGTTCAGCCCGCCAGGTCACGCCTGCGGGCGCATTTCAGTTGGAAGCATTGTTTCCCCTGTGCCGGCGTCAAGGGAATGATAGAATAGGGATGGACATTCGGGAAGGGAGAGAACCGGCATGAATGAGCGAACCCTCCGGGTTCTGGAATTCCAAAAGATCAGGGATCGCCTGGCTAGCTACGCCTCCTCCACGCTGGGGCGGGACAGGATCGAGGTGCTGGAGCCGTCAACCGATCCCACCGCGGTCATGCGCGACCTGCAGGAGACCAGCGAGGCCCGCATGATCTGCCGGGCCGAGGAGTTCCCCCTGAAGGGCCTCTCCGATGTGCGCCCCAGCCTGCGGCGCGTGGCTATCGGCTCCTGGCTGCAGCCCGACGAGCTGCTCAGCATCGCCGACATCTGCCGCTGCAGCCGACAGACGCAGCGTTTCTTCCGCGACCGAACCGAAACCTATCCCTTGCTGTCTGAATATGCTCAGGGGATTACCGTTCTGCGGGAGCTGGAAGACCTCATCGACGGGGCGATCAACGAGTTTGGCGAGATCCGCGACAGCGCCAGCCCGCGCCTGCGGCGGATCCGTCAGGAGGTAGGCACCCTGCAGTCCAGGGTCCGGCAGCGGCTGAACGCCATCATCCGTTCTTCGACCCTGCAGAAATATCTGCAGGAAGCCATCATCACCATCCGCAATGATCGTTACGTGGTTCCCGTGAAGCAGGAATACCGCGCCCAGGTGCCAGGGATCATCCACGACCAGTCGGCCAGCGGCGCGACGCTCTTTGTGGAACCGATGTCAGTGGTGGAGATCAACAACGACCTGCGCCGCCTCCTGCTGGAAGAGGAGCAGGAGATCGAGCGCATCCTCCTCGAGCTGTCGGCGGAGGTGGCGGCAGTAGCCGAACCGCTGGCCCGCAACCTGGAGGCGCTGGGTCACCTCGACTTCTGCCTGGCCAAGGGCAAGCTGAGCTGGGAGATGCGGGCGGTTCAGCCTCAGGTTAACGATCGAGGCTACCTGCACCTGCGCGATGCGCGGCATCCTCTGCTGGATCCGGCTACGGTGGTGCCCATCACCGTCTATCTGGGGCAGGACTTCAACGTCCTGCTGATCACCGGCCCCAACACCGGCGGCAAGACGGTCACGCTGAAGACCATCGGCCTCCTGACATTGATGGCCCAGTCCGGCTTGCACATCCCGGCCGCCGAGGGCAGTGAGATCAGTGTCTTTGAGCAGGTTTTCGCCGATATCGGCGACGAGCAGAGCATCGAGCAGAGCCTGAGTACGTTCTCGTCGCACATGACGAACATCGTTCAGATCACTCAGAAGGCCAATGCCGCCTCGCTGGTGCTGCTCGATGAGCTTGGCGCCGGCACCGACCCGGCCGAGGGTGCGGCCCTGGCCATGTCGATCATCGATTTCCTCTACAATTGGGGCTGCCGGGTAGTGGCCACAACCCACTACACCGAGCTGAAATCATATGCTTATCAGACGCGGGGCGTGCAGAACGCCAGCGTCGAGTTTGACGTTGACAGCCTGCGGCCGACCTATCGCCTGACGATCGGCTTGCCCGGCAAGAGCAACGCCTTTGAGATTGCCTCCCGGCTGGGACTGGACGAGAGCATGATCGCCAAGGCGCGCACCTATCTCACCGGCGATCAGCTGCGGGTTGAAGATCTGATCAGGCAGCTGGAGGAAAACCGCGCCGTGTCGGAGCAGGAGCGACTGGCCGCCCGCCAGCTGCGGCTGCGCGCTGAAGCGGCCGAGGCTGAGGCAGCGCGGCAGCTGCGCGAGCTGGAGCGCGATAAAACCCAGATCCGCAATCAGGCCAAGCAGGAGGCGCGCGCTTTCCTCGCCCGCCAGAAGCAGGAGGTGGATCAGCTCATCGCCGAGCTGCGCAGCGCCCTGCAGGCAGCTCAGACCGCCAACGTCGCCCAGCTGAATCAGGCCATTGAAGCGGCGCGCCAGCAGTTTCGTGAGCTAGGTGCCGAGGCGGCGCCTGACCCGGTGAAGGTCGAGACTAGGCAGGACTACTCGGTGGCCGACGATCGAGAATTCCAGATTGGCGACAGCGTGCTGGTGAAACATCTGGGCCAAAGGGGCCAGCTGCTCAGCGAGCCGACCGAGAGCGGCGATGTGCAGGTACAGCTCGGTGCCCTGCGCCTCAGCTGCAACATCAGTCAGCTGGAGAAGCTGCAGCCAGAGCAGCCGAAGCAGCCGCCGCGGCCCCTCAACCTGGTTAACCTCTCGCGCACGAACCTGCCCCTGGAGCTGGACCTGCGCGGTCAGACGGTGGATGAAGCCCTGCTTCGGGTGGACAAATACCTGGACGATGCGGCCATAGCCGGCCGCACTCAGGTGAGCATCATCCATGGCAAGGGGACGGGGGCGCTGCGCAACGCTGTCCGCGACTTCCTTAAGCAGCACAAAGGTGTGGCCAGCTTCCGCTTCGGCGAGGCAGGCGAAGGCGGCACCGGTGTGACCATCGCCGAGTTGAAGAAGTAAACCGGGCGCTCGGGCTGGGCACACCTTTACCTGCGGCGAATATTAACTGCACAGCAAGATGGTTCGCGATAGCACCCATTGCAACCCAGGCGGGGAGGTGGTGGGTGCTTCCTTGACCCTCGATCTTCATGGAAAGGCAGGGCATCACCCCTCAGGGCGCCTTCCGAAATTCTGGAGACATCGGCGCGCCCGAAGGGGTGTGCCCTGCCCTTGCGGCTCAACAATGCCACAAAAAAGCCCCGCCCCGGCGCACGCGCTCCGGCGCTGGCGATATCCTGCCTTCGCAATCTCTGCATAGCAAAAAGCCCCCTGTGACTCGGCACAGAGGGCTTTACTCATCTCAACTCCTGGCGTCCCACTCAGTCTCCGCGGCGGCCACGCCCGCGCCCGCGGTTGTCATCATCGTCATCGTCGTCGCCCGGATCTTCCGGCTCTTCGGTAGGATCGCCCGGTTCCGTCGGATCTGTCGGGTCTGTCGGGTCTTCCGGATCTGTCGGTCTGTCGGGTCTTCCGGTTCCGTCGGATCTTCCGGATCCTCGGGGATAACCGAGTGGTCATTGCAGATCAGCGTCGGCTCGGTTCCCTTGATGAAATACTCATAGATGATCTGGTTGGGCTGACAGCTGGGGCCGGCCAGCTTGCCAGTCGTTTTGTCGATCTGCAGCGGCCCGACGATTCCCTCCGGCGGACTCTCGTAAAACGCGCTGGCCCCCGGGCCGCATTCCGCCTTGATATTGTTCATCATCCTGCCGAAAATCGCCGCACTGATATAGCTGCTGGAGCCGCCCGGCAGGCGTCCCCTGGCATCGGGGTTATTCGGGTCGCCGGCCTTGTTGCCGGTCGTGTTATCATCATGACCGATAAAGACGGCACCGGCCAACTCTGGCGTGTAGCCAACGAACCAGGCTTCCCGGTTGTAGTTGGACGTGCCGGTCTTGCCCGCCATCGGCCCAGTATAGCCGCTCCGGCTGCGGGCCGAGCTGGCCGTACCGTGATCGATAACATCCTCCATGATGTCCGTCATCATGAAGGCTACTTCCTCGCTGAGCACAACCTCGCTCTGGGGCCGGCTCTCATAGATCAGGCGTCCGTCCTGATCACGGATATCGACGATGGCAAACGTGTCGTTGCGGACACCCTTATTGGCAATGGCGCCAAAGGCCTGAGCCATCTCCAGGGGGATGACGCCTTTGGATACCCCACCGATGGCCAGGGCAGCCAGGTTACGATCGCTGACCCCGTTGACCGGGGTTTCCACCAGCGTAGTGATGCCCAGCCGTTTCGCAAAGTCGATCATGCGCTGCACGCCATTCTCCTCGGCTACCTTCCAGGCGGGCACGTTCAGCGACTCCTGCCAGGCATAACGCAGCGTGACCGGTCCACTATACGTTCCGCTGTAGTTCACCGGATACGGCGGTTTGTCTTCGCCGTTAGCGTAGATCGGCTCGTCGACGATAATGTCGGCCGCCGTGGCCCCTCGCTCCAGTGCCGGTCCGTAAACGGTTAGCGGCTTAATGGCCGACCCCGGCTGCTGCTTAATCAGCTGCACGGCCCGGTTATGCTGGTCGCCATCAAACTCGCGGCCGCCAATCATCGCGCGAATGCCGCCCGTCTTCACATCCAGCAGGATTACGGCCGCCTGCGGCTGCAGAATATTCTTGGCGTTGCGCTCTTCCTTATTGCTGAGCAGTGGAATCAGGAGCTGGTTCAGCCCATCGTCCAGAGCCTTCTCGGCCGCCCGCTGCATGCGCATATCCAGCGTCGTGTTGATGGTCAACCCACCGGTAAACACCATCTGCTGGGCGTCCTGCAGGCTGTAGCCCTGCTCCTGCAGAATGCTGATCACCTGGCTGCGCACATACGCCACAAAGTATTGCGGAGTCGGGTCCTGTTGTGTCGGCCCGCTGCGCTTCAGCACGATCTCCTGATTCAGCGCGGCGTCTCGCTCTTCCTCAGAAATGTGGCCAAACCGCACCATATTGCTCAGCGCGATCTGCTGGCGCTGCTTAGCTCGCTCCATATCCTTATAGGGGTTATAGGCGTTAGGCGCCGAGATGATGCCGGCCAGCATCGCTGACTCAGCCAGATTCAGCTCCGATACATCCTTGCCGAAATAGTAGTGCGCTGCCTCCTGAACGCCATAGACACTGCCGCCCAGGAAGAGGCGGTTCAGATAGAACTCCAAAATCTCCGGCTTCGTATAATCGCGCTCCAGGCGCAGCGTGATGATCGCTTCCTGAATCTTGCGGGTCAGCTTGCGCTCCGGTGTCAGGAAAGCCATCTTCGCCACCTGGTTGGTGATCGTACTGCCGCCTTCCAGCCGCTGGCCGGTGAGCGTGCGGATGATCGCCCGACCCAAGCCACGCAGATCGAAGCCGAAATGATCGTAGAATCTGGCGTCTTCCATGGAGAGAACCGCATTCTGCAGATGCACCGGAATCTGATCCAGCGGCACCGGTGTGCGGTTTTCCTCCGCATGGAGATTGGCGATGAGCTCGCCGTTGATATCGTATACCTTAGATGTGGCATCGGCATCCAGCTTGCCCGGATCGTACGCCGGGATCGTCGCAATTGCGTAGAACGTCAGCGTGCCGCCGGCGAGAATGCCGACGAGCATGATAGCCACAAGCACGTAGAGTGCAATTTTGGTTATCTTTCCTCTTCTATTGCTCTTACTCTTGCTGTTTTTTTGGGATGGGCGTTTACGCCTTGTTTCATTATCCACAAGACTCCCTCCTTCGGAGAATAATTATACCATAGCGGAAAACAGTCTAGTACGGCTAAAACTGGTCACACATAGGCAAATAGGCTGACGCATAGACTGGAATAATAGGGGGTGAGAGAATGCGCCGCCGCTGGCAACCGAAGATGCCCCGTTTCCGCTGGCACCGGGGAGTGAGCCCGCGCGTCACCATCGCCGTGCTCTCTGTCCTCGCGGTCATTTTCGGCGGGATCTGGTTGCTGGATCGCAATCTGCAGCCCACTCTGATGGCCATCGCCGAGGCCCGAGCCAAAGTGATCGCCACCCAGGCCATCAACGATGCCATCAGCACGCGAATCGCACAGGACATCAAGTACGGCCTGCTGATTACCGTCCACACCGATTATAACGGCAAGCCCGCCTGGGCCCAGGTCAATACTATGGAAGTGAACCGTCTGGTGGCGGCGACAACCATGCGCGTGCAGGAAAGCCTGACGGCGATCCGCGGCGAGGTGCTGCGCATCCCTTTAGGGCAGGCTCTCAATAGCTACCTGCTGGCTAACTTCGGGCCGCGCATTCCCTTTACCATCGTCCCCGTCGGCACCGTTAACGTGGAAGTGACAGACGCCTTCGAAGAGGCCGGCATCAACCAGACGCGGCACAAGATCTATCTCGAGGTCTATTCCGAAGTGCAGATCGTCATTCCGTTCGTCACTAAATCGGTCCAGGTGCACAGCCGCGTACCGATCGCTGATGTTACCTATATGGGTGAAGTGCCACAGACGGTGATTGATCTGCCTTACCCGCTAGGTTCCAGTCAGAACCTGCCTGGTGGCGGCGAACGCCCGCCTGGATCTGTCGGGCCCTGAGTGTCTGGTGGTCCGGAAATGCGGTCAGCGATTTCGTTTGCACCGAGCCGGGACAAGTCGCTTGACAAAGGCAAACCGACATGTTAAGTTAATAAAGCTGTCGCTATCCGTCAGGCATTGACGACAGCGCAACTCACCACAAGCGACTGCTTGGCATAAAGTGCTATTGCGGTTCAGCAGATGTGGTGTTATAGTATAAGTCCGGCCGTTTTGAACGGCGACGAACGCGTCGTGACTTCTTGCCAAGTCACACGCTAAAGACGTCAGCTAGAGAGCCTGAACCTTGAAAACTGAACAATGATGGACCAGATGAAAAACATCTGGGTCGAACGGAGACGCAAGTCTCCGAAAAGACCCGCCATTCCTTTTTAAGGAAACCAAGAGTAATTGAAGAGCCAAAACAGGCCTTCGATAAAATCTTATCGGAGAGTTTGATCCTGGCTCAGGACGAACGCTGGCGGCGTGCCTCATACATGCAAGTCGAGCGCATTTGGAAGTTGGAGGTTAGAGGTTAGAGGTTAGAGAGCCCGGGCTGAAAAGTCCACGGTCTCAACTGCTCTACATTCCAACTGAGTTAGGAGCAGAGAGATCAGGGAGGAACAACCCTGGTATCCAACTTCTAATTTCCAACCTCCAACTTCTAAGTGAGCGGCGGACGGGTGAGTAACGCGTGGGCAACCTGCCCTGAAGTTCGGGATAACATCTCGAAAGGGATGCTAATACCGGATGTGGTCTTTGCTTCGCATGGAGTGAAGAAGAAAGGCTTCGGCCGCTTCAGGATGGGCCCGCGTCCCATTAGCTAGTTGGCAGGGTAGCGGCCTACCAAGGCGACGATGGGTAGCCGACCTGAGAGGGTGATCGGCCACACTGGGACTGAGACACGGCCCAGACTCCTACGGGAGGCAGCAGTCGGGAATATTGGGCAATGGGGGAAACCCTGACCCAGCAACGCCGCGTGAGCGAAGAAGGCCTTCGGGTTGTAAAGCTCTGTCCTCGGGGACGAAGGATGACGGTACCCGAGAAGAAAGCCACGGCTAACTACGTGCCAGCAGCCGCGGTAATACGTAGGTGGCAAGCGTTGTCCGGAATTACTGGGCGTAAAGGGCGAGTAGGCGGTCATGCAAGTCAGATGTGAAAGGCGCGGGCTCAACTTGCGCATTGCATTTGAAACTGTGTGACTTGAGTGCAGGAGAGGAAAGCGGAATTCCCAGTGTAGCGGTGAAATGCGTAGATATTGGGAGGAACACCAGTGGCGAAGGCGGCTTTCTGGCCTGTAACTGACGCTGATGCGCGAAAGCGTGGGGAGCAAACAGGATTAGATACCCTGGTAGTCCACGCCGTAAACGATGGATGCTAGGTGTGGGAGGTATCGACCCCTTCCGTGCCGTAGTTAACGCAATAAGCATCCCGCCTGGGGAGTACGGTCGCAAGACTGAAACTCAAAGGAATTGACGGGGGCCCGCACAAGCAGCGGAGCGTGTGGTTTAATTCGAAGCTACGCGAAGAACCTTACCAAGGCTTGACATCCCTCGCGAGTCTGTGAAAGCAGATGTTCCCTTCGGGGACGAGGAGACAGGTGGTGCACGGTTGTCGTCAGCTCGTGTCGTGAGATGTTGGGTTAAGTCCCGCAACGAGCGCAACCCTTGTGCTTAGTTGCCATCATTAAGTTGGGCACTCTAAGCAGACTGCCGGTGACAAACCGGAGGAAGGTGGGGATGACGTCAAATCATCATGCCCCTTATGTCTTGGGCTACACACGCGCTACAATGGTCTGTACAAAGGGCAGCAAGACCGCGAGGTTGAGCGAATCCCATAAAGCAGATCTCAGTTCAGATTGCAGGCTGCAACTCGCCTGCATGAAGTAGGAGTTGCTAGTAATCGCGGATCAGCACGCCGCGGTGAATGCGTTCCCGGGCCTTGTACACACCGCCCGTCACACCACGAAAGTTGGCAACACCCGAAGTCGGTGAGCTAACCTTAGGGAGGCAGCCGCCGAAGGTGGGGTCAGTGATTGGGGTGAAGTCGTAACAAGGTAGCCGTATCGGAAGGTGCGGCTGGATCACCTCCTTTCTAGGGAGATATGGATGTGCCAGCAGGCACACCAAGACTTCCAGGTCGATCATCTGATGTACGGCTTTGCGCAAGCAAAACGTACACGCCATCATTGTTCGGTTTTGAAGGCTCAGTTTGAGAAGTGAGCGATGAGTAGTCGGAAGTGGGAAAGCTCCCAACCCTCCTTCATAGCTCACAGCCTTCTGTGGGAGAGAGTCTCACATCTCATCTCTCACAACTCACAACACAATGGGCCTATAGCTCAGTTCTGGTTAGAGCGCGCGCCTGATAAGCGCGAGGTCAGTGGTTCGAGTCCACTTAGGCCCACCAAAACATTTTCGCGCCTGCGCGAAAATGTGTCCCTCAGTGGACATCTTTAGCATGCGATTTCGCAAGAAATCACGACCCACAACAGCTTTAGAAGTTAGAGGTTAGAAGTTGGAGGTAAGAAACTCCGACGGAAGCCTTTAACGCATAGATGGGAATTGATGTTGGAGTCTAACTTCCAACTTCCGATTTCCAACATCCAAATAGGGGGGTGTAGCTCAGCTGGGAGAGCACCTGCTTTGCAAGCAGGGGGTCAGCGGTTCGAGCCCGCTCATCTCCACCACTTTTTGAAGTTAGAGGTTAGGAGTTAGAGGGTCGGAAGAGGAAGGAATTGGTCGCAGACCAATTCCCACAACCATCCAACATCTGACTTCCAACATCGAACTTCTCGCGGACTAACGTCCGCGCTGTACCTTGAAAACTGGATAGTGTGAAATGCAAAGGTATTTCAAGCGCGTTTTGGATTCTTCATGTCTGCGTAAACATGAATTCGGTACAAGCCGATAGTTGCTCACGCAACGATCGCTTTATTGGATTATCATGTTTACTGCGTAAACATGAATAGGTCAAGCGACAAAGGGCGCACGGAGGATGCCTTGGCGTCAGGAGCCGACGAAGGACGTGGCAATCTGCGAAAAGCCTCGGGGAGTCGAAAGCAGACATCGATCCGGGGATATCCGAATGGGGCAACCCACAAGGGCAATACCCTTGTATCCTTACACTGAATCCATAGGTGTAAGGAAGGCAACCAGGTGAACTGAAACATCTAAGTAACCTGAGGAAAAGAAAAAATCATTGATTCCCTTAGTAGTGGCGAACGAAAGGGGAAGAGCCTAAACTCTCTTTACGTGACAGGCTGACACCGTTGTAGAGAGAGGGTAGCGGGACTCTCAGCGTACTTGTCAGAGTGCGCATGGAGTTACAAAACTTTCTGGCTAGGGGAAGTGACCTGGAAAGGTCCGCCGCAGAAGGTAAAAGCCCTGTACCTTAAAGCAGAAAGACTCCAGAGAGGATCCCAAGTAGCACGGGCCACGAGAAATCCCGTGTGAATCCGGGAGGACCACCTCCTAAGGCTAAATACTCCCTGAGCGACCGATAGCGAACTAGTACCGTGAGGGAAAGGTGAAAAGCACCCCGGGAGGGGAGTGAAATAGAACCTGAAACCATGTGCCTACAAGCAGTCAGAGCACTATTAGAAAGTGTGATGGCGTGCCTTTTGTAGAATGAACCGGCGAGTTACGTTATGCAGCAAGGTTAAGCCGAAGAGGCGGAGCCGAAGCGAAAGCGAGTCTGAAGAGGGCGAATGAGTTACATGACGTAGACCCGAAACCGGGTGATCTACCCATGGTCCAGGGTGAAGCGGAGGTAAGACTTCGTGGAGGCCCGAACGCACCGTCGTTGAAAAGCCGGGCGATGAGACTGTGGGTAGGGGTGAAAAGCCAATCGAACTCGGAGATAGCTGGTTCTCCCCGAAATAGCTTTAGGGCTAGCCTCAAGGTAGAGAGTCCAGGAGGTAGAGCACTGATTGGGCTAGGGGCCTTCCCAGGTTACCGAACCTAGTCAAACTCCGAATGCCTGCGACTTGTTCCTTGGGAGTCAGACTGCGAGTGCTAAGATCCGTAGTCGAGAGGGAAACAGCCCAGACCATCAGCTAAGGTCCCCAAGTACGAGCTAAGTGGAAAAGGATGTGGAGCTGCACAGACAACCAGGATGTTGGCTTAGAAGCAGCCACTCATTTAAAGAGTGCGTAATAGCTCACTGGTCAAGTGGCTCTGCGCCGAAAATGTAACGGGGCTAAGCTCGTCACCGAAGCTATGGCTTGAAGTAGTTCGTTGAGTAGTAACTCGGCATCGTCCGTAAGGACGACGTAACAGGAGTAAGTTACATGTTAATAAAATTGACTTCGGCAATTTTATCAAATGTACTTCCACTACAGTCCGACTTGAGCATTGACGCGAACTAACTTCAGGGGTAGGGGAGCGTTCCTAGTGGGTAGAAGCGGTACCGTAAGGAGCCGTGGACTGCTAGGAAGTGAGAATGCCGGTATGAGTAGCGAAAAGACAGGTGAGAATCCTGTCCGCCGAAAACCCAAGGATTCCTGAGGAAGGATCGTCCGCTCAGGGTAAGTCGGGACCTAAGCCGAGGGCGAAAGCCGTAGGCGATGGACAACTGGTTGAGATTCCAGTACCACCGTAGTCCGTTTGAGCAATGGGGTGACGCAGTAGGGTAGGCCAAGCACGCGGTTGGAAGAGCGTGCCTAAGCAAGTAGTCTGGTCAGGATAGGCAAATCCGTCTGGCGTTAAGATGAGATGCGAATGCGAGCGAAACATAAGTAGCGAAGTGGCTGATCCCACACTGCCAAGAAAAGCCTCTAGCGAGGACGAAGGTGCCCGTACCGTAAACCGACACAGGTGGGTGAGGAGAGAATCCTAAGGCGCGCGGGAAAACCCTCGTTAAGGAACTCGGCAAAATGACCCCGTAACTTCGGGATAAGGGGTGCCTCATTATTGTGAAAGGTGCACACCTGGAGCGAGAAGAGGCCGCAGAAAAGTGGCCCAAGCGACTGTTTACCAAAAACACAGGTCTCTGCGAAGTCGTAAGACGAAGTATAGGGGCTGACACCTGCCCGGTGCTGGAAGGTTAAGGGGAAGGCTTAGCGCAAGCGAAGCTCTGAACCAAAGCCCCAGTGAACGGCGGCCGTAACTATAACGGTCCTAAGGTAGCGAAATTCCTTGTCGGGTAAGTTCCGACCCGCACGAATGGTGTAACGATTTGGGCGCTGTCTCAACGAGGGACCCGGTGAAATTGAAATACCTGTGAAGATGCAGGTTACCTGCGATAGGACAGAAAGACCCCGTAGAGCTTTACTGTAGCCTGATATTGGATTTTGGCACCTGATGTACAGCATAGGTGGGAGGCTTAGAAGCCGGGACGCCAGTCTCGGTGGAGCCGCCGTTGGGATACCACCCTTTAGGTGTTGAAATTCTAACCTAGTACCCTGAATCGGGTATGGGGACAGTGTCAGGTGGGCAGTTTGACTGGGGCGGTCGCCTCCTAAAGAGTAACGGAGGCGTCCAAAGGTTCCCTCAGCGCGGTTGGAAATCGCGCAAAGAGTGTAAAGGCAGAAGGGAGCTTGACTGCGAGACATACAAGTCGAGCAGGGACGAAAGTCGGGCTTAGTGATCCGGCGGCACCGAGTGGAAGGGCCGTCGCTTAACGGATAAAAGCTACCTCGGGGATAACAGGCTTATCTCCCCCAAGAGTCCACATCGACGGGGAGGTTTGGCACCTCGATGTCGGCTCATCGCATCCTGGGGCTGAAGAAGGTCCCAAGGGTTGGGCTGTTCGCCCATTAAAGCGGTACGTGAGCTGGGTTCAGAACGTCGTGAGACAGTTCGGTCCCTATCCGTCGCAGGCGCAGGAGATTTGAGAGGAGCTGTCCCTAGTACGAGAGGACCGGGATGGACAGACCGCTGGTGTACCAGTTGTCCTGCCAAGGGCAGTGCTGGGTAGCCAAGTCTGGTCGGAATAAACGCTGAAAGCATCTAAGCGTGAAGTCCCCCTCAAGATGAGATCTCCCATCCGGCACTCAACTTTTTCTATCAGATAGCAGATCGGTGTCCAGGTGTATAGGCGGTCAACCAAGGCCAGTCATAACACCCTGGGTATCGAGCGAGACCAGCTTAATGGTGGAAAAAGTTGAGTGCCGGAGTAAGACCCCAGGAAGACTACCTGGTAGATAGGCCGGATGTGTAAGTCCTGAGAGGGACTCAGCTGACCGGTACTAATAGGTCGAGGGCTTGTCCTAATTGATGCTCGCCCAGCGAGTATCACCACAAGGCGCTAGTAAACCTTTGCATGTCCAGCGAGACCGCAAGTCTCGCTCACTATCCAGTTTTGAGGGCACAATTCAGCAGTTAGAGGTTAGAAGTTAGAAACGTGAAGTCGCAGGTTCTACCAACAGGACCGCAGGTTCCGACTTTCATTATCCAATTTCCAACTTCCAATCTCCAACTTCCAGATTTCTGGTGGCGATGGCGAGGAGGCCACACCCGTTCCCATCCCGAACACGGAAGTTAAGCTCCTCAGCGCCGATGGTACTTGGGGATTACCCCTGGGAGAGTAGGTCGCTGCCAGATCCTATTTCAAAAGGCTCAAGCCAACACGGCTTGAGCCTTTTGCTTTTGCCGGGTTCATAACGGTCAGGGCGGCTGGGGATATTAGCCTCGAAAAGCAAAACCATGTGAGGAGGTTACATCATGACACACCAGCAACAGCCGGCGATGTCGCCACCGGTGCCGGACATAGCCATGACCATGACCAACTACGCCAACTTCCAGGGCAACTTCAACCTGGACAAGAGTGGGTTCATGCCGGGGAAGCCGGGGCATGACACCGAACATCGGATGATTCTGCGGCAGCAGCCGCGCACCGTGAAAGGAAGTCGGTGCCGGCATCGGCCTGCCCTATGACGTGCGCCGCGAGATGGCCCTGATGCTGGACGATCACCAGTGCGCACTAACCGTTGCGCTCCACCAGTACAACAAGCACCATTGGCTGACCGAGGGTGCCGAGGCATTCATCAGCTTGCACGAACTGCTCAATGAGCATCGTGATAAGACGGTTGAGCACATCGACAAAATCGGTGAGCGCATCGCCCGCCTCGGCGGCGTTCCCACCGCTCATCCCGTCGCTCAGCACGAACTGTCCTACATCAAGCATGAGGTGGAGGGCCGTTACTCCATCCGCGATTTCCTCCGCAACGATCTGGAGCACGAGCTGAAGATCCAGGAGATGCTGCGCATCCAGATCAAGCGGGCGCACGACCTGCGCGACTGGGGCACCGTCGAAGTGCTGGAAGAGATCCTGGTCGATCGCGAAGACTTCGGCTATCATCTCTACAGCGTGCTGGAGGACGACACCCTCACCCGGGGCATGTCGCATCTCTATGACGGCAGGGCCGACATCGCCGGTGACCGCCCGATGAACCCCAGCTCCAAGCTGCAGTAACCGGGTAGCTTATCGCCTACCAGCTGCCTACTGGGCAGCAAACAGCAAGAAATAGAGCCAGAGGACAAAGCTACCCTCTGGCTCCATTCAGCCCTCGCCAATCCTGGCCGCGGCCAGCGCCTGTGCCTAATCGACTATGCCAGATCTGCCACTCAACTTCAAACTTCGAACCGCTGACTTCCGACCTCCGGCTTCCGTATACACACATTACCCCCACTGAATCAGGTCGACCTACACCTTGCCTCTGATCCTCCATAGGTATGACTTCTGTGGCTCCTCAAATCCTTCCAGCTCGATTTCGGTTTCTTCGATGGAGAACAGGCCATCCAGCATATCCGGGTCGGGTGCAAGAAGCTCTCCGGAGACCATCTGTACCCACTCCGGCCGGGCATCGCGGCCCAGCCACGCGCTGGCCAGTTCAAGGAATCCCTCGTTATCCACTTTTTCCCCCTGGCGCTGCAGGCGCAAAATGTCGCGTACCAGATCGTCCAGCGAATGGGCACCGTCACTGGCCCGGCGAATGGCCGCGTCCAGATTGGCGAGGTAGATGAAGCCCCGTCCATACGGGATGCGTTGTGTATTGCGATCGATCCAGAAAAGCTTGGCTGCTTCTTGGAAACTGAGATAACGTGCAGGATTTGCGTAATAGTCGTCTGCCGCTTTCTGCACTGCCGCCCGCGTGTATTCCAGATCCACCAGCCCCAGGCGAGAGGGAAGCAGCACTGAGTAGAACTGGGCGGTGCCCTCACTGTACCAGTTGCCTGTGCCGTAAGGCTCGTCCTCAATATGCGGCCAGTTGTGTACCATCTCATGGGCGAGCAAGCTGGTCAGCGAGGTGGCAGTGGGATTCAGGTCGGGTGAATAGCCCATCAGGTAGGCGCGACAGGCAGCCGTTCCTCCGCTGCCGGAGAAAGCATTTCGGCGTAGGAAGATCTTATAGGGCAGACCTTCGTCCTCGAAGATACGCGACATCTCACGGAACAGCTTGCCGATGCTTTCTGCCAGCTGCTGAACATCAAACGGGGGGTCGGCAAACCAGTAGATCCCGTAGTTGTCCTGCTCGAACGACTTGATATCACCGCAGGCATAGTAGCTGAAACAGATCTGCCTGGCTGCAATCTCGGCTTCCACGTCACCTTCGCCCAGGCTCCAGATGCCGCGGCAGCCTTCCGGCATCTGACTCAGATCCCAGCGGAGGCGAAAGACACAGGCGTCAAAGGGGAGCATGGGCAGGAAGGTGAGGCCGGCACCATTTACGCCGCCCTCTTCAGCCACTAAGTCGAAGTAGGGCGAAGAGCGATAACCCTCCGGCTGTATTCGCGGTGCCACTGTGTAAGCGATCGTCAAATCGCCCTCTGAAGCCCGCGCAGCCTGAAAATGCTCCTTGATCTGGAAATTGACCTCGCTCTGGCTGGTCGTAAAAGGCATGGCCCCGGCGGGATCGCTTACCACCACTGCGCTATGCAGGGGACAGAAAGGGATGGTCACCGTCTCGCGATGAAAGCAGAACAGCTCGTCGCCGGCCTCGTAAGCGAACCCCCTGACGACCACCCGGACGTGTAGCTTCTCGAACTTCTCAAACGTTCCGGCTGGCCTCAGAGTTACTTCTACAACTGGCTTCATTTTTGCTCACCCTTGCCGATGGTGTTCTTCTCCATGACGCCGTTCTTCAGGACGACCTTGACAAACCTGGCATCGGTCAGGCACTTAATATCCTCCAGCGGGTTTCCTTCCACCAGGACGACGTCGGCCAGTTTCCCTATCTCCAGGGAACCGATCTCATCCTCCATCATCATCAGATGGGCGGCATTGATGGTGCCAGCCCGAATCGCCTCCATTGGTGTCATTCCTGCCTGCACCATAGCGCGGAACTCTGCGCCATTCTGCAGGTATGGGCTGTTCCTGCTGTTGGAAAAATCGGTGCCTAGCGCGATGCGAATGCCGGCCTTTCTGGCCATTTCGATAGTCCTGATGTTAGCTTCAGCGCACATCTTGGCCTTTTTCGCCATCCAGTCTGGCAGACCAGGGATGTTAGCCACGCCCAGCGAGACTGCCAAGGTGGTGACCAGGGTGGCATCCATCTCTGCCATCAGATCGATCTCGCGCTGAGTAAGCATCACCCCGTGCTCAATGCTGGTTACTCCGGCCTTGAGAGCCGCGTAAGCACCCTCGCTCCCGGTGCAGTGAGCAGCGACGTAGGTGTGATGGCGCTTGGCTTCAGCGACGGTGGCCTCCAGCTCTTCCTGCGAAAACTGGACGTCGTCTAGGTGATCCAGTGGTGAAGAGACGCCTCCGGTGGCGCAGACCTTGATGAATCTCGCACCGCGCCGGAATTGCTCGCGGACACCGGCGCTGCATTCATCCACGCCGTCCATCAGATAGGCCAGATTGTGAGAAGCGTTGTATGCTTCCTTAGAGATGGAGGGGTCCAGATCAACATGTCCCGAGGTAATGCCCAGCACTCTGCCGCCCGGCACGATGCGCGGGCCGCGGATTGCGCCGCGCTCTACACCGCGGGAGAGATAAAGGCCAGCCTCGCTCATATCCCTTAGCCCGGTAAATCCGGCATCCAGCAGCAGTCCCAGCTGGTAAACCGCACCTAGAAGCTGGTCGCCGAACAGAGTGCCGTTGGCGAAGCTGCCGGCGTTCTGCTGGCCGGTGAGGTGGGCGTGACAGTCGATGAAGCCAGGTAGGATGGTGCCGTTCTCGCACTGGATGACTTGGTCCTCACTTGAGCAGAGGTCATCCCGCCAGGGACCGACATACTCCAGTCGCTCGCCGCTGATGATGACCATCCCTTGTTCCAAGGGTTGGTCGGAAACAGCATCGATGACCCGGCCAATCAAAATATACTTGTCCATTCAGCTGCCTCCTTTGCAGAGTTTGATCGTTGGCTTAAGCGTAGTGCAAGCCCAACAAATTGTCAAGATCAGAAAATAAGTTAATATTCACGGACGTACACAATATGTCATTAGCTTGCTAGGCAATGATAAAGCTTCTGGGGAGAGAGCTAGCTTCGCCTATTTCCTATGAACACAGGGAAATCGGGCTGAGCGAAAAAATAACGTGCTTCAGAGTCGGGCAAATGATATTGACAATTCATCAGCCTTGGGATAGGATACAGCTAACCTAAGGTTGACAGATTGGCAATAAAAAAAGGTTGGGAGGTTAGAGTATGAACAAGTACATCAGGGCTGTTTCTCTCGCTCTCGTGCTCGGGCTGGTGGCTAGTCTATTGACTGGGTGCTTCGAGTCCGCCGAGCCGACCATGCTCAGCTTCATCGCTGAACAACCGAACACGCTGAACCCGATTCTTTCGGCGTCGAATCTGGACAGCAACATCTTCTATCTGACCCAGGCCATGCTCTTCCGCAGTTACGACGGGGTTGCTACGCCTGAGGTGTGCGAGAACTTCACCGTTAGCGAGGACGGCACCGTGTATACCTACAAGCTGCGGGATACAGTCTTCGCCGATGGCACGCCCATCACCGCCGAGCATTTCGCCTATTACGTTCTGTCGCGGCTGGATCCGGAAATGGGTTCGCCTGAATGGGGCCTTCTATGAGAGCATCCCCATCAAGAACGCGGCTGCCTTCAACAAGGGACTGGTGGATCGCGACGCAGTCGGTGTGAAGGTGCTGAATGACAAGACGCTGGAGATCACGCTGGAATACGCGGTGGCTACATTCGATGGCGCCTTTACCGCCTATCCGTTGCGCGAGGAGTTTGTCAAGGCCAAGGGTGAGGCTCTAGGTGGCACGCCGGATGATCTGGAGTACAGCGGTCCCTACATCCTCGCCGAGTGGGTCTACGACAGCCATATGGTATTTGAGAAAAACCCCAACTATATCTTTGCTGACAGCAGTTTTCCCATCGATACATTGAAGCTTCTTGTCGTACCTGATGCCAACACCCGCGTCGCCATGTTCCAGGCGGGAGAGGCGGACATCATCACTTCGGTCAGCTCCGAATATCTCGATACTCTGGAGGAATATCTGATCCCCTACAGCGCTGGCAACATGCTGGCCTTGCAGTTCAACCGCTATGGTAAGGGCGGCAATGCGGAGACAGCGCGTGTGATGCAGAACAGGAACTTCCGGCTGGCATTGAGCTACGCACTCGACCGCGAGGCAATCATCTCCGCTGCCATGCCGACGTCCGTCCCCATTAACCGCCTGGTGCTGGATTACTTCCCCGATGCATCTGGAGATGACACTTTCATCGATAGCTATCCGGTGAACACTGTGCCCATGAACGGCGATGCGGACAAGGCTAAAGAATACCTCCAGGCGGCGCTAGAGGAGCTGGGTTATTCCTCAGCCAGCCAGCTGCCCACCATCAGCTACTTGAGCTTCAGCGCTCCTAACTACAAGGTACTCGCTGAGACACTGGTGGATCAGTGGAAGCAGGTGCTGGGTCTGGAATGCTTCGAGATCAACCTGCTGGCTGTACCGATGGCTATCCAAACGATGATGAACTATGATTACGACATCTATCTCCAGTCCCTGGGCGCCGGCTCTGATCCCTCCGAGGTTCTGGCATACTTCAAGACCGGGGGGAGCATCAACGATCTCACCGGTACCGGGCGGAACATCTTCAGCGATGAGGATTACGACAACCTGATCTCACAGGCCCAGGTGAATTTCGACAAGGAGGAACGTTACCAGTTGCTGGCACAGGCGGAGCAGATCATCCTGGATAGTGGCGTGCTGGCACCACTCTGCTCGGGACGAGGCTTTGCCGCAGTCCAGCCGTATGTAGAAGGCTACATCGACAATCCGCTTGATGACGGATTCACGTTCAATCAGCTGACTATCAGCAAAAAGAAGTAAGCTATTCCAGCAACTAACAGGACATTAGGGGGATAGCCAATGAGAAGGTATATCATCCAACGGCTGATCATCTCGGTTATCACGGTCTGCGTGATTGTGACCGCCTGCTTTTTCTTACTGCGGTTGCTCCCCGGCAATCCTTTCGCATCGGATGCGATGCTGCCGCAGGAGATCATCGACAAGATGATGCGCTACTACGGGATGGATAAGCCCCTCTGGCAGCAGTATCTGACCTATATGGGGAACCTGCTCCGAGGCGATTTCGGCTATTCCCTTAAGTATGCCGGGCGTTCAGTCAACTACGTGATCGCCACCACCTTTCCCATCTCGGCCCGACTGGGACTGCAGTCCCTGCTGTTCAGCTACCCAGTCGGGCTGCTGCTCGGGATCATCTCGGCACGACGGAGGGGAAAGCCCATCGATATGGCCCTCAGTGGGATGACCATCTTCGTCATCTCTGTCCCCTCCTTCATCATCGCCGTCGTCCTGCAGTACACCTTCGCTCTCAAGCTAGGCTGGCTGCCGGCCGCCGGCTGGAGAGGCTTCGCCTACACCATCCTGCCGACGATAACCATGTCTCTCGGCAGCATTGCCAGCCGTACGCGGAGCATGCGCACCCTGATGCTGGAGGTCAACGAGCAGGACTACCTGCGTACCGCCAAGGCCAAGGGCTTGGGAGAGGCCAGGATCGTGGTTTTCCACCAGATCCGCAACGCGATCATTCCCATGATCTCCACTCTGGGTATGGAGATCGCCGGGCTGCTTATGGGATCGTTTATAGTCGAACGGATCTTCAACATCCCGGGCATGGGCGGCTACTTCGTCAACTCCATCAATAGTCTGGATTACACCATGGTCTTGGGCTTGACCGCCTTCTCCGGGACTTTGATCGTCGCCGCCAATTTCATCGTTGACCTGCTGTATGGGGTCGTCGACCCGCGCATCCGGATAACTTGAGGTGAACAAGATGGAACACACGAGCGAAAGACAGCAGGCTTTAGCTGCGATTTCAGCCGAAGATTTTGTACCCCTAGAGGAAAACTCACTAGACCGAGAGGCCATCGTGCGGCCCAGCGTCCGCTATTGGCCCGATGTTTGGCGTCGCCTGAGGCAGAACCGAATGGCCATGTTCTGTCTCGCCCTGATTGGGCTGATGATCCTCATGGCCATCTTTGTGCCCATCGTCTCGCCGTACAGTTTTGACCAGACCAACCTTTCCGCCAGGAGCCAGAGGCCCAGCGCCAAGCACTGGTTTGGTACCGACAGCGTCGGGCGGGATATGTTTACCCGCGTCTGGTACGGAAGCCGGGTGTCACTGGCCATCGGCTTTATCGGCGCGATTTTGCCTTACGCTATCGGCATGTTGGTCGGTGGCATCGCCGGCTGGTTCGGCGGCTGGGTGGACATGCTCATCATGCGCCTGATCGATGTCGGCCTCTGCATTCCCCAGATGATCTACATCATCCTGATCATGATCTACCTCGGTGGTGGGCCTGATTCGCTGGTAATCGCCCTGGCGGCCATCGGCTGGATGGGGTCTGCCCGGGGCTTCCGCGGGCGGGTGCTCCAGTTTAAGAACCGCGAGTTCACCCTGGCCGCCCGGGCGCTAGGTGCTTCGCCGTTGCGGATCATATTCCGCCACATTCTGCCCAACATCATGGGCAATATGGCCGTTGGCCTTTCGGCGGCTGTACCGGCGGCTATTTTCATGGAGGCGGGGCTCAGCTTTGTTGGACTGGGCGTGAAGTCGCCAGACACATCGTTGGGCCAGCTGGCCTCGGAAGGTGCCGGATATTTCCGTACGCAGCCCCATCTCTTGGTCTGCCCCAGCATTGTCATCAGCCTGATCATCTTCGCCTTCTTCATGTTTGGCAACTGTCTGCGTGATGCGCTGGACCCACACCTGCGGGATAAGGAAGTGCGGAAGGGGGCGAAGAGAGCATGACTGAGCCGTTGTTAGTGGTGGGTGATCTGCGCCTTTCGTTCATGACTCACGCTGGCGAAGTGCAGGCTGTGCGGGGTGTCAGCTTCAGTGTCGACGCCGGCGAAACACTAGCCATTGTCGGCGAGTCAGGCTGCGGCAAGTCGGTCAGTGCGCAGGCGATCATGAAGCTCAACCCCGAGCCGCCAGCTGAGGTCAAAGGTGGCAGCATCCGTTACCGGGGAGAGGAGCTGATCCATAGGACCGACAAGGAGATGGAGAGATACCGGGGGCGCGAGTTCGCCATGATCTTTCAAGACTCGATGACTGCGCTTAACCCCACCAGCCGGGTGGGTGCGCAGATCGTAGAGGCGATCCGTCTCCACCGCCGACTGGGAAAAAGAGAAGCGCAGGAACTGGCCATCGACCTGCTGCGCGAGGTGGGATTGCCTGATCCGGAGCAGGTCTACCGCCGCTATCCGCACACTCTGAGCGGCGGCATGCGGCAGCGGGTGATGATTGCGATGGCCTTAAGTTGTGACCCATCAATCCTGATTGCCGATGAGCCTACTACGGCACTGGATGTGACTATGCAGGCGCAGATCTTGCGCCTGATGCAGCGCATTCAGCGGGAGCGGAACAAGGGGATTATCCTCATCACCCACGATCTGGGCGTGGTGGCCAGCATAGCCGACCGCGTGTCTGTAATGTACGCCGGGAAGATCGTAGAGAGCGGTACGCTGCGCCAGATTTTCTACGAGCCGCGCCATCCCTATACCTGGGGCCTGATTGGCAGCATGCCCAGCCTCTCCATGCGGCGCGGGCAAAAGCTGATCAGTATTCCCGGCACCCCGCCGGATCTGTTTGCTCCGCCACCTGGCTGCGGCTTCGCGGCGCGCTGCCCTTACTGCATGCGCGTCTGTGTCCGGCATGACCCGCCACCGCTGGCGGTGGACGAAACGCATCAGGTCAGCTGCTGGCTGGAGGATCCACGTGTCCATGTGAAGCCGACACCGCCGGTGGGGCGAATGCGCCAGCGGCAGGCGGCAGGGAGGGGGGACTGAGATGGCAGAAGCACCGGTGCTGGTGGATGTGCAGAACTTGAGGAAGGTGTTTCCGGTCGGCCGTAATCGCTACCTCCGGGCGGTGGACAATGTCTCCTTCCAGATCCGGCGCGGCGAAACACTGGGCCTAGTTGGTGAATCCGGCTGCGGCAAGACGACGGTAGGCCGGACGCTGATTCGCCTCTACCCAGCCGATGGTGGCCGGGTGGTGTTTGACAGGATTGACGTGCACCGGGCCAATCGACGTGAGGCGCGGGAGCTGACCAAGCGGATGCAGATGATTTTTCAGGATCCATATGCATCGCTTAACCCTTTTTTCACAGTGCACGAGATCATCGCTGAGGGACTAGAGATACATGGTCTCTGTCGGAACCGGCGGGAGCAGACGGAGCGTGTGCATGAGCTGCTGGAGATGGTGGGGCTGCACCCGGAGCATGCTTCCCGCTTCCCATTCGAGTTTTCTGGTGGTCAGCGGCAACGCATCGGCATTGCCCGGGCTCTCGCCGTTAATCCCGAGTTCATCATCTGCGATGAACCCATCTCCGCGCTGGACGTCTCGGTGCAGGCGCAGATCATCAACCTACTCATGGACCTGCAGCGCGAGATGGGACTCACCTACCTGTTCATCGCTCACGATTTGTCGGTAGTCCGGCATATTTCGGACAACGTAGCGGTGATGTATCTGGGAGCGGTGGTGGAGAGCGGGCCTACCGACTCAGTCTACGATGACCCACAGCACCCCTATACTCAAGGATTATTGGCGGCGGTGCCGGTAGCCGATCCCGATTACGAAGTACGCCGGTCAAGAGAACTTCTTCTGACTGGTGACGTGCCGAGCCCTCTGGATGTGGGTGAGGGCTGCAAGTTTTGTAAGCGTTGTCATAAAGCAAGCGAGCTGTGTTCACGGGTTACTCCCGAGTTGCAGGATGTGGGGGGAGGCCACATGGTCGCTTGCCATCATCTTGGATAGAAGAGGGGGATTATGATGAAAGCTGAAGAACGCATCAGAGAGTTGGGGATCGATTTGCCAGTCTCTTCTCCCCCCGGCGCCATGTATATCCCGGTGACTAGGATCGGGGACGCCCTCTTTGTGGCCGGGCAGATTCCAGCCCGAGATGGCGTGCCGGTTTATACGGGAAAACTGGGCAGCCAGCGGGATCTGGAATACGGGCAAGAAGCAGCCCGTCTCTGTGCCATCAACCTGCTGGCGGCGCTTAGAGCCTACCTGGGCGACCTGGATCATATCCATTCCTTCGCCAAATTGCAGGTGTTCGTGGCCAGCGAAGTAGGCTTTGACAAACAGCATCTGGTGGCCAATGCAGCTAGCGAACTGCTCTACGATGTTTTCGGTGAGCGGGGCCGTCACGCCCGCACAGCAGTGGGTGTCAACCAGCTCCCTCTCGACGTGACAGTAGAGATCGAGGCCATCGTGAAAGTTCGGGAAGGGGTTTGAGGAGTGCGACAGTGTGACTTTGAGACAGAAGTTGATCGAACGAACCGAGGCAATCTAAAGGACTATCTCACGGCGGACAAGATCAAGGAAAGAGGACTGCCTTCGTTCATCGGTGCCGAATTCGACTTCAGGACCGCGCCGGTGATCCGCGAGGCGGTGAAGGAGGCGGCCGAGAACGGGCTATTCGGCTTTACCATCTGCACGCCTCTCTACCGGGAGCGGGTGCGCTGGTGGTTCAAGGAAGTGCGCGACTATGAGATCGAGGACGACTGGATCGTCCCCGCCTACGGAACCATTTTCTCGTTCTCTACGGCTATCCGCGCCTTTACGCAGGAAGGCGATGCTGTCGTTGTCTTCTACCCGGGCTACAGTCGCTATGCGCAGGCGATCAGCCGCAACCAGCGGCGGGTGGTTCGCTGCCCCTTGCGGCCGGTGAATGGGCAATACGAAATCGACCTGAAAAAACTGGAGGAGTGCATTCGCTCGTCAGGAGCCAAGCTCCTGGCCTTGTGCAACCCCAACAACCCGACCGGGACGGTCTTTCCGGCAGATTGTCTGGAAAGCATCGCCGAGCTGTCCCGTCGCTTCGGTGTTATCGTCTTTTCAGACGAGATTTTCGCTGAGGTGACCTTTGAGGGGCATCGAGTGGTTCCCTTTGGCAAGATCGCGGGAACAGACGGTTTGGGGCTCACTTGCACATCGCTGGGCAAGGCCTTTAGCTTTACCGGGGTCAATCATGCCAATGTGGTGATCGAAAACCAGCGGCTGCGTGAGGCGTTCGTGCGGCAGAAATACCGCGACCATTACGGCAGCATCGATCCGATGCTACACGCGGCCCTGCTGGCCGCCTACACGCCCGAGGGCGCTGCCTGGGTGCGGGCGATGACCGAGTATGTCTGGCAGAACTATTTGTTCATTGCTGACTATCTGGAGCGCTACGTGCCGGAGATCAGAGTGACGCGACCCCAGGGAACCTATGTGCTTTGGCTGGATCTCGCCGGATTGGGGCTGAAGGGAGACGAGCTGAAGGAGTTCTTGCTGAATGAAGCGCTGCTGGATGTGGAGTATGCCGATGACTACGGCACCACCGGGGCCAACGTGCGGATGAACATCAGCACACCGCGCCGAAACATTCGGGCGGCTTTCGAGAACCTGCGACAGGCGGTGGAGCGGCTGCGCGCGCAGCGAGGTGCTTAGGCTGGTTACCTCCGGCCTAGAACGGGTCTTCCATTTCCTCGACTAATTTTAGATAGTTGTAGATGGTATAACGGGAGACCCCCAGCTTTTCCGCCACAAAGGGTACGGATTTCTGGAAATCGAAAGCATGCTCCTTCTTGAGCAGCGCTACTAGGTTAACCCGGTCTGCCTTCTTCATCTTCTCCACCGGGATCCCCATCAGGTTGACGCACGACTCGACAACCTTCTCCAGATGATTGGGGTTGTCCTTGGAGGCTAGGGCAGATTCCAGAAAGGGGCCCACGTTGGCAAGGTCTTCCAACAGGACTTGGGCGGCAACGGCGGCGGTGAAATCGTAGTTGATGCCAAAGCCATAGAAGAAATCCTTTCCCTTGACGTGGAAAGTTGTGCTCTTGATCTTCTGCCCATTGCGGATCACCAGGTGATTCACATGGTGGCTGTGTTCCTCGAAGATGATGGAATCCTCATCGCAATGCTCATTGCCGAAGATGTCCACTGTGGATCCCACCTCGCGACCGCTGACATGGCCGTTATAGATGGCCAGGATCGGATGGGAGGGCACGCTGAGATCCTGAATCAGGGTTTCGCAGTTTCTGCCGAACATCCCGGCTATCCCCTCAGCCAGGTCGCAGAGCAGACGAAAGACCTCGTCCTTATCCATGGGCAGTCAACTCCTCGCTATCCTACTCCTCCCATTATACACAAAATGTCTAATCTTGCGACGCGATTTCCTCATAAATAGTTGTAGAGGAGGCAGATATGTTGAAATCCAACGCGAAGCGCCCCCTTGTCTTACAGGATATGGAGCTAATTCGTTACATATCCTCTCCAGCTTTGTCACCCCAGGGTGACGAAGTCGCCTACGTTGTCAGTCAAGCTGATGTGGCAAGCGGCGAGTTTTTCTCCAAGATTTACCGGATCACCGGAACAGATAGCGTCAAACCGTCCGAGCCAGTCTTCGTTGCCGAGGGCGAGCTACCCAGCTATGCACCGGATGGCCGCCGTTTGGCCTACCTCGCTGCCAGCGCCGGGGAGACACAGGTCTGGCTCCTGGATCTAGAAACTGGCGAGAAACGGCCGTTGACCTCCCTGCGTCACGGCGTGAAGGGCTTCTTCTGGTCGCCCCGGGGTGATGCCATCGCCTTCACAGCGCCTGTCTGGCCGGACGAGGAGGAGCAGGCTTTTTCGCTGATGACGGAAGAAGAGCGGGAGGAGTGGCTCTGGCGGCAGGAGAACGAGCCCATCGTCATCGAGGAACTGATGTACAAGTTTGATGAGACGTACGGTGTTGCCGATGACAGTATCAGCCGTATCGGTATTGTCCATCTGGAGAACGGGATTCAGGAGCTGATCCCATCGCACATCCCCTGCAAGACGCCGGCCTGGTCACCGGATAGGACAAAAATTGCCTATTACGGCTATCCTGGACGGGACGCTAAGGCGCGCCAGGCGCAAATCTATCTCTACGACTGCGAAAAGCGCGAGACGCAGCAGATCACCGATGAGCCGTGGATTATCGATCAGGCTCCGGTGACGCTGCTTGGTGACGGGACGGGCCTGATCTATGTCAGCTACCTCAAGCAGGGTGAAAAGGTGGTAGGCATTCCGGCGCCCTACCGCTGGGATTTTGCCGAAAAGAGTGCGGAATGCCTGTTCCAGGTGGAGCAGCCCTGTCATGCCATGGGGAGCAGCGCCATCGGCTGTACTGCCTACGGGCGGGTAAACCAGCCCTATTATCTCCGGGAAGACGAATCGGCCCTGTATTTTGTCTCCTCCTGGAACGGGAGCACCACCATCTATCGTCTCCCCCTGGACCAGCCGACACCGGCCAGCAAGGTGCTCGACGGGAAGATCTCGGTCCATTCCTTCTGCCCCCCGGGCGATCGTTTTCTCTTCTATACCCGGGGCGATGATCTGAACATCGCTGACCTCTACCGCTATGATCGGGAGACGGGGGAAGAGCTGCGCCTGACGGAGCTCAATCCGTGGCTGAAGCAGCGGAAGTTGTCGCAGCCGGAAGAGATGTGGGTGGACAGCTGGGATGGCAAGGTGCGCATCCACGGTTGGGTGATGCCGCCGGTGGATTACGAACCGGGGAAGAAGTATCCGGCTGTGCTCGATGTGCACGGCGGCCCCACTGTCAGCTATGCTCACGACTTCTGGTTCGAGCTGCACTACCTGGCCGCCTCCGGCTTTGCCGTGATCTGGTGCGATCCGCGCGGCTCCGCCGGCTATGGGGCCGAATTCATGGGCGACCCCTGGGGGCAGGAGGCGCGCGAAGATCTCCTGGCTTTTGTCGAGGCGGCTGAGGCCAAGGGCTACATCGATCCGGAATGCGTCGGGGTCACCGGCGGCAGCTACGGCGGCTGGATGACCAACCGCCTGATCACCATGACCGACAAATTCAGGGCTGCCGTTACTCAGCGCACCCTGGCCAACCTGACCACCTCCTATGGTACGGGAGATATGGGCTTTGTGCAGACCGATCCCAACTTCACCACTATGCTAAAGATGCTTAGCGATCGGGCGCGACGCAGCCCTATTGCCCTCATCGATCGGGTGAAGGTGCCGCTCCTGATTCTCCACGGCACCCACGATTATCGCTGCACTTTCGAGCAGGGAGAGCAGATGTTCATCGCCATGAAGGATAGAAATCCGGACGTTCCGGTGCGTTTTGCTGCCTTCCCGGGAGAGAATCATGGTCTGACCCGCAGCGGAAATCTCATGGCGCAGATGGTTCACCTGCAGGAGATGGTAGACTGGTTCCGCCTCCATCTGCAGGGCGAAGAGAAAGGAGAAGATGCAGATGAATAAGCTGCCGGTTTCCACCACCCAGGATTACTACCGGATGAACTATATCGGCGCGGCGGATTATCGGCCGGACCTGGGCCTGCTCTGCTATACCGTCAGCCGGCCGATGAAGGGCAAAGATCATGTGGCGCAGGAAATCATTCTGCGCGATCTTCAGACTGGTGGAGAGCGGAAGATAACTGCTGGCGGCGAACAAGAGGCGGACCCTGCCTTCAGTCCGGACGGCAGTCGCATGCTATTCCTGTCCGACGCCTCGGGCACCAGGCAGCTCTACATCTGGGAGCGGGAGAGCGACCATGTGCGCAAACTGACCTCGCTGCGCCACGGCGTCTACAACCCCGTCTGGTCGCCGCACGGCGACCGTATCGCCTTCCTCTCCGATCGGGCGGTGGGTGAAACACCCGCACCCCTCCTGGGCGAGCTCAGCCGTGAGGAGGTGGCTCGCCTGGCGGCCGAGCAGGCGCGGCGTCCTGTGGTGATTACTGATTACGGCTACAAGAGTGACAAGGCGAAGGGTTTCGCTGCCAAGCAGACCACTCATCTCTGGCTGGTCAACCTAGCCGATGGAAAGGTAGAGTGCCTTACCGATGGCGAGCGCGACCATGTCATGCCAGTCTGGTTCCCTGCCGGCGACAAGATCCTGATCACAAGCAATCGCTGCCGCAAGCGGGAAGAGAGTATCGCCATGGATCTCTTCGCCGTGGATCCGACCAGCAAGGAGATCACCCGTCTCACCGCTGACTACTGGATCGCCTACTATCCTGCGGCGTTCCAGCCGTTGTTTTCGCCCGATGGCAAGACTCTCGTCTTCGGCGCCCTGGCCCCCAGCCTGAGTGTGGGGGTGCCGCGCACCACTCTTTACAGGATGGATGTGGAGACGGGGAAGGCAGAGAATATCTGGCCTAAGGATGCGCCATGTCATGAGGCCACCTGCTTTCTCTACAACTGCGAAAACTACGGTGGGGGCTTGGGCAACGCCTGTATCAGCGCCGACAACCGCTATCTCTATTTCGTCTCGGGGATGAACGGCTCGGCCAACATCTACCGGGCAGCGCTGACCGGCGAGCCGGAAATCGTTGCAGTGACCCAGGAAAAGGCAGCCTATCGCTCGGTGCGGACGGTGAGCCTGACTGAACTCCTAGTGCAGCGGGGTGACTTCTTACAGACTCCGCAGCTTTACCTGTTGGACTTAACCAGCGGGAAACTGACACAGCTTACCGACAGCAACCCCTGGCTGCGGGAGATGGCGCTCAGCCAGCCGGAGGAGATGTGGATTGACACCCTTGACGGTGATGGGCGGGTGCATGGCTGGGCCTTCCCACCGCAGAGGAGGGAGGAAGGGCGCAAGTATCCAGCCATCCTCTACATCCACGGCGGTCCCACACCATTCTATGGCACAGCCCTCACCTATGAACACCAGGCCATCACTGGCGCTGGCTTTGCCCTGATTCTCTGCAACCCCCGGGGCAGCGGCGGCTATGGCGATAAGCACCAGAATATGACCCAGGCCTATGACGGCACGGCAATGTATGATCTGCTCCAGTTTGTGGATGAGGCGGTGAAGCGCTTCCCCTGGATCGACGGTGAACGGCTGGGAGTCACCGGTGGTAGCTATGGCGGGTTTATGACCAACTGGATCGTGAGCCATACCAAGCGCTTCAAGGCGGCGGTTACACAGCGCAGCATCGCCAACAAGATGATCAGCTACGCCAGCAGCGATATGGCCGGGAGTTCCAAGGGCTACGCCTGCTTCGAGGACTTCATGTTGCAGCAGGTTAAGGAGTCGCCGGTAGCCTATGCTGAGCGCATCGACATCCCTTTCTTGATCCTGCACGGCATGCAGGACATGCGCTGCCCGGTGGAGCATGCCCACCAGCTGTTCACCGCGGTAAAAGATACGCATCCCGATCTGCCGGTGCGGATGGTGCTCTTCCCTGGATGCAACCATGACCTGCCTATGGGAGGACCGATGCGGCTGCGCATTGCCCACTATGACCACATGATCGAGTGGTTTAAGAAGCATCTCTGAACAATAGGGATCGGAAGTCAAAGATCAGAAATAGAGGCTAAAGCTGGCGGGATTTATCTTGGCACTCTGGTTTTCTTCCTCAAGACTTCCAGCAGATGCCTTTGTTGAGAATAAGCCCTGTAAGAACAGGATATCCTCCCTTAAGATGCATTACGCTGGGTTGTAATGTGCACAAGCGAGCCGGGACGGGATGGCATGCAGCCACCGTCCCGGTTTGTGCATTCATATGGATCAAGCCGGCCAACTGGGTTCCGCGATAGATCGACGACGCCGATTTCCGCTAGATCTCACTTCTAACCTCCAACCGTCAACAGGCGTGCGTGCATCCACACCTGGCAAGGCCGTCTTTTTTCCTGGGAAATGATCTGATTAATGCTGTATGATTAGTAGGGGAGCTGGAGCTTACGCTGCAAGGAGAGAGTGACGCTGTTGGCCGTTCCTGGGAGGCGAAGCTTTCATGCCTGATGCAAGTCTGACCAAACTGGCGCTATCGCAAGCCATGAAGGAGTTGTTGGCTGAACGCCCCCTGGAGAAGATTCGGGTGGCGGATATCACAGAACGCTGCAAGCTCAATCGCCAGACCTTCTACTATCATTTCAAGGATAAGTACGATCTGGTGCACTGGATTTTCTACACCGAGTTTCTGGCGGATATCCAGGGCTCGTTTGAGTCGTTCGGCTGGGAGCTGATCGAGCGGATCTGCGATTATTTCTACCGGAACCGCGCCTTCTACCGCAATGCCCTCAGCGTGCGCGGCCAGAACTCATTTACCGACTACTTCGATGAAGTGCTGCATCAGCTGATTCTCTCCACCTGTCAGGAGATCTACCCCAACGCCGATGACAAGCATCACCAGTTCTATGCCACCTTCTTGGCCGACGCCATCCGCGTCGCCATCACGCGTTGGCTGTTCACGGGGGCAGAGATGGAACCGCCGGAGTTCGTCGCCCTGTTGCGGTCGGCGGCCACCGGGCTGGCGGTGCACGTGATCCAGGAAGCCGAACAGGAAGTAGCCGCCGATGGGGAGGACTAACCGCTCATGGCCTGACGCAGGATGCTGTCCAGCGCTTGGGAACGGACGTTGAGTTCCGGTTGTCGGTTCTCCAGGCTATCCAGAGCGGCGCTGCCGTCGCTCCCGATCGCCAGGAAGCAGGCGTTGACCCCGATCCGCTGGTCGATATAGGCGAGATCAGAGTAAAAATCGATGAGGAAAAAGGCATGCTTATTGGCGCTCTTGCCGGTCTCAAGGAAGTCGGCAAAGCGCCTTCTGTTTTCTGCGCAGTTCAGCTGGCGGCGCAGGAAGAAGACGAAACCGGCCTGAGTCGCGCTGATGGTGGAAAGGGTAGCCTGGCTGATCAGGGCAGGGATGTTCTCGTCATCATATTCGCAGTAAACGCCATAGAGGCAGCTCTGCTTCTGCAGCAGCCGGGCGGCCGCCAGCGTCGGCTGGCTGTCTGCTGGATCCAGCTTCAGAACCAGCGCCACATTTCCCACGGCCAGCGCTTTGCCTGCCACTTCTTCGCCGATGATCTCCGGCTGCGCGAAGATGAAGCAGGCGCTTTCCTGGTGATCAGCGGCCGTGGCCAGGGCGGCAGCCAGCTGCGCGTGCTGCGCACCGACCAGGAAGATGAAGCTGTAGATCCCTCGCTCTTCGCCCCAGCTGACGATCTCGCCGAGCTCCGGCCGGGAGAGCGGCTGCGCGGCCGCTTCCCGAAGGTCGAAGGTGATCACCCAGGGGAGGCCATAACCCTCCTGCTCGGCATACTGCCGGATCATCTCGGCGCCGACGGTCCAGCTATTCAGGCCCAGGTTGATGCCGAACCGCTTGATGATGCTGTGCGCCACCGCATGCCCTGTGCGCGCGGTGAGCTCGTAATAGAGGCTGTCTTCATTGCGCAGCATCTGCGCCGCCACCCGCAGAAAATCCTGATGGAAGCCCGTATGAGCGAAATAACTCCCCAGATCCACCAGGTTGCGGATAGCCCGCTTCGGGTTCTCCTCCACATCGCGCAGGAACTTGTCCAGCGCCAGCTCAATCATTTTATGGATGATTCTCTGCTTCCTGTTCAATCCGCTTTCCCTCCGCCGCCGCGATCCATAGTCCAGTTACCTTGTATTGTACCTCTAGCGCCTGCCGAAGCATATGACACTTTCCAAGCTTTGTCGTACTTTTCGACAGTGCATCGCTTTTGTCCAATGAAATGCCTTGCCCGCCGGCATAGACTGGTCGTAGCAAAAGGGGGGACTAGCATATGTCGGATAGGAGTCTGAAAGAGCGATTACAGGTATTTGGTATGGAGCGAGTGCTGGACTTCCTGGATGCCGATCCGGACCGCAACATCCCGCGCCTCATCGACTGGTTTGCCAAGTTTGAATTCGAGGGCATTGCCGAGAAAGCCAGGGCCATCAAGGGAGGTGACCGCCCCGGATAACAACTGGGGCCAGTTGATCCGCAGCCTCTGGACGGACATCGATAAAGACGTGCGGAAGCGCCTCTTTGTCAACTTCGTCATCCATGCCGGCCTGATCAGCCTCCGCGAGCGCGAGAGGCTGTCGCGCGAGCATGGCTGCAACATCCCCTGGGCCATCCTCATGGATCCCACCTCAGCCTGCAACCTGCAGTGCGCCGGCTGCTGGGCAGCCGAATACGGCCGGCAGATGAGCCTGAGCTTCGCGGAGCTGGATGACATCATCCGCCAGGGCAAGGAGCTGGGCGTGCACATGTACATCTATTCTGGCGGCGAGCCCACCATCCGCAAGGATGATATCTTCCGCCTCTGCGAGAAGCACGATGACTGCGTGTTCCTGGCTTTCACCAACGGCACCCTCATCGACGAGGCCTTTGCCGACGAGATGCTCAGGGTGAGGAACTTTGTGCCGGCCATCAGCGTTGAGGGCTTTGAAGAAGCCACCGACTCGCGGCGCGGCGCGGGGACCTACCAGGCGGTGGTGCGGGCCATGGATGTTCTGCGCGAGAACGAGGCTGCTCTTTGGCGTCTCGGTCTGCTACACCAGCCAGAACGTGGAGGCCGTGGTCAGCGAGGCTTTCATCGACGACATCATTCAGCGCGGCGCCAAGTTCGCCTGGTACTTCACCTACATCCCGGTGGGCCACCAGGCAGTGCCAGAGCTTCTGGTCAGCCCCGAGCAGCGCGAGTTCGTCTATTGGGAGCTGCGCAGGTTCCGTGAGACCAAGCCCATCTTCACCATGGACTTCTGGAACGACGGCGAATATCCCAAGGGCTGCATCGCCGGCGGTCGCTACTACCTGCATATCAACGCCAACGGCGATGTGGAGCCATGTGCCTTCATCCATTACTCGGACAGCAACATCCGCGAGAAGAGCCTGCTGGAAGCCCTGAAATCCCCGCTTTTCATGCAGTATCGCGCGCGGCATCCCTTCAACCAGAATCACCTGCGGCCCTGCCCGCTGCTGGATAACCCCCACCAGCTGGCCGCCATGGTGGACGCGTCAGGCGCCAGGTCCACCGAGCTGCAGCAGCCAGAGGATGTTCACCACCTCACCGCCAAGTGCGAGGACGCAGCCGTCAGGTGGGCGCCGGTGGCCGACCTGCTCTGGCAGGAGCGCTTAGCAGAGAGGGAAGCAGCGGCTACTAGGGGTTAGGAACTAGAGGTTAGAGGTTACAAAAAGTAGCGGCCAGGCCTGGCCGCTACTTTCTAGTCTCTCATCTAGCCTTTAGCCTCAGCCTCTGGCTTCCGGAGTCCGATCTTACATCCCTCAGAGCGCCAGAACCAACTGGCGGTCATGCCCCCTGCTCAGGATTCCGTATCCCAGCTTCCGATTTCCAACCTCCAGCCTCCCATCTGTTGCCTTTAACACCAATGTCTAGGCGACGCAGGTAGTTGACGCAAAAATGAACGGCAGGAACCGTCCCTGGCGCTCAGGTTTTTTCCCGTTTTTATCGCTCTATGTATTGCTATCCGCCGCTTCTTGGTCATATAATTGACACTATAAATTATTAAGGCTATTAACCTTTGCAAGGGGGATGTGGCATGGAGCTTACGGGCCTGCGCGACGAACTGATGGAGGCTCTGGCCAGCATGTATGAGCAAGAGGCCTTTGGGGGCCCTCACCGAGTTTTTGCAGGGAGAGCTGCGCGTTCTCTTCTATCTCTCCCTCCATCGCCAGCGCGAGGTCTATCCCTCGCTGCTCAGCGAGAAGCTGCATGTTTCCCGGCCCCGCATCACCGCCGCGCTGGCCGCCCTGCGTGCCAAGGGCTATGTGAGGGCACGCGCGTCTCCGAGAAGGATCGCCGCCGCATGCAGGTGCAGATCACCGAGAGCGGCGCCGCCTACCTCCGCTCCAAGCAGGAGAAGGTGGAGGAATACTTCAACCGCCTGGTGGAGGGGCTGGGGGAGGAGAACGTGCGCGATCTGATCCGCCTGATCCATCTTAGCAACCAGATCATCAGCCGCGAGGAGTGAGATGGGATGAGCAAGAAGGATTTCGTCCTCTTTCAGGATGTGTATAAGTACTACCAGATGGGCGAGCAGACCATCACCGCCGCCAATGGCGTCAGCTTCAGCATCGATCGGGGCGAGTTCTGCGTCATCGTCGGCCCCAGCGGTGCCGGCAAGACCACCGTCCTCAACATGCTGGGCGGCATGGATTCCTGCGACAGCGGGCTGATCCGCCTGGACGATCTGGAGGTGAGCAATCTCAACGAGCGCCAGCTCACCGACTATCGCCGCTACGACGTCGGCTTCGTCTTCCAGTTCTACAACCTGGTGCAGAACCTGACGGCGCTGGAAAACGTGGAGCTGGCTTCCGAGATTTGCCGCCACCCCTTAGACCCGCGGGAGGTGCTGGAGCAGGTGGGCCTCAAGGACCGCATGGACAACTTCCCCGCCCAGCTTTCCGGCGGGGAACAGCAGCGGGTGGCCATCGCCCGGGCCCTGGCCAAGAACCCGAAGATCCTGCTCTGCGACGAGCCCACCGGTGCCCTGGATTACAGCACTGGGAAGAATATCCTGAAGCTCCTGCAGGATACCTGCCGCCAGATGGGCAAGACCGTCGTCGTCATCACCCATAACCTGGCCATCACCCAGATGGCCGATCGCGTCATCCATATCCGCAACGGCCAGGTGTCGAAGATGGAGATCAACCCGGAGCCGCTGCCGGTGGAAAGGATTGAGTGGTAGCGTGAGCTGGGCTTATGTAAAAAGCATCCTCCGCGCCGTGCGCCAGAACCTGGGCCGCTTCCTGGCCATCTTCGGCATTATCACCCTGGGTGTCGGCTTTGTGGCCGGGCTCTGGGCAACCACGCCGGACATGCGCTATTCGTTGAGCAACCATTTTGCCAGCCAGAACGCCGCCGACGTCTTTATCAAGGCCACCGTGGGGCTGACTGAAGATGACCTGGCCGTCGTGGCCGCGCTGCCCAGCGTGGAGCAGCTGCTGCCGACGCGCTTGCTGGATGCGGTGCTCCTGACCGATGAGCAGGAGGTGCTCACGGCCCGGATCTTCGGGCTGCCCTGGACCGACCATACCGGCGACAATCCGGCAGCCATCAACCGCCTGGAGCTGCTGGCCGGCCGCTGGCCGGAGGCGCCGGACGAATGCCTGATGGAGCGGGGCTACGGCGCCCTGACCGAGCTGCCGCTAGGCAGCACCCTACGCATCTCACCCGATGATAACCAAAGCGTGGACGATACATATGCCATCCAGGAATTCAGCGTGGTGGGCATCGTGCGCCATCCCTTCCATTTTTCCATCGAGCGCGAGCCCACCAACGTCGGTGCCGGCTATCTGGATGCCGTCATCTATGTGGCGGAGAGCTGCTTTGCCCTGGATGTCTACACCGATTTCTACCTGACGCTGCGCGGCTCCCGCGCCCTCACCGTCCTCACCGATGAATATGAGGCGCTGATCGACCAGGCGGTGGCCGAGCTGGAGCAGCTGGGCGAGCAGCGGTCGGCGATCCGCCATCAGGAGATCATGCGCCAGGGGCAGGATAAGCTGGCGGAGGCGCGGGCAGAACTGGCCGACGCCCGCCGCCAGGCGGAGGAGGAGCTGGCCCAGGCCTGGCAGGAGATCGAGGACGGCTGGCAGCAGCTTAAGGAAGCGCGGGAGCAGCTAGACGCCGGCTGGGCTGAGCTGGCCGCCGGGCGCGAGAGGCTGGAGCAGGAGCGGGCTGCCGGCGAGGCGGAGATCGCGCAGGCTGAACTGGATCTGGCCGCGGCGCGGCAAGAGCTGCTGGATGGCGAGCGCCAGCTGGCTGCGGCCGAGCAGGAGCTGGCGGCAGGGCAGGAGCAGTGGGACGCCGCCTGGGCCGAGCTTCAGGCGGGCGAGGCCGAACTGCAGGCGGCGAAGCAGCAGTTTGACGCCGGCGAAGCCCAGTATCGGGAGGGGCTGCGGCAGCTGGAGGCGGCGGAGCGTGAGCTGGCAGAGGGCGAGCGGCAGCTGGCCGCCGCCCGGGCCCAGCTGGAAGCGGGGGAGGCGGAGCTGAGGGAGGGCCGCCGCCAGGTGGCGGCCTACCGGGCCCGCTTCGAAGAGCCGCTGGCTCCCCTGCTGGCGGCCTTGCGCGAGGCAGGGCTTCCCTATTCCAGCGTGGACGACCTCTTTCAGCTGCTGGAAGAGGATCCGCGCCTGCAGCGTAGCGTAGACGGCGTGCTGCAGGGCATCCGCTGGGCGCGGGAGCAGGAGCTGGACCTCCTCGAGGCCCAGCTGGAGGCCACCCGCAGCGCCATCGCCGAGCTGGAGCAGTTGCTGGCTGATATCGAAGCTGGCGAGCGCGAGCTTCCACCCGGCACGACGCTGGAAATGCTGGAGGAAACCCTGGAGCGGTTGCGCGAGCACGAGCAGCAGCTGGTCGAGGGGCGCGATCCCCTGGAAGATGAACTGGCTGAGCTTCCCGGCAGCGTGGATGAGCTGCTGGACGGCTGGCACGCCCTGCGCGAGGCCGAAGCCCAGCTGGATGCCGCCGAGGCCGAGCTGGCCGCCGGCTGGCGGGCCTATCATGAAGGCCAAGCCGAGCTGGAGAACGGGCGCGCTGCCCTGGAGGCGGGCCGGGAAGAGCTGGCCGCTGCCGGGCGGGAGCTGGAGGAGAACCGCGCCCTGCTGCAGGCGGCTTGGGCCGAGCTGGAGGAAGGACGCCAACAGCTGGAAGCGGCGCGGCAGGAACTGGAGGACGGCTGGGCCGAGCTGGAGCGGGGAAAGGAGGAGATCTCCGCCGGCTGGGAGGCGTATTACGCTGGCCTCGAGCAGCTAGCGGAGGGGAAGGAGACCCTGGCCCGCGAGATCGCCGCCGCTGAAGAGCAGCTGGCCGAGGGCGCAGCCCAGCTGGAGCAGGGCGAGCTGGAATACGCCCAAGGGGTAGAGGAGCTGGCGGAAGGCGAGGCCGAGTATTTCCGAGCCAAGGCGGAAGTGGAGCGCCAGCTGGCTGAGGCGGAGCAGGAGATCGTCCAGGCCGAGGCCGACCTCCTGGCCATGGGAATGCCCCAGTGGTATGTGCTGGACAAAAATGCGCTGGTCAGCTTCGCCACCTTTGCCATGAACACCGAAAAGGTGGATGCCATCGCCACCGTTTTCCCGGCCTTCTTTCTGCTGGTGGCGGCTCTCGTCTCCCTCACCAGCATGATGCGCATGGTGGAAGAGGAGCGTGTCCTCATCGGCACCCTGAAGGCCCTGGGCTACAGCCGCCTGGCTATCATGGGGAAGTATCTCGGCTATTCCTGCCTGGCCACCGGCGCCGGCAGCCTCCTGGGGCTGATCATCGGCTTCCCCCTGGTGCCCTATCTCATCTGGGGCACCTTTGGCACCACCTATTCCTTGAACGCCTTTCGCACCCCCTTCTGGGTGCCGCTGGCGACCAAGATGACGCTCTCGGCCATCCTGCTCACCGCGCTGATCACCTATTACGCCTGCAATCAGGCGCTGAAGGAGCGGCCGGCTGCCCTGATGCGGCCGCGTTCGCCCAGGCCTGGCCAGCGCATCCTGCTGGAGCGGATCACCTTCATCTGGCGGCGGCTGAAGTTCAGCCACAAGTCCACCGCGCGCAACCTCTTCCGCTATAAGCGCCATTTCTTCATGACGGTGCTGGGCGTGGCCGGCTGCACCGCTCTGCTGGTCACCGGCTTTGGCCTGCGCGATACCATCCGCACCATCGCCGAGACCCAGTTCCAGGAGATCTTTCTCTATGACCTGCGCGTCGAGCTGCGCCGCAGCCAGCCGCCGGGCGATGACCTGCTGCGCCAGCTGGACGAGAGCAGCCTGGTGGAAGGCTATACCCTGATCCGCAGCGAGAGCGGCCTCGTCAAGGACGCCGGCGGGAAGCGCTACACCCTGGACATCTATGTCCCCACTGATCTGACTCAGCTGGATCGGTTCATCCACCTGCGGCAGCGGGTCGGCCACGCCCGGCTCGACTTCGCTGCCTACCCGGTGGTGATGACCGAGAAGCTGGCCGAAATCCTCGGGCTGAAGCCTGGCGACACCTTCCGGCTGGAAAACAGCGACGGCAAGACGGCCGAGCTGGCGCTGGCTGGCATCTGCGAAAACTACGTGGGGAGCGCCGTTTATCTCTCGCCCGACGCTTACCGGGAGGCCTTCGGCGGCCAACCCGGCGGGCAGCGGCTGCTGGTGCAAACCGCGGAGCTCACCGCGGCGCAGGAAGACGAACTCTCCAGCCAGCTGCTCACGCACGAGGCGGTGCTGGGCACCCAGTTCCTTTCGGGGTTCCGGCAGACCATGGATCGCCTGCTTAGTGGCATCGATTTCATGGTGCTGGTCATCATTCTGGCGGCGGGAGCCCTGGCCATGATCGTCCTCTTCAACCTGATCAACATCAACGTGGCCGAGCGGATGCGCGAGCTGGCCACCCTCCGGGTGCTGGGCTACCACCACTCCGAGGTGGAGGCCTACATCTTCCGCGAGACCACCATCCTTGCCATCATCGGCACCCTGGCCGGGCTGCCGCTAGGCCGCTGGCTGCTGATGTATATCATCCACCAGGCTGAATCGGCCGACCTCATGTTTGGGCGCGAAATCACCAGCTGGAGCTACCTGGCGGCCGCCGCCATCACCATCCTCTTCTCCCGCCTGGTGATGCAGCTGATGAAGCGGAAGATCCGCGGCATCAACATGGCCGAATCGATGAAGGCGGTGGAATAAGGTTCATCCCCTCTCTGCTGCACGGCATCGCGCCAGCGGGGAGGCGATATTGCTTTCACCGTCGAATTGTCAAAAGAAGCAGAGGTGAGCCGGGTGGCCATCTGGCGCGCAGCTGGCTGGCTATCGCTCACCCCTGGTAAGCTATCACCGAGAGACGACCCAGCCAGTGGGGAGGGAGAAGGAATGCGCATCTACGTTAGGCTCACCGATAGAGCTTGGTTTTCCCGGCTGCGCCAGCTGGCGCCCGCCGAGGCCAGCTTCTGGCAGATCGATACCCGCCAGTTTCATGCCATTGCGCCGGGCGAGCTGTTTCTGTTCAAACTCCACTCACCTGAGAACTACATCGTCGGTGGCGGCGTCTTCGCCGAACAGCACCTGCTGCCGGCTTCCCTGGCCTGGTCCGCCTTCGGCCCGACCAGCGGCGCCGACGACTTCCCGAGTTTCCTGCAGCAGATCCACCGCCAGCGCGGCACCAACCGCCAGGATGAGCCCGATCCAGAGATCTCTGTTCTGGTTCTGGTGCAGCCCTTCTTCCTTGAGGAAGACGACTGGATTCCCGTCCCTGCCGACTGGGCACCCCAGACCGCCCAGGGGCGGATTTACGATACCACCAGCAGTCCAGGGCGCGAGCTCTATGCGCAGGTGCGCCAGACCCTGATCCGCCGCCGGCTGCGCAAACGCCGCTATTTCCGCCGCTTCCAGGCTCCTGCCATCACCGCCGCCGATTTCAGTCTCGGCATGTTAAACGTGCGAGTGTTTGACACCTACCACCGCCGCTGCGCCATCACCGGCGCCGCTGCCCTGCCGGTGCTGCAGGCGATCCAGATCCAGCCTTCCTCCGCCGGCGGGCCGCTTATGATCAGCAACGGCCTCGTGCTGCGGCAGGATCTCGGCACCCTCTTCCAGCAAGGGTATCTCACCATCAGCGATGAGAGGCTGGTGCAGGTCAGCCCGCGCCTGGAAGCCGACCTGGCCGGGGCCGGCCATTACGCTGCCCTGCACGGCCAGCGGCTCGTCACCCTGCCCGATTCCCTGCTGGAGTGGCCGGGGCGCGAACGCCTGCGCCGGCATCGAGAGAACGTCTATCTTCAGGGCTAAGATAATGATAGAGAAAACATAAGAATGGATGGTGCTAACTATGGCTATTTGGCTAGTGCGTGCGGGCCGGCACGGCGAATATGAGCAGAAGTTTATTCAGGAAAACCGGGTCTATGTGACCTGGGAAAACCTCAACCTCAACCTGCGCCAGCTGGGCCAGCGGGCCGAACTGGTGGAGAGGATGAAGGGAATCTATTCAGACGCCAAGCATCGGACCATCCTCAACTGGTCCAGCCAGGTCTGGCCCTTTGCCCATGAGATGCAGCCGGGCGATCTGATCATTCTCCCGCTCAAGTCGCAGCCGGCCATTCAGGTCGGCGAGATTACCAGCGACTATCACTATCAGCCAGCCGGGCCCGACCCGTTTTACCACTGGCGCTCAGTGCAATGGGTGGGCGAGGCGATTCCCCGCAGCAACTTTGGCCAGGACCTGCTCTATTCCTTCGGGGCCTTCATGACCATCTGCCGCATTCAGCGCAACAACGCAGAAGAACGCATCACTGCCATGCGCCTGGGCGGCTGGAGACCAGAGTCGCTCGCCAGCGTCAGCAGTTCAGAACCCTCCGTTGCAGAGCAGACGGAAGATGCGGCTGAAAGGGTAGATCTGGAAGCGCTGGCTCAGGACCAGATCGCCCAGCTGATCGCTGCCCGATTCAAGGGACACGGCCTGACCCGACTGGTGGAAGCCATTCTCAAGGCGCAGGGCTACGTTACCTATCCCAGCCCCGAGGGCCCCGATGGCGGTGTCGACATCCTGGCTGGGGCTGGCCCCTTTGGCTTCGGCAATCCCCGCCTGTGTGTGGAAGTCAAGTCGGGTGATATTCCCGTCGACCGGCCTACTGTCGACAAGCTGCTGGGCGCGGTGACCAAGTTCGGTGCCCAGGAGGGCCTGTTCATCTCCTGGAGTGGCTACAAGACCAACGTGCGCAAAGAACTGGCCAACAGCTTCTTTCGGGTGCGCCTCTGGTCGCGGAAGGAACTGCTGGAGGCCCTCTTTGCCAACTACGACCGCCTGGACGATGACATCAAGGCTGAGCTGCCGCTGAAACGGATCTGGACCGTGGCCATGCAGGCGGACGAATAGGGATGGATGAATCCCCCCTGCGGCTAGCACAAAGCTTGATACCTTGATGCTGGAGACATCGATGCGCCAGAAGGGGTATGCCCTGGCTTAGGCGCTTGTGCCAGTGCGACAGCCCCGTTATTACAAGGAAAACCTCCTCACTTATAGAAGTATTCAGACGAGAAGCTGAAGAGGGGGATGACCATGCACATTGCCGAGAACCCTGAGCTCATCCACATCTATCGCCAATTCGATGCCGAGATCGCCCGCCAGGTGGATAGGCTGCGCAGCAACCGGCAGTTTGAGCGAGAGCTGTTCCTGCCCAGCGCGGCAGCCATAGCCGAAATGGAGCAGAAGTTTCAGTCCCTGCTAGAGCTGGCTGATCAGCTTCCCGCTCCCGGCCCGGTCTTCGCTCTGCTCAAGAGGCACTTCCGCGAATTCCTGCTGGGACAGCTCTCTGCCCTGCAGTCCCGCTTCGAGCGCCCTGGACAGGCCATCCGCGGGCTGAGCAGCACCATCGATTTCCTCCTCCGCAAGGATTCCCGCAGCGCCCAGGAACGCTGCGAGCTGCTCTCCATTCGCCTCAGCCAGGCTGCCGCCCTCTGGAGTGTGCTGCATGCTCAGCTGGCGCAAACCAAACCAGAACACCTGCGCGAGCTCGTCGAGGCCTGCCATGTCCTGGGGCGAGTGGCGTTGCTCACCCGGGAGCGCCTGCCCGCGTTTTTTGTCGGCCTGCCGCCCGCTCAGCTGCACTCACTCGAGCAGGCTCTGCTGCAGCTGTCGGAAAACAGCGAGATGTGGGCCCGGCAGGCCGAGCGTGCTCTGCTGGAGAGCAGCGGGAGCGAAGAAATTGTCGCAGCCTGCGACGATGATACCATCCAGCTGGATGAGGAATATTACCGCCGCCTGCTGCGCGAGGAACTGGGTGTCGAACTGGATCACCTGCTGGATTGGTTTGTAGACGAGGTTGAAAAAACCAGGAGCGAAGTATTTGCTATCGCTTCCCGGCTCAACCTGGGCGGAAGGGCGCCGCAGACCATGGCCGAAGTTGTCGAGACACTCAACCGCCACGCCGGCCCCTGCCGTATGCCCGAGGAGATGTTTGCCCGCGGCCGCGAATACCTCGCCCGGGCCAAGGCCGGCTGCCAGGGTTACGTCACGTTACCAGAAGAGAGCTGCGAGATCGGCCAGGTGCCGGAGATTGTGCGCACCCATTATCCCTGGGGCGGCTATGGTGGCGGTTGCCCCCGCCGGCGACCGCTGCGCGGCGAGATGTTCCTGAACGAGACCAACTTCCGGGCAGTGACCGATGGTTGGCTGAAGATGATGGCCATCCACGAGGCCTATCCGGGCCACCACGTGCAGTTTGTGCGCGCTAACACCGACCCGCTGCCCGAGACTGTGCGCATGGGCGCCCGCTCGGTGCCGCTTACCGAAGGCACAGCGCATCGCTCCGAGCGGGTGTTTGAGTTCGTCTTTGCTGAAGACCCGTTCTATCCGCTTTTTGTTGCCTACCGCCGCCATCATACTTCCGTCCGCATCAAGGCCGAGCTTTATCTGCGCTATTTCGGGCGCCCGATCAAAGATGCTGTGCAGCTCTACATGGACGAGCTGGGCTTCGACTACGCCACCGCCCGCGGCCAGGTGAAGGCTCAGGAGCTGATGGTCGGTTACTTCAACTGCTATTACTACGGCCTCAAACGCCTGCAGGATCTGGAGCAGCAGTATGGCTACGACCAGCGCAGCTTCACTGAGCTGCTCTTTTCGGTCGGCCGCGTCAGCCTGTCCACTTTCGCCGATTTCCTTGCCCTCAGCGAAACCGACAAGAAACGCCTTTTGACCGAGTTCCCCAGCTTGGTGGCGGAGTAAAATCAACACTGAGCTAAGCAAAGCTTCGACAAACCATACACCCTGCCTGGAGTGTGTTCTCCGGGGAGGGTGTTCTTGTAGTAAGGACCACGAAAGGCTGTACACTGCTTCAAGGCTAAGGAGCCGACCAGATGCAGGGATTGGCCTGCCCGATGAAGAAATAGCACTAACTGTAGAAGGTTATGTCGAGATGCGATCGACGCTAGTCTGCAGTCGCCGTTGATGCGTCTCCGGGTGGCTCGGAAAGGATATCAGGCGAGCGCTCTCGCTCAAGAAGTGTGCTCCTTAAGCGTCTCCGCTAATCATAACGGGAAATAGAGGGAGTGAAACCATGACTAACAACAGGAAAGAACAAGAGCGGGCCGAATTGCACCGCACCATCTGGAATATCGCAAATGACCTGCGGGGAAGCGTGGACGGTTGGGATTTTAAGCAGTATGTCCTTGGCATGCTTTTCTACCGCTACATATCGGAGAACCTCACCAGTTATGTAAACGCCGGCGAACATGAAGCCGGCAACTTGACCTTCGACTATGCCCAGCTGTCAGATGAAGTGGCTGAACAGGCACGCGAAGACCTGGTTACCACCAAGGGTTTTTTTATCCTGCCCAGCGAACTGTTCGAAAATGTGCGTCGTCGCGCTGCTAACGATGAGAACCTGAATGAGACTCTTGAACGCATCTTCAAGAACATCGAGGCTTCGGCTCTGGGCACCGCCAGTGAGGCAAACTTCCGCGGGCTGTTTGAAGACATTGATGTCAACAGCAACAAGCTGGGCCCAAGCGTGTCCAAGCGCAATGAGCGCCTAGTCAAGCTGATGAACGGAGTCGGCGAGATGAAGCTAGGCAACTACCAGGACAACACGATCGATGCCTTCGGCGACGCCTATGAGTTCCTGATGGGCATGTATGCTTCCAACGCAGGCAAGAGTGGGGGCGAATATTACACTCCGCAAGAAGTATCCGAATTGCTGACGCGGCTGACATTGGTGGGTAGAACCGAAGTCAACAAGGTCTACGACCCTGCCTGTGGCTCTGGTTCTCTGCTGCTGAAGTTCGCCAAGATTCTGGGCAAGGAGAAAGTGCGTCAGGGCTTCTTCGGACAGGAGATTAACCTCACCACATATAACCTCTGCCGCATCAACATGTTCCTGCACGATATCGATTACGACAAGTTCGATATTGCGCTAGGCGACACTCTCCGATCCGCAGCATTGGGATGATGAGCCATTCGAAGCCATCGTCTCGAATCCACCTTACTCAATTGAGTGGGCCGGGAATGGCAATCCGCTGCTTATTAACGATCCCCGCTTTTCGCCGGCGGGGGTGCTTGCCCCGAAGTCACGAGCCGACCTGGCCTTCATCATGCATAGCCTTTCCTGGCTGGCCACCAACGGCACAGCGGCTATTGTCTGTTTCCCAGGTGTGCTGTACCGTGGCGGGGCGGAGAAGAAGATCCGCAAATATCTCATCGACAATAACTACGTGGACTGCATCATTCAGCTGCCCGATAACCTGTTTTACGGCACGAGTATAGCGACCTGTATCATGGTGCTGAAGAAGTCGAAGAGCGAAAACAGCACGCTGTTCATTGATGCCTCAAGGGAGTTCGTGAAAGTAGGCAATAGCAACAAACTGACTAGCGAGAACATCGCTAAGATCGTGGATGCCTTCACGGCACGCATTGATGTAAATCACTTTGTCCGCCTGGTAGACAACAGCGAGATCGCTGCTCAGGGCTACAATCTTTCGGTCCAAGCTTACGTGGAACCGGAGGATACCCGGGAGCCCATTGACATCACAAAACTAAACGCGGAAATCGAAACAATCGTGGCCCGAGTAGACGTGTTGCGCAGTGAAATCGCGACTATCATTGCCGAGATTGAGGGTGAGCGCAAATGAGCAGACTGGAAGAGCTGATTGCGGAGCTTTGCCCGGACGGGGTTGAATGCAAGAGGTTGGGTGAAATCGCGACGGACATGTATCGGGGCGCGGGGATCAGACGCGATCAGCTTACAGCAATAGGTACACCATGCGTTCGGTATGGCGAAATATACACTACCTACAATTTGTGGTTTGACTCTTGTGTGTCGTATACAGACGAAAATGAGATTGGCAGCAAGAGGTATTGCGAGCATGGCGATGTCCTTTTTGCGATTACTGGGGAAAACGTCGAAGAGATTGCAAAGTCCTGCGTGTATGTGGGACATGAAAAGTGTCTGGCCGGTGGCGACATTGTAGTTATGAAGCATAGCGAGGATCCCAAGTATATGGCTTATGCTCTGTCCACAGTAGATGCGCAGAGGCAAAAGAGCGCAGGAAAAGTTAAGAGTAAGGTTGTTCACTCAAGTATTCCTGCCCTAAGGGCCATCAGGATTCCCCTCCCCCCACTCCCTGTCCAGCAGGAGATAGTCCGCATCCTTGACAGGTTTACTGCGCTGGAGGCGGAGCTGAAGGCGGAGCTGGAGGCAAGGAAGAAGCAGTACGAGTATTATCGGGATCATCTGCTAGCTTTCCGGAGCAATGTGAAGCGCATGGCATTGGGTGACATTGGGCGAGTCTTGATGTGCAGGAGGATCTACAGGGAACAGACTCAACCAGTTGGAGATGTTCCTTTCTACAAGATAGGGACCTTTGGAAAGGAAGCCGATGCTTTTATCTCGCAGGACCTTTTTGAAGAATACCGAACGAAGTATCCTTACCCGAAGAAAGGAGACGTATTGCTATCGGCTGCTGGGACTATTGGGCGTGCCGTGATCTTCGATGGAATGCCCGCCTACTTCCAAGACTCCAACATCGTCTGGATCGACAATGATGAGAGAATCGTCTTAAACAAGTACCTCTACTATTTCTATCCAGTCGCAGAATGGGCGGTTGCAAGAGGAGGTACTGTTGCGCGTTTATATAACCGAAATATCCAGAGAACAGTGATTCCGGTTCCTCCACTCGCCGAATAGGAACGGATTGTTGCCATTCTGGATCGCTTCGAGGCGTTGATAAACGATCATACTCAGGGGCTACCAGCCGAAATAGCTGCCCGGCGCAAGCAATATGAATATTACCGCGACAAGCTCTTGACCTTTAAAGGAAGAGGGGAGTGATAACCTAGATGCACCTTGTTTCCTGAACTGCATCAAGGCCACACTAATCTTAACCGCAGGTTTTTAGCAAACGATAGCCGGACAATGGTCTCCACACAATCGACCGTATTGACAACATGGCGACGAGGAGGAGGAACAGAATGGCAGAGCGTGGCCAGCAACCGACGTATAAGCGCCAACGTTTCTTGTTGGCTTTTGTTCGGCAACTGAAAGACGGAGTAAGCTCCACAGATCTACAGAAGCTAGTGTTTCTATATTCTATGGAAACAGGCTTGAATCACTATGAGTTTATGCCATATAAATACGGAGCGTACTCGTTTCAGCTAGCGGCAGACGTTGACACCCTTCGTAGGGCTGGGTATTTGTCCGCAGGTCGTATTCGGGCCAGAGGAAGGTCTTCGCTTGAACAATCATTCATGATCGCAACTGAGCGCGGCAAAGACCTTATTCGAAAAGCATACCGAGCCTATCCGTACTATGCCATAAACAGCGAGATCATTGACAAGCTGTTTGAAGGGGACGAAGCTGAGCGGTTTCGGCGCATTAGGGATGACTATGCTCGAACCGAGCAGGTAATGTTCACGATTGGATATGAGGGTAAGAGCGTCGAAGCTTTCATTAACGAGCTGATCCGGAGTGACGTCCGTTTGCTTATCGATGTGCGAAGGAACCCACTCAGCCGTAAGTTCGGCTTTTCGAAAACGAAGCTGGAACACATTGCGGGAGTTGCAGGCATTGAGTATATCCATATTCCCGAACTTGGTATCGATACTGCAAGGCGCAGTTCGCTTGAAACTGTGGCGGACTATCGTTGCTTACTGGGCGAATACGAGAAGACGCTATCAAAGTACACGCCGCAACTTGATAGGCTGTATTCGCTGTTGCGCACAAGCGTACGAGTCGCACTCATGTGCTTCGAAAAGAACCCAGAATTGTGCCATAGAAGCGTGCTGAGGGATTACTTGGTTAGGGCTCATGGGATACGGGGTGAAGATCTGTGATGTTCGGTAGGAAGAGGATCTATATCTTAGTAAAGACTTACCCAACGATCTCTGAGAAGTATACGGAGCTTGTCTGTACCGCAGGTGTTCTTGAGGACGGATCCTGGGTTCGACTTTATCCAGTCCCTTTCAGGTTGTTGGAAGATGATCAGAAGTTTCAGAAGTATACCTGGGTATGGGTTGACGTGACACGAAACACGTCTGACCCTCGCCCTGAGTCATTCAGACCAGACACTACGACCATAGAGGTGGAGGGAAGGCCTAAGAAGGCTGACTGGGATGAGCGGCGCAGGGTTATATTCAACAATCAGGAGATTTACACCAATCTGCAGAAACTGATTGACAAGGCCAGATCTGATAGCACATCACTCGCCGTCTTTAAGCCCACCAAGGTAGTCGACCTCGTTGTAGAGCCGACTGAACGCGAATGGGATCCGAGAAAGCTTACCCGCCTGAAAAGCCGATTACAGCAATTGAGTTTTCTTAAGCCATTCGAAGAAATCATTGCCGAGTTCAGGGTGGTTCCGAAAGTGCCGTATACGTTCTCTTACCGTTTTGAGGATGATTCTGGCAGGGTGTCAGAGTTAATGATAACGGACTGGGAGATCGGGATGCTATACTTCAATTGCCTGCGACAGGAGCGCGGCGATGAGAAAGCAGCGATTGCCAAAGTCCGCGAGAAATACCTGGACATGACTGTCAAGAGAGATCTATATTTCTTCCTTGGCACAACAAGACAGTATCACGGGATCGCTTTAAACCCCTTCATAATCGTTGGAGTATTTTATCCTCCGAAGAGCCAACAATTGAGCTTCTTCTGACAAGAGACGTGTCGGGGTAGTCTATGGCACAAGGTGAGACGTTACAGCTTATCGTGTTGTTGCCTAAGCGAGAGGGCACGTCAGGTGACCGCTAACCGATCGAGTGGGCCTGACTGATACGCCGGCGGAGCATCGTAAGTGGCCTAGCTTTGAAGGGGGGGAAAGTGGTGACCACTTATAATCTTATCGCGGCTTCCGACGAGGCCACAGTCGTTGCTGAGTATAAACCAGAGTATCGAGTGGGGGAGTACCAGAGTGAGGCCGATTTGGAGCGCAGCCTCATCCATCGGCTCTGCCAGCAGGGTTATGAATACCTCAGCATCAACGATGAAGCTGACTTGATTGCCAATCTGCGTCGGCAACTGGAGCTGCTTAATGGCTACACCTTCTCTGACGCTGAGTGGCAGCGGTTCTTTTCCCAGAACATCGCATCTGCCAACGAGGGGATTGCGGAGAAGACGCGCAAGATTCAGGAGGACCATGTTCAGGTGCTCCGGCGCGATGACGGTACTACTAAGAACATACTTCTGATCGACAAGAAGAACATTCATAATAACCGCCTGCAGGTGGTTAACCAGTATGAGGAGACAGGTGGAGCGCGCAAGACGCGCTACGACGTGACCATCCTGGTCAATGGGCTGCCTCTGGTTCATGTGGAACTGAAGCGGCGGGGCATGGCTATCCGGGAGGCCTTCAACCAGATTAAACGTTACCAGCGGGACAGCTTTTGGGCTGGCTCCGGTTTGTTTGAGTACGTGCAGATATTCGTCATCTCCAATGGGACACACACCAAGTACTATTCGAACACCACCCGAGATCAGCACATCAAAGAATCCAGGGAAGGCAGGCGCGGCAAGAAGACAAGCAACAGCTTTGAGTTCACTTGTTTTTGGGCGGATGCCAATAATCGTACCATCCCTGATCTGGATGATTTTGCGAAAACCTTTTTCGCCAAGCACACGATCCTAAACATCTTGACCCGCTATTGTGTATTCACTTCTGACAAGATGCTTCTGGTCATGCGGCCTTATCAGATAGCGGCGGCTGAGCGGATCCTCAACCGAATTGAGATCGCCCACAACTATAAGAAGATGGGGACACGGGAGGCTGGCGGATATATCTGGCATACAACGGGGTCGGGCAAGACGCTCACCAGCTTCAAGACAGCTCAGCTTGCCACTGCTTTGCCCTATATCGATAGGGTGCTGTTTGTCGTCGATCGCAAGGATCTGGACTACCAGACGATGAAGGAATACGACCGATTCCAGGAGGGGGCGGCCAACAGCAATACTTCGACAGCCGTGTTGCAGCGCCAGCTGGAAGACCCTGACGCTCGTATTATCATTACTACCATCCAGAAGCTCTCCAGGTTCGTTGCCAGAAATAAGAAGCACGAGGTGTATAACAAACACGTCGTGCTGATCTTCGATGAGTGTCACCGCTCACAGTTCGGCGAAATGCACCAGGCGATCACGAAGGCATTCAAGAAATACTACCTGTTTGGATTCACCGGCACACCGATCTTTTGGCAGCTAACGCTGGTAGTGGTCGTAACCCGTTGCTAAAGACGACCGCCCAGGCCTTCGGTGAACAGCTGCATGCCTATACGATTGTGGACGCGATTCGAGATGGCAATGTTCTGCCATTCCGGATTGATTACGTTAACACCATGAAGCGCAAGGATGGTGCGCCGGATGAGGAGGTCTGGGGGATTGATACAGAGGCAGCGTTAGGTGCCCCGGAACGGATTCGCGCGGTGACCTCCTATATTCTCGATCACTTTGATCAGAAGACGAAACGGAACAGTTATTACTCACTTAAAGGGCAGAGGCTCGCCGGTGGTTCAACTCAATCTTCGCTGTGACGGTCCATACCGATGGCTATGAAATACTACACCGAGTTCCAGGGGCAGCTGCAGGAGCAAAACGGGGAGCTAGCCGTGGCAATTATCTATAGTTTCAGCGCCAATGAGAACGATCCGGAGGATGGGCTGCTGGAAGAGGGCTTCGAACCCGAAAGATTAGACAAGACCTCCCGCGATTTCCTGGAGGAGGCCATTCAGGATTATAACCGGATGTTTTGGCACCAACTATGACACTTCGGCCGATAAGTTCGAGAATTACTATAAGGACGTCTCCATGCGGATGAAGAACCGCGAGATCGACCCTGCTGATCGTCGTCAACATGTTCCTGACCGGGTTCGATGCAACAACGCTGAACACCCTCTGGGTGGACAAGAACCTCAGGTATCATGGGTTGATCCAGGCGTTCTCGCGCACCAATCGCATTCTTAACTCAGTGAAGACGTTTGGCAACATCGTCTGTTTCCGCAACCTGAGGCAGGCTACCGATGAAGCCCTCGCCCTTTTCGGCGACAAAGATGCCGGCGGTATAGTTCTGCTGAAGTCCTACGACGACTACTACCATGGCTATGACGAAGATGGCAAGCATTACCCAGGCTATACAGAGCTGATTGAGAGGCTGCAAACCCTGTATCCGTTGGATGAACCGATTATTGGCGAGGAGGCACAGAAGGAGTTCATCCGCCTGTTTGGCGCCATTCTGAAACAGCGGAATATGACGACTTCGAGGACAATGAAGTCTTATCCGAACGCGAGTTTCAGGACTACCAGAGCATCTACATTGATCTCCACGAGGAATTCACCAGAAAGGCTGTTGAAAAGGAGAATATCAACGACGATATAGTCTTTGAGCTAGAGCTCGTCAAGCAGGTGGAAGTTAACATTGACTATATCCTCATGCTCGTGGCCAAGTATCGTGCCACTAATTGCGAGGACAAGACTATTCTTGGAGCCATTGATCGTGCCGTACGTTCCAGCATGCAACTGCGCAGCAAGAAGGAGCTGATCAATAGCTTCATCCAGCGGGTGAACATAGTTACCGATGTGGAAGAAGAGTGGCGAGCCTTCGTGCGGGAGCAGAAGGAGAATGAACTGGAAGCGATTATCGCTGAGGAGCGTCTGAGACCAGAAGAGACACGCCGCTTCATCAAAGATGCGCTCCAAGACGGCGTCGTGAGGACCTATGGTACGGATATCGATAGAATACTGCCGCCGATTTCGCGCTTCTCCCGTGGCTGGAGGCCGAATGGCCAAGAAACAGCGCGTTATTGAAAGGGCTGCTGGCGTTCTTTGAGAAGTATTCTGGGTTGGTATGATGTACTCGGTAGCTAGGAAGGGCCCAGGCCTCGCCCTGGGCCCTTCTGCATGTCTTCGGGGTCGATAGTGGCGTACTAGCGGAAGGATAGCATAGATGAATGGTATTGGGCACTGATATTTCTGCTGAAGCGAACTAGCGCTTCATTGCGCGCTCTACCGATGGTCATCAAGCAGCTAGATGGTGATCGATTGGCCGCTCTGGCGGGTGTATTGGAAGAGATCTGCGCACATATCGCTACCGTCAAAATGGCACCTTAGCCGGGAGCCAAAAACACAATCGCGTCCATAAGGCTTCGGGCATGTTCCTACTCGGTGCGTTCTGCTCAAGAATGCTCCCGCACAGAGGGCAGCTTGTTTTCTCTGACATCCTGCATAGGCTCAGAGGTCGGAGGCGTGGGCTTTATAATGTTCAACAAGGCGCGGACTAGTTGTGTCTGCGCTATTTCTTTTCCAAGCTTGTTTCTGTCCCCATAGTATGACATCGTTGTCGAGGGCAAGCTCGATGGCGGCCTTGGTAAACGAGGAGTTTGTGATTACCATTGCTCTGGTACATCTGTAGTGGCCTCTTGCTGCTACAACTTCTTGCACTGCTCTAAGATCAATCGGACGTGACATCCGCTGTGCTTGGCTTGAACTGCGATTTTCTGTCCGAAACGATCTGCCGCGATCACATCGGCGCGAAATCGGCGCTGCGCTTGGTAGTCATTGTACGGTAGCCTCGCTGTCCAAGGAGCTCTGCCACATAGTCCTCGAAATCAAACGGATCCATCCTGTCGATGTCACTAAGGTTAATGCTTCTTAGCTTTATCCAGTTGAACAGCCTTGACGCAAGCCAGAGCGTTGTGGCAAAGAGGCCAGTAAGAATCAGAGCGTGAGCAAGCTGGGATAGGTAGTGTCCGAAGACATCGAACACGACGTAAATGAAGATTACGCCTAGAGCAACTGTCTCCCACTGGACTATCTTCCTTCGGCCCCGCGCCTTCGTCGGAATCTCATGGATGCACCCCTCAGCTAGTAGTACCTTCCCTTCTCTTTGTTATAACGTCCCAACACTGCTTGCCCCTTATTCCGATTACAGATCCGGTGGGCCTGGTGTATCAAGAAACAACGCACAAGTGAACGGACTATCGCGCGCAGGCGCAAGCTGCCCGTTGCTTGCTGGATGAGCGGATCGGTGCCCTGTTGGAGGATGTCGAGAGATAATCTGTGTGAGTCGGACGCTGCAGATGTTGCGTTTTCACTAGAGGAAGGGAAACATTGGCTGGGTGTTGAACCTCCTCTGCATACACTGATGCCTGCAAGAGGAGGGGGTATGGTGATCAACAGAGACAAGCTAGAGGCTGTGTTGGTCGAGTATAAGAAGGATTTCCTAACCTGGTGGCCAGGGGAGAAGTACAAGTGGGAGGCGGTTAAGCGCTTTCAGGATAACTGGGATTTAGACGCACCTGATTTTGCCGAGATGTTTGAGCGCGCCACAGGCAAGACTCTAAACTTGCTTGCTTCCTCATACTTCTATCCAAAGCATACGATTCTCAAGTTGGCTGAGAAAGAGCCAGAAACGGTCAGGTCGATGTTCCGGGACCTGTACGATGAAACCCCGCGCCTTACAGGAGCGCGTCCGGATGTTTGTGGCCCTGGCGGATGCTCTGCACGAGAAGTATGCCGAGGCCGGGGAAAAGCAGCACTTTCAGAGTGTGAATGCTATCAGCACTTACCTGTGGCTGCGATACCCGGACAAATATTACATCTACAAGTACTCGGGAATGCCGCATTGTTGCGCAGGAGCTGGAAAGCGATTTCAAGCCGAACTTGAGGAAGGGTATTCCTAGTTTCCTGGGCGGCTTTGAGCTGTATAACGAGATCTGTGCCCAGCTCCAGGCAGATGTGGAACTGGTGGAGATGCTTCGGGCAGCGCTCACGCCGGACTGCTACCCTGATCCAGAACTGAAGACGTTGACCATCGACGTGAGCTACTATAACTGCCAGGGTTTACTCCGAACGATCGGCGGAATGGTTCCCTGCTCACTATAGTCCGGGGATCAGCACTGAAAAATGGCTTAAGTTGCTGGCGGATGAGACGGTGTTCACACTGGACAGCCTGAAGGTAATGAAGCGGATGAAAGACCATGGCGGAATGGCCACATGCAAGCAACTGTCCAACAAGTATGGAGCATCGTACCCCTTTTATATCGCTCATTCGGTTAGCCTCGCCAAGCGAGTCGCCAAGGCGACAGGCTGTCCCCTCCTGACCAGAGACACAGAAAACTCCAGGTGGTGGCCGATCCTTTATGTGGGGCAAGTATGCCGAGGATGCTACGGAAGGGGTTTATACCTGGAAGTTACGTGACGAACTGAGCGCTGCGCTGGATCGTTTTGACCTTTCTCACGTTCCTCTTTTTGAAGACCAACCGACGAATGCCTATACCTAGGGACGAGTTTTTGGCGGAAGTCTATCTGAGCGCTGCTGATCTTGATACCGTACTGTCGCTGCTGGCGAACAAGAAGAACCTGATCCTGCAGGGCCCGCCCGGTGTGGGGAAGACCTTTGCGGCCCGGCGCCTGGCCTATGCCTATATGGGCGAGAAGGATGATGGCCGCATCGAGTTCATCCAGTTCCACCAGAGCTATTCATATGAGGATTTTGTGCTCGGCTACCGGCCAAAGGGAGACGGCTTCGAACTGCAGGAGGGGGTTTTCTACCGTTTCTGTCAAAAGGCAGCCGCTGATCCTGACCAGCCCTATTTCTTCATCATCGATGAGATCAACCGGGGGAACATCAGCAAGATCTTTGGGCGAGCTGCTGATGCTCGTTGAAAAGGACTATCGCGATATGGAGGTCACCCTGGCCTACACGGGGAAGCCGTTTTCTGTGCCGGGGAATCTGTATATCATCGGCATTATGAATACGGCGGACCGGAGCCTGGCCATGATCGATTATGCTCTGCGACGGCGGTTCAGTTTCTTCGAGCTGGGGCCGGCATTTGATGCGGATGGTTTCCGGGTCTACCAGGGCCGCCTCGATAACGGGATGTTCGATGCACTCATCGAGGAAATCAAGCAACTGAATCGGAAGATCAGCCGAGATAGCTCACTGGGCAGGGGCTTCTGCATCGGCCACAGCTACTTCTGCGGCCAGGCCACCTGCAGCGAGGACCGGCTGCGGCAGATCGTCGAATACGATATCATCCCGCTGCTCAGCGAATACTGGTTCGACGATCCGGCCCGGTTGGAGCACTGGAAAGACAGGCTGCGTGGGGTCCTCAATGAGTAGCGACCAAAAGGTGCTCATCAAGAATATCTATTATATGCTGTCTTACGCCTTTCGGGTGCTTAGGCAATCCGCCTACGACCACGTGTCCGTGGAGGAGTTTGAGCACGTGCACGACCTCTTGGCAGCGATCCTCTCCATCGGCATGAGCCAGCAGGTGAAGCAGGGACTCTACCGCGAATATGTGGTGGAAAGCGATAGCCTTCCGCTGCTCCGGGGCCGGCTGGATATGCGGGGAACCATGCGCAATCGTCTGCAGCTGAGGCAGCAGCTGGCCTGCGAATATGACGAGCTCTCCGTAAACAACATCTTCAACCAGATCCTGAAAACCACTGCTTTCATCCTGCTCGGCCAGCCGACGGTGAAGCCGGAGAGAAAGGCAGCCCTGAAGCGGGTGCTGCTGTTCTTTGACGGGGTGGATCTGATCGAGCCAGCGCAGATTCGCTGGAGCACCCTGCGTTATACTCGGCTTAACCAAAGTTACGAGATGCTGCTTAATGTCTGCCATCTGGTTCTGGAAGGCCTCCTGCTATCCACACAGAAGGGGCAGTATAAGCTAGCCGATTTCTTGCGCGACCTGAATCTGGCCCGCCTGTATGAGAAGTTCGTGTTGGAGTATTACAGGTATCACTATCCGGAGTTGCGGCCGGCAGCCTCGCAGATCGCCTGGAATCTGGATGATGGCGTGAGTGATTTCCTGCCCATCATGCAGACCGATGTCACACTGCGCGATGGGCGCAAGACGCTGATCATCGACGCCAAGTTTTACTCCAGCATCATGCAGATCCACCCCCAGTATGATAGCCGCAGCCTGCACATCCAGCCATCTCTATCAGATCTTTGCCTATGTGAAGAACCTGGATGTGAGTCGGAGCGGGGGATGTGGCGGGCCTCCTGCTTTATGCTTATCCAAGACGGATGAGCCGCTCACCCCGGACTGCGAATACCTGATGAGCGGCAATAGGATCAGCGTGCGGACCCTGGACTTGAACCTTCCCTTCCATTGCATTTCCACCCAGTTAAACCGGATTGTGGAGTCACATTTCGGCGAGGGTACTTAGAGGAACCCGGTGCAAGAGAGCGCGGTTTTGCGCAGAGAATACGCCAACCTCCTGAGCGAGGCTCGGGAGGTTTTTTCTATCACTTATCCCAAACTCGAGATCTGAGCCAGCCCCTACCGTTCAACCCTATCCCCATCTGGCCTGCCTTCCCGTGCCCTAACCGCCCCTCCAACTTGTCCACTTTCCCCAAAGTCAGCATTCGCCCTTCCCCGCACCCCCGCCCTATGATTGGGTTGACCTGCGGGGGAACGAGCCCCTGCCGGTCCATCTCACAGCAAGGGAGGTGACATGGATGGCAGTGGAGAGAAACGCAACTGCGAGCCGCCTCGTGCTGGTGGTCGTGACCGGTCAGGATGAGCTGGGTCAGCCGATTAAGCGCTCCCGATCCTATCCTCGGGTGAGCGTGCTGGCCGAAGACCAGGACGTCTATGACGTCGGCGAGGCCCTGGCTGCTCTGCAGAAGCACTCGCTGAGCATGATCCAGCGGGTGGACGAGGTCGACCTGGTCGACATGCCGTAGTCAACCTGAGCGAATTCAGGGGAGGAAGGAGGTGAGCAGGAGTGATGACTGAGGTTTTGCAGATGACTTTCACCAACGAGGACGGGAAGACGGTGATGATCAGCGTGGCCGATCCCAAGGAGGGGCTGACCACTGAAGAGGTGCGCGACACCATGCAGCTGATCATCGATCGCGGTATCTTTGTCTCCAGCGGTGGTGCCCTGGTTGCGATTAAGGGAGCGCGTCTCGTGGCCCGCGACGTGACCGAGCTGATCTAGCTGATACCGGGTGGCCCACGTGGCCACCCTTATCTCTAAACAAAGGAGGGAGTGGAGTGGTAAAGGTCAATTTGCTGGCGTTTCGCGATGGAAAGAAGCAGCGCTGTTCGCTCTGTAACCGACTGATCCCCATCGCTAACCTCGCTCTGTTTCACGAGGATGGAGTGATCCTCGGTGACCTGCACCTGTGTGCGGAGTGTTCTGAGGCGCTGGATGACGCCTTGCTCAACGGCTCAACCGTCAGAGAATTTCAGATGGATGACGGGAGGTGAGCCTGATGGAAGAATTGCTGCCGCAGATCGCCAATTTCGGCTTTCCGATAGTGCTCTCGATGTACCTCCTCATTCGCATCGAGGGCAAGCTGGAAACCCTGACCGCCGCGATCCACGAGCTGAGCAAGGCCATCAGCGGAGAAAGGTAAGCTGCCTCTCCCAGGATGACCGTGCTCCAGTAACGGTAGTTAGAGGCGAACGAGTTGATCTTCGAGACGCCGAGAACCTGGAGGTGACAGAGATGGCAGAGCCGTGTGTCCTGCGCCGCGCAGTACTAAAGGAAGAGCTGGTCGCCCTGACAGGCGACCCCCTTTCTGCATTGATTCTGAACCAGTTCCTGTATTGGAGCCGCGTTGCCCGTGAGTATGACAAGATGCTGCAGGAGGATGCCGACCTGGACCGCCTGCCTGGGGAGGAGGAAATCCCTTTTCGGCATGGCTGGATCTACAAGACGGCGGCACAACTTAACGAAGAGATCATGATGGGGAAGTCACCCACCACGATTCGGCGGGCGCTGGCTCCGCTGGTGGAGCGCGGCTGGGTCAGTGAACGCAGCAACCCTTATCAGCCCTGGGATAAGACAAAGCAATATCGCGTCAACCTTACGCGGCTGCAGCGCGATCTGGCTGCCCTCGGCTATACGCTGGAGGGCTTTGCTCTGCCTGTTTCTGCTGGGCCAGACCTGGGGTCAGGCCGGGGGCAGCTGGAGAGGAGGGAAGAGTGCTCCACGGAGCAGGGGGCGGAGCCGCCAGCAGGTTATCCACAGGGTGTTGTGGATAACACCGACGCGGCTGCCATTTCCAGAGTAAGGAGTGACGCCTCCAGTGCTCAAAATGAAGCTTCCAGTGGCCGGGGTGGGGCTTCGAGGCCCACTTCTGGGACTTCCATGGGTGACTCTGCAGTTTCGACGGTGCAGGATGAAGCTGCAATACCAGAGAGTACTTCAAAGAACACCCCAGAGAATAGCAACAAAGAACACACTCAGAAAAGGGAGAGTGCCGCGGCGTCTGGGTGTGCTAGTGACGCTGGCTTTCCCCTGGCTGTTTGAGCGGTTCTGGAAAGCCTATCCCAGACCCACTGGCAAGTGGAAGGCGTTCCAGGCCTGGCAGGCTCTCCTGAATCGCCAACTGCCTCAACCGGTTTCTCCCGGCGAGCTGATTCAGGCTGCCCGGAACTACGCCCTCGTCTGCAGCGGTGTCGAGGAGAGGTATATCATGTACCCGACCACTTTTCTCGGCGAGGAGTGTCGCTTCTTCGACTTCTCTGCCCGGCAACTTCCGCCACAGCTACCCGGACTATGCCCCGGAAAACCCTTTCCGCCATCTCAGTGACGACAATATAGGCAGCACACTGCTCTTTATGCACCCTCGGGAGATCACGGCCTGCCTCAACGAGCTGACCCCAGCTGAGCTGGGGCCAGATTCGCCTGCGGTCGCCCTGGCCGAAGAGGAGCTCCGCGCCTGCGGCTTCGCTCTGGTCTACACCCACGGTGAGTATGTGGCAGTGGAAGTGGGGGAGGAGGAAAGGGATGGGTGAGAGGCGAGCTCTTTACTGCTGTAGTCTGGGCCCTCCTCGAATCTATCCCTGGCTAACCAGAGTGGCGCGCCCCCTCTAGGCAGGCGAAACCTGGGCTCATGTGGAACATGCTGCAGTAGATCGGAATCTATTGCAAGGAGTCGAAGGCATGGATGCGCGACTGATACGCCCATTAACTGAGGCAAGCTATTTGACTGCAGGGAATGCGGGCAGACTGCGCGTCGCGGAGCTGGGGGTTGGGGCGGCTGCCATAGAAGAGGCTCTGTGCTTAACGTGCCGGTGCGCGAGCTGGCCAAGCTACGCCATGTCTTCCCGGCTGATGGGAGAGAGGAAAGCTTGTTGCCACGCTTGTTGGAGGACGTTAGTGCCAAAAGCTCTGACGGAGTTCATTAGGAGCGCAGCCGGGAGAACGATAACTTCTTCTTGCCTAGCGTAGAAGTGTATCGACCGGTTGAGGGTAGTCCAGCTTCACTGGAAGTCCGCAGTACACACTGCCTCCCTGGCCGGGAGGCTATTTTCATGCCCGAGAAAGCGTCAGCCCACTAATTTCCGCCAGAGGTTTTCAGACTAGGAGGAAATGTGTGGATTGGTGTCGAAAGGAAGCACCGTCACATGCTTACACATATCACCAAATGAAGCTTGTATATGTGGAGGGAGCTAGTGATGGCCAGAACCGCCTTAACCCCGTACGGCAGGCTGAAGCGTAAGATCACGCGGCAGTTACCACGGAAGAAGCTGATCGGAGATATCATCATCTCGGATACAGAGTATGCCGTTCTGATGGAGCATCTGCAGAATGTATACCGGCGCATTAGGCGGGGAGAAAGCATTAAGGAGGACCCTATGCTGGCGGTAGCCCTAGTGCAGATCGGCATTCGCCGCTATGAAGGGGGGGGATACTGGAATCTGGTGGCAGACGAGCTAGGGGTATCACGTCTGTCTGCACATGAGCAGGCCGCGCTGGGGAGTTCCTTTTACCTGACCTTGCTGCGATACAACATGCCTAATGCGGGTGACGGCAGATGGGTGAAAAACATCCTGATGCATGGCCTTGTCTCGGATTATTACGCCCCACGTCTGTTCGATTTCCTGTTTGCCTTCTATCGGCTAGACCTTATGCGTGACTACTCCCGGCTGGATCGGGAGATGATGAACGGTCTCATCGAAGTCATGACGCGCAACGACAATACGGGACGCACTTACTGGCTGGTGCAGCAGACGGCAGATGCGCTGCGGCTCAATCCGCGCGGGGCAAGGCCCCGGGTTAGAAGGCTGATCCGGATGATGGATCGGGCGTTCTGGGATCAGATCCTACCAGTGAAAACCACCAATCGTCTCTCGCGACGTTTCCTGAAATGGCAGCAGGAATCGCCGGAGTATAGCAGTGAATACCAGGCTTATCATGAAGGGGGCAGGGCCCGTGGCCTCAGGCAGTTCTCCTCTCCCTACCTAGAATGTGACTTGGCCACAACTGAGTTCTCTCTGGTTCTGCCCAGCCAACTGGTGAGGGCCGATGACCCGGGAGTCGCGAGCTGGAGGATCACCTCGACTCTCGGCATACGGGACGTGCCTGTGGACATCAGCGAGAGTGTCGTTGGGTTCAGAACGGAAGAGGGCAGGTTGGAGATCCCGGCCAGTTGGCTCTTTGGCTGGTTTGAACTGGAGCTCCTCTACGCTGGTGTGCGCATGCGGCGGTTCACCATCGAGGCTGACTGCATCCGCTTTTTTGACTCTGGAGGTAACTTCATTCGACCCGATGCCTTGCCGTCGGGCACAGTGTATGGCGTTACCCGGTGCGATGAGCCGCCGGTTTCCGCTGCCTGCGTTGTCACTGAACGCAGGGGAGAACTGGCGCTGACTTATCTGGATCTGGAGGAGGGCGACGTGGTTCGGCTACCAGATGGGAAGCCGGTCTCCGTAGGCAAGCAGCTGGAGGAGGGGCTGCTCCTCAGGGGGCGGGTGGCTGGTGCACATGCGCCAGACGCAGAGCAGGGGGCAAAGCTCATATACCGCCTACCGCCCAGTGTCTTCCTGAAGATGCAACCCTCGCAAGTGGCTGGAACGCTGGTGGTGGTCAACGGCACGCGCTACCGGTTATCTGACGGAGATTTCGTGGAAGTGCTGGTGCATGATAGGAGTGGAGCCAGTGGCTATATCATCAACCTGGCCGAATACGGCTGTGTCGCCGACGGGTTCTATCAGGTATGGGTGGACGTGCCTGGTGACCGGGCCCAGCGCTACTTCAAGTTTGCTCTCCTGCGTGAGTTTTCCTTCCTTTTTGAGGACGCGCCGTATGTGTTCGCTCCTCGCGGCACCGTGCGTTTCCCGGAAGGCCTGTCGATCGTTGCCGGTCAGGGGTTGAGCAAGCTGCCCGAGGAGAACGCCTTCAACTTCGAAATCCAGCCAGAGGAAGATTACCTGGAATTCCACCTGCGGACCGCATCTGACGATATTCCGTTGCTGTTATCCGTACCGGCCTTCAAGTGGAAGTTGGAGCAGGGCGATTGGCAGATTGAGCAGCCAGACGAGGTTTGGCACACCGATTTTCCCCACACTATTGTTCTCAAGCATCCTTCAGATTCGCTCACCCTCAGCATGGATGTTGACCAGACGGTGACCTATTATAAGCAGCATGATTGCGGCCTGTTCGTCTGTGATCTGACCCGCTTCTACTCCTGGATTGATCGCTCCGAGCCCAGGCGCACTGTTTACCTCGAGTTCGCTGGAGAGAAGGGGCGCCGCGAGTTCTGCGATGTGATCACCCGCAGTCAGGCCCGTTCCTGTCTTATTCAGGGCGACTACCTGGCTGGCCGTCTCACCTGTGAAGTCGACATCGTAGGCCGGGCGGCCTACTACGCCGATACCTGGTATGGCGACGAGCTTTTGGCTGAAAAGGTACCCATCGATGGCGCCGGCCGATTTGAGCTACATACCAGGTTGCGTAGCGGGGTTTATAGAGTTGATCTGTTCGAAGTCGATGAAGACGACACCGGCTTCGGTAGCCAGGTCTACTTGCCCCTGAAGAGTTTTTCCCAGGAGCTGGTCAATCCGGCTGACCTGCGCGGTCAACCAATCAGGATTGAATCCATCAGACAATCCGGTCGCGTTCAGCGGCTTCCGTGGCACGTCAGTTGCGAGGTTCGCCACTTGCAGCCCCTAGGTGCAGAACTGCATACCTACATCGGTGAGATGACAGCACTCGACCGGCGGGAACGAACTCTGGTCAGGTTCAACGTCAAGGTGCACATCCCCAACCTGCAGCGTGTGAATCAGATGATCATTACCGTGCAGGATGAGGATGATTTCGTGGAACTGCTCTACGACGACAAGCGCAAGATCATCGTGAAGGATGAAGACAGAAACTTGCCACGAGCTGAGAGATATCGCCGTTATACTCCGCTTTACCCTGATGAATATAGTTTTGGAGTTACATTCATCCCTACGGTCGCGCAGCCAGCAACCTTGGCTCGGAACGTGGGCTCCAGTGATGCGTAGTAGAAAAATGACTCGAGGGAGGGGAGTCAGGTGGCTTTCGCACCGGTGAGAGCTTCCAGGCAGATTACAGAAAAGTACCTGAGGTACCTGAGAACCATATTCCAGATCGGAGATAGCGAGTATGCGCGCCAGTTTGAACAGGCCTTGAGCAGGCCTGGGGCCTTCTCCGCGGGTCCCTATCTGGACGTATCCGACTCGTTCGAGACGGGGCAGAGCATTGACCAACTGATCGCCAGCGGCGAGCTTTCTCCGCTCTTTGAGCGTCTCGATCTGCCGCCGACGCGCCCGCTCTATCAGCACCAGGAGCAGGCAATCAGGCGTGCCCTGCGCGGAGAGAATATCGTTGTATCCACCGGAACCGGCTCCGGTAAGACCGAGAGCTTTCTGATCCCGGTGTTCAATCACCTGCTGCGCCAAGCAGAACAGGGAATCCTTGATCCAGGAGTGCGTGCCCTATTCGTTTATCCGATGAACGCGCTCGCCAACGATCAGGTGGGTCGGCTGCGCAGCATATTGGCCGATTTCCCCGAGATCACCTATGGCTGCTACACTGGTCAGACGAAACACCGCCAGAGCGAAGCGCTGGCCGATTATCGGGCACTCAATGAGCACCGTGAGCCGGCACCCAACGAGCTCATCTCGCGGGAGCGGATGCTTGCCACACCGCCGCATATCCTGATTACAAACTATGCCATGCTGGAGCATCTCATGGTCAGGCCTACGGAGAGCGTGTTTTTCAGTGCAGAACACGCGGCCAAGTGGAAGCTCATCATCCTGGATGAGGCGCATATTTACCGCGGTTCCACCGGTATCGAGGTCTCGATGCTGCTCCGCCGCCTGCGTGCCAAGCTCGAGAACGATAACCTCCAGTATATCCTGACCAGTGCGACGTTGGGTGGCGATAGAGATGACGCGGAGGTGGCTTCGTTCGCCACTGATCTGTGCGCCAGCCCGTTTCGCAGCGAGAACGTGATCCGCGCCCGCCGAGTAGAACCGCGCCCGCCGGCTGCGCTGGTCAAACTACCTAAGGAGTTCTATTTGCAGGCTGCACGTTGGCTGGATCAGGATTTGCCTGATGAAACAGTCAGCCTACAGGTGCGAGAGGCAGCCGTGGTAGGGAGAGGGGGGCACACGGCCAGCGAGATCTTGTATCAGGCGGTTGTCCGCGACCCGACCTACTGGAAGGTTCGCAGTTATCTACAGGAACCGCGCACGGTGGAAGATCTGGCACGCCATCTGGGCTGGACGGTGGACGAGGTTGCCGACTTTGTGGCAGTTGCCACCCGAGCTGAGTACGGCGGGCAGCGCCTCTTTGACGCTCGCTACCACATGCTCTTGCGTGCTACCGAGAGCGTGTTCATAACACTCAACCCTAGCCATAAGCTGTTCCTCAACCGGAAGAAGGTTCACCGTGAGGACGATGGAACCGAGTATAAGGTGTTCGAGATAGCGGTCTGTTCAGCTTGCCATACTATCCACCTGGTGGGTAAGGAGATTGATGGCTATCTGGAACAGTATGACAGGACGGATGAACTAGAGCATAAGCAGCTCTTCCTCCTAGCCGATGAAGTGGCGGATACCGACGAAGATCACGCCCTGGAGCTGGAGCAGATCAAGGCTGAGGAGTATCTTGTCTGTGTCCGATGCGGTTGGCTGCGCAAGGCCAGTAGGGTGGGCGGCGACTACTGTGAACACGGACCTGAGCATTATGTCCGTATATATCGGGTGCGAATCAACAACGAGACAGGAACGCTGTACAAATGCATCTCCTGCGAGAACTTCAACGGCCACGGCATCCTCCGACAGTTCTACACGGGACAGGAAGCCGTCACCAGCGTCATTGGTACCGCTCTCTTTGAGGAACTACCCAGCAGCCACCTGCAGGTGGAGGCAGCTGAGGCCGAGGATGATGATACGGGGTTCGGTATTGTCAACAGCGAAACGGTCGTCAGGCGGGAAGTGACGGCAGCTAAGCAGTTTATCGCTTTTTCAGATAGTCGCCAGGCCGCTGCCTATTATGCCAGCTATTTCGACCTCTCGTATCGCAACATGTTATACAAGCGCCTGGTCTACGAAGCATTGCAGTCGCTGGACGGAGCTGTCTCGATAAACCAGTTCGTTGAAGAGCTGATTTATCAGTTTGAGAAGCACGATGTCGCCGTGGAGAATGAGGGAATAACCCGGCAGGAAGCCTGGAAGGCCATCCTGGATGAGGTGGTGAACAATAACGTTAGCACTTCGCTGTGCAGTCTGGGCTTGCTGGGCCTGACGGTGGACGGTAGCCGGATTCCGCCTAACACCAAGTACTCCCTTAGTGCTGAGGAGGTGGCTACGCTCTGCAGCGTGTTGTCCTTAGGCATGATGACCGATGCAGCAGTCCATTATCCTGCCAGACTAAACAGAGAAGCCAAGGAGTACTTCACTCATAACGGGGTTGAGTATTCATACACCTTCTCCGACTCCGACGCCAGGAGGTATCAGCGTTCCTTCGTCCCCAGCCGCAGGCATATGAGCAACAAGCGTCTAGACTACTTGCAGCGCGTGCTGGCCCGCAAGGGTAAATCGGTGGACAGGGATCGGGCTGTTGAGCTGCTTAACGCCATCTGGCATCGTATTTTCATGCCCCTCCACTTGCTGGTAGAACACCGCGGGACCTATCGCCTGGACACAGCCAGAGTGCAGGTTACGGTCGGAGAGCAGTGGTATATCTGCTCGAAGTGCAGGAGGGTGACCATTCACAATGTTGCTGGCGTCTGCCCCACCTATAAGTGCGATGGCGCCCTGAGACCGATCGATTGCGCCCAGGCCTTCGCCGATAACCACTACTATAATCTCTATCGCCAGCTGGATATTCGCCCGCTGCGGGTGGTGGAGCATACGGCACAACTGGATCGAGAGACAGCCTATGAGTATCAGCGGCGCTTTCAGAACAAGGAGATTGATGTACTGAGTTGTTCCACCACATTTGAAATGGGTGTGGACGTCGGCACTCTGGAGACGGTGTTCATGCGCAACATGCCGCCATCTCCAGCCAACTATGCCCAACGCGCCGGGCGTGCCGGGCGCAGTAAGCAATCAGCGGCTTATGCCCTCACTTTCTGTAACAAGAGCAGCCACGACTTCACCTTTTTCCGGCGGCCGGAGGCCATGATCCGGGGAAAGATAAATCCACCACGCTTTGTGATCGAGAACGAAAGGATCGCCATTCGTCACTTGTATGCAGCGGCGCTGGCCTTTTTCTGGCGTCAGTATCCTGACTATTTTTCCACAGTGGCCGACCTGCTGGAGCCAGATGAACAGGGAGTCCTAGGACTGGATACCTTCCGTGAATACATCACCTCTCACCCTCGGGACTTACAGCAATATCTGCGCCGCTTCCTGCCTACCCGGTTAGCCGATCGCTTTGACGTGGATGGCTTTGGCTGGATTGAGGGTTTGCTGGGCGAAGAGGGCGCCCTTACTAAAGCTGTAGCTCAATATGAGTACGAAGTGGGGGTACTGAAGGAAGAGCGCGAGCGACTTTACCAGATGGGCCGCTCGGGCATTGACCGGCTCAGCAACCGAATCAGGGCCTATCAGCATGAAAGCATTCTGGCCTTTCTGGCCCGCAAGAATGTGCTGCCCAAGTATGGATTCCCGGTGGATACCGTGGAAATGCAGGCCCACGACTACCGGGAAGGGCACAAGTTGGGTGTGCAGCTGCAGCGTGACCTGTCTATGGCGATTTCTGAGTATGCTCCCGGCTCACAGGTAGTGGCCAACGGCAAACTGCTAACCAGCCGCTACATTAGACGGATACCTCGCTTAGGCTGGAAGACACACAACTTTGTTCAGTGCGAGAACTGTGCCACCCTGAACGTAGATATGGAGCAGAGCGACGATCGCGGGCTGTCCAGCTGTCGCCAGTGTGGTGCATCTCTTGAGAGCAGGCAGGGCACCTTCCTGATCCCAGAGTATGGCTTTGAGGTTGATGTGAAGGCAATTACAGATCCCGGGTTGAAAAAGCCTGAACGCACCTACCGCGGCGAAATCTCGTACGTCGGTTACCTGGACAGGATCGAACTGCAGACGCATAACATCGGCGCAGGGCAGGTAGACATCGGGTTCAGTCACCCCGATCGCATGGCCGTGTTGAACAACGCCCGCTTCTATGTGTGTGAGGCTTGTGGTTATGCCGAACTCAGCCAGCCGGGCATGTCGGTGAGGAGATCCGAGCACGAGCGCCCCTCGGGGCATCTCTGCGTCAACCAAACCCTCAGAAGATATTCCCTCGGCTACCTCTTCGAGACAGATGTGATCATCCTTCACTTCACTGCGCCCGAATTGGTGAAGCGCGAAGCAGCGTTATCTGTGTTGCACGGTCTCCTGCGGGGCGTGGCCGCCTATCTAGATGTGGAAGAAGGGGAGATTGCCGGCTGTATCATCTACCAGCCCAGCAAACTCACCCACCAGCCCGGTTATTGCCTGGTCCTCTTCGACAAGACACCGGGAGGGGCCGGCCATGTCCGCCGATTGTGTGCCCCCGCCATGCTGGAAGGGGCACTGCGGGCTGCTCTGGCATTGATGGATCAGTGCGACTGTGGCGGTGAGCAGGCCGATTCCTCCTGCTACGGCTGCTTGCGAGACTATTACAACCAAAGGTACCACGATGTACTCAAGCGAGGAGACGTAGTGCGCTTCCTGAGGCAGCTGCTGGACGGGTGATTCTAGAGGTTGTGACGTGGCAATGGCATAGTGAGGGCAATGTGGTCCTCCGAGGAGTTCGGGTTTCGCCACCAGTTTACCAAGGACATGAGAAGGCACGCCGTGCGGCGTGCCTTCTTTCTCGCGACGGCATTCTGTCGCGCGCCAGGAAAAATAGTCCCATCACAAGTTTATAATATGTCCCTAAAATAAGTCTTGTTTTAGCCGGGGAATTAGTTTATTATACGTATTAGAATGTTAGAAGATAGAGAGAAGGGGCGGGATTAGAATGATGACGATGGAAGAAATCCGGGAAGAAGTCATGAGAAACGGTGATCTGCTGTCTCTGCCGATGCAGGTGCTTCGCGACGCCAAGGGCTATCGAAATTAGGGGTTAAGGTCATCGAAGACCTGTCGCGCACTCTGGCTGGTTACGGGATTGGCCATTTTCCAAAGACGCTCCCCAGTGATCAATACGCTGTCGTGAGGTTGTTCCGACTTGGGTCGCCAGCGGCAGAGCTGATCGACGCCGTGCTCACACCCAGCACCGAGAAAGACGAAGTGATTCGGGCTGCGCTGGACAGCGACGCTGAGGAAATTGTGCGCCAGATTCGCGTGCTTGTCTCAAACTAGGCCAGCGAGCGCACCTCTGCTACATATAAGAAAAGACGAGGGTTGCCCTCGTCTTTTTTCCTTTCGCTCTTGCCTTAGTCCGCGCTACACCGTATCATCTGCTAGCGAATCGGTGCCCAGCATCTGCTGCCTGATCACAGCTTTCTGCTTCCAGCCGCCGGTGAGATAGCGCACGACCGGAACGATGGTGCCGACTGTCCAGCCGATGCCGATGGCCCACCAGATGCCGCGGTAGCCCATAGCGGGAAGCGATGCTAGCCAATAGGCTACGCCAACCCTGGTTCCCAGGCCAACCAGCGAGCTGACCATCGTGAGCACAGTGTCACCAGCGCCGCGCAGCACGCCGTTGACGACGACCATTACGCTGAAGATCACATAGAAGAGCGAAACAGTGCGCAGGTAGTCCACCCCGCGGGCGATGACCTCGGTCTCCTTGGCGTCGATGAAGATCTGAATCAGTTGCGGCCCAATCAGATAGATCAGTAAGGAAGCCACCAGGCAGACGCCTAACGTCATCGCCAGGGTGGAGCGCAGTCCTTCCCGCACCCGGTCGAAGCGGTTGGCACCCACGTTCTGGCCCACGAATGTTGACAAGGCCATGCTGAAGTTCTGGATAGGCATCATCGCGAAGCTATCCAGACGCGAAGCTGCGGTGTAGGCGGCCATGGTGACACTGCCAAAGGAGTTGATCAGCCCCTGCATAGCCATAAAGCCCAGTGAGAGCACGCTCTGCTGCAGGGCGGAGGGAATCCCGATGCGCACCATCGTCCGGAACATCTCGCGGTCAAAGACGAATTCCTGCCGGGAGAAGCGCAGTAGCGGTACGCGGTGGCGGATGTAGACCAGGCAGAGAATCGAAGAGACAGCCTGGGCAATCAGGGTGGCCCAGGCCACACCGGCTACACCCCAGCCAAAGCTGGCCACGAAAATGACGTCCAGCACGGTGTTGATTACCGCAGCGATGATCAGGAAGTAGAGCGGCGTCCGGCTGTCGCCCAGTGCCCGCAAGGTGCTGGAGAGCGTGTTATAGGTGAACATGAAGATCAGGCCGCCGAAGAAGATGGTCATGTAGGTGACCGAAGCATCGATGACGTCGGGCGGCGTGCGCAGCAGCTGCAGCAGTGGGCGTGAGAAGAAAACGCCGACCACCGATGCGGCGAGCCCGAAGACTGTCTGGAAGATCATCGCCGTCGAGGCGGCTTTCCGCACCTGCTCGTTCTGGCCGGCGCCGAAATACTGGGAGATGATGACGCCCGAGCCCATGGTCAGCCCCATTGCCAGCGAGATCAGCAGGAAGATGACTGGGAAACTGGTGCCGACGGCGGCCAGGGCCTGGGGGCCGACATAACGGCCCACAACTATTGAGTCCACCATGTTATATAGTTGTTGAAAGATATTCCCGATGAACATGGGAACGGCAAAGGCGAGAATCAGCTTGCCAGCCGGCCCTTCTGTCATGTTCTTAAGCAGATGAATCATCCTCTCATATCGATTGAGACGTGCTTCTTATCATATCATCTCAGGAAACAGAGTGGTAGAGTAATCTGCACCCGGCATGCCCCAGTGGGTGGGCCAACCGAGGAGATGATCAGATGTCCGTCCCGATATGGGCCACAAATCCAGTCTCTATCCATTCCCGTGTGACCTCGTTGGTGTCGATGCCAAGAGTGGCCAGCCCGACAATGGTGCAGCCCAGCTGCTTCAGCAAGTCCATCAAGGCAGTCATCTGCGAACCCGTCTCCACCCAGTCATCTACTATCAAGATCCTCTTGCCTCTCACAGGAGACATCCGGTGTATTTCGAAGCTCTTCTGCTCACCCGAGTAGTCGGAAAAGCAGGTGGAGATAAGCTCCGTTTCCGCGTAAGGTAGCCTGCCTCCCTTTCTTACCCCGACAAAACCAACCCCCAACTCCTGCGCCAGCGCTGTGCCCAGTATCCAGCCAATCGCCTCCGGCGCCACAACATAATCCACCTTCCCCCGATAGTCCTGCGCCAGGGTCGCTACAATCTTATCAAGCAGGGTCTTGTGGGCGAAGACGGTCAGCAAGTCATATCTGCCAATGGAGTCCTTAGGTAGGACGGCTCTTATCTCTTCAATGATAGCAGCGTTTCTCACCGCGTTGCCTCCTGTCCGTGATGACCGATTTCCCAGGTAGCATATTTCGCCCCGGGGACACGAGGCACCTGCATATCTTCGCCAGATCGCTGCCGAATCGGTACCGCGTATGAACCTCCAGATCTTGAAGGCGCAATGGAGCATGGCCAGAACTGCAGCCAGCTAACCTGGAAACAGCTCCAAGCAGCAGGAAACGCCGCTTAGGTGATGAAAAAGTGTAGTTGTGCCTGCGGCCGCTAGTCGGCTACCTGGCGAAGGGCTGAGCCCAATAGAAAAGCAACAGGAGAGATGCAGATGTTCAGAGAGATGCGCAGGAAAGACCGACAGATGGACGACGCCCGATCCAGAGAGGTGCTCAGGAATGGGGAGTGGGGTGTCCTCTCCACCACAGGTGTCAACGGCTATGCCTATGGGGTGCCCCTGCATTATGTCTACCAGGATGACCATATCTACTTCCACTGTGCGCCCGAAGGGAGCAAGCTGGTAAACATTGCCCAGAACAACCGGGTCTCGTTTTGTGTTGTGGGCAAGAGCGAGCTCCAGCCGGAGCAATTCACCTGCTTTTTTGAAAGCGTAATCGTCTTCGGCCGCGCTTCGGAAGTGGAAGGTGAAGAGAAGCTGGCGGCTCTGGCCGGCTTCATGCAGAAGTATTCGGCCCCGTTCCTCGAGAAAGGTCTGGAGTATATCCAGCGCAACCAGGATCGGGCCCGGGTCTACAAGATCAGCATCGAGCAAATCACCGGGAAGGAAAGAAGCCAGCTTCGCTAGAATTGAATTGCCGGCAAATGAAGAGGCGACGGAGCTACCGCGCCTCTTTTTGCATGATGAAAAACGCCAGTCCAATCCTCCCTGCTAATACACCGCGTGGATTTCGCAGTTGACATCATTGCATCCCGGTGCGCATAATAAAATTGTGAAAATTACACAGTGTTTTGAGGCGCCAATTATTGATAGGGGTGATGAGAATTGGCTGAGAAGATCCGGTTTACCCGCAACTACTCCGACAACAGCACGGATCGGGGATTCCAGTTTGAGTTCAACTGCGACCGCTGCGGAACTGGCTTCCGCACACCATTCAGGGCGTGGATGACCGGGACGGTTACCTCGGCCATTGACGCCGCCGGCGATCTCCTGGGCGGCATCTTCAGCCGCGGCGCCTCGCTTGGCCACCGGGTTCGCTCGGCAGGATGGCAAAAGGCGCATGATGAAGCCCTGAAGGAAGCTGTTGCCGAAGTGATGCCGTCCTTTATCCAGTGCCCACGCTGCCAGGCCTGGGTCTGCCGCGAGCGCTGCTGGAATAATACCAAAGGACTCTGCAAGAACTGCGCACCTGATCTCGGCGTCGAGATGTCGGCAGCTCAGTCTTCCCGCTCGGTGGAGGAGGTCTGGAGGCATGCCGCCATGGCTGAAGAAGACAAGAAGCTCGCCACCGAATACTGGCGAGAGACGATTGTGGCCAGCTGCCCCAACTGCGGGGCCAGCCTGGAGCGCAACGTCAAGTTCTGCCCCGAGTGTGGGCAGAGGCTGCTGCAAGAGAAGTTCTGCAGCGAGTGTGGAGAGAAGATGAGCGCCAATGCCAAGTTCTGCCCCAGCTGCGGAGCGAAAGCCGAACAGTAGCAGGCTTGATGGTGGCTGATTAGCGATGTAGATAATGCATGAAAACCCCTTGACGGACCGTTCCGTCAAGGGGTTTTGCTCTTCATAAGTATTGGTTCGGGCTAACGATCGACTACGCGGCCACTCTCGGAGAAAACGAACATGGAGCCAATGATGATAATCAGTGCCAGGAGAGTGTTCATAAGTGGATTCCTCCTTAGTATAGTCTTCGTATAATACTATATAACAAATATGCCTACTAGTCAAACATAGATTATTGTCGGAAATGTAAATGCCCCCTTGCTGGACAAATTATCCATCAAGAGGGCGATCTAATCATCGATCAAATACCTTGCTACTCTCAGCGAATAAGAACATAGGAACGAGGATGATCAGCAGACCCAGGATAGATTGACCCATTTGATGCGCCTCCTTTGATGTTTGTAGTGACAGTATATATCAAAACCGATCAGTAGTCAAACAATATCATCAAGTAAAAACCTAACAAGGGTTTGGTGTACGTTAACTACTACGAATAGTATCAATCAGCGATAGTTGGCCTTCAAGTGTGACAAGCGTAAAGCTGGTGTTGGAGACGGTTGCCAATAGACCCTCCCGTCCTTTTTCCTGCCTCTTATTGCATTTACCCAGGCGCCGCATGCTATAATAAACACGGTGAATTATTCATGGTGTAAACCATAGCAGGGGGGCCTCCGATGGATACCGAACGATTGCGGGATGAACTGATGGACGCGCTGGCGGGCATGTATGAAAAGAAGGCGATTGCCGCCCTGGCCGAGTTTTTGCAGGGCGAGCTGCGCATCCTCGTTTACCTGTCGCAGCACCGCGGCGATGGGGTGAACCCGTCGCAGCTCAGCGACAGGCTGCACGTCTCCCGCTCGCGGATCACGGCGGCGCTGTCCGCCCTGCGCCGCAAGGGCTATGTGCAGATGGAGATCTCCGAAGCGGATCGGCGGCGGATGCTGGTCACCATCACTCCCGCCGGGGCGGCACACCTGCGCAGCAAGCAGGAGCAGGTGGAGCGCTACTTTGATCACCTGGTGGAGGGCATGGGGGAGGAAAACGTGCGCCAGCTGATTCGTCTCATCGAGCTCAGCAACCAGATCATCGGTGATGAGGAGTAGGAGACGGTGAAGGATTTTGTCCTCTTTGAAAATGTCTCGAAATACTACCAGATGGGGGAGCAGACCATTGTCGCCGTGGATGGCGCCAGCTTCAGCATCGATCAGGGTGAGTTCTGCGTCATCGTCGGGCCCAGCGGCGCCGGTAAGACGACCGTTCTGAACATGCTGGGGGGAATGGACAGCTGCGACCGCGGGCTGATCCGGCTGGGCGAGCTGGAGGTGAGCAGCCTCAACGAGCGCCAGCTCACCGATTATCGCCGCCACGCGGTCGGTTTCGTCTTCCAGTTCTACAACCTGGTGCAGAATCTGACCGCCCTGGAGAACGTGGAGCTGGCCTCGGAGATCTGCCGCAACCCGCTGGATCCGCGCGCGGTGCTGGAGCAGGTGGGCCTGGGGCATCGCCTGGACAACTTCCCGGCGCAGCTTTCCGGCGGCGAGCAGCAGCGCGTGGCCATCGCCCGCGCCCTGGCCAAGAACCCGCAGATCCTGCTCTGCGACGAGCCTACCGGTGCCCTTGACTATAACACCGGCAAGAACATCCTCCAGCTCCTGCAGGACACCTGCCGCCAGATGGAGCGAACCGTGGTGGTGATCACCCACAACCTGGCCATCACCCAGATGGCCGACCGGGTGATCCATGTCAAGAACGGCCAGATCACGAAGGTAGAACAGAACGCGAATCCCCTGCCGGTGGAAAGGATTGAGTGGTAGCGGTGAGTCGCACCTACCTGAAGAGCATCCTGCGCGCTGTTCGCCATAACCTGGGTCGCTTTCTCGCCATCTTCGGCATCGTCACTCTGGGCGTCGGCTTTGTCGCCGGCCTCTGGGCGACGACGCCGGACATGCGCTTCTCGGTGGACAACCACTTCAGCCGCCAGAACGCCGCCGACATCTTCATCAAGGCGACGATGGGCCTGACAGCCGACGACCTGGCCAGCATCGCCGCCCTGCCTGCCGTCGCCCAGCTGATGCCGGCCAAGGTGATGGATGCCATCCTCCAGACCGGCGACAACGAGCAGCTGACCACCCGCATTTACGGCCTGGCCTGGGCTGATCTTCTGGGCGAGAATCAGGCGACGATCAACCGCCTCGAGCTCCTGGCCGGCCGCTGGCCGGAGCACGCCGGTGAGTGCGTCATGGAGCGGGGTTATGGCACTTTGACTGAGCTGGCTTTGGGTTCGACCCTGACCGTTTCCCCGGAGGAAAACAGCGCTAGCGACGATTCCTATCGGGTGCAGGAGTATACCGTGGTGGGAATCGCGCGCCATCCGTTTCACTTCTCCATCGAGCGCGAGCCCAGCCTGGTCGGCAGCGGCTACCTGGACGCCATCATCTACGTTGCCGCCGAATGCTATCGGCTGGACGTCTTCACCGATGCCTATCTGACGCTGCAGGGCGCCAGCGCGCTGACCACCCTCACGCCGGAATATGAGGCGCTGGTGGCCGACGCCGTCCGGCAGCTGGAGGAGCTGGGCGAATCCCGCTCGGCGATCCGCTACCAGCAGGTGCTCAGCGAGGGGCTGGGGGAGATCGCCCAGGCTCGGGCCGACCTGGCCGAGGGGCGCCGCACGGCAGAGGAGGAGCTGGCTGCCGCCTGGGCCGACCTGGCGGCCGGGTGGAAGGAGCTGGCCGCTGCCCGTCAGCAGCTGGATGATGGTTGGGTCAGGCTGGAAGAGGGCCGGCTCACCCTGGCGGAGGAGACGGCGGCGGGTGAGGCAGAGATCGCCCAGGCCGAGGAAGATCTGGCGGCAGCCTTGATCAAGCTCGAGGATGGCGAGCGCCAGCTGGCTGCGGCTGCGGAGGAACTCACCCGCGGGCAGAGCGAGTTTGAGGATGGCTTAGCCGAGTTTCTGGCGGGGGAGAAGGAATTGCAGGCAGCGCAGGCGGCGTTGGCCGCCGGTGAAACAGAATATGCCCAGGGTGTTGCAGAGCTGGCTGCCGCCCGGCGCCAGCTGGAAGATGGCGAACGGCAGCTGGCCACAGCCCGAGCCGAGCTGGAGGTGGGTGAGGCGGAACTCCAGGCCGGTCGCGAACAGGTGGCGGCCTATCGGGCGCAGATCGAGGAACCGCTGGCACCCGTCCTCGTTCTGCTGCAACAAGCCGGGTTGCCCTATCAGACGGTGGATGAACTCTTTGCCGCCCTGGAAGCCGATCAGTCAGCGCAACGCGCCGTCGATGGCGTCCTGCAGCTAATCCGGGAAGCCCGCGAACTGGAGCTGATCGGCCTCGAGCACCAGCTGGAGCTGGTCAATCGTGCCATTGACGAACTGGAGCAGCTGCTGGCCGATGTCGAGGCTGGCGAGGCGGAGCTGCCGCCCGGCACCACGCCGGCGATGCTGCAGGAAACCCTGGTGCTGCTGCGGGAGCGGCGACAGCAGCTGGAGGAGGGACGCGATCCGCTAGAGGACGAGCTGGAGCAGCTTCCGGAAAGTGTTGACGAGCTCCTCAGCGGCTGGCGGCAGCTACAGGCAGCCGAGGCCGAGCTGCAGCATGCCGAGGCTGAGCTCGCGGCCGGCTGGCAGGCCTACCACGAGGGAGAGGCCGAGCTGGCTGAGGGCTGGGCGGCATATGAAGACGGTGAGCGCCAGCTGACTGACGGGCGGCGTCAACTGGACGAAAACCGCGCTTTGCTGGCTGCTGCCTGGGCCGAACTGGAGGAGGGGCGGGCGCAGCTGGAGGAAGCGCGTCTGGAGCTGGAGCGCGGCTGGGCCGAGCTGGAACAGGGGCGGGCCGACCTGGATGCAGGCTGGCAGCAGTATCGGGACGGATTGGCGCAGCTGGGGGAGGGGAAGGAGACCCTGCTGCGCGAGATCGCTGATGCCCAGCGTCAGCTGGCCGAGGCCGAGGCCGAGCTCACTCAGGGTGAGACTGACTACGCCGCAGGGCTGCAGGAGCTGGTCGCCGGCGAGGCCGACTACTGGGAGGCCGCGGCCGACGTAGAGCGGGGGCTGGCCGATGCTGAGCGGGAGATCGACGAGGCAGAGGCTGAGCTCCTCGCCCTGGAGCCAGCCCGGTGGTATGTGCTGGATCAGAACGCCGTGGTCAGCTATGCCACCTTTGCCATGAATGCCGAGAAGGTCGATGCCATCGCCACCGTCTTCCCAGTCTTCTTTCTGCTGGTGGCGGCGCTGGTTTCACTGACCAGCATGATGCGCATGGTTGAAGAAGAACGCACCCTGATCGGCACCATGAAAGCACTGGGCTACAGCCGCCTGGCGATCATGGGCAAGTATCTCGGCTATTCCTGGCTAGCCACTGCCGCCGGCAGCGCCCTGGGGTTGGCGATCGGCTTCCCGCTGGTCCCCTGGCTGATCTGGAAGGCCTTCGGCGTCAGCTTCAGCCTGCCGTCGTTTCACACCCTGTTCTGGGCGCCCCTGGCCCTCAAGATGACTCTGTCGGCAGTATTGCTGACGATGCTGGTCACCCTCTACGCCTGTGATCAGGCGCTTAGGGAACGGCCGGCGGCGCTGATGCGCCCCAGGGCGCCGGCAGCGGGCAAACGCATCCTGCTGGAGAAGCTGGGATTTTTCTGGCGCCGACTGAAATTCAGCCACAAGTCCACCGCCCGCAACCTGTTTCGCTACAAGCGGCACTTCTACATGACGGTGGTTGGCGTGGCCGGCTGCACCGCGCTGCTGGTCACCGGCTTTGGCCTCCGCGATTCGGTGCACACCATCGCCGAGACTCAGTTCCAGGAGATCATGCTCTACGATCTGCGCATCGAGCTGAAGGCGAGTCAGCCCGGCGGCGCTGACCTGCAGCGCTGGCTGGATAGCACTGCCGCCGTCACCGGCCATACCGCGGTCTTTACCGATCACGGCCGGATTGACCCGCGCGGCAGTCGTCACGCCGTCGATATCCATGTGCCCAGCGACTTCCTTGACTTTCAGGAGTTTGTCCACCTGCGCAGCCGGCTGGGCCAACAGACGCTCTCGCTGGAGCAGCATCCGGTGGTCATGACCGAAAAACTTGCCGAGGATCTGGGCCTGCGTGTGGGTGACGGCTTCTGGCTGGAAAACAGCGCCGGCAAACTGGCCCAGCTCAGCCTGGCTGGCATCTGCGAAAACTATGTCGGCAAGACGCTTTACCTCAGCCCCGAGGCATATCGCGCCGCCTTTGCTGCCGAGCCGGCGGCAGACACCCTGCTGGTCAAAATCGAGGTTGACAGCGCCGCGCAGGAAGACGAGATCTCCGGCCAGCTGCTGAGCTTTGACGGCGTGGTCGGCACCCAGTTTCTTTCTGGCTTCCGGCAGACGATGGAGCGTCTGGTGAGCAGCATCGACTTCATGGTGGTGGTGATCATCCTCGCTGCCGGCGCGCTGGCGATGATCGTCCTCTTCAACCTGATCAACATCAATATCGACGAGCGCAAGCGCGAGCTGGCCACCCTGCGCGTGCTGGGCTTTCATCAGGAAGAGGTGGCCGCCTATATCTTCCGGGAAACGACGATCTTGACCATCATCGGCGCCGTGGTCGGGCTGCCGCTGGGGTGGTGGCTGCTCAGGTTCATCATCCGCCAGGCCGAGTCGCCGGACCTGATGTTTGGGCGTTCCATTACCTTCTGGAGCTATCTGGGTGCCGCCGTCATTACCCTGCTCTTCTCGCTGCTGGTGGACCTGCTGATGCTGCGCAAGCTACGCCAGATCGGCATGGTGGAATCCATGAAAGCGGTGGAGTGACCAGCCTGATCGCCGGGGTTTGACTTGACATAACTGGGCAGGTAAAGTGAGCCCGACTGGAGAATTGTCAGGGGAGTAAAGCTGTTTTGCCAGATGACGCGGCAACCGCCCGAGGGAGTGAACCGATCTTGCGCCTGTATGTAGCCGTCACCGAACTCGCCTGGTATAACCACCTGCGCCAGCTGCAGCCGGCGGAGGCAAGTTTCTGGCTGGCCGGCGATACGCGAAACTTCCTGGCTCTGGACCCGGGCGAGCTGTTCCTGCTCAAACTGCACTCGCCGCATAACTGCATCGTCGGTGGCGGCGTCTTTGCCCGGCAGCTCTTTCTGCCTGTTTCCTTCCTCTGGGAGGCATTCGGGGAGTGGAACGGCGAGCCCGACTTCGCCAGCTTCCTGCAGCGCGTGCAGCGCCAGCGCAGGGGCACTGGGCAGGTTGAGCCTGATCCGGAGATCAGCTCCCTTATCCTGGGCGATCCCTTCTTTTTTGAGGAGCAGGACTGGATTCCTGTGCCCGAAAACTGGTCGCCCAACACGCCCCACGGGCGCATCTACGATACCGATAACCGCGACGGCAAGGAGCTGTATGCTGCTGTGCGTCAGCGGCTCCTCGCCCGTAAACTGCGCAAGCGGACCTGGTTCCGTCGTTTCCAGGCAGCGCAGCTCACCCCTGCCGACACCGGGCCCGGCACTTTCAAAGTGAACGTGCTGCAGGCTTACCACTTCCGCTGCGCCATCACCAATGCCAGTGCCCCCGCCGCCCTGGCGGTGACATACGTTAAACCGCCCGCCCAGGGCGGGCCGAATACCGTCAGCAACGGCCTTGTGCTGCGGCGTGACCTCTGTACGCTGTTTCAGCGCGGCTATATCGCGCTGGACGATGAAGGACGCATCCAGATCAGCGATCAGCTCAGGGCGGGGGCTGGCGGCGACGCTGGCGGAGGGTATGCCTCATTCCGCGGCCAGCCGCTCCGCAACCTGCCCGACTCCCTGCTGGAGCGCCCAGCCCAGGAATTGGTGCGCTGGCACCGGGAAAACGTGTTCCTCGGATAGGGGTCAAGGACAATCGAGGGGCTGTTGCGCAAGCAACAGCCCCGTTTTGCTTTGGAAGGCATCGCGGCTCCGGAGGTGGTGTACTCTGACTGCGACGCTCTCACCCCTGCGGCCACCCCTCTTCGGTTTGGTACATCCCGCGCTTGATATACATATCATGCAGTACGATCCGCATGGTTGTTCATATATCTGTGCAGCAGCCAGGCATGGCCGTGGGAGGTGAGATAATGGCATTGCATCGACGGATCAGTGGCCCCCTGTTTGTTCAGGAGCGTCATAGGCGGGAAAGGCGTCGCTTTCTGCTGTTGCTGTCCAACCTGTCCGGCAACACGGTGCTCATTGGTGTGCAGGTCTATGCTGCTCCCTTCACCAATTTTGGCACGCCGGACACCTGGGTGAAGATCCTGGATAAGGTGGGTGAGTTGGAACCTCCCACCATAGTCACATTTGAGATACCTGTCTCCCGGGAGTTTGCCTATTACCAGTTCCATGTTGATAACAGCTTGCCGAATACCTGCTTCCACCCGACGCTCTATCTGCTCCGTCACAAATCGAGTCCCTGGTACGCCGTTCCCCTGGTCAAGGGGAATGAGTGGGAACTGCAGACGATCAACCCCTGAACTGAGGGAGGTGAGACGATGACTATAAGGACTAGCGGCCCTCTCCATATCGGACCCCGCTTGCTCAAACGTGGCAACCGGTTTGGCCTGCTCCTGTCCAACCTCAGTGGAGGCATCGCCCAAGTGCAGGTTCAGGTCCATGCTGCGCCCTTCACCGGCTTTGACACCCCATCCACCTGGAGCCTAATTGTAGACCGATCCCTGGACGTGGAAAACGGCTCGGTGATTACCCTCCAATTCCGCCTGGACGACAGATACGCCTATTACCATTTCTTCGTCGAAGACGACATCTTCCAGCCCTGCCTCCACACTACCCTCTACCTGTTTGGCCCCTGGAAGAACACCCTCCATACCCTCCCATTAGTCAAGGCCAACGAGTGGGAGATCATCCCCAGTTAGCAGCCTCGCCCTCGAAACGACCGCAAACTAACCACACCCAGGCCAGAATGGCCGCGACCCGAACACGAAAAAGGGGGCTGTAACGCGCAGCCCCTTTGTTTTGCTCTGTTCCGTTACCTGTTTGCCTCGCTTCACCTTCGCCGGATAACCAGTGACGTCGTGTCTGTTTTCTGGAACAGGCCCTGGAGCGCCTGCTCGGTAATGATGCCCTGTTCGATGGCCGCCCGAAACCTGAACGGGTCGATGGACACCAGTCGGAGATAGCCGAGGTCTCCCAGCCGGCGCCGAATTTCTGCCTCGTTGAAATCGGTATATCTGGTTCGTTGCTGTCGCTCCACCAGAATTTCGCCATCCTTATCCGGGACCACGATCAATCTCTCGTTGCTGGGCCAGTTCTCCATCATCCAGGTGCGGTGCTGCTGGTACGCTTCGTTCAGCTGCTGGCTCATCTCGTAGAGGCTGCGGGCCCGCCGAGCAGCGTTATACCACTCGTTCATCCTCCCACCCCCTGATTCTTCCTCTCGCAAACATCGTATTCAGCGCTGGCCGGGGATAGGCCACCAGCAATCTGTATTTCCAGAGCAAAAGGTGGGGGGGATAGGGCATCGTAGGATTGCTGGCATCGCTTTCCTGATAACAAATAGGCCCGCCCTTTGTCTGTTTGTTTTGGATAATGATTTATCATACCATTGAGGTGTGACAGCAGGTATCGGAGATGATTTCATAGCCGAAGCAAACTTTTTGCGCGGCCGCCGGCATCTTATGTATGACGAACGCTTTGAGAACCGATGAGCGATATAAGGCGTGTTTACTGAGCGGACAGCGGAGCGACAGGGAGGTGGTGGTGAGATGAGCGAGGATCTGGTGAGGGCGGCTCAGCGCGGCAGCGAGGGGGCGTTTGCCGCACTGCTGGAGCCGCTGGAGAAGAAGCTTTATTGCACGGCTTTGAGTATGGTCAAGAGCACGCATGATGCGGAGGATGTCTGGCAGAACACGGTGTTTCAGGCCTGGCGGCAGATACGCAAGCTGCGCAACCCAGCCCTCTTCCGCCTCTGGATCACGCGGATTCTGATCAACGAAGCCACCGCGGTCCTGCGCAAACGGGCCCGCAACCCCATCCCCAGCGAGTATCTGCCGGAGGAGGCGGTTGGCCAGCCTGACATTGAGCGATTCCTGGTGGTGCAGCAGCAACTGGAGCAGCTGCCGGAGCATCAGCGACAGGCCGTCATCCTCCGCTTCTGGCTGGATTTGCCGCTGGATGAGATCGCCCTGGCCATGGATGTGCCGCTGAGCACGGCCAAGACCCGCCTGTATCAGGGGATGAGGGTGCTCGGTGAGAATATGCGGAAGGAGGGGCTGGGCAATGAGGGATGATCTGGTGACTCCGCAGGAGGAGAAGGCGGTGCGGGAACTGATGGTATCCGGGCTGACGCTCGGGCCGAGGGAAGGTGCGTCTCAGTTGCTGGCCCGCGCCCGCCGCCAGCAGCGGCGCCGCATGGTGTTAGTCAGCCTGGCCGCAGCGCTGCTGCTCTGCCTCTATGCAGCTTCGCCCTTTGTTCTGCCGGCGTTGGCGCGCGTCGTCGGTGCTGTTCCGGGGATCGGCCCTGCTTTTCAGAAGGCGCTGGAGCTGCAGAGCCTGGATTTAGCCTACGAAGCAGGCTTTATGCCCGCGCTGGATAAATCGGTGGAGCGCGCTGGGGTGGTGCTGACGGTGCATACCGCCTACCGCGACGCCGAGTCGTTTGAACTGGTGCTCAGCCTCAGCGGCGACCATAGCCTGATTGCCGCGATACGCGAGAGCATCGGGCCGCGGGTGGAGCTGACTGCGGGCAGGTGGCAGAGCAGGGGGCATACTACCTATAAGTCATACGACGAGATCGGCAATGTGCTCTATGTTTCCCTCAGCAGTCAGGATCCGCTGCCCTGGTATGTGCGCAAGGTGAACGTCACTGTGCAGTGGATGACGGATCCGGCCGAGATTGAGAAGTTCCAGAGCTTTGTCAGCTGGGATGATGTACAGCTCAGCGAACCATTGGCCCTGACATTCCCCCTGCAAAAACTCAGCGAAGCACACAACGAGGTTCTGCCCATCAACCAGACGCTCACCTGTGGCGACACGCAGGTGTTTCTCCAGAGCCTGACGTTCAGCCCGGTACGGACGATTCTCAAGTACACCTATACCGGGCCTGAGCCGGTGCTGCGGCTGTTCGATGAGCAGGGAAGCGAAGTTCGCTGCTACACCGTCAGTGCTGATATCGCTGACAGACGCGCGACCTTCGCTGCCACCGACAGCAGGACGCTCACCGTCCGCCTGGCGGGGTATCCGGCGGAATCCACTTTGGAGGTTCCCCTTAAGGAGGGCTATGAGCACACGGGTGAGCTGGCGTTCCGGATCGAGAGCATCGAACCGGTGCATCAGCTGCTGCCCTGGATCAGGCCGGGTGGCGGCCACTTCTACGCCGATACCAGGGTGGTGCTCAGCTGGGAGCAGGAGCCGACTGGCCTGGTAGCCGTCCATGGGGGCAGCATCGACTGGGGCGAGTCCGGCAAGACGACGCTTTACCTGATCCGCGAGCGGCTGCCAGACGACCAGCTGCTGCAACTGAGGTTCATGCGGCTGGAGGGCGAACCGCAGGAGATCACGGTGAGCAGGCAGGCGAAGTAGATTAACGCCAGTGGGCCGGCGGAGGGAGGCAGGGTACTCCCCTAGCCCTCCGCCGCTGGCGATGCCTCCTGGAATGATGTATCAAGCGAAGCGAGGCGGGGAGCAGCAAGACTCGCCCGCCCCAGGCGCAGGTTTCGGCTTCTACTCTGCGCCGCCCAGGCCGATCGCGTCGGCCACCGAGCGCATGCCGAGAATGGTCTGCTCGATCAGGTAGTCCAGCTCCCAGCCCAGCCGCTGCAGGCCGTCCTCGATGGTCTCGCGGGAGACCCCGGCGGCGAAGCTGGGGCTCTTATATTTCTTCTTCACCGACTTCACGCTCAGATCCATCACGCTGCGCGACGGACGCATCAGGGCAGTGGCGTTGATCAGGCCGGTCAGCTCGTCCACCGCATAGAGCACTTTCTCCATCAGGCTCTGCGGTTCCACATCGGCTTTCGTCAGCCCATAGCCGTGGCTGGCGATGGCGCGGACAACCATCTCGTCGACGCCCCGCTCCCGCAGGATCTCCTGCACCTTGACGCAGTGCTCCTCCGGATACTTCTCATAGTCCAGATCGTGCAGCAGCCCGATGACTCCCCACGCCTCCACATCCGGCTGTTCCAGATGCGCCGCGAAATGCCGCATCACTCCTTCAACGGCCAGCGCATGCTTCAGCAGCTGCTCGCTCTGCGTATATTCCTGCAACAGTTCCCAGGCTTGTTCTCTGGTAGGGATATAAGCCATGATCCATTCCTCCTTGTTCCAGACAGTCTGCTTGCTTACCCACTATCTTACCACGATCTGCCCGCATGCCAAGGTCTCATGCCAATGCTCAGTTGCGCGGCGCAGGAAAACCGCCTTCGCCGACGAAATCTATCCTGGATAAAGACCAACTGAGAGAGGTGTGACGATGAGAAAAACCATAAGTTTGCTGGTGTGTATTCTGGCCCTGTCGCTGGGGTTGACGGCTTGCGGCCCGAAAGAGGCCGAGGTAGCACTGGCTCCCGACGCCACGCTGCAGATTATCGGCGCCGGCATGGACGTTACCCTGACAGCTGACGACATGCTGGCGCGGGAGCGCGAGACGTTCGAGTGCTCCAGCATCAGCTCGTCTGGTGATGTCAGCCAGGTGGCGGTAACCGGCTTCTCCCTGCAGGCAATTCTCGCCGAGCACGATGTTGCCTGGGATGACCTGGAGTCGCTGAACTTCGTTGCTGCCGACGGCTATGTGATGGCAGTACCGATGGCCGATGTGGGCGAGGACGCCTTCGTCCTCCTCAACTACGAAGGCGACCCGCTGGAATACCCGCGCAGCTGTATCCCGGACAAGCGCTCCCAATACTGGGTGAAGAACCTGAGCAAGGTTGAGCTGGTTACGGCCAGTGGGGCCGCCGAGGGCGAGACGGCCAGTGTGGAGCGGATTCACTTCTTCCGCGAGGGCGTATCGGCTCTCGAGCCGGAAGAGCTGAACAACCGCGGCTTCAAGGTGCCGGCTTATTCGCTGCGTGCCTACTTTGAGAAGCATCTCGGCCAGCTGCCCGACCAGCCGCTGACGATGGTGGCCCTTGATGGTTTCAGGAAGACGGAGACGCCCGAGGTCTTCTTCGATAACTACGTCACTCTGGTGGCGGAGGAGGGCGAGGAGGACGACCTGCCGCTCTACTTCTCGGAAACCATCAGCGACGGCATGCGGGTCAAGCAGCTGGACCTGGTGATCTCGCCGACCGGGGACGCCATCTACTTCGGCAATGATATCAAGGTCTCCGATCTGTTCGCTGCCGTGGGCATGCCGCAGGCTGAAACCTACCGCTTTGTTGCCAGTGATGGGTATGCGCTGGCCGTGCCGACGGACGCTATCGAGTTCGGCAAGATCTTTGCCGACGAGGAAAAGGGCTATCTCAGGGCCAGCTTCGACGGCTGGGAAGGTGCCAGCGGCGGCGGCAAGGTGAAGTACCTGCTGGCCATTGAGGCAGTTGATCCCAGCAAATGATACGACACCCGTCTGGGGAGGGAGGGGTAGCTTCTGAGCAGGAGAAAGTGGTTGGCGGGTTGCGCCGCCCTGGCGTTCCTGCTGCTGGCGGCATTTCTCTGGATGCGTGCGACGCGGGAGCCGCCCTACGCAGGTTACCCCGACGGCACCTACATCGGCGAGGCGACCGGCTATCGCAAGCATCTCAAGGCGCAGGTGACGCTGAAAGATGGGTATATCACCGCGGTCGAGATTATCGAGCACTATGAAAAAGGTGCCGATCGCTACGCTGAGCCGATGGAGAAGATACCCCAGGCGATCATCAGGAAGCAGTCGCCTGACGTTGATGTGGTAGTTGGTTCGACGCTGACCAGCAACGGAATTATGGATGCGGTGCGCGCGGCGCTGGAGCAGGCCAAACCGCGCTGAGGATTGAGAACCTCCGTTCAGGGTCAGGGGTGATACCTGGCCCTGTGCTTTGGGGCGGCGTGTTTCAAAGGCTGGCCTGATCTGCCCTCTGTAACGACTGCAGGGGGCAGTTTTGCTGCTAGCGCGGCAGCCCCCGGTTTTTCTGCTGCGCCGCCAGGAAGCGTTCCAGCGCGGGCCGATCATAGATGATGTTGCGCGAGGGAAGCGACTCGAGGAAGAGGCGTCCGTAGCGCTTCGTCTTCACCCGGGCGTCGGCGATGACGACGACACCGCTATCGGTCTGGGTGCGGATCAGCCGCCCGTAGCCCTGCTTGAGCCTGATCACCGCCTCCGGCACCTGATAGGACATGAAGGGGTTCTGCCCCTGGCGGGACAGCGCCTCCATCCGCGCCTCGGTCAGGGGATGATCGGGGACGGAGAAAGGCAGCTTGGTGATGATCACGCAGCGGAGCGCATCGCCCACCACATCCACGCCTTCCCAGAAGGACGAGGTGCCAAACAGCACCGCGTTGCCCTGCTCGGCATAGCGCTTGAGCAGCTCGTGGCGGGGCAGATCGCCCTGCTTGAGAACCTCCAGCCCCAGCCAGAGCAGTTCATCGCCCACCAGCTGGTGCACGTTATTCAGCATCTGGTAGGAAGTGAACAGGACAAACGTCCCGCCCTTGACCAGGCTGCAGGTGGAGAAGATCAGTTCACCCAGATATCTCTCGTATTCGGCGTTGTTCTGGTAGCTCGGCTCCTGGGCGTTTTCCGGCAGATAGATGGCGGCGTGGCTGTCGTGGTCAAACGGCGAGCTGAGCACCTTGCCATAGTAGCTGCCGCGCTCGATCCCCAGCCGCCGGGTGAGGAACTCCAGTGTCGGGCTGGCCAGCGTGGCCGAGGTGAGCACTGTCACCACCTCGCGTTCAAAGAGCACTGCGCGCAGGGTGTCGGCCAGCTGGATCGGCGCTGCATAGACGGCACCGCGCTCATAGTCCTGCTGATTGCTCTCGATCCAGTACACAAAGCTCTCGTCGGCCAGCTGGCTGATGAAGTCAATATCCTTCTTCAGCGTTGTCCACGTGTTGCGCGCTTTCTCCAGCTCGGCCGACTCCTCCTCCGACAGCTGTTCCGTATCCATGAGCAGGTCGCAGTATTGCAGCACGTCTGTCAGATCGAGATAGAGCTTCTCTTCCAGATCAGCCTGTTCCCCTGGCCGCAGGCGCAGGGTTTTTTCGTGCCCGCTGATCTCCTGCAGGCGGCGCAGGAACCGTTCCACATCGTTGAAGTAGACGCGCATCACCGCCTCAATCTGCTGCGCCAGCAGCGGGTCGTTGGCCAGCCGTTCCTTGAGCGTTCCCTTGTTGAGCAGGGCGCGGAACTTGCCGCCGATGGTTCGCAGCCGATAGCCATCGATCTGAATCGAGAGGGCAGAGGCGGCGGCGTCCTCGATATGGTGCGCCTCATCGAAGATTACGTAATCATAGGCCGGCAGAATCGCCTCATCCAGCTCAGCGGATCCGCGCAGGCTGAGGTCGACAAAAAAGAGGGCGTGGTTGCTGATGATGATGTCCGCCTCTTTCAGTTCCTCTCGGGCTGCGCGGAAGAAGCACTCCTTGAAGAGGGGGCAGCGCCGTTCGAGACAGGTGTCCTGGGAGGCATTGATCGTATCCCAGAGGCTCTGCGACACGTTCACGGCGAGCTCGGTGCGGTCCCTGACCAGGTATTCACCATCCCGATAGAGCAGGTCGCGCAGCCGATCAAAATCCTGGGCATCGGCCAGGCTGCTGAAGCCGAAGTTCTCGTCCAGAAGCACTTCGCGCAGGCGTCGTTTGCAGAGGTAGTTGCTCCTTCCCTTGGCGAGGACCGCCTTGAAGCTGACCAGGGGGGAAAGGAGGTCCTGCAGCAGCGGGATGTCCTTATGTAGCAGCTGTTCCTGCAGGTTGATGGTGTAGGTGGAGATGACCACCTTCTTTTTGTTGCCGGTGGCGTGGAAGGCGAGTATCGCCAGCAGATAGGCCAGCGACTTGCCGGTGCCGGTGCCGGCTTCGACTACCACATGCTTTTCCTTATAGAAGCCGTTCAGGATCAGGTTGACCATCGCGATCTGTTGATCGCGCTGTTCATAACCGGGAAAGCTGGCCGCCAGCTTGTCATAGAAGATCCCGAGGTAGTTCTTGATCCCCTCTACATCCATCGCGCCTGCACCTCCATCGCGCACAACTGTTCGTTCCTTCCCTTGTATCCTACCGTAGCTGGACAGGGCTGACAAGGGAGAAGTGGGAAGTGGGAAGTGAGAGATGAGAAGTGGGAAGTGAGAGGAGGTGGGAAATGAGAGGTGAGAAGTGAGGGGTGGGAAGTGAGAAGTGGGAAGTGAGAGGTGGGGGGTGAGCAGGCGGGGTGGGCAAGAAGTGCAGAAGGGGCTGCCGCAACAACACCCACTGCAACTCCTGGGTTGCAGTGGGTGCTTCCAATAGCGTGTGGGGACAGGGCTCCACCCGGTCGGCGGGTCGCTGCGCTATCTGCGGCGCGGGCGTGTCGCTCGCCGCTCAGGCGACGGTTCCGGCGGCGTCTCGACCGCCTTGGCCAGGCGCTCCTGCCGCTCCCGCTCCATTTCCAGCTTGATCTCTTCCTTCAACTCGGCTCGTATGGCGGCCACCAGCCGCTGGTCGCGCTCCTCCAGTGTCTTCTTCAGCTCTGCCTGGTGCGTAGAGGTCAGCTCCTGAGCCAGCAGCCCCAGCCGCGTGCGATACTCGCGGTAGCTCTCTTCCCGCACGGCCGCGATCGTTGCGCTCTGCGCCTGCTCCAGCTGCTGCAGCCGCTGCTGGATGCTCTCCTCGGCGCGCCGGCGCAGCTTCTGACACTCCTGAGCCATCGTCTGCTCAAACTGGCTGAGCAGCTGACCCTGCTGCTCGGCCAGCCCGCTGGCGTGGACGTTCTGGTAGTGGGCAGTCTGCTGCTGCAGGACGTTTTCAAATTCGGCCATCAGCTGCTTCTGTAGTGCGGCCAGCTGGGCAGCCGTCTCCGCCTGCCAATCGGTTTGCAGCTGCCTGAGGTCGGCCCGGTTCTTCTCTTGCAGATCCTGGCGCAGCTGGGTCAGTGCCTGCTCGACGTATTCCCTGTTTTCTGCCCGTTGCTCCCTGAGAGCTGCGCCGTGGTTTTCGGTCAGGGTCCCAGTCAGTTGCTCCAGCGCCGTCTGCTGCCGCTCGGCCGCTCGCCGACTCATCTCCTGTACGCGAGCGTCGATTTCCTGCAACAGACGCTGATCCGTCTCCTGCCAGCGGGCGCTCTGCCGCTCCTGCCGCTTAGCCTCCAACTCCTGGAGATGTGTCGTCTGGCGCGCCTTGAGCTGATCCAGTTTCTCCTCCAGCAGCGATACCAACTGGCCCTCGGTAGCGCTGCTGACCTGCGCCGCGTGCCGCTGTAGATCGGCCCGCAGTTCCTGCCCGATGATCTCCAGTTCACGCTGGTGCCGATTGACTATCTGCTCGCGGATGGCCGCATCCTGGCGCCTGGCTTCAGCCTCCCAGCGCTGATTCGTCTCGTTCCATTCCTTGAGCCGGGCGGTCTGCCAGTCCTCCAGCCAGGCCGCAACCTGCTGGCTCTGTTCTGTCGCCAGTTGCTCGCCCAGGTTCTTGATCTCAGCGCCCAGGCTGGCCTGTGCCTCTGCCCAATACTGATCGCGTTCTGTCTTCTCAACGGCTCGCAGTTCGGCTACGGCCTGTTCCAGTTCCTGCCTGATCTCCGTGGCTAGCTGTTGTCGCGCCTGGTCCAGCTGTTCTTCCCACTGGCTCTGTCGCTTCTGCAGCTCTGACTGGTGCGCCGCCTGCAGGGAGCTAAGCAGCTGCTTCAGCTCAGCCTGGTTCTGTTGGGCCAGTGCCTGCTGCGTCGCCTGCAACCGCTCCTGCCACTGCTGCTCCAGCTGGGTCAGCTGCTCCTTATGCGCTGCCTGCAGCCGCTGCAGCAGCTCATTCAGCTTGCCCTGGTTTTCTTCCCGCCAGGCGGTCGCCATCTGCGCCAGTTTCGCAGCGTGCTGTTGGCTCGAGTCCGCCAGAGCCCGCTCTAGCTGCAGTTCCAGTGCCGCCAGCCGGGACTCCTGCCTGGCTTGCTGCTCCTGCTGCCACTGCCCGGCTGCGGCCAGGAGGTGGGCATCGCATTCCGCCTGAATCTGCCGGCCCTGCTCCTGATAGCGCTCCTCCCAATCCTGCAGCTGTCTTGTCGCCAGTGCTGTCAGCTCTCGCTTTGCCTCAGCCTGCAGCCGCGCCCAGCCTTCGCCCTGCTCTTTTTCCAGCTGCTCCAGCGCCTGCTGCGCGGCCGTGGCCTGCTGCTGCAAGTGGTCGCGCAGGGCGGCCTCCGCCTGCCTCAGCCATTGCTGAGACGTGGCGCGCCAGCCCTCAGCCTGTTCTTTCTCGGCTTGGTCCCACTGCTCCAGCAGATTCTGGCGGAGCAGGGCGAAGCGTTCCTCTTCCAGGTCGATGCGCGCCTGGGCTGTGCCCGCCAGTTGACTGATCAGGCTGTCCCTCTCATCCTGCCAGGCCTGGAGCTCGCTCTGAAAGCGCTGCCTGATCTCGTTGATGCAGGCCTCTCGCTGTTTGTCCAGCGTCGCCGTTGCTTCTTCCACCAGCCTGGACCATTCGCTGCCGTACTGCTCCAGCTGCCATTGCAGCCGACCCTGCCACTCTTCCTCTAGCGAATGGCTCAGGACAGCCGCTTGCTGATCCCACTCGGCCTGCAACGTGGCGATGCGCGCCGTCTGCTGCTCCAGCCATTCACTGAGGCGCCGCTCGGCTGCTGCCTCCAGGCTGAGCCTCTGCTCGTTTACTTCTCTCTCATAGGCGGCTCGCAACTCCCGGCCGTGTTCTTCGCTCAGCTGCCGCTGTTCCTGCAACAGCTCCTGGCGCAGCACCTGACTCTCCTCTTGCAGGCGCGTCAGCTGGGCGGAGCGGGCCTCCTCCCAGGCGAGGGACTGCTCCGCCAGCCAGCGTTCCAGTGTCTGATGGTTGAGCCTGATCAGCTCCGCCTCCAGGGCCGCTGAGATCTCGCGAAGCCGGGTTTCCTGCTCGGCCCGCCACTCCTGTTCCAGCTGGCGCAGATAGAGGCGCTCTTCCTGCCAGGCCTGCTGTTGAAACAGATCGTAGGCGATGCGCTGCAGATTCTGGCGCTGGGCATCTTGCCAGGCTGCCTCCTGCTCCGCCAGCTGTTGGTTAAGTCCTTCTCGCCATGCCTTTTCTCGCTCGGTCGATTCCTGCTGGATCTGCCCCAGGCGCTGGCTGATCAGCTGAGAGAACGAGCTCAGCTCGGTCTCCAGCCACTGACGCAGCTCGGCAGTTTCCAGGTTGCGCACATGCCGCTGCCAGTCGTCCTCCAGCCGGCGCTGTTTCTCCAGCAGTGTGGCCAGCAGTCGATCGTGCTCCTCCTGCAGGCGCGCCAGCTCCTGCTGGCGCCACTCCCGCTCCTGCGCCTGCAGCGATTCTTCCAGCTGCCGGTGCCAGTTTTCCGCCAGTTGCTCCTGCTCTGTCTGCAGCAGCTGCAGGGGATCTTCTGCGGCCGCTACCAGCCGAGCCTGCTCCTCATCCTGTTTATCCAGAACCCAGGGGTGCTCATCCACGAAGGCACGCAGTCGCTTTTCCTGCGCCGCGACGGCGGCCTGGGCCAGCTCCAGCGCCTCCAGTATCTGCGACTGGCCTTCTGGCCCAGCCTGTTCGGCGAGGGCTTGCAGGCGGCGCAGCTCCAGTTGGCGGCCATAGAGTTCGCCCTCCAGCAGGCGCAGGGCAACCTGTTGGAGATCAGGTGCCACATCAGGACTTTTCTCTTCTGTCGCCAATTGCAGGGTCAGCTCTGCCAGCTGTTTCGCGGAGAGCTCGGTCAGATCCCCATCGCCGCGTTTTCTTCTTCTTCGCGTAGCCAATTCACTCACTCCCCAGTCGAAAATGCGTTTAGGCTGGACCCCGACCACGCCACCAGCTCGGGTGCCAGCGTCCTCAGGGCAAATTTGCGCTAACGCATTATATGAGTTGGGCAGGGGGGGTTGACACATGGCGGGAGGAGCGTGCCCGGGGTTGCCGCAGGCACAAGTTGGGCAGAATATCCATGGCGAGGAGGTTTTTCTTCAGTGGAATGTTTGAGGATGCTGCGCAGGCGGACGACCATCTACTTCCGGGCGGTGCGGGGCCCTTTCCTGGTGGCCTCCGCAATCCCGGTCCTGCTGGGAACGGCCGTGGCCTATGCCCGCCTGGGGCGGCTGAACCTGCCCTGCTTCGGCATGGCATTGCTGGGATGCATGGCGCTCCATGCCGGAGCCAACGCCGCCAACGACTATTTTGACTGGTTGAGCGGCGCCGACCCGCCCCGACCACCGCGCCCTTTTTCCGGCGGCAGTCAATGCCTGCAGGAGGGCAGCATGACGCCGCGCGCCCAGCGGCGGCTCTATTGCAGCTGTTACCTCTTGGCTTGTCTGCTGGGAATAGTGCTCGCCCGCGAGGTGGGGCCGGGCGTGCTCCTCTTCGGCCTGATCGGGCTCGTGTTTGGGCATGGGTATAGCGCTCCGCCATCGGCCTTCTCCTATCGCGGCTGGGGCGAGGCTGTAACCGGCCTCACCTTTGGACCGCTGGCGGTCCTCGGCACCTACTACGTTCAGGTCGGCGCCCTGCATTGGCCGCCGCTGCTGGCGTCTATCCCGGTCGGTCTGCTGATCACCGCCGTGCTCTACATCAACGAGTTCCCCGACTGGGAAGAAGACGCCCGCGCCCGGCGGAAGACGCTGGTGGTGCGCAGCGGCGGTCGGCTGTTTGCTGCCTACCAGGCGCTGGTGGTGGCCGGCCTGATCTTTACCGCCATCACTCTGATTTCTCTCAGCTTCTGGCTGGCCGGCGCACTGCTGCCGCTGATCTGGCTATCCGTCACCTCGATTCGCCAGGGAAAGCGCTGCTACCCGCAGCCAGAACGGCTCACGCCGGTACAGGCAAAGACCCTGGCGCTGCATGTGGGGAGCGGTCTGCTGCTGACGATAGCGCATCTCTGCAGCTAGTGTCAGTCAGGCCTGTCGCCGCCCTTTTCGGTGATGACGGGCACAGCGACGCGCGTCTCGTGGCCGCAGCTGCTGCAACGGGTGAGATGGCGGCAGAAACCCTCGTAGACGCTATCCCCCTGGGCAGCGACGAGTTCGTTTTCCTCATAGGGGGAGTAAGGCCCGTAATAGTCCTCCAGGGGGCCGCAGTCGTCCAGCGTTGCCCGGCAGACGGGGCAAGTAGCGGCGAGCTCGGTCAGACCGTTACAGACGGGGCAGATGCGCTGCATGCCTGGTGATCGCTCCTTTCAGGGGAGTGACGGCCCGAACAACGCCGCGTCTCCGGGGACGGGCGCGGCAGAGGCCGGGTCAGCTCGTTGCCCCTATCTGTAAGCTGCCACGCCGGGCGCCAGCGCTATACTGGTCCTCACCTGAATTCCAGCGCTCCGGAGTTCATACCCGACGGAGAATCCGCCGCGACAGCATAATCCGCCCGCGAGGCTGGAAAACTTAGGGGTGGGAGGGAAGGAAGATACTGCAAAGGAGAAGCCAAATGCGAATCGGAATACCGCGAGCCCTTCTCTATTTTGACTATTACCCGCTCTGGGAGGGGTTCTTTCGTGCGCTGGGCTGCGAAGTGGTGGCTTCAGCGCCAACTACGCCTCAGGTTGCCAACGCCGGGGTGAAGATCGTCTGCGACGAGGTCTGCTACCCGGTGAAAGTGCTGCACGGGCATGTGCTCCAGCTATGTGAGCAACAGGTCGATTATATCTTCGTGCCGCGCATGTTCAGCGTGCAACCGGGCACCACCTGCTGTCCGAAACTCATCGGTCTGGCTGATATGGTCCGCCATACCATCCCCGCCGCGCCGCCGCTGCTGGCGCCGTATGTCAACTTGCGGCGGGGGCGCCGCGGGCTCTGGCGCGCGCTCTGGGAGGCTGCTGCTCCGATCACGCGCAACCCGTGGCGCATCCGCGCCGCCTTTCGGGCCGGGATGCAGCAGTGGAGGCGCTACCAGCGCAGCTGTCGCACCGGGCGCATTCCCGGCACGGAGCTGGCTTCACTGCCGGCTCTGGCTGCCTGCGCGCCAGCCGTCGCCGTTATCGGCCATACATATAACCTCTACGACCCGCAGTTGAACCTGAATCTTCTGGCGCGGCTGCGCAAGGCCGGCTTTCGCGCCTATACGCCGGAGATGCTGCCGGAACGGGTGCTGGCGGAGTCCAACAGCCACCTGCGCAAGCCGCTCTTCTGGTCGATGGGGCGCGCCGTCTATGGGGCGGCCCATCACTACGCGCAGCGGAACGACGTCCTGGGGATCATCCATATCACATCCTTCGGCTGCGGCCTGGAATCGATGATCGCCGACATGGCTGAGCGCACGGCGCGCCAGCGGGGCAAACCGTTCATGCTGCTGACGATGGATGAGCATACCGCCGAGGCCGGCGTCCAGACCCGCCTCGAGGCTTTCCTGGACATGTTGACGCTGAGGGAGGAAGAGGCATGAGAGCAACCTTTCCCCATATGGGGGTCGCCTGGGTGGGGATCCGCTACCTGGTGGAGCAGCTGGGTTTTGAAGCCGTAGTGCCGCCGCCGGTCAGCCGCCGCACCCTCGAGCTGGGGACCAAGTACGCCCCCGAGTCACTCTGCCTGCCCTTCAAGGTCAACCTGGGCAACTATCTGGAGGCCATGGAGGCCGGGGTGGATGTCGTCTTCATGGTCGGTGGCATCGGCCCCTGCCGCCTCGGCTACTACGCCGAGGTGCAGCGGCAGATCATGCAGGATCTGGGCATCGAGGCCGATCTGGTCGTTCTGGAAAGGGACAACTTCATCTTCGAGCTCAACCGGGTGTTGAACAACCAGGGGGCGCGGCTGCCCTGGCATCGGCTCCTGTCGGTGATCCGCCTCGGCCTGGCGAAAATCGCTTACCTGGATGAGCTGGAGACCCAGTTGCTGCGGGAGCGCTACCGGGAAAAGCGGCGTGGCAGCTGCACCCGCCTGCAGGAGTATGCCATCGGGTTGGTGGATCGGGCCGACAGCTGGGCCGAACTGCGTCGGGTGCGGCGCGAGGTGGCTGGACAGCTGGCCGCCCTGCTGGGTCCGGCGGAGGCTGCACCGCTGCGCGTGGCTGTGGTGGGCGAGATCTATATGCTCATCGAACCCGGTGTCAATCTGGGGATTGCTGAGCGCCTGGGCGAACTGGGCGCTTCGGTGGAACGCAGCATGTATACCTCCACCTGGGTGCGCGAGCATCTGCTTTACGATCCGCGGGCCCTGCGGCACGGGCGGCATATCGCCCGGCTGGCCCGGCCCTACCTGCCGCAGCCGGTGGGCGGCCATTGCCTGGAGACCCTGGGCTTCACCGCCGACTACGCGCTGCGCGGATTTGCCGGAGCGGTGCAGATCCTGCCGCTGACCTGCATGCCCGAGATTATCGCCGAGACGATTCTCCCCACCGTCAGCAGCGATTACCGCATCCCGGTGATGACCATCACCCTCGATGAGCATTCAGGCGAAGCCGGGGTAATCACCCGTCTGGAGGCCTTTCTGGATATGCTGCGGCAGCGGCGCTACGCCGCAGAGCATTCCGGCGTCCTGCAGATGATCTGAGCCGCTGTTGGCGCGGCTTAGAGAAACCGTTGGCTGAGAGGAGGTTAAGCGATGCAACGCTTAGCATTAGGAATAGACGTGGGTTCGGTGAGCACCAACCTGGTGGCACTGGATGAACAGGGGCGCTGCCAGGCAAATCTCTATTTGCGCACCCAGGGAAACCCGGTGCAGGTGGTGCAACAGGGGCTGAAGCAGCTGCAGGAAGAGCTGCCTGCAGACGCCGAGATCGTCGCCTGTGGCACCACCGGCAGCGGACGCCACCTGACCGCCCACATGGTCGGCGCCGATTGCGCCAAGAATGAGATCACGGCCCACGCCGTGGCTTCCCTCTCTTATCGGCCCGATGTGCGCACCGTGCTGGAGATCGGCGGGCAGGACTCCAAAATCATCATCCTGCGCGATGGCGTAGTCGTCGACTTCGCCATGAACACCGTCTGCGCCGCCGGAACCGGTTCGTTTCTCGATCGGCAGGCGGCCCGCCTCGGCATCGACATCTCTGAACTGGGGCCGCTGGCCCTCGCTGCCGAGAAGGGAACGCGCATCGCCGGCCGGTGCGCTGTCTTTGCCGAATCGGACATGGTTCACAAGCAGCAGATGGGCCATCCTCTGCCGGAGATCGTGCGCGGCCTCTGCGATGCCCTGGTCCGCAACTACCTGAACAACGTGGCCAAGGGGAAGGATATCCAGCCGCCCATCATGTTTCAGGGCGGTGTGGCAGCCAACGTCGGCATCCGGAAGGCCTTCGAAGAGGCATTGGGGTGTGAGATCAGCGTGCCTGAGCACTATGGCGTCATGGGCGCCCTGGGGGCGGCCACCCTCGCGCGGCGGGCCGTGGCCCAGCGCGGGACACCGACCACCTTCCGCGGACTCAACCTGGCTCAGGCCGATTGCCAGGCCAGGACCCGCGATTGCCACGGCTGCCCCAACGGCTGCGAGGTGGTGGAGTTCTTCATCAATCAGCAGAGCATCGCCTGCTGGGGCGATCGCTGTGGTAAGTGGAGCAACCGCAGCAGCCACGTCGCCGATGACTGAGTCGCGCAGGCGGGCTTTCGTGGCGCCACCGACGGAAGAAGGAGGGGATCCTCATCAGGAGACAGCCAGACAGGGAAGTCAGGTATGGAGAGAAGTATCCCGCCAGCTGCTGCTCCGGGCAGCGGCCTGATTCTGAGCAGCTGACCGGCGATGCTCGAGATCAGTCGTCGCAGGCAGGCTTGCAGCAGGTGTCGACCTATCTTTACTGGAACGCCTTTGCCCCCGATGAGCAGCCACCGCCAGCCTGAGTGAGTGCAAAGAGATAAGGGGCTGATGCGTGTGCAGCAGCCCCTCAGTCAGGGCACACCCCTTCGGGCGCGCCGATATCTCCAGGGTTAAGGTGTCAAGCGAAACTCGACGGGGAGCAGCAAAACTCGCCCGTCTCAAGCGAAGCTCTTCGGTGCTGGTTGGCTCCCAGGGGACATGATGCACTCTCGAAAGTTGCCTGGGGCGGGCTCAAACAGTTGCTGCTCCAGCAAGTGCGCAAGCACCTGCGAGGCCAAATAGGGGCGATGTTTGCTTGTCAGACATCGGCTCGTACCTCACATCCCGTCTCGTTTCGCTTTTACTCAACTACCGACCTATCGGAAGGCGCCTTCAGGGGTGATGCCCTGCCTTCGTGCAATATCCACGTGTCCAACAAGGCACCCACCGCAACCCGGGGAGGGAGGCAGTGGGTGTTATTACAGTTGGGGATATTCCTCAGGCATTAAGAACGGACATCAGCCAGGTCCTCAAGACTGGCATCATGCTGAGGTGTGTCCCCTGACCTTTGACGGCATCGCCAGCGCCAGAGAGGGTGCGACGGGCCCTTGCTCGTGCAGCAGCCCCTTTCCAGTGCTGCGGTTGACAATCTATATTAGACAGAATAAAATGGCTTATCATTCTCTTTATCTGGAACGCCCGGCCGCAGCGAGATATCGCCGGCCAGGAGCGTCTCCAGCGTGCCGTCATCCCGCTCGATCTGCAGCGCCCCGCCGGGCGTCAGGCCACGGGCGATACCGCGATAGCTCCGGTCGGCGGCCAGCACTGCAACTGGTTGCCCCCGCAGGCGATCGTGCCGGCTCCAGCGGTCGAGAAACGGCTGCGCTTCCGGATCGGCCGCCAGCGGCAGGAGAGTCTCCAACCGGTGCAGAATATCTGCCAATAATGCAGCCCGATAGATGCGCCGCCCTGTCTCCCGGTAGAACGAGGTGGCACTGGCGGCAATCTCCGCCGGAAAGCTTTCCTGATGGATGTTGACGCCGATGCCGATTATTACTGCTGTCGCGCCCTGGCGCTGGCCGGCGACCTCGGTCAGGATGCCGCAGAGCTTGCGGCGTTCGACCCAGACATCGTTGGGCCATTTTAGCCAGGCGTCGCGAAGGCCCGCCGCCTGCACGGCTTCGACTACGGCGATGCCGGCGAGAAGCGTCAGCCAAGGCAGGCGATCAGCCGGCAGGCTGCTCTGGAGCAGCAGCGAAGCCCAGATGCCCTGGCCCTTGCTGGACGACCAGGATCTGCCGCGGCGGCCGCGACCAGCCGTCTGCTCCTCGGCGACGACCAGAGTGCCGGAGGCGGCTCCCTGCCGGGCCAGCTCCTTGGCCAGAATGTTGGTGCTGTCCAGCGTTTCCCGGTAGCAGACCGCGCTGGGGAAGAGTGCGCCAGGCGGTCGATAGTGGTCCAGCAATTCGGGTAACAGCAGGTCGGGCCAGGACGCCAGCTGCAGTTGCCCCGCCATCTGCTCTACCACAAAACCGCAGGCTCGCAGCTCATCCAGCGCCAGGTCGAGCTCTGCGTCCGACATACATATCTGCACCCGCGGCAGGGGATGGGGGTAGGCCCCCAGCAGCCGCGCCATCAGTGACAAGTGCCTCGCCTCCTCGCCTTGGTTCAACTCATTATAGCTGGGGGGAGGCGTTGGTGCCAATCGAACCCCACAGTGAGCGAGGCCAGCCGTGCGCCGCCTGTTTGGGGCAACGGTGGGCTACCTCTGAAACCAGGAAAGGAGGTGAACGTGTGAGCAAGTACGTCTGCACTGTTTGCGATTGGGTCTACGATCCGGAAATCGGCGATCCCGATGGCGGCATCGAGCCGGGCACTGCGTTTGAGGACATTCCGGAGGATTGGGTCTGTCCCGAATGCGGCGTCGGCAAGGACATGTTCGAAAAGGTGGAGGAATAACCGCATCTTTTCCGGAAAAAGACTTGCCAAAGCGGCGCTTCTTGTGTATGATGGTAGCAGTTAATGATAATCACTACTATCAAGGGGGAGGTACACACGTGAAGGATCTGAAAGGAACCAAGACGGAAGCTAATCTCTGGGCAGCATTTGCCGGTGAATCCCAGGCGCGTAACAAGTATACCTACTGGGCATCTCAGGCCCGCAAAGAAGGCTACCAGCAGATTGCAGCCATCTTCGAGGAGACGGCCGGGCACGAGAAGGAGCACGCCAAGGTTCTCTTCAAGCTGCTCAACGGCATCACCGATACGGCGACGCACCTTGAGGAAGCCGCCAAGGGTGAGAACTACGAGTGGACGACGATGTACCGTGAGTTTGCCGAAGTGGCCAGGGAAGAGGGCTTCGACGAGATCGCCGAGGTTCTGACCGAGATCGCCGAGGTAGAGGAAGAGCACGAGAAGCGCTATCTGGCTTTGCTGGAGAACGTCAGGCAGGGTCGCGTCTTTAAGCGCGACGAGCCGGTGAAGTGGCAGTGCCGCAACTGTGGCTATGTCCATTTCGGCAAAGAAGCGCCGGAGGTTTGCCCGGCTTGCGCCCATCCTCAGGCCTTTTACGAGCTCAAGGCCGAGAACTACTAAGCACAGGAACAATTACAGGCCACTCGCAGCGTAACGGCTGCGGTGGCCTGTTTTCCTGCTGCCGGTCAGCGACTGACCGGGCGGGAGAAGGGCGAGCCCAGCGTCTCCCCCGGCCGACGGAAGTCGGCCTCAATTTCCAGCCGGATGTCGAGCGTGGAGAAAAACTCCGGCCAGTTCTGCTGCCTGTAAAAGGCGGGGTACCGCCGATAGGTGCGGGCGCCGATACCGATGACGTCTGTCTTCAGCTCCTGCAGCCGGTTGAGAGTAGCCGAGACCTCGCGCCAGATGGTATCCTTCAGGTGTCGGTTCAGGCGCTCCAGTTCCGCTTCGTCCAGCGTCTTGGCTGGCAGCTGGTGCTCGGCCACATCGCCTTCCTGAAAGATGCTGATCTGAGCCTGCAACTCATCGTCCTCCAGCTTAACGCGCAGTTCGCGCCGGCCCAGGGTCTGATACTGCACCGCATATCCTTCGTCCGGAATCTCCACATTGATCGTCGCGCGGGTAGTATCACCCCGCAGCCAGAGCAGTCCCCGCGTCTCCAGATCGTTGAGTTTCGCCACCATCTTGTCGCCGAGAAAGATAGCCGTGCCCTCCAGGATCATCGCCTCAGCCTCCTGTTTCTGGCCTTCGCCCTCGTCCTGGCCACCGCCGCCATTGCCCCCCTCAGCACCGCCGCCCCCCTGAGTCCCTTCCTCCTCTTCCTTGGGCTTCAGCTTGATCAGGGGCAGAAACAACTGGTCGCCTGGATCGCCTACCAGGCTTCGCATGACGTCGATCAGCGAGCGGGGCAGGCTGACGCTGGTCTCCCGGGAAACGTTGATCAGCTGGCGCAGATAGCGCGCCGGAATTGTGGTGATGGTTGGCTTGACGGCCAGAATGTCCTTGGCCTTACCCTCAGCTACCAGCACCCGCGTTTCCAGGCGGACCTGGCGGTTGCGCAACAGGTATTCGCAGGCCTGAGCGATTCCGTCGCGGGCCAGGCCTTCGCCAAAGATGATCGCCTCCATATGGGCCCAGAAGGGCCGTCGGCCGCTGTAGCGCAGCAGGCGATCCAGGGCCTCGGCCAGGCTTTTACCTTTGGCGGTGATTATCCAGACCGGCTCTTCCGGGGCGGTGCTGGTTCCTCCCTCACCGCCGAAGGCTTCGGTGATCTCCATCTGCACCGCCACCTCGATCTCGCCCCCTTCGGTGAGATCGAGGGCCAGCATCGAAGCAAACCCGCTCTCCTCAATTTCCCGCTTGCTCCAGCAGCCGCACAGCAGCCCCGGCAACAGCAGGCTGAGCAGGCAGAGCCTAGTCAGCCGCTTGCTCATCGGGCATGTCACCTCGTTTCCCGCGCAGCAGCGCCACGCCCAGCGAAAGAACCGGGACGCCGATATGAAAAATGAGGGCGATGCGATGCAGCAGCGTGTGGTCGTTGAGGGCGGCCGGCAGGTTCTGGGGCCGCATCGCCAGATAGGCTGCGGCCGGCAGCGAGGCCAGGCCCACCCAGCCCACCTTCAGTTTGGGGATGATCTGGCTTACGCCCAGGGAGCAGATGTAGAAGAAGAGGCTGAGCTTGCTCGTCGCCGCCATCATCCAGATGATCATGAACAGCACCTCACCCCGCTCCAGGCCGATACGCAGGGAGTCAGCGACGGTCAGGAACGGCCAGGTAAGGATCTGGCCGAGGCTGGTTCCGGCGTAGAGCAGCACATCGAGATAGAGCAGCAGGAAAATCAGGCTGGCTGTGATGCTCATCCGCGCCGTCCAGCCCTTGATCCCCGGCTTGTCCACGATGGCCGGGTAGATAAACAGCAGGGCGGTGGAATTCAGCAGGTACGACGCGCCCGTGGCAAGGGAGGGAATTATTCCGTCCAGACCCTGATCAAACAGCGGCAACAGGTTCCAGGCGCTCAGGTTGGGGAGCGACCCGAAAAGAACAACCACCATGCTGATCAGGATGATGGGCAGCACCAGCTGATTGAAACGCACGATGCCCTCCAGTTGCGTGGAAACGGCGTACCCGATGACGATGAGCATGATGACCAGGACGCTGCTGATGGGCGTTCCCGGCAGCACGACGGTCACGAAGAACTCGGAAATATAGCGCAGGGCGATGGCACCCTTGAGAAAGAAAATGGCCAACAGCCCCAGACACAGCGGATAGCCGATCCACTTTCCCCAGATCACCGGCAGATACTCGGTAGCGCTCTGGGTCGGGAAGCGGTCGGCGAGCGTTACCGTGACCAGCATGACGATGACGCTCAGCCCGCCTGCCAGGAGAATCGGCAGCCAGGCGCCGTTGCCCGACCAGAGCAGGAAGTCGCGGACAACCGGCTGAAAGACGGCGGCCACAATCGAGGTCAGGGCCACCGACAGCGCCTGCACTTTATTGATCCTTTGTGTCTTCATCTGGATACCCCTTTTCTGAGGTCGGCTGCAGCAGCAGCGGCCGGGTCTCAAAGCCGTGCTCATGCATTTCCTGCCGGTTCTGATAGTAGCTGGACCTGGGGGCGGAGCGCCTCAGATCCTGAGGACGATACATCAGCGGGCGCAGCCGCTGCATGTGGATCGGCGCGCGCACGATCGTGTCCGTCAGGTTGCGCAGCGCCGCTGGCGCTACCGGCGAGAGATAGGGGACGCCGAAGGATTTCAGGCTGACCAGGTGCAGCAGGATCAGAATGATGCCAGCCGTCACGCCAAACAGCCCGAAAGTGCCTGCCAGGAACAGCAGGGGAAAGCGCAACATCCGAATCGAGGTGCCCACATTGTAGCTGGGGATGGAGAACGCCCCGATAGCTGTCAGCGCCACGACGACCACCATGATCGGGCTGACCAGGCCGGCCGAAACTGCTGACTGGCCGATGATGATGCCGCCGACGATACCGATGCTCCAGCCGAGGGGTGCCGGCAGGCGCAGGCCCGCCTCGCGCAGCAACTCGAATGTCAGTTCCATGACCAGCGCTTCAGCTACAGAGGAAAAGGGCACATTGGCCCGGGATCCGGCGATGGTCAGCGCCAGGAACGTGGGGAGCAGCTCGTGGTGAAAGCTGATGACTGCCACATAGAGCGACGGCAGGAGGATAGCGATGACGATGCTCGCCGTGCGGATGGCCCGCACAACCGTCGAGAGCATCGCTCGCTCGTAATAGTCCTCGCTGGCCGGGAGGAAGTTGGGCAGCGTGGCCGGCACCAGCAGGGCGTTGGGGCTGCCATCGCTGAGCAGGGCGATTCTGCCTTCCAGTATTTCTGCCGCCGCCCGGTCGGGGCGCTCCGTCCACTGCACCTGAGGGAAGGGCGAAAACGGCTGATCCTGAATGTATTGCTCCAGGTAGCTGCTATCCATAATGGAGTCAGTCTTGATCAGATCCAGCCGGCGCTTGACCTCGTTGACCAGGGCCGGGTTGGCGATGTCCTCGATATAGACCAGGGCGATATCCGTCCTGGAACGCTCACCCAGGCGCAGGAACTTGACCCGCAGCTGCGGGTCTTTGATGCGGCGCCGGATGAGGGCGACGCTGTTCTTGAGAGAGCTCGTTAAATGCTTCATGCGGCCCCCGGATGGAGTTTTCGTTGACCGGAAAATCGATGCCACGATGCTGCCAGCTCTTGACGCCCAGAACAAAGGCGGCGTCCAGCCCGTCTATCAGCAGAATCGCATCGCCGTTGAGTATCTCATCCACCGCTTCCGGAATCATCTCTGTCTCCTTGACCTCCAGCATGGAGAGCAGATTGTCGGCGACCAGGCGCCTGATCCCATCGGGGGTGGTGACAGCGGGGGCGATGACTTCCTGAGCCCAGAGCATCAGCGAAGCCAGGGTGTCGCGCTGGATCGTCTCCTTGTCGACTAACCCATCGATAAAAACCAGCACCGCCGGCAACTGGTTGGCTGTGCCGATCTCGAACTCACGGAAAACAACATCATCGCTGTTGCCCATCAGCTTTTTCAGGATCTCGATATTCTCCTGCAGCCCCCGGCTGAAGGGCCGATCATAGGCCGCTACCAGATCGGCTGGCTGCTTTGACTCGTCATTCTCTGGCGTATCGGCTGCCGCTCCCTTTGCTTCCCTCTCCTCATCGCTCGCCTTCCCCTGAAGGCGCTGGCGCGACAGCTTACTGACTGGGATGGGGTACTTCATTTTCCGTCTGCTTATCTTTTTTCCCTCCCTCGCAGTACCGTTCTGACTTAGTATTTCCGCCCATTTCGCCAAATACTAGCTGCAAGGAAGGTGGAAGACATGCAGAGGGAGTCAATCGTCACAGCAGACGTGGTTGTCATCGGCGGCGGTCCCGCCGGCTCCAGCGCTGCTGCGCGCCTGGCAGAACTGGGTTTGGACGTGATGCTGCTGGAGAGGGGAGAGGAAGGCGCTGCCGGCAAACCCTGCGGTGGCTACCTGCCCCAGAAGGCGCTGCGCCTGCTGGATGGGGCTGAACTGGCCGATCTGTTGCAGCAGGGCATCCGCACTGTGAGCCTGCAGGATGAGGCGGGCCGGCGGGTAAGAGTCACTGGTCAGCGGCAGCCGTTGGGTTATCTGTTGGAGAGGGAGGTGCTGGATCGCCGCCTGCAGCAGTGGGCGGCGCAGAGCGGGGCTAGGGTGAGCCACGGTGAGCGACTGCTGGGTGTGCACCGCTGGGGGAGGCGGCACTGGCTGCAGACCAACCGGCGTCGCCTGCGCTGCCGCTATCTGATCGGTGCCGATGGCACCCATAGTCCGACGGCGCACCTCACCGGGTTGCGGGCCGGGTTTCCCCGCTGGCAGCTGGCTTTCGCCACGCTGGGGAAGCTGAAATGGAAGGGCCTGCCGCGTAACTGGAGGGAGGATGAGGTTCGCCTCTACTGCTATCCGCTTCTGGGCGGCATGGGCTGGGCTTTCCCTCTGCCCGGCGGGGCCAACGTGGGCGTGGCGGGCAGCGCGCTGGAGCTGGCGCAGGTCACGGCGCTGTTTGAGCGGCACCTGGCGCACATTGCCGATCAGCACGGGCCGTTTGAGCTGGTGGCGCGGCGCGGCGGCTGGTTACCGGCCGGCGGGTTCCCCCGGCAGATCGCCAAGGGCAACGTGCTGCTCTGCGGTGATGCGGCCGGCTTCGTCGACTCCTTCAGCGGCGAGGGGATCTACTACGCTTTGCTCAGCGGGCACCTGGCGGCCAACGCCATCGCTGTCGGCTACGGCATTGACCACCTGGTGCGCCGCTTCTATCGCCAGGACTGCAGCCTCCTGATCATGCCATCGCTCCGGCAGTCGCTGCTCCTCAGCGGAGCGCTGGGGCACCGCAAGGACTGGCTGCTGACTGCCATGCGGCGCGATCCGCGCCTGGCTTGCTTCCTCGCCCGCCTCATGGAAGATCAGCAGCCCTATCGTGGACAGGTCGGGCGGCTGCTGCTGGCCAGCGCCGCCGCGGGGTTGTGGGGCGCCTGGCTGAGCGGCAACTAGTGGACTTGCTAGAGCAGCAACTGTTTGAGCCCGCCCCTATCAATCGCCTGACACCCTGCCATATTCCAGGGTGTCGATGAGAACCGACGATCTTGGGAGTTCGGCGGGCGAGTTTTGCTGCTCCCCGTCCCGTTTCACTTGGTACATAGATCTGGAGGCATCGCCAGCGCCGGAGAGGGTGTGCCCTGGCTAAGATAGTTGAGTTATTTCTCTCCCGCCATGGAGCTGACGTTCTTCAGCGAGGCGACCACCTGAATCCAGATCGGCCCCTCCTCGCTCAGCGGCATCGTCTCGCCCTGATATGTAAACGAGAAGTGCTCCTGCGGCTTGCCCTTTCGCCAGGTGCCGCGAAAGACCTGGCCGTCGCGGCAGAAAAGCGCGTTGCCCTGGCCAATGAGCTCGACTTCCGAAATCAGCACGCCCTTGCTATCAACCACGCTGCGCTGCGGCACCTCCAGCACCACCACACAGCCGGCAGCCAGCTGCTGTCCGGTAGCCTTGTCGCAGTGTTCCTTGCCGTTGATATAGCGCCGATACTCCCCAGCAACGAATTCATAGACAACCTTGTAGGTGAAGCTCTTGCTCTCGCTGTAGGTCAGCTCCAGTCGCTCAGCCGCTTCGCCTCCGTCCGGCGCTTCGCCGCTGGGAAACGGCGTCAGCGGCGTCAGAGGCAGCTTGCGTCGGTCGGCAACCTGCAGTAGCTCGTCGGCACTAGTATACGTGTTGTGGGGCATCTTTCGGCTGCGGTCGCGCCAGAAGCTGCTGCCTGAATTGCGGACGCTGCAGACATCCGGCACCTTCAGCCGTCGATCATGCGGAAGGCCGTATCATGGCCGCCGACGTGGGCGTAGGGCGCGTTATAGGCTTTGGCCGTCTGCACGAAATAGTAGCGGGCACTGCGAATCGGCCCGATCAGCTCCGGCTTCTTGCTGTAGAAAACGGCCAAGTAGCGGGTGATGCCGCCCTCGGCCATCATCTCGTAGACGATATCCGCATCCAGCAACCCGCTCTGCGGATTGGCATTCGGGTGGTTATCGATCATCGCCAGCAGGACGCCGGGCAACTCCGGTTCGGGTTCTCGCTCCGGGTCCGGCTCAGGTGGCGGTTCAATGACGACAGGTTCGGTGGGTGTGCATCCGGCGAGCAGCAGCGCTCCCAGCAGCAGGACCAGCAACAGTCGGTGCATCTGATCATATCCCTTCTTCGAGTTGACTACCCTTAAAATCTTCGGTGCGAAGGGCGTGCCCACCTGCCGCAAGACCGGTCGAAAAATCGTCAGGTCTAGAGTCTGGATGTTTGAACGAATTAGACCTGCGTGGTAATCCGGTCACTCTAACCTCCGACTTTTAGCTTCCAGACTCCAAATCAGGGCCCGGTGATGGTGGCCGCGTAGATGCCATTCAGAACGCGCTGGACAAACTCCCCAGCGCTGATCTCGCCCAGCACCAGAGAGTCCCACGCCGGCTTCACCGCCGTCTGCCAGTGCAGCTTGCTCTGGCCCGGCCGCTCACCGTAGGCGTAGGGCGCGGCGACCACTTGCTCCAGGTTCAGGTAGGTCTGCAATGACTGTCCCGTATAGGGCAGGTCGGCGACCGCCACCGTCGTCTGGGCGGGAACAGCGTTGACCAGTTGCTGCAGCAGCTGGCTGAGGCGCGGCACCAGGAACTGGGCTAGCTCTGCCGCCGCCCGGGTGTGGTCATGCCCCTGGTAGTTGGCCTGACGGAAGACGCTGATGGCGACCGCGCGGGCATCATGGCGCAGGCTGCCATCCCCGGAAGGGAGGGGCAGCAGCAGGGGCGAGTTCCCCTGCGACCAGAGCCAGGCAGCCAGGTGATGGTTGAGCGGGCCGATGATGGCCGCCTTCTGGCGCAGGAACAGGTCGAGGCAGTCGGCATCCATCGTGCTGGCAGGCTGCGGCACCGCCGAACTGGCGGCCAGCCTCCTCCAGACATCAGCCATCGCCTGCAGATCCTCCTCTGTCCAGAGCGGGGTTCCGTCGTCTGCCAGCGGAACCGGCTTGCCTAGCGAGGCGGCGATACTCTGCAGCAGCTCATCCAGGATGTTGCTGGGGACATAGCCGTAGACGCCATCCTGCCTGGCCGATTCGGCCAGCGAGAGGAAATCATCCCAGGACCAGCCGTTCTGCGCCGGATTGGCCAGGTCGCTGCTGCTGGCCGGCAGCAGGGCAGCGTTGGCCAGCAGTACCCGCGGGTAGAGCGCCACTGGCAGCGCGTACGCCTGGCGCGCCGTGCTCACCTGCAACCAGACGGCGGCCGGCCAGGTGCTTCGCTCCTCATCATCCAGATACCGGGAGAGCGGCACCTGTAGCGTGCCGAAATAGCTCTGGGACGACTCGGCGCTGAACCAGACGTCGGGGGGTGTGCCGGCGAACAGACTCTCATCCAGCTTGCTTGCCGCCTCCCCCGGTGACAGATAGCTGAGTTCCACCGCGACGCGGGGGAAGATTGTTGCGAACTCCTCCAGGGCCTGCTCGACCCCAGCGCGCAGCGGCTCCAGGTCAGGCAGGAACGGTCGCTCGATCCAGAGGCGCAGCCTGTAGTCCTTCTGGGGATCGATCTCGGCCTTGACGTTGATATAGAACTCGCCGGTGATAAAGCTGTTCAGGTATGGATAGCCAAAATGCACCCCGGCAGCGATCACCGCCAGGGCGAGGATAGCGATCAGCGGTCGCAGGATGCCGCGCTGTCTGTCACCTCTTCTCGGCATGGCAGAAACCTCCTATCTTAAGCCCAGCAGGGCCAGCACGTTCATGTCCGCCTGTCCGGTGGGGCGCAGGCCATAGTAAGCCTGCAGCTGCTTCACGGCAGCCTCTGTTCCTTCGCCAAAGCGGCCATCGGTATATCCGGGGTTGAAGCCGGCTTCGCGCAGGCTGAGCTGGAGCGTCTGCACCGCCTTGCTGGTCTGCCCCCGCCGCAGGGGTTGGGAGACCTTCACCCGCGGAAATGGGCCGATGATGGAGACGGGGGTGCCGACGCTCACCCAGCGGTAGAGCTGCTCCACGTCGCGGTTGAACATGCGAATGCAGCCGGCGCTGGCTGCAGTGCCGATGGAGCTGGGTTTGTTGGTTCCATGAATGCCATAGATCCCCCACGGGATGTTCAGCCCCAGCCAGCGGGTGCCAAAACCGCCTCCCCAGTGCGTACCCTTCTGGATGATTTTCCACTCACCCACCGGCGACTTGGTGGACGGCTTGCCTACCGCGCAGGGAAAGACTTTGAAGACCTGGTCGTCCACCAGCACCGTCAGCGTGCGCTTGTCAACGTCGATCTCAATGCGCAGCTCACCCTCCGGCGGGTTGGGGGTGCCCTGTTCCCCGCTCACCTGGATGAGAGAGTTGCTGAGGACAGTCTGCTCCGCCGGGCCAAAAATGCCGGTTTCCGGCAGACCGGCCCAGGCCTGCAGGGCGGCTACCGCATCCGCCGTGGCCTGCGTGTACGCGCCATCCATCGCGTCCTGATAGAACCCGAGGACTTGCAGATGGGTCTGCAGCTCCAGCACATCGCTGCCCGAGAGGGGCGGCGATCTTAACTCCAGTGTGCGGTCAGTTTCTCCACAGCCGCAATCGAAGGGGACGGCACCGGCGATGCCGCTGAGCAGCAGGCTGATCGCCAGGCAGAACACTGCTATTCGCCCCGATAGTCTCACCTTTCGAACCCCCTTGCCTGTACATCTCCTTAGCCAACTAATATGAACAAGCCTCGGCAAATATGTGACCGCCAGGGCATGTCTCCAGCCGATCGAGGGCTCGACCAATCGGCCTGCTCTCCCTGTTGCTGATGGCACCTTTTGGGGCGGGTATCAGTAGGATGTAGCAATGATTTTGCGCCGGGTGGTGAATCCCGGCGAGACGGAGGGAGAAGAGAAGGAATGAAGCGCTACCTATACTTAGTGGGCGTGGCTCTGCTGGTGGTGATGCTGGCAGCGGGGCTCACGGGCTGCCGGAAAGAGGAGGCAGTGATCCGCATTGCCGAGCAGTTTGGTCTCGGCTATGCACCTTCGACGATCATGATCGAGGAGCAGCTGATTGAAAAGCATCTGCCTGGGGCCAAAGTAGAGATTGTCAAGCTGGGCAGCGGCGGTGCCGTCAGGGAAGCGATGATCGCCGGCACGCTGGACATCGGTTTCATGGGGATGCCCCCATTTCTGATTGGCTGGGATAAGGGAGTGGAGTGGAAGATCGCCGGTGCACTGGACTCGATGCCCCTCCTGCTCCTCACCTACCGCGATGACATCAACAGCATCCACGATTTTGGCCAGGGGGACAAGATCGCGCTGCCAGGTCCAGGCAGCAACCAGCATATCCTGCTCTCCATGGCGGCAGAGAAGGAGCTGGGTAAAGCGACTGCCCTGGACGATCTCATCGCCGCCTTGCCGCATCCCGATGCCGCCACAGCTCTGCTGGGTCGGCGCGAGATCGCTGCCTACTATGGTGCCCCGCCCTATCAGTTTGAGATCCTCAAACAGGATGCGGGCATCAAGGCCATCGCCGAAGGTACCGAGGCATTTGGCGAGCCATTCTCCTACATAGTGGCTGTCGCCAGCGATGCCTTTTATGAGAACAGCCCGGAGACCTACGCAGCGTTCGTCGCCGCCCTGGAAGAAGCATTGCAGATGCTGCGCGAGGAGCCGCAGCGCGCTGCCGAGATCCTGGCCCGCGTGGACGGCAATGTTACGGCTGAAGCCTATTACGAGTACATCACCTGGGAGGGCGTTTCCTGGGATATCGAGCCCAAGGGCCTGATGCGCTATGCCACCTTCATGCAGCAGTCGGGTTACATCGAGCAAGTTCCCGAGAGAATGGAGGACGTGCTCCACCCCAACCTGCTCAAGTTGGTGGAGCGATGATGTCTGCCGGGCCAAACCTGATCGTCGACAGCCTGGCGGTTGAATACCGCTTCCAGGGGGAATGTCACCATGCCGTTGAAGACGTCTCGTTTCACCTCCAGCCGGGGGAGAAGCTGATCCTGCTCGGCCCGTCCGGCTGTGGCAAGTCGACCATCCTGAAGACCATCGCCGGCTTTATCCAGCCAGCCCGCGGTAGCGTCATCCTCAATGGAGAGCCGGTCATCAGGCCGGGACCTGACCGCGCCGTCGTCTTCCAGGAATTCGATCAGCTGCTGCCCTGGAAGACGGTGCTGGGGAACGTCGAGTTCGCGCTGCTGGCCACCGGGCGCTGCCCGACAGAAGAGGTCCGCGACCGCGCCCTGCACTACATCGACATGGTTGGACTGAGCCGCTTTATCGCTTTCTACCCGCACACCCTGTCGGGAGGCATGAAACAGCGTGTGGCCATCGCCCGTGCGCTGGCGCTGGATCCGGAGATATTGCTGATGGATGAGCCGTTCGGCAGCCTGGACGCCCAGACCCGCTCCATTCTCCAGCAGGAGCTGAATCGCCTCTGGGAACAGACCAACAAGAGCATCATCTTCGTCACCCACAGCATCGATGAAGCCGTCATCCTCGGTAACCGGATTGTAGTGCTGACCAACGGCCCCTGCCGGGTGCAGCATGTTCTGGAAAATGAGCAATGCTCGGGCGAGGAGTGGGAGAGTGCAGGGTTCATGGCCACCTGTCGGGAGATCCGCGCACTGCTGCAAGTCGCCCTTTAGGAGGGATTAGCACTTTGCGACGTCTACGTATACTGCTGATCATGCTGCTGGTCTGGGAGGTCGGCGTGCGCCTCTCCGGCACTCCAGCGCTGATCCTTCCCACGCCCAGCGCTGTAGCGCAGCAGTTGTTTGCGCTGGTTCGGAGCGGTGAGCTATTCCCCTTCATCCGGAACACCATGGGTGTTTTGCTGACGGGGTTGGGCCTGGGCATTCTCGCGGCCTGTGTGCTTACCGCGCTGGCGATCCTCACCAGCTGGGGGCGGGATCTGCAGGGTCTGTTGGTTTCCATGTTCAACCCGCTGCCGGCCATCGCCCTCTTGCCACTGGCGCTGCTCTGGTTTGGGCTGGGCAATAAGTCGCTGCTATTTGTGATCGTGCACTCGGTGGTCTGGTCGCTGAGTCTCAACGCCTATACCGGCTTTGCCACCATTCCCGAGACGATGATTCGCGTCGGGCACAACCTGGGGCTGACCGGCTGGCGTCTGGTCAAGAGCATCTACATCCCGGCGGCTTTGCCCCATATCCTCACCGGGCTGAAGCTGGCCTGGGCCTACTCCTGGCGGACAATCATCGCCGCTGAGCTGGTCTTTGGCGTCACCGGTGCCGACGGGGGCTTAGGCTGGTTCATCTACAAGATGCGCTACAGCCTGGAGACGACAGCCGTGTTCGCCGGCCTGGTGACCATTATCCTCATCGGCCTCCTCATCGACCTCGGCTTCCGCCGGCTGGAGAACGCCACCGTCAAGCGCTGGGGGATGAGCGTCTAGGGGCGACGTGGCCTGAGCGAAGCGAAGGAACAGCCACGCCATCTCAGGTGAAAGCAATAACTGGAAACGCAACAGGGAAGTCGTCTCCTGTTGCGTTTTCCATTACTACTCTAAGCAGGCCTGAGGAGGAAGGCCTGGGGAGGGAAAAGGAACAGAGCAGCCTCGCCTGGCGGCAGGCTGCTCTGTTCCTTTCTCATGTCCCTTGTCTTACCCTGTCGGGGAAGTATCCATCAGCGCGAACTTCAGTTCCGCTTCCACTGCCAGCTGGCCATCCACAGTGGCTCGACCGCGGCCGACGCCGAAGCTCTGGCGAGAGCGGATGATCTCCACTTCCATCTCCAGCGTTTCGCCGGGCTGCACCAGGCGGCGGAACTTGACGTTGTTCAGCCCGGCGAAGAGGGCGAGCTTGCCCCGCATCTCCGCCTGGCTGAGGATGGCGACGGCACCCAGCTGGGCCAGGGCTTCCACCTGCAGCACCCCTGGGAAGATGGGGTTGCCGGGGAAATGCCCGCGAAACCAGGGGCCGGCCGGATCAACGAGATACAGCCCCCGGGCTCTCTTGCCCAGCTCCAATTCCAATACCTGATCCAGCAGCAGGAAGGGTGGACGGTGGGGGATGATCTGCTGGATCTCCTCCCGCCCCAGCATCACTGTTCCTCCCAGCGGGCGATGGCCAGAGTGGCGTTATGGCCGCCGAAGCCCAGGGAGTTGCTCAGCGCCTTGTCGATCTGCTGACGGCGCGCCACGTTGGGCACGTAGTCCAGATCGCAGTCAGGGTCGGGTTCTGTCAGGTTGATGGTGGGGTGAAGGGTGCCGCTAAGCATGCTCTGCACCACCACGATGAATTCCAGGGCGCCGGCTGCCCCCAGCATGTGCCCCGTCATCGACTTGGTGGAGTTGACGGCCAGTCGATAGGCGTGTTGCCCAAAGACCTGCTTGATGGCCTTCGTCTCCAGCCGATCGTTGAGCGAGGTGCTGGTGCCGTGGGCATTGATGTAGTCCACTTCTTCCGGTTGCCAGCCGGCGTCGTGGAGTGCCCGCGCCATGGCTGCCGCTGCTCCGGCAGCTTCTGGGTGGGGCTGTACAACATGAAAGGCGTCCCCGGCCTGTCCGTAGCCGACGACTTCGGCCAGGATGGTGGCACCACGTTTCTCGGCGCACTCCAGGCTCTCCAGGATGACGACGCCGCTGCCTTCGCCCATGACAAAGCCATCGCGACCCTGATCGAAGGGGCGGCTGGCCCCTGCCGGATCGGCGTTGCGTGTGGAGAGGGCGCGGGCGGCGCAGAAGCCGCCGAGAGCCATGGGAGTGATGGCGGCCTCGGTTCCGCCGGCGACCACGATATCGGCGTCACCCCGGGCGATGGTGCGGAAAGCTTCACCGATGGCGCTGGTGCCAGTGGCACAGGCCGTGACGACAGCGCTCACGGGCCCCTGGGCTCCCAGGGCGATAGAAACCTGTCCGGCAGCCATGTTGCCGATCAGCATCGGCACAAAGAAGGGGCTGATGCGGCGCGGACCCCGCTCCAGATAGTTCTGGTGCTGCTTCTCCAGGGTCTCCATGCCGCCGATGCCGGAACCGATGATCACGCCGACGCGCTGTGGATCCAGCTCGTCCTGCTGCAGCCCGGCATGTTTCCAGGCCTCCTGGGCGGCAGCGACGGCGTAGATCGTGAAGCGATCAGTATGGCGCGCCTCACGGGGATCCATGTGTTCCTCGGGCCTGAACCCCTTGACTTCCGCCGCAATCTGGACGGGGAAGTCAGTGGCGTCAAAGCGAGTGATGCGCGTGACGCCGCTCTGCCCCTGCAGTAGCGCCGTCCAGGTGGACGGAACGTCGTTGCCTACAGGCGTGACGGCACCCAGGCCGGTAACGACAACTCTTCTCTTCATGTTCCCCCTCCTCAGATGGACATGCCGCCGTCCACGGCAATGACTTGCCCGGTGATATATGCTGCCCCGGAGCCGGCCAGGAACTCGACTAACCTGGCTACGTCGTCGCCGGTCCCCACCCGGCCCAGAGGAATCGCCTCCAGCATCCGTTCCTTGAGCTGCGCCGGCAGCACGCTGGTCATGTCGGTGTCGATAAAGCCCGGGGCCACTGCGTTCACCCTGATGCCCCGGCTACCCATCTCCCTGGCCAGCGACCTGGTCAGGCCGATGATGCCGGCTTTGGCTGCCGCATAGTTAGCCTGGCCGGCATTGCCGCGCAGGCCGACGACGAAAGCGATGTTGATGATCGAGCCCTGACGTGCCCGGGACATGGGGCGGATGGCTGCCTTGCAGCAATTGAAGCAGCCCTTGAGGTTGACCTCAATAACCCGGTCCCATTCGTCCTCTTTCATGCGCAGCAGCAGGTTGTCGCGGGTTATGCCGGCGTTATTGACCAGGATGTCCAGCTGACCCCACTGGGCCAGCACCTGCTCCACCAGCGCCGTTGCCTCCTCCAGCCGGGAGATGTCAGCCTTAATGGCCAGCGCCTCACCGCCGGACTCAGCGATCTCGGCAACCAGCGCCTCGGCTGCCGCGGCACTGGCGTTATAATTGATGGCTACGCGCGTACCGGCGTTGGCCAGCTGCAGCGCGATGGCGCGGCCGATGCCGCGTCCGGCTCCAGTGACCAGGGCGACCTTGCTCTTTAGTTCCATCCGGCTATCGCCTCCTTCAGCTTTTCCAGGTCGGCGGGTGTCTCGACATTATGCAGGGCGAGGGCGGGAACGGTCTTTCGAGCCAGCCCGCAGAGCACCTTCCCCGGTCCCAGCTCGATCAGTGTCCCGATGCCCATGCCCGCCAGCCGGGCCACGCACTGCTGCCAGAGTACCGGGCTGGCCACCTGCCGGGCCAGGAGATCGCGCACTCGCTCCAGCGAGATCGGCTCGGTATCCACATTGGCCAACACCGGGATCTGCGGTGGCCGAAACTCGACGCTGGCCAGATCGGCGGCCAGCTTCTCTGCAGCCGGCTGGAGCAGCGAGCAGTGGAAGGGCGCGCTGACCTGCAGCTCCAGGGCGCGCCGCGCACCGGCGGCCCTGGCGGCGGTACAGAAATCCGCTACCGCCTGCTTCTCGCCCGAGACCGCGATCTGTCCCGGGCTGTTGTAGTTGGCCGGCTCCACTATCCCCGGTGTCTGCCGGCAGAGCTCTTCGACCTGATCGTCGGATAGGCCGAAGATAGCGGCCATGCTGCCCACACCGGCCGGGACGGCTTCCTGCATATACTTGCCACGGCGGGCGACGAGCCGTACCGCATCCTCGAAGTCGAGCATGCCGGACACCACCAGAGCCGAGTATTCACCCAGACTGAGTCCGGCGCCAGCCGCCGGCTGCAGGCCGGTTTCCTCCTGTACCAGCGCGGCTACGGCGCAGCTCAGGGTCAGAATCGCCGGCTGCGCGTTTTCCGTCAGGGTCAGTTCTGCCGCCGGCCCCTCAAAGCAGAGCCGGCTGAGGGGCCAGCCGAGGGCGGCATCGGCCCGCTGGAAATATTCCTCCACCAGGGGGAACCTGGCGGCCAGCTCCTTGCCCATGCCGGGATATTGGGCACCCTGCCCAGGGAAAACAAAGGCTATCTGTCGCATTTTCTGAGACCTCCAAGCTCGGCGATGCGGCGGCTGGCGCCGCTGAACAGTTCTTCAATAATCTCTGCGGCTGGCTGCACGGCTTGCACCATTCCTGCCACCTGGCCAGCCAGCACGCTGCCATGCTCTACGTCGCCGTCGATCGCTGCTGCCCGGTAGCGGCCGGCCCCCAGCTGCTCCAGTTCCTGCGGCGAGGCGCCGTCCTGCTCCCGCTGGCGATACTCGCGCCAGAAGCGGTTTTTCAGGCAGCGAACCGGATGTCCGGTGCTCTCGCCCGAGACGACGGCGTCCCTGTCTCCGGCCCGGATGATCATCTCTTTGTAGCGGGGGTGGGCGATGCATTCCTCGGCGCAGACCAGGCGCGTGCCCACCTGCACCCCCTGGGCGCCCAGGGCGAGGGCCGCCGCCACACCGCGTCCGTCGGCGATGCCGCCGGCCGCCAGCACTGGCAGATCCACGGCATCCACCACCTGGGGCACCAGAGCCATGGTGTTCACCTGTCCGACATGCCCGCCGGCCTCCCCGCCCTCGGCGATGAGGCCGTCCACGCCCAGTCGAGCCATGCGCTTGGCCAGGGCGACTGACGGCACGACGGGAAACACCTGGCAACCGGCGGCCTTCAATCGCTCCAGATAAGGGCCGGGATTGCCGGCACCAGTGGTCACCACGGGTACGCGGCTCTGGCATACCACGTCGATCACCTCGGCGACGTGGGGCGAGAGGAGCATCACGTTCACCCCAAAGGGACGGTCGGTGCGCTGGCGCACAGCCTCGATCTGCTGCTGCACCCAGGTGGCCGGGGCGCTGCCAGCGCCGATGATGCCCAGCCCTCCGGCCTCGCTGACGGCGACGGCTAGTTCCCAGGTGCCCAGCCAGGCCATTCCCCCCTGAAACAGGGGGTAGCGTAGCCCGAGCTGCGAGCAGAGCCGTGTCTCAATCATGCGCCTCGCCTCCTCTCGTCCATTCGAGGATCAGCGCGCCCCAGGTCAGGCCGCCGCCGAAGCCCACCAGAAGCACCCGATGGCCAGCTTGCAGCCGGCCCTCGCTCCAGGCCTCCGATAGCGCCACGGGGATCGAGGCGCCGGACATGTTGCCGTAACGGTCGAGGTTGACAAAGGCTTTAGAGGCAGGGATGCCGAGACGTTTGCTGGCGCTGTCGATGATCCGCTGATTGGCCTGATGCGGGATCAGCAGGGCCAGATCATCCACCGAGAGCCCGGCCTGATCCAGCACGTTGCGGCTGGCCATCTCCATGCTGCGCACGGCAAAGCGGAAGACCTCCTGGCCTGCCATGTGGATGAAATGCTGCCTGGCCGCTACCGTCTCCTCACTGGCGGGGAGGCGCGAGCCACCGGCCGGCTGAATGAGCAGTTCTGCGCCGCGGCCGTCTGCGCCCAGCTCCAGGCTTAAGAGCCCCGGGCGATCGCTGGCCTGAAGTATCGCGGCGCCGGCGCCGTCGCCAAAAAGGACGCAGGTATTGCGGTCTGTCATGTCAGTGATTCGGGAGAGGGTGTCGACTGCCACTACGAGCACCGTGCGGCAGGTGCCGCTCTCGATGAACTGCTTCGCGACACTGATGCCGTAGATAAAGCCGGTGCAGGCAGCGACAATGTCGAACGCGGCGGCACGCCAGGCGCCGAGATTGCGCTGCAGCAGGCAGGCAGTGGAGGGGAACGCGTGGTCTGGCGTGACGGTGGCCACGATGATCAGGTCCAGATCGTCAGGCTGCAGACCAGCATCAGCCAGGGCGCGCCGGGCAGCTTCCGTAGCCAGATCCGATGTTGCGGTGGCCGGGTCGCTGATGCGCCGCTCCCTGATGCCTGTGCGCTGTACGATCCATTCGTCACTGGTATCGACCATTCGTTCCAGGTCGTGGTTGCCCAGTATTTGGGGCGGCAGAGCGTGTCCGACGCCGGTGATGGCAGAGTTCAATATATAACCCTCCTCTTACGCTCATCTTGGTTAAAAAAATTTAATTAAAATGTTTTAATGACATCCTAGAGGGAAACGGGGCACTTGTCAAGTCCTGTGAAACGAAAGAATCCTCGGGCTTGAGGCCGCGAGGATTCGAGATCAATGTCAGTGTCACTTCAGCGCAGCGGCACCCGCCGGCCCGGCAGCGGGGCGCGGGGGCGAGCATCATCCGTCTGCCGCTTCTTCTCACGCTTTCCAGACGGGTCGCCGCCTTCACTGCCCGGGAGCTTGGGCGCCTTGATGCAGGTATAGCCGAAGATGGCAGCGGCCACGACTATGCCTGCGGCGGTGACGAAGAGGAGGATCTTGTTGGTCACCACCAGGGCGCCGAAGATCGGCGGCCCAAAGGCAGCGCCGAAGAAACGCATCGTTCCATAGAGGCCAGTGATCATCCCTCGTTCCTCCTCAGCCGCAGCGCCGGTGATCAGGAGGTTGATAGCTGGGAGAGCGAGTCCCGAGCCGATGCCCTGGGCCGAAACCGATGCCATCAGCACATAGACGTTGTCCGTAAACGCTGCCAACACCAGGCCGCCTGCCACCAGCGACATCCCGATCACCGATGCCCATTTGCAGACCTTGCCGGCCTGCTTCTGCAGCCAGCGGCCGCTGAAGTAGGAGGTGACCGCCATCGCCAGCACCGGGATAGCGATGACAAACCCCTTGATGGCGCCTTCAATGCCGTAGTTGTCCTCCAGCACGTCGGAGATGTAGCTGAGCACGCCGAAGAGCATAAAGAGCACCAGCGCGCCAGCCACATAGGCGGCGGCCAGGGACAGCGGATTGCGCGATACCGCTCTGCCCACCGCGCGGACATACTGCCGCAGCGGCTGGCGGCGGTCCTCGTCAAAGGGCTCTCTGACCGTCACCCAGACGCCGATGGCTACCGGAATGGTCAACAGCGGGTAGACAAAAAAGGGAGCGAACCAGATGATGGCGGCGGTGAGGGAGCCGATGATCGGGCTGATCACCTTGCCCAGCCCGTTGGCTGATTCCAGCAGTCCCAGCGCCTTGGCTCGTTCGCTGGTCTGAAATATGTCGCCCGTCAGCGCCATCGCCAGCTGATAGGTGCCGCCGCCGCCGATTCCCTGGAGGATGCGCGCCGCTATCATCCACATGAAGGGGTTGTCCAGCAGCCAGGCGGCAATGCCCACCATGGCGCCGCCGATGGCAAACAGGAATAGTGAGGGGACCATGATGGTTTTCCGGCCAAACTGGTCAGAAAGATAGCCGGCGATGGGGATGAACACGCCAGCCGGGACCGAAAACGCCGTGACCAGCAGGCCCACCTGAAACGGTGTCAGCTTCAGTGCCGATTGGATCAGCGGCAGCGCGGGGATGATCATGCTGTTGCTGAGCACCAGGATAAATGGCACGCCGCAAAGCCAGGCAAACTGCATACGCATCTTTGATTTCATCCATGAAGCCTCCTGCGGTTTCTATGCTAGCTGATTGTAGCGTTACCCCGGCTTCCCGCCCATATTCCCCAGGGAGCTGCTGCCAGCAACGCGTCAGCCTGGGATTTGGCCTTCCAGTGGGTTGTGGTAGAATAAACTGAATGACGCGAGGCGCTGGAAAAGGGGGGTGCCGATTCCTTTGGATCCTGTAGCATTCACCATCTTTGGTTTCGAAATCCGCTGGTATGGTGTGCTGATCACGGGCGCAATCATCCTGGGGATTTTTCTGGCTCTGCGTGAGCTGCGTCGTCTGGGAGAGGATGAGGACAAGTTTATTGACATGCTGTTGCTGGTCATCCCGGCGGCGATTGTCGGCGCGAGGCTCTACTATGTGCTTTTTTCCGGTCAGCTGGACTGGTATCTGGCGCGGCCGCTGCGGATTCTCCAGTTTCGCAGCGGGGGGCTGGCTATCCATGGCTCGCTGATCGCCGGAGCGCTCGTGGCCTGGCTCTATACGCGCCGAAATAAGGTGAGTTTTTTCCGCTGGGCCGATGTCATCGCCCCCAGCGTGATTCTAGGGCAGGCCATCGGGCGTTGGGGCAACTTCTTTAATCAGGAGGCCTACGGTCGGGAGACGGCGCTGCCCTGGGCGATGTACATCGATGGGGCATATCGTCATCCTACCTTCTTATATGAGTCACTCTGGAATCTGGGCGTGTTCGCCTTCCTGCTCTGGCAGCGGCGGCGGACGAAGTTCGAGGGGGAGGTGCTGCTCTGGTATCTCGTCCTCTATTCGGTGGGGCGTTTCTTCATCGAGGGCTTGCGCACCGACAGCCTCTACCTGGGCCCGTTCCGCATCGCCCAGCTGGTCAGCCTGGCTAGCGTCGTCATCGGTGCCGTGCTGCTCTACCGAGGGCGCCGACGGGGGACGCCCACTCTCTAGTCAGTCGAAGACAGCGAAGGGGCGGTTGCACGAGCAAGAGCCCCCCAGCCAGGGCACACCCCTTCGGGCGCGTCGATGTCCCTGTGTAAAAGGAGACACCCACTGCAACCCAGGAAGGCGGCAGTGGGTGTTATTCCGACAACCCCTCTTGGATTGCTGGCTGGTCGGATGCAGTAGCTTTACGGTAGGCGAGAGGTGCCCCGTGCCCGTTCGAACATGGCGCGGGCGTAACTCTCAATGTCGCCCGGTGTCAGCATCTGGTACTTCTCTTTCACTGCGGTGAAATATCGTCCGATGGTGTCTTTGTCGATTTTCCGGTTTGATGGTGCTTCGGCGGGCAGATCACCGCGCGTCTCCAGCCAGGGAGTCTCAGAATGGGTGAAGCGCTCCAGGATCTTGCCGCTATAGCAGCCGAAATTCCGGATGACACTGTCGAGGATGGCCTTTTCCATCTCTGTAAGGTTGACGACGCCAGTGGCGTCATGTTCTTCGATAGGGGCATAGCCCAGGTGGGAATAGCGGTGGTATACCACCGGGTAGACAGGTCCATGCACCCAGGCTTCGCAGTCCTGATCAAACAGGAACGATCCGGCGAAGGCGTAAAAGAACCCCTGAGCATAGTACAGCATCCTCTGCAGGGCCAATGGCGTTGTCTCTTCACATTGGGAAAGGATGTAGGCGATAACGGCATCCAGCTTTGATTGATCACCGGTGTGGCCGCCAAGAAGTTTCTCACATGCACGCCGACTCTTTCTGTAAGCGGTCGTCTGTCAACCGGTCCCTGTACTGCTCGAGCAGAGATATATAGTATCCTACGTCTCTGTTGATCTGCTGCAGGACGTCCGAATATTGCCGTGTTGGCATGTCGCCGTCGAGATAGCGGGATAGGGTCATTTCTCCCCAGCCGAGGAGCTTCGACAGCGGGCGCTTGCCGATATCGTACTTACGCAGGATTTCGGTGATCCCTTCCACCGAGATCAGCCCGTTCTGCCGACGATAGGCATCGCGGAATGACTGCAGGTTCTCATCTGCTATTGCAGCGACGTAGACTTCGCTGCCACACTCTGCGCAGGCAGCTCGCTTTGCCGGGTAATAGTACTCCTCACCCCGCAGCGTCTCTTTCGCTCGATAGCTTTCCAGCCGGTACTCCACATCCCTCCTGCACTCTTCACAGAACGTCCTTTGAGCTTCCACCAACCTTCCCTCCTTATTAGCCTTTCAGCCGAGGAAAACAGTAATTTATCGGCTTGTTTCGTGGATGGAGTGAAATGACCACCACTCGGTTGCCGCCAGCTGTGGTAATCAAGTTGAACTTGGTGTACACATCCACTCGTTCCTGATTACCGGTCAGATTGTACAGCTGAACCTGAGGACAGAAGACGTATAACGTCTCGTGTTCGTACCCAGGCTTGATATTGCGCAGGCTGTGGCAGAAGTCAGCTACGTCGATGGCAAGTAGCAGTTCCGCGATCTTGGCATGCGTGAGGTTGTACTCATAGATGAAGCGCCTGTTCTCCTCGCGGCTGTCGTTGACGCTGACGGTGAAGCGATTAGACCTGACGCAATCATGAATCTGCCCGAGAATTGCGGCAATCCCGCAACGACCGTAGTTCTGGTTATAATTTTGCTTCATACACCACCTCAGCGCACCTTTGGTAGTGTCATGATACTTTATTATATGCTTTTCGTCAAGAATAAATGCATCAATTGATGCATTTATCTCCGGGATTAATCGTCCAGGTCTATGGTGAGGGACGACTCTGGGACACAAGCAGGGAGGCCTCACCCCCTCGTCCGCGTCAGCCGATGCCCCGGCTGCGCAGCCAGCGCACCAGTGGATAGCCCAGTCCCAGGACTACTACGGCTTCGCTGACGCTGAGGCTGAGCACCGAGACCCAGTAGGGCACGCCGACGATAGGGGCCAGGTAGATGCTGACCAGGAAGCCGTTGAGAACGATGGGCCAGAGGTAGGCGAGCCAGCTGTCGCGGGTGCGGTAGGTGAGAAAGGCGGCTGCCAGCGTGATCAGGCTGCCGAAGAAAATATCGACGAAGCCGAAGCCGCCGAGAAAGTTGGCCAGCAGGACACCGATATAGAGCCCGAAGGTCGCCTCTGGATAGAGGATGGGGAGCGCTGTCAGCGCCTCGCTGGCGCGAAACTGGACAATCCCGAAGCCGACGGGGGCCAGCGCAAAGGTGATGGCGATATAGAGCCCGGCGATGATCGCTCCCCGGGTGAGCTGTTTGGGCATGCTGTCGGCCTCCTCTCGGTAGTCTCAGACGAGGTGTCCCCTTTGGACTTTTCCTGCACACTCTGGGTGCGGCATGCCTAGTTTATAGCATGGGGAACAGGCGCGCAACTAGAGCCATATTCTCTGCACACAAGTTCTCACAGCCTCATAGTATGCATTAAACCTGCCGCCACTGCCGGCGGGGGGGCGTCACACTCGCTCAGGTCAACTCATATGATGGGTTGATAACACTCCATGCAGTTCGCACCTGCCTGGAGACGACGAAGGAGGGAAAAAGGGATAATGTCAAACAATCTCAGAATCGCAGGCAGCTTGCGAGAAATCGTCACCAGAGCAGTCTGTGCTAAGGGCCAGAAGCGATTTCGTCAGGTACATAATGTTGTTACTAGCCAGCCGCTTGAGGGAGTCCTGGGTTATCGGGTAGCCGGACACAAGTATACTGCCACTCCCAAGGCCCATTCCGTGGAGATCAAGGGCCAGTATGACCTGCATATCTGGTATGCATACGCTGATGGCAACCAGACGGCCGTCGAGAGAAAGACAGTTACTTATACCGAGTATCTGCCTGTAGTCGACCTTGAAGGCGAGCGGCTGGGCGTCGATGAAGTCGTTTCTGCCACCATGATCCGCGATCCCGAGGTGGTAAGCGTACGCAGCCGGCGTGGTGCTGTTCAGGTAGAAGTAGAGATGGAGTACTACGCTGAGATCGTCGGTGAGACCAAACTCTGGGTTCGGGTCTACGAGCCACCGTATGCCGACGAGAAGAAGAAAGACCTCTTGGAGTTGGATGAAGCCGGCGAATACTACGACGAGGACGATTTCGACGGTTACGAGGATGACGAATTCGAAGATGAGGATTTCGCCGACTTTGAGGATGAGGAAATAGAGCCGTAACAGTGCGGGCAGATCGGCTGCTGGGACGCATCTGCTGGGCGATCTGTCCGCTGTAAGCTCCAGGATGATGCCTGGAGCTCTTTCTTTTGCCGGCCGCCCACACCGTCTCACCGCCTTTCTCCACCGCTCATATGTTGGTATGAGAACACTCCAGTACTGGAGGTGGAACAGTCAAGTGATCAGAGTGACGCTATATGAATCGAGTCGGCCAGGGGAGGTCAGGTTGCCGTCCCGGCTGGTTCCAGGAGGACTATCGGCACCAGGTCAGGTCTGGTTTGGTCAGAAACATAGTGACGCTTCCCTGCGAACGGAGGCAGCCGAAGGGCATGCGGCCCGCATCGGCCTTGGCCCCGACGTGATGCAGGCGCTGGGCCTGATGCCCGGCGTCAGACTGTGGGCGACCTGGGACGCCGCCGGCACCCGGGTGCGCCTTGGTCCAGTCGTGGCTGTCTTCGCTTCACACACCCGGTCACCGGGCTATTATCGCTTCCTGGGGTCTTCCAGCGATCTGGTCAGGGGGTTCCTGCGCCTGGCCCGCCGCCGGGGAGCAGTCGCCTACACATTCTCTGCCCGTGACGTCGACTGGGAAACCGGCACGGTCAACGGCTATGTCCCCTATGGTCGCGGCTGGCGGCGCGTGCGGGTGCCCCTGCCGGATGTCGTCTACGATCGGGTGCAGAGTCGTTCGCTGGAGCGCCTGCGCCGCTATCGGGAGACCAAAGCGAGACTGATGCAGATGCCAGGATTGCACTATTTTAACCCCCAGTTTCTCGACAAGTGGGAAACATACGTGGCCCTTTCCCGCGACCCCGCCGCGCGCAGATACCTGCCGCGCACCGACCTGTTCCGATCCTCGGCGCAACTGTTCCGCTATCTGCGGCGATATCCCACCGTCTACATCAAGCCATCCAAGGGATCGCTGGGCGTCGGCGTCACCAAGGTCAGCCGCACAAATCGCGGTTATCGCTATCATCGGGTCCGCGGCGGTCGGCCGCCCAGTGTCGGGGTGGTTGGTTCGCTACCCAGGCTGGCGAGCCGCCTGGAGGCGATTCTCCCGCGCCGGCGCCTGATCATCCAGCGCGGGCTGCATCTGGCCCGCTACCAGGGCCGGCCGTACGACATTCGGGTTATCGTGCAAAAGACTCCCCGCGGCCGCTGGTCATGCACCACCATGATCGCCCGCGTGGCAGCCGCCGGCACCGCTGTCTCCAATGTGGCTACCGGCGGGGCGATGATCCCTGTTTCCCGGGCCATTCGCGGCTCCCTGCGCCTTTCACCGCGACGTGCCACCCGCCGCATCGCCTACGCGTCTCGCCTGATCGCTCGCGCCCTGGAGAGGCAGCTGGAACAGGAGTTTGGAGAGCTGGGGGTGGATGTGGCGCTGGATACCAGCGGACGGCTCTGGTTGATCGAAGTTAATGCCAAGCCAGGTCGGGAGCGGGAAGACATCCCAGGCACACCGCCATCGATTAGAAGAATCGTCCGTTACGCCTTGGCCAAGACCGGCTTTTAACAGGGAAGGAAGTGATAACAGTGGCACGAGGCCTGTTGATCGTACCATCCGAGCGCTATGCGGCGCAGATGGCTGACCTCCTGCCTGAGTTGTCAGTTCGCACCGCCTGGGAGGCGGGTCCCTGGAGCTTCATCCTGCGTTTTGGCGATACGTCGGGTAAGGACGACGCTGAAGTCGTCCTCAACCGCCTGAGCGCTCTGACAGCCGAGGACAATGAAGCGCGCTGGCGCCAATGCTGGCAGGCGAGCCGGGTCAGGCAGGTCAGCCCGGGCAGGCGAGTGAGATTCTACCGGCGCTACCGGGTGCATCTCTTCGACCTGCGCCCCGTCTATATGCAGCGGCTGGAGATCGGGAATCGCCGGGTGCAGCGCGTGAGCCCCACCGCTACTAAAGAGGCGCGAGAGGTCGCCGATCTGGCCACCAGGGCGCTCTACAGCGCCGGGTTCGATATCGGATCGGTCGACATCGGCCTCAGCAGCAAGGGCAACCTGTATGCGATCACCTGCGATCCCAGCCCCAGGCTGTCGCGCCGCATCGTGGCGGCCTATGCCACGCAGATCCGCACCTGGGTACAGCGCCTGGAGTCGCGCTATAGCTCGGCCCTGATTGCCGGCATCCGCGAGGGGAAAACGGCCGCCTGCCCTCGTTACCTGATGGGCGCTGATCCTGAGTTCATGATGTATGATTCCCGCACGCGGCGCATGGTTTTTTCCTCCGACTACTTTCCGATGAATGGCCTGGTCGGTTGCGATGCGCGGCGCGTGCGGGTCGGGCGCTCGGGCTATCCCCTGGCTGAGGTGCGTCCGCGGCCTGCGCAATGCCCCGTCGAACTGACGGAGAACATCCGTCTGGCACTGGTGCGGGCGGCGAATCTTGCCCCTTATCGCAACATCCAGTGGCGGGCCGGTACGCTGCCGTTTCGTCAGCTGCCGGTGGGCGGGCATATCCACTTCAGCATGCAGCCGAGCGGGCCGATTCTGCGGGCGCTGGACAGCTATCTGGGCGTCATGTTCCTGATGGTGGAAAACCAGGGTGCAGCCCGGGCGCGGCGCGCCAAGTATGGCTGGCTGGGTGACTACCGCATCAAGAACCACGGAGGATTTGAGTACCGCGTCCTGCCCAGCTGGCTGGTGAGTCCAGCCTACACCCGTGCAGCCCTCTGTCTGGCCAAGGTGATCGGCTGTGAATGGCCCCGACTCCGCCACGACTTTTTCCTCCAGCCCGAGGCACAGACAGCTTTTCGCCGGGCCGATCGCAGCTGCTTCCAGCCTGAGCTGGAGAAGTTGATGGATGAACTGCGCAGCCTGGGGAGCTACGAGAAATACGCGGAGCATATCGAGCCCTTCTTTGAATATATCCTGGAGAATCGCAGCTGGAAGACCAGCGGCGACCTCCGCAGGGCCTGGGGGTTACGCATCTCCCGGCGCGTCAAAGGATAGACACCGGACGCGAGCACAGCCCATAAACTGTTGTTGCGGAGTCCTGCGGACTATGAGTCCCAGGGACTCGCTGGACGATCATGGCGCGAATGATGCCCGGGTCGGCGGCAGATCGGGCGCCGGGCTGACCAGTGATACCCATGTCTGTGGTAGAGGAGGAGTGTAAGAGTGGCACGACCCTTGGGGTTGGTAGGCATCATGTCTACGCGTAGACCAGGCAGTTTTCCCTTTGCAGAGGGCGGCTACTTCCGTCAGCTGATGAGAGCCGGAAGGCGGGCTGGGGTTTACGTCATTGCGTTTAGTCCCCTGGATATCGATTGGAGCACGGGAACAGTGCTCGGCTTTACTTATAGGAAGGGAGTCGGCTGGCGGGGCCGCTCCTATCCGGTGCCGCGGATCGTTTATGATCGTCTCTACCCCAGCCGCGGCATGTGGAACCTCTACTGGAGCCAGGTGCGCCGGATGAGGCGAACATATCGGGTTACCTTCATGGGGCGCGGGCTGCACGGCAAGTGGCAGATGTATCGCATCGTGCGCCGCTATGAAGACTTGCGGCCCTACTTGCCGGAGACGCGCCTCTGCAGCAGCGTGGGCGTCGTCATCCGGATGTTGGAGAAATACCCGGTCGTCTATGTAAAGCCAATCTACGGCAGCGGCGGCAAGGGCATTCTTCGCATCAGCCGCAGTCCTCAGGGAGGATATTACGTCGTCGGTAACACGGCAACCCGCCGCTTCCGCACCAGAACCCGTTCGCTATTGCCAATCCTGGCCGGGATCAACCGCCGCTACCTCGTACAGCAAGGGCTCAAGCTGAACTACCTCAACGGCAGCACATTCGATATCCGCTGCATTGTCCAGCGCAACGGTGAAGGGCAGTGGCAGGTCAGCGGCAAGGCGGCCCGCATCGGCCGGCGCGGCAGCATCACCTCCAACCTGCACACCGGGGGAGGAGGGCGGACAGTGAGTTCAGTGCTGCAGGAATGGTTCCCCGATCGGGCTGAGGAGCTGGAGGAGGAGATCGACCGCGTGGCGCTGCGTACCGCAGAGGTGATGAATCGGCACGCCGGACCCCTCTGCGACCTCGGTCTCGATCTCGGCGTTGACGTGGATGGCAAGGTCTGGCTGATCGAGGTCAACTCCAAGCCGGGCCGGAGAGTTTTTCTGTACACGAGGGATAGAGAAGCACGTTACCGCACGATACAGACCCTGATGGATTACGCCCGCTTCCTGGTGGAACGGCGTCGCGCAAGGAGGTGACAACAGGGTGGTACAGAGAGGCTACTGTCATGTCGGTCGGGCACTGACCGTGGGGCTCACCTGCCACCTGCCGCAGCCCGTTCTGGCGGCGGCCGGCTGGCGGGAGGGCGAACGCATCAGACTGAACTTCGGCTCAGCCTGGGTGCAGGCAGAGGTCAGGTCGGCTGCAGGCAGCACCTGGCGCATTTCCAGTCGCTTGCTGGGCAGGCTGCGCCTGCCGGCGCGCCGCTGGTATTATCAGCTGGACAGCGCGCGCCGCACTATCCGTTTCGGTCCCCTGATCGGGATTCTGACCACATGGCAGATTACCCCCTATTTTCGATCAGTAATGCGGGCTGCCGCCCGCCGCGGCATGATGGCTGTCGTCATCCATGTCAGCGATATCCGGCCGGGAGCGCGCTATGTAATGGCCCACGGCTATCAGGGAGGGGCAGTCCGTTCCCTGATGCTTCCCTGGCCGAACGTTGTCTATAACCGCATCCCCAACCGCGGCGGTGAGCGGCTGGTTACAACCCGGGTGGCCAAGCGCGCGCTGCGTCTGCGGGGGATCCCGGTGTTCAACTGGAAGTTCTTTCACAAGCTGGTGCTCTACCGCCTGCTAGAGCGAGACGAGATCGCCCGCGCCTACCTGCCCGAGACCTATCCCCTGCGGGCAATGTCGCAGGTGGGGCGCTTCCTGCGCAAGTACCCGATGGTCTATCTCAAGCCCAATGGGGGCAGTAAGGGCCATGGGATTGTCAAGATCAATCGACTGCCTGGCGGGGGCTACGCCGTAGCCTTCCGTCGCGGGAATCAGAACTACCGCCTGATCAGCGGCAGCTGGGCAGAGGCGGAAATGCATGCCCGCCGGGGGATGCAACGGCGCAGCTATATCATGCAGGAAGGGCTCATGCTGGCCCGCTACCGGGGACGCCCCTTTGACATCCGGGTGACGCTCTACAAGAACGGCGACGGTGACTGGATTCCGTCCGGCCCGGCGGCTAAGATCGCTGGACGGGGGAGCGTCACCACCCATGTGGTTAGCGGCGGACGGGTCGTGCCACTGAATCAGGCCCTGCGGGTGACGTTTGGCGACCGGGCGGAGGAGATCCGCCAGCGGATTTATGAAGCCTCAGTAACCCTGGCTCAGGCCCTGGAGCGGGTAACCCGCAGTGAAATGGGTGAACTCGGCCTGGATATCGGCGTCACTGCCCAGGGCCGGGTGGCCATGTTCGAGGCTAACAGCAAGCCAGGCCGGGCGATCTTCTCGCCGGGCTGGGCGGCCCGCGATCGGCGCACATCGCTGATCTGCCTCTGCGACTACGCAGCTCGCCTGGCCTGGGGGACTGACGGAGGAGTTGAAGCCAATGGATAGAGGGATGATGCAGATCCGAACCAGCCCCGGGCATTCACAGCCGCAGGCGATCATACCGGGGGCCAGCCAGCGACCGATCCGGGTCACGCTGGGCGGCTTTTCTGCCAGCGGCACCATCCGCTCGGAGCAGGGGGGCCAGCCGACCCTGCTCCTGAGCAGGCAACTGCGGCGCCGCATGGGGCTGCAGCGTTACAGCAGTGTGGCTTTTCAGCTGGACGGCGACCACCTCAGGCTGGGGCCCGTCTTAGGGATCCTGACCGCAGGCCCTGGGCCAGTACCGGGCAACCGGCAGATGTTTCGTTACGTGAGCCGTGCAGCGCGGCAGAGCGGCCTCCTGGCCTATGTATTTCGGCCGGAGGACGTCGATTGGCAGCGCCGCGTCGTGCGGGGCCATCAATGGCAGGGCGGCTGGCGCCCGGGGAGCTTCCCCCTGCCGGATGTGGTCTACAACCGCATCCCTAACCGCCAGCTGGAGTTCAGTCCGGCGACGCTCAGCTGCAAGCGTCGGCTGGCGCAGCGGGGAATCGCCCTGTTCAACCCGCGCTTTCTTGATAAGCAGCGGCTGGCGCGCCTGCTCAGCCGCGATCCGGCCGTAAGCGCCCACCTGCCCTGGACGAAGACGGTGCGTTCCCTGAGTGATATCGATCAGGCAGCGCGTCGCTTTGGCGCCGTCTACCTCAAGCCCCAGTACTCGTTTGCCGGCAAGGGTATCCTGCGCCTGAGCCGCTTTGCCAGCGGCTGGGTTCTGCGCCATCGACAGAACAACCGCAACCTGCAGCACAGGTTCGGTTCGTTCACCGCCGCTTCCCCAACCCTGCGCACGCTGATGGGTGGCAAGCGCTACATGGTGCAGCAGGGTATCTCCCTGGCCCAGTTCAGAGGTCGCAATTTTGACGTCCGGCTCCTGGCGCAGAAGGGCGCGCAGGGCCAGTGGCAGGTTACCGGCATGGGTGTGCGCGTCGCCGGCGCCGGCTCGATCACCACCCACGTACCTAATGGCGGCTATATCGCCCCCATCGAGCGCGTGCTGCCCGAAGTGTTTGGCGCTGATCACCCCCAGGTGATGGCCAGAGTGCGCGATCTCGCCCTGAGCATCGCGCCCCGGGTAGAGGCCGGCTACAGGGGGCTGTTCGGTGAGATGTCCATGGATATTGGTATCGATCGGCAGGGGTATCCCTGGTTCTTCGAGGCCAACGCCAAGCCGATGAAGTTCGACGAAGACCGGATTCGTGTCAAGGGCCTGCAGACGCTGATCTCCTACGTCCGCCATCTGGCCAGATTTCGTGACCCAGGCGGAGATGCCTGATGGTCGAATATCGCTCCCTCCGGGCGGAGGAGTGGCCGCGTCTCAAGGCCGGCATCCTCAGCTTCATCCGCCGACACCACGATAAGCACATCACTCGCGCCACATATTCCCGCGTCCGAAAGCTGCCTGGCAGCCGGCTGAATCGGCCTGGGACCGTGGTCTACACCGCCTGGGACGGCAGGAGACTGGTGGGCGTGATCATCTGCGAAGGTTATGGTAACCGCACATCGATGATCGTCGTGCATCGCGACTATCGCTCGCACGGCATCGGCCGCCGGCTGCTGCAGCTGGCGGTACAGCAGATGGGACGTTTCTATGCCGAGGTGGCCGCCGACAACCTGCCGAGCATGAAGATCCTCTTTGCCATGGGCATGGTGGCCTACGACGTCTTTCTCCGCTATGGCAAGATCACCCTGCGGGTGCGCAACGGGTTCCCTGTGGAGAGGGGAGCAGAAGAAAAACAGGCGGCGCAGTAGCACTTGCCAGGGCATTTGTCAGGTATCAGGCGAAACTCGACGGGGAGCAGCAAAGCTTGCCCGTCTCGTTTCGTTTTCTCCCAACTGGCGACTTATCCAGCTCTGCCTCGTGTTCAGCATATCGAGCAGGGTGCCCCCATAGATATGAATTGGCGGGATCGAATTCTCTTGTGAAAAAGGTGGGGTGCCCATGCAGAGTTCCGGCGTTGAGCGCATTGCCGAGGCGTACGGCCTTCCCTCCTCTGTTGAGCAGATCGGTGGGACAATCTGTCTCCGTTCGCACCTGGGGCCAGCGGTGCCCTCGCTGCATAGTGGGGGCGAGGAACTCTGGCAGTGGCTGGGCAGCTGGCTGGCCACCATGCCGGGCCAGCTGGGGCGTCTCAGTCTGAGCCGCCTCGTGCCGACTCCGACCGGCCAGTACGCCGTCAGCCTTAACGGTGAACAGGTGGTTCTGTCCACCTGGGAGATGGGGCCGGCCTGCGATCCGTACAATATCTTTGAGTGTTTCTCGGTCCTGACCGGAGTGGCGCATGTGCATCGCCTGACGCAGGGTAACGCCGCGAGCCCCGGGCCAGACTGGATCAGCCGCTACCGGGAGCGGCGTCAGCGTGCGCTGCAGATAATCCCGCCGCCGCTGGGTCGCCGCGAGCGCGCCGTCTGGGAAAGGCTGCTGTCCACCTGGGTGCAGTGTGCCAACGAGTCGCTGAGCCTGCTGGCCCAGGCCCAGGCCATGGGGCAGACTACCACCCTGGTTCTCGGCATCGAGAGCTTCGCCGACTTCATCTACCTGGCCGAGGCACACATGGTGCACTATAACCGCGTTCCGGCCTGTCGTTTCGATTCACCGGCGGTCGACATCGTCAACCTGCTGCAGAGTTGTCAGGGAGATCAGGAACTGGCCGAGCGGATGATCCTCTCCTATGAAAAGACCCGTCCGCTGGAGCCGGCGGAGCGCAAGGAGACCATGGCTCACCTCTGGTTTCCGCAGCCGGTTCGGCTGGGGAGGCTGTCAGCGGCTGATTTCACCCTGCAGACATTGCGCCGTCTGTTGAGCGAACTGGAGTCGAGGATAGCGCTGATATCGAATTTGGAGGAGCTTCTGCTCCCTGAAGAACCAGAAACTGAGTTGTTGACCAGAAAGGAGGATGTTCTCGACATGTCTGAAAAGCGGTCAAGAGAAACGCGCCAGCCGGCAGCGGAGCCTGTGCAGCCGGTAGTTGTGCCGGAAGTCGAGCCCAGCGTTGAGCCAGAGCCGACGCCGACTGCCCCGGCGGAAACTGAAGGCCCGGTGATCCGCATGGAGAAAAAAGAGGTTGAAAGAAAACCGCTGGTCTGGGGACCATTTCCGCGGCCCCTGGGAGCGTCACCTGAGCCGGAAGTGACGCCGGCCGAGCAGAGCGAGTCGCCTGAACAGCCAGAGGAGCCTGCCCAGGATGCTGCCCCGCTTGACGACGAAAACGAACCTGCAGAAACTGCTGACGCGACAGATGAGGAAGCGCCGCGGCTAATGTGAGCGACAGATAGGGGGAATACTACACACGTCGCCTGGTCGCAACTCCAGCAGAAAGGATGATGGACGTGTCACGAGGACGTGGATTGATGTCTGACGAACTCAAGTATCAGTTAGCAGACGAACTGGGTTTTGGTGATACGGTGCGCCAGCATGGCTGGGGCGCGATCAGCACGCGAGATGCTGGAAATCTGGTCAAGGCGGCCATAGCCAGAGCTGAGCAGATCATGCAGGAGCGGCGATAATGGCGACAGAAGGCCACCATCTGGTGGCCTTTCTTCTCGGGAATACAATCAGTAGCGTCCTGTTGAAATATTTCTTAACTTCTTGCCTCAGAGCAGCAGGAATATGCCCAACTCCCGCAGAATAAGCCATGTAGTAAGTACTGTAATGCGTTAGTCTGGGTGTACCACAACCAGGAGGTGAAAATTGGATGGATACTTATAACATCATTTTTGCCATTATTGTTATTGCGGTGGGCGTTTTGTCAGTTCTGACCGCAAAATAACAGACGGACCCAGAGTTCTTGGCGCACGGCTTCGGCCGGGCGCTTTTTTCTTTTTTCGGCGCCTGTGGCAAACGCACCTGCATAAAGAACCTCTCGCTCTCAAGCAGACATAATTTGCACGAATTTCTTTTGCCGGCAGAAGGAGTTGCTCGCAGGAGAAGCGAATATAGGTGGTGAAAAGTGGACTAGTGTGGGGTAAAGTGGAGTAAAAGTGGTAAGAAAGGCGGGTGAGGGGATGCTGCTGGGTGAATATCAACACAGTCTGGATGATAAAGGCAGAATAACTATCCCTTCGCGCCTGCGTGAAGGTTTGGGTGAGCGCTTTGTCGTCACCAAGGGCCTGGACCGCTGCCTCTTCGTATACCCCCTGACTGAATGGGAAAGTCTAGAAGCCAAGCTGCGCGCCCTGCCGTTCACTCGGGCCGATGTTCGCGCCTTTGTTCGCCTGCTCTTTTCTGGCGCCACCGAATGCGAAATGGATCGGCAAGGGCGTATTCTCCTGCCGCCTAACCTGCGTGCCCACGCCGGTCTGGAGCGGGACGCCGTCGTCCTCGGCGTCTCCAACCGGGTGGAGATCTGGGATAGGGCGACGTGGGAAGAATACAACGAGCAGGCATCTGCAGCTTACGAGCAGGTGGCAGAGCATCTGGAGGGCTTCGGCCTCTGATTGAGGCCGCTGCTAACCAGATTGCCGCCTGTTAGCGGAGAAGGGGTGAATCAATGACTTTTTCCCATCAGCCCGTCTTGTTAACCGAGACCCTTGATCTGCTCGATCCGCAACCGGGTGACCTGGTTCTCGACTGTACCCTGGGCGGCGGCGGCCACAGCCGCGCCATCTGGGATCGCCTCCAGGGCCAGGTCGACATCATCGGTATCGATCAGGATGAACTGGCCGTGGAGCAGGCGAAGGAATCCCTGCCGCCACAGATCAGGGTCGTGCACGATAACTTTTCCAATCTGCTGGCCGTGCTGGCCTACTACGGGGTGACCGAGGTCAACCGCATCCTCTTCGATCTCGGCGTCTCTTCGCCTCAGCTGGATCAGGGGGAGCGCGGTTTCAGCTATCAGCAGGATGCGCCGCTGGATATGCGCATGGATCGGCGCCGCGCCAAAACTGCCCACCAGCTGGTCAACCAGCTCTCCGCCGAGGAGTTGGCCGAGATCATCTGGCAGTACGGTGAAGAGCGTTGGGCGAAGCGAATCGCCCAGTTTATCGTCACCCACCGCGCCGAGGCCGGGAGCATCGACACTACTGGTCAGCTGGTGGAGATCATCAAACAGGCGATTCCGGCGGGAGCGCGCCGCGCGGGGCCGCATCCGGCCAAACGCACTTTTCAGGCGCTGCGCATCGCCGTCAACGATGAACTGGAGATTCTGGAGGGTGCGCTGCGCGATGCGGTGACCGCCCTGGCTCCTGGGGGCCGGCTGGCGGTGATCAGCTTTCATTCTCTCGAGGATCGCATCGTCAAGCAGACCTTTCGCCAGCTGGAGCGAGGCTGTACCTGCCCGCCCGGATTGCCGCTCTGTGTCTGCGGCCAGAACCCTGTAGTGAAGTCAGTCACGCGCCGACCGGTAACCGGCAGCGAGGCCGAGCTAACCGCCAATCCGCGCGCTCGCAGTGCCAAACTGCGGGTGATTGAGAAACTGCCGGCCCAGCTGAGCCAGACATCGTCCCCTGGTTCTAGTCAGGAATAGAGGTGAATAAGCTTTGTTAGTAGCCAAGCAGCCAATTTATCAGCCACAACCACAATTGCCTGCCAGGCGTCCCCAGAAACGGCAGCGCCAGCGGCAGCGTCCGTCGCTCCTGACCAGTGCGGAGAAAGCTACACTGCTGCTGGTGATCGTTGCTCTCGGCGTCACATCCCTGGGTCTGGTCTGGCGCTTTGCTCAGGTGAACGACCTGGAGTATCGGGTGGATCGGCTCGCAGCGCAGATCGCCCGCCTGGAGGAGGACAACTCGGCGCTGATCATCCAGATCAACTCCCTCACCTCGCCGGCTGAAGTGGAGCGTCGCGCAGGCAGAGAGCTGGGGATGCGTTGGCCTGATCAAGAGCAGATCATCAGCGTGCTGCCGGGCAACTGACCGGGCCGCTGTGGTCTGAGGAGGGGTTCGATTGTCAACGCGTATGAACTCCCGCCGCCGATCGGGATTCATCCTGTTTTGTCTCACCCTGGTTCTTGCGGGGCTAGTTGCCCGGTTGGCTTATCTGCAGCTGATCACCGGCCCGAAGCTGAGCGCCATGGCCATCAATCAATGGATGCGGGAGATTCCGGTCGAGCCGAAGCGGGGCGTAATCTATGATCGCAATGGTGATGAGCTTGCCATTTCTGCCAGTGCTGATACTGTAGTCGCCATCCCCGCCCAGATTGAGGATGCGGAGTCTACAGCTATGCAACTGGCTTCAGTTTTATCTATGGATCGGGAGCGGATCCTGCAGCTGATCACCAGCAAGAAGGCTGCCGTCTACATTGCCCGCAAGGTCGACCCTGACGTGGCTGCTCAGGTGCGTGCCCTGGAACTGCCGGGGATCACCTTTACCGAAGAGAGCAGGCGCTTCTATCCCTATGAGAATCTGGCCTCACAGGTCCTGGGCTTTGCCGGTATCGACAGCCAGGGCCTTTACGGATTGGAGCTCAAATATGATGAATATCTGCGCGGCAAGCGAGGCTACCTGCAATACCCTACTAATAATAAGGGGGAGGAGATCCCCCACGGTCGTCCCAGCTATGTTCCTCCAGAAGATGGGTATGATCTCTATACAACCATCGATCAGGTCATTCAGCATATCGTAGAGCGTGAGCTGGATAACGCCATGGCGATGCACAACGCCGAAGGCGCCATCTGCATCGTGATGGACCCGCATACTGGTGCCATCCTGGCCATGGCCAATCGCCCCGATTTTAACCCCAACGACTTTATGGCAGCTGTGGAAGAGACGGGCAGCCAGCGGGTCTGGCTGAACGAGGCGATCTCTGGCGGATTTGAGCCGGGATCGACTTTCAAGGTCGTGACGGCAGCGGCCGTCCTCCAGGAGGGCGTCACCAGCGAAGACACGCCTTATTATTGTAAAGGTTACGAAGTTGTCGCCGACCGGCGGCTGCACAACTGGAACCGCACCGGCCACGGTTCGGAGACGTTCCGCCAGGTGGTGCAGCGTTCCTGCAACCCCGGTTTCATCAACGTCGCGTTGAAGCTCGGCGCCGATAAGTTCCTTGACTACGTGGAACGCTTTGGTTTTGGTCAGCGAACCGGCATTGACCTGCCGGGCGAAGCGGTGGGCGTCATGTTTCAGAAGGTCGGCCCTGTGGAACTGGCGACAATGTCCTTCGGCCAGGGGCCGTCGGTGACGCCGATTCAGCAGGCCGTGGCCATGTGCTCGATAGCTAACGGCGGCAAAGTTGTTCAGCCCTATGTGATGTCGCATATCACCGATAAGGAAGGAAATATCGTCGCCGAGAACCAGCCTGCCGTATTGCGCCAGGCGATCACTGCCGAGACGGCGGAGCGCATGCGTGATCTGCTGGAGAGCGTTGTCGCCGAGGGCGGTGGCAGCAATGCCTACCTGCCCGGCTACCGTGTGGCCGGAAAAACCGGCACGGCTCAGGTGCCGCGTCCCGGCGGCGGCTATTACCCTGACAAACACATCGCGTCCTTCAACGGGTTTGCCCCGGCCAACGATCCGGAGATCGTCATCTTTCTGGCCATCATTGACCCCAAGGGCAAGTATGGCTACTATGGTGCCCAGGTGGCAGCCCCGGTCTTCCGCAACATGGCCGAGGATATCCTCTACTATCTGGATGTGAAGCCGCAGAATGATCCGGCAACGGCAACCAGCGTCCCCCTGGAAGAGGTGCCTTCCCTGGTGGGCCTCACAGCGACGCAGGCTCTGGAACTGCTGCAGGATACCGGCCTCAACCTTCGTCTCGAAGGTCAGGGTGATGAGATCCTTGAGCAGACACCGGCTCCAGGGGTGCAGGTAACGGCGGGCACCACCGTGATCACCTACCTGGGTAACGAACCACCAAAGAAGGGCGAGCCGGTGCAGGTTCCTAACGTTGTCGGGCTCTCCCTGCGCGATGCCAGTGTGCAGCTGTCGGCCGCCGGCCTCCAGGTGCAGGTGGTGGGCTCGGGTGTAGCTACCAGCCAGAGTCCGGCCGCCGGCACTACAGTTCCCGCCGGCAGTGTGGTAACTGTCACTTTTCAGCCCTAGCGAACTGTAACTGAATAGTTTTCCCAAAGCGAGGGGAGGAGCAGCCATGCTATTGGCAGAACTGATCTCATCCCTTGCGCCGTTACAGCAGGCTGGATCTCTTGCGCGAGAGATCACGGGCATCGCCTATGATTCGCGCCAGGTGCAGCCTGGATTCGCTTTTGTAGCCATACCTGGCTTTCAGACTGACGGACACAACTACCTGTTCGAAGCCGCTGCCCGGGGGGCAGTGGCTGCCCTCATCCAGAAAGACGTTCCTGTTCCCGAGCAAATGACATCGATCCTTGTAGCGGATACACGCAAGGCGTTGTCACAGGTTGCTGCCCGCTTCTATGGATATCCGGCGCAGCAGCTGAAACTCATCGGTGTTACCGGGACAAATGGCAAGACGACTACTGCTTTTCTTATCGATAGCGTTCTGCAGGCAGCCGGACACAAGGTCGGCCTGCTGGGAACGGTGAAGCTGCGCATCGGCGATCAGGAATACCCGGTGCAGCACACCACCCCTGAGTCGCTGGACCTGCAGCACTATCTGGCGATGATGGTGGACAAATCGCTGGAGTACGCAGTGATGGAGGTTTCCTCGCATGCACTGGCCCTGGACCGGGTGCAGGATTGCGAGTTCGATGTTGCAGTTTTTACGAACCTGACTCAGGATCACCTCGACCTGCACGGAACCATGGAAGATTACCTGGCGGCCAAGGCCCGGCTCTTCAGCGGGTTGCAGCCGACAGGGAAGCCCGCCAGGGCGGCGGTGATCAATCTGGACGACGCCGCTGCGGGCCGAATGATACAATGTACCAGGGTTCCTGTGGTTACCTACGGTATACGCGAAGCGGCTGCCGTGCAGGCGGTGCAGATTGACTCATCCAGTCAGGGCGTCAGCTTCTGGCTGCAGCTGGATGGTCGGCCTGTGCAACGGCTGACGATACAGACCCCGGGGGTTTTCAGTGTCTATAACGCCCTGGCGGCGACTGCAGCCTGCCTCACTCAACAGGTTCCGCTGGACGTGATTGCTGCTGCGCTGGCCGCCGTCCCCGGTGTGCCGGGGCGCTTTCAGCCAGTCCGCAAGGGGCAGGACTTTGACGTCATCGTCGATTATGCCCACACCCCCGACGGGCTGGAGAACATCTTGCGCACGGCCCGGGCTTTCGCCGCTGGGCAGGTGGCTGTCGTCTTCGGCTGTGGCGGCGACCGCGACCGCGGCAAGCGCAGCCTGATGGGAGAGTTGGCCAGCCGCCTGGCCGATCGGGTGATCATCACCTCTGATAACCCGCGTTCGGAGGATCCGGTTGCTATCGCCGCCGATATCCTGCAAGGCATTGCGGATCGCTCCCGTGTCAGCGTCGAGCTGGATCGGGCCCAGGCTATCCGACAGGCTATCGCTCAGGCGCAGCGCGGCGACGTAGTGCTGATCGCTGGCAAAGGGCACGAAACTTACCAGATTTTTCGCGATCGAACGATTCACTTTGATGACTTTGAAATAGCTGAACAAGCAGTGGAGGCAAGACTCAATGAAGCGATGGACTCTCGAGGAGATCAGTCAAATCACGGGGGGCCGCCTGCTGAGCGGTGATCCGCATCAGTCAGTTACTCACGCGGTATCAGACAGCCGCCAGGCGACCGCCGGAGCAATTTTCGTCCCCCTGCCGGGGGAGAGGGTGGATGGCCACGACTTCCTGGCCGATGCGGCGCAGAGGGGAGCAGTGGCAGCATTCGTGCGCTGTGATTTTCCCCAGTCCCGCATCCCGGCAGGGTTGGCGGCCGTGGCCGTCCCCGATCCGGCCGTAGCCCTGCAGACCTGGGCCAGACATCATCTGCGGACGCTGGACGCAAAGGTGGTGGGCGTTACCGGCAGTGTTGGCAAGACGACCACCAAGGAGATGATTGCCGCCGTTCTGGCCGAGCGTTTCTCGGTGCTAAAGAACGAAGGCAATCTGAATACCGAGATCGGCCTGCCGCTCACCGTGCTGCAGGCGCGGCCGGAGCACCAGGTGCTGGTGCTGGAGATGGCCATGCGCGGCCCAGGTGAGATCCTGCAGCTGACGGAGATCGCGGCGCCAGATGTGGCCGTGATCACCAACGTGCGCGAGTCGCACATCGAGCTTCTGGGCAGCATTGAGAACATCGCCGCTGCCAAGGGGGAGATCCTGCAGGGGATGGCCGCCGGCGGGGCGGCGGTGCTCAACGCTGCCGATCCTCTGGTTGTCGAGCAGGCGCAGCGCGCCCCAGGCAGGGTGCTCTGGTATGGCCGGGAGGTCGGCGGTGAGTCTGTCTCGGCGACAGACATCGCCAACCTGGGCGACGGCCTGCGGTTTACGGTGTGCTATGGCGGCCAGCAGGAGACAGTGAACGTTCCCTGGCCGGGTTTGCATAACGTCAGCAACGCGCTGGCGGCGGTGGCGACAGGCATCGCCCTCGGCATGAGCCTGCCGCAGGCCGTGTCCGGGCTCAAGTGCTATCAGGCGGCGGCCAATCGGCTCAATATCCGGGCCGCGGCAACTGGCTTTACTGTAATCGACGACACCTACAACGCCAGCCCCGACTCGATGCGGGCGGCGCTGCAAGTGCTGCTGGATTATCCGGGAGCCGGCCGGCGCATCGCCGTGCTGGGGGATATGCTGGAGCTGGGCGAGCGTGCTGTTAGCGCCCATCGGGAGGTAGGTCAGGCGGTAGCCCAGGCAGGCGTCGATCGCCTCCTGGTGAGGGGCGAGCTGGCGCAAGGCATCGCTCAGGGTGCGGCCGCTGCCGGGATGGATAGCCGGCGCATCAGCTCGACGGCCAGCAACGCTGAGGCTGCCCGGCAGCTCAGGGATTACCTGCAGGCGGGTGACCTGGTCTTAATCAAGGGTTCGCGCGGCATGCAGATGGAGCAGATCGTGTACGACCTGCTGGGGGAGGCGAGAGGCTAGATGAGTAGCGAACTGCGTTTGCTGGGCGTCGCTGCCACTGCCCTGCTGCTCGGGCTGTTGCTTGGCCCGGTGGTCATCCCCCTGCTGCGTCGCTTGCGGGCTGGCCAGACCACCCGCGAAGACGGGCCTGCTACCCATCTGAAGAAGTCCGGAACGCCGACGATGGGCGGCATCATCTTTCTGCTGCCGACGGTAGTCAGCCTGATTCTCTGGGTTCCGGCGGCCGAAAGGCAGGCCGCCCTGGCCTGGCTCTGGCTGGTGCTCGGCTCGGGGCTGATCGGCTTTGTGGATGACTATATCAAGGTTGTCAAGAAGCAGTCGCTGGGTCTGATGGCCCGCTACAAGCTGCTCGGTCAGTTGCTGGTGGCGACTGTTTTTTATCTGATGCTCCGTCTGCTGGGGCTGGATGAGACTCTGGTGATCCCCTGGCTAGGGTGGGAGATTTCCCTGGGCTGGGGCTATCTGGGGCTGGTGGTGCTGATGAACATCGCCGCCACCAATGCCGTCAACCTCACCGATGGGGTGGACGGTCTGGCCAGTAGCTGCGTCATCATCTCGTCGCTGGCCTATCTGTTTGTCGGTCTCGTGACCGATAATCTGGTGGTGGCCATTGCGGCTGCCGCCATGATCGGCGGCCTGCTGGCCTTCCTGCGCTTCAACTGGCATCCGGCTCAGGTGTTCATGGGTGATGTCGGCTCTCTCGCCCTGGGGGCCGGATTGGCGGGGGCGGCGATCCTGACCAAGACAGAATTGCTGCTGATTCCCATCGGCATTGTCTACGTGCTGGAGGCCCTCTCTGACATCCTGCAGGTCACGTATTTTCGCCTGACCGGCGGCAAGCGAATCTTCAAGATGGCGCCGCTGCATCACCACTTCGAACTCTCCGGCTGGTCCGAGACCAGGGTAGTTGCGCTCTGGTGCGCGCTTTCGGCGCTAGGAGCGGCAGTTGGCCTGGTTGGCCTCTCCCAGATGACGTTCTAGGCTGGCAGTAAGAATGCAGAGGAGGGTGGCAGTGAAACAACGCAAGCACGCTCCGGACTTCGTTCTGTTTGCTACTGTATTGATCCTACTCGCCTTTGGCATCGTCATGGTTTATAGCGCCAGTGAATACGTCTCCCGCAGTGCGACCCGGAGCGAGACCAATCCGGATGGATATAACCACTTTTTCGTGCGCCGGCAACTGATGTGGGCCGGGCTGGGTGTGGTCGTCATGCTCTTTACGATGCGCATCAACTATTGGCACCTCTCACGCCTGGCAAAAATGGGTATGCTGATCAGTGTGATCCTCTTGATTCTGGTTTTTATCCCGGGCATTGGCGTCGAGCGCAACGGTGCCCTGCGTTGGATCGGGATCGGCAACCAGGTTTTCCAGCCCTCGGAGATCGCCAAACTGGCTCTTGTGCTCTGGCTGGCCAGGGTTCTCAGCCAGAAGGGTAAGCAGATGGAAGACTTCCGCCGTGGGCTGCTGCCGCCCCTGCTCTGGACAGCATTGGTCTGCGGTCTGGTAGTTCTCGAACCCGATCTGGGGACCGCCGTCGCCATCTTTGCCGTCTCCGTGGTGATGATCTTTGTCGCTGGAGCGCGCTGGAAGCACCTGATCACCCTGGGTCTGATCGGACTGGTGGCCGTTGTGGGCCTGATCTTCGTCTCCGATTATCGCGTGGATCGACTCAGCTTTCTCAACCCCTGGGCCGACCCCAGCGACAGTGGCTTTCAGCTGATTCAGTCTTTCTACGCCCTGGGCTCGGGTGGGCTGTTTGGGCGCGGCCTGACCCAGAGCATGCAGAAGCAGTTTTACCTGCCCTTTCCTTATACTGATTTCATTCTGGCCATCATCGGTGAAGAACTGGGATTCGTCGGCACGACGGGTGTTGTCGTTCTCTTTGCCATCTTCATCTGGCGGGGCTTTCGCATCGCCATGGGCGCACCCGACGCTTTTGCCACGCTGCTGGCTGCAGCGCTGACCAGCATGATCGGGTTGCAGGCGATCATCAACATCGCTGTCGTCACCGGCTGTATCCCCACCACCGGCATCCCGCTGCCGCTGATCAGCTTCGGCGGGTCTTCGATGGTGTTCACCCTGGGGGCCATCGGCGTGCTGTTGAACATCTCCAAATACGTTCGAGAATGACGGTGATGATATGAGGCTACTCTTCGCTGGTGGAGGAACCGGCGGCCATATTTATCCGGCTGTTTCCATTGCCAAGGCGGTAAAGGCCAGATATCCTGAGGCTGAGATACTTTTTGTCGGCGCCGAGAGAGGCATGGAGACCGATCTGGTGCCGCGCGAGGGGTTCCGCCTGGAAACGATCAGGGTCGTCGGCCTGGCTCGCCGCAACCCCGTTGCAGCCCTGCGCAGCCTCGTGCTGGCAGCCCAGGGCCTGATTCGCGCCCGGCGGATCGTGCGCGAGTTTCAGCCTGATGTGGCCGTGGGGACCGGCGGCTATGTGAGCGGCCCGGCCATCCTGGCGGCAGCCCTCGGCAGCGTCCCGGTGCTGATTCATGAGCAGAACGCCTTTCCCGGGCTGACGACGCGGGCGTTGTCGCGCTATGCCACGGTGGTGGCCGTCAACTTCCCTGAAGCCATCGACCGCCTGCCGCGGGCTCGGCGCACAGCAGTGACCGGCCAACCGATCCGGCCCGACTTCTACCGCGTGGAGAGGGAGGCTGCCCGACGCCTGCTGCAGATCCCGGCCGATGCCGAGGTGATCATGTCCGTGGGGGGCAGCGGCGGGGCACTGCGCATTAACCAGGCCGTGTTACAGGCGGCTGAACAGCTGCTGGCCCAGGAGAACCGCCTCCTGCTCCAGATTACCGGCCGACGCGATTACGAGCAGGTCAAGGCGAGAGCCGAGCAGCTGGCGCTATCGCCGGCGGTGCGCCTGCGCTGGCGGATCATCCCCTTCATGTATGAGATGCCCGAGGCGCTGGGGGCAGCCGATCTGGTCATTTCCCGGGCTGGCGCCAGCACCCTGGAGGAAGTAGCCGCTGTGGGCGTTCCTGCCCTGATCATCCCGTCGCCGAACGTGACCGATAACCATCAGGAGCATAACGCCAATTCCCTGGCCAGGCGGGGCGCTGCCGTCGTCATCAGAGACAGCTTGCTGGACCACCGCACGCTTCTGGAAAACGTCAATGCGATTTTGGGCGATGCGGCAAAGCGCGCCGCTATGGCTGCAGCCAGCAGACAGGCAGGCCATCCCCGGGCGACCGAGGACCTGCTCGACCTGATCCTGGAACTGGCCGGCAGCAACGCGTGATGGACAAGCTCAATTCACACAACTGACCCTGCCTTCATAGACTGTAGCTATATTACGAGCAACAAGGAAAGAGTGGGTGATACATATCATGGAACGGATCGTCATAGCGGGGGGACGACCCTTGAAAGGGTCAGTGCGCGTTACCGGCGCCAAGAACGCAGCGCTGCCGATACTCTGCGCCACGCTGCTAACCGAAGAACCATGCACTATTCGCGGTTTGCCAGGCCTGACCGACATCGACGTGATGAGTGAAATCCTGCGCTCGCTGGGGGCAGAAGTATCCGTCGCCGGCGATGCTATCACGGTGCAGGCCAATTCCCTGACATCGCAGGCTGTGCCTGACCACCTGATGCGGGAGATGCGCTCCTCGATCATCGTCATGGGTGCGCTGCTGACTCGTTTTGGGCGTGTCAGGGTCTCCCAGCCGGGTGGCTGCGCCATCGGTTCACGGCCGATTGATCTCCATCTCAAGGGGCTCAAGGATCTGGGGGCCGAGCTGGTGGAGCGGCATGGCTATATTCAGGCTACCTGCGATCGGCTCCAGGGAACGTCCATCCATCTGGACTACCCCAGCGTGGGGGCGACGGAGAACCTGATGATGGCGGCAACCCTGGCGCAGGGACAGACGACCATCACCAACGCTGCCAAGGAACCCGAGATTGTCGATCTGCAGAACTTCCTCAATGTGCTGGGTGCTAACGTCAAGGGAGCCGGCACCGCCACCATTCGCATCGAGGGCGTAGAGAAGCTGGGGGGAGCCGACTATACCATCATCCCCGACCGCATTGTCGCTGGAACCTATGTTCTGGCCGGCGCCGCCACCCATGGGCAGGTCAGGGTAGAGAATGTGATCCCCGAGCACCTGGAGTCACTCCTGGCCAAGCTGCGTGAGATAGGTATCGGCGTGACGGCGGGCGATGATTTTATCGAGATCGATGCCGCGGGGCCCTTCCGCGCTATCGAATCGGTGCGCACCCTTCCTTACCCTGGCTTCCCGACCGATCTGCAGGCACCGATGATGGCCCTGCTCTGCCTGGCTGAGGGAACCAGCATTGTTACCGAGACAGTGTTCGAGAGCCGCTTCAAGCATGTCGACGAGCTGCGGCGTATGGGAGCGAATATCAAGGTGCACGAGCGCTCAGCGGTGATCAAGGGCGTCTCCAACCTCACCGGCGCCACTGTCTGTGCCACCGACCTGCGTGCCGGTGCTGCTCTGGTGATCGCCGGCCTGGTAGCCGATGGCATCACCGTCATCGAGGATGTCCGCCATATCTATCGCGGCTACGATCGGCTGGAAGAGAATCTGCGCGCCCTGGGTGCCCGCATCGAGGGAATCGGACGCTGACACTTCTCGACGGCAACTAACTTAACATAATACTGCATTAGGGCCAAACCTGTGCTAGGATTGGGAGGAGGCAGTAGACCCGATGGAAGCTAAGAAGAAACTTAAGCTGGCTTTTCTGGCTTTGCTGCTCCTTCTTTTTTTCTGGCAGGTGGTACAAGCCCCCTGGTTTCTGGCGATCAGGGAGATTGAGGTGCTCCACGCCACGACCATCAGCCCCTGGGAGGTGGAGCAGATCGCCGGTGTTGCGCGGGGGATGAGCCTGGTCAAGCTGGATCTGGGGCAGATTCGCTCGCGCCTTCTGGCCGATCAGCGGATCTTCGAGGCCGAGGTGCGGCGCAGGTTGCCGGGGACCCTGGTGATCAGCCTGCAGGAGAATGTGGGGGTGGCTGCCATCCCCTATTTCAGCAGTTGGCTGGAGGTGGACCAAACCGGGACAGTTCTCGCTGTGACAACCCAGTTTTCGGCGCTCAACCTGCCGATTGTAACCGGCCTCGAGCATGAGATTCTCACCGTGGGGCAGAAGGTCAGCGACCAGACGCGCTGGCAGGTAGCCAGTGACTGCCTCATGCGCCTGCCGCCGGAACTCCTGGCGCAGATCTCGGAGATCAACGTGAGCGATCCGCAGTCCATCGTCCTCTACTCGCGCGACCCGCTGCGCATTCTGCTGGGCGACTGCAAGAATCTGGACCAGAAGTTCACCGCACTGGTTGGCATGCTGGGCCGCATCCGCGAGGATCAGCAGGTGGATCTCTCAGCCGGCCAGCTGGACGTTAGCAGTGGACGAGCCGTATTTATTAAGGAAAGGTAAGTTCACTAGGAGATGAAAATATGGGCAAATATAAAACGCAGCTGACATTATCATTTGTTGCTCTCCTGCTGGGCCTGCTGATTGCTGTCCAGCTCCGCTCCGCCGAGCAGGCAGATAACACGCTGCCCGATCTGCGAGTGACCGAGATGCGCGCCGTCCTGATGGAGACCATCTCGCAGAACCAGCTCTTGGTGCAGGGAATCGAGGAGATGCGGCAGAAATTGAACGAGTATGAACAGGCAGCCGTCAAAGGGGAGGGGGCGCTCCAGCTGATCCAGGACGAGCTGGACAAAGCTCGCATGCTGGCCGGTCTGGTTGACGTGCAGGGCCCCGGGTTGATCATCACCCTCACCGACAGTCAGGCTACCGGTATCAGCGACAACCCCAACGTCTACCTTGTTCACGATGAGGACCTGCTGAAGATCGTCAACGTGCTTTCGGCGGCAGGGGCGGAGGCGATCTCCATCAATGACCAGCGATTGCTGGCCATGTCAGAGATCCACTGCGCCGGACCGACCATCTCCATCAACAACGTTCGGGTTGGCGCGCCCTTCGTCATCAAGGCCATCGGCAACCCGGAAGTGATGGAAAGCGCCCTGCGCATCCGGGAAGGCGTTGTCGATACGCTGGGTTATTTCGGCATTGGCCTGAAAATCGAGCGGAAGGAAACTATTCTCGTGCCCGGCTACAAGCAGCTGGTGCGCTTCGACTATGCCAGGCCAGCGGTGGGGGGTAGATAATATGTGGTTGCCGGTTCTATTTCTGGTGATTGGTCTGATCGCTGGTCGGGCGATCAGCTTCAGCATTCCACCCTTCCTCGCAACATACATGTCGGTTGCCCTCCTCGCCGCCCTCGACTCGGTGTTGGGAGGCATCAAGGCGATGCTGGAAGGCGAATTCGATAACCTGATTTTCCTGACAGGCTTCTTCAGCAACGCGCTGCTGGCAGCCGGACTGGCCTTCCTTGGCGACCAACTGGGGGTCAACCTCTACATGGCAGCAGTTTTTGCCTTTGGCGTGCGCCTCTTCCAGAATCTAGGTGTAGTGCGTCGGCTGCTCATCGGCCGGTATCGCCGGCGCTGATGCCAGCGTTGGACAATTCACCGAAAAACGTCAGCCAGTACGAAGAAAAGTGACATAATTATGGCGAATCGGCCGGCCGATAACAGGAACCACGGTGCTCGTGTGGAATTAGTAACTAAGCATGACCAAATAGACCGTCCAGGTTAACACTCCGGCAGGAGGTATGATGGTGGCCAGAAGGGAAATAATCGCAGGATTGGACGTAGGCTCTTCCTGGGTGCGCTGTGCTATCTGCGAGATCGATCAGCGCGGCAGCTGGAACGTGATCGGTCTGGGCAGCAGCCCTTCGGAAGGCATTAGAAAAGGAACAGTCGTCGATATTGAGAGCACTGTGGAATCCATCGTCAAGGCGGTGGACGCCGCGCAGCGGATGGCCGGCGTGACAGTGGAGGCGGTGCATGTCGGTGTTCCCAACGTGCACGCAGCGCTGGTGGTCAATCGGGGTGTCGTAGCTGTTTCCAGTGATGACAAAGAGATCACCGAAGAAGATGTGGATCGGGTCTTGCAGGCCGCGAGAGTGATCAGCCTGCCGCCGAATCGAGATATCCTTGATGTCATTCCTCGACAGTTCATCATCGATGGCTACGATGGGATCCGCTCGCCTGCCGGGATGGCCGGCATTCGCCTCGAGGTTGAGGCCATGCTGGTCATGGGTACCATCACCTCAGTGCAGAACCTGATCCGCTGTATCGAGCGGGCCGGGCTGGACGTTGCATCGCTGGTTCTGAATCCGATGGGGCTGGGCGAGCTGCTCCTGTCCGGCGATGAGCGCGAGCTGGGCGTGGTTCTGGTCGATATCGGTGGCGGCACCTGCGAGGTTTGCTACTATTCAGGGGGAACGTTGCAGGCCATCGGCGCTATCCCCCTGGGAGGCGAGCTGATTACCAGCGATATCGCCTATGGCTTGCGCACTACCGCCAGCGTGGCGGAGACGGCCAAGGTTCAGTATGGGACTCTGCTCGTTGCATCGGAGGATAAAGTGTTCGAGATTCCCGACGTCAGCGGTCAGGATAGCCGGGAGGTGTCGATTCGCAGGCTGAGCGGGATCATCGAGGCCCGGATCAACGAGATGCTGTCATTTGTGGCCGAGGAGATGTCCCGGATGAAGGTGCCTGAGACCATCTCTTCCGGTATCGTTATCACCGGCGGAGTTGCCCAGACTAAGGGGCTCGCCGCTTACATGCGGGAGATGTTCCAGACTGGCGTACGCGTAGCGCAGGATGGAGTGATGGGCGTGGAAGATCCTGCCTATGCCACTGCCATCGGCGTAGTTGTATATGCGCTGAAAAACCGGTCGCGAGGGGATAGCGGGCGCGTGAGTCGCAGCGAGCGCCGCAGCGATGGCTTGTTAGCCCGGGTTGTCGGCTGGTTCAAGGAGATGTGGGAGTAGCCCAGGTGAGGAGGAGTAAGTGATGCTGGAACTTGATCTGGAGATCGAACAGTATGCGAGAATCAAGGTAATCGGCGTTGGAGGCGGCGGCAGTAACGCCGTCAACCGCATGATTGAGGCTGGACTGCAGGGAGTGGACTTCATTGCGGTGAACACCGACTCACAGGCTTTGGCCAAGGCGAAGGCTACTCATAAGATCCAGATCGGTGAGAAGCTGACCCGGGGTCTGGGGGCAGGAGCCGATCCGGAGATTGGGATGAAGGCCGCCGAGGAAAGCCGCGAAGCCATTCAGCAGGCGCTGCAGGGTGCCGACATGGTCTTTGTTACGGCTGGCATGGGCGGGGGTACCGGCACCGGCGCCGCTCCCATCGTCGCCGCAGTAGCCCGGGAGCTGGGGGCGCTGACAGTCGGCGTCGTGACCAAGCCGTTCAGTTTTGAGCAGCGCCGCCGCATGCAGCGGGCAGAGCAGGGTATCGTCAAGCTGCGCGAATGCGTGGATACGATTATCACCATTCCTAACGACCGCCTGCTCCAGGTGGTGGACAAGAATACGCCGATCATGCAGGCGTTCCGGGTCGCGGACGATGTCCTGCGGCAGGGTGTGCAGGGCATTTCCGATCTCATCGCTGTGCCCGGGCTGATCAACCTTGACTTTGCCGATGTCAAGGCGGTGATGACCCAGACCGGCTCAGCCCTGATGGGCATCGGCCAGGCGACCGGTGAGAACCGGGCCGTCGAGGCAGCCAAGCAGGCTATCTCCAGCCCATTGCTGGAGACTTCCATCGAAGGCGCCAAGGGTGTGTTGCTCAGCGTGACCGGTGGCATCAACCTCAGCCTGCATGAGGTCAACAAATCGGCAGAGATGATCTCCCAGGCGGTGGATGCCGATGCCAACTTCATCTTCGGCGCCGTCATCGACGAGAAGCTGGAGGACGAGATCCGCATCACCGTCATCGCCACCGGCTTCGAGACGCAGCAGCGGGAGTTCGAGGAAGTGGAAATCAAGTCCTTCCAGTCGGCCACCGGGGATGACCTGACGATCCCCGCCTTCATGCGCCGCAGGAGATAACTACATAGGACAATTGAGAGGGGCTGTCCAGCGCGACAGCTCCTCTTTTCCTGACCGTCGAGGGAAAGCAGCTTTTTGCTCCTGCTTCGACATTTTCTGCACCCCTTGTCTCCTATAATGGTAACAGGGGGTTTGGCCGATGGAGGTATATGTGGACCTGCTGCTCTTGGTCAACCTGGGGCTGAACTGGTGGGCACTCTGGTTAACCGGCTATCTGGCCGGGGCGGTGCGCTCCGGGCGGCGCCTCTGCGCAGCCGCCTCGCTGGGCGCCTTCTACGCTCTGGGCCTGGTCACGCCCTGGGTGGCCTGGTTTCAGCACCCGCTGAGCAAGCTGGCCGTGGCCAGCCTGATGGCGCTGCTCGCCTATCGGCCGGAGAAACTGCTGGGGCTCGTGCAGGTCGTCGCCACCTTCCTGGTGGTCAACTTCGCTACTGCCGGGTTTGTCTACGGCATCTATAATCTGCTCGTCGCCGCTGGGCAGCGCAGCCTCGTGCTCGCCTACGGCCAACTGCCGACCTTGATCCTGCTGCTGGCCGTGGCCTCGCTGGCCCTGCTCAGCACGCGGTTCCTCAATCTGCTGGAGAACCGCCTGGTGCCGATAGCCAATCGAGCCAGCGTGCAGGTATTCCTGGACGGCAGGGAGATCACCCTAAACGGCCTGGTCGATTCCGGCAATCAGCTGACGGCACCGTTCAGCGGCCAGCCGGTGGCAGTGGTCAGCCTGGATGAGGTGGCCCCTCTCCTGCCCCCGGAGGTGGTTGAGCTGGCACGCTCCCCCGACCCTTATTCGGCCGTACAGGGCGTTTCCGCCACCGAGTGGGCAGCGCGGCTGCGCTTTATCCCCTATCACGCCGTGGGCAGGCCAGCGGGCGTCCTGGTAGGTGTGCGCAGCGATCGATTGATCGTTCATTGTCGGGATATTTCCCGGGAAACCAGGGGCGCAGTGCTGGCGCTGAGCCCCGAAGTGTTGACTGGCGGGGGGGAATACCAGGTGCTGGTGCCGGTGCGTCTTCTGCCAGGAAAGCATTCTACGCAGAGTGGGAGGTACGCTTAATGACGCGATGGATGCTCCACTGGAAGCTGAGGAGTCGGATACTCTTCTATCGCTGGTTGGCACTGCTGGGAGTGGATATAGAGCAGCGGGCGCTGCATTTTGTCGGCAGTTCTGAAGCGTTGCCGCCGCCCCTGTCTGAGGACGAAGAGGCATACCTGCTCAGTCAGCTCAAGACTGGCGATAGTGCCGTCAAGAGCGTCCTCATCGAGCGCAACCTGCGATTGGTCGTCTACATCGCCCGCAAGTTTGAGAATACCGGAATTCCGATTGAGGATCTGTCATCCATCGGTTCCATCGGGCTGATCAAAGCGGTGGGCACATTCAACCCCGACCGTAACATCAAGCTGGCCACCTACGCCTCGCGCTGCATCGAAAACGAGATTCTGATGTTTCTGCGCCGCAACAACCGGCAGCGTTACGAGATCTCCCTGGACGAACCGCTCAATGTGGATTGGGACGGCAACGAGCTGCTGCTCTCCGATGTTATTCCCCACGATGGGGCTGAGGTGCACCGCGAGCTGGAAGCTCAGGTCGACCGCGAAATGCTGAATAATGCCCTCAGCCGCCTCCCGGAGCGGGAGCGGACCATCATGGAGCTCCGCTTTGGCCTGCGCGGCGGCGAAGAGCATACCCAAAAGGAAGTGGCCGACCATCTGGGCATCTCCCAGTCGTACATCTCCCGCCTGGAGAAGCGGATCATCAAGCGGCTGCGGCGGGAGTTTAAGAAAATGGAATAGCAGCCTTGCCAGAGTGCATAGCGCCCCGTCGCTGACCGAGCCCAGGCAGCGGCGGGGCGTTTTTATGTGCCTTTTTTTGGGCTGAGCGCGGCCCAGGCTTCCCCTCGAGGTATAGCAGAACCTGCACGCGGCAACAATGCAAAGTAGTGGGAGACAGAGGGGAGGCTCTGGTGATCATGAATCGCGTTGAGATTTGCGGGGTCAACACTTCCAAGCTGCGAGTCCTGAACAACACCGAAATGCGTCGACTCTTCACCGAGCTGCAGGCAGGAGACGAATCTGCCCGCGAGGAGCTGGTGATGGGCAATCTGCGGCTGGTGCTGAGCGTGATCCAACGCTTTAACAACCGCGGGGAATATGTTGACGACCTCTTTCAGGTGGGCTGTATCGGCCTGATGAAAGCCATCGACAACTTCGACCTATCCCAGAACGTCAAGTTCTCCACCTATGCCGTACCGATGATCATCGGTGAGATCCGGCGCTACCTGCGGGACAACAACCCGATTCGGGTGAGCCGTTCGCTGCGCGATATTGCCTACAAGGCCCTGCAGGTGCGCGATTCACTGGTAAACAAGAACTCGCGGGAGCCCACCGTCAGCGAGATCGCCGCGGAGCTGAACGTCCCACGGGAAGAAGTCGTCTTTGCCCTGGATGCCATTCAGGAGCCGGTTTCGCTGTTTGATCCGATCTACCAGGAGGGCGGCGATCCGATCTATATTATGGACCAGATCAAGGACGATAAGAATCAGGACAACACCTGGGTGGAAGGCATCGCCCTGCGCGAGGCCATGGACAAACTCTCCGAACGGGAACGGCTGATCCTCTCGCTGCGCTTCTTTGCCAGCAAGACGCAGATGGAGGTAGCCGAGGAGATCGGTATCTCCCAGGCTCAGGTCTCGCGTCTGGAGAAGGCGGCTCTGCAGCATATGCGCAAGTTGATTGCCGAAAAGGAAAGCGGGCAAAAAGTCTAGTCCAGGGTATATTTTGGAGGGGGCAAGAACTTTGGGGAAGCGGTTTGTTTCTTGTTTGCTGCTAGTGTTGTTGATCGGCCTGGCGGCCCAGGGAGGTGGGCGTGTGCAGGCCAGCGGGGCCGGCCAGCCTGATCTGATCCGGCTGCATGTGTCGGCCAACAGCGAAAGCCTGGATGACATGCAGATCAAACTGATCGTGCGCGATCAGCTGTTGGCGCAGATGGAGCGTCTGCTGCTGGGCGTTGCCGATCGTGCCGCGGCAGCGGAGATTCTCCGCAGCAACCTGTCGGCGCTGCTGGCCACTGCCAACGCTGCTCTGGAGCAGGCTGGGGCCGATTATAGCGCTAAGGTGCAGTTCGGCACGTTCAACTTTCCCGACAAACACTATGGCACGTTCACTCTGCCTGCTGGACGCTATCAGGCGCTGAATGTCACTCTGGGGGAAGGCGCCGGGCGCAACTGGTGGTGCGTCGTCTTTCCGCAAATCTGCCTGACGAATCTGGTCTGCAGCGAGCCGGCAGAGGCTGCTACGCAGACCATTGTCTTGCGCTGCAAGGTAGCGGAGCTCTGGGAGGCACTCGTCGTCTGGGTGAAGAAGCTTCTCTAGGTCAGCAGCCTGGAACGGCGCATATCCCTGAATATCCGGCGGGGCTGTTGCACCAGCAACGCCCCCAGTCAGGACACACTCCTTCGGGCACGCCGACGACTTATCGAAATGCGCCTTCAGGGGTGATGCCCTGTCTTCCACACGATGCTCAAGAAAGCACCCACTGCAACCCAGGAGAGGCAGTGGGTGTAATCGCGACAGCCCCGTTTTCGTTCCCCTCGCGTTCTGCCCCGGTCAGGCCCAGCATATATTGTCCCAAGGAGCTACGGGAGGGAAAGCGATGCTCAGAGTATCAGAACTGCGTGTGCGGGAAATTGTCAATGTGCTGGATGGACAGCGCTTAGGCTATATCAGCGATTTGGATCTCGACCTGGAGGCTGGCCGCATCAAAGGCCTGCTGATCGTTGAATCTGGCCGAGTGCTTGGCCTCTTTGGCAAGGACAACGAGATCTATATCCCCTGGGAACAGGTAGTCAAGATCGGCACCGACGTAATTCTGGTGGAGCTGGACGAGCAGCAGGTCGACTGAGGCCGGGCCGGCCGTGGCCAGAGTCTGCAGCGAAGCGGGGCTGTCCCCTCGGACTTCGCCAAATCGAAACGGTACAGGAACCCCCACTGTCAACCTCGTTGGTTGCAGTGGGTGCTCTATTTCACCTGTGAGTTTAACAGGCAGGCAGGGCATCACCCCTGAAGGCGCATCACGATGAGCCAGCCAGCCCTGTTCTGTCACCCTGCAGTTTGAATAGGCCCTGTAGTGCTAATTTTTAACTCCCCATGGCCGGCGCGTACTAGCCCTCGGGTCCTCCTTCTAGTAGACTAGAATCAGGCATATCGCTGTTTGGAAGGGAGGAAGGGTGAAATGAAGTGCCCGTTTTGTTCTCATCAGGACAGCCGTGTGGTGGATAGCCGACCCACTGATGAAGGATCGGCTATTCGTCGTCGCCGGGAATGTATCGCGTGTGGACGCCGTTTCACTACATACGAAAAGATAGAGGAACTCCCGCTGATTGTGATCAAGAAGGATGGTCGGCGCGAGTCGTTTGACCGCAACAAGATTCTGGGTGGGCTTTACAAGGCGTGCGAAAAGCGCCCGGTCAGCGCTGCGCTGCTGGAGCAGATCACCGACGAAATCGAGCAGCACCTGCGCAACATGCTCAACACTGAGGTGGAGTCGGAGCTGATTGGCGAAATGGTTATGGAGCGGCTCAGGGAAGTGGATGAGATCGCCTATGTCCGCTTTGCCTCGGTCTATCGTCAGTTTGCCGACCTTAACCGCTTCAAGGTGGAGCTGGACAAGCTGCTCAAGCAGGGTAACAGATGATCGAATGGGTACAGAAGCGGGACGGGCGCATCGTCCCCTTTAACGCAGAGAAGATCGCTGATGCCATCTTTGCCGCTGCCAAGGCTGTTGGCGGTGAGGACCGCCGCCAGGCGGAGTTCCTGGCCGGCCAGGTCATCCACCTCCTGCAGCAGAACTCCCTCACCGGGCATGTTCCGCAGGTGGAGGAGATTCAGGATCTGGTGGAGCGGACCCTGATCGAGCACGGGCATGCCCGAACCGCCAAGGCTTATATTCTTTATCGCAATCAGCGCACGCGCATCCGCGAAGCCAAGAGCGAGCTGATGGACGTCGTCAGTGAGATCTTTCAGGAGCACGGGCAGGATTTCGGCGCCAGCCTCACCGGGCTGGGCAAGCTGCAGCGCGTCGCCCTGGCAGCCAGCGAACGCTATACACTGAACAACATGCTGCCGCGAGAGTTTTCCCTGGCGCACCAGCGAGCCGCCATTCACATCGACCAGCTGGCTCACTACGCCAATTCGCCCGATTCATATGCTCTGGACGCCTCCGGGCCGCTCCAGCGAGGGCTGCGCATCGGTGCGGTCACTCTGCCGCCAGTGCGAACCCTGGATGAGCTGTTTGCCGGGCTGCGTCTGCTGACGACAGCCCTCAGCACGGAGGTGGCCGGTGAGGTGCTCATTCGCGATCTGGACCAATCCTTCGAGGTGCTGGCCCCCACACTCGATTGGGAGCCCGATGAGATGCAGTTGCAGTCAGCCCTCAGCGGCTGGCTGCTGGAGCTGAACGCCCTCCAGGGAATCAGCGGCGATCTCGGCCCACGGCTGGGCGTCAGTTTTGGTGCCGCTACCGGCCCACTGGGGCGGATGTTCTCCCGGGCAATGCTGCAATGCTATCAGCAGGGTATAGCGGACGCCAGAACAGTGCGGACTCCCCAGCTGGTCTATCATCTGCGCCAGGGCCACAACCTGCGCGCGGACGATCCCGGCTGGGAGCTGACCCGACTCGCCCGTGAGACTGCCCGGCGGCGAGGCAATCCCTCATTTGTCTGGGCAGATGATCAGAGTGTCTACTTCCCCGGTGGAACCCGCCTGCCGCAGGGCGGGCAAGGGGTGGTGGCCCGGGCATATCTCAATATCCCGCGCCTTGTGCTGGAGGCCGACAGCCTCTTTGATCTCTGGTCGATCGTTGATGCGGCAGTCAGCCTCGTGGCGCGGCAGCTGGTCCACCGCTACGAGGTTCTTCAGGGCCTGTCCGCTGCCGACTTGCCCTTTATCTATGGCGAACTGGGTGGGGGAGAGCCACTCAAGGGGTGGCTGCTGTTGCTGGTTCCGGTGGGGATCAGTGAGGCGATGCAGGCCGCTGTTTCCCGCTTTGGGCAGCGGCCAGAGCTGCGGGAGGCCAGCTTCCTGCGCCTGCTGGAGGAGATTCTGGAGAAGTGGCGTTCCTACTACTCGCTGCCGCTGCACCCCGGTTTGGCGCCAGCTGCGTCGGTCGCCCGCCGCTTCTATCGTGCTGACCAGGCCGCTTTCCCTCTGGCTGAAACCATCTGGCCAGACCTTGAGCGGTATAGCTTTGATCTGTCCGATCCCGACGCGCAGCCTGCATCGGGCGGACAGCTGCGGATCGTGACTGAAGTGGGGCAGCCCGCCCCCAACCAGGTGATCGCCCTGGACTACCGCCAGGGTGCCAGCCGAGAAGGCGAAGGCGATCCGAATGGGCAGCTGCCATTTCAGCCGGAATTGGTCAGGGAAGACGGCTATCTGGTTCACAGGAGGGCATGAGCATGGTCAAGCTGGGAAACCTGCAGCAGTTGGATCAAGCCGGGGTGCCGGTACTGATTAACCCCGCCTGGGTCGAATACCCCTGGCTGGTGCATGGCTTCTCCACCCGCCGGGGAGGGGTCAGCCAGGGGGCGTATGCTGCGCTCAATCTCGGTGCCCATGTGGGGGACGCTGCGGCTGCCGTGGAGGAGAATCGGCGGCGCTGGCTGGCAGCCCTGAGGGCGGCCGATCTGCAGCCGGTGTTCATGGAGCAGGTGCATGGCAACACCGTCCGTATCGTGCGCCAGGCAGGGCAACTGCCCGCCTGCGATGGGGTGATCACGCCAGCTGCTGGGCTGCTGCTCAATGTGCTCGTGGCCGATTGCCTGCCCATTCTGATGTGCGATCCGCGAACGCGAACTGTGGCAGCGGTGCACGCTGGCTGGCGGGGAACTATGGCCGGGATCGCGCCGCGCGCTGCCCAGATGATGGTTGATGAGCTGGGCGTGCGCTGGTCTGACCTGCAGGTGACCCTGGGGCCAGGCATCGGTGGCTGCTGCTACCGCGTCGACGAGCCGGTGATCGCCGGCGTGCGGCAGTTGCCGGTGAAACTGGAGCAGGTCGTCGTCCCCTGTGCCGAACCGGGCCAGTGGCTGCTGGACCTGGCGGCGCTAAACCGGCACCTGCTGCAAGGCGCCGGCGTGCCTGCCGAGAACATCCTCTCATCTGGTCTCTGCACTCTGGAGGGGGCCGCTGAGTTTTATTCCCATCGTCGGGATGCCGGGAAAACCGGCAGATTGGTCGCAAGTATCGGGGTTTCTCTTGGCTAGGAGGCAGGAATTTCATTTTGGCAGGGAGAATAGAGCAAAGGAAATAGACCTGCAGCGCAACACTGGAGTTGAAGGAAAGTGACAGGCAGGAAGAGGAAACGACGCAAACTGAATCCGCGTAAGCTTGTCAAGCGTCTGGTTGTGCTTGGCATTCTGGGGTTATTCGTCTGGCTGGTCACCCTGACCGGGCGGGGGGTCTACCGTCTGGCCATGGGTGTGCTTAACCGACCCGACTGGATCGATCTCGTGGCCGCCGTCGAGGTTAAGCAGGACACCGGGGTGGCAGCTGAGGCTTTTCTCCTGCAGAAGGAACTGGTGGTTCTGGCGGACAAGCCTGGGCGCGCCAACCTGTTGGTTGAGGAGGGCGATCAGGTCGAGGTTGGTCAGCTGGTGATGGAAGTGGTCGATAAGACGCTCCTGGCCAGCATTGAGAGCGAGATTGCCAGGCTGGATGCGGAGGCGGCCAAGCCCAGCGGCGATCAGAGTGGCGATCTGGCCAGTCTGGATGAGAAGATCGCCTCCAGCAATGCGGCGCTGGTGCAGGCGATGGCCGACTACCAGAAGGCCATCCTTTCGCGCCAGCTGGAGGGCGTATCCGAGCTCTATAATAAGCTCAACTCGCTGGCCAAGGAAGTCTCCAGTTTGCAGCAGGATCGCCTGCGCCTGGCTCAGACCCAGACTGCCCGCCAGGAACGGCGGGCTCAGCTGGAGGAGCGCCGCAAGCAGGCGATCAGCGGCATCTACGCGCCTGCGGCGGGCCGCATCTCCTTCCTGGTGGACGGCCTGGAGCAGTTAGCCGATCCAGGACAGATCACTGCCGATCTCTGGGGTAAGCTAAAAGCGCAGTCGCAGCAGGAGTATCAGGTGGTGCCCGATGCCAAGATCGTTGCCGGACAGCCGGCCTTCAAGGTGATCGAGGGCGGCCCCCGCTACCTGCTGACCAAGCTGGCGGATGCTAACCCGCTCCCCCTGGGAACGGAAAGAAGCCTGGATGTGCAGCTCGGGCAGGGTGAGGATGCTCAGTCGTTTACCGTCAGCCTGGCGGAGAACGCGGCGTTGGGCGAGGGCCAGCTGTTGCTGGAGATCCCTGACGACTGCCCGCCGCTCGGCCGCAACCTGCGGTTTACGCTCTATGCCGAGGCCCCGGCCGTCTGCCGTATCCCTCGTACCGCCCTTGTCACTCTGGATGAGCAGGTTGGGGTCATGACTCTCGAGGACACGATCACGCGCTTTCATCCGGTCTCGGTTCAGACCGAGGAGCGCAGAACCGTCCTGGTGACCGGCATCGAGCCAGGTCTGCAGGTGGTATCCAATGCGACAGGCCTCACGGACGGCGAGGATGTAGCTAATCGATTAAGGAAGTGAGACTCTTGCAGCAGTTGGCAGAAAACCTGGCTGCAGTGCGCCGCAGCATCCATGAGGCTGCCCTGCGGGCGCACCGCAACCCATCAGAGATTACGTTGCTTGGGGTCACGAAGACAGTGGGGCCGGATGTGATCAGGGAAGCCATCCGGCTGGGGCTGACCGACCTGGGGGAAAACCGGGTGCAGGAGGCCGTGGCCAAGATGGATGAACTGGCCGAGTATCCCGCCAATTGGCATCTGATCGGCCAGTTACAGACCAACAAAGTGAAATATGTGCTGGGGCGAGTCCATTTGATTCATTCTCTGGATCGGCTCAGTCTGGCGCGCGAGATACAGAAGCGTTCGGCTCGGGCCGGCATCGTCACCGATTGCCTCGTGGAGGTGAACATCGCCGGAGAGGCCAGCAAGGCTGGGTTGGCACCGGACGAGGTGGAGGAGTTCGTGCAGACGGTGGTCAGCGAATGTCCCCAGATTCGGATCAGGGGCCTGATGACTGTCGCTCCCTATGAGGCAGATCCGGAGAAAGTGCGCCCCTGCTTCCGGCAGATGCGGATGCTGGCCGGGCAGCTGCGAGAGCTGCCTGGCGTCAGTATGGAACACCTGTCGATGGGCATGTCCAATGATTATCCCATCGCCATTGCCGAGGGTGCGACTATCGTGCGGGTTGGTACGGCGATATTTGGGAGGAGGGAATCTTGATGAAAGTTTGGAGCAAACTCCTGGACTTCCTGGGTTTTGAAGAGGCTGACGAGGAAGAACTGGCTGAAGAGGAAGATGAAGTGGAGGAGGTGCCAGCCCCTCGCTTCCGCCCCAATGTAGTCGAGCTGAAATCGGCCAAGAACATGAAGTTGGTCGTCTTCGGCCCTAAGTCTTACGATGATGTGCAGGCCATCGCTGACCACCTGCGCGCCCAGCGGACGGTTGTGGTGAACCTGGAAGGGGCCGAGCCGCGAGTCAGGGTGCGGGTTCTCGATTTCCTGAATGGAGCCGTCTATGCTCTGGGTGGGCGCAGCCAACAGATCAGCAGCTTCATCTTTGTTCTGGCACCCACCAATGTCGACATCAGCAACCTGATGGACGAGGACTGGACCCAGCAGGAAGGGTCGGTCGCCACGCACAGAACTGGGGGTGCCTAATGCTGAAACTGGTCAGGTTTGTCCTGGAGCTCCTGAGCTGGGCGCTGATCTTGCGGGTGCTCGTCGATTTTATCCCGGCGTTTCGCGCGCATGGCTTCGGTCAGCTGATTGTCGATATTACGGAACCATTGCTGCGGAACGTGCGCCGCTTTACGCCGCCGATTCAGTATGGAGATAGAATGACCGATGTAACGGCGCTGATCAGCGTGATGGTGCTTTATATCATCCTGCATCTGATTCGTTAGGATAAGGAGGGGGTTGACTTGCCAATAACACCGTTGGACATTCACAACAAAGAGTTTCGTACAGCGATGCGCGGCTACGACCGCAACGACGTGGATGAGTTCCTGGATGCGATTATCAAGGATCTGGAACAACTGCTGCGGGATAATGCCTCCTTGAAAGAGCAGACGAGCAGGCTGCAAGAAGAACTGGCCCACTACCACAATCTCGATCAGACATTACACAACGCCCTGGTCGTTGCCCAGCAGACAGCCGAGGAAGTCAAGGCTGCTGCCAAACGCGAGGCCCAGCTGATTACCCGCGAAGCCGAGCTGAAGGCGGAGCGGCTGGTGGATGATGCCATCGCCAAGGTGCGGCGGATGACGGCGGAGCTGGATGGTCTGCGCAAACAGGCCGAAGTGTTCCGGGCCAGGCTGACCACAATTCTCAACGCCCAACTGGAGATGCTCAAGACTGACGAGTGGACAGAGCTGGATACGGCAACAGCCAACGGTGACGACGGCGGCAACTAAGAATTAGACATAAGAGCAGGAAAAGCATAGCCTGGTAAGCAGGAAGACTGGAGCCAATCTCCGGTCTTTGCTTTCTATCAATGATAATGCGCGCTGCCGATTCGTATGGTGCAAGTGAAAGGAGTTTGCGGGCAACCCTAAGAGAGGAGTGGTGCTACCGATGAGCGAGATGCAGGAGCATGAACAGGCAACCGTCACCGAGCGGCTGTTGTATATTCTGGAACGAATGCGCCTGGTGGAGTATCTGGAGCTGTATCAACGCCCCTGGCGGCTGATGTGGTTGAACTTCCTGGCTGGTCTGGCTCGTGGTGTGGGCATAGCCATTGGGGGAACAATACTGGCAGCCTTTGTCCTGATGATCCTTGGCAGGCTCGCTATCCTCAATCTGCCGGTGATCAGCGATTTCATCGCCGAGATTATCGAACTCGTCCAAACCCAGCTGAACAGATAAGGAGGCACCCCATGAAACGAGACGTACTGGAGCATTTCAGGCAAGAGTTAGTCGCGCGGCGCCAGGCCAGCGAGGCCACCCTCGCAGATTTGGAGACTGAGTTGCGGGAAGCTCAGGGGGAATCGTTTCAGGAGTTATCCACTTACGACAACCATACGGCAGACATCGCCACCGAAACCTGGGAGCGCGGCAAAGACCTCGCCCTGCGTGAAAATCAGCGACTCTTGCTCGAGGAGATCGATGCTGCCCTGCAGCGGATAGAGGATGGCACCTATGGCTGGTGCGTCGACTGCGGCCAGCCCATCGCCCGGGAGCGTCTCGAGGCCGTTCCTCACGCCTCCCGCTGCGTGCACTGCCAGGAGGAGATTGAAGACCCAATCCGCGAGCGCCCCATTGAGGAGTCGCTGATCAACGAACTCTATGCACGCAGCTTCACCGATGGAGCCGAAAATGAGAACGTTGCCTTTGACGGCGAAGACACCTGGCAGGCACTGGCGCGCTACGGGACCTCCAACACGCCGGGCGATTTCCGCCAGGTGGAGGACTACAGCGATGCCTATATCGACAGCGACGAGTCCATCGGCATCGTCTGGGAGGAAGAGGCCCTGCCCGCTTCCTGGGACCGCAGCCGTGGACAGTTTCTCAAGCGCGGCCCCCACCTTAGCAGCGAACAGCATCCCATTCGCCAGCAGAGCCAGCCTCGGGTCGAGGAGTAGCCTCCAGTTATGCCCTGCCAGGCTTGAGCTAGCTTCGGCCAGCATGCTAGAATAACCCTGCAGGGCGAGAGGTAATCGCGATGCGGCCTGCACGGGAGGAGGCTGGCTTTGGCCTGGAGTTACATATTGATGCTCATCAGCGGCATCTGGCTGCTGGATCGGGGCACGAAAATTCTCGTGGCGCAAAACCTGACCCTGGGGTCGACTATTCCGCTTATCGATAACTGGGTCACGCTGACTTATGTGCAGAACCGGGGAGCGGCCTATGGCATCCTGCAGAATCAGGTTCTGTTATTGAGCCTGGTCAGCATTGTGCTGGTGGCTATCCTCGTCTATGGGCGGAAACGCTGGTTCAACATTGGCAAACTTGGCGACTTCGCCTTTGCCCTGATTCTGGGTGGGGCGCTGGGCAACCTCTACGATCGGCTGATGCTGGGTTATGTAATCGACTTTCTTAATATCCAGATCATCCCAGTCTTCAACGTAGCAGATTCGGCCATCACTATCGGCGCTGGGCTGCTGATTCTGGCAGCCTGGCATCAGGAACAGAGGGGAAACGGCCGTGACCAGGCATAGTTTTGCCGTTGGCGCTGCGGATGTCGGGCAGCGCATCGATGCCTGGCTGGCGGTGAAGCTCGAAGGGCTCACGCGCTCGCATCTGCAGCGCCTGATAAAAGATGGGCAGGTTTTGGTGGATGGTGAGCCGGTGAAGAGCAACCGCCGTCTGCGGGGTGGCGAGACCGTCATTGTCGACGTGCCGCCACCGCGCCCTCTGGAGGTTGAGCCAGAGAACATCCCGCTGTCCATCGTCTATGAAGACGGCGACCTCTTGGTGGTCAACAAGCCGCAGGGCATGGTAACTCACCCCGCCCAGGGCAACTACAGCGGAACGCTGGTTAACGCGCTGCTTTACCATGTGCACGACCTCTCCGGCATCAATGGCGTCTTGCGCCCTGGCATCGTGCATCGCCTGGACAAGGACACTTCCGGGCTGCTGGTGGTGGCTAAGAACGATCAGGCGCACCTGAGGCTGGCGGCTGATCTGAAGGAGCGCCGGGTACGGCGTGAATATCAGGCGCTGGTGCACGGCAATCTGCCGGCCGACCAGGGAACCGTTGATGCCCCCATCGCCCGCCACCCCATCCAGCGCAAGCAGATGGCCGTTGTTCCTGGTGGTCGCTCCGCCGTGACACATTATCAGGTGTTGGAGCGCTTTGGCAACTACACATTGCTTCAACTGCAGCTGGAGACTGGCCGCACCCATCAGATCCGGGTGCATCTGGCTCACATCGGTCATCCGGTTGTCGGTGACCCCGCCTATGGCCCACGCCGCGCCCACTTTGACCTGGCCGGCCAGCTGCTGCATGCCTTCCGGCTCAGTTTCAACCACCCTCAGAGTGGCGAGCCGCTTTCGTTCACGGCTCCCCTGCCCGAGCACTTCCAGCGCATCCTGCGGCGGCTGCGCCGCTAAGTGTTGATTTTTGATCGGTTCAGACGATCTCCCTGGGGATCCATACAGTGAGTATAGTAAAGGCCGATTGCATGTGGCTTAGCAGCCCCAGCGTGCAATCGGCCTCTCGCTTCTCTACTCAGATAACCTCTTCTGCAATCAGCTCTCGCCCCGCAAAGCGAACTCGCGCCTGGGGGACATAGACACTGGCATCGCTGCTGACAATCTCCAGGCAACCCTGGGCTAGTCCGTGCCTCAGCGGTTGACCGTCCAGGCGGATGTCCAGGTCGTCGCGTTCAAAAAGAAACCGGCGAAGGAACTCCTTCTCCAGGCAGTTAGCCTTCACCTCCAGGCGCGCACCGCTGTCATATATGTAAAGCAAAGCGGTGGGGTGAAAGCGCCCCTCGCCGGGGAAACTCACGGCCGTGAGAGGATTCCAGGCGGCGCCCACCGGATTACCCCGGGTGACCAACTCCACGCGTACGCCGCTACCGGGCAGCGCCTGCGCCAGCTGAGCCTGTATCGCTTCTCGCCGCTGCTCTGTTTCTCGTTGATGGCGCTCCAGCAGTGCGCTGAAATCGTGGCCTGGGAAATCCCGCCGCCCGGGATCGGGCGCATGTTGCAGCGCTGCAGCGACCAGTTCTGCGGCTGGCCTCCAGCCTGCACGCTGCCAGCCAGGGGCATAGCGGTCACAGAGCAGCCCCCAGGCCATGCCGGAATAGTAGAAGCGCAGGCGGTCAGCCCCCCAGGCATTCTTATTCAGGCGGTGCAGGACCTCTAACTTGTTGTTCCACAGCCGGGAACCTGGCCCCGCCGTCTTGATCTCGATGTAGGTGGCCAGCCCTTCCGATAACTCCACCGCATCCTCATATGCGGCCACGTCTGTACTGAGCAGTGCCTGCCGGGCGGCGCGGGCATCGATGGCCGCCAGTGCCAGCTCTCGCGAGTCCTGCCGGATAGCCTCAAGCAACAAGCTAGCCTCCAATTCGGCCAGGGCTTGAATTTCCGCATTGTTTACCGGATACTGCATGGCCACCGCCATGTTCCCAAACGGGCAACCGGTGGCCATCTGCCAGGCATGGAATGCTTCGTGCGTAACCAGCCCCAGACCGGCCTCATCATCCATCTCATGCCACATCACGGTAGCGGTAAAGACCTCATTGACGATGACAGCACTATTGGCGGTGAAACTGGGTGGCTTCGGCCTGGCCAGATGATAAGTGATTCCATCCCTTTCTTTCTCAACGAACTCAGCTGGCGGATGGGGATGACCGAACAGCACCGCCTGCTCACTGTCGTGAAAGGCCAGCGGGGTCTGCGTATGATCCCAACCAGGCCAAAGCCCCGGTTGCTCCGAGAACATCCTCCAGAGCCCGAAAGCCTTCTCTTCCATATTTTCTCCCCCCCCGTTCTTTCTCGACCGACTGCTTGTCTCCGGACGTTGTTATCGCCTCAAGTATACGTCATTAGGCAGATGTGGGGAATACTCTGACCACAAACAGTAGGAGAGGCGTACGCTGCCGAGCGGGCGCTGCTGGCTGAAGTCAAGCGCCATAAGATCGAAACAATGCGTGAGCAATTCGCTCCGCTGCTGAAGGATTTGGGAGTGGCTGTTAGTGGCTATCACTTCTACCCGGCAGCCTATTTCCATGTAGATGCGATCACTGGTGAGGCCTTGCCTTTCGAGGGCAACGCTGCCTCCAGTCAGGCCCCCTATGCGGCCGGACAAGGGCTAATTAGGCGTGAGCAAGCGTCGGCCGGAGCCATTCCGGCCTACTACATCAGCCCGGACGGACAAGTAGCCTATTTCGCCCTGCTCAAGGCTGACGGCAGTTTCGTTATCTGGCGTCTGCAGCAGGTTGTGGATAGCGGATTCTACCTCTGGATGTTCAGCAGCGATCTGAGCATTGCCCACGTCAGACCTCCGGTTGGCGGTTGATGCTGCCCAGGTGCATCTGCCGGCGAGCAGATGTGCTGTTCTGGGGAGACTTGGGAGAATTTCCGGTTTGATATGCCCCAAAAATGTCGCTTTTCGTCGTTGACTAGTGTCGGCAGTTCTGCTAATCTGTCTTAGAACCTTTAAGTTAGTCCTGCGAGGCTAGCAAGGAACTGAGGCTTCTCTCTCTTATTATCAAGGAGGGTCTTCCTGCCTGGCTGCAGGGAGGCCCTCTTTTTATTGTTCAATGCTAGGACATGCCTGATCTGCATTTTGTTCAAGCTAGGACGGAGGTGAAAATGTAATGGGATTTCGCGAAAAAACCAAACTGCTGGACCAGAAGGCCATGCAGCGCGCCCTGACGCGTATCGCCCACGAGATCATCGAGCGCAACAAGGGCGTGCAGGATATGGTGCTGATCGGCATCCGGCGCCGCGGCGTACCTTTGGCTCAGCGCCTGGCAGAGAACATTGAACGCATCGAAGGTGTCAAGCTGTCGGTAGGCATGCTGGACATCACCTTGCACCGCGACGACCGCTCCGTCCAGGAGGATGAGGGACAGTTGCAGACATCGTTGCCCGTGAGCATTGTCGACAAGGTAGTTGTTCTTGTGGATGACGTGCTCTTCACCGGACGCACTGTGCGGGCCGCTATGGATGCGCTGATCGATCTCGGGCGACCGCGCATGATTCAGCTGGCCGTGCTCATCGATCGCGGCCACCGTGAGCTGCCGATTCGCGCTGATTATGTAGGCAAGAATGTTCCGACATCGCGCCGCGAGAAGATCGCGGTCCGGGTCGTCGAACTGGACGGGGTTGACGAGGTAGCAATCCTCGAGCGCCTGAATGAGCATCAGACCGCTAGATAGACCGCTAAGATAGAAAGGGGCTAAACAACGTGAAACCATATGCAGCAGTACCGCTGTCCAGACTGATTCCTCTCAGCATTCAGCATGTATTCGCCATGTTTGGGGCCACAGTGCTTGTGCCGGCCCTCACTGGGCTGGATCCCTCTACTGCACTGCTTACCTCGGGTTTAGGCACATTGCTCTTTCAGATCATCACCAAAGGCCAGGTGCCGGCCTACCTGGGATCTTCCTTTGCCTTCATCGCTCCGATTGTCGCGGGTTCGGAGAGATTTGGCGTCACCGGGGCCCTGGCCGGTTGTTTTGTAGCCGGCCTTGTCTATGTCCTGATCGGTGCCATCATCCGCACAGTCGGCATTGGCTTCATCGATCGGCTTTTCCCGCCGATTGTCGTTGGTCCGGTGATCATGACCATCGGCCTCGGGCTGGCCGGAGTTGCAAAAGACTACTCGCTGCCGCATGTGCCTACGGCCATCTTCACCCTCGTCGTCGTCATTCTGGTTAACTACTACGGCAAGGGCATGATCAGGGTGATTCCGATCCTGATTGGCATCATAGCTGGTTATGGTTTTGCGTTGTTTATGAACTGGCGCGCACCCGGGCTGGGTCTGTTCCTCAATGCTGAGGGACAGAACATGTTTGACATTTTGCGTGCCACCCCCTGGACACCGGCATTGCCCGCCGGTCTGGCTAGACTCTTCCAGGACCCTGGCAGCAGTCTGCTCAATCCAGCTAACTGGGAACTTGGTGCGATCATGATGATCGCTCCCGTGGCGGTCGTGACTATGATCGAGCATCTCGGCGACGTTCTTACCATCAGCCGCACCACCGGCCGTGACTTCACTCGCGAACCCGGTTTGCATCGTACTCTCTGGGGTGACGGCCTCGCTACCTCACTGGCAGCGCTGTTGGGCGGCCCGCCCAACACCACCTATGGTGAAAACGTCGGCGTGCTGGCCATCACCAAGGTGTACAATCCCATCGTGGTGCGTGGCGCGGCCATTCTGGTCATTCTCTTTAGCCTGATCCCCAAGTTTGGCGCCCTGATCAGCACCATCCCCACGCCGGTCATGGGGGGCGTAACCATCCTGCTCTTCGGCATGATCGCCTCGGTGGGCGTGCGCACCCTGGTTGAGAAGCAGGTGGATCTCGGCGATACCCGCAACCTGATCATCGCCAGCGCCATTCTCATCCTCGGTATCAGCGGTCTCGAGATCTTCAACCTGCAGGGGATGGGCCTTGGTGCCATAGCCGGTGTGCTGCTCAACCTGCTGCTGCCCGAGCGTCTTGGCGAGACCAGAATAAAGGAGACGACTGACCTGGTGACTGATGCAGAATAAGTGAGATGATCACGGGTGGCGCTGCCGCCCGTTCTTTCTAGGAGGGATGTGCTGTGGAAAAGCTGCTGATACGGGGCGGCCGCCTGGCCGATGTGGTTGAGCGGAGGCTGGTGGAGGCGGATGTGCTGGTGGGCGGGGGGCGCGTACTGGCCATCGGCCGCCAGCTGGCTGCCCCTGACGCCCGGGTGATCGATGCAACAGGCTTGATCGTCTCTCCCGGGTTTGTCGACCTGCACGTTCACCTGCGTGAGCCGGGTTTTGAACACAAGGAGACCATAGAGACCGGCACCCGGGCCGCGGCCGCCGGCGGCTTCACCACCGTCGCCTGCATGCCCAACACCCAGCCTGTGCTGGACAGCGTGCCGCAGCTGGCCGACCTGCAGCAGCGCATCGACGCCAATGCCTGTGTGAATGTGCTGCCCATCGCCGCCATTACCAGCAGTTCGCAAGGGGTAGAGCCTGTGGACTATAGGGCGCTTAAGGCTGCCGGTGCCGTCGCTTTCTCCGACGACGGGCGCGGCGTGATGAACAGCCGGCTGATGCTTCATGCGCTGCAAGCGGCTGCAGACCTCGGGGTGCCCATCATCGCCCACGAGGAGGACCACGATCTGGCCGCTGGCGGCAGTATCAACGCCGGCCCGGTCAGCGCCCGGCTGGGCGACCCGGGTATTCCAGGTGTGGCCGAATATGCCCCGCTGGCCCGTGACATCTACCTGTCGCGGTTGGCTGGTGGGCATCTGCATGTGGCCCATGTCAGTTGTGCCGAGTCGGTGGAGCTGATTCGCCGTGCCAAGGCGCGGGGCGTGCCGGTTACGGCCGAGGTGACGCCGCAGCATCTGATCCTGACCGAGGAAATCGTGCCGCAGCTCTTGGGGCAGGCCAAGGTCAATCCGCCGTTACGTAGCGAGACCGACCGGCAGGCGCTGCTTGCTGGGCTGCTGGACGGAACCATCGATGCCATCGCCACCGACCACGCGCCGCATGCCAGGTCTGAAAAAGAACTGCCGCTTAGCCAGGCCGCGTTTGGCCTCAGCGGCCTCGATGTCGCCTTTGCCGCCCTCAATCATTATCTGGTCGAGACGGGGATCATCCCTCTGGTTGAGCTGCTTGCCAGTCTCACCTGCCGCCCGGCGGCTGTGCTCGGCCTTGATGCCGGTCGGCTGCAGGTGGGGGCTGCGGCGGATCTCGCGGTGCTTGACCCCGGTCAGGCGTGGCAGGTGAGTGAGGAAAACCTCTACTCTAAAGGAAAGAACACGCCGTTCCTTGGCCAGCGCCTGACTGGACGGGTGCTCCTTACGCTGGTGGGCGGTCGTGTTGTCCATGACCAGATGAGTCACAGGCAGGAGGTGGGGTCGTGATGCAGAGGAAGCATCTGGGGTGTATTGCCCTGAATGAAAAGTTGACGACCAACACCGGGCTGCTGCGCGTCGCTGCTCCCGATCTGGCGGCTGACGCCTGGCCTGGGCAGTTTGTCCAGCTACGGGTGACCGAGAGCTATCAGCCGCTGCTGCGCACGCCGCTCAGCATCCACGACTGCGACCCGGCACAGGGGATGGTCGACCTCCTTTACGCTATCGTCGGTGAATCGACTCGGCTGCTGAGCCAGCTGCAGCCTGGCGCAGAGCTGGACATGCTCGGCCCGTTGGGCAACGGCTTCGATTTGAACGCTTGCCCGGAACGGACCGCCTGGCTGGTGGCCGGCGGCATCGGCATCGCTCCCTTGCTCTATCTGGCGCGTCAGCTGGCGGCGCAGCAGCGCCCGCTGCACCTCTTTTTTGGCGCGCGTTGTGCCGAGGCCCTGGTCAGGCTGGAAGCTTTTCAGCAACTGGGGGCAGCGCTACATCTGGCGACAGACGACGGCAGCTGCGGACAGCGCGGCACCGTGCTCGACCTGCTGGAGAGTGCCCCCCAACCTTCGCCGCCGACAGAGATTTTTGCCTGTGGCCCGCAGCCGATGCTGCGCGCCCTACAAAGCTTCGCCCGCGAGCGGCAGATCGCGGCTCAGCTTTCGCTGGAGGCTTACATGGCCTGCGGTGTCGGCGCCTGCCTGGGCTGCGCTGTCCCGCGCCCGGAAGGTGGCTATCTCCATGTCTGCAGCGATGGGCCAGTGTTTCGGATTGGGGAGGTGCTGATCTGATGGCAGACCTGACTGTAAAAATCGCTGATCTCACGCTACGCAACCCGGTGCTCACCGCTTCCGGCACGTTTGGCTTCGGCCTCGAGTTCTCGCCCTATGGCGATATCTCTCAGCTGGGCGGCGTGATCGTCAAAGGAACCACGCTTAAGCCCCGCGCCGGCAACCCGCCACAGAGGGTTGTGGAAACTACCGGGGGCATGCTCAACGCCATCGGCCTGGAGAATCCCGGCGTTGACCATTTCCTCAGCCACTATCTGCCTCAGCTGCGCCAGCGCGGCGTGACTACCATCGTCAACATCTCAGGCAACACCGTCGAGGAATACTGTGAGCTGAGCGAGCGCCTGCACCAGCCCGGCGTGGCGGCGCTGGAGCTGAACATCTCCTGCCCCAACGTCAGGGCCGGCGGCATGGCCTTTCGGCACCAGCCCCCAGCTGGCCGCCGAAGTCGTCTGCCGCAGTGCGCCGGCATTGCCGCCTGCCCCTGATCGTCAAGCTTTCGCCCAACGTCACCGATATCACCGAGATAGCGAGGGCGGTGGAGGCGGCCGGGGCGGATGCGGTTTCCCTGATCAATACCTTGCTCGGCATGGCGGTTGACCTGCGCACGCGCCGGCCGGTGCTGGGTAACATCACCGGCGGGCTCTCTGGCCCGGCCATCAAGCCCGTCGCGCTGCGCATGGTCTGGCAGGTGGCGCAGGCCGTCTCCATTCCGGTGGTCGGCCTTGGCGGCATCATGACGGCGGAGGATGCGCTGGAGTTTATCATCTGCGGCGCCAGCGCTGTGCAGATCGGCACTGCCAACTTTATTGACCCGAGCACCTGCTGGAAGGTTATCCAAGGGATTCGGGATTATCTCGAGGAGCAAGGCATCGCCTCGCTATCAAAACTGGTTGGGACCCTGCAGCTGGATTAACCAATTGGGCTTAAGTTTTTCAGTATTGCCCGTTCCAGGCCGTCCGCCTTCTGTTTGAGGGGTGTTCTCCTTTTGGGAAGGAGATGGCCTTTTTGTGCCCAAGTATGGCAGGAGACTGTTGTGGAGCAACGCCTTTGGAACAGGAGGATGCGCAGTGAGGTCAGGCTCGGATCTGTCTTATCTGGGGGTTATGATTGATATGGCTGGTTGCCCGAACCGCTGTCGCCACTGTTGGCTGGGTTCGCATCGGAACGGGAACATCAGCCCGCAGGAGTTTCGTGAGATCGCCCGGGAGTTTTGGGAATGGCGGGACGAGAACGGCAACGGCATCAAGGAGTTGGGATTCTTTAGCTGGTGGCGCGAGCCAGATTATCGGGACGATTACCGCGAGCTATGGGAGCTGGAACAAGCGTTGTCATCGCCCGGCCGAGCGCAGCGCTTTGAGCTGCTCTCCACCTGGCGGCTGGCGCGGGACGAAAGCTATGCCAGCTGGGCGGCAAAGCTGCCGCCGCGGGTCTGTCAGATCAGCTTTTTTGGCATGGAGGAAAACACCGACTGGGCGATGCGGCGGCGAGGAGCCTTTCGCGACCAGATCCTCGCGACAGAGCGTTGCCTTGCGGTCGGCATTGCGCCCAGGTGGCAGCTATTTTTGACCAGGCGTTGTCTGCATGAGCTGGATGAGTTCCTCCGGCTGATCCACGACCTGAAGCTGCCTGAACGTTGCCGCGCGATCGGCCAGGAGTTCGTGATGTTCTTTGGCGGGATCACGCCGGAAGGCAATGGATACGAACTGGAGGATGTCAGGCTGGAGGCGGGCGATCTGGAGGCGATCCCCAGGGAGCTGATCGCCATCAGCCGGGAGGGGCTGGAGCTTTTGGGTCGGCCGGAGCACGAGCTGTACGAGGAGCTCCTGCGCATGGATGCTCCGCCGAATGTTGAGGTAGATGTCAGGGCTCTCGCCATCAACGCCGACTTTGACGTCTATTCCAATCTGGCGGAGCCCACCGAGTGGTGGCGGCTGGGGAATCTGAAGCGCGATGGCCTGGACTCGATTCTTCGGTCCTACCGCGATGAGACCACACCCGGTATGCGTGCCAACCGCACTATACCAGTGGCAGGGTTAACGCGGCGATATGGCAACCGAGAGAGCAGCAAGCTCTATCGCCCAGACGACCTCATCTGCCGCTTCCTGCACCAGTGGGGCATCGAATACATGGGCCCTGATAGTAGACAGTAGGTACTTTTCGCACAAGCAGAACATTTGACAGCAGCCGCTTTATCTGCGACAATGACTGCATAATTATTTCCAGCTTGGATAAAAAGCGATGACAGGGACCAGTAAGCCGCACCGCTTTCGCGCAGAGAGGAGAGCCCACAGGCTGCAAGGCAATCCCGTGATGTGAGGCTGAACCGGATCCCTGAGAGCTGCCGATGCCAACATCGGCCGGACCGACCGTTATCTCGGCAAGAGCGTGGACAGATTTTGGTTTCCAAAGACAGGTGGTACCGCGGAAGGTTAAAGCCCTTTCGTCCTGCTAATCAGGCAGACGAAAGGGCTTTTGATTTTACCAGAAGACTCCGATCGTCTCGGTAAGGCAATTGGTCGTGCACTAAAGCTGCCTGAGTGAACCGCAACCTCCGAAAACACAAGGCTGCAACAACCGAAATTGTTCTGAGACCTGCTGTATCACTGCGCGCCTACTTCAAGATTTTAGACAGAATATTAGACAAAAAGCCCTTGCCTGGAGCGCCCCATTGAGTATAATGTTTACAGAAGCTTAATTGTCTGCATAGATAGTGGATAGGATGTAGGAACATGAAAACTATTGCATCGTTCCCCTTTATTGTTCCATTGTTTGGCAAGAGCCTTGAGCCGACCAATGGGTGTGTTGATGTGATCATCTACGGGAGTAAGGACGCTGGATCGTTTACCGTCGAGCGCTGTCGTTTTGCGTATTACAGGGACCCAAGCTATATAGGATGCTCCGATAGCCCTTTGCCAGGCGGGTGCGTTGAGACTTACCCATATGCATGCAATCTGAGCTTCTCCGGTGGATGGACTCTGAGCTGGCAGGACCTTGACAAGAGGGGCATCGGGATGTCATATCATGTAGACAAGGTACCTTTAGCCGAGGATGGAGAAGACGGGGTGTACTGGTTGCCGAAGTCTTTTCCGTATGGCACACAGATAAACTGTGCGTTTTTTACAATTGACGACCTGCAGATTGTCTATGGCGAGAGCGCAAATAGGATTGTTCAGCGCTAATAGGATGAGCTTATGTAGGCGTGCCTAGCAATTTGAAGGAAAGGAAACGGTAGATAGGAAGGGAGGATGAAGGTGAAACGGATAATCCTCTGGGTGATAGTCCTGTGTGTCCCTCTACTATTTACAGCTTGTTCCGGCAAGTATCTGGACGGGATAGTGGATGCAGCTCCAGCTGCTAGCGGGTTTTACGCGCTGCGGGCGACGGAAGGCGATGCCGCGGTAGAACTATTGCATTTGGTTGGGGGAGAAGCAAGCGAGCTCCTTGATGTAGATGATGCAGTGACTGTAGCGGTGTCAGCCGGCGAAGCCACCGTTGTAGTCGCATCCACTGACACGATAACAATCATCGCTGCTGAAGGGCCGCGGGTCGTCGCGTTGCCGGCCGCATATTCCAGCATCGGCGTGTTCGTCAGCCCCGGGGGAGAGTATATCCTTGTCAGGGGGCAGCAGCGTGTCGAGACCAATGTATATCCGTTCTTTCGACGCTGGAGCGAGCTGACGTTGTTTGACCGGTCAGGACAGTTGCTCTGGAAGCAAGAGTTTGATCCTGCCTATGTTGAGGTAGTCGACCTGAATGACGCGGGAGAGACTGTCGTCCTCTGGCAAAAGGAGCTCGATAGACTCCCCGTTTTGCTACAGGCGGCCAGGGATGGCCCGCATGAAGGGCTGATGCTGGAGAACGAAGTTTGGCAACTAGACCGTGCTGGGACATTACAGGCCAAATGCATCATCAGGGGCGCTGATGCTCTGTTTGCGCAGCTGACTGAGTCTGGAAGCGAGATAGTCGTCGGTTTCAGCCTGGATAACCAGCAGCGGGGCTTCGTTGGCAGGTATGACCTCAAGGCGGGACAGGAGCTGGGCCGGATCGATCTAGAGACAAGGCTTCTGGATGGCGCTTACCTCGGCAGCAACCGGGTCGTCACGGCCAGGCACATCCCACCGCCTGAAGCGAGGCCGACCGGCGAGGTGCTGGTGGCTGTGCAAACTCTGGATGGCGAAGCGCTGTGGAGCATACAGGAGCTGTCAGCCCTCGGGAATGTCGGCGGGCCGCATCTGCGAACCCATCTTGCAGTTTCGCCGCAGGGTTATTACATCGCGTTGGTCACTCAGCTCGGCACTAGTTATGGAACAGATAAAGTGTCCGTATATGACGACAAAGGTCAGCTAATCCATAAGGCAACCCTGGGCCAGCTGCCGTTCCCCTCGTCAAAGTGGCGGATCCGGGTAAGCGATGACGGTTCAGCGATAGTCGGCGACAAGTATTATCCGGGAGGTTGAGTGCTGCCTGCCGCGTCATGCACCAACTGGTTAGTATCTATACCAGTACAAATGGTCGGGACTTTTTGCATAAGCCTAACATTTGACAGGCGTCGTTGTCTCTGCGACAATGACTGCATAATTATTTTCAGCTTGGATAAAAGGCGATGACCGGGACCAGTAAGTCGCACCGCTGCGCGCAGAGAGGAGAGCCCGCTGGCTGAGAGGCACTCCCGTTATGTGAGGCTGAACCCATCCCTACGAGCTGTCGATGACAACATCGGCCGGACCGACCGTTATCTCGGGGAGAGAGTGGACAGATTCTGGTTTCCAAAGACAGGTGGTACCGCGGAAAGGCTATTGGCCCTTTCGTCCTGCCAATCGGGCAGACGAAAGGGCTTTTGTTTTTGCCAGAAGACTCTGGAAGGCAGGGAGAAAATGTGCGATTTGTTGTTAAGGTAGGGAGCAGCTCACTAACAGCCGCTGATGGAACGCTCAGCCCCCAGAAGATGCTGCCGCTCGTGGTCGGCATTGCCCGTCTACGCCTTGCTGGGCAGCAGGTGGCTCTCGTTTCATCGGGGGCAGTGGCTTCTGGCTACCAGCTGGCCGGCTTCAAGGAGCGGCCCACCTGCCTGGTGGAAAAGCAGGCAGCGGCGGCCGTTGGTCAGAGCCAGCTGATCGATGCCTATCATCAGTATCTTATGCCCTATGGCCTGAGTACAGCCCAGTTGCTGCTCACGGCGGAGGATCTGGCCGACCCCGCCCGCAGCCAGAACGCGCGCAACGTGTTGCGCTATCTGCTTCGGCAGCCGATCATTCCCATCATCAACGAAAACGACACCGTCGCCGTCGAGGAGCTGACCTTTGGCGATAGCGATCAGCTATCTGCCCTCGTCGCCGGTGAGATAGAAGCCGATGGCCTCGTCATTCTCACCGATACCGACGGACTCTACGATAAGAACCCGAGCCTTTATGCCGACGCCCGACGCATTCAGCGCGTCAGCCATTGGGATGCTGACCTGCTCCAACTGGCAACTGGCGGCAGCAAGCTCGGCACCGGTGGGATGCGCAGCAAACTGCAGGCAGCGGCTCGTGCCCTCGGCTGGGGCATTCCCTGTTTCATCGGCAAGGTGACCAGCCCCGAGGACTTTCTGGCCATTTTCCGGGGTCGCGGCCACGGCACCTACCTCGGGCCGGATGAGCTGGTAGAAACCGCCTATACCTGTTTGGATCATCAGCCGACCGCATCATAGATGAGCAGAGAAGAATAGGGAGGAAGAATTCATGATCAGTTTACTGAAACAAGCCAAAGCGGCGAAGGCCGCCGCGTTAATCTATCAGGAACAGTCTGCCAAAGTACGTCAGGATCTGCTGCTAGCCTTGGCCTCCGCCCTGGAAGCCGATGTCGAGAACATCCTGCTGGTCAACGCCGCCGAGGTGAAGGAGCAGGCTGCCGCCGGGTTGGACCCGGTCTTGCAGGACCGCCTGCGCCTCACACCGGAACGCATGAGCGACCTGGTCAGCGGCGTGCGCCAGATTGCCACTCTGCCCGACTTACTGGGTCAGGAGCTGGAAAGCCGCCGGTTGGAGAACGGCCTGAGACTGAAGAAAATCCGTGTGCCGCTGGGAGTGGTCGGCATGATCTATGAGGCCCGCCCGAACGTGACGGTGGATGCGGCTGCCCTCTGCCTCAAGACCGGCAACGCGGCACTGCTGCGCGGCAGCCGCCTGGCGCGGAGGACCAATCATTACCTGGTGCAGATCATCGGCCGGGTGCTGCGCGGGCAGCAACTCCCGCCCCAGCTGGTGCAACTGGTGGCCGACGACAGCCACGACTCCGTCCTGAAGATGGCCCGGTTGCGCGGCTATCTGGACGTGATTATCCCGCGCGGCGGGGCAAGACTGATTCAGACAGTGCTGGAGAACGCCACGGTGCCTGTGCTGGAGACCGGCGTGGGCAACTGCCACCTCTTCATCGACCAGTCGGCAGATCCGCAGATGGCCATTGCCATTGCTATAAACGGCAAGTGCAGCCGGCCTTCCGTCTGCAATGCTCTGGAGACGGTGCTCATCCATCGGCAGTGGCCCAAAGAGTATGTGTTGCAGCTGCTTACGGCGCTGCACGAAGCCGGCGTCACGCTGCACATAGACAAGACGTTGCTGGACCTGGCCCCGGCGGCCGTCCCGGCGACGGAAGAGGATTGGGATCACGAATACCTGACTCTGGAATTGGCCGTCAAGCAGGCGGCCGATGTGGACGAGGCTATCGCTCACATCAACCGGCATGGCACCAGGCATTCCGAAAGCATCGTGACTGCAGACAGCGAGCATGCGGCCCGCTTCTTGCAGCAGGTGGATGCCGCCTGTGTTTATCACAACGTCTCTACCCGCTTCAGCGACGGCTTTGCCCTCGGGCTTGGTGCCGAGATCGGCATCAGCACCCAGAAGCTGCATGCCCGCGGTCCCATGGGGCAGGAAGCTCTCACCAGCTATAAGTATGTGATCAGCGGTGAGGGACAGGTACGCTGATAAACCCTGGACAGCAAGAGGGGGCAGGAATCGTGTTGAGGCAACAGAGAATATGTTTTGTCGGGGCAGGCCATATGGCTGAGGCTCTGATCAAGGGTTTGCTGGCACAAGGCTTGTCGCCGCAGCAGATCGCCGCGCTGGAGAAGCGAGCCGAACGCGCCCGGCAGATAAACGAAGTCTACCGTATCGCCACCGACCGGGAACAAGTGGGGGAGCTGCTGCCGCAGGCTAACATCGTCGTCCTCGCCGTGCGGCCTCAAGACATGGTGACGGCGCTTAGCGAACAGCGTGGCCGCATCAACCGCCGCCAGCTGGTCATCTCCTTCCTGGCAGGCGTTGAGACTCGGCAGGTGGAGGAACTTTTGCCGCCCGGCACGCCAGTGGTGCGGGCGATGCCGAACACTCCTGCCGCTATCGCCCTCGGCATTACCGCCATTACTCCGGGCGGCTTTGCTACTGAAAAGCACCTGGCTCTCACTCGGGCCCTGTTTGCGGCTGTCGGGGATGTTGTGCGGGTGCCGGAAGCGCAGATGGACGCAGTCACTGCACTCTCCGGCAGTGGCCCGGCCTACGTCTACTTCCTGGCTGAAGCCATGGAGGAAGGGGGAGTAGCCGCCGGGCTGGATCGCGAAGCGGCGCGCGCCTTGACTGTCCAGACCCTGCTCGGAGCCGCCCACTTGCTCTGCAGCAGTGATCAGACCGCGCGAGAGCTGCGTCGACAGGTGAGTAGCCCAGGCGGCACGACAGTTGCCGGCGTACAGGCATTGGAGGAAGGCAGATTCGTTGCCACCGTATGCAACGCCGTGCTGGCCGCTGCCGCGCGCTCGCGCAGCCTCGCCCAGCAAGTGGAGGAGCCTGCTGCCAGTAGCACCGACTGAGCGAATACCAACCATTTGAGAGGGTCGCAGCATTGCGCTGCGGCCTTTTTGACTGTCATTTCAATTAATCCGGCATTTGCAAATATTCACTTGCCAGCGTGGCCGTGATAATGTAACATAATTTGGGTGCCATACATTCCCAGCGTCTGTTCTGGTGAAAAGAGCCCCACCATGGTACCTCAGGTTTATCCTGTGGTTACCTTTACGGGAGATGATGATTGCAGTGCAGGAAAGAGTACGCATCTCGACCGCCGTGTCAGCGGCTATTGTGATCACCGTCGCGGTGGTCGGTGCCTGCATCCTGACGGCGCTGACCCTGAGTGAGTCGTACAGCGAGCATGCAGGGACAGCCTTATCGTCAATACCAAGCGCTTACTTTAGGCTGGCTGCTTCCGAAAGAAAGCCGAGTTTTTCGCCCAGCGATGCTGAGTTTCTTAGGGAGAATGTGGAGGGAATCGATCGGGTTGCTCTGGCTCGGCTTATCTCCGGGGCGAGCTTCATCATCGGTTTTGACCCCCTGACAGGCGAGCTAGTTGATCCCACCGTGTCTCTAGAGAGCGTGGAAAGCAGCTACTTCCCGATCAGGAACCTGCAGTTGGCAGCTGGCCGGTTCTTCGACAGCGCCGATGGCGACGCCCGAGTGGTTGTGATCGGTGCCAGCGTCGCGGAGCAACCTGGACTCCGACTAGGCGATCTGTTTCACTATCGTGAGGTCGTCGGTGCGTTTGAGGTCGTCGGCGTTCTTCAACCAGTGGAGGAAGTGACTGAGGGGCGACATTGGCCTGATGCAGCTGTGAACGATGTTGTATTCATGCCTTTTCAGCACATCCCAGTGTACTCAACAAAGTCAGACCCTTACGAGACGACGAGACAGGAGCATCTGGAGCAGCAGCAAAACTCTCTTGAGCTCTGGGCTTCGGTCAAGGAAGGGTACAATGCATCGGATGTGGCTGTCACCGCGCAGCAAGCTATGTCTATGCCTTGCGTTCAGTCACGTTGAGCGTAAGGCCAGGTGAGTTTATCGCTGTCTGGGGCCCCAGCGGGTCGGGGAAATCAACGCTGCTCAACATCCTGGGCACGCTGGATTTCCCCACGAGCGGCATGTATCTGTTTGGAGGGCAGAATATCGCTGAGTACGACGATGCCCGCATCTCCCGCTTCCGCGCGGAGCGGATCGGGTTCGTCTTCCAGTCCTACAATCTGCTGCCCAATCTGACCGCCTGGGAGAACGCGACTCTGCCAGCGAGGTATCTCCCTGGCTTTGACAAGGACCAGGCCTATAAAAGGGCTGTAGCATTGCTGGAGCAGGTGGGGTTGGGTGACCGGATCAACCACCTGCCTGGGGAACTCAGCGGTGGCGAAGGGCAGCGGGTGGCGATCGCGCGCGCCCTGATGAACGATCCCGATATTATTCTGGCCGACGAGCCTACCGGTAACCTTGACTCCAAGAGCCACAGGGCGATTCTTGATCTCTTGACCGAGCTGAACGCAACTGGAAAGACGCTGATCGTCGTTTCGCACAACCCGGAAGTGACGGAGATCGCGCATCGGGTGCTGGAGCTGCGCGACGGCCAGATCGTCAGTGACAGCCTCAAGGCATCCCGCGCCGGGACGTAGTTGCCGCAGGAGACGCAGCGGGAGGGCCTGTAATGTGGCCCTCCCGCTTCTCTGTTACTTCGCCTGCTCCCCCGTCGGCAGCCTCGGGTCCACCAGCAGGGTGCGCTGGTCGGTATAGATCACAAAACCAGGCGGCGATCCCGATGGCTTCTTCACATATTTGCGCCGCGTGTAGTCGACCGGCACCTTCGCGCTCTGGCGGGCCTTGCTGAAGTAGGCGGCCAGTTCCGCCGCCATCTGCAGCGTGGCAGCGGTCGGCTCGCTCTTGGCCCCCTTGATAATCACATGCGAGCCGGCGATATCTTTCGCGTGCAACCACCAGTCTTCGGGGCTGGCCGAGCGTGTCAATCGGTCGTTCTGCTGGTTGTTTCTCCCCACAAGGATTTCGCAGCCATCGGCTGCGATAAACCGCAGGGGTTCGCCTTCGCTCTGCCGGGCATGCGGCTTCTTGCGTCTGATCACCTGGGGCAGCAGCCCGGTTTCGCGCATTTCCTCCTCTATTTCACTTACCAGCTGCAGACTGTCGGCTCGCTCCAGGCTGTCCAGGAGCGAGTCGAGGTACCTGAGCCGGGCTTCACTCTTCTGGATGTTTCGCTCCACGATGGGGATGCCCTGGCGTGCACGCTCGTAACGCTTGAAATGTCGCTGTGCATTCTGGGCGGCGCTCAGGCTAGGGTTGAGCTGCACATCGATCTCGCGGAGCTGTGGATCGTAATAGTCCACCAGCCGGGCGATGGTCGCCTTGGGCGGAATCAGGTGCAGATTGGCGAGGATCAGCTCCCCGGTTGTCCGCAACTGGAGATCCTCCTGCATGGCCTGCAGTTCGCCGCGGCGATTCTGTAATGTGCGCTGCGCTTTGCGCGTTTCGCGTCGCACCACGTGGAGCAGCTTTTGTCTGGCTCGCTCCAGCTCCTGCTCGGCCTGTTGCCCCTGCGTGATCTGGTCCAGCAGGCTGTTGACAGTTCCCGGCCAGTCTGCGGCCGCCAGATGAGTAAGGCGCAGGGCTGCAAAGCGTCGCCCGCTCGCGGAAGGCTGGAACCGGCCTGTATGCACCATCTGCTGCAGGGTTACGATCTGCTGCCACAGCCGGTCGGCCTGAGCCTCGCTCAGTTCGGCGGCCATCAGCTGGGCTTCCAGGCTTGCTCGGGATAGCAGTTCATCCGCGAGCAGCGGGCTGATGCCGGTGAGCTGGCTGGTCATTGCTTTTTTCAACTGCAGGTTGCCTGCCTGCTTCAGCACTCTGCTCAACTCCTGGCTATTCGTGACTGCAAGCGTATCGGTTCGTTCCTGATGCCCGGGCAGCGAGTAGCTGATCCCGGGGAGCATGATCCGCACGGTGCTCAGCGCCGGCGGCACATGGTTGATGCAGTCGAGCACTTTGCCTTCCCGGTTGAGGAGAATCAGGTTGCTGTGGCGCCCCATGGCCTCCAGCACCAGCCGGTAGGTCATGAGGTTCCCCAGCTCGTCGCGGCCGTCAAAGTCAAAGAAGAGGATTCGTTCCAGTCCGTGCTGCTTCACGCTCTTCAGCCTGGCCCCCTCCAGGTACTTGCGCAGCAGCATGCAGAACATCGGCGGCGCAGGCGGGTTGGTCGGCCGGGTTGTAGTGAGATGGACCCGGGGGGCGGCTGCATCGGCTGAGAGCAGCAGGCGTACCCGGCCTGCCGCTGCCTGGTGCAGGTTGACGATCAGTGTCGCCCGCGCCGGTTGATGTATCTTCTCCACGCGGGCCCCTGCCAACACCTGCAGCTCCGCCGTGATGGCCGCCATCATCAGCCCATCGAAAGCCATCCTCCATCCCCTCCTGTGCTCGTTATCGTGTTTGCCTGGTGTTAGTTTAGCGCAGTGCCTGGCCCAAGGTCAATTTGCTCCTTCGGAGGCTTGGGCATGTTGTCCACCTGTTTCGAATATCTATTGCTAGGACGATTAGCGAGGTGAGTGACTTGCCCAATTGGCATGCTCTGTCGGCCGCAGATTGCCTGCATCTGTTAAGAAGCAGCCCCCAGGGGCTCTCCAGCGCGGAGGCCAGCCAGCGTCTGCACGACGTCGGGCCCAATCAACTGGTAGCCGCGCCGCGAAAGTCTCCCTGGGCGATTTTTCTGGAGCAGTTCAAGGATTTCATGATCGTCGTCCTCCTGGTGGCGACGCTTATCTCGGGACTGATGGGCGAGTTTGCCGATGCGATCACGATCATCGCCATAGTTCTAGTCAATGCTATTCTCGGCTTTGTGCAGGAATATCGCGCCGAACAGGCGATCAACGCCTTGAAGGAGCTGACTTCGCCTCAGATTGACGTGCTGCGCGACGGGCAGCTGTTGACGCTGGATGTGCGCCAGCTGGTGCCCGGCGACATCGTCCAGGTGCTGGCGGGAGTGCGCATCCCTGCCGACCTGCGCATTCTGCAGGCCCTGGCGCTGGAGGCGGATGAAGCTGCACTCACCGGCGAGTCGCTGCCGGTGCGCAAGGGAACCGACCCGGTATCAGACCAGGCTCAGCTGGGAGACCGCAGCAGTATGCTCTATGCCGGCACGCTGGTTACCAGGGGACACGGACAGGGCCTGGTGGTCGCCACCGGCATGGAGACGGAGATGGGGCGCATTGCCGAAATGCTGCAGGATGTGGAACGTGAGCCAACGCCTCTGCAGCAGCGCCTCGATCAGCTGGGCAAGTTCATCGTCTGGGCCTGCCTGGCGATCTGCGCCGCCGTCGTGATCCTGGGCGTGGCGCGGGGTGAGGAGATCACCGCCATGTTCCTGTCGGGAGTCAGTCTGGCGGTGGCTGCCATTCCCGAAGGCTTGCCCGCCATCGTCACCATCGCACTGGCCATCGGTGTGCAGCGGATGATCCGCGCCAACGCCATCGTGCGCAAGCTGCCTGCGGTAGAGACCCTCGGCTGCTCCACCGTGATCTGTTCCGACAAGACTGGCACCCTGACCAAGAATGAGATGACGGTGCGGCGCCTCTGGCTGGCTGACGGATATTCGGAAGTCAGCGGCGATGGCTACGCGCCCGATGGAGAGATCCGGCGCCAGCAGCGGCCGCTGCTGGCGGCGCACGATTCAGCGCTGGCGATGCTGCTGACGGTAGGTGCACTCTGCAATAACTCCACTGTGCAGCAGCTGACACCGCAGGCAGGCCGGATCAGGCGCGGCCCGGTACGCTATATCGCCAAGGGCGACCCTACTGAGGCAGCGCTGCTGACGGTAGCCGCCAAGGGCGGCATCTCGCGCGACGAGTTGCTCAGGGAGTATCAGGTTCTGGACGCGATCCCCTTCGATTCGGAACGCAAGCGGATGAGTGTCATCGTTGAGGACCAATACGGACAGCGCTGGTGCTTCATCAAGGGCGCGCCGGACGTGCTCCTGGACCGTTCTACTTCGCTGCAGCATGGGCAGACAACACGGCGGCTGACGCCGGAGATGCGGCAAGCGGTGCTGGCAGAGGTGGAGGCGATGGGCGGTCAGGCGTTGCGCGTCCTGGCTGCTGGTTACCGCCGTCTGGATGCCGCCAGCAGCAACAAGGTCGACGATGTGGAAAGCAGCCTGACCCTGATCGGCCTCTTCGGCATGATCGACCCGCCGCGGCCGGAAGTGCAGCAGGCGCTGCGCACCTGCGAGACTGCCGGTATTCGTACCATCATGATCACGGGCGATCACGCAGCCACCGCCCGGGCCATCGGCAGCGAGCTGGGACTACTTGGCAATGCCGACCGCGTGCTCACCGGAGCCGAGCTGAGCAGCCTCACTGAGCGGGAGTGGCAGGAGGCGGTGCGCAACACGCGCATCTTTGCCCGGGTATCGCCCAATCACAAACTGGAGATCGTGCGGCGTCTGAAGCAGCAGGGGCACGTGGTGGCCATGACTGGCGATGGTGTCAACGATGCGCCGGCTCTGCTGGAGTCGGACATCGGCGTGGCGATGGGCAGCACCGGTACGGATGTAGCGAAGGAGGCAGCAGCGCTGGTGCTGAGTGACGACAACTTTGCCACCATCGTCGGTGCGATCCGCGAAGGACGGGCCATCTATGATAATATCCGCAAGTTTATCCGCTACCTGCTCTCCTGCAACGTGGGCGAACTGCTGACTGTCTTTCTGTCGATGGTGCTGCGTCAGCCGCTGCCCCTCAAGCCGCTGCAGATTCTCTGGGTCAATCTGGTGACCGATGGTCTGCCGGCGATGGCATTGGGTGTCGAGGCTGGCGATCGCGATCTGATGCAGCGCCAGCCACGCCCCCGGGAGGAAGGTGTCTTCGCCCGCGGCCTGGGACGGAAGATCATCACCCGCGGCGTGCTGATCGGCCTGACGACCACAGCCATCTTTGGTGTCACCCTGCACATGACGGGGCACCTGAAGCTGGCCCGCACCATGGCCTTTGCCACCCTGGTCTTCTGTCAGCTGTTCCACGTCTTCGACTGTCGCTCTGAGACCATGGGATTGCTGGAGAAAGGCGTTTTCTCTAACCCGCTGCTGATCGGTGCGGTTGCCATCTCGACGCTGATGTTTCTGGCGGTGCTCTATGTTGCGCCGCTGCGCCAGCTGTTTGATACCGTGCCGCTCGGTAGTGAGCAGTGGCTGGTGGTCCTCATCGTCTCCGGTTTGCCGACGGTGGCCATTGCGGTACGCCGGGCGCTGCGCCGCAGGCGCAGGCGGCGGTAGCCTGGCGGGTGTCTGCCGGGTAGCCGTCCGGGGCAGGGTTTGCCAGCATTCTATATCGCGAGCAGGAACCAGGGGCAACCGCCAGGTTCCTTTTCCTTTTGATGCTTGCCTTTCAAGTGTGCTAAGATGTTCGCTGGAAGGCCCTTCTCTTTGCTGAGAAAATATTTGTTCTAAACAATGAGGTTTAGTAAAATACAAGGGAGGAAACCCTGATGTTACGGAGCATGACCGGCTTTGGTCGCGGTGAGGCCAGCAGCGAGCTATTCGACCTGACGGTAGAGATGAAGGCGGTCAACCACCGCTATCTGGATGTCGTTATCCGCTTGCCCAAGGAGCTCAATTCTCTGGAGGAGGAAGTGCGCCGCCAGATTCGCCAGGCATTCAGCCGGGGGCGCTTCGACGTGTTTATCAGGCTGACTGCCGCCAAAGAGTCGCTGCCCTCGGTCACCTGCAACCTCGAGCTGGCCCGGCTCTATCTGGCTCAGGCGCGCACTCTCGCCGAGGAGACGGGCCTGGATGAGGCTCTCACCGGCACGGCCGCGCGCGTTTTTCTCTTGCCAGAGGTTGTGCAGATGACCGACCCGGAGTTCGACGTCGATCAGCTGCGTGAACCGCTGCAGGCGGCCGTGACACAGGCACTGGAGAGCGTTGAGGCGATGCGGGCGCAGGAGGGTGCCCGTTTGGCCGCCGATATGCAGTCCCGTCTGGCCGTGCTGCGAGAGCTTCTGGGCAAAGTGGAGGTGCGCAGCCCCCTGGTGGTGGAGGAGTATCGGCAAAAGCTGGCCGATCGGCTGCAGGAGCTCCTGCCCGAGGGTTTGCTGGATGAAAGCCGGCTGGCGCAGGAAGTGGCGTTCTTCGCTGACCGGGCCAGCATTACCGAGGAGACCGTGCGGCTGCACAGCCATTTTCGGCAGTTCGACCAGCTGCTACAGAGCGATAGCGGAGTAGGGCGCAAGCTGGATTTTCTGCTTCAGGAGATGAACCGCGAGGTCAACACCATCGGCTCCAAAGCGAACGACGCGGAACTGGCTTTGCTGGTGGTTGAAATGAAGAGCGAGCTGGAGAAGATAAGGGAGCAAGCGCAGAACATAGAATAGGAGTGTGTAGTTGTGGACATTAAACTGATCAACATTGGCTTTGGCAATATCGTGTCTGCCAACCGCCTGGTTGCCATCGTCAGCCCGGAGTCGGCTCCCATCAAGCGGATCATTCAGGAGGCCCGCGACCGGGGAATGCTGATCGATGCCACCTATGGCCGCCGCACGCGGGCGGTGATCATCACCGATAGCGACCACGTGATTCTCTCTGCGGTACAGCCGGAGACGGTAGCCAATCGGCTAGCCACGAAAGATGGGGAAGAGGAAAACTAGAAGGCAGGGGGTGCCAGTTTGAAATGGACGGGCAGGGCATTCTCCTGGTAGTCTCCGGGCCATCTGGTGTTGGGAAGGGAACGATCTGCAGCGGCCTTCTCCGCAACCATCCCGATATAAGCTATTCAGTTTCAGTCACAACGCGCCAGCCGCGCCCCGGGGAGCGGGACGGCGAGGATTACTTCTTTATTTCCCGGCAAAGGTTTGCCTGCATGCGCGATCAGGGCGAGCTGCTGGAGTGGGCCGAGGTCTTCGGCAATTATTACGGAACACCCCGGGCGCAGGTGATGCAGAGGCTGCAGGCAGGCGAAAACGTCATGCTGGAGATCGACACGCAGGGTGCTCTGCAGGTTAAAAGCTCGTACCCAGAGTGTGTGATGGTTTTTATCTGGCCGCCCTCCTATCGGGAGTTGGAGCGCCGCATCGTCGGGCGCGGCACTGAGACCCCGGAAACGCTGCAGTTGCGTCTGCACGACGCGCGGCGGGAAATGCAGCGTGTGATAAACTATGATTATGTAGTGGTTAATCGGCCTGGTCGGGTCAACGAGGCCATCAGAGATCTGGAAGCAATAATTCAGGCTGAGCGAGCGAGAGTGGATCGCCAGATTGCCTGGCTCAGACAAGCGTTACAGGAGGTATAGCCCGAATCATGTTGATCTATCCATCGATTGATTCCTTAATGAAGAAGGTCGACAGCAAATATAGCATGGTGGTGGCAGCCGCCAGGCGAACGCGCGAACTGATGGAGATGGAGAACAGGCCCGCTGAGGCTGGGCAGGCGAAGCCGGTCACCATAGCTCTGAGGGAGATCGAGAAGGGCATCATCAGTTACCAGCCAAAATAGGACCAGCAGCGTAAGCATGACTTGGCAGTCATGCTTTTTTTCCAGGCAGACATATTTAGGAACGCCATCGTCTGCGCGCGGGCTTGGCCAGGCCGTTATGGCGCGATCAGCCGGGAGAGAGTTTTGGGAGAGAGTTTATTGAGTAGGATAGCATTAGTCTATGTAGATTTGGCTCTCCATGCTGTGGATCGGGTGTTTCATTATGCGGTGCCGCCGGGCATGAACTTGCTGCCCGGCCAGGCGGTGCGCGTCCCCTTCGGACGTCGCCAGGTGCCGGGCCTTGTGGTAGGCTTTGCCGCTGAAAGCCCCGTGTCCGAGCTAAAGGAGATCGCCGAGATCCTGTATTTCGGCGAACAGATGATCACAGCGGAGCAGCTGAAGCTGGCAGGCCTGCTGGCCGAGTATTATTTCGCGCCGCTCAGCCTGATTCTGCGGCAGATGCTGCCGTTCCGTCTCTCGCTGGACCAACGGCGCTGGCCCCGTCCCAAGACGACGGCGGTGCTGGTGCCGCTGGTGGAGCGAGTGCCCGAGAGCCTTTCGGAGCGCGCGCAGCGGCAGCGGCAGTTGTTGGCCACCCTCATTGAACGGGGTGAGCTGCCCCTCAGCGAGGCAGGCTCCTATTCTGCCGCCAAACAGCTGGAGAAGAAAGGTCTGGCGCGGATTGTCCTGATGGAACAGCGCCGCGCTCCCCTGATTGCGCAGCTGGCCAGCAGCACTCAACCCTTTCAGCTCACCGCCGACCAGCAGATTGCCCTGCAGGAGCTGACCCGCAGCCTGGAGAGCGGCGAAACGCAGTCCTTCTTGCTGCATGGCGTGACCGGCAGCGGCAAAACCGAGGTCTATCTGCAGCTGATCAAGGTGGCGCTGGAGGCTGGCCTGCAGTCGCTGGTGCTGGTGCCCGAGATCGCTCTGACGCCGCAGATGGTGGAACGTTTTTCGGCCCGCTTCGGCAGCCAGGTGGCTGTCTGGCACAGTGGCCTGAGCCCCGGCGAACGGTTTGACGAGTGGCAGCGGATCCGCACCGGAGAAGCCAGGATTGTAGTTGGGGCGCGCTCAGCGATTTTCTCTCCGTTTGATCGTCTCGGCGTGATCATCCTGGATGAGGAACACGACAACAGCTACCGGCAGGATGAAAATCCGCGCTACCAGACGCGGGTAGTGGCGCAGCTGCGGCAGCGAACCAGCGGCTGCCTGCTGGTGATGGGTAGCGCCACGCCTTCCCTGGAGACATACTATGCCAGCGAAACGGGGCGCTGCCGTCGTCTGGAACTGCCGAGACGGGTCATGGACCAGGAATTGCCGACGGTGCGGGTAGTGGATATGCGTGATGAATACCGATCGGGGCACTCTGCTCCCGTGAGCCGACGGTTGGAATATGAGTTGCGGCAGTGCCTGGGGCGGGAGGAGCAGGCCATCATCCTGCTTAACCGCCGCGGCTACGCCAATTTCTTGCTTTGCCCTGATTGTGGGCATGTGCCTTTTTGTTCCCACTGCGACATTTCGCTGACTTACCACCGGCGCGATGGCCAGCTGCGCTGCCACTACTGTGGCTGGGCGCAGCCAGTGCTCCAGGCGTGCCCGGCATGCGGCAGCGCTCAGCTCAAACAGCAGGGTTTTGGCACGGAGCGCCTGGAAAACTACCTGCAGGAGATCCTGCCGGAGGCGAGGATCGGCCGCATGGATGCCGACACAATGGCGGAACGCAACGCGCATACCCGGCTGCTAGAGGCGTTTGGACGGGGGGATTACGACATTTTGCTGGGTACGCAGATGATCGCCAAAGGCCTCGATTTCCCGCGGGTGACGCTGGTGGGCGTGGTGGGCGCCGATCTTGGCCTATACATTCCGGATTTCAGGTCGTCCGAAAGAACATTTCAGCTGCTGACGCAGGTGGCGGGCCGTGCCGGGCGGGCCCATCGCGCCGGCCAGGTGGTGGTACAGACCTTCAGCCCGGAACACTATGTGATCGACTGCGCTCGCCATCACGATTATCTCCGTTTCTATCAGCAGGAGATCAAACTGAGACAACATGCGGGATATCCGCCGCTGGGCTATATGATCACGCTGCTCCTGACCAACGAAAACGAATCGAAGCTGGCCGAGGATGCCGGGATTCTGGCCAGCCTGCTCAGGGAAGAACTGGGGCCGGCGGCCGGCCTGATCGGCCCTGCGCCCGCCGGGGTCAGCAAGATCAGGGACAGCTATCGCTGGCAGATCATTGTCAAGTCCCGGCAGCGGGTTGCCCTGCGGCGCGGCGTGCAGCAGGCGATGGATCGCTACTACGCCCGGGGCTGTCGCACGCACCTGGTCCTGGATTTCGACGCTTAGGAGGGGTTAGATTGGCAATCAGGTTCATCAGGAAGGATGGCGAAGAGGTTCTGAGGCAGCAGGCTAAGCCGGTGACACGGTTTGACCATGTTCTGGCTCGTCTGCTGGACGACATGACTGAAAGCCTTTACCACTATGAAGGGGTCGGTCTGGCGGCACCGCAGATCGGCATCAGCAAACAGATCGTCGTCATCGATACCGGCGAATCGGGTTTGCTGGAGTTAGTAAACCCGAAGATCGTCAGCCGCTCTGAAGAAGAGGAAGTCGATTTCGAAGGCTGCCTCAGCTTTCCCGGGCTCTATGGCGAGGTGTCGCGGGCACAGCGCGTGACTGTGGCTGCCCAGGACCGCAACGGCGAACACTATGAGATAGAAGCCGAAGGACTGCTGGCTCGCGCCTTGCAGCACGAGATTGATCATCTGAACGGCATCCTGTTCATCGATCACGCACCACGGACGTTCACTGCTGAGGAACTGGCTGCGACGGAGGAAGACGACGCGCCCAGCTCCGAAGAAGGGAATGCATAGGCGATGCGGCTGGTGTTTATGGGCACGCCAGATTTCGCCGTGCCCAGTCTGCAACGGGCAGCGCGGCTGGCAGATGTGGTGGGCGTCTTCACTCAACCGGATCGCCGCCAGGGTCGAGGGCTGACGCTGCTGCCGCCACCGGTGAAGGTAGCGGCAGCCGAGCTGGGTCTGCCGGTTTTTCAGCCGGCCCGCTTACGGGACCCGGCGGCATTGAAGCAGCTGGAGGAACTGGCTCCTGAGCTGATCGTCGTCGTTGCTTATGCCCAGATTCTTCCGAGGCGCGTCCTCGAGTTGCCGCGCCTCGGTTGCGTCAATGTGCACGCCTCGCTGCTGCCGGCATATCGCGGCGGAGCGCCAATCCACTGGGCGGTGATCAACGGTGAAACTGAGAGCGGCGTCACCACGATGCTGATGGACTGCGGGCTGGACACCGGTGGTATTCTACTGCAGGCCGGCACTCCCATCGGCGAGAATGAAACGGCCGGTGAGCTGCACGACCGATTGGCCGTCCTGGGCGCGGACCTTCTGGAGGAGACGCTGCTGAAGTTGCAGGCAGGCGCGCTGACGCCTCGCCCTCAGCCTGAGGAAGGGGTTACCTACGCGCGCAATCTGCAGAAGTCCGACGGGGAGCTGGACTGGTCGCAGCCGGCCCGGGAGCTGCACGATCGGGTACGCGGGCTCAATCCCTGGCCGGTCGCCTATACCAGCCATGCCGGGAGGACCCTGCGCGTCTGGTCTACGCGGGTCTGGGCAGCGGGATTGCCAGCAGACAGGGAGAACCTCCCTCCAGGTTCAATAGTCGAAGTTAATGAGTGCGGCATTGTGCTCCAGACTGGCGAGGGTGCCCTGCTGCTTACGGAGGTACAACCCGCCAGCAAACGGCGCATGTCCGCGCTGGATTATGCTCGCGGCTACCGCCTGCAGGCCGGCGACCGTCTGGGCGGATAAAACAGATGTAAGGAGATAATTCACCGCAGAAGGAGGAGAAGACATGCCTTTGTTTTGGCTCGGGGGGCCAGGATCGATCCTCTTGATTCTGGCTGCCGCCTTTGCGTTTTATGCACAGAATCTGGTGTCAGCAAACTATGCGCGCTATTCGCGGATCGCCAACCGGCGCGGCCTGACTGGCGGCGAGCTGGCCAGCGAGCTGCTCCGGCGCCGAGGTATACATGATGTAGGCGTTGAGCCGATCGCCGGCAGATTGACCGACCATTACGATCCCCGCGTCAGGAAAGTGCGCCTTTCACAGGAGATCTATTATGGAAGATCGCTGGCTGCGCTGGGCATCGCCGCCCACGAAACCGGCCATGCGCTCCAGCATCAGGAGCAGTACACCTGGCTGGCGGTGCGCAATTCCATCGTGCCGGTAGTGCAGTTTGGCTCTCAGTTGGCCTTTCCGCTGCTGCTGTTTGGATTGCTGTTCAGCGCCCCCTCGTTGATGGATATCGGCATTCTGCTCTTCGTCGGCGCTGTCGTTTTTCAGCTGATCACGCTGCCGGTGGAGTTCAATGCCAGCCAGCGGGCGGTAGCGATGCTGTCCCAGGGAGGCTATCTGGCACACGATGAGATTCAGCCGGTGAAAAACGTGCTGCGGGCAGCCGCCCTGACCTACGTGGCTGCCGCAGCCGCGGCGCTGGCGCAGTTAGCCCGCCTCCTGCTGCTGCGGAACTCGCGACGTGACTAAAGGTAACCCTGGAGCCCGCGAGCAGGCTTTGCACGTCCTCAACCAGGTGCTGGAGCAGGGGGCTTACAGCAACGTTGCCCTGCAGCGCGCCCTGCGCGGCGTCGCTGCCCAGGATGCCGCCCTGATCAAGCAGCTGGTCTATGGGACGCTCACCTATCGGCGCAGCCTGGACTATCTGCTGGAGCAGTGGCTCTCCCGGCCGCTGGAGAAGCTCAGGCCCGCGGTGAGGAACCTGCTGCGGATGGGGCTCTACCAGATCCTTTATCTGCGCATTCCCGATCATGCCGCTGTGGCTGAGAGCGTGCGTATCGCCCATCAGGTGGGGCATCGCGGTGTGGCCGGGCTGGTCAACGCCGTTCTGCGGCGGGCTATCCGTGAACAGGAGCAGCTTCCCTGGCCGCAGACAGGTGATGTGAGCTTTGACCTTTCGATCCGCTACAGCTTTCCGGAATGGATGGTTCAGCGCTGGATCCAGCGGCTGGGGGAGGAGGAAGCAGCCCGGCTCTGTGCTGCACAGAACACCGCGCCGCGCCTGGAAGTGCGGCTGAACAGCCTGCGCACCGATCCAGAGCAGCTGGTGGCCGAACTGGAGGCGGCCGGGGTAGGCGTGTGTTCTCATCCCCTGGTGGAGAACAGCCTGCAGCTGGAGAACGCAGTGCTGCCGCAGCTCGCGGCGCTGCAGGCGGGGCGCTGCGTGGTGCAGAGTGCCGCTTCTACCCTGGTGGGGCAGGTGGTCGATCCGGCGCCGCAGCAGGTGGTCTACGATGTCTGTGCCGCCCCCGGCGGCAAGACGCTGCATCTGGCGGAGCTGATGCGCTGCCAGGGAAGGGTGCTTGCGCTGGATCTGCATGCACATCGCCTGCGCCTGCTGGAGCGGACAGCGCAGCGCCTGGGCATCAACTGCGTCGAACTGCATCAGGCCGACGCCACCCGCCTGGTGGCCAGCGAATGGCCAGCGGCAGCCCGGGTCCTGGTGGACGCGCCTTGCTCGGGCCTCGGTGTGATCCGCCGTAAGCCAGACATCCGCTGGAACCGGTCGCTCCCGGATATCCAGGCGCTGGCCGACATCCAGCTGGCAATCCTGCGGCAGGTGGCTGACCTGGTGGAACCTGAGGGCATTCTGGTCTACAGCGTCTGCTCCACCGAGCCGGAGGAGACAGAGCAGGTGGTACAGGCTTTCCTGGTGGAGGACAGGCGGTTTGCCCCGGCGGGCTGGCCGGCGCCTCTGCAGGCGGTGTTTGGCAAAGAGATTCAGGAAGGTTGTCTGACCACCTATCCGCACCGGCATGATCTGGACGGTTTCTTTATCTGTCGTTTGCAGCGTGTCAAGTGAACCGGGCCTATCCGCAGCAGCGCCTGAACTATTCTCTATCTTGCGATTCCGGCAGGATTCGCTGGGGAGTGAACGAAGATGACAAACAAGCGGAACTTGCTGGGGCTCTCCTGGCCGGCTCTGACTGATTTCTTCTCTGAGTTGGAGCAACCACAGTTCCGGGCTCAGCAGTTGATGGACTGGATCTACCGGCGGGGCGTGGGCGATTTCCAGCAGATGAGCAACTTTCCCAAGTCGCTGCGCCAGCAGCTGGCCGAACGGGCAGTTGTTGGCGTCGGGCAGGTCGTGGCACGGCAGGATGCGCCGGATGGAACGATGAAGCTGGCCATCGCCTACCCTGAAGGGCATGTGGTAGAATGCGTTGTGCTGCCCTACCATCATGGGATCACCCTCTGCCTCTCAACGCAGGTGGGCTGCAAACAGCGCTGCGCGTTCTGCGCCTCGGGCATGGATGGATTCCAGCAGCATTTATCGACGGCGGAGATTGTCGAGCAAATCTGGCAGGTCAACCAGATGCTTGCTCCTCGCGATCAGCGTGTCGGTCACCTGGTCTACATGGGCATGGGAGAACCACTGGACAACTATAATGCAGTATTGGAGAGCGTGCGCCTGGCCAACAATCCCCAAGCGTTTGGCATCGGCATCCGCAATATCACCATCTCGACCAGTGGTCTCGTGCCCGGCATCTATCGGTTGGCCGATGAGGGCCTGGGCATCACCCTGTCCATCTCGCTGCACGCGCCGGTGGATTACCTGCGGGACCAGATCATGCCCGTCAACCAGCGTTATCCTCTGGCTGATTTGATGCAGGCGGCCCGCTACTACGCCGAACAGACGAAGCGGCGGGTGACGTTTGAGTATATACTCCTGGGCGGGTTCAACGATCGGCTGGTACATGCTCAGCAACTGGCCGACCTCTTGCGTGGCCTGATCTGCCATGTGAACCTGATCCCCTATAACCCAGTTGCCGACCTGCCCTGGCAGCCGCCGGCGGATCGCCAGGTCCGCGCTTTCGCCGCGAAGCTGGAGCAGCTGGGCATCGCAGTAACTGTGCGCAGGAGTCTGGGGCCGGACATCGATGCCGCCTGCGGCCAGTTGCGGCGCAAACTCCAAAGGGAGGAATAGAGACTAAAATGCTAGAATTGGCGGTGAAGAGCGACCTGGGGAGGGTCAGAGAGACAAATGAAGACTCCTGTTACGCCAGTCTGGGGCAGCTGTCGGGAGAGCAGTATGCCCTTCTGGCTGTGGCCGACGGCATGGGCGGTCACCGGGCTGGCGATGTAGCCAGCCAGAAGGCTGTGGACTGGTTTGTGCAGGCGGCGACGACCGCACTGCTCCAGCAGACCGAACCGCTGGAGGCGCTGCAACAGGCCGTTGCCCATGCCAACAGTCAGCTCTATGCGCATAGTTCATCCAGTCCACACCTGGCGGGGATGGGAACCACTTTCACTGCCGCGCTGATTTATCAGGGGCAGCTTTCGGTGGCGCACGTCGGTGACAGTCGCCTCTACGTCTGCCGCGCTGGCGTCTGCCGGCAGCTGACCAGCGATCACAGTCTGGTGGGCGATCTGATCAAGAACGGCAAGCTGTCAGAGGAGGAGGCGCAGCACCACCCCCAGCGCCATCTGCTGCACCGGGCCCTGGGGACACACGCCACTGTGGAGATCGAGATATTGCAGCAGAGCCTGCAGCCGGGGGATCTGGTGCTGATCTGCTCAGATGGTTTGAGTACGCTGCTGAACCGGGCTGAGCTGGCAGAGATTCTTGGCCAGCACAGCAGTCTGCGGGATTCGGCGGACAGCCTGGTGGCGGAGGCCAACCGGCGCGGCGGTCACGACAACATCACTGTGGTGATGGCCAGATGGGGGTGGGGTGAGCAATGATTGGACGCATCCTCAGCAACCGCTATGAGATTCTGGAGAAAGTCGGTGGGGGCGGCATGGCCTTTGTCTATCGCGCCAACGACCTCCTGCTGCACCGGATTGTCGCCGTAAAAGTTCTCAGCCCTCACTACACGGCGGACGATGATTTTGTCGCCAAGTTTCGGCGCGAGGCTCAGGCGGCAGCCGGCCTGTCTCATCCCAACATCGTCGGTATCTTCGATGTCGGACAGGACGGCGATACCTACTACATCGTTATGGAGTTTCTGCAAGGCAAGACGCTAAAGGCGATTCTCAGCGAACAGGGGCCGCTGCCGGTGGACACCGTACTGCAGATCGGCTACCAGATCGCCGATGCGCTGCGGGTGGCGCATCGCCACGGCGTGATCCACCGTGATATCAAGCCGCATAACATCATGATCACCGCCGATGGACTGGTCAAGGTGACTGACTTCGGCATCGCCCGGGCCGCCAGTTCAGCGACGCTGACCCATTCCGGGTCGATTGTCGGCTCGGTGCATTATATCTCACCCGAGCAGGCGCGGGGCGGCTTTGTCGGCGAACGTTCCGACCTCTATTCGCTGGGCGTCGTGCTCTATGAGCTCCTCACCGGCGAGGTGCCCTTCCAGGGTGACAGTATGTTTTCCATTGTACTCAAGCACCTGCAGGAAGCACCGGCACCGCTGCGGCAGGTCAACCCGCGGGTTCCGGCTGAGGTGGAGCGGATCGTGATGAAGCTGCTGGCCAAGGATCAGAGCAGCCGCTATCAGTCGGCTAGCGAATTGATGGACCATCTGCAGGGGGCGTTGCGAGAGGTTGACAAGCCCGATAACCTGCATCATCTGGTGGCAGGCCAGGCTGACGACCGCAATGTGAGGCGCCGGCCGAACAGCGCTGCTGAGGCAGAGGCGGCCGCCCTGGAGAAAACTCTCGGCGAGTCCCGGGAGCGGACACCGCGGCGGACCAGCCGACGCCAGGGCCCCCGTCCCTGGTGGCATTACGCAGGCGCGGCCACAGGGGTGGTTGCTCTCACTGCCCTCATCTTCCTCGTCTGGTTCTTCTGGCCGAAGCCGGAAGTGGTCGTGCCCGATGTCGTAGGGAAGCTTCTCACTCAGGCTCAGGCCGAACTGCAGGCGAAGGACCTTAATTATGTGATTGTCAGCCAGCAATATGATGAACTGGAGCCTAACGCGGTTATTTCACAAAATCCGGTGGCCGGCCGTACTGTGCGCGCCGGGCGAACCATCGAGCTGGTAATCAGCCGCGGGCCGGAATATGCCGACGTGCCGGATGTAGTCGGTGTATCGCTGCGGCAGGCGATCATCACTCTGGAGAACGCCGGGTTCACGGTGGCGCAACCGGTAAACCGCGCCTATGATGACGAAGCGCCCGTGGATGAGGTCCTGGAACAGAACCCGGTCGCGAACACGAAACTGCGGCGCTCAACGCCGATTATCCTCACGGTCAGCGACGGCCCTGCTCCCCAGCCGGTGACGATGCCCAGTCTGCTGGGGCTGACGCCGGCGGCGGCGCAGCAGCGATTGGCTGACCTCGGCCTGATTCTGGGCGAAGTGGAGAACCAGACAGCAGACAGCGTAGTCATTCAACAGTCGCCGGAGCCAGGTGCCACCACCCAGTCTGGCAGCAGCGTGGATCTGGTTTTTGGGCCCCAGCTGATTCAGGAGATAGTTGAATATACCGTCCCCAACGGGGGCAATAACCGCAACCGTGAGATAGAGATCTATACTGAGGATATCAATGGAACCAGGCTAGCCTTTTCGACGCGGGCCAAGCCGGGCGAGACCGTACGGCAGCGGGTGACCGGGTCGGGCTTCCTCAAGGTGACGATAAGAGACGACGGCGAGACTGTGAAAGAAGAGGTGTTTCCATAATCGAGGGCGTTATCGTCAGAATTCTATCGGGCTACTATTATGTTCAAACCGAGCAGGGGGAGATCCGCTGTCGAGCGCGGGGCCGGATGCAGCTCAGCGACCTGACGCCGGTCGTAGGCGATCGGGTGGTCCTGAGCTACCGCGAGGACGGGGACGGCGCGCTGGAGTCGGTGTATCCGCGCAAGAACAGCCTGCGCCGCCCGCAGGTGGCCAATGTAGATCAGATGCTGGTCATGGGGGCACTGGCTGAGCCGGCGCCCAACCTGCTGCTGATCGATCGGCTGCTGGTCACGGCCGACTTCCTGGGGTTGGACGCCCTGCTGGGGTTCAATAAAGCTGACCTGGATTCGTCCGATGCGGCGGCTGGCTTACGGACCATCTATCGTCCGGCCGGTTATCCTCTATTTACGTTCAGTATCAGGCAGGAACAGGGCCTGGAAGGGCTGCTCCAGCAGCTGCAGGGCAAGGTAACCGTGCTGGCTGGGCAGTCGGGTGTGGGCAAGTCTTCGCTGATCAACTGGCTGGCGGGAGAGAAAACTGCCGAGACCGGTCGGGTCAGCCGGAAAGGCGGCACTGGCCGCCACACGACGCGCCACGTGGAACTCCTCCCGTTGCCAGGCTTAAAGGACAGTTATATCGTCGATACCCCCGGTTTTAGCCGTCTGGAGCTGCCGGAGGAGCTGGAGGCAGTCCATCTCGATCAGTTTTTCCCGGAAATGCGCATGCGGACGGGGTGTCGTTTTGCACCAGACTGCGCTCACCTGGCCGAACCAGGCTGCGCGGTGAAGGAAGCTGTGCAGCAGGATTTAATCGCGCCCGAGCGCTACCAGAGCTATCAGGCGTTGCATCAGGAGTTGAAGGAACTAGAAAGGCGGTATTACTAGCGATGCAGATTGCCCCCTCGTTGTTGTCGGCGGACTGGCTGGAATTAGGCAACTCAGTGCGTGAGTGTGAACAGGCCGCCGCCGATTGGCTGCACCTGGATGTGATGGATGGCCATTTTGTGCCCAACCTGACCATGGGGCCTGATCTGGTGGCCGCGGTGACGCGGGCCAGTCGGTTGCCGGCGGAGGTGCACCTGATGGTGGAACGACCGGAGGATTGCCTGGAGGCGTTTCTTCGCTCTGACGCACGGGCCATCAGCGTGCATGCCGAGAGCAGCTATCATCTGCATCGCCTGGTACAGAGGATTCAGGCGGCTGGGCGGCTGGCAGGCATCGCCCTCAACCCGGCTACGCCCTGGCAGGCCGTTGAACCCTTGCTGCCCATCCTGGATTATGTACTGGTCATGACGGTCAATCCCGGCTTCGGCGGGCAGCCATTCATCGCTGAGATGCTGCCCAAGATCGCCAGCCTGCGTCAGCACCTGAAGGCGATTCAGCGGGAGATTCCCATCTGGGTGGATGGCGGAGTCTCGCTGGACAACGTCCGACAGCTGCGGGAGGCGGGTGCCACGGTCCTTGTCACCGGTTCGGCCTTTTTCCGCGCCGCCGATCGGGCCGAGTTTGTCCGACAGATGAAACAGGTCTGAGCAGGTTGCTGCAACCGAAAAAGACACTTGACCAGAGCTGCTGCAGGCACGGCGGCTCTGGTTTTTGCGTGCAAAATGCGTTTTTGTCCCCGCAGTCATGGGGACAAAGCCTCCGCTAATATACATGACCAAGGGGGTGGTGACGCATGCGTCGGCCTCGGCAGCGGCGCCGACATACTGTGACAGACGCGAACCGCTGGATTGGACTGATACTGATGGCTGGCGGGTTGATCATTATCCTCAAGCTGCTGCCATCCTGGCTTCTGTGGGGGCTGGCAGGATTAGCCTTGCTGGCGTCAGGCGTTTTTCTGGCCTTTGGCCGGTAATCGAGACGAACAGGGAGGGGGGCACGGAGATTGCGCTTCTATGTGTTCAGGGTACCTCGGTTCTTGCGTGGATTCTTCAGGCTATTTATTCGTCGCCCCAAATAAGCGTCGGTTGCAGCGCACGCAAAAAAGCACTGGCCTGCCAGTGCTTTTGGCTTATCTGTTTGTGCCATCCGCCTAGATAGCGCGGGTCACCCTACCAGAACGAATGCAGGTGGTGCATACGTTCCTGCGTAGAACCTGTCCGTTCTTCTCGACGACGCGAATGCGCTGAATATTGGGCAACCAGACCCGCTTGGACTTGCTGTCCGACTTGCTAATCCTATGGCCGACCGAACGGGACTTCCCGCAGATTTCGCACTTGGAGCTCATCAGTGCACCTCCTTATCTAAGTAAGCCCGTCGGGCCTACCAGGTGAATAAGGCGATGTTTGCCTGCCAACATCGACCCGTACCGCCTCTGATTGTACCACGCTGATGTCGGCTTGACAAGCGGCCGCAGCAGGAGGAGTGCGCAACCTGAGGGCGAATTAGGCAGGTTAGGAGTGGGCCAATGGCTGTGCTATAATGTGAGTGTTGCCACACGGAGTACTTTTCCTGTGAACGCACGCAGGCGACCCTGAAATACTCCGGATGTGAAGGAGGGTTTTAGCATATGGATCAGGTGATAACGACCGATCTTGGTCAGATAGTGATCAGCGAAGAGACGGTTGCCACCATCGCCGGGGCAGCCGCTCTGGAGTGCTATGGTCTGGTGGGCATGTGCTCGCGCAGCGTGAAAGATAACTTCGTTGAGCTGCTGGGGCGCGAGAACCTGGCCCGCGGCGTACAGGTCTCGGGTGACGCTCAGCAGGTGATCATCGACCTCTGCATTATCGTCAGCTATGGCACCAAAATTTCGGAAGTGGCCCAGAATGTGATGGATACAGTCAAGTACACGGTGGAGAATCTGATTGGCCTTAAGGTGGAACAGGTTAACGTTAACGTGCGAGGGGTGCGCGTTACCAGGGCCAGGTAAGGGGGAGCAGCAGGACAATGCAAAGAATAGATGCAGATCTGTTTCGACGAATGCTGTTGGCAGGGGCTAGGTGTCTTGAACAAAACCGCGCCACAGTAGATGCCCTGAATGTCTTTCCTGTACCCGATGGTGACACAGGAACCAATATGAACCTCACGATGCAGTCGGTGGTACAGGCGATTCTGGCCGAGCAGGAGCCGCATGTCGGCCGCCTCGGTGCGGCTTGCGCCTCTGGCTCTCTGATGGGTGCCAGGGGGAACTCCGGCGTTATCCTCTCCATGTTCTTCCGCGGGTTTGGCCGGTATCTGGAAGGCAAGGAATCGATCAGCAGCCTGCAGTTGGTGGAGGCCATGCAGCAGGGTGTGGACACTGTCTACAAGGCAGTGCGCAAACCGGTGGAAGGCACAATTCTGACGGTCATGCGCGAATCGGCCCAGGCGGGCCTGATTGCTGCGCGGCGGCATGATGACGTCGCCCACGTGATGCAGGCGGTGGTCCGGCAGGCAGAGGAAGCTCTGCGTCACACGCCCGAGCTGTTGCCGGTGCTAAAGCAGGCTGGTGTCGTCGATGCTGGCGGCCAGGGGCTGGTTTTTATCTACCACGGTTTTCTGGACGCTGTGGAGGGGCGGGCTATTCCGACTGTGTCGGAGCCTGTGCCGCCTGTTGAGCCGACGCTGGACCGTCCGCTGGATACGGCCGATATCAAATTTGCCTATTGCACCGAGTTCATGATCAAGTCGCCGCGTATCAATGAGGCGGATATGCACCAGCTGCTGGAGCCACTCGGCGATTCGCTGCTGGTTCTGGGCGATGCTCAGGTGCTCAAAGTGCATGTACACACCAATGACCCCGGGCTGGCGCTGCAGACCGGGCTGAAATACGGCGAGTTGACCGGCATCAAGATTGAGAATATGAAGGAGCAGCATACCGCCCTCTATTCTCAGGAGACGGTCCCGGCGCAGGAGATCAACGCAGCTGAGCCGCCCAAACTCGTCGGGGTGGTGGCAGTTGTTGCCGGCGATGGCATGGCAGAGATCTTCCAGAGCTTTGGAGTCGATGTGATCGTCCGCGGTGGGCAAACTATGAACCCCAGCACCGAAGAGCTGCGACAGGCGGTGGATGAGGTGAACGCGGAGCACGTGATCATCCTCCCCAATAACAAGAACATCATCATGACCGCTGAGCAGGTATCGGAGGTTACTGATAAGAAGGTGCACGTCATTCCCACGCGCACTTTGCCGCAGGGATTGGGCGCTCTGCTGGGCTACGTAGCGGAGCCGGGCGATCTCGGTGTGATGCTCGGCAATATGGAGCGAAATAGCCTGCAGGTGAAGAGCGGCCAGGTGGCGACTGCGGTGCGCGACCATTCCTGCCCGGCGGGCGAAGTTAAGCAGGGTGACTATATCGGCATGTTTGAAAAGGAGATCGATGTGATCGGCTACGAGCTGCCGGAGGTGGTTCTCGATACCATCGCCAGGATGGTAGACGACGACTCAGGTGTGATCACCCTCTTTTACGGCGAGGGCGTCTCCGCTGAGGATGCGGCGGACCTCGCAGCGCGCGTGGAAGCCCTTTACCCTGATCTGGACGTCGAGGTGCATTCTGGCGGGCAGCCGGTGTACCACTATATCATTTCGGTGGAGTGACGATGAGCACCCGGCGTAGACTGAGCATCTTCGATGTGGTCGGCCCGGTGATGATCGGCCCCAGCAGTTCGCACACAGCGGGGGCAGCCCGCCTGGGCAAGTTGGCGCGGCAGTTGCTGGCAGAGCAGCCGCGCTGTGCACGCTGCACTCTCTATGGCTCATTAGCGGCCACCTACCGGGGCCACGGCACCGACCTGGCCTTGATCGGCGGCCTGCTGGGATTTGACCCGGATGATGAGCGGATTCGCTCGTCAGCCGAGCTGGCGGAGGCAGAGGATTTGCAGGTGGAACTGATCGCCAGCCAGGACAATGCTGGATTGCTGCACCCGAATCTGGTGCGCATTGAACTGAGCGGTGACACGCGGCAGGTGAGCCTGGTGGGAGCGTCAGTGGGCGGCGGCAAGGTGGAAGTGCTGGAGCTGAACGGATTCCCGGTGCGTCTGCGCTGTGAGGAATATACCCTCGTGGTTTCCTCCTGGGATCAGCCAGGCGTGGTCACCGAGTTAACCCGTTACCTGACGCAGGCAGGCGCCAATATCGGCAACATGTCGGTGTCGCGCCTGGGCCGCGGCAAGTCGGTGGTGATGACCATCGAGCTGGATGCGGAGCCGTCGGCGGATACGCTGGAACGCCTGCGCGCCGTGTCCGGAGTGAACCGGATTATCTGTCTGCAGAAACTCTAGGCGCTGTTTGCGCTCATCCTGCGACAGAGTTAGTTAAGCTCCCAAGAAAGACCTGGCTGAGATGTAGCCCCTACGACGGCCTCAGGAGGGATACGAGAATAGCGATTGAGTCATTACAGGCATTGCTCGAGTTAGCAGCGCGCGACCAGCAGTCGCTGGGTGAAACTGCTCTGCGCCTGGAGGCAGAGAGCCAACAGGTGGCGGAAAAAGTGGTTTATGATCGGATGTATGAGTTTCTTCAGGTGATGCGCTCCAGCGTACAACGTGGCCTGACGGAGGAGATTCGCTCCTTGAGCGGGCTCAGCGGCGGCGCCGCCCGGCTGGTGGCCGCTGCTCAGCCGCGGCTGTTGAACAGCCTGGCGCAGCGGGCCATGAGCTATGCCCTGGCGGTGATCGAGGTCAATGCCAGCATGGGCAAGATTGTCGCTGCACCGACGGCCGGTTCCAGCGGAATTTTGCCGGGCGTCATTCTGGCCATCGCCGACGAGTTTGGTCTGGATGATCGTTCAGCGACGCTGGCCCTGTTTGCCGGGGGCAGCGTGGGGCAGGTGATCGGCCAGGTGGCCTCGCTGAGCGGGGCGGAAGGCGGCTGTCAGGCAGAGTGTGGCTCGGCAGGTAGCATGGCCGCAGCGGCGGCGGTGGAGCTGGTGGGGGGCACACCGCGGCAGGCGATAGCGGCTGCGGGGCTGGCTCTGAAGAATGCGCTGGGTTTGGCCTGTGATCCGGTGGCAGGTTTGGTGGAAATCCCCTGTATCAAGCGCAACGCCATTCAGATCTTGATTGCCTTGGGCGCAGCGGAACTGGCTCTGGCCGGCATCGAGAGCGCTATTCCGGCAGACGAGGTGGTGCTGGCCATGGATAAGATCGGCAAGGCAATGCCGCATGAGTTGAAGGAAACCTCGCTGGGCGGGCTGGCAGATACGCCAACTGCGCGTGAGATTGAGAAAAAGCTGGGTAATATCTCTCCAGGCAGCCGTTAGGCTGCCTGTTTGCTTTACATAAAAATGTCACTCTCAGGTTTACCCATGAAAAAAACCACATTGCTCTGCTGGATGCACAAGGTAACGATGTTGGGGAAGCAGGAATCAATTGCTAGCATAAGAGGGTTGGGTTGCAGCGAATAATATGATTGCAGCGGGATGATAGCCCGCTAGACTTCAATAGGGAGGTAGTGAAATGGCATTAGGTAGCAGTTCCAGCAACACCCCTGTTGTCCCCAACTCCAAGAAGGCGTTAGAGCAGTTCAAGTACGAAGTCGCCAATGAGCTCGGCATTCAGACCCCGGCTGATGGTTACTGGGGCACGATGACCACTCGTGACACCGGTGCCATCGGTGGACACATGGTTCGCAAGATGATCGCGATGGCTGAGCAGGCTCTGGCCAGTCAGAGCGGCAACACACCTCGCTAACACAGCCCATGGAAAGAGCGGATGCTATCCGCTCTTTTTTTGTGCGTCAGCTTCGCCAGGGTTTTCGCAAAAAAAAGCTGGTGGCCTGAGCCACCAGTCTGGGAGAGGAGAAACCGGAGGAAGAGCTTATGGGGAAATGTTGCTTCCACGAGTATTATGAGCAGCGGTTTCCACCAATATACATGCCCTGCGATTTTTTTTACAGAGCCGAGCGGAATCTGTACAATGGAGGGTGGTGATAACATGCGTGTGATAGCCGGACGAGCCAAGGGACGCAAACTGAAGATGCGGGACGACCTGCCGATCCGCCCCACCAGCGACAAGGTGAAGGGCGCAGTTTTCAACACCCTGGCGCCCTGGTTGCTGGATTCCAGCTTTCTGGATCTCTTTGCCGGCAGCGGGGCCATGGGGATTGAGGCCTGGAGCCGTGGTGCGTCCTCGGTCACCTTTGTAGAAAAGAACCGCCGTTCTTTTCAGTTGCTGAAGCAGAACCTGCAATTGGTAGGCTTTGAGACCGCAGAGTGTCTACTCAGCGACTTTCGCCAGGCAGCGCAGCGGCTGGAGGGCCGTCGGTTTGACCTGATCTACGCCGATCCGCCGTATGAAGCCCAGCTCTATGCAGAGATCCTGGAGGTCGTGGTTAGACACTCGCTGCTCAGCGAGGACGGCCGGCTCTGCGTCGAGCACCCCAGGACGCTGTCACTGGAGCTGACCCCTGACTGGCTGGAGCACGCGACCAAGACTTATGGGGACACACGTGTCAGCTATCTGATGAGGAGGGAACCGAGTGGTGAAAGCAGTCTATCCAGGTAGTTTTGATCCAGTTACATACGGTCATCTGGATGTGATCAATCGCGCCGCCGCTGCCTTTGATGACGTGCATGTAGCAGTGGTGATCAACCCCAACAAGAATCCGCTCTTCAGCCTGGAAGAGCGGGTTGAGCTGATCCGCGAATGCACGAAACACCTGCCGAATGTGACAGTTGGTCAGTTCTCCGGCCTGCTGGTGAAATATGTCGAGGAATCCGGGGCTTCCGTGATCATCAAGGGCCTGCGCGCTGTTTCGGACTTTGAGTATGAGTTTCAGATGGCCCTGATGAACCGCAAGCAGAATCCCAACGTCGAGACCCTCTTCATGATGACCAACAGCCGTTACTCCTACCTGAGCTCGAGCCTCGTCAAGGAGGTGCTCAGGCTGGGTGGCTGTGTGCGCGACCTGGTGCCGCCGATAGTGGAAGCCCGGATGCGCCAGCGCATGGGCTTAACGGCGCCGCAGGATCGCAATTCTTAGGCTGCTGGCAGTATGATAGACGACTGACAGCCCCAGCGTCAGCGCCGAGAGCAGCAGCATCCGTGAGCCGACGAAGGCAAAACGGCTCACCCAGTAAGCGACGCTGGCTGTCGGTTGCGTCTGGAGGAAAACCGGCAGGGCGATGGTGCTGGCGGTAACCCCCAGCGGTCCCCAGAGCAGCCAGGTGATGACTCCCGCAAAGATTGCCTGCAGGAAACGGGCAAAGAAGAACGGCGCCATGGCGAGATCGCTATCGTTGGTGACTGAGGCTACCTGCCCGATCACTGAGAGACCACTCCAGCCGATGAGGGCACCGACCACGATGATCCTGTCCATGAGTGGGGCGACGGCCTGGCTGGTGGCCACACAGCCGATGGTGGTCTCAAACACGCCAGAGATGATGGCGCTGCTCAGGTTGGGCGAAAGGCCGACGAGCGCCAGCAGTGAGGCGATGCCGCGCCCGAGGGCGTCAACCAGACCGGTCACTGTGGCCATGCGCATGATCACTGAGAAGAGGATGATAAAGCCGCCGATCATCAGGAGTGCGTTGACCGAGTTCCTGGCCGAGTCGCCCAGCAGCTGACCGAGGCTGCGGCCGTCTTCTGCACGGGCGCGGTAGAGCTCGCGGGCAGAGCGCGTCAGGATGTTTCCTCTCGTCTGGGCGGCGACCGGGGGAGAATTCGGTTCGTGGCGTCGATAGAAGCGCATGCAGAAACCGACCAGAAGGGCGCTGAGATAGTGGGCAGTGATGATGATCAGTCCCAGCCGCGCGTCTCCGAACATGCCGACGGCCACGGCTCCAGTCATGAACAGCGGATCGGCCGTATTGCAGAAGGAGAAGAGGCGTTCGCCCTCCACCTGGTTGCAGAGGTTGCGGCGGCGCAGCTTGGCGGTGAGGATGGCGCCGATCGGATAGCCCGAGGCGAGACCCATGGCCATCACAAAGGAGCCGGCGCCAGGCACGTTGAACAGCGGGCGCATCAGCGGCTCCAGCAACACCCCCATGGCATTGACGACACCAACGCCCATCAATACTTCTGAGGCGATGAAGAAGGGGAGTAGGGCCGGAAAGACGGTCTCCCACCAGATCTTCAGCCCGCTTAGGGCAGCATCGAAGGCTTCGTCGGGCGAGCGGATCAGGGTGATGGCAAAAGCTAACACCACGAGCGCCAGCAACGCCGTCCCCAGATATTTTTTGACGAAACGGTGTTTGCGAAACAGCAGCAGGAGAACTATCGCGACCAGTAGAGCCAGAACCGATGTCATCTGCATACCCCCTTAGAGTGGAGCGACAGCCTGGGCGATGCTCCACTTCATTTATATTGGGGGCGGCGGACGACTATGCCCAAGCCTGACTGCGCGTCCTCGGCTCTATCTGACCACTACCGGCATCCGGTAGTCCCAGCCAGCCAGACTATCCCGCTGCCAGGCCAGCGTGTAGCAGTCGACGGCGCGGCTGTCCAGCTCCAGCGAGGCGGCAGCAGGCGCTGGCAGCTGCTGAGCGGCGGTGGGGGAGAAGACGACCGGCGCAGCGGCCTGCTGGAGCAGCTTCCGCGCCGTCTGATTGGAGCGGTTCAGGGCCAGCACGCGCAGGTAGGGCGCCGGATGGCTGGTGAACTGATTCAGCTGATCAGTCGCTAGCTGCAGCAGGACGTAGGTGAGAAGGCGCTGCACTCGAGTCAGGGCGAAGCGGCGCGTCTTGGTGGCCCTGATCACCTGTTGCAGACTTCCGTGTTCGCGCGCCGCCTGCCAGAGGCGTCGCCCCAGGCCTTCGGCCGCCTCCGGGTAGGCGGCCAGCACTGACTCAGGCAGTGAGCGCAGCTGATAGATCAGGGGTTGCTCCAGATCAGCCCAGCTGACCGGCCCATGCCCGGCCGCGCAGGCTCTCTGGAGAATATCCACTGCAAACCGGGGCATGCCAAAGGCAGGCTCCCCCTGAAGAACCGCCTGGCGGATGGCCCGCGCTGAGGGAACAGCAGCTGCGACATCCAGGCTGTGATAGTTGTTGCTGCGCCGAATGGTGCTGGCCTTAAGTGGCAGATTGTGCCGCATGATGGCCTGCAGGTATTCGATGCCCAGCCGGTTGTTCGGTTGGCGCAACAGGCTCTCAGGTAGATGGGGCGCGACGGCGCGCAAGCCGCAGTCCTGCGCTGCGGCAAAGGGACGGCCGGCGGCGAGGGCGGCGCGCAGCGCCTGGCGAAACGCCGGCGGCTCCGTGAGCAGGATCTGCGCGGCTTCTTCCAGCGGCGCGAGGGAGCCGATTTCGCTGCCAAAGCAGACGGTGGTGGCACCGGCAGCGGCCAGAATTGAAGTGGCACCGGCGGCAAAATAGGCGGCGCTGCGCACGGCGCTGGCCACCGGCAGTTCGATGACCAGATCAACGCCGGCCTCGAGCGCCATCTCGGCCCGCGCCCACTTGTCGACAAGGGCCGGCTCACCGCGCTGCGTGAAGCAGCCGCTGATCACGGCCACAGTCGCCTCTGGCTGCGTAAGCCGTTTTGCCTCCTGGAGATGATGCAGGTGCCCCAGATGAAATGGGTTGTACTCAACGACTACTCCCAGAACGCTCAATACCGCACTGCTCCCTTCCGGTCGGGCCTTGACTTGTCCTTCCCAGAACAAAGGATATATAATAAAGTGATGTTTGCCAAGACAGGTACGAGAAGGAGGTCATCGTGTGAAGGTCCTAGTGATCAACTGTGGAAGCTCGTCTTTGAAGTATCAGGTCTTCGACATGGACAAGCAGGTTGTCCTCGCCAAGGGTATTGTCGAGAAAATCAGGCTTGATGGGAGCTTCCTCAAATATCGCCGTGGTCAGGAGGACGAAATTGTCATTGAAGCTGAGATCCCTAATCACGAAGTAGCCATCAAGCTGGTCTTTGATGCTCTGACCCATCCCGGGTATGGGGTCATCAAAGATGCCGCGGAGATCGGCGCTGTCGGGCACCGCGTCGTCCACGCCGGCGAGATGTATGCCAGCTCGGTGGTTATCGACGATGACGTGATGAAGGCCCTGCGTGAGTGCATCGATCTGGCGCCGCTACATAATCCACCGAACATCATCGGTATTGAAGCTGCCCAGAAGCTGATGCCCAACGTCAAGCATGTAGGCGTCTTCGACACGGCGTTCCATCAGACGATGCCCGACTATGCCTACCTCTATGCACTGCCTTATGAGTACTACGAGAAGTATCGTGTGCGCCGCTATGGCTTCCACGGCACCTCTCATCTCTACGTTTCCGAAAGGGCAGCCGCTCTCCTGGGGCGCCCGCTGGAAGACCTGAAGCTCATCACCTGCCATCTCGGCAACGGAGCGAGTGTCACCGCCGTTGACGGTGGCCGCTCGGTGGATACCAGCATGGGCTTCACTCCGCTGGAGGGCCTGGTCATGGGTACCCGCAGCGGCGACGTGGATCCGGCTGTCGTCACCTTCCTCATGGATAAAGAGGGGCTGACGCCTGAGCAGATGAATAACGTCCTCAATAAGCAGTCCGGTGTATTCGGCATCTCTGGCGTAAGCAGCGACTTCCGCGATCTCGAAAATGCCGCCGATGCCGGCAACGAGCTGGCTGCACTGGCCATGAAGACATTTGCCTACCGGGTACGCAAGTACATCGGTGCCTATGCTGCCGCCATGGGTGGCGTGGATGCCATCGTTTTCACCGCGGGTCTGGGCGAAAACTCAGCCAGCATGCGCGAGATGATCTGCGAGAAGCTGGGCTTCCTGGGTGTGGCTATTGACCCGGAAAAGAACGCGGTGCGCGGCCAGGAGCGGGATGTCAGCCGGGATGACGCCAGGGTGCGCGTCCTGCTGATCCCGACGAACGAGGAACTGATGATCGCCCGCGATACGCTGGCTCTCGCCTCAAAGTAAGCTGGGTCAACTATCCGCTGTTTGCTGGGCAAGCAGCGGATAGTTCCACAAAAAGGTGGAATTGACACCACTCAGGCCCCACTGTATAATGGTGAGGTGATTTTTTGATGAGGGTATCCTTGCGGAGCTTTCGCGCGGACGAAAACTCCCGCCAGTCGCTGTCTCAGGCCGAAACCTGGGAACCGCTCCAGTTTGCCGGTCAGGAAGTTGCCTTCGACGGTCCGGTCAGCATGACCTATGAGCTCGTCGGCCAACCCGATTCCATCTGGCTGCAGGGCGAGGTGGAAGCCCGCGTGGTGCTGCGCTGCGCTCGCTGCAGTGAGGACTTCGTTCTGCCCCTGAAGCTACCGGTGGAGGATGTGATTTCTCTGCGGGCGGACGACGACCCAGAAGAGCAGTGGCAATCCAGTTATCTCAGCTGCGAAAATGATGAACTGGATCTGTCCGAGTATAGTCTGCTGGCCGTCCTGGAGGAGATCCCAATGAAGCCCTTGTGCACTGCAGACTGCAAAGGGCTCTGTCCGGTCTGTGGACATAACCGGAATCTCGGAGACTGCGGTTGCGAGGATGATCAGATCGATCCACGTCTGGCAGTGCTCAAGAAACTGCTGAAGTAGCTGGAAGGGGGAGGCTGCCTTCCGGGTAGCGGTTTCTCGCTGGCACCGCTCAAGACGTTTGGCTACCCGGATTTGCTGAAGGAGGTGTGATGGATGGCAGTACCAAAACAAAAAACATCCAAGTCGCGGCGCGATCAGCGCAAGGCGAACTGGAAGCTGCGTGCCCCTGGCCTGGTTGAGTGCCCCCAGTGCCGTGAAGCCAGGCGCCCGCATCGTGCCTGCCCTCATTGTGGTTATTACAAGAATCGCGAAGTTATCGCGGTTGATTAAGATTTTTGGAACAAGCACTGCCAGCTGGCCGTGCTTGTTTTCCTTTTGTAGCCCTTAGTTGCCGTTATCAGCGAGGGACTTGCGGGCAGGGAAGTGTCAGATATATACTAAGAGCGGTATTTATGTTCAGCAAGCCCTTGCGGGCTTGCCAGGTCCATCATCCGCTGCCTGCCTGGCAGACACTGGATGGTACCGTACAGAGGGAGGGCGAGGAAATGGTACGCATTGCGCTGGACGCCATGGGCGGCGACTATGCTCCCGAGCAGCTGGTGAAGGGGGCGCTGAGTGCTCTGCAGGAGAGAGCCGATTTATACATACAGCTCGTGGGTGAGCCGGAAACCCTGAGGCAGTTGTTATCAGCCGCTTCGGCCGAACTGCAGCAACGAGTGGCCATCGTCCCGGCCGATGACGTGATCACCAATGATGATTCGCCTGCTCTGGCAGTACGGCGCCGCAAGACTGCTTCGATTGTGGTGGCGACTGCGCTCCTGAGTTCAGATGAGGCAGATGCTCTGGTAACGGCCGGCAGCACCGGCGCCTTCATGGCGGCGGGCTTGCTGGTTCTGGGAAGATTGCCGGAGATTCAGCGCCCTGCCCTGGCACCGGTCTTGCCAACCGTGGATGGAAAGGGGGTTGTCCTGCTGGATGTAGGGGCGAACATGGATGCCAGGCCAGAAAATCTGGCACAGTATGCCCTGATGGGGTCGATTTACGCTGATGTGGTTCTGCAACGGCAGAATCCCCGTGTGGGACTGCTCAATGTCGGAACAGAACGCGGCAAGGGAAATCAGCTCGCGAAGGATGCCTATGATGCGATTGACACCTTGCCCCTCAACTTCGTCGGTAACGTCGAGGCTCGCGATCTGCTTTCGGGAGTGGCCGATGTGGTGGTGGCCGATGGTTTTGTGGGCAATGTCGTACTTAAGTTGATGGAAGGTATGGGTATGGCCATGATGGGCATGCTGATGCAGGCGATGCAATCCATCCCTGATAGTCAGGCAGCCCTGGCTACTCTGCAGCCAGGCCTGAAACGGCTCAAGCAGCAATTTGACGCGTCGGAGTACGGCGGCGCCCCACTGCTCGGGGTGCGCAAGCCGATGGTGAAGTGTCACGGAAACGCCGACCAGCTGGCCATCAAGAATGGGTTGCTGCAGACAGCCCGTTTTGTGGAGCAGGGTTTCATCAGCAGAGTGGCGGCTGCAGTGTCATCGCGCGCAGAATAACAGTAAGATGACTGTTTGAAGGAGGAGTAGAACAAGTGTCTGACAAGTTGTTCTTGCAGGTGCGCCAGCTGATCGCTGAGCATCTCAGTATCGATGAGGAGCAGATTACACTGGAGTCTGACTTCCGTAGCGATCTTAACGCCGATTCCCTGGATCTGGTGGAACTGATCATGGGCATGGAAGAGATGTTTGACATCGAAGTGCCCGAGGATGAGGCAGAGAATATCAGGACGGTGAAGGATGCCGTCGACTATCTCAGCAAGGCGATCAAGTAAGTAGAATGAACAGGGCGTGTTGCCGAGCGCCAGGTGTGGCTGATTTGCCGTGCCTGAGCGTTCCGCAACACGCTTTTCTCTCGATCCAGCAGATGGGCAGCCGTTGAAAGGAAGCACGATGGGAGGAGGTGGTTGGCATGCAACCGGTTAGGCCGGAATGGGAGGCTCTGCTGGCGAGAATAGAATGCCCAACCATGGATCATCAGCTCTTGCAGCAGGCTCTGACTCATAGCTCGTACGCCAATGAGGAAGATGTGGCGCACAACGAAAGGCTGGAGTTTCTCGGCGATGCCGTGCTGGAGCTTGTCTGCAGCCAGTTCCTGTATCAACACTATCCGCAGCGTTCCGAGGGGGAATTGACCAGAATGCGCGCCAACCTGGTCTGTGAACCCACCCTGGCTGAGATTGCCCGCAGGCTGGATCTGGGGAAGCTGCTGCTGCTGGGAAAGAGTCAGCTGGTTACGGGAGGCAGGGAACGCCCCTCGATCCTGGCTGATGCAGTGGAGGCGCTGCTGGGTGCTGTCTACCTGCACTACGGACTGAATCAGGCGGAACATGTCTTTGCGCTGCTCTTTGCTGAGCCGATGGCAGCGCTGGAGCGGGGTGAGCTCTGGCACGATTACAAGAGCGGCCTGCAGGAGCTAGTGCAGCGGGAGTTCCCAGGAGATGAACTGTCCTACACCGTCTGCCGCGAGAGTGGGCCGGACCACAACAAGACATTTCAGGTGACTGTCAGTCAGGGCAGCCGCGTGATCGGGCAAGGGCAGGGCAAGAGCAAGAAGGAGGCGGAGCAGATGGCGGCCCGGCAGGCCCTGACCAGGCATTTCGCCAGAGAACGGCGCTAGAACGACCAGGCTGTCTGGATTGGGAAATTGCTTTGGGTTGATGTCACTTTCCCTGAACGACTGCATATACCTTATAGCGAGGCCAAATTGTCTGACGAAATCTGGGCCTTAGTGATTGGTCGCTATGCGTAAGGAGGTAGACTCTGCTGCAAATATGGGAGAAAGGGAGAGGTTAAACGAATGGAAGCATTAAAAGTCTCTGCACTATCTCAACCCAAGTCGGTGGCCGGTGCTTTGGCGGCAGTACTGCGGGAGCGTGGCGTTGCCGAGATTCAGGCAGTCGGTGCCGGAGCCGTCAATCAGGCTGTTAAAGCGATTGCCATCTGTAGAGGCTACGTGGCACCCAACGGAATCAATCTGGTGACCATTCCTGCTTTTGCCGACATCAGCATTGATGGAGAGGATCGCACGGCGATTAGATTTATCGTCACCCCCCGGTAAGCGCCAAGATAACCTTATCGGAAAGTGGGCACGGAGGCTTCCGTGCCTTTTGTCATGCACAGAAACTGTCAGACAAAAGGTATTTGGCTAGACAATCGCTAATAAATCACTTAGGTTTGTTGTATCGCTATTTTTTGTGAGGGGGGCAGCGCCATGCGACTGAAGCGCCTGGTGATGCGTGGGTTCAAGTCATTCGCCGATAAGACCGAGTTGGAGTTTGCGCCCGGCGTTACGGCAGTAGTGGGGCCGAATGGTGGCGGCAAGAGCAATCTCGCCGATGCGATTAAGTGGGTTCTGGGCGAGCAGAGGATCAAGATGCTGCGCGGCAGCCGTCTCGATGACCTGATTTTCGCTGGCACCAGGTCGCGGCGCAGCCTGGGGCTGGCCGAGGTCAGCCTGGTCTTTGATAATGAGGACGGCAGCTTCTCGCTACCGTTTAGCGAGGTGGAGGTGATGCGCCGCACGTTTCGCTCCGGCGAAAGCGAGTATCATCTCAACGGCTCCCCCTGCCGGCTCAGGGATATTCAGGATCTCTTTCTGGACACCGGCATCGGCAAGGATGACTATAGCTTTATCGGGCAGGGGCGCATTGACGCCTTGCTGGCAGCCAGGCCGGAAGACAGGCGTGCCATCTTTGAGGAGGCCGCTGGAATTGCCAAGTACAAAGCCCGCAAACAGGAGGCCAGCAGCAAGTTACAGGATACTGAGGCTGCCCTGACGCGCGTCGATGATATTCTGGGCGAGCTGGAGCTGCAACGGCAGCCGCTGCTGGAGGAAGCGGCGCGGGCGAGGCGCTATCTGGACATCGAGGAGAGACGCCGCGCTGTGGAGCGCGATCTCCTGCTCTATGAGCTGAATATGGCTGACAGGCGTCGCCAGCGCGACCAACGTCAGATGGAGCAGCTGAAAGAACAGAGCAGCGCGCTGCAGAATGGGCTGCTGACGCTGGAAACCGATGAGGAACAGCTGCGGCTGCGGGCGCTGGCAGTTCAGGACGAACTGGACAGGCTTAACCAGCAGCTGATCCGTTTTTCTCAGCAGGTGGACAAGCTGGAAAGCGAGGAGCGGCTGCAGGAAGCGCGGTTTGCAGATCAGGCCAGTCAGCTGAAGGCGCTGCAGGATCAGGAGCGCCAGATGGAAGCGCGGCAGACAGAACTGCAGCAGGAGCAGACGGCGCTGGCCGCGCGCCTGCAAGCTCTGCATCAGTCCATCGCCGAGAAGGATGAACTCCTCAAGCAGCGCCAGGCAGAGATGCAAGCTCTGTCGCGAGACAATAACGACCAGGAACTGGCGGCCGCCGAAGCTGCTCGCTCCCGGGCTGCTGAACTGCTGCAGGAGGCGGAGCTGGAGGCACAGGTGCTGGGCGAGCGGCTGACCCGGCTCAGGGAAGAGCAGCAACAACTGTTGGCCAGCTATACGCAGGCGGGTGCAGCTGCCGCTGCGGCAGATGAGGAGCTGCAGTTGCGCCGGCAGGAGCTACAGACAGCAAGAGCGGCGCATCAGGAACAGCTCGCCCGGCAGCAGACTTTGCTGGACCAGCAGGAGAAGCTATCGGCCGAGCTTTCCCGCCTGCGACGGTTGAAGCAGGGGCAGCAGCAGGAACTGGCCGCAGCCGAGAGCCGTTTTCGTCTGCTGCGAGATGTGGTGGATGGCATGGAGGGCTATCAACGCGGCGTGCGGGCGCTACTCACGGCCCAGCAGCAGGGTCGGCCGGAGCTGCGGGGTCTGGTTGGCGTGGTCGGCGACCTGATCACCGTTTCCGCGGAGATGGAGGTAGCCATTGAGGCTGCTCTCGGCGGCAGTATGCAGTTCCTCGTCGTGGAGACGGAACAGGCGGCGCGCCAGGCCATTGATTTCTTGAAGCGAAACCGGGCCGGCCGAGCCACTTTCCTGCCCTTGGACGCCGTTAGGCCGCGCCCGCAGCGGGCCATCGAACTGCAGGCGGCCAGGCTGCCGGGGGCGCTGGGCTTTGCCGTGGATCTGATCGAGTATGAGCCGCGGCTGCAGCCGATCATGAGCAACCTGTTGGGGAATATTCTTGCGGTGGAGAATCTGGATCTAGCGATAGCCATCGCCCGGCGCACCGGTCACCAGGTGCGCATGGTGACACTGGAGGGCGACTTGTTGATGCCGGGCGGCTCGCTGAGCGGCGGCAGTCGCCAGCGCCAGGGCGCCGGCATCCTCGGTCGGCAGCGGGAACTGACTCAGCTCACTGAACGGCGCAATCAGCTGCGCAGCGGCCTGGCAGATCTGGAACGGAAAATCGGGCAGGCTGAGCAGCAGGCAGAAAGGCTGACGGCTGAGCTGAGGCGTTGCCAGGGGGACGTGGCCCGTGCGCAGGGAAACCAGCAGGAACTGGAGTCGCGTCAGGCAGCGCAGCAGCTGGTTGTGCAGACCGGCGAGGCTCGCCTCGCCGAGCTGGCTCAGGCTCGGGAGAAGCTGAACGAGCAGCTGGCTGCGGCTGAGGCGGAGCTCACCCAGGCGGAGGAGCGGCTGAAGGTGCAGCAGGCACAGCGACAGGAAGCCGAGGCCAGGCTGCAACACTGGCGCCAGGCCAGTGCTGGGCTGGAGGAGCGGCGGCTGCAGCTCATGGAGAAGTGCCATCAGCTGGAGGTGGAGCTGACCGGATTGCGCGAGCAGCTGACAGCCGCCGAGAGGGAAGCGCAAGGACTGGCAGAGCGGGCGGCAGAGGTGCAGCGAGAGCTGGATGCCCTGCGCCAGGAAGCGGCAGCGATCAGTCAGAGTCAGACGGCGGCGGCGGAGGCACTGCAACGGCTGGCCAGTGAGAAGGGCGAGCAGCAGGCTGGCTTCGCGGCCACCCAGGCCCAGGTCGCCGGCAAGAAGGCGGAGGCGGGCGAGCTGCAGGAGCAGCTGGAGCTCACGCACCAGCAGGTGCGCGACGCGCGCCAGGCACTGGAGGACTGTCGATCGCAGGTCTATACGGTAGAATTCAGGCTGGCACGTGTCGAGAGTGAATGCGAGAACCTGCAGGAACGCCTGGCCAGGGAGTTTGGCATCGCCTCGCGCGATGATGTCCATTCCACCCTTTCCAGCCGCGGTGAGGGCGAAACAGAATTGGCCGCCCTACAGGACCAGCTGCTGGAACTCGGGCCAGTCCGCGTCAGCTCCATTCAGGAACTGGAACGATTGGAAGAGCGCATCGATTTTCAGCGCACGCAGGAGAAAGATCTGCGGGAATCCCGGCATTCTCTGGAGCAGATCATTGCCCAGATGGATCGAGTGATGGGCCAGCGCTTCCTGGATTCATTCGCCCAGGTGCGGCGTGCATTCCAACGCGTATTTCGCGAGTTGTTTGATGGCGGTGAAGCCGAGCTGAAGCTGCTGGAGCCTAACCGCCCGCTGGAGACAGGGATCGAGATCGACGTGCAGCCGCCCGGCAAGAAGCTGCAGAATATCAGCCTGCTGTCTGGCGGGGAGCGGGCGCTGACGGCCATCGCCATCCTCTGTGCGGTGCTGGAAGTAAAGCCGCCACCGTTCTGCGTGCTGGACGAGATTGATGCGGCGCTGGATGACGCCAATATCCGGCGTCTGATGCGGGTGATCACGCGGCTGGCGGAGAGGACGCAGTTCATCATGATCACTCATTCCCGGGAGACGATGCTGGCAGCTGGCAACCTCTATGGCGTAACCATGCCTGAACAGGGAGTTTCCCAGCTGATTTCGGTCAAGTTAAAGGAAGAAGACAACATAGCATGAGATACAAGGGGGACTCGCCATGGGCTTTTTTGAGGGATTGAAGCGCGGCCTGCAGAAAACCCGGCAGGGGCTGGTAGGCAGGGTGGAAGAGCTGTTTTTCCGCCGCAAGATTGATGAGGAGCTGTTTGAGGAGCTGGAGGAGCTGTTGATCACCAGCGACCTGGGCGTACATACAGCGATCGACGTGGTGGAGGCGCTACGGCAGGAGGCGAGAGCGAGGCGGCTGGCCGACGCTGATAGCCTGACCGAGCTGCTGCAGGAGCAGTTGCAGGCCAGGCTGGGCGACCCCGTGCCGCTCAACCTGGAGCAGGGCCGGCTCAACGTGCTGGTCGTCGTCGGCGTCAACGGCGTTGGCAAGACGACCACCATTGCTAAACTGGCCCGGCGCTACAAGCAGCAAGGCTGGAAGGTGCTGCTAGCGGCCGGCGATACTTTCCGGGCGGCCGCGGCTGAGCAGCTGGAGATCTGGGGGCAACGCGTCGGCGTTCCCGTGTTGCGCCATAGGGAAGGAGCCGACCCGGCGGCCGTCGTCTATGATGCCCTGCAGTCGGCCAGGGCGCGCAAGATGGACCTGGTGATCGTCGATACGGCCGGCCGTTTGCACACCAAGAGCAACCTGATGAATGAGCTGAACAAGATTGGCCGGGTTGTTGCGAGGGAGTGCCCGGGTTCGCCCCACGAAGTCCTGCTGGTTATCGATGCGACTACCGGCCAGAATGCGGTGGTGCAGGCTAAGGAGTTTGGGCAGAGTGTCCCCCTGAGTGGCCTGGTGCTGACGAAGATGGATGGCACCGCCAAGGGAGGGATTATCTTCGCCATTGCTACTGAGCAACAGTTGCCGGTGAAGCTGATTGGGGTCGGCGAGGGAATGGACGATTTGCGCGACTTTGATCCGCAGGAGTTTGTTCGCGCCCTGTTTGCAGAGGTGTCAAGCTGATTTGCTTGACAGGCGCGTTTGCTTCTGCTAGTATTGTCAAGGTTTCTGACTTGACAGGGGGATGGGGATGGAGTCTTTCGTCCGGATCAATCTCTTATTCGATTTCTACGGCCAGCTATTGACTGAGAAGCAGCAGCAAGCGGTGCAATGGTACTATGGCGAGGATTTTTCCCTGGCGGAGATTGCTGCTGAGCTGAAGATCAGCCGTCAGGCTGTGCACGATCTGCTGCGCCGTTCGGAGCAAGCCCTGGAGGAGTATGAGGAGAAACTGGGTCTGGCACGACACTATGCCGAACAGTGCCGGATTACTCGCGAGCTGAGCGCTCTGCTGCAGGAGTTGCAGGATCAGTCGGATCAGCGCTGGCAGCGCGTTTTTGAACTGCTAACCGAACTGGGTCAGTAGAGGGGGGAGCAGGACTTGGTCTTTTCTAGTTTGTCGGAGAAGCTGCAGGCGACATTCAAGCGCTTGCGGGGCAAGGGAAAACTCAGCGAGAAAGATGTGAAGGAAGCGCTGCGCGAGGTGCGCCTTGCCCTGCTGGAAGCCGACGTCAACTATCGCGTGGTGCGAGATTTTGTGAATAAAGTCCAGGAGCGGGCCGTAGGCGCCGAGGTTCTGGAAAGCTTGAGCCCTGGGCAGCAGATGGTCAAGATTGTGCACGATGAGTTGATTCAGCTCCTGGGCGGCGAGGCCAGCCGACTGACCATGGCCAGCAAGCCGCCGACAGTGATCATGCTGGTGGGGCTGCAGGGCGCAGGCAAGACGACTACGGCCGGAAAGCTGGCCGTCATGCTGCGTAAGAGCGGGCGGCGGCCGCTGCTGGTTGCCGGGGACATCTACCGCCCGGCTGCCATCGAGCAGCTGCAGGTGGTCGGCAGACAGGCCGAGGTGCCGGTTTTCAGCCTGGGCAATAAATTGAGCCCGGTCAACATCGCCAAGGCCGGTCGGGAGCAGGCCATGAAGGATGGCCGCGATGTAGTGATCATCGATACGGCAGGCCGCCTCCATGTCAATGAGGAGCTGATGGACGAACTGTCGCAGATCAAGGCAGCCATCGAGCCTCAGGAGATCTTGCTGGTCGTGGACGCGATGACTGGCCAGGACGCAGTCACCGTGGCTGAGGCATTCAACTCCAGCCTGGGTATCGACGGCCTGATCATCACCAAGCTGGATGGTGATACTCGCGGTGGCGCCGCCCTCTCGGTGAAGGCGGTCACCGGCAAGCCGATCAAGTTTGCCGCCACCGGCGAACGGCTGGATGCGCTGGAAGTATTCCACCCCGACCGCATGGCTTCGCGGATTCTGGGCATGGGCGATGTGCTGACTCTCGTGGAGAAGGCCCAGGCAGCCTATGATGAGAAGCAGGCGGAGGAGTTGAGCCGCAAGCTGCGCACCGCCCAGTTTACGCTGGAGGACTTCCTGGAGCAGCTGCACCAGATGCGGGAGATGGGCCCGCTGGATCAGCTGCTGGGCATGCTGCCGGGCATGTCCCAGTCCAGGCAGCTCAGGGATTTGCAGCCCGATGAGCGGCAGCTCCAGCAGGTGGAAGCAATCATCTATTCGATGACACCTGACGAGCGGCGCCGCCCCGAGATTATCGATGGCAGCCGCCGCCGCCGGATCGCTGCCGGCAGCGGGACGACGGTGCAGGCAGTAAATCGACTGCTGAAACAGTTTGAGCAGACGCGAAAAATGATGCGGCAGCTCACCGGCGGCAAGTCGAGAAGAAGAGGCAGAATGCCTTTCCCATTCTAGACTGGATACCCCTGAAAGGAGGTGACATCAACGATGGCTACTAGGATTCGCTTGAGAAGGATGGGCGCCAAGAAGGCTCCTTTCTATAGAATTGTTGTTGCCGACTCTCGCTCTCCGCGGGACGGTCGCTTCATCGAGGAGCTGGGTTACTACAACCCGACCACCGATCCATCTACTGTGCACATTGATCAGGAGAAGGCCGCCAGCTGGGTGGCGAAGGGTGTGCAGATGTCCGATACGGTTCGCCGCCTCTTTGAGCAGGCAGGTGTGATCAAGCGTGACTAATCTGGCTGGAGGTGCTGATATGCGCGAATTGGTCCTGTTTGTTGCCAAGCATCTGGTGGATGATCCGGATCAGGTTGAAGTGATTGAGGTCGAGAATGGACAGAACCTGGTGCTTCAGCTGAAAGTTGCGCCAGACGACGTCGGTAAGGTTATCGGCAGACAGGGGCGTATTGCCCGGGCGATCCGCTCGGTGGTCAAGGCGGCAGCCAGCAGGGACTCGCGCCGCGTCACAGTCGAGATACTGTCCTGATCAACCTGAGGAGGGAGAGCGACATGGCAATCACCATCGGTCGTCCTGTCATCGTCAAGGCGATCGTCACCGATGCGCTGAAGGACGACTTGTTGATCGACCTGCAGAACGCACTGACCAGGTTGGAGGAGGATTCGCACCAGTTCGATTTCCAGGGACGCAAGATGGTGCAGGATCTGGAGAAGACTAATCCGCAGCGAGTTGCCGTTTTCAAGCAGCAGCTGGAAACCGAACGACAGAAACGCCAGGAGGCTAAACAGGAACTGCTGCAGAAGATGCAGGCGGTAGAATCACTGGAGGTCGGTCAGGAGGTGGTCCACAGCACGGTCCAGGGTTTCTGGGACGTAGAGGTGGGCCAGAACTGGGAGGCCATCGAGAAGGCGGAAATCGTCATCAAGGATGGCGTAGTGATCGAGATTCGCGGGCAAGAGAAGTAAGGCGGAGGTAGTGCATGTTTGTGACCATTGGCACGGTGCTTGGCAGCAGCGGGCTGCAGGGTGAACTGAGGGTCAATCCCGAGAGCGATCATCCCGATCGCTTGCCTTCCCTGCCGGGCATGACTGTCTTCCTGTTCAAAGATGGTCAGCGGCGGCCCTATCGGGTCGTGCAGGCAACAGAACGTCAGTCGATCTGGCGGCTGCACCTGCAGGGGATTGAGTCCAGGGAACAGGCGAATGCGCTAGTGGGTGGCGAACTGCAGATACCGAAGGATCAGGTCTTGCCCTTGCCAGAAGGCGAGTACTATGTATTTGAGCTGATCGGTTTGCAGGTGGAGACAGAGGATGGCGGACTGCTGGGGGAAGTTAAGGATGTGCTGCAGCCTGGCGCCAACGATGTCTATGTGGTTGCAGCTCCTGATGGTAGGGAGCTGCTGATCCCCGCGATCAGAGACGTGGTGCTCTCCATCGACCGTCAGGAGAACCGAATGCTGGTGCGGCTGCTGCCCGGCCTGCTGGATGAGGAGGAGACGGATGCGGATTGACGTCCTTACCCTCTTCCCGGGGATCTTCTCGGGCATTCTCTCGGAAAGCATTCTGAAACGGGCTCAAGAGCAGGGCGCCCTGGCCGTGAATCTGATCAACATCCGGGATTACGCTTTTGACAAACATCGGGTGGTGGATGACTACCCTTACGGCGGCGGAGCCGGCATGGTCATGAAGCCCGAGCCAATCGCCCGGGCTATCGCTGCGGCCAACGCAGACGGCAGCGGCCACGTGGTGATGATGACCCCTCAGGGACGGGTCCTGACCCAGGCGCGGGCCAGGGAGCTGGCGCAGCGGGAGCATCTGATCATCCTCTGCGGCCATTACGAGGGAGTGGACGAGCGAGCCCGACAGCTGTTCGTCGATGAGGAGATCTCCATCGGTGACTATGTTCTGACGGGAGGCGAGTTGCCAGCCGCAGTGCTCATTGACTGCGTCGCGCGACTGCTGCCCGGGGTGCTGGGATCGGCGGAATCGGCCGAGCATGACTCGTTTAGCGATGGACTGCTCGAGCATCCCCACTATACAAGGCCCCCAGAATTCCAGGGGCTGGCGGTGCCGGAGATTCTGCTCTCGGGCGATCACGGCAAGATCGCGGCCTGGAGACACCGCGAATCACTCAGGCGGACACTGGAGCGTCGGCCTGAGCTGCTGCAGCGGCTGGAGTTGAGCCCGGCTGATCGGGAGGAGCTGGCCCGCCTGCAGCGGGAGCCGGAAGAACGCAAACCTTAGATCAGGTTCCGATACCATCGGGTTTGGCTGTGTGCTATAATTGCTTGTCAGGAAGGAGGTTTGGATCTGATGGATATTCTGAAGACTTTGGAGATGTCTCAACTGCGCACTGATATCCCCCAGTTTAAGGCTGGCGATACAGTCCGCGTTCACGTTAAAGTTGTTGAGGGTGCCCGTGAGCGTATCCAGGTGTTTGAGGGTGTGGTCATCGCTCGCAAGGGCGGTGGTATCAATGAGAACTTCACGGTTCGCCGCATTTCCTACGGCGTCGGGGTGGAGCGTACTTTCCCCGTGCACTCACCGCGTATCGACAGGATTGAGGTCATGCGCCGCGGGCGCGTGCGCCGCGCCAAGCTCTACTATCTGCGCAAACTCAGAGGTAAGGCTGCGCGTATCGAAGATATTCGCCGCCGCTAAGGCAGATGGGGCCAATCAGGCCCCTTTTTCAATTGTTACAATTCGTCTACCAAAGAATCCCCCTCTCGGACGAGCTGCCGCTTTAATGTTACACTGAACATGCAGGTTAGAAATGGTTAGGTGTATCCCTGCGAAATACGGGTCGAGGGGGCAGGCGGCATGGCACGCTGGAAAGCGGAACTGCGCGAGTGGGCTGAGGCGTTCATCTTTGCTGTTGTGATTGTGGCTGTGCTCCATGCGTTTGTCGTCGCTAACTATATGATCGATGGCGATTCTATGCTGCCTACTCTGCACCACGGCGAGAGAGTCCTTTTCTACCGCCTGGGACAGAGGCTTGGCATCGGCCCCGAGCGGGGGGATATCATCTTTTTTGAGCACGCGGGTGGCACCCAGCGGGACCTGGTGAAGCGAGTGATCGGCGTTGCCGGCGATGTTGTGGAAATCCGCGATGGTAAAGTGTTTGTTAACGGTGCCCCAGTGGTGGAACCATACTTGGCTTCGGCCACTCTGGGGAGCTATGGCCCGATTACTGTCGAGGAGGGAACCGTCTTCGTCCTGGGGGATAATCGCAATCTGAGCATGGACAGCCGCGATCCCTCGGTGGGACTGATTCCGTTGAAGCGAATCTACGGCAGGGCTATCTTTGTTTACTGGCCGCTGAGTGCCTGGCGCTGGCTGGGGCGCTGAGCGCCTAAATTTCCGTGAACATGCGCACTCCAGGTTGGGAGGTGAGCTGATGTCGATTCAATGGTTTCCCGGGCATATGGCTAAAGCCAGACGCCTGTTATCGGAGAATATCAAGTTGGTCGATGTGGTAGTAGAGTTGAGGGATGCCCGAATTCCGCTGAGCAGCGCGAACCCGCTGCTGCGGCGGATTGTCGGCAGGAAGCCGCGCATCATCGTCCTCACCAAGTCAGACCTGGCCGACCCGCGGTTGACGCAACAATGGTTGCAGCGATTGGAGAGGGAGGAGAAGGCGACGCTCCTGGCCGTCAATGTGAAGGCCAGCGGGGTGGGACGCCAGCTCTTGCCCGCGATCAAGCAGCTGGCGGAGGCATCGCTGCCACGCAATAAGGCTACCGGTGCGCCGCTGAGGCCAGCGCGGACCATGGTGGTCGGCATCCCCAATGTGGGCAAATCGTCGCTGATTAATGCGCTGGCGGGCAGGGCCGTAGCCAAGACCGGGGCAAATCCGGGCGTCACCCGCACCAAGCAGTGGATCAAGCTGGGCCCGGATGTGGAGCTGCTGGATACGCCTGGCCTGCTCTGGCCCAGGTTTGAGGACGAAGCGGTGGCGCGCCGCCTGGCCATCACCGGTGCCGTGGGTACGGGAGGTTTTGATGAATACGAACTGGCCTCCTGGCTGCTCGGTTTCCTGGCTGCCGAGTTTCCGGAGCTGCTGGCGCGCTGGCGGGTGGAGGAGACTGATCTGCCCGGCTACCAGCTGCTGGAGGAAGTTGGCCGCCAGCGCGGTTGCCTGATGTCCGGTGGCAGGGTTGATGTCGGTCGCGCGGCGGACATCGTGCTGCGCGAGTTCAGGACCGGCAAGGTGGGGGCAGTGACCCTGGATCCGCTGCCGGCCGCAGACGGGGAGACCGGCCAGATGCCGCAGGAGGAGCCGAACTGATATGCCGCAGTTTGACCTGATGACGATTGCCGAGATTGTGGAATGGGTGGAGAGCCGGGCTGGCGTTGTGACGCCGGAGGATATCCAGCGGCTGCGCGAAGATGTGCGCAGCGGTGTACGGACGTTAGCCAGGCGTCTGGAGCGCAATCGGGCGCGGCAGGCGGCGGAGGAAGTGCGGCTCAGTCAGCTGTGGGACATGGAGCGCCAGCTGAAGGGGCAGGGTTACCACTTGATCGCCGGAGTGGATGAGGCCGGCCGCGGCCCCTTGGCAGGGCCGGTGGTGGCGGCAGCTGTTCTCTTTCCAGACGAAATACATATCCCGCGCGTTAACGACTCCAAGCAGCTGTCGCCGGCGGTGCGTGACGAGCTGTTTGAGCTGATCAGTGCCAGTGCGGCAGCCATCGGTGTGGGGATCGTCGATCACGCCTACATCGATCAGCATAACATCCTCAATGCGACCCGGCAGGCCATGCGCCAGGCGGTGCGCAACCTGGGCGTGGTGCCGGATCTGGTCCTGGTGGACGGCAACATGCTGCCCAGCTGGCCCTTTGCAGGGAAAGCTGTGCTTCAGGGAGATGCGCATTCCTTTTCCATCGCCGCCGCCTCCATCATCGCCAAGGTGACGCGGGACCGCCTGATGCTGCGCTATGATCGGCTGTACCCGGAATACGGGTTTGCCCGGCACAAGGGCTATTCCTGTCAGGAGCATTTCCAGGCGATCACAACTCACGGCCCCTGTCCCATTCACCGACTCAGCTTTTTGAGCCGGTTTCGGGGGGAAGAGGAGGATGCATAACCGATCCATCGGCCGTGTGGGAGAAGCGGAAGCCTTGCGCTACCTGGAGCAGCAGGGCTATCGTCTTGTGGAACGCAACTTCTACACCCGGTTTAGTGAGCTGGATCTGATCTGCCGACAGGGCGGAACTCTTGTCTTTGTGGAAGTGAAAGCGCGCACCAGTCATGCATTTGGGACTCCCGAGGAAGCCATCACCCCAGGCAAGATCAGGAGGTTGCGCCAGGGCATCGCCCTCTATCTGGCCGAGCGCCAGCCTCGCTACAGCCGCATTCAGCTGGATGCCGTCGCCGTGGATCTGGCACCGGGTAGCCTGGCGGTGCGGGACGTTCGCCATTATCCGAACATCGGCTAGAGTCGTTTCGTACATTCCGACCTGCACCTGCATATACATAGTACAAAACTCCGGAGGGGACCCGGGGGGAGGGTGTAGGGGAATGAGAAGATTACGCAGACATGGTTCACTGAGTGACTTTTTGAACCGAGCTTCCTTTTGGGCCCTGCTCGCCATCATCGTTCTGGAGATGATCCGCCTGATTTTTCGACCGTCCGGCATCGATGCCATCATCCTGGTCCTGAGCATGCTCGTCTTCCTCAGCACCGTCAGGTGAAATGAACGTTGGGGACGGTTGTGAGCGTTCACGTTAGCTCGCCCGTTCCTGTCGTGAGAAGAGCATCTCGTGCCACCCGCGCGGAAAAGAACATAGCGATAGCCCGGCGGCACTTGCCGCGGGGTCTATTTTTTTCCTGTTGGGGCATGGGGTTTACATAAAAATGAACGCTCAGAACCGTCCCCAACGTTCACGAGAATTCGTTTTCGCTGGGGACGGGAATGCGGTAGAATGGAGGAGAATGAATATTCAGGGGGTGTAGCGAGATGTTTAAGGATTTGAAGCAGACCTGGGATCTGGATGCCTTCTTCCCGGGCGGCAGCCAGTCACCGCAGTTTGCGGCGTTTCTGGAAGCCCTGGAAGGCGACGTGCAGGCGCTGGCGGCAAGAGCAGCGCAGCCGATCGCCGGGCAGGAGGCCTGGGCAGCCATTATCGACGAGATGCAGGATGTGGGAGCGCGCCTGCGCCAGGCCAGCGCCTTTGTCTCCTGCCTCAATGCACAGAACGTCAGAGACCGGCAGGCGCAGGCGCTGAACGGCAGAGTCAGGCAGCTGGCAGCCGTTAACGCCTCGGTGATGACCACCCTGGATCAGCAGCTGGTGGAGATGCCGGAGCAGGCGTGGAACACGCTGCTGGGTAGCGAGAAGTTCCAGCCGCTGGCCTTCAACCTGAGCGAGCGCCGCACTCGGGCGCAGGAAATGCTGCCGCCGGAGCAGGAGAAGCTGGTTAACAGCCTGGCGGTGGATGGCTATCAGGGCTGGTCAGATCTCTATAACCAGGTGTCCGGGCAGCTGACCGTCCCGGTTGAGGAAAACGGCAAGGTGTTAAGGCTCTCCGCCGGCCAGGCGGCCAACCGCATGTCCCACTCCGACCGGGCGGTGCGGCAGCAGGTGTTTGAGAACTGGGAAGAAGCCTGGGCCAGCGTTGCTGACGCTTGCGCCCTGGCGCTGAACCACCTGGCTGGATTTCGCCTCAACCTCTATGCGCACCGCGGTTGGGATTCTGTCCTCCAGGAGCCGCTGGAGATCAACCGGATGACGGCCGCCACCCTGGACGCGATGTGGGGCGCGGTGGACAGTCGCAAGGACAGGCTGGTTACATACCTAAGGCGCCGCCAGGAGCTGCTAGGCCTGGATGGGTTGAGTTGGCATGACCTGGGGGCACCTATTGGCAGTTCGGGCACCCGTCTCACCTATGACGCAGCGGCCGAGTTTATCGTTCAGCAGTTTGCGAAGTTCAACCCCGCCCTGGCCGAGTTTGCCACCAAGGCCTTCCAGGATCGCTGGATTGAAGCCGAGGATCGGCCCGGGAAGAGAGCCGGCGGGTTCTGCACCAGCTTCCCGGTCAGCAAGCAGTCGCGCATCTTTGTCACTTTCTCCGGAACCATGGGCAATCTGGCCACCCTGGCCCATGAACTAGGGCATGGTTATCACCAGAGTCTGATGGGCGAGCTGCCCTACCTGACGCAGCGCTATGCGATGAATGTGGCTGAGACGGCCTCCACGTTCGCTGAACTGCTGGTGGCCGACGCGGCGCTGCAGCATGCCGCCGACGAGACGGAGCGCATCGCCCTCATGGACGATAAGCTGCAGCGGGCCGTCTCCCTGACGATGAACATCCAGTCGCGCTTCCTGTTTGAAACGCGTTTCTACGAGGAGCGGCGCCGGGGCATGGTGCCCGTCGCCCGCCTGAACGAGCTGATGGAGCAGGCGCAGCGGGATGCCTATGCCAACGCCCTGGTCGAGTACCATCCGCATTTCTGGGCATCGAAGCTCCACTTCTATAACACCGGCGTGCCGTTCTACAACTTCCCCTACACGTTTGGCTACCTCTTCAGCTCCGGTGTCTATCAGCGGGCGGTGGAAGAGGGCCCGGCCTTCCGGGAGAAGTATGATGCGCTGCTGCGCGACACGGGGCGGCTGCGCGTCGAGGATCTTGCCCAGCGTCACCTCGGCGTCGACCTCACCCAGCCCGAGTTCTGGCAGGGTGCTCTGGACTTCGCCCTGGCCGATCTGGATGAGTTCCTGCGCCTGACCAGGTAAGCGCGGCGAGGCATTGCCGTATCTGAGACAAGGAAGGCTAACGGGACAGAAGCTCTATCCTTCGCTGATCTTATTGAGCTCGACGATGAGGAGGAGGACGATCTCCCCTTTAACTGCTGATCGGTCTTGATATGCTGAAACAACCAGAGTCTCCTGCACCACGTCAGCGCGTGGCGCGGGAGGCTTTTCGCTGTGGCCACCCGAGTGCTGACGTTTTCTTCCCCGTCAAGAGCACCTGCCGAGAGGTGTGGAGCGCAGGCGGCGCGAGACTTTCTGCCTCTTTGATCAAAATCGGCGTAACGGGTGGTTGACATTTACGTAACGTCAAGGTGTAGGATTAGTCACAGAAGGGGGCGATGGTATGGAGTATACAGTTCAGAAGCTGGCGCGACTGGCCGGGGTGAGCTCGCGCACGCTGCGCTATTACGATGAGATTGGCCTGCTCAAGCCAGCGCGAATCAACTCTGCGGGCTACCGCATCTATGGCCGGGCAGAGGTCAATCGCCTGCAGCAGATCATGTTCTATCGCGAGCTGGGCGTGGATCTCCAGCGCATCAAAGCGATCATCGATTCGCCAGCCTTCGATAGCACTCAGGCGCTGCGCGAGCATCGCCAGCAGTTGCTGGCGCAACGAGCTCGCCTCGACGTCCTGATCTGCAATGTAGAAAAAACCATCGCGCACATGGAAGGGGGAAGGACGATGAGTGATCAGGAGAAGTTTGCAGGTTTCAAGAAGAAGCTGATCGAGGACAACGAGAAAAAGTTCGGCCAGGAAGCCAGGGCCAGGTGGGGCGAAGAGGCAGTGGAGCGCAGCAATCGCACCCTCCTGGACATGACGGAAGAGCAATATGCCAGGCAGCAACAACTGGCTGAGCAGGTGATGGAGACGCTGAAAGCGGCTTTCGCCAATGGTGATCCGGCCGGTGAGCTGGGGCAGAAGGCAGCTGACTTGCATCGCCAGTGGCTCACCGCGATGTGGAGCGGCGGCTACGACAAGGAGGCCCATGCGGGGCTGGCGCGGATGTACGTGGAGGACGAGCGGTTCAGGGCGTTCTATGATCGCGATCAGCCTGGACTGGCCGAGTTCCTGCGGGATGCAATTCTGATCTACACCGGCGTGAAGGAATAGTTCTATTGCGACCAATTAGGTGATGGCCATTCCTCTGGCCATCGCCTGATTGATCATCTGTGCTGGGGGCATTCTCCTGCTACCACGCGGTACGAGCCAGTTTGATGATCTGATACTGCAGATTGCTCAGGTTTAGCATTGGGTAACGGTCGATGTCGCAGTCGGCCGCCATGCAGGTTTCGTAGCCGCAGCAGTTCTCCGACAGCTGGCGCAGGAAACGATAGATCTCTGCCGGGTAGTAGCAGTGGCTGATCTCTGCTGCAGGAATGTCAGGCAGGGCGGTGAAGGTACCTCCGTGGCAAAAATTCTCACCCTGGTGATATGCTTGGGGAGGTAGGGCATAGAACGTGCACAGCTGCTCACCCGGGTTCTAGACAGGACGCCGGAGGCATAAACATGGGCGAATTACGGCCGCGGATGCAGCCACAGCGTGAGGGGAGGGGAGGACGATGATCATCAGCGCCAGCCGGAGAACAGATATCCCGGCTTTCTTCAGTGAGTGGTTTATGCAGCGGGTGCGGGAAGGCCACTGCACAGTGGTTAATCCCTATAACCGCAGGCAGGTCAGCTATGTCTCGCTGGACCCGGCCGATGTTGACGTGATCGCCTTCTGGACCAAGAATCCCTTGCCGCTGCTGAGCTCCCTCCCGGAACTGGAGCAGCGGGGGTTGCGCTACTTCTTCAGCTACACGCTGAACGGCTATCCACGCCTGCTTGAACCAGGGTTGCCCCGGCTGGAGCATTGCCTTAGTACGTTCCATCGCCTGGCGGAAATGATTGGGCCGGAGCGGGTGATCTGGCGCTATGACCCCATCATCCTCAGCAACGTGACCAGCGTCGGCTATCATCTGGAACAGTTTGAGTGCCTGGTTCGCGCTCTCTACGGCAGCACTAGCCGGGTGATCATCAGCATCGTCGATGGCTATCGCAAGGCGGCTTACAGCTTCCGGCGCCTGGCGGAGCAGAGAACTGTGGTCGATGAGAATCCACCCTTGGCCACGGTCGGCGAGCTGGTCAGCTCCCTGGCCCAGATTGCGCAGGACAATGGCCTGCAGATCCAGAGCTGTGCGGAGGTGCTGGATCTGACGCCCTACGGCGTCGCTCCCGGCAAATGCATCGATGATGCGTACATCAGGGATGTCTTTGGCATCGATGTCACCCGGCAGAAGGACGGGAACCAGCGAGCGGAGTGCGGCTGCGTGGTCAGCAAGGATATCGGGATGTATGATACCTGCCTGCATGGGTGTGCGTACTGCTATGCCGGAACGCTCCAGGCCGGAAAGCGAAATCGGCAGTTTCATCATCCTGATTCGCCCTCGCTATTGGGCCGGTTTGATGCTGATCAACCTTCAGGGGCTAACCGGGAGAAGGCGGTGCAGCTGAAGCTGTTCGAATGACCTTGCCCTGATGGCCCCCTGATCATCACGCCTGACGATCTGGATATCCTGGTGCTGGACACGACCCAGATTCATGTGGAGGCAATAGTGCGCTACCTGCTAGGTTGAGCCTCGAGCATAGTCAGTCTCAGACAAACTAACCCTCCTGCATCAGGAGGGTAATCTATTCGGCTAGGCTTCCCTTACCCCAGCAACCCCTGTCGGTCATAGGCCCGATAACTCAGTGCCTCGGCCACGTGTTCGCTCCTGACCTGAGCGCTGGCGGCCAGGTCGGCGATTGTCCGGGCGACCTTGAGAATGCGCTCGTAGGCGCGGGCCGAAAGCTGCAGGCGGCTGAAGGCTGACTGCAGGAGCTGGTTCGCCTCGGGATGCAGGTTGACCGTCTTCCGCAACAGGCGGGTATTCATAGCCGCGTTGCTGTGGATCCGTTGTCCCCGAAAACGTTCCTGCTGAATCTGCCGGGCGCTCTCTACACGCTGACGGATCTCGGCTGAGGTCTCGCCGTCGCGGGGCCCGACCATCTCCTTATATTCCACCCGCGGCACACTGATCTGCAAGTCGATGCGATCCAGCAGCGGGCCTGAAATGCGCCCCAGATAGCGGCGAATTTCAGTATCAGAACATGTACATTCCCGCAACGGGTCGCCGAAAAAGCCACAAGGGCATGGATTCATTGCTGCAACTAACATGAAGCGACTCGGGTAGGTGAGGCTGGCCTGAGCACGGGAGATGTAGACCTTCCCATCCTCCAGCGGCTGGCGCAGTTGCTCCAGCACGCGTTTGGGGAACTCGGGCAGCTCGTCCAGGAAAAGGACGCCGTTATGGGCAAGGCTGACCTGACCGGGTTTGGGAATGCGGCCGCCGCCGATGAGGCCGGCATAGGAGATGCTGTGGTGCGGTGCACAGAATGGCCGCTGGCTGATCAAGCCAGAGCGGCCCTGCAGCAGCCCACTCACGCTGTAGATTTTCGTGACTTCCAGCGCCTCTTCCGTCGTCATGCCAGGCAGGATGGTCGGCAGCTGGCGCGCCAGCAGTGTCTTGCCTGAGCCAGGGGGACCCACCATCAGCAGGTTGTGGCCGCCGGCAGCGGCGATCTCCAACGCTCGCTTGGCGACACTCTGGCCGCGGATATCGCTGAAATCGAGATCAGCCTCTCTCATCCCGGTAGCCGCGATCTGTTGCTGGGCAGCCGGGTCGATGATGACGCCTTCCTCGCGCAGAAAGCAGCATAGTGTCAGGAGATCGCTCACCGGATAGACTTCGATACCATCCACCAGGACAGCCTCGTTGACGTTTTCCTCGGGTACGAAAAGCCGCCGGATCCCCCGTTCCCGGGCCATGAGGGCCACAGGGAGGATGCCGGGCACCGGCCGCACCCGGCCATCCAGGGATAGCTCGCCGATAAAGATGCTGTCCTGCGCAGCGTCCGGCGGCAGCTGTTCGTCGGCGATCAGGAGGCCGAGAGCGATGGGCAGATCAAAGCCGGAACCTTCCTTGCGCAAGTCGGCCGGCGCCAGGTTGACGGTGATGCGTCGACCAGGGAACGCCCCCTCGCTATTCTTCAGCGCGGCCCGTACCCGCTCCTTGGCCTCCTTGACTGCCGTATCCGGCAGCCCGACCACCTCGTAAGCCGGCAAGCCGTTGCTGAGATCCACTTCCACCTGCACCGGATAAGCGTCCACTCCCAGAACGGAAGCGCTGAGCAGTTTGGCAAACATCGCTGCACCTCTTTCCGCATCGTACCATCCAGCAGCTACCTATAGCTAACGCCCTGGCCCCCTGTAAATGCGGCCAGTTCGTTCCCTCGCCAGAACATACGTTCTGCATGCGCGGCGCAATTCCTGCCAATGGTCGCCAGATCCTTTCCAGCTATTTCAGCTTCAGCTCCACTACTGTATCGATCTCGTCCGGCAGGGGGTACGTAAGATGCGCCGGTTCCCCGAAGTTGAAGTACAGGTAGTCGGGAAAATCCAATGCGTTCCAGGGCCGCCGCAGGCGGATCTCCGAGCCATCCTGTAGCAGGCGGGCGCGCTCCACCATGCCCTCCAGGCCGGGAAGCCCTACCGGGCCGATACTGCCCTGAAGGACATGGGCGTAGAGCCTGTTTCCCTTTTGTGTGTAGTAGCCCCACTCCGGTTTAGGGAAGTCGGCGCGGCCGCAACCGTAGATGCTCTCGCCGTTCTTGCTCAGCCAGATCCCCATCTGACGCAGGACGTCCAGTTCTGCTGTGGGAATCTCGCCGTGAGCATTCGGCCCCACATTCAGCATCATGTTGCCGTCCTTGCTGACGCACTCCACCAGTTTGCGGATCAGCAGCTGGGGAGATTTGAAGTTTCGGTCAGCGGCAGCGTATCCCCAGTGGTCGTTGATGGTCACGCAGGCTTCCCACGGCAACGGGTTGCCCTGATCATCGACGATTCCCTCCGGCGGGATGATCTGTTCCGGCGAGGCGAAGTCCCCGGCAAAGAAGTTGGGCTGCGCCCGGCGCATGCTGCCGGCGTCCTCACCGCTGGCCTCCAGCCGATTGTCGATGATCACGTCTGGTTGCAGTTCGCGCACCATCTTCAGCAGCCTGGTGGCTTGCCACTTTTCTCCGGCCATGTCGTCGTAGGAGAAGTCAAACCAGAGGATGTCCAGCTTCCCGTAATTGGTGCAGAGCTCGCGCACCTGTCCGTGCATGTAATTCAGGTAACGCTCAAAATCGTGCTGGCGACCCTGCCAGGCCGGGTTGTCCCGTTCGGGATGGTGGCGATCGCCGAAATGAGGGTAGTCGGGATGATGCCAGTCCAGCAGCGAATAGTAGAGGCCCACCTTCAGCCCGGCGGCACGGAAAGCCTCGAGAAACTCGCGCACGAAATCGCGGCCGGCCGGCGAGCTGGTGGACTTGAAATCGGTGAGCGCACTGTCGAACAGGCAGAAACCATCGTGGTGTTTGGCGGTGAAGACGGCGTATTTCATTCCGGCTGCCTTGGCTGCCTGGGCCCACTGCTCCGGGTGGCAGCGCCTGGGGTTGAACTCTTCTACCAAGGGCAGATAGTCGGCTTCCGGCATCCGCTCGTTGCTGCGGACCCATTCGCCGCGGGCAGGTATGGCATACAGCCCCCAGTGGATGAACATGCCAAACCGTGCCTTGCGGAACCATTCTGTCCGGCGATTCCTTGCTGCGATCAGACCCATGCTTTTTCCTCCCAATCCTCTAGAATAGTGATGAAAGCAGCGACGTCGGTATCTTATCAGAGAGGCATTCCTGCACAAAGGATTCATTCTGTGCTGAGGCGCCAGGAACCTGCCTCGGCGGCTATGGTGAACCCGCAGGCAGCGTTTTGCTTCAGAAACTGGCATTAACATACTCTTAAGGGCGCAATCGACAAACTGCGTTACCTATCGGCAGGTCAGCAGGAATAACCCTACTGGTAGCGAAATAATAGCTAGCAAAAGCAGACGTTAGGAGTGGTAGCCTTGGCGATAGCGGAGGACAAGCAACAAAGGCGCTCGGAACTGGCGCGCCGATCAGAGGAGAATCTCAGCCAGGCGGTGTTGCACCTGGCAATACCGGTCATTATCGAAATGGCCCTGCAATCGATGGTGGGTATCGCCGACGTTGCGATGGTGGGGCGCATCAGCCCCGCGGCGATTGCTGCTGTTGGTTTGAGCAATCAGGTGTATCAGATTGCGCTCACCGTCTTTGCGGCTATCCGCACCGGCACCACTGTGCTCGTGGCCCGTCTGGTCGGAGGCGGGGACGTGGCCGGGGCGAACAAGGCGGCGCGTCAGTCGCTGATACTCTCCCTGTATATCGCGCTGCTGGTGTCCAGCGTGGGCATCCTCTTTCCCGCCGCTGGCATGCGTCTGCTCGGCGCCGAGCCAGACGTGGTCGCGGCAGGGATCGGGTATATGCGCTGGAAGTCGATTTCAGTGATCTTCGCTATTCTGACGATGACGGCCACCGGAATTCTGCGTGGCTGTGGTGATACAGTGACATCGATGATCGCCAACACCACGATTAACATACTCAACGTCTTCTTTAACTGGCTATTCATCTTCGGCATGTGGGGTATGCCGGCGATGGGAACCGCGGGTGCCGGTTTTTCCACAGCTCTGGCCAGAGCGGTCGGCTGTGTGATTATCATGGCGGTGCTGCTCAAGGGCAAATCCGTCATCCGCATCAGACTCCACGACAGCAACCGCATCGACTGGACGCTGATGCGCCGCGTCCTGAACATCGGTATCCCGGCCGGTCTCGAGCAGCTGATGCTGCGCGGGGCGCAGATCTTCTTCACGATGGTCATCACCAGCCTCGGCACCAACATCTATGCTGCCCACCAGATAGCGCTGCGGGCCGAGTCGGTGGCTTTTATGCCGGGGCAGGGCTTTGCGGTGGCGGCTACCACTTTGATTGGGCAGAATCTGGGCGCGAGGCAACCGAAGACCGCCCGCAAGGCGGGCTGGTTCACCATGGCGCTCTGCGTGGGGATGATGAGCCTGGTGGGAGTTGTGCTCTTCGTGTTTGCCACCCCGATTGTAGGCTTCTTTACCGACGATCCTGAAGTTGTCTTTGAATCAGCACGGGTCTTGCGGATCATGTCGCTCTGTATGCCCTTTATGGCCGTGGCCCGCGTCAGTGCCGGCTCGCTGCGCGGTGCCGGAGATACGAGATATGTGATGATGGGTACCGGGCTCAGCATCTGGGTGGCCCGCCTCGGCCTGGCCTATCTGTTCGCCATCGTGCTAGGCTGGGGGTTGCCGGGCGCGTGGCTCGGGATGTTTGCCGATCAGACCTGCCGCGCTATCTTCTTCGGGATCCGCTATTATCGGGGCAAGTGGATGGAACTAGAGGTCTGATCTAGAAGCATTCTGACAGAGGCCCCCTGAAGCGGCTAACTCATTTGAGGAGGCCGTCGCAATAACACCCACTGCCTCCCTCCGGAGTTGCAGTGGGTGCTTTCTTTTGCCACAGAAAAACAGGGCATCATCCCTGCCGGCGCATCCCGCTATCTCGACTCCTGGAGACATCGGCGCGCGCGAGGGGACGTGCCCGGCTGAAGGGCGCCTGCTCGGGCAGCGGCCCCGTTTGCTCCCGTTACCGGATAGCCAGCCAGGGGGGCAGCCGCGAGCTCGGGCCTGTGACCGACGGCTGGATCGGGGAGTATACTGTAGATATGCGAGAGGAGGAGAGAATATGAGCAGGAAGCTGCGTGTCGGGGTGGTCGGTGCCACCGGCATGGTGGGGCAGCGATTCGTCGCGCTGTTAGCCGAGCACCCCTGGTTTGAACTGGTGACGCTGGCGGCTAGCCAGCGTTCCGCCGGGAAGAGCTACCGGCAGGCGGTGGAGGGGCGCTGGGTGATGAGCTCGGATCTGCCAGCGGCGGTGGCCGATCTTGAAGTCATGGACGCTGCTCACGCCGAGCAGGTGGCCGCAGAAGTGGACTTCATCTTCTGTGCTGTGGAGATGCCCCGGGATCAGGTCATGGCGCTGGAGGAGCGCTATGCCCGGCTGGAGACACCGGTCGTCTCCAACAACTCGGCCCATCGCTGGACGAAGGACGTTCCGGCCATCATTCCCGAGGTTAACGCCCACCATCTGGAGATTATCTCTGCCCAACAGAAGCGCCTGGGAACGAAGCGGGGATTCATCGTCGTCAAACCCAATTGCTCCATTCAGAGCTATGTGCCGGCTCTGCATCCGCTGCAGGCATTCGGCCCCAGCGAGGTTCTGGCCTGTACATATCAGGCGATTTCCGGGGCAGGGAAGACGTTTGAGAGCTGGCCGGAGATGGTGGATAACGTCATCCCCTATATCGCCGGCGAGGAGGAGAAGAGCGAACAGGAACCGCTAAAGATCTGGGGCACGGTGACGGAGCAGGAAATCGTGCCGGCGTGCGCTCCTCAGATTTCTACCCAGTGTATCCGGGTGCCGGCCAGCGATGGTCATCTGGCGGCGGTTTTCGTCAACTTCCAGCGGAAGCCGCAGCGGGAGGAGATCCTGGAACGCTGGGCCGCCTACGAAGGGGCACCCCAGCGCTATCGGCTGCCCAGCGCACCCCAGCCCCTGTTGCGCTATTTCGACGAGCCAGACCGTCCCCAGACACGCCTGGATCGGGACTACCAGGGAGGAATGGGGATCACTCTCGGCCGGCTGCGGGAAGACAGCCTCTTTGACTACAAGTTCATCTGCCTGTCACATAACACGCTGCGCGGGGCGGCGGGCGGCGCTGTGCTCACGGCTGAGCTCCTCGTCGCCACAGGTTACCTGCTGCCCAAGTAGGATTCAGCCTGAGCGTAGCGTATAACTACAGGTTCAGAGCCGCCGCCCTGCCGGCCACATAGCCGGTGGAGAAGGCGGCTTGCAGGTTAAACCCGCCGGTGTAGCCATCCACATCCAGCACTTCGCCGGCGAAATGCAGCCCTGGGAGTAACCGGGACTCCATGGTGCGGGGATCTACCTCGCGCGTGTCCACGCCTCCAGCGGTAACGATGGCTTCGGCAAGGGGGCGGGTTCCCCGAATCGACAGGGTCAGGTCGGTCAATGTCTGAGCCAGCTGCTGCCGCTCTGGGCGGCTGATCTGGTGAGCCGGCTTTTCCGGGTCCAATCCAGCCTGCTCAATCACCACCGGAATCAGCCGCTGGGGAAGCAGCTCGTCCAGGGCGTTCTTCAGTTGCTTGCGGGAGAGCTTTTCCAGGTCGCGCTGCAGGCGGCGATCCAGCTGCTGTTCGTCCAGAGCCGGCTTGAGGTTGATGCTGGCCGTGATCGGCATCGGCGCCTGGCGGTGTGTCACCAGGCGGCTGAGGGTGAGAACCAGTGGGCCGCTGATGCCGAAGTGGGTGAACAGCATCTCGCCGAATTCACTGCCCAGAGTTGCTCCGCCCTGACGAAACGTCAGGCGGATGTTCCTCAGTGTCAGCCCCTGCAGCTGGCGCGGCCAGTCCTCCACCGTCTCCAGGGGTACCAGTGCGGGGCGGGGTGGGACAATCGTGTGACCCGCCTGCCCTGCCAGGGCATACCCGTCACCGGTGGAACCGGTGGCGGGATAGGAAGCCCCACCGGTAGCGATGATCACCGCATCTGCCTGTACCGCCTCACCGTTGGCGATCACGCCGCGCACCCTATCTGGCCCCAGCAGCAGCTGCTCTACCTGCGTGCGGAGCTGGGTTTGCACGCCGGCGCTAGTCAGGAAACGCCGGAACCCGTCGATGACATCGAATGAGCGGTCGGATGCGGGGAAAACCCGCTGGCCGCGCTCCACCTTCAGCCTTACCCCCTGCTGCTCCAGGAAGTTCTGCAAGGCCTGGCTGTCCAGAGCAGTGAAGGCGCTATACAGAAAACGGCCGTTGCCCGGCATGTTTGCGACCAGGGTGGGCACGTCGCAATCGTTAGTCACGTTGCAGCGCCCCTTACCGGTGATCACCATCTTCTTGCCCAGCCGTTCGTTCTTTTCCAGCAGGGTGACCTTTGCCCCGGCCTGACCCGCCTGTCCGGCAGCCATCAGGCCGGCTGCTCCCCCGCCCACCACAATCACGTGCCGCATCAGGCATCATCCTCATCTGAGAGAATTTCTTTCGCTTCAGTCTATGTTGCCTGACCCTGCCTGTCAAATCAGCGAAACGCCCAATCCGTGCCCTCCGCAACCCACCAGCTAGTTATAGGAAGAATTTACACTTCGCGGTGGGGCAGGGTTTCCCCTGCAAGCGGTAGAATCAGTTTTTCTTGAGAGGAGGTGCATGCTTATCAAGTTGCTCAAGCGTGCGTTTTTGGTTGGTTTAGTGACGGTGTTGCTGTTAGGGGTATTTCCGGCTGGGCCAGCGACCGTGGAAGCGGCCAACAACTTTGGTCCGCAGTTGGCCGCATATCTGGCCAGTGATCTAATCGGCGTGAACCATCGCTACGGAGGAAGCAGCCCGCAGGAGGGCATGGATAACTGTGGCCTGGTACACTACGTCTACCGGCGGCTGGGCATGGAGATGCCGCGCAGTGTAGCGGCGCAAGCCCAGGTGGGACAAGCCGTCAGCAAGAACGATCTGGAGCCTGGCGATCTGGTCTTCTTCAGTTCTCCCAGCTCCGGCAAGGTATCGCATGTTGGTATCTATCTGGATCAGGGTGATTTCGTCGCTTCCTCCAGTTCCACCAACGGCGTGGCGCGCAGAAACCTCGGTCAGGCGTATTACCAGGCCCACTTTGTTGGCGCCCGCCGCGTGAGCACCAGCGCATTTGCCCCGCTCTATCAGGCGGTAGCTCAGGCCACGCAGGAGATGGTTGGCGTTCCCTATGCCGCCGGTGGATCCAGCGCCAACGGCGTGGACAACGTGGGGCTGATCCGGTACGTCTATGGGCAGTTCTACCTCGCTGTTCCCAGGACCCTGGCCGAGCTGGCTACTACAGGCGTTGCCGTCTCGCGGCAAAACCTGCGGCCCGGCGACATGGTCTTCTTCCGGGGAGCTACGCTACCGCAGCCTTTCCGCGTCGGTCTCTACATAGGCGACAATCGCTTTGCCATTGTAGACAGCGGCTTTGGGCAGGTGGTTGTCCGCGATCTACGGGACTCCTGGTACAGTGCCCGCTATCTGGAAGCGCGCCGCCCCTGGGCTGACTTCCAACCGCCGGCAAGCTATGCGGCAGGGGGTAGTGGCCAACCATCTCAGGAACCACAGCCAGCCCCCCAGCCTCAACCGGAACCGCAGATAGTGGATCGGTTGCGGGCGGAGGCCCTGCGGCACCTGGGGAAACCCTACAAGCTGGGTGCCACCGGGCCGAATGTGTTTGACTGCTCCGGGTTTGTTCGCTATGTCTTTGGCCAGGTCGGCATCAGCCTGCCGCGCAGTTCCACTAGTCAGTCCCAGGCAGGGACGGCCGTATCCCGGGATCAGCTCAAGCCGGGAGACCTGGTCTTTTTCAAGAACACCTGGCGGAACAACGGGCAGATCGACCATGTGGCGGTCTATCTGGGGGACGGGCAGATCGTCCATGCGATTACCTCTGGTGTAAGGACTAACCGACTGAGCGGCTATTGGCTGGACCACTACGCCAGCGCCAGACGGGTTCTGAAGTAAGGCCTACTGAATAGAGATAGAGGCCTGTAGTCAGCTCGGGGGATACACTTCCCCGGGGCGGCGATGAGCGCGATCAGACTTAGCTAGATAGAAAACACGCTAGAGCGCCCCCTGCTGGATGGCAGGGGGCGCTTCGCTATCACCTGCAGCAGGATTCTGTTATGCTGGCGAGAATAGGGTAGGAGGACTTGCCCAAACTGTGGGAAACGGGGGGTCGGCTCGATGTTTGATTACACTCTGCCGGCGGATGTGCGTGCCGCCTGTCGCTCAGGCGCCTGGTCCGGCGTCACCGCTGGGCTGGCCAGTAACCATGCTCAGGCAAATCTGGTGCTGCTGCCGCAGGACTGGGCCTTTGATTTTCTGCGGTTTTGTCAGGCTAACCCCAAGCCCTGTCCGCTGCTGGAGGTCAGCGATCCGGGTGACCCTCTGCTGCGGGTAGCCGCACCCGGGGCCGACCTGCGCACCGACCTGCCCCGGTATCGCGTCTACCGTCACGGGCGCCTGGAGGCTGAAGTGACCAGCCTGGTGGATCTCTGGCAGGACGATCTGGTCGGATTCCTGATCGGCTGCAGCTTCAGTTTTGAGGGCCCGCTTCTCGAGGCGGGGATCCCGATTCGCCATATCGAACTGGGCTGCAATGTGCCGATGTATCGCACCAACATCGCCTGCCGACCGGCAGGCCGCTTTCACGGACCACTGGTGGTCAGCATGCGCCCGCTGCAGCCGCAGGCGGCGATCCAGGCCATTGAGATCACCAGCCGGTTCCATGCCGTGCATGGCGCTCCCGTGCATCTGGGCGATCCCAGTCTGATCGGCATCGAGGACATTGGTCGTCCCGACTATGGGGATGCCGTCCCCGTCTATCCCGGCGAGATACCCGTGTTCTGGGCCTGCGGGGTCACGCCGCAGGCGGTAGCCCTGGAGAGCCGTCCGCCACTGATGATCACCCATGCCCCGGGGCACATGCTGGTAACCGACCTGACGAACCAGCAGTTGATTGGGGGCTTCTAGTCGTCTGTTTCACCTCTGGCAGCAGCCAGGCCTGATCATGCCACTGAGGAAAGTGTGACCTCTCTGAGCGGGGCCTGAACACGCGCGCCGTTCTGAGGACCTTAGAGTGGGATGATGCAGAAGGAGCTTAATTGGGGATTTAGCGGCATGGTGCCGCGATTATATGAGCAGAGGAGTTTGAGCATGCGAAAGTTTGCCCAGCAGAGCCCGGCAATGCAGGCTCTCGCGCACCTGTTGGAGAGTGATCCAGGCGAACGCCGCATCCCGGCACTGGGTTGCCAGGAGTCATTGCCCGGCGGCGTGGCAGCCTTGCAGCGAGCCAGGCGGGTGATCCTGATCAGTGGTTTCTATATCGGTCGGGTAAGGGCGTGGGAGACAGATGGGCCGTTAGGCACTCTTATTCTGGCTGATGCGCTGGAGAGACAGGGTGTGACCGCATCGATTTTCACTGACGAGGGAGCCTTGCCGATCTTTCAGCGCGGCCGGCGGCTGCTGGACCTCGGCTGCGATATTCGCGGCTTTTCCCCGGGAGCGGTAGAGGCTGACGGTCTGCTGAGCCAGCTTCAACCCGACCTGCTCATTGCCATTGAGCGCACCGGCCGGGCTCAGGATGGCTGCTATTATAATGCCAACGGCGACGATGTGACGCAGGACGTTGCCCACTTCGACGATCTCTTTCTGGCAGCCATGCAGGCTGGAGTAGAGACGATCGCCGTGGGGGATGGCGGCAACGAACTGGGCTTTGGCCAAAGGCGCAGCGAAGCGGAGCGCCTTCTGGGCGAAGCCGCCCACATCGCTTGCGCTACCCCGGCCACCTATCTGCTGCCCTGTGGTGTCAGCAATTGGGGTGGATATGCGCTGGCCGCCGCCATCAGCGGCAGGGCCAGCCCCGACGAGCTGCGAAGTGAGATCGTCCTGGGCACCCTGCTGACTGAAATTGTTGCTGCTGGCGCTGTCGATGGCGTCAGTGGCCGGCGCAGCCCGACGGTGGACGGGCTGCCTACCGAAGTGGAACTGACTATGTACCGGAAGCTGATGCAGGAGCGACCGCTGAGCCAGTCCCGTTTTGTGGGCTGAAGACAACATGCCGGGCACGACAGGAGCGTGCCCTTTTGTGTGCACCGATAGGCAAAGCCACCGATGAGACAACGGGCGGTCTCCTGGTACAATTTGCGTGGGGGTGGAAATGTTGGGTGGAGAGACTGCATATTGGCTGGCAATCTCCCGTTTGCCTGGGGTGGGGGCGCGCCGCGCGCGGCGGCTCTGGGAGGCGCTTGGCAGCGGCCCAGCCGTCTGGGAGGCGAGCGCGGCGGATCTGGCCGCTGTCCTGGACATGACCGCAGAAAAAGTTGCTCCCATAATAGAGGCGCGAGCGAAACTCAATCCAGATAAGTTGCTGGAGCGGGTTGAAAAGGCAGGGGCCTGGGTACTGGCGTTTACGGACCCTGAATACCCAGAGCAGCTCTGGCAACTGTTCGATCCGCCCTGTGTCATCTATGGCTGGGGCGAGCCGTTGGCATTCGATCGGCCGCGTTTGGCCGTCGTCGGCGCAAGGCGGATGACTGCCTACGGCCGCCAGTGTGTGGACAGGCTGATCTCCGGCATTCAGGAGAGTAACGCGGTGATCGTCAGCGGTTTGGCGCGAGGTGTGGATGGGGCGGCACACCGCGCTGCTCTGGAAAACGGTCTGACGACCTGGGCAGTGCTAGGCAGCGGATTCGCCCAGATCTATCCGGGCGAGCACCGGTCGCTGGTGCAGCAGATCCTGGCGGCTGGAGGCACGCTGCTCACCGAGTACTGGCCCGATGCTCCGCCGGACGCGCATCACTTTCCAGCGCGCAACCGGATCATCGCTGCCCTCTCCCAGGCTGTGCTGGTCATCGAGGCCGATGAAAAGAGCGGCTCGCTGATCACGGTGGATCATGCGCTGGATCTGGGGCGGGACGTGTGGGCGGTGCCGGGGAATATCACCAGCCGCTTCAGCCGGGGCACGAATCGTCTCCTGAAGCAGGGTGCCGGTGTGATCACAACGGCCGAGGATATTCTGGCCGCCTGGGGCTTCAGTGGCGACGGAGGCGCGGTAGAGCAATTACACCTGCCGCAACTCACCCCGGTGGAGGCCCAGCTCCATGGCCTCCTGACGGAACAACCGACGCCCATCGAAGAGCTGCTGGCAGCAGTTGGTCTGGATACGCCGGAGGTCCTGGCTGCGTTGGTCAGCCTGGAAGTGAAGGGTTTGGTTCAGTCCTATCCCGGTCAGACCTACGCTCTCCGGTGAGAGCGCGTCCACTTGCCAGGTTTTTCATAAACCGCACGATTAAAGATTTGACAGTTGGTGAATATGTACATAATATACGTGTCAGGCATTCCTAGCGAGATGCCGACGTTGGACGCGCCACGCTACTCCGCCAGCGGAGAGGCGGTTACAAGGGGAGGGGTTTCTGGAATGGCACAAAATCTGGTTATTGTTGAATCGCCAGCCAAAGCCAAGACCATCAGCAAATATCTAGGGAAACGTTACGCCGTCAAAGCATCTCTCGGCCATGTGCGAGACCTGCCTAAGAGCCAGTTCGCCGTGGATGTGGAAAACGGCTTTGCACCGAAGTACATAACCATCCGCGGTAAGGGGCCGATCGTCAAAGAGCTGAGGGATGCCGCAAAGAAGGCGAAGAATGTCTTTCTGGCAACAGACCCGGACCGCGAGGGCGAGGCCATCGCCTGGCATCTGGCGCAGACCCTGAACCTCGACATCGAGTCGCCCTGTCGGGTTACGTTTAATGAGATCACCAAGGCGGCGGTAAAGGATGCATTCAAGCAGCCACGCGCCATCAATCAGGAGCTGGTGGATGCTCAACAGGCGCGGCGGATTCTGGATCGCATTGTCGGCTATAAGATCAGCCCGCTGCTCTGGAAAAAGGTTAAGAAAGGGCTTAGTGCCGGTCGGGTCCAGTCGGTGGCTGTCCGGCTGATCTGCGATCGGGAAGCCGAAATCATCAACTTCCAGCCGGAGGAATACTGGTCCATCGCAGTGGATCTGTTGACGGAGCGGCGCGAGAAGCTGCAGGCGGGGTTCTATGGCCGACCTGGCAAGAAGCTGCCGCTGCGCAATGCCGACGAGGTAAGAGCGGTGGTGGACGCTGTTCGCCAGCGCGATTTCGTCGTGCGCGAGGTGCGCAAGAGCGAGCGCCGGCGCAACCCGGCTCCGCCGTTTACCACCAGTACGCTCCAGCAGGAAGCATCGCGCCGGCTGGGCTTTACGGCTAAGCGGACGATGCGCCTGGCACAGACGCTGTACGAGGGTGTTGTGCTGGGCAAGGAAGGGTCCGTCGGCCTGATCACCTACATGCGCACCGACTCAACCCGTATTTCGCCTGTCGCCCTGCAGCAGGCGCGGGACGTGATCATCGGCCGGTTCGGAGAGAATTATGCGGTGAGCCGTCAGTTTACCGGCCGGCGCGGCGCACAGGATGCGCACGAGGCGATTCGCCCGTCTTATCCGGAGCGGACTCCGGACAGCCTCAAGGAGTACCTGGGGCGCGATGAGCTGCGCCTCTACCGCCTGATCTGGGAACGCTTTATCGCCAGCCAGATGGCGCCGGCTGTTTACGATACAGTATCGGTGGACATCGAGGCTGCTGAATATCTGTTTCGGGCCAAGGGTTCGCAGATCAAATTTGCTGGCTTCCTGACGGTCTATAAAGATCTGCGCGAGGACAAGAGCGAAGAAGAAGGAAGGATCCTGCCAGAGCTGACCGCTGGACAGCGCCTGAAACTGCAGCGCATCAATGAGCAGCAACACTTTACCGAACCGCCGGCGCGCTATAATGAGGCAGCTCTGGTGAAGACGCTGGAGGAGCTGGGTATCGGGCGTCCCAGCACTTATGCCAGTATCATCGATACGATCCAGTCGCGCGGCTATGTGGTCAAGGAGCAGAAGCGCTTCTATCCCACCGAGCTGGGGCAGATCGTCGTCGATCTGCTCAAGGAATACTTTCCGAAGATAATTGACGTCGAGTTCACGGCGAGGATGGAGTCCGAGCTGGACAGTGTTGAGGAAGGCCTGGTGGACTGGGTGGCGGTCCTCGATCAGTTCTATGAACCGTTTGCCAAGGACCTGCAGCATGCAGAGCAGGAGATGGAATCGATCGAGATCGTGCCCGAGGTGACCGACGTCATCTGTGAACAATGTGGACGCAACATGGTTCTTAAGACGGGGCGCTATGGAAAGTTCCTGGCCTGCCCCGGATTCCCGGAATGTCGGAACACGAAGCCGCTGCTGCAGGAGGTGGGGGTAGACTGTCCCAAGTGCGGCCAGCCGCTGGTGGAGAGACGCAGCCGCAAAGGGCGGTTGTTCTACGGTTGCTCCACCTACCCGGAGTGTGACTTCGTGGTCTGGAATCGACCGGTAGCCGCGCGTTGTTCGGAGTGTGGGAGTCTGATGGTGGAGAAGCGCCGGCGCAACAAGCTCTTCCACTCCTGCACCAATCAAGAGTGCCGGCATGAGGTGGAAGTCAGTGAAGAATAGGCGGGTGACGATCATCGGTGCCGGATTGGCGGGCAGTGAAGCTGCCTGGCAGGCTGCGTCGCAGGGCGTGGCGGTGAGGCTGATCGAGATGCGCCCTGACCGCCTCACCCCGGCGCATCACACCGGCTGGTTCGGGGAGCTGGTCTGCAGCAACTCGCTGCGCAGCGATTCTCTGGAGAATGCGGTCGGTCTGCTCAAGGAAGAGATGCGGCTGATGGGCTCGCTGATTATGCAGGCTGCGACTGAGCATCGCGTGCCGGCAGGAGGAGCGCTGGCCGTAGACCGGGAGGGGTTTGCCCAGTCGATCACCGAAAAGATCATGCAGCATCCCCTCATTGAGGTGACTCGCGAGGAGGTCACGCAGCTGCCCCCGGATCGCCCGTTGATTGTCGCCACCGGACCGCTGACATCAGCTGCGCTGGCGCAGAATCTGTCCGAGCTGTTGGGCAGCGAATATCTCTATTTCTACGATGCAGCTGCACCTATCGTCACCGCCGAATCCATCAACTGGGACAAGGTCTACCGGGCGTCCCGCTATGATAAGGGCGATGCCGACTATGTCAACTGTCCGCTGGAGAAAGATGAGTATGAGGCTTTCTACCAGGCGTTGCTCAGCGCGGAGCGCCATCCACTGCAGGAATTTGAGCGAGAGATGCACTTCGAAGGGTGCATGCCAGTCGAGGCACTGGCTGAGCGTGGCCCTGAGACACTCCTGTTCGGCCCGCTGAAACCGGTGGGCCTGGTCAATCCGCGGACCGGCCGTCTGCCTCACGCCGTGGTGCAACTCAGACAGGACAACGCGGCGGCTACCCTCTATAACCTGGTCGGCTTTCAGACTAACCTCAAGTGGCCGGAACAGAAGCGGGTCTTCCGGCTGATTCCCGGTCTGGAGAAGGCCGAGTTTGTGCGCTATGGGGTGATGCACCGCAATACCTTTATTAACTCGCCCGACCTGCTTTTGCCTACCCTGCAGTTACGCGCCGACTCCGGCATCCTCTTCGCCGGACAGATAACCGGCGTGGAGGGCTATGTAGAGTCGGCTGCTGCCGGCCTGGTGGCTGGCAGAAATGCTGCCAGACTGGCCATGGGCAAGGATCCACTGACGTTTCCCGAGGAGACGGCCCATGGCGCGTTGCTTGCCTATATCACCCGGGAGCCGAAGAAAGACTTTCAGCCGATGAATATCACTTTTGGCCTCTTCCCGCCGCTGCCTCAGCGCATTCGCGGTAAGCGGGAGCGAGGAGCTGCCCATTCGCAGCGAGCTCTGGAAAAGTTGAAAGATTTTTTAGACAACAGTCCAAAATAATCTTGCTGAATGTTTTGGCATGTGGTATCATTCCTAATGGAGTGGTGATATGGACGAGCTAATTGATCGTTTTTTGCGTTACCAGAGAGTGGAGAAAAACGCCTCACCCCATACAATTGCTAGTTATCAACGTGATATATTGCAGTTCTGTGGGTTTATATGCGATGATGTAGCTGGCGCAGTAAAGCAGCCTGTGACGCGTAGAACGCTGAGGCGCTATCTGGGCCACCTGCAGGCTGCCGGATACGCCAGATCTAGCATTGCAAGGAAGCTTTCTTCCTTGCGTTCTTTCTTTCGTTTTCTCGTCAGAGAAGGGGTCTGGTCGCAGAACCCTCTGGATAGCGTCGATACACCGCGTCGGGAGAGGTTACTGCCCGACTTTCTCTATCAGGATGACTGCCTCCGCCTGCTGAATGCGCCCGACAGCAACAGCGTTCTCGGGCTCAGGGATCGCGCCATACTGGAGCTGCTCTATGCCACCGGGATACGGGTCTCCGAACTGGTGGGGCTCTCGTTGCACGATGTGGACTATCGCCAGGGCTATGTTCTCGTGTTGGGCAAAGGCGGCAAGGAACGCATCGTACCGGTGGGGCGGCCTGCCTGCCAGGCGGCAGAGCGCTATCTGGTCGAGTCGCGCGTGCAGCTGGTGCAGCGCGGCAGACCAAACGAGACTGCTTTCTTTCTGAACCGTGACGGCGGCAGGTTAAGCGATCGCAGCGTGCGGCGCATCGTCGACAAGTATGTGAAACAGGTCGCGCTGGAGACACACGTCAGTCCGCATACGCTGCGCCACACGTTTGCCACGCATATGCTGGATCACGGGGCGGATCTGCGCAGTGTTCAGGAGCTCCTGGGGCACGCCAGTGTCTCGACGACCCAGCTTTACACTCATATTACGAAAGAGAGACTGAAGACAGTCTATAACAAGGCCCATCCGCGGGCATAGGGGGGTGTGGTATTCTTGATGGTTGCGACTACGATAGTCGCTGTTCGCCGCGATGGCAAGGTAGCGCTGGCTGGCGACGGCCAGGTGACCATGGGCAGCACTGTCATGAAGGCCAGCGCGCAGAAGGTGCGCCGCCTCTACCGTGGTCAGGTACTTGCCGGGTTTGCTGGCTCGGTGGCCGATGCCTTTACCCTGTTTGACAAGTTTGAGGCTCGCCTCGAGCAGTACAAGGGAAACCTGACCAAGGCCGTGGTCGAGCTGGCCAAGGAATGGCGAACCGATCGGGCGCTGCGACAACTGGAGGCGCAGCTTCTGGTTGCTGATGCCCGGCAGACTTTTCTGGTCTCGGGTGCCGGCGAAGTGATCGAGCCGGACGATGGACTGGCTGCCATCGGTTCGGGAGGCAACTTCGCCCTGGCTGCAGCTCGGGCTCTGATACTGCATTCCAGCCTTCCGGCCGTCGATATTGCAGAGCAGGCTATGCGTATCGCAGCCGACCTCTGTGTGTACACGAATCATAACATCACTGTCCTGGAATTGGGGGGAGATTAGAAGTTGGATCCCAAGCCACGCCAAATCGTGCAGGAGCTGGACAAGCACATCATCGGCCAGGACGCGGCCAAGCGGGCGCTGGCCATTGCCCTGCGTAACCGCATTCGGCGGCGGAAGTTGCCGCTGGAGCTGCAGGAAGAGATCAGCCCCAAGAACATCATGATGATCGGGCCCACCGGCGTCGGCAAGACTGAGCTGGCCAGGCGGCTGGCCAAGCTGGTGAATGCTCCCTTCATCAAGGTGGAGGCGACGAAGTTCACCGAGGTCGGTTACGTTGGCCGCGATGTGGAAAGCATGGTGCGCGATCTGGTCGAGAGCGCTGTACATATGGTTCGCGCCGAAAAAACCCGAGAGATTGAGGACAGGGTGAAGGTCCGGGTAGAGGAAAGACTGCTGGACGCCATGTCGCCGCGCCGGGTTTCTTCCCCAGCACGGAACCCTTTCGAGGTTCTCTTTGGCGGGATGAACCAGCCTGATGCCCGGGATGAGGATCAGGATGAGGAACAGAGCGCTTCGCGACGGGCTCAGCGCGAGGATCTCCGGCGGCGGTTGCAGGCTGGAGAGCTTGAGGATCTCCTGGTTGAGATCGATGTCGTAGAACGCTCGACACCGATGGCGGATCTGTTGGTCAACTCCGGCATGGGCGATTTGGGAGCCAATATGCAGGACATGCTGGGCAGCCTGCTGCCCAAGAAGCGCAAGCGGCGTAAGGTTCCCGTCAGGCAGGCACGCAACTTGCTGCTGCAGGATGAAATCGAAAACCTGCTGGACATGGACGACATCGCCCAGAGCGCCGTGGAACGTGCGGAGCAGACCGGCATCATCTTCATTGACGAGCTGGACAAGATCGCCGGCAAGGACGGGTATGGTCCCGACGTATCGCGTGAAGGCGTACAGCGCGATATTCTGCCGATAGTCGAGGGTTCCACCGTGCCCACCAAGTATGGGCCGGTTCGGACAGACTATATTCTGTTCATCGCTGCCGGTGCATTCCACATGAGTAAGCCGACCGACCTGATCCCTGAGTTACAGGGGCGATTTCCGATCAGGGTGGAACTGGAGAGTTTGTCAGAGGTTGATTTGGAAAGAATACTGACTGAGCCAGAGAACGCACTGCTCAGCCAGTACGTTGCCCTGCTGGAAACTGAGGGAGTATCCCTGGAGGTCACGCCGGAGGCAATCGGTGAGATTGCCAAGATAGCGCATGGATTGAATATGTCCACCGAGGACATCGGCGCCCGGCGCTTGCATACCGTCCTGGAGCGGGTTCTCGAGGATATCTCCTTTGACCCGGTTCCCGGCCCGGACGGGAAAATCATTGTCGATGCCGCATATGTTCGCTCGCGTCTCTCCGACATCGCCAAGGATGACGATCTCAGTCGCTATATACTATGAGGAGGGGGATTCACTAACATGCCATCAAATCTCTTGCGAAATACTCGCCGTCTTACCAAGATCCTGCAGCAAGGCGCTGGTGAGGCTGTCAGTTTCAGCGATGTAGCCAAGGTTTTCTCTGACGTACTCACCGCCAACGTGTACGTGCTGAACACTCGTGGCAAACTTCTGGGGTATGCCCTGCGCGAAGATTACGAGTGCGACATTCTCTCGCGCTATGTGCGAGCTGGACGTTTTCCCAGCGAGTATAACAGTCAGTTGCTGGCAGCCGATCAGCCGATGATCAACCTGCAGGAGTCAACCAGCTGTGTGTTTGACGATGCACCCTGTGAATTTGCCGATAAGCTGACGACCATGGTACCGGTAGTGGGCAGAGGGCAGCGCCTGGGTACGCTGCTGTTGGCCCGCTTCGACGAACCGTTGGATGACGGCGAGCTGGCTCTGGCCGAGTTCGGCGCCACCGTTCTGGCGATGGAAATCCTCCGCGCCAAGAGTGAAGAGCTGGAGGCTGAAGCCCGCGAGCGCGCCGTGGTGGAAATGGCCGTCGATGCCCTGTCCTTCTCCGAGTTGGAGGCTATCGAACACATCATGCGGGAACTGGGCGATGAGACGGAGGGGCTGCTAGTGGCCAGCAAGGTTGCCGATCAGGCTGGTATCACCCGCTCCGTGATCGTCAACGCCCTGCGCAAGCTGGAAAGTGCCGGTGTTATCGAATCCCGTTCACTGGGTATGAAGGGCACTTTCATCCGTATCCTCAATGACAAGCTGCTCGAGCAGGTGGCCAAGCGGCACAGATAGTGCTCGTAGCAGGGGAGTGCTGTCAGAAGCGCGGCTGCCCGAATGAGGTGGTCGCGTTTTTGCTCAGCCGGAAGCTAACAGACCTGCGCTGGAGCCAGCGAGTTACTTTCTTGCTTTGAGCAGAGGCGTTGTGCTATACTACCAAAAGGTGTTCAAACACACACGCCACCGGATTTCGCAGGGGGTGCCTGCCTGAGGCAGGTTCTTGTGAGAGATGACGGCGGCGGAGGAAATAACCACGGGGAGGAGGTGACATTAGCCGTGGCGATTGTTTCAATGAAACAGCTACTTGAGGCTGGTGTCCATTTTGGTCATCAGACCAGACGCTGGAACCCGAAGATGGCCCCCTATATCTTCACTGAGCGCAATGGCATCTACATCATTGACCTGCAGAAAACCGTGCGCAAGATTGAAGAGGCCTATAACTTCGTCAAGGAACTGGTGGCAGCCGGTCAGTCCATCCTGTTTGTCGGCACGAAGAAGCAGGCGCAGGAGTCTATCCGCGAGGAGGCCGAGCGCTGTGGCATGTTCTATGTCAACCAGCGTTGGCTGGGCGGAACTCTTACTAACTTCCAGACCATTGACAAGCGCATCAAGCGCCTGCACGAACTGGTGCGGATGGAGGAAGAGGGGCTCTTCGAGGTGCTGCCGAAGAAGGAAGTCATCGGTCTGCGCCATGAGATGGAACGGCTGGAGAAATTCCTGGGTGGCATCAAGCATATGCGGGAGCTCCCCGGCGCGATCTTCGTGATCGACCCGCGGAAAGAGCGGATCGCTGTTGCTGAGGCTCGCAAGCTGGGCATCCCCATCATCGCCATCGTCGATACCAACTGCGACCCAGATGAGATCGACCTGGTGATCCCTGGCAACGACGACGCTATTCGTGCAGTAAGGCTGTTCTGTTCCACTATTGCTGACGCAGTACTGGAGGCCAAACAGGGCGAGCAGTTGGCAGAATAAGAGAGATCAGGGGTAAGGGTGAAGGGTGCTATCCCTTACATCTTTACCCCTTTTCTAACCCGGGCGGGGCGACCTGCAGCGGGCGATTGGTCAAGAATTTGAATGAGGAGGGATAGTATGGCTGAGATTACCGCAGCGATGGTCAAGGAGTTGCGCGAGATAACCGGTGCAGGCATGATGGACTGCAAGAAGGCCCTAGTGGAGAAGAACGGGGATATGGCCGCGGCCATCGAATATCTGCGTGAGAAGGGCCTGGCGGCTGCTGCCAAGAAAGCTGGCCGGATTGCCACCGAAGGCCTGGTTCACTCCTACATCCATGGCGGTGGGCGAGTCGGCGTGCTGATCGAGGTGAACTGCGAGACCGACTTTGTGGCCAAGACGGAAGACTTCAAGCAGCTGGTTCATGACCTGTGCCTGCATATTGCTGCTTACAGTCCTACATATGTCTCGCGGGACGACGTTCCTGCCGATGTAGTGGCCAAGGAAAAGGAGATCCTGCGCGCACAGGCTCTCAATGAAGGCAAACCCGAGCAGATTGTGGACAGGATGGTGGAGGGGCGAATCGAGAAGTATTTCGCCGAGACTTGCCTCCTGGATCAGGCGTTTGTCCGGGATGACCAGGTCACAGTTGGCCAGCTCATCCAGGAAAAAATCGCCGCGTTGGGCGAGAACATCAATGTGCGGCGGTTCACGCGCTATGTCCTGGGCGAGGGCATGGAAAAACGCGTACACGATGTCGCAGCTGACGTGGCGGCCCTGACCAAGAAGTAATAGCGCACTTGAAGGGAGGAACACTAAGGTGTTCCTCTTTCTCCATTCGCGCCCTGATTTTAGGGTGAGTGTCGCATTTCTGATCAGGATCGACAGGAGTTTGGAGGCACTGGGGCGAACTATTGGAAGCGGAGGTATTGTTGTGGGAAAGCCAAAATATAGACGGGTTGTGCTCAAACTGAGTGGCGAAGCGATGGCTGGAGGGCGCGGCAGCGGAATCGACACCAGCGTCGTCAGCGATATCGCGCTGCAGGTAAAAGAGATAGTGGACATGGGTGTCCAGGTAGGCATTGTGGTCGGTGGCGGCAATATCTGGCGCGGCGCCGTCGGTGGTGCTGCCGGCATCGATCGCACTACGGCTGACTATATGGGGATGTTGGCGACTGTACTCAACGCGCTGGCGCTGCAGGACGCATTGGAGAAGGTGGACGTGGAGACTCGCGTGCAGACCGCCATCGAGATGCGGGAGGTTGCCGAACCCTATATCCGTCGCAAAGCGACCAACCATCTGGAGCATGGGCGCGTGGTCATCTTTGCCGCCGGCACCGGGAATCCTTATTTCACCACCGATACTACGGCGGCACTCAGGGCAGCAGAGATTGATGCTGAGGTGATTCTCCTCGCCAAGGGGACGGTAGATGGCGTCTACGATGCTGACCCCAAGTTGGTGCCTGATGCCAGGATGTTCCGTCGGCTCACCTATCTGGAAGTGATCCAGCGTGGGCTGAAGGTGATGGACACGACGGCCACTTCGCTCTGCATGGACAATAATATCCCCCTGGTGGTTTTTGGGCTGGCTACCCGCGGCAATATTCGCCGGGCAATCATGGGTGAAGATATCGGTACCTATGTTGGAGGTGAAAGCTAGAATGATCAAAGAGATGATGATGGATGCAGAAAGCAGGATGGAGAAGAGTATCGCTGCGCTAAAAAGGGACCTGGCTGGGCTGAGAGCCGGCCGGGCCACACCGGCACTGCTGGACAAGATTCAGGTCGAATATTACGGAGTGCCAACTGCGATCAGCCAGATGGCCTCAATCTCAGTGCCCGAGCCACGCCTCCTGACTATTCAGCCCTGGGACAAGGGCACCATCAAGAATATAGAGAAGGCGATTCTCACATCCGATCTGGGCATCACGCCTATTTCTGACGGAACCGTGATCCGGTTAGCCATTCCGCCGATGACCGAGGAACGCCGCCTGGATCTGGTCAAGACGGTGCGCAGGCGGGGCGAGGAGACAAAAGTGGCTATCCGCAATATTCGGCGCGAGGCCAATGATCTGCTGAAGGAAATGCAGAAGTCCGGTGAGATCTCGGAGGACGAGCAGAAACGGGCTCAGGATGAAGTGCAGAAGCTCACCGACCGGCAGATAAAACAGGTAGACGAGGTTTTGGCCAACAAAGAGGCCGAAATTATGGAGGTATGACCTGGGATGGCTTGTTGGGCCTGACCCTGGCCCAGCTCCAGGAAGAGCAGCCCGACTTGCTGCGAACGGCTGAGCTGGAGTTCTGCGGAGCTGATGCAGATCATGCAGATCTAGGCGACCCTGCCAACTGGCGCGTCGTCAGGGCAATCCAGTCTGGCGGTGTCTGGCGGCTGACTCTGGTCAGGCCGCCTATTCTCGGAGGCTGCAGCAAGGCGGCTCAGAGTTCAAAGGAGAATGATCATGTCACCTAGTGGTACAGCGGCGGTTCCCCAGCACGTGGCCATCGTCATGGATGGCAATGGGCGCTGGGCGCAGGCCCGGGGCTTGCCTCGCACGGAAGGGCATCGGCGTGGCGCGGAGAACATTCGGAGAATCATACTGGAATGCATTCGGCTGGGTATCAAGTACCTGACCATCTATGCTTTTTCCACCGAGAACTGGACTCGGCCTCAGGCTGAGGTGGACTACCTGATGAGCCTTCCCATCCTCTTTTTTCAGCGCGAGCGGCAGACCCTGCACAAACATAATGTCAGGGTTCGTGCGATAGGCAAGCTGGATGGTGTCCCGACCAGGACACGAGAGGTTGTGGAGCGGGTTCAGTCGGAGACGGCTAGCTATGAACGGCTGAATCTGATCGTTGCGTTTAACTATGGGGCCCGCGACGAGCTGGTGCGCGCCGTCAACCGCCTGGCAGAGCGAATCCGGCAGGGCGAGGTCGTGCAGATCAGCGAGGCTGATCTGGCCAACGAACTGGACACGGCGGGCATCCCGGACCCCGATCTGATCATTCGTTGTGGCAACGAAGTGCGATTGAGCAACTTCCTGCTCTGGCAAGCAGCCTACGCCGAGCTTTACTTCTCGGATACACTGTGGCCTGACTTTAGCGAAGCTGATCTACAGGCAGCTGTTGCCGATTTCGGGCGAAGGACCAGGCGCTTCGGTGGCGTCATCAATCTGAAGAGGTGAGCAGCGTATGTTGCGACAACGGGTGATCAGCGCCGTCCTGGCCATTCCCCTGGCCTTGCTGGCCGTCTATTATGGCGGATGGGTTTTCAGCTTGCTGGTTCTGGCCATGACCACCCTGGCCTGGCGCGAGCTGATCGAACTGTTGGGTGTGCCGCGAGACAGCCTTTACTTCTGGTGGGGCTGGATCTGGCTGATCCTGTTATTGCTGGCGGCCTGGTTGGCGCCGGCCAATATTCTGCCCATCATCTCCTTTGCCACAATAGCGCTGCTGGCGCTGCAGTTGCGGGGCTATCGCCCGGAGAATCGACCTCTGGCCATGATTTCGCTGACAGCGCTGCTTTATATAGCCCTGCCTGGCGTGCATTTCGTCCTGCTCAGGTATCTGCCCTACGGGCGGCAGTGGGTGACTCTGCTGCTGCTCTGCACCTGGGCTTACGACACAGGTGCCTTCTTTGTCGGGATGCGCTTTGGCCGCAGGCGCCCCTGGCCGTTGCTTTCGCCCAAGAAGTCGGTCGAGGGGATGATCGGCGGGTTCATCGGCTCGCTAAGCGCCGCCTGGATCCTGCTCCACTATTTCGTTCCCAGCCTGAGCGGAGCGGAATGGATAGGTCTCGGCGCCCTACTGGGCGCGGGTGTGGGCATTCTCGCCCACACCGGGGACATGGTGGAGTCAGCTATGAAGCGCACGCAGCAGGTCAAGGATTCTGGCGCTTTCTTGCCGGGACACGGTGGGGTTCTTGACCGCATCGACTCTCTCTTGTTTGTGATACCCTTTGTCTACTATTTTGTCACCCGGCTGCTCCTCTAGGGGCAGCCAAATTCTTCGGCAGGGAGGCGGAATCAGGTTGCAGATGCGCGAAAGAAGCGTCGCTGTCCTGGGCAGCACCGGTTCCATCGGTCGCCAGACGCTGGAGGTTGTGGCTGAGCTGGGTTACCGTGTGGTTGGCCTGATGGCAGGGCGCAATGCCCGCCTCCTGGAGGAGCAGATTCGCCTGTTTCAGCCGGATTGGGCGGTGCTCAGCGAGGGTGAGTTTTCGGAGTCGGCTGGCTCAACTGCCCGCGCGGTGGGCCGCGACGCGGTGGATTATTATTCGCAGCAGCATGGGGCTGACGTGGTGGTTGCCGCAATCTCCGGCGTGGCTGGTCTGTTGCCCACCTGGAATGCGGTGCAGAGTGGTGCGACAGTCGCGCTGGCTAACAAGGAATCGCTGGTTACCGCGGGTTCGCTGATGCTCCGCGCCGCAGAGGCCTCGGGGGCGACGATTCTGCCGGTGGATAGCGAGCACTCGGCGATCTGGCAGTGCCTGCAGGGCATCCAGCCGGGACAGCTGTCCCGCCTGATCCTGACGGCGTCCGGCGGCCCGTTCCGCGATTGGTCTTGGGAGCAGCTGCAGCGGGCGACGGTGGCCGATGCGCTGAAGCATCCCACCTGGAGCATGGGCAGCAAGATAACGGTAGATTCGGCCACGCTGATGAACAAGGGCCTGGAGGTTATCGAAGCTCACTGGCTGTTCAACGTGGGCTATGACCAGATCAGCGTGGTGGTGCATCCCGAGAGCATCGTCCATTCCCTGATTGAACTGGTGGACGGCTCCTGCCTCGCCCAGCTGTCGACGCCCGACATGCGTCTGCCCATTCAGCTGGCCCTGACCTATCCTGAGCGGCTGGCTACACCCTGGCCGAGGCTGGACCTCGTGCGCCAACGGAGTCTGACCTTCTTCAGCCCCCGAGCGGAGGCGTTCCCCTGTCTGAATCTGGCCATCAACGCTGGTAAGGCAGGCGGGAGCTATCCGATCGCCCTGAATGCGGCCAACGAGGTTGCAGTGGATGCATTCCTCAGGGGGAGGCTGTCGTTTGCCGGGATTCCAGCCCTGGTGGAGCGGGTGCTGGAGCAGCATACAGCCGTGGAACCGACCAGCATCGCTGAAGTGATTTCCCTGGATCAGCACGGGCGACAAGAGGCAGAGGGGTTCCTGCCGAGCTGAGCCTGATCGCCCCGGGCGGATGATTTTTCTCAGCTGGGGGCATATACTGGAACCAAAGTCGCTCCAGTTTAGTGGGGTTCCAGGGAGCGATGGAATAGATCGTGCAGGTTTTGGCAAGAACCCACTAATAGGTAGGTGATTTTATGACCATCGTCGTGGCTATATTGATGGTTGGCGTGCTGATTTTTTTCCACGAGCTGGGGCATTTCCTGGCTGCCAGGGCTAACGGGGTTGCCGTCCTGGAGTTTGCCATCGGCATGGGGCCGGTGGTTTTCTCCCGCCAGTCGGGAGAGACCCTCTATTCCATTCGGTTGATTCCGATGGGTGGATTCGCGCGCATGGCAGGTGAGGAGACCGAGGAGATTGACCTGGCTGTGCCCGATGAGCGCCGCTTTGACAAGAAGCCGCTCTGGAGGCGGGTGCTGGTGATTCTGGCCGGACCAGTGACTAATCTGCTGCTGGCCGCACTGCTCTTTGCCACGCTCTTCCTGTTTGCCGGGATTCCATCCAACGCCCCGGTGGTGGGAGCCGTAGGCGAGGGGTGGCCTGCCGCTGCTGCCGGGCTTCAGCCTGGTGATCGCATCATCAGCATTGACGGGAAGGAAGTCAACTCGTGGCAGCAGATTCAGCTCAACGTTGGGGAGCAGCCGGGCAAGGAGCTAACCCTGTTGGTGGACCGCGGTGGGGAAACGCTCACCGTGCTGGTAACTCCCAGCCCGCACCCCGAGACAGGTCAGCCCCTGATTGGCATTACCCCACGCATTGACAGGTTCAACGCGATTGGTGCCATCAAGATGGGCATTTCGGAGACTGCCTGGTTCACAGGAGAGGTGGTCAGCCTGGTGGCAGGGATGTTCAGGGGGCAGGTCGAGGCTGAGGTTGCGGGACCCATCGGCATGATCGCCATGATGGGAGAGGTGGCCAGTACCGGCTGGCTCAATCTCCTTAGTTTCGGGGCGGCGATCAGCGTTCAACTCTGTCTGTTCAACCTGCTGCCTGTCCCAGCGCTGGACGGGGGCCGACTGGTGTTCTTCCTGATTGAAGCGATCCGCGGTAAGCCCATCGACGCGGAAAAGGAAGGCTTTGTCCATTTTCTCGGCTTTGTCGCTCTCATTGCCTTCATGTTGATCGCTACCTTCAGGGATCTGCAGAAATTGAACGTCTTCTAGGGGCGGATGGCGGAAAGGATAGGAACGACGCACATGAAACGACGACTAACGCGTCCAGTGGCCGTGGGAGATCTGACGCTGGGTGGCGGCGCTCCCATTCTGTTACAGTCGATGACCAATACCGACACCCGTGATGTGGCGGCGACACTGGAGCAGGTGAGGCAGTTGGCGGAGGCCGGCTGCGATCTGGTGCGCATCTCGGTGCCGAGCCAGGCGGCAGTGGACAGCTTTGCCGAGATCTGCAGGGAATCTCCCTGCCCCCTGATTGCCGATATTCACTTCGACTATCGTCTGGCTATTGGCGCCATCCGTGCGGGTGCCAGCAAGATTCGCATCAACCCCGGCAACATCGGCGGCTGGGAACGGGTGAGGCCGATTCTGGAGGCGGCAAGGGAGCGAGGCGTGTCCATTCGGGTGGGCGTCAACAGCGGTTCCGTGCCGGCACACATTCTGGAGAAACACGGCAAACCGACGGCGCAGGCCCTGGTCGATTCTGGCCTGATGTGGCTGAACCAGTTTCTCGATGAAGGGTTTGAGCAGCTGGTCTTCTCCTTTAAGTCCAGCAACGTACTGACCACCATCGAGGCCTACCGTCAGGCGGCCCGGGTGTTGGACTGGCCGCTGCATCTCGGGGTGACAGAGGCTGGGACAACCTTCCGCGGCACTGTGCATTCTGCGGTGGGTATCGGTACTCTGCTGGCGGAAGGAATCGGCGATACCTTCCGGGTTTCGCTGACTGCCGATCCGCGGCAGGAGGTCAAGGTAGGCGTGGAAATCCTCCGCGCGCTGGGGTTGCGACCTCCCGGGATCAGCGTTATCTCCTGCCCCACCTGCGCTCGCACTCCGGAGAATCTGGTGGGTCTGGCCGAAGCGTTTGAAGAGCGGGTGACCGGCCTCCGGGGAGAAGCGGTAGTAGCCATCATGGGGTGTGCGGTTAACGGACCTGGAGAAGCGCGGGAAGCGGATCTCGGCGTGGCGCTCGGCCCGGGCAAGGCATTGCTGTTTGTCAGGGGAGTGATCGTGGGATCGGTGCCATTTGATCAAGCGCTGGATCGATTATACGACGAGGTAGTGAAGTTTGTTCAGGAACAGAGTAGCTGAAGAATAAGGGGGAATTCCCTTGCGAACAGTGGCCGTCATTCCTGCATTCAACGAAGAAACTACCATCGGTGCTGTGATCAACGCAGCCAGTCGAGCAGAACACGTAGAAGAAGTGGTTGTTGTCAGTGACGGATCGTCTGACCGGACGGTCGAGGTTGCTGAACAGGCCGGCGCTACTGTGGTGGATCTGGGGACGAACCGCGGCAAAGGGGCGGCGTTACAGGCCGGGCTGGACTCTACCCAGAGCGATGTTATCCTTTTTCTTGATGCCGACCTGATCGGCCTGACGCCGGAGCATGTCGAGGCGCTGCTGGCGCCGGTGCTCGAAGGCACGGTGGAGATGACGGTAGGTATTTTTGGCAAGGGCCGGATTGTCACCGATATGGCTCAGCGGGTCGCTCCCCATCTCTCTGGACAGCGAGCCATCAGACGAGAGCTCCTGCAGCAACTGCCCCAGCTTGATCAGCTCGGGTTTGGGGTGGAGGTTGCCCTGACCCGCTTTGTCAAGTCAAACGCTATTGCCTGGCAAGGTGTGGTCCTGACTGGGGTTTCCCAGGTGATGAAGGAAGAGAAGTTTGGGTTGGTGGATGGTGTCAGCCGTCGGATGCGCATGTACTGGGAAATCGTCCGCACGCTTGCCCAATAGGGGGCGGCAGCGGCCGGATCCTGGCAGACCTGTAGCAGGCTTGCAGGCTGGTAAGCCGTGTGTTACAATACGGCTGGCAGAGAGTGGGGCTTTCCCACTCTTTCGACTTGTGTAATGGTTTGGCCCGGCCGTGATGTGGTACCAGCCGATGTTTGGCGAGCAAACATCGCCTTAATAGCTCGCAGTCCTCACGGACTTGGTTTAGGACCAGCCGATGTTTGGCAAGCAAACATCGCCTTAATAGCTCGCAAGTCCTCACGGACTTGACTTAGGTACCAGCCGATGTTTGGCGAGCAAACATCGCCTTAATAGCTCGCAAGTCCTCACGGACTTGCTTGGGAAGGGGAATGGTGAGATGGCAAAATCCGCAAGCTTGGATGAACTCACTCAAGTCATAAAGCCTGTCGTAGAAGAGCTGGGCTATAACTTGATTGAGGTAGCTTGGGGAAGTCAGTTTCGACGTCGTACGCTGACGCTCTACGTTGATAAGCCAGGAGGCGTCCTGCTGGAGGACTGCCAGCTGCTCTCCCGGCAGGTGGGCGAGCTTCTCGACAGCCGAGAGCTGATCAGCGGCAGTTATGTGCTGGAGGTATCATCCCCTGGGGCCGAACGACCTTTGAAAAGGGATCGGGATTTTGAGTATTTTACCGGGCGTTATGTCTTCATTCGGACGCGAAACCCTTTGCCGGACCTTTCAACCACGGAAGTCTACGGGACGCTGCGTGGCCTGGTTGACGGCAAGGTGGCGGTGGAATCGGAGCAAGGGCAGTTACTCCAGATACCGAGGGAGGAGATCGTTAAGGCCCGATTGGCGATTAAGCTCTGAAGGAGGAGATTCTGAGCATGAATGCAGAGTTTATTCAGGCGCTGCATGATCTGGCTCGCGAGCGAGGGATTGAGGAGGCAGTGCTTTTCGAAGCCATTGAAGCGGCACTCAGTTCAGCCTATAAGCGGAACTTCGGGACCTCGCAGAATGTTAAAATCGATATCGACCGGACGTCCGGTGATATACACGTCTTCAGTCAGCGGCAGGTTGTCGAGGAGGTCACCGACCCTCTGCTGGAGATCTCTCTGGCCGAGGCCAGAAAAAAGGACCCAACCTATCAGCTGGGCGATGTGGTGCTGCAGGAGGTAACGCCGCGGGATTTTGGTCGCATTGCCGCCCAAACCGCCAAGCAGGTCGTCGTGCAGCGCATTCGGGAGGCTGAACGCGGCCAGATCTACGACGAGTATACCGACCGGGAGTCGGACATCATCACGGGGATGGTTACCCATGCGGAAGGCGGCAATGTCTATGTGGAACTGAACAAGACTGAAGCCGTCCTGCTCCCGGGCGAACAGGTCCCCGGTGAGCACTATCGTTCGGGTGACAGGATCAAGGCGTACATCCTGGAAGTAAGGAAGACGCCCAAAGGGCCGGAGATCATCATTTCCCGCAGCCATCCCGGGTTGCTGAAGCGCCTGCTGGAGCTGGAGGTTCCCGAGATCCATGATGGGGTGGTTGAGTTGAAAGGGCTGGCCCGCGAGGCCGGGTCCCGTTCCAAGATCGCTGTATATTCGCACGACGAGAACGTCGACGCTGTCGGTGCCTGCGTTGGGCCCCGCGGCATGCGGATCCAGACCATCGTCAACGAGCTGAACGGCGAGAAAATCGATGTTGTCGCCTATGATCCCGATCCGGCGCAGTTTGTAGCCAACGCCCTCAGCCCGGCCAAGGTTACGGCGGTAGAGGTAGATGCTGACACCAAGGTGGCCCGGGTTGTTGTGCCGGACTATCAGCTGTCTCTGGCTATCGGCAAGGAAGGACAGAACGCCCGCCTGGCGGCCAAGCTGACAGGCTGGAGGATCGATATCAAGAGCGAGTCACACGCAGCGGAAGCATGGGGGTGATGGCGTGAGGAAGCGGAGAACACCAGAACGACTCTGCGTCGGCTGCCGAACGATGCGCCCCAAACGGGAGCTGTTGCGGGTGGTGCGCACGCCGGAAGGCGAGGTCTTGCTGGACCCGACCGGCAAGAAGTCGGGCCGCGGTGCCTACATCTGCCCGTCTGCCGCCTGCCTGGAGCAAGCTCTGAAAGGTGATAGACTGGGGAAGGCGCTGGATGTTACCATCGGCCAGGATGTTGCGGACGCATTGCGTGCGTCGATAGTAGAGAGGGAACGCTAGTGACGGACGCGTTTCTCCAGTTCCTGGGCATTGCGCTGCGGGCAGGACGTCTCATCGCTGGTGAGTATCCCTGCCTGGAGGCTGTGCGGGCTGGTAAGGGTTTCTTGTTAGTCGTTGCCGCAGACGCATCGCCGCGCACCGCCGATCGTCTGATCAGGGCAGCCAGGACCAAGGGGTTGCCCTTCATTACGGCGTATACAAAAGAGGAATTGGGGCGGGCGCTCGGTCAGGCACAACGGGCGGCCCTGCTTGTAACAGACAATAATATTGCCAGGAGGTTGCAGGAGTTAGCCATGAGAGTATAGCGGGAGGTGGCTGGATGAGCAAGATTAGGATCTATGAACTGGCCAGGGAGTTAAACGTCCCCAGCAAGAAGCTTGTAGAGGCTCTAGCCGATTTGGATTTGAACGTGCAGAATCATATGAGTACCATCGACAACGAGGTGGCGGACATCATTCGTCAAGTGTTGCGTCCGGCGGAGAAAACGGCGGCCAGGCAGCCCGAAAAGGTTGCCGCAGAAGTGCCTAAGGAGCAACCACGCAAACAGGATCCTCCGCAGGAAGCCAGAAAGGGCAAAGACGTTTCCGCCGAGAAATCTCAGCCTAAGGAGAATGAAGCAAAACCGGTGATCGCAAGACAGCCCAGCAGTAAACAGCAGCCCCGCGAGAGCAGTGTCGAGCAACCAGCTGAACCAGCCGCCCTGGAGGAGCTGGATGATCTGGAGGAGTTCGACCTGCCTGACGAAGAGCAGACTAAGCCGAAGCGAAGCTCTGCGCGCCGGGGCGACGACAGACAGCGGTCCCGCGGCCGACGCTCCAGCAATCGGCGGGCTCGTGGCCGTCAGCAGACCGCAACCGAGAGCAAGCCGGAACCGCGGGTGGTGAAACTGGACGCCGCAGACATCACTGTCGGCGAACTGGCCACGAAACTGAAGCGTCCGGCCAACGAGGTCATCCGCAAGCTCATCGAGCTGGGGGTGATGGCTGCCATCAACCAGACGATCGATGTGGATACGGCCACTCTGGTGGCCAATGAGCTGGGATTTGAAGTGCAACAGGCGGCTCCGCCGGCGCCGGTCTACGATAGCCCCTTTGAGATTCCAGTGGAACCGGATGATCCGGCCGACCTCAAGTTGCGGCCGCCGGTTGTCACGGTTATGGGGCATGTGGATCATGGCAAGACCAGCCTTCTGGATGCCATTCGGCAGAGCAATGTGACGGCCACAGAGGCCGGCGGTATTACGCAGCATATCGGCGCCTACCAGGTAAAGATCATGGATCAGCTGATCACGTTCCTGGACACACCGGGACACGAGGCTTTCACCGCTATGCGGGCGCGTGGCGCACAGGCCACTGACATCGCCGTGCTGGTGGTTGCAGCTGATGACGGGATCATGCCTCAGACGGTGGAGGCCATCAACCACTCCAAGGCGGCAGGAGTGCCAATCATCGTTGCCATCAACAAGATCGATCGGCCAGCGGCCAACCCGGATCGTGTCAAGCAGCAGCTGACCGAGCATGGCCTGATCCCGGAAGAGTGGGGCGGCGACACGATGTGCGTCAACGTATCGGCATTGAAGAGGACGGGCATCGACGACCTGCTGACCGCGATACTCACGCTGGCAGAAGTAGCAGAGCTGAAGGCCAACCCCAACAAGCCGGCGCGGGGTGTCGTCATCGAGTCCAAAGTGGACAGAGGTCGCGGGCCGGTGGCCACTGTGCTGATTCATTCGGGCACGCTCAATGTGGGAGATGTTGTCCTCGCGGGAGCCTCCCAGGGGCGCATTCGGGCGATGAACAACCATCAGGGGCGGCGGATTCAGAGCGCTGGCCCGTCGACTCCGGTGGAGATCATCGGCCTTTCGGATGTGGCCGAAGCTGGCGAGCCGTTCATGGTTCTCGCCGATGAGAAGGAAGCCCGGCAATACGCTGAGAAGTTGCGCGAAAAGAAGCGCGAGGAAGAGCTGAAATCAGTGCAGCGGGTATCGCTGGATGATCTCTTCAGCCAGATACAGCAGGGTGAAGTGAAGGATCTGAATATCATCGTCAAGGCTGATGTGCAGGGATCCATCGAGGCCCTGCGTCAATCCCTGATCAAACTCAGCACCGACGAGGTTGAGGTCAAGGTTATTCACGAGGGCGTCGGCCCGGTGAACGAGAGTGACATCCTGCTGGCCACGGCATCGCAGGCGATTATTGTCGGCTTCAACGTGCGCCCGGATCCGGCTACCCGTAAACTGGCCGAGCAGCAGAACGTGGATATTCGCCTCTATCGCGTCATCTACGACGCTATTGAGGATGTGGAGAATGCCATCAAGGGCATGCTCGCCCCTGTCTTCCGCGAGGCTGTCCTGGGACAGGCGGAGGTGCGCCAGATATTCAAAGCGAGCAGAATAGGAACTATCGCTGGCTCGTATGTGACTGATGGAAAGATCACCCGTCAGGCACAGGTTCGCCTGATTCGGGATGGTGTGGTTATCTATGAGGGACGCCTGGATTCGCTGAAGCGATTCAAGGATGACGTTCGCGAGGTCCTCGCCGGCTACGAGTGTGGGATTACCCTCGAGAACTTCAACGATATCAAGGAAGGCGATATCATCGAAGCGTTCTCCATGGAGGAAGTGAAGGCTGAGTAGGCAATCAGCCCCGATTCATGTCTGACGAGGACATCTGAGTTCCAGGAAAGGCGCTATCTGCTGCCCGGCAGCGGGTGACGTCCAAAAAGGAGGATGGTGTTTGTGAGCCAATATCGGCCAGAGAGATTTAGAGAGCTGCTAAAGACCGAGATCAGTGACATCATCCAGAACTCCATCAAAGATCCCAGGGTGGGGTTTGCCTCGATCACGTCGGTCGAAGTCTCTAACGACTTGCGCCATGCGAAGGTATATGTCAGTGTATTGGGAACGGAGCAGGAGAAACAGGATACTCTGACCGCGCTCAATCGGGCTGCCGGCTTTGTGCGGTCAGAGGTAGGGAAGCGGATCTCTCTCCGCCATACGCCGGAGATTCTCTTTCGGCCCGATTCGTCCATTGAACATGGCGCACATATCAATGCCATCTTGCGTCAGCTGAAGGAAACTGAAGGGAAACGCGATGATGATGCAAAATGATCGGGGAAGGAGCCAGGTGGTGGCCGCTTTGAACGAAGCGAGCCGCCTCCTGCTCGTTGGGCATGTTTCGCCGGATGGCGATAGCATGGGCTCGCTCTTCGGACTCAGTCTCGCCCTGACTGCGCTGGGCAAGGATGTGACAGTCTTTGTGGAAGGCGGCGTGCCTGACAAGTACCGCTTCCTGCCGGGGGCGGAAACAGCCGTTGCTGACCCCGCCCGGCTGCCGACGGAAACAGTCACTCTGGTCGTCCTCGATTGCGGCGAGTTTGAGCGCACTGGGCTGCCGGAGTACCCCTTCCGGGCGCTGCCGACCATCAATATCGACCACCATCGCACCAGCCAGGGCTTTGGTGAAGCCAGCTATATCGATTCGGCTGCCGCGGCTACCGGCGAACTGGTACTGGCGGTGCTGAGTGGGCTGGACGTGCAATTGGATGCTGATATCGCTACTTGTCTCTACACCGCCATCGCCAGCGACACCGGCTTTTTCCAATATAGCAACACAACGGCTTCGGTGCACCGGGCCATCGCCCAACTGTTGGATTTTGGGGCGAGGCAGCAGCTTGTGGCTCAGTCGCTGGGACAGAAGACACCGCAGTACCTGCAGCTCCTCGCCCTGGTGTTGCAGCGGATCGAGACGTTTGCAGATGGTCTGGGTGCCTATTCCTGGCTGACGCATGAAGACCTGCTGCGGCTAGAGGCAGACGGCAGCATGACCGAAGGCCTGGTCGACTATCCCCGTTCGCTCGCTGGTGTGGAGCTGGCCTTTCTGCTGACGGAGACCTCCCCGGGAGTCTGTAAGCTCAGCCTGCGTTCTCAGCAGAGGGCGGACGTGAGCCAGCTGGCACAGGAGTTTGGCGGTGGCGGGCATGCGCGTGCGGCCGGTGCGACCATCGACGGGCAGCCGCGGGCCGTGATTCAACGCGTAGTGAGCAGTGCTGACAGGAGTATCAGAGAATGTCTCAACCATACGGATTCATCAACCTGCTAAAATGTCCGGGGATGACGTCCCATGACGCGGTAGCCAGAGTGCGCCGCATCCTGAAAACCCGCGCGGTAGGGCACGCCGGGACGCTGGATCCGGCCGCCAGCGGCGTGCTACCGCTAGCAGTGGGCAAAGCCACACGCCTCCTGGAGTTTCTGGTTGCTGCCAGCAAGGTGTATATCGGTGAGCTGACCTTTGGTGTCGCTACGGATACTCTGGATCAGGAAGGCCGGATCGTCGAGCAGGCCAGTGAGATGCCCCGACTGACAGAGCAGCAGATCAGGCGAGGGATGCAGGGCATGGTGGGACGCCAGTTGCAGCGTCCCCCAGCATATTCGGCCATCAAGCATCAGGGCAAGCCGCTTTATGAGTACGCGCGCAGCGGGGAGGAGCTGGAGGTTTCTGCCCGGGAGATTGAGATTCACGGCTTCGATCTCTTGCGTCTCGACGGCCGGCGTTGCCTGTTCCGGGTGCATTGTTCCAAGGGCACCTATGTGCGCGCCCTGGTGCGCGATTTGGCGGAGAGGCTGGGGACTATCGCCACTCTCACCTTCCTGCTCCGGGAGCAGGTGGGTTCGTTCGGCCTGGCCGAAAGCTACACGCTGGAAGAACTGGCGGCGAACCCAGCAGACCACATTCTGCCGGCAACACTGGCAGTGGCCAGCCTGCCGCATATCGAGCTGGATTTGGAGCAGGCGCGTCGCTTTCTTCATGGCCAACGGCTGCGATTGCCGGTTCTCGCCTGGACAGCCGCGCCTGCGGTTGCAGTTTTTGCGGCTGATCAGCTGATCGGGATCGGCCGTTATCATCATAGACTGCTGGCACCCAGCAAGGTGCTGGCCCAGTGGGAGGAACTTCAGCCAAGATGATTGTTACTGAACGGTACGAACAACTCCCCCAGAGCCCCAGAGTCATCGTGTTGGGCAACTTTGACGGCGTTCATCTCGGCCATCAGGCTCTGGTGCAGGCCAGCGTGCAGCTCAGGGATAGGATGGGCGGCTCAGTCGTCGTAATGTCATTTCATCCTCACCCGCTGCAGGTCCTGGGTTACCCGGTAGAGTTGATCACCCCTGAGGAACAGAAGTTAAGACTGTTTGAGGCGATGGGCGTGGATGCCTATTTTCGTATGCCGTTTGACCGTGCGACGGCCAGCATGCTCCCGGGGCAGTTCGTCGACCAGGTGCTGCGTCAGCAGATCGATGCCCAGGCGGTCGTGGTCGGCTTCAACTTCAGCTTTGGGCGGGGGGGCGTTGGCACACCTGAGTTTTTGGCGAACACGCTGGCTGCCTATCAGATTCCCGTCACCATTGTCCCCCCGGTGTTGTCTGACGGCGAGGCCGTCAGCTCCACGCGGGTGCGCCAGCTGATCAAACAGGGCGATCTGCAGCGAGTAGCAGCGTTGCTGGGGCGTCCCTATTCTATCGGTGGCAGGGTGGTGCGGGGAGACCAGCGCGGCCGCCGGATCGGCTTCCCTACGGCTAATCTGGGCGATCTGCAGCAGCTGGTTCTGCCGCCTTTTGGGGTGTATGCGGCTGAAGTGATCGGCCTTGGCTACGGCATGGCCAATCTCGGCACCAGACCGAGTTTCCCGCAGGCAGGACCCAGTCTCGAGGTGCATATCTTTGACGGCTGCGGCGACCTCTATGGACGATACCTGGAGGTGCGTCTGCTGGAATTTATCCGGGAAGAATGGCAGTTCGCCGGAGCCGACGAGTTGCGGCAGCAATTGGAGCGGGACGAACAGCGCATCCGCACTCTGCTAGATCTCCCCTAGGCTAAACCGCTGTCTACCCAGGCGCTGTCATGGTCAGATTCGGCTACGCATAAGCATTACTATATCTGCTCGCTTGTGGTAGGGAATCCTTAGTGATAGAATGGGAGGGGTCTCCGTGATCGGCTATAGCGGTGGCGAGTTATTCGCCGCTATTGGGCCTGATCTTGGGCGGAGGCGTCGCTGGGTCTGGCGCTGCCGCGGGGAGCTTGCCCCTTCGTGTCGCCTGGCCAGTTGCGCGTCAGGCCGGAATCCCGCGGCGTGAGGCGGAAGCAATGCGGGTGATTATCAGCAATCATGCGGCCTTGCGCCTGCAGGACAGTCGGCAGGCCGGTATTACGGCCCTCGACTTACTGCGGGCAGCCTCGCAGATACCGGGGAAAGTGCCGGCGGCAACGCGCTTTCGCGGCTACTCGGCGATGAGCGGACGCCAGTTTGACTTTGTGATCAAGGACATTTCCAGCGGCCGGCTGGTGATTACGGTCATCGGCAAGTGACTATTGTCTCGAGAATATCCGGTCAGACCCTTGGCTGACCGCTATTCTATAGGAGCCCGTAGCTTCGGCTCGGGCTGAACCATGGGCTAGGATTGACGTTTCCTCCGAACGTGAGTCTTGGCTGATGGGGATATTTGAGATCAGGGAGGTGAACCTGGGTGGCACTGGATCAGGATCAAAAGCGTGCAGTGATCGAGAAGTATAAGCTTCATGACGCCGACACCGGATCGCCCGAGGTGCAGATTGCGCTGCTGACGCACCGCATTCAGTATCTGACGGCGCATCTGCAGACTCACAAGAAGGACCATCATTCGCGTCGCGGCTTGTACAAGATGATCGGTCAGCGGCGTCGGCTGCTTGATTACCTTCGCCAGACTGATATCGATCGCTACCGCTCAATCATTCAGCAACTCGGCATTCGCAGATAGGGAAAAAGCGGGTTATCCCGCTTTTTCTTATGACCTGCTGCGGGCCGGTCTTTGCATTCTGTTCCCGTACTGTGAGATAATAATCCAAACACGGTAGGATGGTGATTTATGTATAGCGTTTCGATGGAGCTGGCTGGACGCCAGTTGACGTTGGAGACTGGCCAGCTGGCCAAGCAGGCCGATGGCGCAGTCCTGGCAAAGTATGGTGATACATATGTGCTCGTCACCGCCACGGCGTCCGAGCAGCGACGGGAAGGCATTGATTTCTTCCCATTACTTGTTGACTACGAGGAGCGGCTTTACTCAGTCGGAAAGATTCCGGGAGGCTTTATCAGGCGGGAAGGACGCCCCAGCGAGAAGGCGGTCCTGGCGGCGAGGATGATCGACCGCCCGTTAAGGCCCCTGTTCCCAGACGGATTCCGCAACGATGTTCAGGTCGTGGCCACCGTACTGTCGGTTGACCACGACTGTAGCCCGGAGGTTACGGCGATGATCGGGGCATCTGCGGCCCTGTGCATTTCGCCCATCCCATTCTCCGGCCCGATCGCCGGTGTCGTCGTCGGCCTGGTGGACGGCCAGCTGGTTCTGAACCCGACTCAGGAGCAGGAAGAGCGCAGTTCGCTGCACCTGACCGTCGCCGGGACGAAGGATGCCATCATGATGGTAGAGGCAGGTGGCGATGAAGTTCCGGAAGAGCAGATGATCGAGGCCCTGATGTTCGGCCATCAGGCCATCCGGGAGATCGTCCTCATGCAGGAGAAGCTGATCGCCCAGGCTGGGCAGGAGAAGCGTCAGTATCCGCTGGCGGTGCCCAGTGAAGATCTGGTCCAGGCCGTGCAGGATTATGCCCGCGACAAGCTGGATCAGGCTGTGCGCAGCGCTGTCAAGCAGGAGCGAGAAGCGGCCGTTGCCGCAGTTAACGAAGAGACACTGCAGCATTTCGCCGAGATCTACCCCGAGCGCGAGAAGGAGGTTGCCGAGGTTCTGCACTCCACCCTCAAGACTCTCGTGCGGCGCATGATCATCGAAGAAGGCGAACGCCCAGACGGACGCCGTGTGGACGAGATTCGTCCCATCAGTTGCGCCGTCGGCCTGCTGCCACGCACCCATGGCTCTGGTCTCTTCACCCGGGGACAGACCCAGGCCCTGAGCGTGGTGACGCTGGGCACGATCCGCGATGCGCAGACCATCGACGACCTGTCTGTCGACGAATCCAAGCGGTATATGCACCACTACAACTTCCCGCCCTACAGTGTGGGTGAGACGCGGCCGATGCGCTCGCCGAGCCGCCGGGATATCGGGCATGGGGCCCTGGGTGAAAAGGCGTTGCTGCCGATGATTCCCTCGGAGGAGGAGTTCCCCTACGCGATCCGTGTGGTCTCGGAGGTGCTTGAATCTAACGGGTCGTCGTCGCAAGCCTCCATCTGCGGCTGCACACTGGCGCTGATGGATGCGGGTGTGCCCATCAAGCGGCCGGTGGCCGGCATCGCCATGGGGCTGATCAACGAAGGTTCTAAGTACGAGATTCTTTACGACATCCAGGGACTCGAGGATGCCCTCGGCGATATGGACTTTAAGGTGGCGGGGACGATCCAGGGTATCACCGCCCTCCAGATGGACATCAAGACGTCCGGTATCAACACGGAGATCCTGACCCAGGCCCTGGAGAAGGCGCGACAAGGCCGTTTGTTTATCCTGGAGAAGATGCTGGCGGTGTTGCCTGAGCCGCGGGCAGACCTCTCACCCTATGCGCCGCGCATGCTGACCATGACCATCCCTGTGGAGAAGATCAAGGACGTCATCGGCCCTGGTGGCAAGGTCATCAACAAGATCATTGCTGAGACCGGAGTCAAAATCGACATCGAGGACGATGGCCGCATTTTCATCGCCGCCGTGAATACTGATGACGGCATGCGGGCTCAGAGGATGATCGAGGATCTGACGGCTGAGGTTGAAGTAGGCCGCATCTACACCGGCCGGGTGGTGCGTGTTGAGAAGTACGGGGCTTTCGTCGAGATCCTGCCGGGTAAGGACGGCCTGGTGCATATCTCTCAGCTGGACGAAGGTCGTGTAGCCAGGACGGAGGATGTCTGCCAGGTGGGCGACGAAATCCTTGTCAAGGTTACCGAAATTGACCGCCTCGGGCGCATCAACCTCTCCCGAAAGGAAGCGCTGGCGAGTACCAGGAAGTAAGGCAGGCAACAAGAGATGCGTTGGATTCCAACGCATTTTTTTGTTGTTCGCCCGGCGTAGGCGTTGTGCCGGCGGGGCAAAATCCGTGCTCATTTACACTCCCCTTGTCATCAGAGAAGGCCTTAAGGGTCAGGAGGAGAGAAAAGGATGATCACTGCACTCAGGAAGACTGAGCTTTGGGGAAGCGCGCTCCTGGCTATGGCACTATTCCTTCTGATTGGTTCCATAGCATCATGGCGCAATTTCTTTCCCTTTGTCCATTGGTTTAACGCGTTGTCGGTGATTACCTGGGCTGTGGCTCTGTATATATCATGGACAAAGTCCTGGAACGAAGATAAAGGCAGGCTTGTCTCTATCCTGGTAGTCGTTTCTGCACTCCCGCACACGATCTGTTCCCTGCTAAGCTATGGCTCTATGGTCTGCTTAGGGGTTTCAATGGTGATTGTTGTCGCGTTGAGAAGGGTCAGGTGACCCCGCCTGCTCGATTCCCCTGACCTGCCTGTCAGCAACAGGGGAGAGCCTGGGTTCGGTGCCCGGTGCCCCTGTGAGGCATAAACCCGCAGCTTGACCAATAACCCTCTTACAGAGTTATCTCTGTCTGAAGGAGGCGCATTGGGTGCGAAAGGTAGGGGCCTTTGTTGTTATGGTTCTGTTGGGTGCTGCAGTCGCAGGCGCCGGGCTCTTCTGGCTCGGAAGGGACCGGGAACCGCGCTCGGCCAGGGGGGTTGTGCTTCACCTCTCCGACAACGAGCAGCTCGCCGTGGGGGAGATGACGGAGGAGGCCCTGTTGGCCCTGTTGTCCCTCTACGCCGAGGCCGTGGCCGAGCCTGCTCTCCAGCCGTATATCGAGCCGGTGACCAAAGGGGTGATTCCCGGCCTTTGTGGGCGGAAACTTGACCTCTCAGCCACGGCAGCAGCAGTGATGCTGGCGGCACCCGACAGCGTAGTTCCGGCTCAATATGTGCCGATCTATCCCCAGTCGCTCTATGACTATGCGCGTTACCCCATCTATCAGGGCAACCCGGCCCGTCAGGAGATCGCTCTGGTCATCAACGTTGCCTGGGGCAACGAGAACTTGCCGCCGATGCTGGAAACTCTGCGTCGCGAGCAGGTGCGCGCCTCGTTTTTCCTGGTGGGGCGCTGGGTTGCCAAGAACGAAGACCTGGTGAGGGCCATCGCCGCTGACGGGCATGAGTTTGGCAACCACGCCTACTCTGATCCCCACCTGCCGCAGCTGGATCGTGAAGGCATCGCCAGGGAGATCACCGCCACCAGCGAGGCGATCCAGCGATTCGTTGACGCTCCCGTTCGCTTCTTTAGCCCCCCCTATAACGACTTCGACCAGAAAGTGCTGGACGTGGCCAGTGAACTGGGTTATCTGACGGTGCTCTGCAGTCTGGACACCGCCGACTGGCTGCGGCCGGGCGTAGACCGGATCGTACGGCGCATTGTGCCGCGGGCGCACAACGGCGCCATCGTGCTGATGCATCCGACGGAGCAGACGCCGGCCGCGCTGGAGCAGATTATCGTCGGACTGAAGGAGACAGGATATAGATTGGTACCGGTGGGAGAGCTGATCGCGCCGCTCCCCGGGGACGACCAGATTCCTCGTTAACCCGAGCTGAGCAACCCGGGAAGTACAATTCGCTGGAGGAGGAAAACGCATGCGCCGGCGTCTGGTAGAGGTCACTACCCTACTGCTTCTCATCTGCAGCTTCAGCCAGCCAGCAGCGGCCGTTCCAGTCAGGATCGGGCTGACGACGCTGACCGGCCCCTGGCTGATCGAGGGACCGGCCAGGCTGACGGCGGCTGGCACCGATTTTGCCAGCCTGAGCATCATGCTTGAGCCTGGTCAGCAGGCAGTTGTGTTTGCCGGACACCGGGAGTATGTCTACCTGCGGACCGGAAGCTGGGCTGAGGCACAAGTCAGCTGGGCGACCCTGCGCGCAGCCGGTATCAGGGCGGACATCCGGCAGATCGGGCCCTGGTTTGACGTCGTTCCCCTCGCCCAGCAGGCGCAGCTTCCGCTGCAGAGCGTGCTGACGGATCAGCTGCTCACCGATTCTGTCGGCGGTCTCTGCCTCCTGGCCGACCAGCAGCTCACGCCGATCTGGTGGGTGGAAGTGGAGGGAGAGGGCGGTCCCGTGCGGATCAATGGTCGGGCCTATCGAGGCAGCGTACTGCTCAGCCGCAGGCATCCCGGCGAAATCAGCGCGATCAATCGGATCGGTCTGGAGGAGTACCTGGCTGGCGTCGTTCCTGAGGAGATGCCGGCATCCTGGCCGCTGGAGGCCCTGAAGGCGCAAACTGTTGCTGCGCGCACCTATGCTTTACGACAGCTGGAGAAGCACGCCCGAGAAGGCTACGATCTCTGCGATACGACTCACTGTCAGGTTTATGGGGGTGCTGCAGCCGAGCAGCCGGATAGCACGCTGGCTGTGCAAGCCACCGCCGGTCAGGTGCTGGTCTATGATGGCGAGCTGATCGATGCTGTTTACCATGCCCATGCTGGAGGGCACACAGTCAGCAGCGATTACGCCTGGGGGAGTTCCGTTCCCTATCTGCAGGCGACGCCCATCCCCGAAGAGCCGGTCTATCTCTGGTCTGTCTGCCTTAGCGCTGAGGAGCTGGCAGGCCGCTTGCGCCAGCGGCATGCTGTTTACTGTATCTTCAACCTCGAGCCAGGCAAGTTCGGCGAAGGCGAGCGGCTGCAGACGGTGCAACTCATGGCCCTGTTAGGCGGCGGTGAGATCCCGGTTCAGGACTTGCGCTGGGCCGTGGGGGTGGAGCAGATGCGCAGCAGCAAGTTCACCATCGACCGTCTGGACGAAACGGGGAGGATCATGCCGGATAAGGACCGGCGGCTGCCACCTTGTCGACAGTTCTACTCTGGTTGGGACATGTATCAACCTGGTGGCGCCTTGCGTCCGTTGCTGCCACAGCAACCTGCATTCTATCTATTCCGCGGAACCGGCTATGGTCACGGCGTTGGCCTCTCCCAGTGGGGAGCGTATGGACTGTCGGAATTAGGCTACTCCTACCGGGAGATTTTGCAGCGCTTCTACAAAGGAACTGTGCTACAATATCCATAACTTCAGACACGCCTGTCGGGCGAGGAGGATCAGGAGATGCAGCAGAGCGAGATCATGCCGGGGCTGGTTCTAGTCACCGAGACACTGCCTTTTGTGCGATCTGTTTCTATTGGCTTTTGGATTAGGGCGGGCGTGCTTTACGAACCCGTAAGGCTGCAGGGAGTCTCACACTTTCTGGAGCACCTGTTGTTTAAGGGCACCGCCCGGCGGTCAGCCCGGGATATCTCGGAAAGCTTCGATAACATCGGCGGCGAGATCAACGCCTACACCGCCAAGGAATACACCTGCCTCTATGCCAAGATCGTTGATGAGCATCTGGAGGCAGCGGTGGATATCCTCTGCGATATGATTGTGAGCAGCCGCCTGGATCAGGCTGATGTCATCAAGGAGCAGAACGTCGTCCTGGAAGAGATCAGCATGTACGAGGATACGCCAGATGAATATGTCCATGATGTTCTGGCGCAGACCATCTGGCCGGCTAGCCCGTTGGGACGGTCGATTCTCGGCACCAGGGAGAGCATCGCGCAACTTTCTGCCGCAGATATTCGTAGTTACTATCAAGAGCGCTACACCGGAGCCAATATGGTTATTGCCGCAGCTGGCAGTGTGGATCACGCAGAACTGGCGGACCTGCTGGCGCAGCGCCTGCAAATGCCCGCCGATCAGGCGGAGTCGGCGACGAAATCGAAGCCGGAGTTCACACCTGCCTACCGCCTGTTGGAGAAACCGACGGAGCAGCTGCATCTGGCGCTAGGGTTCCCGGGGCTGCCCATCGGTGATGAACGACGCCACACCTGGAGCCTGCTCAGCAACATCCTCGGCGCCGGCATGAGTTCCCGACTGTTTCAGCGTCTGCGTGAGGATCATGGACTGGTCTATAACGCCTATTCATACACAGCCAGCTTTGGCGGAGCCGGCTATTCTGCCATCTATCTGGGGCTCAGCCCGCAGAATGTGGAGAGGGCCCTGCAGCTCATCGCTGAGGAGTTGGCGGATCTCCGCTCCCAACCGATCAGCGAGGCCGAGCTGCGGCGCGCTAAGGAACAAGCTAAGGGCGCCCTGATTATGGGCATGGAAAGCACCGCTAACAACATGAGCCGACTGGGTAGAGGACTGCTGTTGAACGGAAGGGTTCGGACCGTCGCGGAAACCGTGGAGAGAATCGAAGCCGTGACGTCTGATCAGCTGCAGCGATTGGCCGCTGAGCTGTACGCCCGGCGGTCGATGGCCGCCGCCGCAGTGGGAAGTGTGGACGGATTGACGAACCTGCTGGAGACACTCGCCTGGTGACTCTCCTGGCGGTGTCTGATCTGAGGACGTCTCCTGGTTGGGGCCTTGGTGCGTTATTTTGGCAAGGGGGTGCTCTTGTTGAACACTCAGGAGGAACGGGTTTTGCGAGGCGAGATCGAGGCCCTGCGCAAGAAACTGGATCGGATGGTGGAAAGAGCTCCGGAGCTGCTGAATTCGCCCGAGACCTACGCGTTGAGCGCGCGCCTGGACCAGTTGATCACACGCTACATGAAGTTGAAAGGGGAAAACCCGAATTAACGCATAAGGCAGTTTGCGATTCTTCCAGGTGCCTCTGCCCCGACGGGGCAGGGGCACCTTTTCAATGTTGAAAGGGTGCTAATGTCGGGCTGGCTGAATCTAATAGTAATAGGGACATCGGCCTGACGTTGTTCCAAGAATCTGAGAGGGGGTAGGCCGGTTGCTGCTGAGTTCGCTGGTAGCTAAAGAGATTGTCAATCTGCACGACGGTCGCAAGCTGGGGCTGACTGGGGTATATGATCTCATCTTTGATGTGGACACAGGGCAGCTGCAGACGCTGGTGGTGGAGAGGCGAGGCTTGCTGGGCATGCGCAGTGGGGAAGAGCTGAAGATCCCCTGGTCAGCAATCAAGCGCATCGGTGAAGACGTGATCATCCTTGATCAGCCCCTGGACCAGCTGGGCTAAAGGAGGCGGGGCGATGGCAATGAACTTTGCCTCGCCCCGTCTGGCTTGCACTTTGCTGGCGACTGCGATCGAAAAGCGTCTCGGTAGCTGCTGCGCCTTACTTAGCCCCAGCTCGGACTGGATGCCGAGCTCCCTGGAGCAGGCGAACCAGCGCCGCCGGAGGATGACTGCGGAACCGGACTGGCCGGAAACCGGATGATGGCCCCAGGCTGGAACGCCGGATCCAGATAGAGACTGGGGTCGGTGCTGATCAGCTGCACCAGCCTGAATTGGCCGGGTTCAGGCAGTTGCTCGGCCAGGACTCTCTGTCCGCGGTAGGTCAGCTCCTGAGGGACCTTCACCGCATCGGGCTGATGGAAGACCACGTCCAGGGGGACGATGGTATACATCGACTGCTCACCTGCCGTTTCGTCCTGTCAGTTCCCGCAACTTGTCCAGGGCTTGCCCCAGGCCACCCACTTCATCGATGAGTCCGACGTTGACGGCCTCCCGTCCCGTCAGGATGGTGCCGATGTCCCGGGCCAGATCGCCGATGCGGAACATCAGCTCGCGGAACTTCTCAGGCGAGATTTTGGAGTGCTCCACCACGAACCTGACGATGCGCTCCTGCATCTTGTCCAGATATTCATAGGTCTGCGGGACACCGATGACCATGCCGGTCAAGCGGATCGGATGGACTGTCATCGTCGCTGTCTCTGTGATGTAGCTGTAGTCGGTGGATGTGGCGATGGGCACCCCGATGGAGTGACCGCCGCCGAGAACCAGTGAGACGGTTGGCTTGCTCATGCTGGCGACCATCTCGGCAATGGCCAGCCCGGCTTCAACGTCACCACCGACCGTGTTCAGGATCAGCAGGAGGCCTTCGATCTTCGGGTTCTGCTCGATGGCCACCAGCTGGGGCAAAGTGTGTTCATACTTGGTTGTCTTGTTCTGGGGAGGCAAGACCATGTGCCCCTCGATCTGACCGATGATGGTCATGCAGTGAAACTTGGTCTCGGGCTGCGCCGGCGTCTGCAGTGAGCCGATACTTTCCAGGGAATCCAGAGCTCCCTGATTCTCCTGTTCCTGCTCTCCTTCCGGACGCGGCGGCTTCTCCTGTGAACTGCCTGGATATAGATTGCTGCGATAATCCCAGTTAGAATTCACCCTGAGCACACTCTCCTCCTGCGGCTCGGCAATGCCGCATGTTCGTTGATGCTATTGTTAGCGTTTTGCACCAGTCCTAGTATTATCAAGTCTCCAGCAGCCTATGACCAGCAGGATCAGCCACGACAAGAACAGGAGCAGACTGGGGATTAGCTCCAGTCTGCTCCTGCCAGGGTGGCACTTCTTAAAGGAGACCGAAGGCCTCGAGTTCGCGGCGGATAACTGCCTTTTCTGCTGCGGAACAGGCGATCAGCGGCAGGCGGGGCCCGCCAACCTCCAGGCCGATAATGTTCAACGCGGCCTTCAGCGGCATCGGGTTCGTGGTGACAAACATCGCACGACAGACCGGGAAAATCTGCTGATGAATGGCTGTGGCCAGCTGGTGGTTTCCTGCCTGGAAAGCCCGGATCATCTGCTTGAGTTCGCGACCGATCAGATGAGACGCCACGCTGACGACGCCGTGTCCGCCAACGGCGAGGATGGGCAGAGTCAGGCTGTCGTCGCCGCTATAGATTACGAAGCCTTCCGGTGCCAGTCGGGCAATCTCACTCACCTGATCCAGGTTGCCGCTGGCCTCCTTAATGCCGAAGATATTCTTGATCTCAGCCAGCCGGGCGACCGTGGCCGGCAGGATGTTGCAGGAGGTTCTGCCTGGCACGTTGTAGATAAGTATGGGAAGGCTGGTCGCTTCGGCCACTGCCCGGAAGTGGGCGTAGAGCGCTTCCTGCGGCGGCTTGTTGTAATAGGGTGCTACCAGCATAATCCCGTCGACACCGCACTGCTCTGCGCGCTGGGTTAGCTCGATGGTGCCCGCCGTGTTATTGGTGCCGGTTCCGGCGATTACTCTGGCGCGTCCGGCGACCTGCCGCACCACATGCCGGAACAGCTGTTCCTTTTCATCATCGCTCAAGGTGGCCGCTTCGCCGGTTGACCCGGCGACGACCAGGGTTTCCGTGGCATTGTCCAGCAGGTGTTCGATCAGCCGATCGACGGCTGACCAGGCTATGTTTCCCTGACAGTCAAACGGGGTGATCATCGCCGTCAGGACTTCACCGAATTTCAGCATTGATTCGCCTCCTTGATGGGGTCTAGAGCGCCGCCAGGTCAAACTGGCGGTGCAGGGCGTTGACTATACTGGGGAGATCGGCTTCGTCAACCAGGCAGGAGATCGTCATATGTGAATCACTGGTCTGCAGGATTGGCGCCTTCGCCGCGTGGGCGGCACGGGTGACGCGGGCCATGATTCCTGGAACCCCGCGCATGCCGATGCCGATGATGGACACCTTGGCTAAGTCGGAGCGAAACTGCATTCTGGCGGGAAGGCCCACCAGCGCCGACTCCACCGGGGCGATATCCTCGTTTTTCACTGCAAACCGCTTGTAATCGGGACTGATATTGATCAGATCAGCGCTGATACCGGCCTTGCTCAAGGCCGCGAAGATTGCCTGGTCCAGATCAGGGCTGGGTTGGCAGGGTGTGAGGGCCACCTGGGCCAGCCCCTGCCTGTTGGCAACAGCGATCACCGGTTGTGTCCGGCGTTTTTCCGAGAGAACAGCGCTGGTCACCGTTGTGCCAGGGTCGCTTCCCTGGTTGCACTTCACGCGGAGCGGGATGTTGCTCTGGAGAGCCAGCTCCACGGCGCGGGAGTGGATGACCTGAGCGCCCTCATATGCCAGCTGCAGCACTTCCGAATAGTCCATGGTGGGGATGACCTTCGCTTCTGGTACCAGTTGTGGGTCCGCAGTCATAATCCCTGGGACATCGGTGTAGATCTCAACTGCTGCAGCCCCCAGGGCTACTCCCAGAGCGACGGCAGTCGTATCGCTGCCGCCGCGCCCCAGGGTCGTAACCTCAAATGTATCTTCAGCAGCAGGACACATACCCTGGAATCCGGCTACCACAACGGTATGGCCAGATTCCAGCAGGCTCCTGATCCGCGCCGGTTTGATCTGAACAATGCGCGCATTCCCGTAAGTATTATCGGTGACAATTCCGGCTTGCCACCCGGTGAGCATCACTGCCTCTGGCAGTTCCTGGCGCAGCTCTGCGGCAAACACCCCGGCGGCGATGATCTCCCCGCAGGAGGCGACAAGATCCTGATCGCGCTGAGTCGTTCGCTTGCCTTTCCCCTTCAGCAAGCCCAGGAAAGTGTCCGTCGCATAGGGGTCGGGTTCGCGGCCCATCGCAGAGACAACGACCACCACCGAGTAGTTCTGCTCTCTGGCTCTCAGGACATGCCTGATAGCGGCCGCTCTGGCATCAGACGTGGAGACTGAAGTTCCGCCAAATTTCTGGATCAAGACAGGCATCGACTCTCTATCAACCTCCTTGCCGGGAATTGCGGGACGCTTACCTAGGAGGTGTAGCTGATCAGGACAGGCTGAATCTGTCGCCCGGCCAGAGCGCATTCGGCCGCGGCGGGCAGCAGGTTCATGTCGGCCACCAGTGAGGTTGGTTTGCCTGATGGATTATCCTGGCCGAAGGGCACAAAATAGATGTTGCGAGCTGCCAGCAATGTGCCGAGGTTCTTAGCGTTCAATCCCAGCCCGTCGTTAGTGGAAATGGCCAGCAGCACCGGTCTCCCATTGCGTAAATGAGATTTGCAGGCCATGATTACCGGCGTGTCGGTGATGGCGTTGGCCAGTTTGGCCAGACTGTTCCCGGTACAGGGGGCGACGATCACCAGATCCAGCAGCTGCTGCGGGCCGATGGGCTCAGCCTGCGTGATCTCGTGGATGATGTCATTGTCCGCGATTGACTGAAACACATGACGCCAGTGGGCGGCGGTTCCGAAACGCGTATCGGTATTGTAGGCAGCCTGAGACATGATCGGGTGAATAACGGCTCCGCGGTTGATGAACTCCTGCATTGGTTTGACAACCTGCTCAAAAGTGCAGAAGGAGCCCGTAATAGCGAAACCGATGCGTTTTCCTGCGAGTGTCATCCTCAATGATTCCTCCCCTCCAGATGTTGCTTGATGATTCTGGGCAGCAGCTCGCCGAGAGTGCGCCCTGCGCTGCGCGGTGCGACCTTCCCCGGCAGGCTGGGGGCCAGAATCGCCGTGCGCCCCAGGCGCTCGGCGGCAGCAAAGTCTACACCGCCGGGGCTGGACGCGATGTCGATGATGGTCAGATCAGGTTTCGTCAGCTGCAGTAAGCTCTCGGGCAATACCAGGGCGGGCACCGTGTTAAAAATGAAGTCCGCATCATGTATCTCGTAGGCGATTTCCGAGAAGGGAATAGCTCTGTAGCCGAAGACCTTGACTCTGGCCAGGTCAGCCGAGCCGCGGGCAGCTACCGTGACCCTGGAGCGCAGTCCGTCCAGCATGCAGGCGAGGGTGATTCCCACGCGGCCGAAGCCGAGAACCCAGCTGCTGCTGTCGTGGATCGTGATGTCGGAGGCCTCCATGGCCATCTGAATCGCCCCTTCTGCAGATGGTATTGAGTTGAGGATGGTCAGATCATCGATGGCGTTGATCTCGATCAGATGCCACCTGCGTTCTGCTGCCATCTGCCTCAGCAGCGGGCGGGCAACGCCGCTGAGCACCAGCGTGCCCGGCCTGATCAGTACGCTGTTCTCGGGCCCTAGAACCAGGCGCCTCTCAGCATACTGGGCGGCGATGGTTCCATCTGATCCGACTCCAGACATTGGCAGAATGACTACATCGGCCCAGACCAGGGCTTCGGCCAGGTCCACGTTTTCACAGGGTATCAGCTTGACGGCCTTTTCAAAGCCGACGGCCTTCACTGTGGCGTTTGCTTCCAGAAGGGCTGGAATATAAAAGAGGCTACGGGCGTCGCCTCCCACCGCTGCGATGCGTATGCCCTGTAGATCAGGAGTCAATTGTGCTCATCTCCATCCCTCCATTTGCTGCTACACTATATGACCCGGGCAAAAGACGTGTGCTTGGGAACGGTCTGGCCGGGAAGGGGTGACTCTTGGGTGGTCACTTTTCGACAGGATACTTGTCTGGGCTGTGATATAATCTGGTTGCTATCACTTAGCAGTATCGGAGAGGAGCGGCAGGCATGGGTTACATGGAAATCATCATCCTGGCCATCATTCAGGGGCTGACAGAGTTCTTTCCGGTTTCTAGCTCGGGTCATCTGGTCGTCGCTCAGGATCTTCTGGGCATCAGCAGCCCAGGAGTCGTTATCGAGGTTGTTCTGCACCTGGGCACCCTTCTATCGGTCATCTTTGTCTTCTGGCGCGACATCGTCGGCCTCTGGCGCGGGTTCCTTTCCCTCCTGACAAACCCACGGGGCACTCGGCCTGTGCCGCGAGAGGTTAGCACCTATCGGCGTCTGATCTGGCTCCTGATCGTCGGCATCATTCCTACGGCAGCGATGGGGCTTTTCCTGGAGCCCATGTTTGATCGTCTTTTCGATTCGGTCATCGCTGTGGGGTTTGCCCTGCTGATCACCGGTATTGTCCTCTTCCTGATCTCTCGGGCGAGGGCAGGTAGGCGCAGCCTGGAGAGAATCAGCTTTGTGGATGCCCTGGTGGTCGGCCTGGCGCAAGGCTGCGCCATCACGCCCGGTTTGTCGCGCTCCGGCATGACCATCAGTTCCGCCCTGGGCAGGGGATTGACCCGGGACGCCGCTACGCGCTATTCATTTCTGCTTTCATTGCCTGCCATCGCTGGCGCGGCGATTCTCAAATTCGGTGACATCTATGCTGCTGGCATTGAAGGAGGGCTGGCCCCCGTCCTCCTGATCGGCTTCCTTGTGGCCGCCCTGGCGGGGATCGTCGCCATCAAACTGCTGATTCGGGTTCTTAACAGCAGCAAGCTGCAATACTTTGCATATTACGTCTGGGTGCTGGGTTTGGTGATTATCTGGCGCGCTCGTTAGTCAGTGAGGAGAGGATGGTTGCCATATGGCTAGAACTGCGAGGAAGAAGCGGGGGGACCCTAAGAAACAATCATCCATAGTACGCGAGATTGTTGCCGTCGTCATGCTCGCCCTGGCCCTGATGCTGGCCATCAGCCTCCGGCGCGAGGGCGTCGGCATGGGCATCTTCGGCAAGACCATGCGTCATGTGTTCCTGCTTGTAGTAGGGAGGCACGGCAGCCTGCTGCTGGTGATCGGTCTCTTCGCCTGCGGTTTGCGGCTGCTGTTGGGACGGCGGCTGAGCACCGATCGCTGGGAGCTGCCCAGCGCCCTGCTGCTGTTTTTTACTGCACTGGCGGGGTTGCAGTTGCGGGATGGGCTGTTGCCATTGCCGGCCTGGGCGAACGAGACGGCCTCTGGGCTGCTGGGTAACCTGTTGGTCTGGGCGCTGGCCTCGGTGTTCGGCACCACTGGAACGTGGCTGGTTCTGGCCTGTTCAACGCTGGTCGGCCTCCTCGGGCTAACCCGGGTATCTCTGGTGGGGTTGCTGCAGCGTTTCTGGACAAGGCTCGTGGCGCTGTTTTCCCTGCCAGGCGAGCAGCCAGACAGACGCAAGCGGCCTGCGGGGCGTGGAGACCCGGCGTCGCTCCCTGCGGAGAACCTGGTGATCAGCGACTATTACACCGATACGGCGGCCAGGCAGCCAGCTCCAGTTGAGGCGCCTCCGGCGGCAGCTGAGGCATTCGATCCGGAGCCAGCACCTCCGCCGATCGTTGAAACGAGAGACTGGCAGGTGGAACAGCTCAGCCTGCGCGATTCGCTGGATCCGGCGGTGGCAGGGGATGCGGAAGTCTATCAGCTGCCCTCGCTCAATCTGTTGAACCGGCCATTTCGCTCGCGCAACCCGAAGCAGAACCGGGATATCTACGAGAACAGCCGAACGCTGGAGACTACCCTCGGCAACTTTGGGATCCAGGCCAGGGTGATCCAGGCGACCAAGGGCCCGGCTGTGACCCGCTATGAGATCCAGACGGCGCCCGGCACCAAGGTGAGTCGCGTGACGAGCCTGGCTGACGATATCGCCCTCAGTCTGGCTTGTTCGGAAGTCCGGATCGAGGCGCCCATTCCGGGCAAGGCTGCCATCGGCATTGAGGTGCCGAACAAGTCGGTGACCCTGGTTCTGCTCCGTGAGGTGCTGGAGAGCAAGGAGTTTCGCGATGCCGGTTCGGTCCTGACCGTGGCCCTGGGCAAGGATATTGCCGGGAAGGCGATCGTCGCCAATCTGGCGGACATGCCCCACCTGCTGATTGCCGGTGCCACCGGCTCTGGTAAGAGCGTGTGCATCAACACCATGATTGCCAGCATCCTCTACAAGGGCAAACCGCAGGAAGTCAAGTTCCTGATGATCGATCCCAAGGTGGTTGAACTCTCCTCCTACAATGGCATCCCCCACCTCCTGGCGCCGGTAGTCAACCACCCCAAGAAGGCTGCTGCTGCGCTGAAGTGGGCCACCGGGGAGATGGAACGGCGCTACGGCGTCTTTGCCAAGTCTGGCGTGCGGGATATCACCCGTTACAACGAGTGGGCGGAGAGTGCCGGCAAGGAGACGCTTCCCTATATCGTGATCATTATTGACGAGCTGGCTGACCTGATGATGGTGGCACGAGCCGATGTGGAGGATGCCATCTGTCGCCTGGCGCAGATGGCGCGGGCTGCCGGCATGCATCTGGTCATCGGCACCCAGCGCCCCTCGACTGACGTGATCACCGGCCTGATCAAGGCCAACATCCCCTCGCGCATCTCCTTCGCTGTCTCCTCGCAGACGGACTCGCGAGTGATCCTGGACATGGGCGGTGCCGAGAAGCTGCTGGGGAAAGGCGACATGCTGTTTGCCCCGGTCGGCACCAGCAAGCCGATCCGGGTGCAGGGCGCTTTCGTCTCCAACCGGGAGATCGAGGCGGTGGTGGAGTATGTCGGCAGCCAACTGGAGGCTCAGTATATCGAATCGCTTTGTCGTCTGGAGGAGTCGGCGCAGGGCACTGGCGAGGACGAGCGCGATGAGTTGTTTGAGCAGGCGGTACGGGTGGTCGTTGAGGCAGGACAAGCCTCGGTATCGATGTTGCAGCGTCGCTTGCGGGTGGGTTACACCCGCGCAGCCCGCCTGGTCGATCAGTTGGAGGCGGCTGGCGTCGTTGGACCTTACGAAGGCAGCAAGCCACGCCAGGTGTTTAAGAACAGCGAGATTGTCAAAAGCTTAGTAGAGACAGCAAAAAGACCTCAGATCATGTAGGATTCTGGCGCTCTCCTGTCGAATAGAGGATCGAGGCTCCAGCAAGCGTCAGGATTCATGATTGAACGGCGATGTTTGCTTCTGAGAACAGCGAGAGGGGGTATGCGCATGGGCAGACTAGGCCAACTCCTACAGCAGCGCAGGCAAGAATTGGGCCTGTCCCTCGACGACTTGCAGCAGCGAACAAAAATCCGCGGTAAGTATCTGCAGGCCATCGAAGCTGGTGACTATCATCAGATTCCCGGCGAGGTTTACCTGCGTGGCTTCATCCGGCTGATGGCCGGTGAACTGGGCATAGATGCAAACCAGGCCCTGGAGCTCTATCAGCAGGACATCAGCCCTGTCGAGCCGAAGCAACCCGATGCAGCGCCGAAAGATGCGGTGAAAACGCAGCCGGCGCCAGTGGTGGCCAAGCCCCCCAGACAGCCTGTTTCCAGGGTCGAGACCGCGGCGCGGCAGAGAAAGTCCTTGCTGGGGTGGGGGATCTTGCTCGTCATCCTGGCGGTGGCCCTGGTGGGCTACCTGATCTGGTCCAACAGCCAGCCGGACGTCCCCAATGGGCCGCCAGTCGCTGGTTCAGATCTGGAGGACCCGCTGGATCCGCCAGGCGGCGAAACGCTGGACCCGCCTGAGCCAGCGGTGCAGATCGTGTTGCAGAATCCGGGCGAGAACAACCTGGTTTATCTGGTCAGTCCCGGTCCATTGCAGGTCCGTTTGGTGGTGGAGGGCGGGCGTTGCTGGATCGGTGGAACAGTTGATGGGGAAGATCTGGAAACAACCCTGCAGCCAGGCGAAGATGACACCCTCGACCTGGAGGCTGAGGAAGAGATTGCGATCAGGTTGGGCAATCCGCTGGTACTCCGACTGATCATTAACGGTGTAGACCAAGGCATCCTCGGCGGCGAAAACCCGCGCAACCTGACTATCACAGTACACACGCCTGCCTGAGACCTCAGCGACAAGTGACCTGTCCTGCACCATAGGTCGCTTGTTTTGTTTTTATACCACCACCGCTTACTGGCAGGGAGAGAGATTCCGGGGGAGGGGAACAGGGTGAATCTGGAGCAGTTTGTTGAGCACTTGCTGCAGAGTCGAGAAATCGCGCCGCACATCGAACAGCATCTGGTCCTGCCGGCGAGGACGGCGGTCTATGGTGAATATCCTGACTGGCTGGATGGCCGGCTGGTCGCGTATTTCCGGCAGCAGGGGATTATCAGGCCTTACAGCCATCAGGCGGCTGTCTGGGAACTCGTTCGGGCCGGTCAGAACGTAGTCGTTGTCACGCCGACGGCTTCTGGCAAGACGCTCTGCTACAATGTGCCAGTGCTGCAACAGATTTTGGACGACCCGGCGTCGCGAGCACTGTATCTTTTCCCGACCAAGGCTCTCGCCCAGGATCAGGTAGTCGCCCTGCAGCAGGCTGCAGACGCCATGGATGTGGATATCAAGACGTTTACCTACGACGGCGACACGTCGCCCAACGCCCGCCAGGCCGTGCGCCAGGCTGGGCACATTGTGGTCACCAATCCAGACATGTTACATACCGGCATCTTGCCGCATCATACGAAATGGGTTAAGCTATTTCAGAATCTACGCTATGTAGTGGTGGATGAGCTGCACACCTACCGTGGGGTGTTCGGCAGCCATGTGGCCAACGTCTTTCGACGCCTGCTGCGTCTCTGCGAGTTCTACGGCTCCCGGCCCCAGTTCATCTGCAGCTCGGCCACCATCGCCAATCCGCAGCAGTTGGCCAGCGAATTGCTGCACCAGCCGGTGAGTCTGGTCGACGAGAGTGGCGCTCCCAGAGGCGAACGTCACCTGATCTTCTACAACCCGCCAGTGGTCAATGCTCAGCTGGGCATCCGGCGTAGCAGTCTGCTGGAAGCCACCCGACTGGCTGACCTTAGTCTCGGCAATGGTCTGCAGACCATCGTGTTTAGCCGCAGCCGGCAGTCGGTCGAGCTGATCCTCACTTACCTGCGTCGCCGTCAGGGGATGGCGGGCAAGGTGGCTGGCTATCGTGGCGGATACTTGCCGGGCGAACGCCGCCGCATTGAGGCCGGACTGCGCGATGGGAGGATTCTGGGAGTAGTCAGCACCAATGCTCTGGAGCTAGGCGTGGATATCGGCCAGCTGGAGGTCTGCGTCATGGCCGGCTATCCAGGCACCATCTCCAGCACCTGGCAGCAGATGGGGCGTGTAGGCCGCCGCAGCGACGCCAGCCTCTGCATCCTGGTCGGCAGCAGTTCGCCGCTGGATCAGTATCTGATGCAGCACCCGGAGCATTTTCTGGCGGCCAATCCGGAACACGGCCTGATCAACCCCGAGAACCTGGCCGTCCTCGTCAGTCATCTCAAATGCAGCGCCTTTGAACTGCCCTATCGGCCGGAGGAGCTGGTCGGTGACGCGACCCGTCAGGAAATTCTGGATTTCCTGGTGGATGTCCGAATCCTGAACAACGTTCAGGGGCGTTACTACTGGATGTCCGAAACATTCCCGGCGGAAGAAATCGGGCTGCGCAGCCTGAGCATGGATAACTTCGTGATCATCGAACAACATGGCGGCATCTCCCGGGTAATCGGCGAGATTGACCGTCTGGGTGCGATGACGACTGTCCACGATGAGGCAATCTATATCCATGGAGGGCAGCAATACCATGTAGATCGCCTGGATTTTGAGGAAAAAAAGGCCTATGTGCATCCAGTTGACGTCGACTATTATACAGATGCCAATCTGGCCGTAAGTCTTCAGGTGCTTTCGGTTCAGACCGAGGAGCAGACAGCGTCTTGCTCGTTTGCTACCGGCGAGGTGGCCGTCACCGCGTTTGCGACTATCTTCAAGAAGGTGAAGCTGCATACCCATGAGAATGTGGGCTGGGGAAAGATCCGCCTGCCAGAGGAACAGGTCCACACCACCGCCTTCTGGATTTCCCTGGATGAAGCGCCGGCTGGTTTTGCCGCCCACGAGGTGGAAAGCGGTTTGCTGGGGCTGTCCAGCCTGCTGCGCAACATTGCGCCGCTCTACCTGATGACCGATGCCCGTGACCTGGGAATCTCCAGTCAGGTACGTGCTCCCTTCACCGAAAAGCCGACGATATACCTTTACGATGCTTACCCAGGTGGAATCGGCCTGGCAGAAAAGCTATATACCATGCGGCGCGAGTTGCTGCGAGCGGCTGGCGAGACTCTGCGTTCCTGCCAGTGCCAGCATGGCTGTCCTGCCTGTGTAGGGCCGAGCACCGAAGCTGGAGACCAGGCTAAGAGGATTGCTCTGACCCTGCTGGAGACGATTCTGCCAGAATGACTCTGGTCCGCTGCCCAACCGCCACCAGAGAAACGTAAGGAGGACCCGAGTTGAGAGTAGGGATGATCACCCTTGGCTGTGCCAAAAATACAGTTGATACTGAGATCATGCTGGGCGACCTGCAGGCGCGCGGCTATCGGTTCACCGATCAGCCGGCAGACGCCAACGTCCTGATTGTGAATACCTGCGGCTTTATTGAGGCTGCGAAACAGGAATCCATCGATACCATTCTGGAGATGGCCCAGTGGAAGGAAGAGGGCTGCTGCCAGGCGCTGATTGTGACTGGCTGCCTGACACAGCGCTACGGGGCCGAGATTCTCGAGGAAATACCCGAAGTTGACGCCGTTCTGGGCACTGGCACGTTTGGTCAGCTATCTGCCGTCATCGACCGCGTGCTACAGGGTGAGCGGGTTCTCCTGGTGGCCGATCCCAGCTATGACTACGATACGGTCACATCGCGCCTGCGGGTGACGCCGCGGGGCAGCGCGTATGTGAAGATTGCTGAGGGCTGTGATCATCGCTGTGCCTACTGCGCTATTCCGCTGATACGCGGCCCCTATCGCAGCCGCAGCCGGGAAAGCATCGTCCAGGAAGTCAGCCGACTGGCCGCGGAAGGCGTTCAGGAGATCAACCTCATCGCGCAGGATACCACCCGCTACGGCCTCGATCGCTATGGGCGGCTGGAGCTCACCGCCCTGCTGCAGGAACTGCTGAAGATTGACGGCCCGGCCTGGTATCGGCTCCTTTACCTCTATCCCACCTTTTTCAACGAAGAATTGCTTGACCTGATCGCCCGCCAGGAGCGGGTGCTCGATTATCTGGATTTGCCGCTGCAGCACATCAGCCCGCGCATACTGCGGGATATGCAACGTCCGGACGATCCTGATTCCATTCGGCGCCTCCTCTACCGGGTGCGCGAGCGCGTGTCGGATATCACCCTGCGTACCGCCTTTATCGTCGGCTTCCCGGGTGAGACTGATGATGATGTTGCCATGCTGGCCGATTTCATGCGCGAGATACAGTTTGATCACGTCGGCGTATTCACCTACTCCCAGGAGGAGGGAACGCTGGCGGCCTCGCGCCCGGATCAGATCCCGGAGGCAGCCAAGGAAGAACGGCGCGACTTTCTGATGAGGGAGCAACAGCCGATCTCCCTGGCGCGCAATAGGCGCTACATCGGGCGAACCATTGAGGTGCTGGTGGAGAAGCGCTGGCCGGCCGGGGACGGCGTTATCGGACGCGGGCGCAAAGATGCTCCCGAAGTGGATGGCCTGGTCTATGTGCGCGGCACCGATGCTGCGCCGGGGAAGATCATCCCTTGTGATGTGCAAGAGGCACAAGAGTATGATTTGCTGGGAGTGCTGCATAAATGAATCTGCCCAATCGCGTGACGGTAGCCCGCATCCTGTTAGTACCCATCTTCGTCTATTTCGTGCTCCACAAACTGCCCTATTCCCAATTTATTGCTGCTGGCATCTTCATCGTTGCTGCCGGCACCGATGGGCTGGATGGCTACCTGGCCCGCAAGCGCAAGGAAATAACCAATCTCGGGAAATTGCTGGATCCGCTGGCCGATAAGCTGCTGATTGCGGCGGCAATGATCTCGCTGGTGGAAGCCGATGTTCTGCCGGGGTGGGTAGCCATCGTGATCATCTCCCGCGAACTGGCGGTGACCGGCCTGCGCTCCATGGCTGCGGCCGAGGGGATCGTCATCCCCGCCAGCACCGTGGCCAAGTTCAAGACATTCAGCCAGATCGTGGCTATAGTTGGCATGCTGCTGGAGAATTACCCGTTTTCGTTGATCAGCTTCCCCTTTACGTCCATCACCATCGGCATCGCTGTTTTCCTGACCGTTTTGTCCGGGCTGGAGTATTTTATCCGCGTCGCCCAACAATTGAACTGGCAGTAGGGTAGCCGTTTCCTAATTCGCTGGGGAGTTGTTGTCCGAAACATCAGGTGCCTCCGTCAGGCTGACAGAGGCACCTGTTTGCGTCTGCGCTCTCGATAACCCTCGCAGGTCGATCAGGGACCGACGAGTCTTGCCGCTTCCTCGCCTCGTCGAGTTCGTACCGACAGAGGTGGTAATCCCGGGCCGAAGGGGTGTGCCCTGGCTCGTACTAACGCGGTAGCTCGTGCTGTTGCCAGATAATAGATTGAGCGAACTGATTGATTCTATGCTAGAATGATTCTGTAGCGTTATGTTAACTAATCATCCTGGGAAAGGTGGTGGGCGGCATGAGATTTCCCCAGCTCCGCTGGAGCGTAGTAGCTACAACCTTCCTTGTTTGCGCTGGCATCCTGTTCGGTGGGCACCAGCTGTGGCGGCTGAATGCCGTCCAGAAGCCCCTGCAGAACAATATCAGTCAGATTGCCGGCGTCGCCGCAGTGGACATCGATCAGCACACCGGTCGCATTGCCCTCAGCCTCGAGCCAGAGGCTGACTTCGTGCAGACCGCCAGCGCGGTGAACCGACTGCTGCTGGAAGAAGGCATGGCGAGGGTCAAGCCTGACTGGATCGATGCGCCCAGCGAGGCACTGCTCAGCGCCCGCAACAAGCTGGATCTGATCCTGCGGGAAGCGCAGCAGCGACATGAGTATGTACTGATGGAGCAGCGCCTGGCCGCGAGTCTGGCTGATAGCCAGATCGTCTATCAGCTGGGCGTTGATGAACGATGGATTTACCTCTGCCTGCAGGATGAATCCAGCACTCTGCTGGACGTGATACCGATTACAAATAACGGGGGCGATAGCCGATGAACAAGAACCGCGTAGAGGTCCTGGTTGGAATCGGCCTTGCCTTCCTGGCCTACGTTGCCTATCTGGGTGTGAATTTGATCCCTCTGCTCCTGTTTGGGGCTTTTCTGTATATGATGGCCCAGCGGTTCGGCGTCGGCAGTGCAACCGGTACCCGCGGCGTCATTGTCAATGCCAGTCGCCAGCGTGCCCCCATCTCCTTCGCCGATATCGGCGGGCAGGCAACAGCCAAACAGGAGCTGGTGGAAGCGCTGGATTTCATCAAGCATGATGCCGATACCAAGAGATTGGGCATCCGACCCCTGAAAGGCATTCTGCTCTCCGGGCCTCCAGGAACCGGCAAGACCCTGCTGGCCAAGGCAGCAGCCAGCTATACCGATTCTGTCTTCCTTGCCGAGTCAGGCAGCAGCTTTATCGAGATGTATGCCGGCGTAGGCGCCGCTCGCGTGCGGGGACTGTTTGCGCGGGCGCGGGAGAACGCCCGTAAGCAGAACAAGCGTGCAGCCATTATCTTTATCGACGAGATAGATGTTCTGGGCGGTAAACGCGGCAAGAACCAGGGCCATCAGGAATATGATCAGACGCTCAATCAGTTGCTGGTGGAGATGGACGGCATCAATGTGGATGATGACGTGCGCGTGCTGCTGATCGCCGCCACCAATCGCGCCGATCTGCTGGACAGCGCTCTGCTGCGCCCGGGCCGCTTTGATCGCCTCGTGCGGGTTGATCTCCCGGATCGCGAGGCAAGACTGCAGATCCTGCAGCTGCATACACGCAACAAGCCCCTGGCAGACGATGTGGATTTGGCGCAAGTCGCCGAAGAAACATATGGTTTTTCGGGTGCTCATCTGGAGAGCCTCTGTAACGAAGCGGCTATTCTGGCCATGCGTCAGCAGATGACCGAGGTCTGTCAACAGCATTTCGTCGACAGCGTTGACAAGGTGATCATGGGCGAGAAGCTGGATCGCCGCCCGGGTGCGGAAGAGCTGCGTCGCGTTGCCGTACATGAGGCCGGTCACGCCCTGATCGCTGAACTGATGCGCCCGGGTGCCGTGGCCAGCGTGAGCATTCTCTCCCGGGGTGATGCGTTGGGTTACGTCCGCCAGACTCCAGGCGAGGACAGCTACCTGCAGACCGAAGACCAGTTGCGGGCGCAGCTGGCGGTGCTGCTGGCTGGAGCGGCAGCTGAGAAGCTGATCCTGGATAGCGGCAGCACCGGCGCTGTTGGGGACTTCCGGGAGGCCGTCAAGCTGGCTCGACGCTATGTGCTGTCAGGGATGTCGCCGCTGGGGGTGGTCGACGAAGAACTGATCAGCAAGGAAGCCATGCATGACGCCCAACAGGCGCTGCTGCAGGAGATCGAGGACACGGTGCGGCAGCTACTAACCGAGCGCCAGTCGATCTTGCTGAGCGTAGTCGAACGCCTGCTGGCTGATGAGCGAGTTGAGGGCGACAAGCTGCGTGAACTCCTGGGCGAGCTAGCAGCCTAGGCTGACGACGCACAGGCACGTACCGGTATAATGACGCCAGGGCTAATCCCTGGAGACATCGGCGCGCCCGATGGGGTGTGCCCTGACTGAGAGGCCCTCGCATGTGCGAGGGTCCTTTTTGGTTTGATGGCACAAGGTATTGAGCCACCGATGTGGAATAATAGACGAGGCGTATGGCGGGTCGCGAGGCCCGTCGACATCGCTGTCACAGAGGAGGCAGGGCAAGACATGATTGCAGAGATAATCGCTGTCGGAACTGAATTGCTGCTCGGGCAAATCGTCAATACCAATGCGCAGTTTCTCAGTCAGGAGTTGGCCGCACTCGGGATCAGCGTCTACTTTCAGACCGTGGTGGGTGACAATCCGGCGCGGCTGGGCCAGACCCTGCGTCAGGCGCTGGGGCGGTCGGATCTTGTGATTCTTACAGGAGGCCTGGGGCCGACTCGCGACGACCTGACCCGCGAGACGGTGGCCGATGTGCTGGGCCGGCCGCTCACGTTTCAGGAGGATCTCTGGGAGGCGATCCGGGCGCGGATGCTCCACTCCGGCCAGATCCCGGAGAACAATAAGCGGCAGGCCTGGGTGCCCGAGGGGGCCGTCCCTCTGCACAACCCCAATGGCACCGCGCCTGGTCTGGTGATCCGAGAGGGGGAGCAGCTGGTAGCCTTGCTCCCGGGGCCGCCGCGGGAAATGCAGCCGATGTTCACCAATGAACTACGGCCGCTGCTGTTGGAGATGATCGGCCAGGGCGTGATTTACTCGCGCAGCCTGCACGTCATCGGCATCGGCGAATCCCGCCTGGAGGAGCAGATTGCGGACCTGATCGAGCAGCAGACCAATCCCACCCTGGCGCTGTATGCCCACAACGGCGAAGTGGAGATTCGCATCACTGCTCAGGCCGAAGACGACTGTGCTGCCCAGGCGGCGATCGCCCCGCTGCAGGCGGAGATCGAGCACCGATTGGGCGATGCTGTCTTTGGGTATGACCGAACCACCCTACCTGAAGTGCTGGGTGAGCTGCTGCGGCGGCAGCGGCGCACGATCACCGTGGCTGAATCGTGCACCGGCGGTCTGATCAGCAGCGCCATCACTTCCGTTCCGGGTAGTTCCGATTACTATGAACGAGGGTTCGTTACCTACAGCAACCAGGCTAAAGCGGATCTGCTGGGTGTGTCCCCCGAGACATTGGCCAGACATGGAGCTGTCAGCGAGGAATGCGCCCGGGAAATGGCGCGCGGAGCGCGCTCTGCTGCCGGGGCAGATATCGCTGTCGCCGTTACCGGCATTGCCGGGCCGAGCGGTGGCACACCGGAGAAGCCCGTCGGCACCGTCTACATCGCGATTGTGGGTCCTGCGGGCGAGCAGGTGCATCGCCTGGCGCTGCGCGGTGACCGCCAGAGAATCCAGGAGCGCACGGCCAAGAGCGCCCTCAATCTGACTCGTCTTTACCTGGCGAAGGGGGAGGATGTCTGACGGATGCGGCTGTTCATTGGGCTCTATCCCCATGAGAACGTGCGTCGCGAGATCGCCCAGATGACGCAACCGCTGCAGCAGCTGGGCCAGCTTTCACTAGTCCCCGCCGCCAACCTGCATATCACGCTGGCCTTCCTGGGCGAGGTTGCCGACCATCGGCTGGGTGCGATTCAGCAGGCACTGCACCAGGTACGCCACCCGGGGCCGCTTGATCTCTGTTGGGCGAGTTCGTTGGGGGTTTTCCCTGGGTGGCAGCGACCGCGCACTGTCTGGCTGGGGCTCGGGCAGGGAGAAGCTGCGGTTCGCGCCCTGCACAGCGATCTATGGGGGAGGTTGTCGCCCTTGGGATTTACCCCAGACAACCGTTTTCATCCACACCTCACTCTGGCGCGAGTGAAACGGCCGCTGGCTGCCGCTGACATCCGGCTGCTGCAGGAGCTGACGCTGACGCCAACCGAGGAGTGCATTGCGCAGATCACCCTGTTTCAGAGTCAACTGCGCCCGACTGGTGCTGTCTACCGGATTCTCGAGCAGCACCAGCTGTGATGCTGGCGCGGAGAAAAGCAGCAATCGAGAGGCAGGAGGCGTCTGGACGAGCCTGAGGCAGAAAAGCACTAGTGGTAGACACAGGCGAACAGGTGTGCGATTAGCGCCCGGCAGGGTGCTATGCTAAGCTATTATTTGGATAGTAGATGATCGGGGAGGTATTGGGATGGATAAGTCACGTGCTCTGGACATGGCACTGCATCAGATAGAGAAGCAGTTCGGCAAAGGTGCCATCATGCGTTTGGGTGAGGATGCAGCCAAGATGGCTATCGAGGTTATCTCCACCGGTTCCCTGTCGCTGGATATCGCCCTGGGCGTGGGCGGCATCCCGCGGGGGCGGATCATTGAGGTGTTTGGACCGGAGTCTTCCGGTAAGACGACGGTGGCCCTGCATATGATCGCAGAGGCCCAGAAACTGGGCGGGATTGCGGCCTTCATCGATGCTGAGCACGCGCTGGATCCATCCTATGCGCAAAACCTGGGTGTCGTTATCGACGATCTGTTGGTGTCGCAGCCTGATACAGGTGAACAGGCACTGGAGATTGCCGAGGCTCTGGTACGCAGCGGGGCCGTGGACATTGTCGTCGTTGACTCGGTGGCAGCTCTGACCCCTCGGGCTGAGATTGAAGGGGAGATGGGCGATGCGCACGTTGGGCTTCAGGCCCGCCTGATGTCACAGGCTTTGCGCAAGCTGGCCGGCGCCATCAGCCGTTCGCACACTGCGGTTATCTTCATCAACCAGTTGCGCGAGAAGGTAGGTGTGATGTTCGGCAATCCGGAAACCACCCCTGGTGGGCGGGCATTGAAGTTCTATTCTACGATCCGCATGGATGTGCGGCGCACCGAATCACTCAAACAGGGCAGTGAATTTGTTGGCAACCGCACGCGGGTGCGCGTCGTCAAGAACAAGGTGGCGCCTCCCTTCAAGCAGGCTGACTTTGACATCATGTATGGACAGGGCATCTCGCGCGAGGGAGATATCGTCGATATCGGTGCCGAGCTGGACATCGTCACCAAGAGTGGCGCCTGGTATTCCTATGGAGATGAACGGCTGGGACAGGGCAGAGAGAATGCCAAACAGTACCTGAGGGATCATCCCGAGGTGGCTCAGGAGATTGAAACCAGGATTCGCGAACGTCTACAGCTGGGACAGGTGAAGGCAGCGGGCGCAGATGAAGAAGCAGCCGAGGCAGAGACCAAGAAGTAGCCCGCGCTCCTATGCCCTCTGGCTGTTGGGGCGCCGCCCCTACGCCAGCAACGATCTTCTGCAGCGCATGGTGCGGCGCGGCTATTCTGAGGCGGAGGCTCAGGATGCAGTCTCCTACCTGCAGAGCATCGGTTATCTGGACGATGCGGCCTATGCCGAACACTTCGTCAGTTCACGCAGCCAGAGCGGCCATGGGCCACGTAAGCTGCGGTGGGGCCTGAGATCCCGGGGGATCGATCCTGACCTGGCTGACGAGGCGATAGCCCAACTCGCCGAGGAGGAGCTTTTTGCCCAGGCTGAAGCACTGGCGAGGCGCCGATTGCGCAACCAGCCTCTCGATGATAAGGTTCGGGCATCGCTGATTCGCTACCTCTTACAGCGCGGCTATGATTACCTGATGGTAGCCGATGTGGTGGCCAAGCTGACTGCATGTCTTGACAGTCTGGAGCAAAATAGTTAAAATCTTGACAGAGAAGATAGAAGACCTTCGGCGCGATTCGCAGGTCGATTCCATTGGCCCTGAACCTGGAGAGCAATCTTTTTGAGAAGGCCGAGAGAATCTCTCTCGGCCTTTTTTGGCGGGTCAAACCTGGCCTGGCAAGCTTGTTTGTCTGGCGAGGTTTTGTCGCCCGGTTCCTTGTCTATGCTGTTAGGTGAACTGTGTTTGATACCCGCCGGCTGGCGGCGATAGGGCATTTACGGTGCACCTTGAAAATTGAACAAAGGAGGTCATGACCATAGAAACAAGAGAGATTGTCTTACTAGCTATGCTTATAGCAGGCATTCCGCTGGCAGCGGTAGCAGGCTTCCTATATCGAAAGAAGATCGCAGAGCGAGCCATCGGCGGCGCTGAACAGCGAGCGCAGCAGATCGTGGCTGAAGCCAGGAAGACGGCGGAGGATACCAAGCGTGAGGCGCTTCTGGAGGCCAAAGAGGAAATCCATCGCGCCCGCGCTGATCTAGATCGCGAGATTAAGGAGCGCCGCGGCGAGCTACAGCGACTGGAGCGGCGCGCTATCCAGAAAGATGAGACTCTGGATCGGAAGCTGGAACAGCTGGAAAAGAAGGAGGAGCAGATTCAGCGGAAGGCCGCTGAACTGCAACAGCAGCGGGAGCGGGTCGACCAGATCGTCGCCCAGCAGCTTGCGGAGCTGGAGCGGGTATCCGGCTTGAGCACGGAGGATGCCAAAGAGATGCTCCTCAGGAATGCGGAACGAGAGATCAGGCTCGATGTTGCGAAAATGATCAAGGAAGTCGAGACCCAGGCACGGGAAGAAGCCGATAAGCGGGCCAGGGAGATCATCACTGTGGCCATCCAGCGCTGCGCGGCTGACCATGTTGCCGAAGCGACGGTATCAGTGGTGGAACTGCCCAATGACGAGATGAAGGGGCGCATCATCGGGCGCGAAGGGCGTAACATACGTACTCTGGAAACGCTGACCGGAATTGATCTCATTATCGATGATACACCGGAGGCTGTGATCCTTTCCGGGTTTGACCCCATTCGGCGCGAGATTGCCCGCGTGGCGTTGGAGCGTCTGGTGGCAGACGGCCGCATCCATCCCGCTCGTATTGAGGAGATGGTGGAGAAGGCCCAGCGGGAGATCTCTGCTCGCATTCGAGAGGCAGGCGAGCAGGCGGTGATCGAGGTCGGCATTCACGGCTTGAACAACGAGCTGGTTCGCCTGCTGGGGCGCCTCAGTTTCCGCACCAGCTATGGGCAGAACGTGCTGAAGCACTCCATCGAGGTGGCCCACTTGGCTAGCATCATGGCGGCCGAGCTGGGCGCCGATGTGAATATCGCCAAGCGAGCCGGACTGCTGCATGATATCGGCAAAGCTATCGACCACGAGGTTGAGGGAACGCACGTCTCCATCGGCGCGGAGCAGGCGAAGCGATATCGGGAGCAGGCGGCAGTGATCCATGCTATCGAGGCTCACCATGGCGACATTGAGCCACAGAGCATCGAGGCAGTGCTGGTGCAGGCGGCTGACGCCCTATCTGCGTCGCGCCCCGGTGCCAGACGTGAAAGCCTGGAGAACTATATCCGACGCCTGGAGAAGCTGGAGCAGATCGCCGACTCGTTTGAAGGCGTGGAGAAATCTTATGCCATTCAGGCGGGGCGCGAGATCCGCATTATGGTTAAGCCGGATCAGGTCGACGATCTGGAGTCGGCGCGTACCGCCCGTGAGGTGGCGAAGAAGATCGAGGCTGAGTTGGATTATCCTGGGCAGATTAAGGTTACAGTTATCAGGGAAACCAGGGCTGTGGACTACGCGAAATAGGATGTTGTGAAGGCAGGGGCTTCCTGCCTTTTTTCTTCTTTGTAGGACAAACTGCAGTTGGAGGAGAATATTGCAGCTAAGCAGGGGAAAAGGAGGGTGTCATGGATGCTGGGAGTTCTCTTTATCGGAGACATCGTCGGTCGACCCGGCCGCCGAGCCCTGCCAGAATTGCTGAGACGGGTCAAACGACAGTATCAGGTGGACCTGGTGATCGCTAATGGCGAGAACTCGGCGGGGGGTAACGGCATCACCTTCGCCGTAGCGCAAGAGCTGTTCGCTGCTGGAGTCGATGTGGTTACTAGCGGCAATCATATCTGGGATCAACGAGAGGCCCTGGAGCTATTGCCGGCAGACGCAAGAATTCTGCGGCCAGCCAACTATCCGCCCGGCACGCCGGGCAACGGGAGCATCGTTGTCGAGGTCGGTCTGCCGCCCCGACGGGTTTTGGTCGTCAGCCTCTGCGGACGGTCTTTCATGCCGGTCCTGGACTGTCCATTTCGGCTGATGGACCAGATTCTGGCCGATCAGGCCCGCCCCGGGGACATTGTCATTGTCGACTTTCATGCGGAAACCACATCGGAAAAAGGCGCTCTTGCCTGGTACCTGGATGGGAGGGTCACCGCTGTACTGGGGACGCACACCCATGTGCAGACTGCCGACGAACGGCTTTTGCCAGGTGGCACTGCCTTCATCAGTGATGTCGGTATGGTGGGGCCGCGCGATTCCATCCTCGGTGTAGACGTGCAGCCAGTGCTACATAAGTTCCTGACTGCCCTGCCCCCGCGATTCGAGGTGGCCAAGGGCCCGGTTCAGGCCAACGCCGTCTATCTGAGCATCGACCCGGGGACGGGGCAGGCGGTTCAGCCGCCCTCGCGCTTCTTCGAGATCATCGAATAATCTGCAGCCGCGACAGGACTTTGTCCTTCGACTATGGAATATATCAAGTGCACAAGAGTCCTACATAGATTCAAAACGTGGAGGGAGGATACACGGAGTGGAAGAGAAAATCAAACGTTTTCATCAAGAGGCGCTCGTGGTGGATACGCACTGCGATACGCTGCTCAGGGTACTGGGGCGACGCCTGCCGTTCATGAGGCAGGAGCCCTACCGGTTGAGCGATCGCCACGAGGAAGGGCACATCGATTTGCCACGTCTCCGCGAGGGTGGAGTGGATGTCCAGTTCTTCGCTGCCTACATCGAGCCGATGTACAAGCCCGATCGGTCGTTAAAACGGGCGCTGCAGATCTTTGACGCCTTCTTCAGGGAGCTGGAAGCCAATCCAGACCAGATGATGATGGCGACCTGTGTGGCCGACATTCGCCGGGCCAAGGAGGAAAATAAGGTTGCGGCTGTGCTCGCTATTGAAGGTGGCGAGGCGCTGGAAGGTGATCTGGGCGTTCTGCGGGTATTGCATCGCCTGGGTGTCCGCGCCATCGGCCTGACCTGGAACGAGCGCAACGATATTGCCGACGGTGTAGGCGACGCCCGCAGCGGCGGCGGCCTGAGTGTATTCGGCGCCGAGCTGATCAAGGAGATGAATCGCCTCGGGATTCTGGTCGACGTTTCCCACCTGTCAGATGCCGGGTTCTGGGATGTGATCGAGCTGTCTAGCCAGCCGATCATCGCCTCACACTCCAATGCGCGGGCGGTCTGTAACCACCGGCGCAACCTGACAGACGATCAGATCAAGGCGTTGGCAAAGAACGGTGGCGTGATGGGGATGAACTTTGCGGCCGGCTTTGTTAAGGAAGGCGGCAAGGCAACTTTGGGAGATCTGCTGGACCATATCGATCACATCGTATCCCTCGTCGGCCCGAGGCACGTGGGCCTGGGCTCCGACTTTGATGGCATCGGTGCCACTCCTGAGGGGCTGACCGATGTCAGCAGGATGCCGCTGATCACCGAGGGACTCTTCCAGCGTGGGTATAGCGAAGATGACATCAAGCTGATTCTCGGTGGCAACTATCTGCGTGTCTTTGAGCAGGTCTGGGGCTAGTAAAAGTTGGCTGCAGACTTACACGCTCATTCGCGAGTCTCTGATGGCTGCCTGAGCCCTGCTGAGCTGGTCGAGCTGGCCAGGCAGAGGGATCTGGCGACGCTGGCATTGTCCGACCATGATACGATGCAGGGAGTTGCGGAGGCGATAAGTCGCGGGCAGCAGATCGGTGTGCGGGTGCTACCGGCTGTAGAGATCAGCTGCGAAGAGGGCGATGCAGAATATCATCTCCTGGGTTACTGCCTGGACCGAGATAATGAACCTCTCCGCCTGCGGCTAGCTGGTCTGCGCCGGAGCCGCGAGCAGCGCGCTGAGCGGATCGTGGCGCAACTGGAGAGTGTTGGGGTGGGCATCGAGCTGGCGCGGGTGCGCGAGATTGCTGAAAGCGGCGCTATTGGCCGACCCCATGTCGCCAGAGCCCTGGTGGAGGCAGGCTATGCGCAGAATGTCAGAGAGGCCTTCGCACTCTGGCTGGTGCGTGGACAGCCAGGATATGTTCCCCGGGAAAAGATTTCCGTGGCCGAGGCGATAGTGCTGATTCATGGGGCGCAAGGAGTCGCCGTCTGGGCTCATCCGGGGCAGGAGATTCAACAACTGGCCAAACTGGATTGGCTGATGGCCCTCGGCCTGGACGGGATTGAAGTCTATCACCCGGATCATCATCGACAGCTCAGGGCCTATCTGGAGCGATTGGCCCAGTCCAACCAGCTGTTGATCACCGGTGGGTCGGACTTTCATTGCCCAGGCGAGAGCGCCGATCTCGGCAGCTACACCGTTTCAGAAGCAGCAGTAGAGCGCTTGATGGAACGGGCCGAACGCCATGCATAAGCAGCATTCACTAACCACTGCAAAAAACCGCTGAGTTTTTCAGCGGTTTTTTTTCGTGGGTCGCAGGAACTAGAACGGGTGTGCAGAATATGCTATTATTGAATTGGAATAATGGACTGCTCCATTAGTCAAATTCTGTGAGGTGTTGCCGATGGGCATTGAGCTGTCCCGGAAGTCTGGGGTGCCGCTATACATTCAGCTCAAAGATCAGATCAGGCAGCAGATCGAATCTGGCGTCTGGGGACCCGGGTTTCGTCTGCCGGCTGAGCGCGAACTGGCGGCCTTGCTGGGCGTGAGCCGCAATACCGTCAGCATGGCCTACCGCGAGTTGGAGCTGGAGGGAGAGCTGGTTTCCCAGCAAGGGAGAGGGACTTTCGTTTCTGAGACAGCCGCAGAGCAACTCGATGTCAGCCGTCGGCAGCGGCTGCGGCAGATCATCGACGCAGCGCTGGATCAGTCCAGCGCCCTTGGGGTCGGCCTGGATGAGTTTCTGGAAGCAGTCAACGATCAGGCCCAGGAGCGAAAAGACCTGCTGAGCAAGATCAGGATTGCCTTTATCGAGTGCAATCGAGAGCAGGTGGACTATTTTGCCCGCCAGCTCGAGTTTGGCTCGGGCGTGTCTATCATCTCGCTGGTTCTGGATGATGCGGGCGAGGATCTGGAACACTTGCGTCAGACAGTGTCAACGGTGGACCTGGTGGTAACCACGTTCTTTCACTTTGAGCAAGTGCGCGCCCTGGTCCCAGCCGATGTGAGGGTGGTGGCTATCGCTCTCGATCCTGAGCTGGAGACCATCGTCCGGATTGCGCGTATCCCGCACGGAAAGCGCATGGGTCTGGTCTGCCTCTCCAGGAACTTTGCCGATACTGTGGTGAACTCGATTCGTAGCGTAGGGATCGACTACCTCCCTATCGAGATTACGACCTCTCTGGATGAGGTGGCCGTGCGGGGAGTGATCCAACGAAGCGATGTTATTCTGGTGTCCCCGGGGCGCAGGCGTCAGGTTGAACAGTGGTGTCCACCCGGCAAGGATATCATTGAGTTCATCTATCGGCCTGACCAGGGATCCATCAGTATGCTGAAGTCAGTGTTGCTGGATCTGGAGACAAAGTACATCGAAGAAGGGGAGTCGGATCTTGAGTTCAGGTAAAAGGTTCAAGGTTGCCATCAATCCCAAGTGGTGCAAGAAGTGTGGCATCTGCGCCGCCTTCTGCCCCACCAGCGTCTATACGTTCAAGACAGGCGCTGTGCCAGCAGTGACTGCAGAGGACAAGTGCATCGGTTGTCAGTTGTGTGTGCAACGGTGCCCGGACTTTGCTATCACAGTCAAGAGTAGGGAGGAAGAGAAGCATGAGTCCTAAGGTGCAATTGTTGCAGGGTAATGAGGCTTGTGTGCTCGGCGCCCTGGCTGCAGGGCTGAAGTTCTTTGCCGGATACCCGATCACTCCGTCCACCGAGATTGCCGAGCTATTGGCTGAGAAGCTGCCCAGAGCCGGCGGCACGTTCATGCAGATGGAAGATGAGATCGCCAGCATGGCGGCCATCATTGGCGCTTCTCTGACTGGCGCCAAGTCGATGACGGCCACCAGCGGCCCCGGGTTCTCGCTGAAGCAGGAGAACCTCGGTTTTGCTATCTTCACGGAGGTTCCGTGCGTCGTCGTCAACGTCATGCGTGGCGGCCCCAGTACCGGACTGCCCACTTCACCCGCCCAGGGCGACGTGATGCAGGCCAGGTGGGGAACGCACGGCGATCACCCGATTATTGCCCTCTGTCCTTCCTCTGTCCCAGAGGTTTACGAGATGACCATCCAGTCCTTCAATCTCTCGGAGAAATATCGTATTCCGGTCATCCTCCTGCTGGACGAAGTCGTCGGTCACATGCGGGAGAAATACGTCATCGGCGACGAACTCCCGGTTCCGGTCATCGACCGCGCTGAGCCAACGGTTGATCGTTCCGCCTACCTGCCGTTCGGCCCAGCCGAAAATGACGTCCCACCGCTGGCCAAGTTCGGTACTGGCTATCGTTTCCATGTAACGGGCCTGACCCACGACGAACGCGGCTATCCCACCAGTAATCCCGCGAAGGCAGCCGAGTTGAACCGTCGGCTGCACGACAAGCTAGATAAGCATCTGGATGATATCCTGATGTGGGCCACGGAGCAGATGGAGGATGCCGAGGTCGGCGTTCTTGCCTACGGTTCTACCGCCCGCTCTGCTTCCAGAGCCGTTCAGTTGGCTCGCAGTCAGGGCGTGAAAGCCGGACTTATCCGGCCGATTACCCTCTGGCCCTTCCCGGAGAAAGTCGTCTTTGACTATGCCAAACAGCTGAACCACCTGATCGTGGCTGAGGGCAACCTGGGACAAATGATCCTGGAAGTCGAGCGCTCAGTCAAGGGCCAGGTCCCGGTGAGCGGCGTGCTGCAGGCTAACGGCGAACTGATCACGCCGGAGCGGATTCTAGAAGCCATCCTGGAGGTGAAGTAGATGCTAGCAGAGAAATATTTGCGCGATGCGATGATGCCTCACATCTGGTGCCCCGGTTGCGGCCACGGCATCATCGTTCACGCCGTGCTTCGGGCCATCGACCAGCTGGGACTGGATCAGGATAAGACTGTCATCGTGTCCGGCATCGGCTGCTCCTCGCGTGCCGCCGGCTATATGAACTTTGATACACTGCACACTACCCACGGCCGGGCTCTCGCCTTTGCCACCGGTGTAAAGATGGCTAAGCCGGAGTTGAATGTTATCGTACTCACCGGCGACGGCGATAGCGTGGCCATCGGCGGTAACCATTTCATCCATGCCTGTCGTCGCAACATCGACATCACGACCATCATCTTCAACAACTCCATCTATGGCATGACCTCGGGTCAGTATTCGCCGATGACTCCGCAAGGCAGCTATGCGACGACGATGCCCTTCGGCAACCTGGATCGTAACTTTGACCTGTGTGAGTTAGCCAAGGGTGCTGGCGCTACCTACGTCGCGCGGGGTACCGCCTATCATGCTGCCATGCTGACCAATCTGATCAAGAAGGGTATTGAGAACAAGGGCTTCTCCGTGGTCGAGGCCATTTCCCAGTGCCCCACCTACTTCGGGCGCAGGAACCGAATGGGTGGGCCGGTGGACATGCTCAACTGGCAGAAGGAACACGCAGTGACAGCGGCCGCCGCAGCCAAGCTCTCTCCAGAACAGTTGGCCGGCAAGTTTGTCATCGGCGAGCTGCATGCCTCAGAAGCGCCGGAGTTCTCAGAGGAGTACCGGAAGGTAGTCGCCAGCTTGCAGGGGAAGGAGTAGCGGGTATGGAAAAGAGAATTGAGGTACGTCTCAGTGGCAGCGGTGGACAAGGCATACTATTAGCGGGTATTATTTTAGCGGAGGCGGCTCTGCTGGACGGCAAGAATGCGGTGCAAACCCAGAGCTATGGCCCGGAAGCCCGCGGCGGTGCCAGCAGATCGGAAGTCATCATCAGTGAAGCTGCCATCGATTATCCGAAGGTCTCTCGGCCGTCCGTCCTGCTGGCTTTGACGAAAGAGGCCTATGACAAATACAGACATGATCTGGAGCCGGATGCGCTGCTGATCACCGACGACGCCTTCGCGGTGGACGAGTTGCCGGCGGGACTGAGGCATATCCAGGCACCGATCACGCGCTCGGCGGTAGAGCATCTCCAGCGGTCCATCGTTGCCAACATCGTCGCTTTGGGCGTTCTCGTGAAGGCCAGCGGCTTGATTACCGAGGAATCGCTGGAGGCGGCGGTGCTAAATCGCGTGCCCAAGGGTACGGAGGAGCTCAACCGGCAAGCCCTGTCGCTTGGATTTCAATTAGCGGCTGACGCCGTTAACTGAAATAAAGAACACTTAACAAGAAGGGGGATTAATATCAATGGCTAGCAGCAAGGAAACATTCTTGCAGGTGCAGGCGCAGATCAAGGACGCGTGCGACATGTTGGGCCTCGACGCTAACTACTTCGAGATCCTCAAGCAGCCGTTGCGCGCTCTGGAGGTTTCCGTCCCAGTGCGGATGGACGACGGATCTGTCAAGACTTTCAGTGGATATCGCTCCCATCATAACGACGCGATGGGTCCGGCCAAGGGTGGAATGCGCTACCATCCTGCAGTGGATCTGGATGAGGTCAAGGTTCTCTCGATGTGGATGACCTTCAAGTGCGCTGCCATCGGCCTCCCTTACGGCGGCGGCAAGGGCGGCGTCAGCGTCGACCCGAGCACCCTCTCCGTAGCCGAGAAGGAGCGTCTGACTCGGGAGTTTACGCGCGCTCTGACCTCAGCTGGGTTTATCGGTGACAATATCGACATCCCGGCAGGCGACGTCGGCGTCAACAACCAGGTTTTGGCCTGGATGTACGACGAGTATAGCAAGCTCAAAGGCTACAACGTCCCAGGCGTTGTCACCGGCAAACCGATTGCCATTGGCGGCTCCAAGGGTCGCACCGAGGCTACTGGCCGCGGCGTTGTGCTGATCGCTCGCGAGGCTGCGAAGCGCAAAGGCATCAAGACCGAAGGCGCCACCGTTGCCCTCCAGGGTTACGGCAACGTGGGTAGCTGGACCGGCGTCTACATGCAGACGCTGCTGGGTGCCAAGGTTGTGGCCGTTCAGGATCATACCGGCGGCATTTATAATGAAGATGGAATCGATGCCCTGGAGCTCCAGGCCTATGTGGCTGAGCACGGCGGAGTCAACGGCTTCCCTGGCAGCAAGAAGGACATCACCCGCGACGAGCTGTTCGCACTCGACGTCGACTTCCTCATCCCGGCTGCACTCGAGAACCAGATCACCGAGGCCAACGAACCGCTCGTCAAGGCCAAAATCCTGGTCGAGGCTGCCAACGGTCCGGTGGTTCGGGCTGCGTCCAAGAAGCTGTGGGAGCGCGGCGTCTTCGTAGTGCCTGACATTCTGGCCAATGCTGGCGGCGTGACCGTCTCCTACTTCGAGTGGGTCCAGAACCTGCAGAACTTCTACTGGGATCTGGAAGAGATCAACAGCCGTCTCGAAACCCTCATGGTGGATGCGTTCAATACCATCTACGAGATGCATGAGGATAAGCAGATTGACATGCGCGACGCTGCATACGTCGTGGCTATCCACCGCGTAGCCGAAGCAATGAAGCTGCGGGGCTGGGTATAGAACATAGGCTAGACATAGCGACTGGCCCTCCCCGGTCTGGCCGGGGAGGGCCAAATGCTAGGGCTTTGCAGAGTTCGGATGCCCTACTTACGCTTGGTGTAAAATATCATTGGCTATCGTGTTGCGGTCTTTCTGTTTTGTCGACGTTTCTATGAGGAGGAGTGAATTCAGTGCAGAGAGATGAGGAAGTACGGCGTGTGGAAGAGGCTCGCCAGCAGTGGGAGGGCGGTCCGCTCAAGAGAGTGCTGAACCGATTCCCAGAGCAGAAACCCGAGTATGTAACATCGTCTGGGGTGACTGTCAAGCGAGTCTATACACCGGAAGACACCGCGGACCTTGATTATCTGCGCGATCTCAATTTCCCCGGTCAGTATCCCTATACGCGCGGGGTTCAGCCGACGATGTATCGCGGGCGCTTCTGGACGATGCGGCAGTATGCCGGCTTTGCCACGGCCGAAGAATCAAACCAGCGCTACAAGTACCTGCTGGAGCAGGGCCAGACTGGTCTGAGCGTGGCATTTGACCTGCCTACCCAGATCGGTTACGACTCGGATCATTCGCTTTCCGAGGGTGAGGTCGGCAAGGTAGGCGTTGCCATCGACTCGCTGGCCGACATGGAGATCCTGTTTGACGGCATCCCGCTGGACAAGGTCAGCACATCGATGACCATCAACGCCCCGGCCTCTGTGCTCCTGGCGATGTATATGGGAGTGGCCGAGAAGCAGGGCGTGCCGCTCAGCAAACTCAGTGGCACCATCCAGAACGACATACTCAAGGAGTATGTGGCGCGAGGCACATACATATTCCCACCGGCGCCGTCGATGCGCCTGATCACCAACATCTTCGAGTTTTGCTCGCAGAACGTTCCGGCGTGGAACACCATCAGTATCAGCGGCTACCATATTCGCGAGGCCGGCTCCACGGCCGCTCAGGAAATCGCTTTCACGTTATCCAACGGCATCGCTTACGTACAGGCGGCCATTGACGCCGGGCTCAGCGTGGACGACTTCGCACCACGGCTCTCGTTCTTCTTCAACTCGCATACCAACTTCTTTGAAGAGATTGCCAAGTTCCGTGCGGCTCGCCGTCTCTGGGCCAAGATCATGCGCGAACGCTTCGGCGCCAAGGCCGATAAATCTCTGATGCTCAGGTTCCATACCCAGACAGCTGGCTCGACGCTGACAGCCCAACAGCCTGATAACAACATCGTGCGGGTAGCGTTGCAGGCTCTGGCCGCCGTCTTGGGTGGTACGCAGTCGCTGCATACCAACTCCCGAGATGAGGCATTAGCCCTGCCCACAGAGGAATCGGTACGCATCGCTCTGCGCACCCAGCAGATCATTGCCCACGAGAGTGGCGCCGCCGACACCATCGACCCGTTGGCTGGCAGCTACTATGTCGAGGCGCTGACTAGCGAGCTGGAGCGGCTGGCCAGCGAGTATATTGCCAAGATCGATTCCCTGGGCGGTGCCGTCAAGGCCATCGAGCAAGGGTTCATGCAGCGCGAGATTCAGGACAGCGCCTATGACTACCAGCGCCAGGTGGAAGAGGGGCAGCGCATCGTCGTTGGCGTCAACGAGTTCAAGATCGAGGAGCCGGCGCCATCTGGATTGCTGCGTGTTGACCCGGCAGTGGGCGTTCTTCAGAAGCGGAAACTGGAAGAGCTGCGGGCGCGGCGCGACAACCTGGCGGTACAGGCTGCTCTCGGCGAACTGGAACAGGCAGCGCGTGGCGACGACAACCTGATGCCATATATCTTCAGCGCAGTCAAGACCTATGCTACTTTGGGTGAGATCTGCGATCGCCTGCGCAATGTCTTTGGTGAGTACGTCGCAGAGGATCTGCTATAAGGAGGCGGGTAACTGATGGAGAAGAACAGGATCCGTGTGTTGGTTGCCAAGCCCGGACTCGATGGGCATGATCGCGGCGCGAAAGTTATTGCCCGTGCGTTGCGCGATGCCGGTATGGAGGTCGTCTATACCGGTCTGAGGCAGACACCGGAGCAGATTGTCGCTGCGGCACTCCAGGAAGACGTGGATGTGGTCGGTCTCAGCTGTCTTTCCGGCGCGCATAACCACCTCTTCCCGCGCGTGGTAGAGCTCTTACGGGAGCAGGGCGCGGCTGATATCGTCGTCATCGGCGGCGGGGTGATTCCCGATGTCGATATCCCAGGACTGAAGGAAGCCGGTGTAAAGGAGATTTTCACCCCAGGGACTTCCACACAGGCAGTAGTCGAGTTTATCCGCAGCAATGTCCAGAAATAGACTGCCCTGGGAAGAAGGATTTCTGAGCGGCGATGTGCGCAGCCTGGCGCGAGCCATCACCCAGGTCGAGAACCAGCCGGAGACGGTGTACGGTTTCCTGGGCGATGTGGCCGAGCGCCTCGGCAAGGCACATATTATCGGTATCACCGGCCCACCTGGAGCCGGCAAGAGCACGTTGACTGGACGGCTGGCGGCCGAGTTCGCCGCGAGGGGGTTCTCACTGGGCCTGTTGCTGGTCGACCCGTCCAGCCCCTTCACCGGGGGAGCCATACTCGGCGATCGCCTGCGGCTCCCCGACATTGCGGGTAAGCCGGGAGTCTACGTGCGCAGCATGAGTTCCCGGGGCAGCATGGGGGGGCTTTCCCGCGCCACCGGTGACGCTGTCAAGCTGCTGGACGCCTTCGGCAAGGACATCATCATCGTTGAGACCGTGGGCACCGGTCAGTCCGAGACCGATGTGATCTCGGTAGTGGATAGCGTTGTCGTCATCTCTGTTCCCGGACTGGGGGATGACATTCAGGCCATGAAGGCCGGGATTCTGGAGATTGCCGACCTGTTCGTGGTCAACAAGGCCGATCGGGAAGGCGCGGATCGCACCGAGCGTGAGCTGCGCTCCATGCTCCGGCTGCAGCCACAGAAGGATGGCTGGGAGATTCCGGTGCTGCGCACCGTGGCTACCACCCATGAAGGGGTGCCGGAGCTGGTCGACAAGCTGCTCGAGCATCGCTTGTTCCTGGAGGATAGCGGCCAGATCGTAGACAGGCGCTTGCGACGTGTCCAGCGCGAACTGGATCAGCTGCTGTCAGCGCGCCTGACGCGGCAGCTCCAGCAACTTCTGGGCGAGGATGTGCTGGCGGCAGCGGCACGACGGGTGGCCCTCGGCCAGCAGACTGTCTATCAGATGGCGGAAGAACTCTGGCAGACGCTGGTTGCCGGCCTGGCGAGATAACGGACAGTTTCAGATAGAGGAGGGTATAGAATGATCAAAAAACTTGCTCATCTTGGCATTGCTGTAAAGAGCCTGGAAGAGGCCAAGAAGTTCTACTCGGACACGCTGGGGGTTGCCTGCATTGGCGAGGAGGAAGTGCCGTCCCAGAAGGTCAAGACCGCCTTCCTGCCTGTGGGGGATACGATGATCGAGCTGCTGGAATCCACCGATCCAGATGGGCCGATCGCCAAGAGTATCGCTTCCCGCGGCGAGGGGATTCACCACATCGCCCTGGAGGTTGATGACATCGAGGCCGCTCTGGCTGAATTGAAGGCCAAGGGGGTCCGCCTCGTCGATCAGACGCCGCGGCCGGGTGCACACGGTGCCAAGATTGCCTTTATCCATCCCAAAGCCGGGCTGGGGGTCCTGATTGAGCTCTGCGAATACCCGCGCTAAGGCCGGGGAAGGAGGTAGGCTGATGTCCATTGAGAAGAAGATCGAGCAGCTGGCTGCTGAGCGGAAGCGGATCGCCCTCGGGGGAGGCGAACAGCGGCTGGCTGCCCAGAAGGCGAAGGGCAAGCTGACGGCCCGGGAACGCATCGAGTATCTGCTGGACGAAAACAGCTTTGTCGAGGTTGACATGTTCGTCAAGCATCGGGCTGTGGACTTCGGTATGCAGACGCGGGATGCGGCGGGCGAAGGCGTTGTTGTCGGCTATGGTACGGTAGACGGCCGACTCGTCTATGTCAGCTCGCAGGATTTTTCGGTGCTGGGTGGGTCTCTGGGAGAGATGCATGCCAGGAAGATCTGCAAGGTGATGGATCTGGCGATGCAGAATGGTGCCCCTTTCATTGCCATCAACGAATCGTCCGGTGCGCGCATCCAGGAAGGGGTTGACGCTCTGGACGGCTATGGCAACATCTTCTATCGCAACACCCAGGCTTCCGGCTATATTCCACAGTTGTCGGTGATCATGGGTTCCTGCGCCGGCGGGGCGGTCTACAGCCCGGCCCTGACCGACTTTATCTTCATGTCCGAGGGTACGAGCCAGATGTTCATCACCGGTCCCCAGGTGATCAAGTCGGTGACCGGCGAGGATGTCACGCTGGAACAGCTGGGTGGCGCGGCGGTGCATAGCCAGGTCAGCGGCGTGGCGCACTTCTCGGCTCCGAACGAGCAGGCCACGCTTGATCAGGTGCGTAAGCTGCTGAGCTTCCTGCCCAGCAACAATCTGGATGAGGCGCCATTCTACGTGGTTGAAGACGATGTCGCCCGACAGAATGATGAACTGTTGTCCATCATTCCCACCGACCCGAATCGTCCCTACGACGTGCGGGAAGTGATCGCCAGCCTCGTCGACGACGGCGATTTTCTGGAAGTGCAGCAGAACTATGCTCAGAACATCGTGATTGGCTTTGGCCGCCTGAACGGTCGCAGCGTCGGCATTGTCGGCAACCAGCCGAAGGTAATGGCTGGGGCGCTGGATATCAACGCTTCGGATAAGGCAGCCCGTTTTGTCCGCTTCTGCGACAGCTTCAACATTCCGCTGGTGACCCTCGTTGATGTGCCCGGCTATCTGCCCGGTCTCAACCAGGAATACGGCGGCATCATCCGCCACGGCGCCAAGATGCTCTATGCATATTCAGAGGCCAGCGTTCCCAAGATCAGCCTGATCATGCGCAAGGCCTACGGCGGTGCCTATCTGGCGATGTGCAGCAAGGCTCTGGGTGCCGACACCGTCTATGCCTGGCCGACTGCCGAGATCGCGGTCATGGGACCCGAAGGTGCAGCTAACATCATCTTCCGCCGTGACATTGAGCAGGCTGAAGACCCGGCCACAGTTCGTCAGGAGCGCATTTCCGAATACCGGGACAAGTTCGCCAACCCCTACGTGGCAGCTTCACGTGGCATGGTGGATGACGTCATCGATCCACGCGATACCCGGCGCATGATCATCAACGCCCTGGAGGCCAATGCCACCAAGCGGGTGCATCGCCCTGCCAAGAAGCACGGCAACTTCCCAGTATAACGAAGGGGGATAGCGAAATGAATAGCCCGATATTTTCCAGTACGCTGGCAGCCGTCGCCACCTTGGTGGGGACCCTCGGGCTGCTCTATGCCCTTTCCCTGATGGTGAAGTCGCGCCGCCGTCAGCCCGATGTGGACGTGGGGACGGCGGGTAGCGCACCGCTGGTTGAGCCGAGCGTTTCCTCTCAGCAGCCTGCCCCGGGGGTTTCACCACAGTTGGTGGCCATCATCGCCACGGCATTGGCTGCCTACCTGGGCACTGCTGCTGAGAACCTGAACATCGTTTCCATTCGCCGCACCCGGGCCAGCAGCTGGCTGCTGGCTGCGCGCCGCGACGGTTTGCAGTCCTAGACGTGATGAAAGGAGACCGATGAGATGTCAAAGAAGTTCCGCATCACCATCAATGGTGAAGCTTATGAGGTTGAAGTCGAGGAACTGGGTGGAGGGGCTCGCGTGCGCCGCGCTGCTGCCCCGGTTACTCCTGCCCCGGCGACACCGACAGTGAGTGTGCCGCAGCCCAAGGTTCAACCCATCGCCACCCCGCCGGTGTCAACTCCCGCTCCAGCAGCCAAGCCGGCTGCCGGTCAGGGCACCGTCACTGCTCCTATGCCGGGCACGGTGCTGGATGTGAAGGTGAAGGAGGGCGACCAGGTAAACGTCGGTGATGTCGTGCTCATTCTGGAGGCGATGAAGATGGAGAACGAGATTTCGGCCACCGCCAGTGGAACGGTGAAGTCCATCCATGTCTCCAAGGGTTCGGCTGTCAATCCGGGCGATGTTCTGGTTACCATCGGTTAGTCCTGAGGGAGGTTAACACAATGAAGCCGATTTTGGTTGGTGTCTCGAACCGGCATCTGCACCTTTCAGCTGCCGACCTGGAGACGCTGTTTGGCCCTGGCGCCCAGCTGACTCCCATCAAAGATCTGGGGCAGCCTGGTCAGTATGCCTGTGACGAGACGGTCACCCTGAGCGGGCCCAAGGGGTCCATCGAGCGCGTTAGGGTTCTCGGTCCGGTCCGGTCCCGCACTCAGGTCGAGGTTTCTCTGACGGATGCCTACCGCCTGGGGATCAGGCCGCCGGTGCGCGAATCCGGAGACCTGGCGGGTTCTGCGCCGATTATAATCGCTGGACCCTGCGGTCGGGTGGAGCTGCAAGAAGGTGCCATCCTTGCCTGGCGGCACATTCATATGCACACCGATGACGCCGCCGCCTACGTCGTCAAGGATGGCGATGTCGTCAAGGTTCGTGTCGGCGGCGATCGGGCAACCGTGTTTGAGAATGTGATCATCCGCGTGAGTGATACTTACGCGTTGGAGATGCATGTCGACACCGATGAGGCTAACGCCGCTCTGCTGCAGAACGGCCAGGCAGTTGAGCTGATCAAGTAGGGAGCCTCAGCTTCTACCGGATCGAAGCGGGGGCCTCAACGCAGCAGGCTGTGGCACGTTAGGTCAGGCATTGCAGCATCGATTATCTGGTTGGTGCTGCAATGCCTTTTGCTGGCAAGTAACAATTGCGCTGCTGAAAATCGAGTCGTGCAGAATGTTAGCAGCATTTGATCAAGGCAACGTTGCATTGGTGGGTGTATACTGTATACTATGAATGAGGCAATAAGGGTCATTACCATCGATGTTCCCGTTTCAGTCCTTGTGGGAGGGGGAACCTGCAGCGTCTGATTCGCGGGATGTTGGATGGAAGGCATAAGGAGGTAGGCTGATGTCCATTGGGAAGAAGATCGAGCAGCTGGCTGCTGAGCGGAAGCGGATCGCCCTCGGGGGCGGTGAACAGCGGCTGGCTGCACAGAAGGCGAAGGGCAAGCTGACGGCCCGGGAACGCATCGAGTATCTACTGGACGAAAACAGCTTTGTCGAGGTTGACATGTTCGTCAAGCATCGGGCTGTGGACTTCGGTATGCAGACGCGGGATGCGGCGGGCGAAGGCGTTGTTGTCGGCTATGGTACGGTAGACGGCCGACTCGTCTATGTCAGCTCGCAGGATTTTTCGGTGCTGGGTGGGTCTCTGGGAGAGATGCATGCCAGGAAGATCTGCAAGGTGATGGATCTGGCGATGCAGAATGGTGCCCCGTTCATTGCCATTAACGAATCGTCCGGTGCGCGCATCCAGGAAGGGGTTGACGCTCTGGACGGCTATGGCAACATCTTCTATCGCAACACCCAGGCTTCCGGCTATATTCCACAGTTGTCGGTGATCATGGGTTCTTGCGCCGGCGGGGCGGTCTACAGCCCGGCCCTGACCGACTTTATCTTCATGTCCGAGGGTACGAGCCAGATGTTCATCACCGGTCCCCAGGTGATCAAGTCGGTGACCGGCGAGGATGTCACGCTGGAACAGCTGGGTGGCGCGGCGGTGCATAGCCAGGTCAGCGGCGTGGCGCACTTCTCGGCTCCGAACGAGCAGGCCACGCTTGATCAGGTGCGTAAGCTGCTGAGCTTCCTGCCCAGCAACAATCTGGATGAGGCGCCATTCTACGTGGTTGAAGACGATGTCGCCCGACAGAATGATGAACTGTTGTCCATCATTCCCACCGACCCGAATCGTCCCTACGACGTGCGGGAAGTGATCGCCAGCCTCGTCGACGACGGCGATTTTCTGGAAGTGCAGCAGAACTATGCTCAGAACATCGTGATTGGCTTTGGCCGCCTGAACGGTCGCAGCGTCGGCATTGTCGGCAACCAGCCGAAGGTAATGGCCGGGGCGCTGGATATCAACGCTTCGGATAAGGCAGCCCGTTTTGTCCGCTTCTGCGACAGCTTCAACATTCCGCTGGTGACCCTCGTTGATGTGCCCGGCTATCTGCCCGGTCTAAACCAGGAATACGGCGGCATCATCCGCCACGGCGCCAAGATGCTCTATGCATATTCAGAGGCCAGCGTTCCCAAGATCAGCCTGATCATGCGCAAGGCCTACGGCGGTGCCTATCTGGCGATGTGCAGCAAGGCTCTGGGTGCCGACACCGTCTATGCCTGGCCGACTGCCGAGATCGCGGTCATGGGACCCGAAGGTGCAGCTAACATCATCTTCCGCCGTGACATTGAGCAGGCTGAAGACCCGGCCACAGTTCGCCAGGAGCGCATTTCCGAATACCGGGACAAGTTCGCCAACCCCTACGTGGCAGCTTCACGTGGCATGGTGGATGACGTCATCGATCCACGCGATACCCGGCGCATGATCATCAACGCCCTGGAGGCCAATGCCACCAAGCGGGTGCATCGCCCTGCCAAGAAGCACGGCAACTTCCCAGTATAACGAAGGGGGATAGCCATGGGACTGGAAAAACTGTTTGATGCATTGCGTCTGAGCGCCATCAGCATGGGAATCGTCTTCGCAGTGCTCTATCTGCTGTCCGTGAGTTTTGAGTTAGTGTCTCGCCTCGTCGGTGCGACACAGAAAGGCACAGAGCCATCGGAGCCCAGGGTGCAGCCTGAGGTCAGCGCAGCGGCGGCCGTTACTGGCTTGTCACCTCAGATGGTGGCCGTGATCGCCGCAGCAGCAGCTGCCTACCTGGGTCGGTCGATGGAGAGACTCAACGTCATCTCCATTCGGCGCGCCCCGACCAGTGTCTGGTCTCTCACAGCTCAGCGGGAGAGCGTAGAAAACTAGGATCAGCGGAAAGGGGATTAAGCAGATGTCCAAGAAGTTTCGGATCACCGTGAACGGTGAAACCTATGAAGTCATAGTTGAGGATCTTGGCGGTGAGTCGCCGGTTCGCCCGGCCGCAGCCCCAACAAAGACACCTGCAGCACCGGTGAGCATTCCACAGACCAAGGTGGAGCCAATTTCAGTGGCGACCCCTAAGCCTGCTGCGCCGCAGCCGGCAGCTACAGGCACGGCCGCCGGTCAGGGCAGCGTCACTGCACCGATGCCAGGGACAGTCCTGGATGTCAAGGTTAAGGTGGGCGATCAGGTCGCAGTTGGCGACGTTGTACTGATTCTGGAAGCGATGAAGATGGAGAATGAGATCTCGGCTACTGCCGCCGGCACGGTGAAATCAATCAACGTTTCCAAGGGGAGCGCCGTTAATCCTGGAGATGTCCTTGTCGTCATCGGCTAGTCGGGAGGTGAGATGACTTGATCTGGAATACACTACTGGATATCTGGCAGGGAAGCGGATTCGCCAATATGAGCATCCCCAATCTGATCATGCTGGTCGTCGCCTGCGTTCTCCTCTATCTGGCGATCGTCAGGAAGTATGAACCATTGCTGTTGATCCCCATCGCCTTTGGGATGCTCCTGGTCAACCTGCCACTGGGTGGTCTGATGGACGGCCCGACCACCCGGATTGATGGACTATTGAATATGCTCGAATCCAGAGAGGTCCTGGAGGTCGAGGCTATCCAGGAGGTTCGTAATCTGGGGCCTGAAGGCCTGAGCCTGCTGCTGACCAACATCGCCGAGGAAGGACTTCTGGACCAGGAGACGTTGAACGAGGTGATGGCCAGTGGACCCAAGGCCCTGGAGACTCTGACCAGCGCCCTGGGCGAAGCCGGCGTGCTAAGTGAAGCCGATCTGGCTGAGGTTGCAGCTTTCCGCCCGAGCCTTGGTGGACTCCTATACTATCTATATCAGGGTGTGAAGCTGGGTATCTATCCGCCGCTCATCTTCCTGGGAGTGGGTGCGATGACTGACTTCGGCCCCTTGATCGCCAACCCGAAGACGTTCTTGCTGGGGGCGGCGGCTCAGTTCGGCATTTTCTTCACCTACATCTGCGCCTACGCGCTGCTGGGCTTTACCGCTCCAGAATCCGCGGCGATCGGCACTATCGGTGGAGCTGATGGCCCGACGGCCATCTATGCTGCCACCCGCCTGGCTCCGCAGCTGCTGGCCAGCATCGCAGTGGCAGCGTATTCCTACATGGCTCTGGTGCCAATCATCCAGCCGCCGATCATGCGGGCGCTGACGACTAAGGAAGAGCGCTCCACGGTGATGGAGCAGCTGCGCGAGGTTTCCAAGGTAGAGAAGATCGTTTTCCCGATCGTTGTGACGGTGATCGTTGGCCTGCTGCTGCCTTCGGCCATTCCACTGGTGGGCATGCTGATGTTCGGCAACTTGCTGCGTGAGAGTGGTGTTGTGGAGCGCCTCTCCAAGACGGCTCAGAATGACCTGATGAACGTTATCGTTATTTTCCTCGGCACCACCGTGGGGGCTACGGCCAACGGCGATAACTTCCTGCGCATTCAGACATTGCTGATCATCGGCCTGGGGCTGGTCGCCTTTTCCGTGGGCACGGCCGCCGGAGTCCTGCTCGGAAAGGTGATGTACAAGCTTTCCGGCGGCAAGGTCAACCCGCTTATCGGCTCGGCTGGCGTCTCGGCAGTACCGATGGCCGCTCGCGTTTCGCAGGTAGAGGGCCAGAGAGCAAACCCTGCTAACTACTTGCTCATGCATGCCATGGGCCCGAACGTCGCCGGCGTTATTGGCTCAGCCGTTGCGGCTGGTATATTCCTCAGTATTTTCAAGTAGGAGAATGAACTGAAGACAGATGGAAACAGACCCCGCCTCCCTTGAAGGAGGCGGGGTCTTGCCTATTTGGGTTCCTTCCTAGATGGCGCATCTTGCGCTTTTCGGGGCGAGTGCACTAATTGGTAAATGCCCATGGCGATGAGATAGATGGCAAAGATCTTGCGGAGAACCGGTGCATTCAGCCGCAGGGCCAGCAGCGCCCCCAGGAAGGAGCCGATCACGCTGCCGATGCTCAGCATTAGCGCCAGTCGCCACCGAATGTTGCCATAGCGCAGGTGAGTGATGATCGCCAGCACAGAGGTTGGGAGAAAGATAAAGAGTGAGATGCCTTGCGCCACATGCTGTTCAACTCCCCTGATCAGGACGAGGCCGGGGACGAGCAGCGTGCCCCCACCTACGGCCAGACCAGCCAGAATGCCGGAAAGGAAGCCTAAGATCGCCGTAAACATCTAGAACAGCATGCGCCCGCCGGCGACAATCATGAACAGGCCGAAGCCTTTGCGCAGCAGCCGGGGGCGGCAGTAGTTCATCAGGATTGCGCCTACCACTGCGCCGCCCGAGGTGAAGGCGGCCAGGCCCAGCAAGGACTTGATCTCGATGGCACCAAGGGAGCGATAGACCAGCATGCTGACCAGCGAGGTGGGGAGAATGATCAGCAAACTTGTCGCGTGGGCATGATGCTGTTTTATGCCTAACAGGTAGACCATCCCCGGGATGAGAACTGTTCCGCCACCGATGCCCAGCAGTCCGTTGACGATGCCTGCGACTAGTCCAATCCCTGCGTAAGGAAGAATCTGACGTGCCTGCAACGCGGTCACCTCCTGCAGCTAGCTTCTCCGAAGCACCGCGCGGCTAGTCAGCCGCCAGGTCAGGCAACGATGAGAATCAGAATAAAGCCTAGCGTCAGGCCGACGGATGTCAGCAGGCGCGAAGCGTCGTGCGACGTCGGAATCAGCTCATCGGCGACTACGAAGACCATGGCTCCGGCGGCAAACGCCAGGCTGGCAGCGATAAACTCTGGCGAGATACTGAGCAGGAGCAGGCTTAGCCAGGTACCCAGCGGCGTCACCAGGGCGACCAGCAGGCAGAGGCCCATCACTCGCCAGCGACTCCATCCGCCCAGGAGCAGCGGAGCAGCCATACTGATGCCCTCGGGGACATTGTGCAGGCCGATGGCGAAGGCGAGACTGGTTCCCAGGTTGTACGTGGCGGCAAAACCGGCGCCGATGGCCAGCCCCTCTGGCAGGTCATGCAGGGCGATGCCGAAGGAAACCAGCAGCCCCAGCCGGATGTAGCTGCTGCGCGTGCGGGCAGTGGCGCGCCGCCGGTGTCGCTGTCGCCGACTGAGGAAGTTGTCCACCAGCGCCAGAAACAGCACACCGCAGGCGAAACCCCCGGCGGTAAGCCAGCGCGCTCCCTGCCCCAGGGCCGAGGGGATGAGGTCTACCGTCACCACCGACAGCATCACCCCCGCGGCCACGCCCAGCAGGAAGGCCAGCAGGCGTTGACTGGGTTGACCGAAGAAAAGCACCAACATGCCGCCCAGCACTGTGGCCAAACCGGCCAACAGACTGGAGAGCAGCACCTCTGGTAGCAGTTTGATCGCCTCCTCCGAATCCATGTCGGGCCTCGGTCTGTGCACGAGACCCTGTCCTAAACCTATTCAGGAGGAGGACAGGACATGCCCCCTGTCAGATAGTGGTGGATAGCTGGCTGAAGCCTTCGCCCAGCACCTCGCGGGCATCAACGACGATCACAAACGCCCTCTCATCGTGGCGGTGCACCAGTTCCTTGACTGCCGTCAGTTCAGACCGATCGACCACCACCAGCAGCGCCCGCTTCTCGTGGCGACTATAGCCGCCTTCGCCGTGCAGGAATGTTGCCCCTCGGCCCAGGTCATGCAGAATCGCCGTTGCGATGGCCTCGTTGGCATCGGAGATGACCAGCAAAGCCTTGACCGAGACGAATCCTTCCTGCAGCCAGTCGATGACGCGCGTGGTTACGAAGATGGCAATCAAGGCGTACATGGCCAGCTCAGTGCCAAAGATTAGCGCCGCTGCGGCCACGATTATCCCATCAATCACCAGCAGCGCCTGTCCAACCGGCCAGCCGGTGAAGTGGTTGATCAGCTGGGCGGCGACGTCCGTTCCACCGGTGGAGCCGCGGGAGCGGAAGACAATACCCATGCCGATACCGGTGACAACGCCGCCATAGAGCGTACCCAGCAGCGGTACGTCCGTCAGGGGAGCCAGCCGGCTGGTCAGTGTAACCCAGCCGGAAGTGATCAGGCCGCCGAGGATAGAATACCAGCTATACTTCCAGCCCATGAAAATGCCGCTGAGGATCAGCAGCGGGACGTTGATCAGAAGGATAGTCAGTCCAGGGTCAAGTTCGATCAGGTAATGCAGGATCGTGGCAATACCTGAAGCGCCGCCGGCAGCTATTCTATTGGGGATCAGGAGGGTGTTCAGGCCCAGGGCGGTGATGAGGGTGCCAATCAGGATCCCCAGATACTGACGCGCGGTTCTCTGCAAGTTCTTTCTGCGCTGCATCCAGACACACCTCCACTCCGGGTTAGCAAAATGCCTTGCAGATGAGGACAGGAACCGCGCTGCGTGAGGCAGCGCGGCTTGTTCTCGTTGACGTTACTTCCTCAGTCTGCGCACGACCTGGTCGATTCGCTCCAGCGCCAGCTGGATGTTCTCCACCGAGTTGGCGTAGGAGAAGCGCAGGTGTCCGGCGCCGTATGCGCCAAAGGACTCGCCGCTGAGAACGGCCACCCCGGCTTCAGCCAACAGCAGGTCAGCCAGTTCCTTGCTGTCAATGCCAGTGCCGCGCACATCCGGGAAGGCATAGAAGGCACCCTGCGGCTTCAGACAGCTAAAGCCAGGGATCTGATTCAGTCCGTCGACGATGATATCGCGGCGCTTCTTAAACTCCGCCACCATGACATCGACCGCATCCTGGGGGCCGGTCAGCGCTTCGAGGCCAGCCATCTGGGTGAAGGCGGCGGTGCAGGAGTTGCTATTGGTCATCAGTCGGCTGACGCGCGGGGCCAGCCACTCCGGCATTACACCATAGCCGAGCCGCCAGCCGGTCATCGCATATGTTTTGGAGAATCCATCGAGGATGATGGTCTGATCCTTCATGCCCGGCAGGCTGGCGATGGAGCAGGCCTCACCCTCGTAGATGATCCGGTCGTAAACCTCGTCGCTGAGGATCATGATGTCCTTGCCGCGCACCAGATCGGCGATCCGGGTCAGATCATCGCGGGTGAGTACACCGCAGCTGGGGTTGCCCGGAGAGTTGATGATGAGCAGCTTCGTCCTGTCGGTGATCTTGTTGGCCAGATCGTCGATGTCCAGACGGAACTCGTTTTCCTGCAACAACGGCGTGGGGATCGCCTTGCCACCCACGAAGTTGATCATCGATTCGTAGATGGGGAATCCCGGGTTGGGGTAAAGCACCTCGTCGCCCGGATTGACCAGCGCCAGGATCGTGTAGAACATGATCGGCTTGCAGCCGGGAACGACGACCACTTCATCTGCCTTGGCGGGGACGCCCTTATATTTGAAGACGTAGTCGGCGATGGCCTGCCGCAGTTCAGGGATGCCGGCCGCCGGTGTGTAGTGCGTATAGCCGTTAGCCAGCGCCCTCACTGCGGCATCCTTGATGTTCTGCGGCGTATCGAAATCGGGCTCGCCGATCTGCAGGTGAATCACTTGTCTTCCGGCGGCCTCCAGTTCCCTGGCGCGTGCCAACACTTCGAAGGCCGCTTCAGTGCCGAGCCGCGACATGCGTTCTGCCAATAGCGCTTCCATCATCATAGTCTCCTTCCTAAACCCTGTTTTTTCTGGCGAGCACCTTGCGGACAGCCTCGCCGATTTCCTTACGCGTCAGACCGTAGGCCGCCATCAGCTCATCCGGCGACCCCGACTCACCAAATTTGTCCATAACAGCGACCATCTCCACTGGTACTGGGTGCTCCCGAACGAGCACCTCGGCAACGGCTCCTCCAAGTCCGGCGTTGATCTGGTGTTCCTCTGCCGTGACGATGGCGCCGGTTTCAGCTGCCGCCGCCAGCACCGCCTCGGTATCCAGGGGTTTAATCGTATGCATGTTGATCACCCGGCAGGAGATACCCTCGCCAGCCAGCTCCTCCGCTGCCATCAATGCTTCATAGACGATGGGGCCGCAGGCGATGATACTGACGTCGCTACCTTCGCGCAACATGTTGGCCCGACCCAGCTCGAACTCGTCCTCCTCCCTGGTGAAGACTGGCGTAGCTTCGCGGGCAAATCTCAGATAGACCGGGCCGCGGACAGCGGCGGCGGCCAGCGTCGCCTTGCGCGCTTCGATGGAGTCACAGGGGACGATCAGTCGCATGTTGGGTAACACGCGCATCAGGGCGATCTCCTCTAACGCCTGGTGGGTAGCACCGTCGGCGCCGACAGAAATGCCGCCATGGGCACCGCCGATCTTCACATTCAGATTGGCATAGCAGATCGTGGTCCGGATCTGATCCCAGGCGCGGCCAGCTACGAAGACGCCATAGGTCGTTACAAAGGGGATTTTTCCACCCAGTGAAAGCCCGGCAGCCGTCCCCAGCATATCCTGCTCAGCGATGCCCATGTCGAAGAAGCGATCGGGGTATTCGGCGGCAAACCAGTTGGTGCGAGTCGAGGTGGAAAGATCGGCATCGAGAACGACCACATCCGGATTCGACTGACCCAGGCTGAGCAGCGCCTCGCCATATCCGTCACGTGTGGGTTTCATGTTCACCTGAAATAACCTCCTTTGACCCTTAAGCCAGCTCAGCCAACGCCTGCTTCAGCTCAGCAGCGCTCGGTGCCTTGCCATGCCAACCGGCCTCGTTTTCCATGAAGGAAACGCCTTTGCCTTTGACCGTCTTGGCAATGATGACACTAGGCTTTCCTTTGGTGCGCTCTGCCTCTGCGTAGGCATCCAGCACCTGGTTCATATCGTGGCCGTCAATGCTGATCACGTGCCAGTTAAACGACTGCCATTTCTCAGCCAGGGGAGCCAGCCCCATGACCTTTTCCACATCGCCGTCGATCTGCAGGCCGTTATAATCGACGATGGCACAGACATTGTCCAACCGGTAGTGTGCTGCCGACATGGCCGCCTCCCAGATCTGTCCTTCCTGCAGCTCTCCGTCGCCCATCAGGCAGTACGTACGGAAATCCTGCCCGTTCAGCCTTGCGGCCAGTGCCAGGCCGTTGGCAATGGAAAGCCCTTGTCCCAGCGAGCCGCTGGAGCTGTCCAGCCCCGGAGTCGAGAGCACATTGGGATGGCCCTGCAGATGGCTTCCCAGTTTGCGCAACGTGCTCAAATCCTCGACTGGGAAATAGCCAGTCCGCGCCAGCACGCTGTACAGCGCCGGGGCGATGTGGCCTTTGGAAAGGATAAACCGATCCCTGTCCGGCCAGTCAGGCCGCTCTGGATCATGCCGCATCTTGCAGAAATAAAGGCCTACCAGCAGTTCCACCGAAGACAGGGAGCCGCCAGGGTGGCCTGAACCAGCAGCTGCCGTCATGCGCACGATATCGCGCCGCACCTCTTTGCAGACTGACTGGAGATCATGGAGACACTGTTGCACCGCATTACTCTCCTTTCAGCGATCAGAATACGCTATTTGATCTTAAGCCGCATGTATTATATCACAATAGGTCGAAACAGGGTCATTATTCCCCGCAAAATGGCCGATACTGTCGACGTCCAGCGGGGAGGAAAATTTATTTCCCGGCGGGCGAAATTAGCATTGCATCACCAGAAAACGCGTGCTTTAATATTATCATGCGCCCGCGAGGCTCAGGCTACTAGCGAGAAAACGCTCGGGGCGCTTTCCAGGCGCTGGCGCGACGAAGCGTCGCCCCGGATGAGCCATTTTCACCGACACAGAGCGGATCAGGGAGGGATGTGCTGATGCTCCGGCTAGACCATAATTCTACGCCATTGTTCGATGCCCTGAAACGGTACATGGCGGACAAGACAATCTCTTTTCATGTTCCTGGGCATAAACAGGGTGTTGGCTGTCCAGACTTCACCGACTTTGTTGGTAAGAATGTGATGACCATCGATGTCACCGTACATGAGGAAGTCGATGGGATAACGAACCCCCGGGGCGTGATCAAGGCTGCCGAGGAATTGGCTGCCGACGCATTCGGCGTACAAGCTGCCCACTTCCTGGTCAACGGCACCACCAGCGGGATTCAGGCGATGATCATGAGTGTCTGCCGCCCAGGTGACAAAATCATCCTGCCCCGCAATGCCCACAGGTCGGTGCAGGGTGCCCTGACGCTCAGCGGGGCGATACCGATTTACATTCAGCCCGAAGTGCATGACTTCCTGGGCTTTGCCATGGGCATTACCCCGGAAAGCGTCGAGGAGGCGCTGAGGGCCCATCGCGACGCCAAGGCCGTCTTCGTGATCAACCCAACCTACTATGGCGTGGCTGGTGATCTGAAGGCGATTATCGAGATCGCCCATAGCTACGGCGTGGCCGTTCTGGCTGACGAGGCGCATGGCGCACACTTTCGCTTTCATCCCGACCTGCCGTTGTCGGCCGCCTCGGCAGGCGCCGATATGGCTGCCATCAGCACCCATAAGTTGCTTGGTTCACTGACGCAGAGCTCCATGCTGCTCGTCAACTCCAATCTGGTTACCTCGTCTCACGTCAAACAGGTGTTGAACCTGACGCAGACTACCAGCCCCTCTTACCTGCTGCTGGCATCGTTGGATGTCGCCCGACAGCAGGCCGTGTTGCGCGGTAGGGAACTGCTGGAACGCACGATCCAGCTCTGTAACTGGGCGCGGGCTGAACTCAACCAGATCCCCGGCGTCTACGTGCCTGGGGAAGATCTGCACGGGCTTGCCGGCTGTTTCCAGTATGACCCGACCAAGCTGGTTATCAACCTGCGCGGCGTCGGTATCAGCGGGTTCGCCGCCGAGAGATTCCTGAGGGATGAGCACCGCATCCAGGTCGAGCTGTCTGATCTCTATAATGTTCTGGCTGTCGGCTCCATCGGCGATACGCAGGAGAACATGGAACGTTTGGTGGACGCCGTGAAGCAGATGGTCAAGGCGCATGGCCGACCGGAAGCTATGCCGCACTATACCTGCATGCCGTCGAAGGTTCCCGAGACAGTGATCCTGCCCCGGGATGCTTTCCATATCGATTCGTACCCGGTGCCGCTGGAAGATGCTGTCGGCCTCATCTCCGCGGAAAATGTGATGGCCTATCCGCCAGGTATGCCGCTAGTCTGCATCGGTGAGCGGATCACTCAGGAAGTGGTCGATTGCATCAAACTGCTGCAGCGAGAGCGTGGCCACCTGCAGGGTACTGAGGACTGCCGGGTGAACACCATTCGCGTGCTACGAGCCTGCGAGGCAGTAAGGCGCGTAGCTAACAACTGAGAGAATAGGCAACGAGGCTACCCTTGATACAGGGTAGCCTCGTTTTTCAATCACTGGGGTTCACAAATGCTGATCAGGGCAGGGCTGCTCCAACCAGCGTGAACTGGTGAGTATCGGTGCTGAGATTTAGCTGCAGGCTTGTGGCCTGGGACGTTAGCGAGGGGAAGCGGAGAATCATCCGCCAGGCGCTGCCGTCGGGCAGTCGGTCGGGGAGGGGGGAGAGCTGCGGCAGGGCCGTAGGACGAAACGTCCGCCCCTGGTCATCCAGCAGTTCGGCCTCCAGGGTTGTGGCAGGCACAAACGCCACATCATCCAGATGCTCCAGTACCAACGCCACCTCCATGTAGTTACGCTGGCTCTCATCGCTGGAGAAGAGGCGATAGTGATGATGTATCGCGATATACTCCAGATTGAGGCGGAACCGATCGGCGGTACAGTGGACACTGGACAGCGGCGGCGCCACCCCACCCTGAACGCTGGACAGCGGATCCTTATACATCAGAAAGACCGCTGTTACCTGAACCGGCGCGTAATGCCAGACCCCGGCTGCGATCAGCACCACCAGGGCAAGAAAAGCCAACGCCTTTTTCATCAGATCACCTTCTTTGGCAATAACACCGGGCGGGCGGCAGCCGCCTCCCGTCTTCGGTCATGTATACGCCCCTTGCCGGACGATAATGATAGGTTGTCTGCTGCTTACCAGGTATTGCCCGGGAAACGACGGGAAGCGCGCCGTTTCGACGCGATTTGCGCAGGCAGAACATTGCGGGCCGATGAACGTATCAACCTGTAGATGCGCTGCAATTCTGGCTTTGCCAGGCAGACATCGCCTTGTGTACTGCGCAAATCCTGTAGACTTACGATGGAAAGGAGGGAATCAAGGTATGCCAGTCGTCAATGTTACACCGCGCCCCGTGCTCCCATTGCTGGCAGACGATCATGCCTGGCTGTCCACATACTTCTTCAACGATGTCTATCAGCCACCATGGTTTAAGTCTGATACCGAACAGCGCCGCCAGGAGCGGCTGCGCAGCTTTATCAGGGATGTGCGGAAGATGCCGGTATTCTGGGCATACGAGGAGGATGAGCACGATCCCTGGGAGGGGCGCTATCAACATCGTAGGAATCTGGTTGCTCTCTGCTCTGATGGCAGGTCGATGCACCTCCTGCGCCGCGACGCTTCAGAGCAATTCTTCATCTACACAGATTCCCCTGAGAGCTACGCTTACGTGGAAGAGGGGTCAGAGTCGCTCAGGCTCCTGGCGGTCTTCTTTAACCCCCGCAGCCCGTGGTGAGAGTTGATGCTCTGTTGTACTTTCAGGGATTACAGTTTCGACGTACAATAGGTGCTAGAAATGAAGTCTAACTATAGATGGGAATGAGCGCGGATGTATGACATCGCCATCGTGGGTGCCGGACCTGCCGGGGCAACTCTGGCTCGCCTGCTGGGGAAGCAGTATCGCGTCCTGCTGCTGGACCGGCGCCGGCATGATCTGTCTGGACCGGGCAAGTGCTGTGGCGGGCTGCTGGCGCCTGATGCGCAGAAGGTGCTGGCGGAAATGGGCCTCGGATTGCCGGGAGATATCCTGGTAGGCCCCCAGCTTTTCGTCGTGCGGGTGATCGACCTGGATCATAGTCAGGAGCAGTACTACCAGCGCTTCTATATCAACATCGATCGGCAGCGCTTCGACCGCTGGCTGGTTTCGCTGATTCCCGATCAGGTTGATGCCCGTTTCGGCGTCGTCTTCAAACGCTATCTTCGGGGGAAGGATGCCTTCACGATTTCATTTGAACAGGATGACCAGGAGCGAGTTGAGCAGGCGAAACTGCTGGTGGGTGCCGATGGGGCCGGCTCGCGTGTGCATCGTCTGGCGGACCCGGACGCGGCGCTGCCTGCCAACTATGTGTGCATCCAGGAATGGTTTGAGGTGGAACGCCCGATGCCATATTTCACAGCTGTCTTTGACAGCAGCATCACCGATTTCTACGGCTGGACTATTCCCAAGCATGACCAGCTGCTGGTTGGCGTCGCCCTGGAGCCGGGTGAGGCGGCCGAGGCCCGCTTTCAGGCATTCAAGCAACGGCTGCAGCAGTACGGCATCACCTGGGGTGAGCGGAGCAGGCGGGAAGGGGCCCTGATGGTGCGGCCGCGCACCGCAGATGTCTCCCCTGTCATCAACGGGGTCGCCCTCATCGGCGAAGCGGCTGGGTGGATCAGCCCCAGTTCGGCTGAAGGCCTCAGCTATGCCTTCAACAGCGCCCTGAATCTGGCTGGCAGCCTGCAACCTGGTCTGGATGGAGCGCTGCTCCGCTATCAGCAGTCATCCCGCAAGCTGCGCCTGAAGATTTTCGGCAAGAATCTGAAATCAGTGGGCATGTACCAGCCCCAACTCCGGAGCCTGGCGATGCGCTCCGGGCTGTTCAGCCTGACGATGCGAGGTCGGCCGGGGCAATAGCGAGGCTGGCGCCGGCCAGCGATTTGCCAAAGCCCCGGGCAATCGCTACAATCTTCCCTGAGGTGAGATATATGAAGCTACAGTACATGATCATGCCCTACGGCTGCCAGATGAACGAACACGATGCCGAGGTGCTGGCGGGCATGTTGCATGATCTGGGGTATAGCGAGACGACTGATGAGGCGGCAGCCGATTTGATCATTCTCGTGACCTGCGCCGTGCGTGAGCACGCCGAGCAGCGGGTCTATGGCAAGATTGGCGAGCTCTATCGGCTGAAACAGCTCAACCCCAATCTGGTGCTGGCAGTGGGCGGCTGCATGCCGCAGCAGCCAGAGGTAGCCAACAAGCTGAAGCAGCGTTTTCCCCATCTGGATATCATCTTTGGAACTCATAATCTGGCGGAGTTTCCTGCCCTGCTGCAGGCCGCCAGGGAGAGCCAGGAGACGGTGCTGCAGATCTGGGATCAGGAGGGAGAGGTGCAGGAGAACCTGCCTCGCCTCAGGCATGACGGCCTCAAGGCCTGGGTGACCATCATGTATGGGTGCAACAACTTCTGTACCTACTGCATCGTGCCTTACGTTCGCGGACGCGAGCGCAGCCGTCGTCCTGAGAGCATTGCCGCCGAGGTGCGCCAACTGGCCGAGCGCGGTTACCGGGAGGTGACCCTGCTGGGCCAGAACGTGAACAGCTACGGCAAGGATCTGGACAGCGAAGTGGATTTCGCTGACCTGCTGCGCCTCGTCAATGAAACCGGGATTGAACGGATTCGCTTCACCACCTCTCACCCAAAGGACATCAGTCCACGCCTGATCCAGGCCATGGCTGAGTGCGAGCACGTGATGGAGCACCTGCACCTGCCGGTGCAGGCGGGAAGCACGCGCATTCTGCGAGCGATGAACCGCGGCTATAGCCGCGAGCAATATCTGGATCTCGTGCGGCAAGTCCGGGCCGCAATTCCCGACGTTACACTGACGACAGATATTATCGTCGGCTTCCCCGGCGAAACCGACGAGGACTTCCAGGAGACGATCAGCCTGCTGGAAGAAGTGCGTTACGATTCTGCGTTCACCTTTGCCTATTCACCCCGCGGCGGCACACCAGCCGCCCGGATGACCAATCAGGTGGAGCCGACGGTCAGCAAGGAGCGCCTGACCTGCCTGATTGCCACCCAGAATCGCATCAGCCTGGAGCGGAATCAGGAGCTGGTAGGCTCGGTGCAGGAGCTGCTCGTGGAGGGGCCCAGCAAGAACAACCCGGAGATGCTCACCGGTCGTACCCGGGGCAACAAGCTGGTCCATTTTCGCGGTCCGGCCGACCTGCGCGGCGAGATCGTGTCGGTGCGCATCGATGCGGCCCAGACCTGGAATCTGTTCGGCAGCCTCGTCGCCGGGCAGGAAAAACAGGGTTAGGCAGCCAATTGAATATCTGGCCTAAAGCAGCATCCAGGCCCAGCAAGACTGAGTGAAGGGGTGTTGGAGATGGAAAGAAGTGCAGATATCGGCGTTTTCGGCGGCTCGGGCTTCTATACCTTGCTGGAGGACGTCGAGGAGGTCGTGGTTGATACACCGTTTGGCAGTCCCAGTGACAAGATCGCCCTGGCGAGGTTCGGCGACAAGTCGGTAGCCTTCCTGCCGCGGCACGGCAGCAAGCATACGATTCCTCCCCACAAGATCAACTACCGGGCAAATATCTGGGCAATGCACAGCCTGGGCGTCCGCCAGATTATCGCTCCCTGCGCGGTGGGTAGCCTGCAGCCGGATCTGGCCCCGGGTGAGTTTGTCGTCTGCGATCAGTTTGTCAACCGGACCTGGGGGCGGCAGGACACATTCTTTGAGGGGCCTGACGTGCGTCATGTCAGCGCTGCCGATCCCTATTGTCCACGCTTGCGGCAGCAGATCGTTGATACGGCGGCTAAGTTGGGCATTTCCGTCCGCCCCGAGGGAACGATGGTTGTTATCAACGGGCCGCGCTTCTCCACCCGCGCCGAGAGCCGCGAGTATAGCGGCCATGGTTGGCATGTTATCGGCATGACCGGTTACCCGGAAGCGATGCTGGCCCGGGAGATGGAGATCTGTTACGCCAACATCTCGCTGGTGACAGACTATGACGCCGGGCTGGAAGGGCGCGCCGACATCCCGCCGGTGACCCATGGCGCCGTTCTGGAGGTCTTTGCTCAGAACGTGGAGCGGGTCAAGCGGCTGCTGCTCGGCGTGATTGAAGAGATGCCGCTGCTCGAGACCCGCGACTGCATCTGTGCCAGCGCCCTGAGTTCCACCGAGAGCGACTGAGGCAGAAAATCCTTGCCGTGACCGGCTGAGTCGCTTGACAACTCGGCCGTTTCATGCATACAATAAAAACATACCGGCAATGAAGCGGAGGAGTAGCACTGCCGCCCGCCAGCAGAGAGGGAGGGTCACCGGCTGAAAGCCTTCCCGGGTATCAGGGACAGTGCGAACGTCGCCGCTGAGCTTATCGGGTGAGGCACGCCTAGCCCGATACGGGTCTGCCCGTTAGCGCAGCTACGAGTGAAAAGGGTCGCCGACTCTTTTACTTAAGGTGGTACCGCGGAAGCCGAGCCTTTCGTCCTTAACCGGACGAGGGGCTTTTTGTTTTTCAGATCAAAGGAGGCGAAACACATGAGCAAAGAGACCCTGGCAACAGTCTACGATCCGAGCCAGGTGGAGAAGAAGTGGTATCAGTTCTGGCTGGATCGCGGGTATTTTCACGCCGAGGTAAATCCGGACAGGGATCCGTTTACCATTGTTATCCCGCCGCCTAATATCACCAGCGCTCTGCACATCGGGCACGGGATGGAGGCGGCGATGATCGACGCGCTGATCAGAACCAGGCGGATGCAGGGATACGAAACGCTCTGGATGCCGGGAACCGATCACGCCAGCATCGCCACGCAGGTGAAGATCGAGGAGTTCCTGGCGGCAGAGGGCTTGACCAAAGAGGATCTGGGTCGGGAGAAGTTCCTGGAGCGCGCATGGGCCTGGAAAGAGGAATACGGCGGCAGGATTATTGAGCAGCTCAAGCAGATCGGCTGCTCCTGCGACTGGGATCGCTTGCGCTTCACCATGGATGAGGGCTGCTCCCGGGCGGTGCGGGAAGCCTTCGTCCGCCTCTATGAAAAGGGCCTGATCTACCGAGGCAGCTACATCACCAACTGGTGTCCCAGCTGCCAGACGGTTATCTCCGATGACGAGGTGGAACACGAAGACACGGCTGGGCAACTCTGGCACCTGCGCTACCCACTGCAGGACGGCTCTGGCTTCATTCAGGTAGCGACCACGCGGCCGGAAACGATGCTGGGCGATACGGCCGTAGCCGTTCATCCGGAGGATGAGCGCTACGGGCACCTCGTGGGGCAGTCGGTGGTTCTGCCGCTGGTTGGGCGAGTGATCCCCATCATTGCCGACTCGTTCGTTGACCCTGCTTTCGGCACCGGGGCGGTAAAAGTGACTCCGGCCCACGATCCCAACGACTTCCAGATGGGGCTGCGCCACCATCTGGAGGAAGTCGTCGTCATCGGCAAGGACGGACGGATGACGGACGCCGCCGGCGACTACGCCGGTCTGGATCGGTATGAGGCCCGGCAGGCGGTCGTGCGGGACCTGGACAGCGGCGGCTATCTGGTCAGGGTCGAGCAGCATCAGCATGCCGTCGGCCACTGCTATCGCTGCCACAACATCATCGAACCCCTCGTCTCCCTTCAGTGGTTTGTGAAGATGGAACCGCTGGCCAGGCCGGCCATCGAGGTGGTGCGCCAGGGTGAGACCAGACTGGTTCCGGAGCGCTTCAGCAAGGTCTATTATCACTGGATGGAGAACGTGCACGACTGGTGCATCTCCCGGCAGCTCTGGTGGGGGCACCGCATTCCCGTCTGGTATTGTCAGGATTGTGATGAGGTGCTCGTCGCCGTCGACACCCCTGCCGCCTGCAACAAGTGTGGCTCGACCCGTCTGGAGCAGGACGATGATGTGCTGGATACCTGGTTCAGCTCTGCCCTCTGGCCCTACTCTACGCTGGGCTGGCCGGAGCAGACGGCCGAACTGGAGTACTTCTTCCCCACGGATGTGCTGATCACGGGCTACGACATCCTTTTCTTCTGGGTGGCGAAAATGATCTTCACTTCGCTGGAGTTCATGGGGGAGGTGCCCTTCCGTGATGTACTCCTGCATGGCCTGGTGCGGGATGCGCAGGGGCGGAAAATGTCCAAGTCGTTGGGCAACGGCATCGACCCTATCGACGTGATCGCCGAGTATGGCGCCGATGTGCTGCGCTGGAGCCTGATCACCGGCACCACCATGGGCAATGACACCCGCTACTACCAGGAGAAGATCGAGGCGGCCCGCAATTTCTGCAATAAGCTCTGGAACGCGTCTCGCTATGTGCTGATGAACCTGGGCGATTTCAGTTATGCCGAGATCGACATCGAGCACAATCTGGAGCTGGCAGATCGCTGGATACTGAGCCGCGTCAACCGGGTGGCGAAGGAAGCCACCGGCTTGCTGAATAACTACAACTTCGGCGAGGCGATGCGCACCCTCCACGACTTCGTCTGGAATGAGTACTGCGACTGGTATATCGAGATCAGCAAGGAGCGCCTCTATGGCGACGATGCAGCAGCCCAGCGCACGGCCAAGTCAGTGTTGGCCCATGTTCTGGAGAAGAGCCTGCGCCTGCTCCATCCGTTCATGCCGTTCATCACGGAAGAGATCTGGCAGCACCTGCCGCATATGGGCGAGAGCATCATGATTGCCCCCTGGCCGGAGGGGGAGGAGCGGTTCATCGACGAATCAGCCGAGCGAGCCATGGCGCTGGTGATGGAAGGCATCAAGGCAGTGCGCAATATTCGGGCCGAACTGTCGGTGGCCCCCAGCCGCCGCATCCCGTGCGTGGCATTGGCTGCCGATGAGGCCCGTCAGCACCTGCTGGAAGCAGCCAGCCCCTATTTCCGCAAGCTGGCCGGGCTCTCCGAACTGTCCATCGGCCTCTTTGGCGCTCCCAAACCGGAGAAGGCGATGTCCGCCGTCGTCAGCGGTGCTGAGCTCTATCTGCCCCTGGCCGGCCTTATCGACCTGGAACAGGAGATCCAGCGTCTGCAGAAAGAGCTAGAGCATCTGGAGGCCGAGGTGCGGCGCGGCGAGAAGAAGCTCAGCAACCCGGGCTTTGTAAACAAGGCCCCAGCCGATGTGGTAGAGAAGGAGCGAGCCAAGCTGGACGACTGGATGCAGAAGCGCGACCGGGTGGCCGCGCGCATCGCCGAACTACAGGGCTAGACGCGAAAAAAGGTCTGCATAGGCTAGAGGCTGATGCAATAACACACCCACTGCCTCCCTCCGGGGCGCAGTGGGTGTCTCCTTTTGTGCCTGCGAGAAAACAGGGTATCGCCCCTGCAGGCGCATCCCAATAAGTCGTCACTCCTCTGGCCAGTCCCCGGCGATCCGGAAGTTGGCAACAGTCGTTCCGTCCCGCAGCACTGCCACCGCCTTGGGTTCGAAGCCCTCTGGCTGATAGTTGGCTACTCTGGCTCGCACCGGGTGCTCCCCGGCCAGATCGGCGACGATCAACCGCTCATCCCAGCGCACCTGGATACCTTCCTCCCGCAGTTCGCGCTCGATCTCGTCGCAGGTAGCTAATGCGTCCTGATAATAGAACGCCTCCTGGGGGAGGGGAAGCCGGTTGACGATGATCTCGGCCAGTTCATGCAGATCCCGGAAGCTGATCCTCCGTTCCTCACCATGAAAATGCCCCCTGCCACCAACTCCCGGCTGATAATCGTCGATCTCAAACCCTAGCTCCTTGAGGTCGAGCTGCTGGAGGGCCTCGCCTTCCCGTGCCCGCAGCGCCTCCAGGCTGAGATTGATCTTCGGATACTCCATATCTCTGACACCCCCCTTGCTGCCTAATAGCATGCCCATAAAGATTTTGGCAGATTTCTTACGCCCACCTCTTAAACTGGCGTTTGTTGGGACAGAATAGAAAGAGAATGCCGTAGTGGAGCGTGCCGAAAGCGCTCCCCGTAGAGAAAATTTTGGGGAGGTTATCATGTTGCCTAAGTCCTACTCCAGCCTGGTGCGACACCCGGAAAATGCCGCCCTCTTCAAAGCTATCGAGATGTCTATTCTGGCCACACAACACGGTCAGCCTCTGCATCTCCATGCGGAGGGGTTGCGCGGCACAGGCAAGACCACCATCATCCGTTCTGCCAAGGATATACTCCCCAGAATAGAGCGCGTCAAAGGATGCCTGTACAACTGCGATCCGCAAGCCCCGCACTGTCCGGAGCACCGCAGTCTCGACTATGCCCAGCTGACCCGGATCGGCACAGAATGGATGCCGATGCCGTTCCTGGAGATCTCCCATTCGTCCAAGGTGGCCACGGTGGTGGGTGGCATCGACCTGCAGAAACTGACCGACCGGGGTCACCCTGAGGCGGCCCTGCTGCCAGGGACTCTCGCCAAAGCCCATCGGGGCATCGTCTTTGTGGACGAGATCAACCGCCTGGCCGACACCTCCCCGGAGATTGCCGATGTTCTGCTGGACGTTATGGGAACAAAGCCAGGGCGGCTGCAGATCGAGGACGCCGGCCTCCCTAAGGTGGAGCTGACCAGCCTCGTCACTGTCTGGGCAGCCTCCAATCCTGATGAAGACCCCGGTCCGCTGGAGGGAATCCGCCGCCAGCTGGCCGACCGCTTCGATCTTTCCATCGATGTGCGCCGCCCCAATCGGCTGTCTACGCTGCTGGCGATCCTGGAGCAGGCCAATCAGCCGGTGAATCTGCGATCCACTGATTCCCAGCTGGCTGTCAGCAGTCGGCTGAGCGCCGCCATGAATCGCCTCATCGAGATCCAGCTGGATGAGGGCACGCTTCATTTCCTGGCCCGCATGTATCTGGATCACGGATTGGAGAGCCTGCGGGCCCTGGAGGCCATCATGCTCGGGCTGCGCATGCACGCCTCCCTCGAAGGGAAAGCCGCTGTGGATCTGGACGACCTGCGGACCGTGATTCCGATGGCGCTGAAGCATCGCACTGCGCCTCATGTCCTCAGCGATATCATGGAGTCCCTGCAGATTCTGCAATCGGCTGCCGTCGCCGCTGAGCACCCATCCCCGGAGCCGGAGCCAGCGGCGAAACAGCCTGCGGCATCCGGGGAGCCAGCCAGGCGGTGGGGCGAGCCTGACTCGGAGCCGTCGCCGCAGAATCTGCTGAGTCGACTATTTGGCTCACGCCGCGAGCGACAGCCAGAGGAGCCTCAGCCAGTCAGCGAGGCGGGCCTTGTGCCCAACGTTGAGCCCTGGCCGCCAGGTAGCGAGAGAGAGGGAGGCACCAGCATCGCCGACCCCAGCACACTGACCATCATCGCTCCGCCCAACGCGGCCAACACCATGGAGCAGGTGGCGGAGAGCAAATTGGTGATGAGCGAGGAAGCCTTGCGCCGTGGCGACTGATATCTTTCTGCGCAAGGAAACCGAGTTGCGACGCTGGCTGCAGCAGGGTGCTGGTTGCCGCATCGGTGAGGCGGCGGTCTGCAGCCGCCGGGTGCATACCATCGACCCCTACCGGCCGGAAGTGGTCAGCATCCTGCAGGATGCTGATGCCGGCCGCGTCTTTTATCGGCGCCAGAAAGCCGACGAGATAGTCCATCTGGACATCTTTCACTCTGTGCAGGCCCTGGATCCGCGGCCGATTGCCCAGGCGGTAAAAAAGGGCATCGACCGCTACAGTCAGGAGGTTGCACCGTCTATCGGCTGGGAACAGTCGGCCCGGCTCCATCGGCTGGCTCACTTTATCGATGTGCAGACCGGTGCCGGTGGCGGGCGGGTCACCGGGCGGCTCTGCTTTGGGCAGAAGGAATCTGTGAAGAAGGCCCACCTCAATCATGTGCATATCGCTGCCCAGTTGCGCGACCGGCAGCTGGCGGCCATTCTTTTTGTCAGCTGGGCGGTGGAGCAGGCGATCATCCAGCAGGGCGCTGAATTGCGCCGCATTGAGGCGCTGGGGCACGAGACCACTGGGTTGGGGCAACGCGGCGACCTGCATCCCTATACCACGTTTACTGATTCATTTCTGCGCGGCCGATCGCAGCGCGAGCTGGCAGCGGACGAGGCGTATGGGTATCAGCTGACAGCCATCGCCGATGTGCTGGAGAATCTGGATAGTCTGGAGGAACTGGGGGCGATTCTGACTGAGGTTCAGTCGCGCGGCCGACCGCCGTTTCGCAGTGAGTCGGCCTGCTATCCGCGGGAAGCCCGTCTGTTTGACGCCTGGATCAAGTTGGAGGGCTACGGCTATGTGGAGCGCCATGCCGGCCGCTACCGCCTCACCGAGGAGGGCATGGAGCTGAATCGTCACCTGATCACCCGTGCTCGGGAACTGGAGGCGGAGTTGCGAAAGCAGGGTCTGCTTTTTTCCCTGGGAGTCGGGGGCGAGGTCGAGGGCAGCTTCGGAGATCTTTCGCGGCAGCAGGTGACACGGCGCGGTAACACCCGCCGCATCATCCGTCCCGGCGAAGGTGATTCCATCGCCCTCGCCGAGACAGTGGGCAGCGCCCTGGTCAGGCAACAGAGCGAAGGGCAACCGGGTCTGCGTATTATCCCCGATGATCTGCATTTTGAGAGCCGCCTGCAGCGGAAGGGGATTGATATCTGCCTGCTGATCGACGCTTCAGCCAGCATGTTGGGCAAGCGGATCAAGGCGGCCAAGAACCTGGCAGAGCATCTGGTGATCAACAGCCGCGATCGCATCGCGGTGATCACCTTTCAGGAAGACGCGGTGGAGGTGGTAGTGCCCTTTACGCGCAACCACCTGCTGATCCGCCAGAGCCTGCAGACCATCAAGCCAGGGGGGCTCACCCCTCTGGCCAAGGGCCTGCGCGTGGCCAGCGAGCTTATCCAGACCCGGGGGCAGCGGCAGGGGCTTTTGTTGCTGATTACCGACGGTATTCCAACTCTGGGCGAGAACAGCCCGGATCCGCTGCGGGACTCCCTGGATGCCGCGCTGGACTTCAGGCAGCAGACGCGGTTTAGACTCTGCTGCATCGGGTTGCAGCCCAATCGCAGCATCCTCAAACGGCTGGTGGAGACAGCGGAGGGCAGTCTGCATGTGATCGACGAGCTCAACGCTCAGAGCATGCTGCGTATCGCCAGGAGCGAGCGCAACCAGACGCTGGCAAGCGATTGAGCCAGAAAGGGGCAGGGAGGCCGCCGCGACCAGCGGGGCCTCTCTGTTTTCTTGTGCAGCGGCTGCCCTGGCAAACGAGTTCCTCCATCAATGAGCGGGCCTCGGGCCCTGGAGGGCAGGAATCTGCCGTTCCAGGGTGAAATAGAAGAGTAGTAGGGTGTGCCGACCCTCGTCGGTGCAGCCGTTTGTTGTTTTTCGCTGCGCCCGCAGGGGACGCGAGCAGCAATTGAACAGAGAGAAAGGGGGGGCAGGATGAGACAGGAGCAGACAGTTTGGCAAATTGCCCCTCGCCAGCGACAGCTGGCCCAGCAGATTGCCCAGGAGACAGGACTGCACCCAGTGGCCGCAGAGGTGCTCCTCCAGCGAGGCTATCGAGATAGCAGTTCGATCAGGCGCTTCCTTCACCCCGACCTGTCCCACCTGCATGATCCCTACCTCCTGCCGGGGATGTCAGCGGCAGTGCAGCGCCTGCGTCGCGCCATGGAGCAAAGGGAAAGAGTTCTGATTTACGGCGACTATGACGTGGACGGTCTCACTGCCACGGCTCTTCTCGTGCGCTTTTTTCGGGATAACGGTCTGGAAGTGCAATCATACATACCAAGACGACTGGAGGAAGGGTACGGGCTGAACAGCCAGGCTATCCGGCAGATAGCTGCCTGGGGAGTGGATCTGGTCATCACCGTCGATTGCGGCGTCAATTCCGCCGCTGAGGTCGACCTGGCCAACCGGCTGGGCGTCGACCTGATCATCACCGATCATCACACGCCCGATCCTGACTGTTATCCGCCGGCGATTGCCGTCATTAACCCCAAGCTACAAGGGAGCGAATATCCCTTCACCGATTTGGCTGGTGTGGGCGTTGCCTTTAAGTTGGTTCAGGCGCTGCAGGGAGTGGCCAGCGCCGCCCGCTATCTGGACCTGGTGGCTCTGGGGACCATCGCTGACATTGTGCCGCTCCGGGATGAGAATCGGGTTCTCGTCACCTTCGGTTTGCAGGCGATGGAATCGGGGCACAATGCCGGCCTGCAGGCCCTGATTGCCGAAGCCGCCATCAGCCCGCAGGCAATCCGCCCGGGACAGGTATCATTCATGCTGGCACCGCGGCTGAATGCAGCCGGCCGACTGGGTGCAGCCGATGAAGCGCTGCAGCTCCTGCTCACCGAGGATGTGGTGGAGGCGGCTGCTCTTGCTAGCCAGCTCAGCCGCTATAACGATACGCGACAGGATATCGAGCAGGCAGTCACCCGGGAGGCGGAGGAGATGGCAGCCGCGCTGCCGGACGATCAGCGCCATTTCATCGTGCTCGCCAAACCAGGCTGGCATTTGGGTGTTGTCGGCATCGTCGCGTCGCGGATCGCGGAGCGCTTTCATCGCCCGGCCATCCTCCTGGGAATCGATGGTGAGCGAGCTCAGGGGTCAGGCCGCAGCGTGCCTGGATATAGCATCATCGACAGTCTGCGTGCTCAGGCCGATCAGCTTCTGGCGTTCGGCGGACACGAGGCAGCCGCCGGGCTGACACTGCCGACCCGGCAGATTCCTGCCCTGCGGCAGGCGCTGAACTGCCACGCAGCCAGCCAGCTAACACCGGAACAGCTGGTGCCGCAGATCCGCCTGGATGCAGAACTGGATCCATCAGAGGTTACTCTGCAGCTGGTGAAGGACCTGCAGCAGCTGGGTCCCTATGGCCAGGGGAACCCTGAGCCCATCTTCTGCAGCCAGCGCTGGCAGCTAGGCGAGGCCAGGCTGGTGGGGCGCGACGCCTCGCATCTGAAGCTGCAGCTCTTCGGCGGGGGACTGCCCTGGGAAGTGATGGCTTTCCGCCAGGCCGACGCACTACCGGCCATCAGCGCAGCTGACTGGCTGGATATCGCCTATACCCTGCATTCCAACCTCTGGAACGGAAGGGAGAGCGTTGTGCTGCATCTGCGCAGCTGGCGCGAGCCAGATCCAGATCAGGAGGTTGCTGTCTACGATCTGCGCTTTGCGCGCGACCGAACCGCGGACCTGCACGCGCTGCTCAAGAAGCCGAGTACGGTCCTGATTGTGTTCTGGCCGGCGCTGGCCCGGATCAGCTGGCCGGCCCTCTGGCAGCATCTGAACCTGCAGCTGCCCGACCTTAGGCCTGGCCCCCTGTTCCTGACAGCCGGCGAAGGAGGCTGGACGGTCAGGGACGGGCAATCCATTGCACCGGGAGCCGACCTGGTCTGGCTGGATGCGCCGTTGGGGAGGGAGAGCCTGCAGGCATTAGTTGATACTCTGGGTGGCAAACTCTATCATCAGAGAATTCACTTATTGTATAATAGGAATGACATCGAACGAACCGAGAAGCTGCTGGCAAGCCATGGCCCGAGTCGGCAGGCCGTCGCCGTGCTGTATCGCGGTTTGCGGGCCCGGCAGAAACGGGTCAAGTTTACCTGGGCTGAAGTTCAGGAGATCGTGCAGAAGGCAGGGTTAACCCCGCTGCGCGACCTGATCGAGCTGCATCTGCGCACGCTGCAGGAGCTGGGTCTGATCGAGTATAATCGGACTGAGCGAGACCTGCAGATACGCTGGTTGCCGCGGCCTGAGCGAAAGCTAAATCTAGAGGCTTCTGCTTCCTACCAGAGTGCCCTCAGCCAGCTGCGTTCGTTAACATCCAGTAAAGAGTGGCTTTGTGGCCCTGATGCGGCCAACATCATCTCCCGCTACCTGCTGGACCTGTTGGCTGAGCTGCCCGACCCGGTGCAGCATCTGGTCTCGACTGGCACCGATACTCAAACCTGAAGGAGGAGCATGTTAGATGAATTTGGCAGACAAGATCCGTGATATTCCCGGTTTCCCCCACCCTGGCATCCTATTTCGTGACATCACACCCCTGCTGCAGGATCCTGCGGCCTTCAAGGAGGCTATCGACACCTTTATTGAGGTGCTAAAGCCCTATGACTTTGATGTGATTGTCGCGCCGGAGGCGCGCGGATTCATTCTCGGTGCGCCGCTGGCCTATGCCCTGGGGAAAGGGTTTGTGCCGGTGCGCAAACCAGGCAAGCTGCCCGGCGAGACGCATTCGGTTACATATCAGCTGGAGTATGGCAGCGACTCGCTGGAGATCCATGCCGATGCTGTCCAGCCCGGTCAGAAGGTGCTGGTGCTGGATGATCTGCTGGCCACCGGCGGCACCATCGTCTCCACGATTCAGCTGGTGGAGAAGTTAGGAGGAGAGGTGACAGCCACCGCCTTCCTCATTGAGCTGGAGGGCCTGGAGGGGCGCAAGGTTCTGCACCAGTACCCGGTGGTCTCCCTGATCAAGTACGCTGATTGAGGTCCCAGGGGATGTGACTGCCTGAAGGGATGAGGTAAGTGTTTCCCAAAGAGCTGCGGCCGCTGCTGGAACAAGTGAATAGTTATAACCGGCAAGCAGATTTTGAGCAGCTGCACCGCGCTTATCTTTTTGCTGCCCGTGCGCACGCCGGGCAGCTACGTGCATCTGGGGAGGACTATATCGTCCATCCGCTGGGAGTAGCGCAGATCCTGGCAGAGATGCAGCTGCCCACCGACACGCTGGTGGCGGCACTGCTGCATGACGTCGTCGAGGATACTGACGTGACCCTGGACGAACTGGAGCAGGAATTTGGACCGACGATAGCCCGGCTGGTGGACGGTGTGACCAAGCTGGGCAAGCTGGAGGATTTGAACAAGCAGGAGCGCCAGGCCGAAAACCTGCGAAAGATGTTCCTGGCCATGGCCGAGGATCTGCGGGTCATTTTGATCAAGCTGGCGGATCGCCTGCACAACATGCGAACCCTGAAGTATCGGCCCACCATCAAGCAGAAGGAGACGGCCCTGGAAACGCGGGAGATCTTTGCGCCCCTGGCCCATCGTCTAGGAATAAGCCAGATTCAGTGGGAACTGGAAGACCTGGCTTTTCGCTATCTGGAGCCTGAACGGTATCGGGAGATCGCCGAGAAAGTGGCGCGCAAGCGCGAAGTGCGCGAGGCGATCATCAGCCATGCGATTTTCGACCTGCGCGAGAAGCTGCAGGAGATGGGCATCAACGCCGACATTTCCGGCCGGCCGAAACATTTCTACAGCATCTACCGCAAGATGGAATCGGGGCGCACCTTTGACGAGATCTTCGACCTGACTGCGATTCGGGTCATCGTCGACAGCGTCAGCCAGTGCTACGAAGTGCTGGGCATGATCCACAGTATCTGGCGACCGATCCCCGGGCGCTTCAAAGATTACATCGCTGTCCCCAAACCCAACATGTATCAATCGCTGCATACCACCGTCCTCGGTGATATGCGCGAGCCTCTGGAGATCCAGATTCGCACCTGGGAAATGCACCGGGTCGCTGAGTACGGCGTAGCGGCCCACTGGGCCTACAAGGAGGGCAGTAAGGCGAATCCTCAGCTTCAGGAGCGCCTCTCCTGGCTGCGCAGCATTCTGGAGTGGCAACAGGAGCTGGCCGACGCACAGGAATTTGTGGACGGCGTCAAGATCGAGCTCTATGCCGACGAAGTCTTTGTCTTCACCCCCAAGGGCGATGTGGTCGACCTGCCGGCCGGTTCGATTCCCCTGGATTTCGCCTATCGGATCCACACCAACCTGGGGCACCGCACCGTTGGCGCCAAGGTGAACGGACGCATCGTTCCTTTGAACTACACCTTGAAGAACGGCGATATTGTTGAGATCCTGACGTCCAACAGGATCAACGGGCCAGGCCGCGACTGGCTGAAGATGGTGCGCACCTCCGGTGCCAAGAGCAAGATTCGCGCCTGGTTCAAGAAAGAGGAGCGCGAGGAGAGCATCGCCAAGGGCCGCGATCTGTTGGAGAAGGAGATCGAGCGGCTGGGCTACGAGCCGCACCAGGTGTTGACCGACGAGCGGCTGAAGGGACTTCTGGAGAGATATAACTTCAACGACGTGCTGGACCTTTACGCATCGCTGGGCTATGGCGGAACCTCCCTGGTGTCGGTGGTGCAGCGGCTGGCCAACGACTACCGGTCTGAACAGGGTTTACAGCTGGCCGAGTTGCCGACGCTGCCGACTGAGGATACCAGCCCGCGCGATGCCAGCGGGGTGCGCGTCCGCGACCTGCCTGGGGCGCTGGTACGTTTCTCCCGTTGCTGCAATCCAGTGCCGGGCGATCCCATCATCGGCTACGTTACACGTGGGCGCGGCGTGTCCATTCATACCACCACTTGCCCCAACGCCCAGGCGCTGCTCAAGCAGCAGGAACGGCTGATCGATGTCTACTGGGATGATGTAGCGGCGGCCAACTATGCTGTGCGCATCGAGGTGACCGGCCTGGATCGAACCGGCCTGCTGCAGGACATCGTCCAGTTGCTGACCGATATCAAGCTAAATATCAACTCGCTGCAGGCACGTACCGAAAAAAACCAGATTGCCATCATCACGTTTACCATCACCGTGCGTGATCGAGACCACCTGGAGTCGGTGCTGCAGCGGTTGTCACACATCAGAGACATTTTCACTGTACATCGGGTGGCGGCGCCAGGTGTACAGGCGTGATACACTAAGGAGGTACCATGCGAGCAGTAGTACAGCGGGTTACTTTTGGCAGTGTGGCGGTGGATGGTCAGGTAGTTGGCCAGATTGACCGCGGTCTGGTTGTCTTCCTCGGTGTCGGGCAGGACGATGCGCCGCAGGATGCGGAATATATTGCCAGTAAATTGGCCGGGCTGCGGATTTTCGCCGATGAGCAGGGGAAGATGAACCTGAGCGTTGAGGATATCGGCGGCGAGATATTGATGATCTCCCAGTTTACACTGCACGGAGACGCCCGCCGTGGCCGACGCCCCAGCTATAGTCACGCGGCCAGCCCGGATCTGGCCGACGCTCTCTATGAACACTGCATCGCCACGCTGCGCGCCGCCGGTATCCGCGTTGCGACCGGCGTTTTTCAGGCGATGATGCAGGTGGTTATTCATAACGATGGACCGGTTACAATTCTTCTGGACAGCAAGCGTTTATTCTAGAAGCGAATGTAGGTGATTTCCAATTGGCTAACGCACTAGAAATCAGAGTGGCCTCCATGGGCCCCTTCAAGACGAACTGCTATCTGCTGGTGGAGCAGGAGAGCGGCGAAGCGATGCTCGTCGATCCGGCCGGCTCGGCTGAGCAGTTGGCCGCGCTGCTGGGCGAGGCTGCTGGCAGCGTGAGGTACATAGTCAACACCCACGGCCACGCCGATCACATCGCGGGAAACCGCGCCGCCAAAGGACTATGCGGCGCTGAAATATTGATTCACGCCGCCGACGCACCCCTGCTGCTGGATGCGACGGATGTTGTCTTTCGTTATCTGGGACTGACCGAGCCGTCACCGCCGGCCGATCGCCTGCTGCGCGACGGCGACGAGATCAGGCTGGGTAACTGTGTTTTCCGTGTGCTCCATACCCCTGGACACACGCCAGGCAGCATCTGCCTCCTGGCGGAGGATCTGCTGCTCTCGGGCGATACACTGTTTGCCGGTTCCATCGGTCGCTACGACTTGCCGGGTGGCGATTTTGATCGGTTGATGGCTTCACTGGAGAAGCTTGTGCAGCTGGACGATATGGTGACTGTCTACCCTGGCCACGGACCTAAAACCAACATCGTTCACGAGAAAAAGACGAACCCTCATTTGCGCTAGAGCGATAATACCAACTACGATGGAGGCGATTCCCTTGGGAGAGAGGTTTAGGTGGCAGCGTACGCACTATTGCGGTGAATTGCGGGCCGATTTAGTTGGGCAGGAAGTTGTGCTTCTGGGGTGGGTCCAGAAACGTCGCGATCTGGGGGGACTGATCTTCATCGACCTGCGCGACCGCACCGGGCTGGTGCAGCTGAAGCTGGATCCGGCGGAGGCGGCGGATGCTTTTGGGGCAGCCGAGGCAGTTCGCTCCGAATACGTGCTAGCCTGCCGCGGCATCGTCCAGCCGCGCCCGGCCGGCGGGGAGAACCTGCAGCTGGCTACCGGCGCCGTGGAGGTGGTCGTGGGCGATCTGGAGGTGCTGAATACGGCCCAGACGCCGCCCTTCTATATCCAGCCCGACCTTGATGCCGATGAGACGCTGCGGCTGAAATACCGCTATCTGGATCTGCGCCGCCCCGATCTGCAGCAGGCGCTGATCACCCGCCACAGAGTTGCCAGGGCGGTGCGTGATTATCTCGATCAGAACGGTTTTCTGGAGATAGAAACGCCCCTGTTGACGCGCAGTACTCCGGAAGGCGCGAGAGACTACCTGGTGCCCTCGCGGGTCAATCGGGGAGCGTTCTATGCTCTGCCCCAGTCGCCCCAGCTTTTCAAGCAGTTGCTGATGATGGCCGGCTACGACCGCTACTATCAGCTGGCGCGCTGTTTTCGCGACGAAGACCTGAGGGCTGACCGTCAGCCCGAGTTCACCCAGATTGACGTTGAGATGTCCTTTGTCAGCGAGGGCGACGTCCAGCTCATGACTGAGGGGATGGTGCGGGCCGTCGTGTCGCAGGTGCTGGGCGCCGCTGGCGCGCAGCTCAGCTTTCCGCGGCTTACCTACGCCGAGGCGATGGAGCGGTTCGGATCGGATAAGCCGGATTTGCGCTTCGGCATGGAACTGGTGGATGTCACCGCTGTTGCTCAGGCCAGCACTTTCCGCGTGTTTCAGAACGCAGCCCAGGTCAAGGGCATCAATGTCAAGCAGGCTGCCCAGCGCTTTTCGCGCAAGAACATCGACCAGCTGACTGAGTACGTGGCGCGCTATGGCGCCAGGGGCCTGGCCTGGATGGCGGTGGAAGCCGATGGCGTCAGGTCGCCGATCAGCAAGTTTTTCGACGAGGCCACGCTGCAGGCTTTGCTGGCGGCGCTGGCGGCAGAGCCTGACGATCTGCTGCTCTTTGTCGCCGATCAGCCGGCGGTTGTCGCCGCTTCGCTGGGAGCGTTGCGCGTCCACCTCGGCGCTGAACTCGGACTTTATTCCGACGACCAGTTTGCCTTTGCCTGGGTGACCGATTTTCCCCTCTTTGAGTGGAGTGAGGAAGAGCAGCGGCTCGTTGCCAAGCACCATCCATTCACGGCACCGCTGGAGAGCGACCTGCCGCTCCTGGAGAGCCAGCCGGAGCAGGTGCGCGCCCGCGCCTATGACCTGGTGTTGAACGGAGTGGAGTTGGGCGGCGGGAGCATTCGCATTCACCAGCAGGAAATGCAGCAGCGCATGTTCCGGGCACTCGGCCTCAGCCCGGCAGAGGTCGCTGAGAAATTTGGCTTTTTCCTGGAAGCGTTCACATTCGGCACGCCGCCGCATGGCGGCATTGCCCTGGGGCTGGATCGGTTTGTGATGCTCCTCGCCCGGCGGCAGAGCATTCGCGATGTGATTGCCTTCCCCAAGACGACCAGTGCGACCGATCTGATGATGCGGGCACCGAACTCTGTATCGCCGCATCAGCTGGACGAACTCGGTGTCAAACTCGTCCAGTAGGCAGCGCTTGCCCGCGCCTAATTTTCAGGGTAGTTAGCGAGAGCCCTTGCTATCTGTCGGCAGCTGTGCTAGGATAATAGTAGCAATAGTCAAACAAAGCCAGGATATAACACTTGTGTGCCGGGCCGCGAGGGTGTAAAATAACCTTGAGGTTTGAGTGAGGAGTAAATTCTGCTGTGTGCGTGAGCTCTGTTTGTTCTGAACCAACACATTGACCTGGGGAACCGGATCATGTTGTGGCGTACATGCCTCCCACAGATGTGGTGGACGTATAAAGCAACAGTATGGTGCCCACCCTGTAGAGCAGGGATTCAGAACACGTTGAGTTGACGGCACGGTGGAACAACGATGGCGAGGCTGATGCCTCGCCTTTTGTTCTTTTTTCGGCCAGGTGACAGGGCAGGATTTGACTCTGGCTTTGTCGAAGCTGCGTATTTAGCATTGCAGCCGGCCGAGGTTGACGCCATCAATCTGGAGAGGAGAGTTGAGATGAAGCAGCAGGGAAGGGTCATTCGCACCCAGGGCAGGGAAGCGGATGTCTGTATCACCCAGTTGTCCGCCTGTGCCAAGTGCGGCAAATGCAACCTGTCCCACGAAAGCAGGGATTTGGTGATCTCGGCTGTCAATGTGGCCCAGGCTCAGCCAGGTGATTTCGTCATTCTGGAGATGGCGCACACCAGTGTATTTCTGGCGGCGCTTATCGCATATGGTCTGCCCTTGTTGGTGATGTTTCTCGGCGCCTTCCTGGGGCAGGCTATCGGCGGTGAGCTGCTCAGCGCCGTTCTGGGCTTCTCCGGTCTGGGACTGGGCTATATCCTGATACGCTGGGTAGTCGACCCGCGCCTCAAGGCTCAGCAGAACTACGAGATCAAGATCACGACAATCATCGACCCAAGGGAGGTTAATCTCAACCATGAATGAAGCGTTTCGGAAAGTGACCACCAGCTCGTTTGAAGCCGACGTGCTCCAGTCGCCGCGGCCGATTCTGGTGGATTTCTGGGCTGCCTGGTGCGGTCCCTGCCGCATGGTAGCGCCGATCCTTGAGCAGTTGGCACAGGAGATGGGTGATCGCCTCGATTTTGCCAAGCTCAACGTGGATGAAGAGCCAATGATCGCCATGCGCTATGGGATCATGAGTATTCCGACCATGATCCTCTTCCAGGGCGGCGTGGAGAAGGCGCGGATTATGGGCGCCATGCCCAAGGCAGCCATCAGGCAGAGGCTCGAGGATGGTCTGAAATAGTTGTTTAGTGACCATTGATCAGAGGGGGGAAAAGGGTGCGTTTTGTTGATTTACGCAGCGATACCGTTACCCAACCCAGCGCCGCCATGCGGCAGGCGATGGCTGAGGCAGCGGTGGGCGACGATGTTTACGGTGAAGACCCCACGGTCGTGGAACTGGAGCAAACAGTGGCTGAGCTGGCCGGCAAGGAGGCAGGGCTCTACGTTACCAGCGGCACTCAGGGCAACCTGATTGCGATGCTTACCCATTGCCCGCGGGGGGCGGAGGTGATCTGTGAAGCCAGCGCCCATATCTATGTCAACGAAGTGGGGGGAATGGCGGCGCTGGGCGGATTGATTCCCGTGCGCGTACCTGGCGAGCGGGGGGCGCTCACACCCGAGGCTGTCCGCGCCAACATCCGGGGCGAGAACATCCACTTCCCGGCGACCAGGCTGGTCTGCCTGGAAAACACCCATAATCGGGCAGGCGGGACAGTGATCAGCGTCGAGCAGACCCAGGCTGTAGCCGATGTTGCCCACGAGCATGGTTTTCCGCTGCATCTGGACGGCGCGCGCCTCTTCAACGCCGCCGTCGCCTTGGGTGTGCCCCTGCGGCAACTGGCCGAGCCGGCAGACACCGTCAGCCTCTGCCTCTCCAAGGGCCTCGGCGCTCCGGTGGGTTCTGTCCTCTGCGGCAGCCGCGACTTCATCGAGAAAGCACGCAAGTACCGCAAGATGGTAGGCGGCGGCTTGCGTCAGGTAGGCATCCTGGCTGCGGCTGGACTCTATGCGGTCAGGCATAACGTCGAGCGGCTGGCGGAGGACCATCAGCACGCCCGCCTGCTGGCCGAGGGGCTGGTTACGATCCCTGGCATCCGTGTTGATCTGGATACGGTTCAGACCAATATGGTGATGGCCAATGTCTCTGGCACCGGCTACAGCGCTAGACAGTTTGTGCAGCGGATGCTGGAGCGGGGAGTCAAGGCCAATGCCACCGATGCGGAGACGATTCGCTTTGTAACCCATCTGGATGTCAGCCGCGACGACTGCAGCTGGGCACTGGAGCAGATCAGGCTGGCGGCTGGTCGGTGATGAGATGAGTATGTTTGAGCATCGTCAGCAGCAACTGAAAAGGACGCTAGCGCCTTTAGCTGATCGGATGCGCCCGCGTACTCTGGACGAAGTACAGGGTCAGGAGAAGATAATCGGTCCGGGGAGCCTGCTCAGGCGGGCAATCCTGGCCGACCGGCTCTCTTCCCTGATACTCTATGGCCCCCCGGGCACAGGGAAAACCACCCTCGCCCGGGTTATTGCTAATTCAACGAAAATGGCGTTCGAGCAGTTAAATGCGGTCACATCGGGAGTGGCCGATATTCGGCGTGTAGTTGAGGCGGCCCGGGACAGATTAGGAATGGAAGGGCAGCGCACCATTCTCTTCATCGACGAGATCCATCGCTTCAACAAGGCGCAGCAGGATGCGCTACTGCCGCACGTCGAGGATGGCACCATCGTGCTCATCGGCGCGACAACGGAGAATCCCTACTTCGAGGTAAACCCGCCCCTCGTCTCTCGCTCGCGCGTCTTTCGACTGGAGGCCCTCTCGGCCGACGACATGCGCGCCGTCCTGCAGCGGGCGCTGACTGATACGGAGCGCGGCTTGGGGAGCTATAGTGTGGAACTGGAGGAAGCTGCCCTGGAGCATCTGGTGCGGGTCGCTAATGGGGATGCGCGCTCGGCTCTCAATGCCCTGGAGCTGGCGGTGCTCACCACCGAACCGGATGAAGACGGCCGTCGGCGGATCACGCTGGACATCGCCGCCGAGTCCATCCAGCGACGCGCGCTGATCTATGACAAGAATGGAGATCAGCACTACGACACCATTTCGGCCTTCATCAAGTCGCTGCGGGGCAGCGATCCCGATGCGGCACTCTACTGGCTGGCGCGGATGATCTATGCTGGGGAGGACCCGATGTTTATCGCCAGGCGCATCGTCATTCATGCCGCGGAGGATGTGGGTAACGCCGATCCCCGCGCCCTGCAGGTGGCGGTGGCCGCTGCTCAGGCGACCCAGCTGCTGGGATTGCCGGAAGCGCGGATCCCGCTGGCTCAGGCGGCTACGTATATCGCTTGCGCCCCCAAGGGAAATGCCGTCGTCAAGGGCATTGACGCCGCTCTGGCGGCTGTGCAGAGCGAGGAGGCGCAACCGGTGCCGATCCACCTGCGGGATGCCAGCTATCGCGGCGCCGAACGCCTGGGCCATGGCCAGGGATATCGCTATCCCCACGACTATCCAGGCCACTTTGTCAAACAACAGTACCTGCCAGACAACCTGGTCGGCAAGCGTTTCTATCTGCCCAGCGCCAGCGGCTACGAAAAGACGCACCGGGAGCGGTTGCAGTACTGGTATGGAGAGCGAGACGGGGAGGATGATGCCCATGAGTGAGCAGGCTGAAGTCTTTCAGACGGTGGCCCGGGCCGTGCGGGTGAAGGTTCCGGTGGGGCTCTGCCGCTTTTTCGCCTCGGTTAAGGAAGTGCAGACTGAGGAGGAGGCGCGGCAGTTCATCGCTGAGGTGTCAGCGGAGATGCCGGATGCCACTCATCATGCCTGGGCGTTTCGCATCGGCAGTAGGGAGCAGGCTATCGCCCGCAGCAGCGACGCCGGCGAGCCAGCCAACACAGCCGGCCCACCCATGCTGCAGGCTATCGAGGGGGCCGGCCTGACCAACGTGGTCGTGGTCGGTACGCGCTATTTTGGCGGCGTGAAACTGGGCGTCGGCGGCCTGATCCGCGCCTATCGCGATTGCGCCCAGGCCGGGCTGCAGGAGGCCGGCGTTCGTACCGAAGTCCTGATGCAGGAGGTCAGGGTGTACCAGGTGGACTACGCTGTGCTGGGCGATGTCTTGCGCGAGATCGAGAGCCAGAAGGGAAGCATCCTGGGCATTGAGTATGGCCAGACAGTTACCATCCACGCCGCGATTCGCCCCGCCCTGCGCGAGGCACTTCAGGGGCGCATAGCCGATATCACTCGGGGGCAAGGTCAGCTTGAGGTGGTAGCATGAGCAAAGGCAAGGTGCTGGTGGCCATGAGCGGCGGTGTGGATAGCTCAGTGGCAGCTGCCCTGCTCAAGGAGCAGGGCTACGAGGTTTACGGAGCAACCATGCGCCTCTGGTCGCCGGCAGGAGAGGAGTACTATGACAACCCCGGGAGCTGCTGCTCCCTTTCCTCGGTGGAGGATGCGCGGCGCGTGGCCCACCGCCTGGAGATCCCGTTTTACGTGCTCAACTTCCGCGAGGCCTTCAATGAGAAGGTCGTGGAATACTTTATCGCCGAGTACAGGGCTGGGCGCACGCCCAACCCCTGTATCGCCTGCAACCGCTACCTGAAATTCGATCGCTTTCTGGAAAAGGCTCTGGCTCTGGGCCTGGACCTGATCGCTACCGGTCACTATGCGCGGCTCACCTATGATCTGGAGCACGATCGCCACTTCCTGGAGAAGGCGCGTGATGAAAGCAAGGATCAGACCTATGCCCTGTACAATCTGCAGCCGCAGCAGCTGCGCTACATACTCTTCCCGCTGGGGGATCTGACCAAGTCCGAGGTGAGGGAGATCGCCCACAGGTATGATCTGCCCACCGCTGAGAAGGAAGAGAGCCAGGAGATCTGCTTCATCCCCGATAACGACTACAAGCGTTTCCTGCAGGACGAAGCCGGGCTGGCCGAGCGGCCAGGGGAGATTGTTGATCAGGAGGGCAGAGTCCTCGGGCAGCATTCCGGCGTCCATAACTATACCGTCGGGCAGCGACGTGGCCTCGGCCTTGTCCATCCCCAGCCCCTCTATGTCGTCGAGTTGCGCCCGGAGACTAATCAGGTAGTCGTCGGCACGGCTGATCAGGTCTGGTCGGAGGCCCTCCTGGCGGCTGAAGCCAATCTGCTCCATTGGCCGACGAACGGCACTGTGGCTCAGCTGACGGCCAAAATTCGTTATAGCGCCCCGGAAGAGCCCTGCACGGTGCAGCTGCTGGATCAGGGGCGATTCCTGGTCAAGTTCGACAGGCAGGTGCGGGCTGTCACGCCCGGTCAGGCTGTTGTGCTCTACGCTGGCCAGCGCGTTGTCGGCGGCGGCATTATCCAGGGGCCAATGAAATAGGAGTTGTCCCCAGCTGGCGAAAGCCTTCTGCGATCATTGCAGAGGGCATTTTGTTTGCTGCGGATGCACTCAATCGCACTGCGGCCGCAGTGGCGCGGGAGTATGTCCGCGCCTGCCTGGGGCAAAAATAGAAATGATGACAGCGGTCAGAATGGGAGGCGGCAACGTTGCACAAAGCCAAACACCTAGTGGGATTGCCGGTAATCGACGCCGCCTTGGGGAAACAGATCGCCGCAGTGCGTTCCGTCCTCGTTGACATCCGCGCCAGGAGAATTGCGGCCCTCGTTGTGCAAAGGGGCGGCCTGCTCGGCAGCGGCAGAGCCTTCTGCTGGCACCAGATACAGGCCATCGGCGATGCTGCTGTAATTCTGGCGGAAGGAGAAGAGGCGGTGCCTCTGCCCGAGGTCAAGGAGCTTTACGCCGGGGCACAGGCACTGGAAGAGTTGTCCGGCAAGCCGATCCTCCATTGGGACGGTACACTAGTGGGCACCTTCGCTGACGTTGTTTTTGATCCCCAGACCGGGCGGATAGCGCAGATCGTAGTATCCGATGGAATCCTGCAGGCCCTGGTCGGTGATCAGACCCTGATGGCGGTGCCCGCCCAGATCGCTTTCGGCGAAGGAAACATCATTATCGGTGCCGATGATGGGCCCCCTGGTGATCTGGAGATGAAGCTTGACCCGCCTGAGTCTGACCGGAGGTGGTGAAAACGATGGAACCATTCCGTTGCCCAAACTGTGGCAGCCGTGCCGTCGGCAAGGTTGGGCATGAACAATTCTACTGTTGGGATTGCTGTCTCGAGTATGCACGCACGGGCGATAGCTATCGGCTGTACGAAGTCGCTGACGACGGATCTCTCGTCTCAGTGCTGCCTGAGGGAACCAAGCGAGAGGAGGTATCCAGATGAGACGCCATCTTCTTACAGGGATGATCATCGGCGGCCTGATCGGCACCTATTACGGCATGACCATGAGCCGCCAGAACCAGCGGCGGCTGACAAACATGGCGGACAACCTGATAGATCGAGGGTCCGACATGGCGGGCATGATCAAAGACCGTGCCACCGACTTGATGGATCGGGTTCGCTAGCAGGAACTAGAGAGGACCACCCGAAAACAGGCGGGTGGTCCTCTGCTTTGCCTGAAATCATTCAGTAGTTATAGCTGGACTGTTTTGGTTTGTTCAATTGTCGGATATAATGGATGAAGAGGAATCTAGTCACTGAAAAACAAGGGAGAGGGGGTTGGAGCTGATGAACTTCAGTTGGTTACCTAGTCCCCGGAAGCTGCTGATCTGGCTGATCACCGCAGTTGCGTTACTGATCCTCTATGCGCTGCGGGTCCAACTCTGGACGGCTCTGACCCCGTTTGTCTTTGCCGTCCTCCTGGCGCTATTGATCGCGCCGCTGGTCGAACTGCTGGAGAGGCGCGGAGTGCCGCGTTCCCTGGCCATCCTCCTCATCTATCTGGTCGTTATTCTGGCGATCGTGGTTCTGGGCATCTTTGTGATTCCGGCCATCGTCAGCGAGGTGGAAGGGCTGGTTGCCCGGTTGCCTCAGTTGTTCGCAGACGCCCAGGAGCTGCTCAACAGTCTGCAGGAGCGGTTTGACTGGTTGGAGTTTGAGACAACCCTCACTCAGGTTCTGCTGGACACCCTGCAGGATATCCAGCAGTGGCTGGTCGCCGTGCTCTCGGGGATTATCCCGCTGATCAGCAGCATCTTCAGCCATGTGATTACGATCTTGCTGGTTCCCCTGTTAGCGTTCTATTTTCTCAAAGACCGCGAGATCATTCATCGCGGGCTGGAAAATCTGGTGCCGGTCAAGAGCCGGGGGCGCATCACCGCCCTGTTCACCCGCATCGGCGACACACTGGGGACCTGGATCCGCGGCCAGATGCTGGTCGGCCTGATTGTCGGCTTTATCGTTTTTGTCGGGCTGGAGATCGTGGGCATGGATTTCGCCCTGATCCTGGGTGTGATCACCACCCTGGTGGACATCATCCCTTACTTCGGGCCGTTTATCGCTGGAGCTCCGGCCGTATTGCTGGCCTTGGCCCACTCGCCGACGATGGCTTTCAAGGTGCTGCTGGTCGAGCTCATCGCGCAGCAGGTGGAGTCCCAGTTGATCACACCGCAGATCATGAGCAAGCAGCTGGATCTGCATCCGCTGGTCGTCATTTTTGCCCTCCTGTTAGGCGGGCAGATCGGCGGTCTGCTGGGCCTCCTGTTTGCAGTGCCGATCGCCGCCATTCTCAAGGTCACCGTTGAGTTTTTCCTCGAGGGTGAGTAGCCCGATCGGCCGCCACCACGGTGGCCTGTTGCTTGACAAGAGAATTCTGCCAGGATATAATCTTCCACAACACACGTCGTGGATAGAGGCGATGCAGGGTCGAGGTGATCCAGATTGCAGCCAGAGAGGAGGCCTGCCGCGCTGGCGGCGTTGCGAGGGCTTTCCTGCAAGGGGTTACCAGCCAACCTGAAGCTGACGGCGAGGAGCCTGTCCGGGAGCACCGTTATCTGCTGGCGTCAGTCGACGCACCAAGGCGATTCCTTTCTGTAGGAATAAGCAGGGTGGTACCGCGAGTAACTCTCGTCCCTGAAAAGGGGCGAGAGTTTTTGTGTCCAGAACCTGAAAGGGGAGTGCGAGCTGTGCTTTCTGTGGGAATGATCGTGGCTATGCGTGAAGAGTTCGATCCCATTCGGGGCGAGCTCATTCCCGACTCTACTGTCAGCTGCCTGGACTATTCCCAGGTGGCCAGCGGTCTGCGAGACGGCATCCAGTATACGGTTCTCCAGGCCGGGATCGGCACCACCAATGCCGCTATCGGCACCTGTGACTTGCTGCATCGGTTTCAGCCGGACCTGATCGTCAACATCGGCACCACGGCCCTGATCAAGGACCCCAGCGGTCAGATCGCCATCGGCGATGTTCTGGTGCCGGAGGAGCATTACCAGTGGGACCTGGATCTCGGCGGCCCCATCACTCCGGAATGGGGTGCCAAACGCAGCCTTGTCGATGTGCTAAAGGTCAATGTGTTGCGGCCGGCAGAGTGGCTGCTGGCGACGGCAGAGCGTCACCTGCCTCAGCGGGTACGGGTAGTGCAGTTTAGCGGCAACTCGTTTTTCTGCGATGATGCGCAGCACGAGCTGCTGCCCAGCAGCCAGCGAGCGGTGGCGGTGGACATGGAGAGCTTTGCTGTGGCCCAGGTCTGTGCCCGCAAGGGCGTTCCCTTTATCAGCCTGCGGGGGGTTACCGATACCGGGAGCGAGACCGCCAACGAGGACTTCTACGATAACGTCCACCTGGCTAGCCGCAATGCGGCAGCGATAGCTCATCGGCTGTTGCTAGAGATTGAGACCCAGTAACCAGATATTGCGGGAGGTTGATCAGATTGAAATACTTTTCCACTGACGAGATGCGCCAGGCCTTTCTGGATTTCTTCCGCTCCAAAGGGCACGACATCCTTCCCAGTGCATCCCTGGTGCCCAAAGACGATCCGACTCTGCTCTGGATCAATGCCGGTATGGCGCCACTCAAGCCCTATTTCTCCAAACAGGCGATACCGGCTAACCCGCGGATGGCCAACTCGCAGAAATGTATTCGCACCAACGATATCGAAAACGTCGGTCGGACGGCCCGGCACCACACATTTTTTGAGATGCTGGGCAACTTCTCGATCGCGGATTATTTCAAGGAAGAGTCACTCGCCTGGGGCTGGGAGTTTCTAACCGAAGTTGTGGGCATGCCCAGGGAGCGGCTCTGGGTGACGGTCCATCCCGACGATGATGAAGCGAGGCGCATCTGGACCGATATCATCGGTCTGCCGCCCGAGCGCGTGGTCGATGATCCGGACAATTTCTGGGATATCGGCCCGGGGCCATGCGGTCCTAACTCGGAGATCTATTTTGATCAGGGCGAAGCCTTCGGCTGCGGCTCACCTGACTGCGCCGTGGGCTGCGACTGTGATCGCTATCTGGAGGTCTGGAATCACGTTTTCTCCCAGTTCAACCACAACGAAGACGGCAGCTATACGCCGCTGCCGGGCAAGAACATCGATACCGGGATGAGCCTGGAGAGGCTGACGGCCGTGGTCCAGGGAGTGGGCTCAAACTTCCAGATCGACATCTTCCAGCCGATCATGCAGGCCATCAGCCGGCTCAGCGGTCACCCCTATGAGCAAAGGCGGCCAGAAACGATGGCCTTCAACGTCATTGCCGATCACATCCGGGCGATCACCTTTGCTATCAGCGACGGAGCCATGCCATCCAATGAGGGGCGGGGCTATGTGATTCGCCGTCTGCTGCGGCGGGCGGTGCGTTTCGGCAAGACTCTGGGGCTGGATCAGCCTTTCCTCTATCAGCTGGTCCATCTGGTGGTGGAACAGATGGGTGAGGCATATCCTGAGATCAAGGCCAAACAGGCCTTTGTAGAGCGAGTCGTGCAGGTGGAGGAGGAGCGTTTTCACGAGACGCTGGATGACGGCGTTGGCCTGCTGAACGAGCTCCTGGACAAACTGCAGGCGGCCGGCCAGACCGAGTTAGCTGGTGCCGACGCCTTCCGCCTCTACGATACCTATGGCTTCCCCCTGGACCTGACCGAGGAGATGGCCCGGGAGCGCGGAGTGAGCGTCGACCGGGAGGGCTTTGAGGCGGAGATGGGCGAGCAGCGCCGGCGGGCGCGGGCGGCGCGGAGCGATAACGAGGGAGATTTCGGCAGGCAGCATCCGTTGGCCGACGTGGCTGGCGGCAACGTCTTTATCGGCTATGAGTTTGTCTCCTGCCCCGGGCAGGTATTGGCCATTGCGCAAGGTGACCGGCTGGTGCCAGAGGTGGAGGCAGGTCAATCAGCGGATCTGCTCTTCGACCAGACCGTTTTCTACGCTGAAGCCGGTGGTCAGGTGGCCGATCAGGGCTGGATCAGCGGCGACGGGGTGCGCCTGCGAGTGACCGGCGTATCCAGGGTAGCGGGAGACAAGATCCTCCACCAGTGTGTTGTGGAGGCAGGTAGCGTAGTGGTGGGCGATTCCCTGCGCCTGGAGCTGGACACTGCCTTCCGCCAGGCAGTGCGGCGTGCCCACTCCGCCACTCACCTGTTGCACCGGGCTCTGCAGGAGGTTCTCGGCGAGCATGTCCATCAGGCCGGTTCGCTGGTGGAGGCAGACCAGCTGCGCTTTGACTTCGCCCACTTTGGCCCGCTGACGCCAGACGAGATGCGGGAGGTCGAGCTGCAGGTAAACCGGCAGGTCCTGGGGGCTCATCCGGTTCAGGCTGAGGAAATGTCGCTGGAGGAGGCTCAGGCCATGGGGGCAATCGCCCTCTTTGGAGAGAAATATGGCGCCGTTGTGCGCGTGGTCAGCATGGGCGATTACAGTGTCGAGCTCTGCGGGGGCACCCATGTACGCAACACCAGCGAGGTCGGCCAGCTGCGCCTGCTGGGCGAATCCGGCATCGGCGCCGGGTTGCGCCGCGTGACGGCGGTGACCGGCGAGGCTGCTTACCGGCATGCCCTGGAGCAGGAGCAGCAGCTGCTGAATCTGGCTCAGCGGCTGAAGGTCGGGGTGAGCGATGCTCCCCATCGCCTGGAGAGCATCCTGCAGGCGCTGAAGCAGGCCGAGGCCAGCGTGGAGCGCCTCGAGGCGCGCCTCGCCGCCAGAGAGGCCGAAGCCTTCCTGGATAATGCGCGGGTGGTAGACGGTGTGAAGGTGATTGCGCAGCAAGTTATTGCCAGGGATATGGATAGCCTGCGGTCGATAGCAGATACTGTTAAGGATAAGGTGAAGAGCGGCGTCATCGTGCTCGGCGCAGTCACCGAGGGGAAGGTAAACCTGGTGGCGGCGGTAACCGATGACCTGCTGCCGCGGAAGCTGCATGCCGGCAACCTGATCAGGGCAGTGGCCCAGGTGACCGGCGGCGGCGGTGGCGGGCGCCCGCAGATGGCCCAGGCCGGTGGGAAGGACCCCGCCAAACTGGGGCACGCCCTGGACCTGGTGGTGGACCTGGTTCGGCAACAGCTGGGCGCCGCTGAGTGAGCCCGGCTGTAATCAAAATGAAACCTGATCGATAAAGGAGTTTCCTGCCACTGGTGGAACTGTAGTAGTATCAGGATGTATAGGGGGTGAGCATTGTGCCAGATAATCCTGAAGCTACCCGAGTGATTCCCAAGGTTGAGACTGGGCGCAGAGAAGAGGTGCGCGAGATCCTCCGAGCTGTTGCCGCTGCCTTGGCTGAAAAGGGCTATAACCCCAGCTTCAACATCACAGGCTATCTGCTATCTGGAGATCCTGCTTACATCACTAGTCACAAGAACGCGCGCAACCTGATTCGCCGCATTGAAAGGGATGAAATATTGGAGGAACTGATTCAGCAGTACCTCAAGTAGACATGGAATATCGTGAACTAGGACAGACGGGGCTGATCGTCTCGCGCCTTTGTTTCGGTTCTCTGACTGTGAGCCCTCTACAAGCGAACTTATCAGCTGTTGCTGGCGGCCAGATTATCGAGGCCGCCTTTTCTTTGGGCGTCAACTTCCTCGATACGGCCGAAAGCTACCAGAACTACCCCCAGATCCGCTGGGCTCTGCAGCGCGGCTGGTCGGACAGGGTGGTTATCGCCACCAAGTCCTATGCCGTGACCGGCGAGGAGATGCGCCAGAGCCTGGAGCGGGCGCGACGCGAGCTGGATCGCGACTATATTGATATTTTCCTGCTGCACGAACAGGAGTCGGGTCTGACGATCCGGGGTCATGCCGAGGCGCTGGAGTATCTGGCGGAGGCCAAGTGCGCCGGTCTGATTCGGGCCATCGGCATTTCCACCCATGCTGTTGCCGGTGTGCGCTCCGCGGCGCTGAATCCGCTCATCGACGTCATTCATCCCCTGATCAACCGGGCCGGCATCGGCATTCTCGATGGCACCGCCAGCGAAATGGTCGATGCTATCAAGTTCGCTGCCCAGATGGGGAAAGGTGTCTACGGGATGAAGGCCCTCGCCGGCGGGCATCTCCGGTCGGATGTGGAGCAGGCTTTGCGGTTTGTGCTGGATTTGCCCGAGCTAAGCTCCATAGCCGTCGGCATGCAGAGTGTGGCCGAGGTAGAGGCCAACGTGCTGCGCTTTAGCGGGGAAGAGGTGCCTGAGGAACTCGCCCAGTCATTGCTGCGTCGCCCCCGCCGCCTGCATGTGGAGGAATACTGCGTCGGCTGCGGCACCTGTGTTGCTGCCTGTCGCAGTCAGGCGCTGCAGGTGCGCAACGGCCGGGTCGAGGTGGATACCTCCCGCTGCGTCTTCTGTGGTTATTGCGCTCGGGTCTGCCCCGACTTCTGTTTGAAGGTGATCTAATGGAGAGAGTGCTTGCCCTCGATGTAGGAGAACGGCGTATCGGCGTCGCTGTCAGCGATGCTCTGGGCGTTACCGCCCAGGGAGTGACGGTGATCCACCGCCAGACCCTGAGCCGCGACCTGGAGGCAGTGCTGGAGTTGGTCGATCGCTACGCTGCCCGCCTGGTCGTCGTTGGCCTGCCCCTGAATATGAATGGCAGCAAAGGTCCCCAGGCCGAAGTGGCCGAGCAGTTTGGTGAGGCATTGGCAGCAGCCGGCCAGGTGCAGATTGTCTACCAGGACGAGCGCCTGTCTACTGCCGCCGCCGAGCGGACCCTGCTCCTGGCTGACGTCAGCCGCAGAAAGCGGAAAGATGTCATCGACATGCTAGCGGCACAGCTGATCCTGGAGACCTACCTCGGCAGGCGACAGCAGTCTTCGCCGGGTTTATCCTCCGACCCTTCGGGGAAATATTAAGGTGATGGCCGCTGTTGTCGGATTGACTTTTGCCAGAGGCTCGGATACAATGAGTCTATTAAATGGAAATGAGGTGTGCAAATGACCGACCACTTTGAGGAATTTGTCATTCTGACAGATGAGGACGGCAACGAGTACGAATTTGAAATCGTTGACGTCATTGAGGTCGAGGACAAGCGCTACGCTGTTCTGTATCCGGTGGATGATGCGGAAGACGAGGGCTACGTAATCATGCGGTTTGAGGTGGATGAGGACGGCGAAGAGATGTTCGTCGACATCGAGGATGACGATGAGTGGCAGAGGGTCATCGATGCCTGGGAAGCGCTGCTAGAGGAAGAGGAAGAGTACGAGGAAGAAGACGAAGAGGACGAAGCCGATCCTCAGTAAGCAGTACATATCAATCCTTGACACCCTCAGGGAACCCGCGCGGGTTCCCTTTTGGTTTTTGCCGGGCTATAATCAACTAAGGGGCGGACAGGATCCGCCGCCCTGGATCGAGTGAGCGGGAAACGTTCACGACGAACGGAGGATGGTGCATGGGGAAGCTCACTGCGCTCTTAGATGCGCCCCTGAAGCGAAAAGTGCTGTTGGCGATTTTTCTGGCGGGCATGTTGGCCGGTGCAGTCCTCCTGGCCCTGCTCAGCCCGGTCCAGTGGTTCGGTGCGAGTGAACCGCAGCGGGTGACTATCGCTGCCGGGTCCAGCGCCAGAGCAATTGCGCAGCAGTTAGCGGAAGTCGGCCTGATCCGCAGTCAGACCGCCTTTCACCTGCTGAGCCGGTTGCAGCAGGCCAGCGGCGCCCTGCAGGCCGGTGTCTACGAGATGTCGCCCAATGAATCAACCCTGCGCCTCATCCAGCGCCTCAGCCGCGGCGATACGCTGGATCTGGCGGTGACAGTCACGATTCCGGAGGGGTACACCGTCAAGCAGATCGCCCGGACGCTGGCGGATAAGTCCATCGTCGAATATGACGCTTTCCTGGAGTACCTGCGGCAGGCGCCGCTGCCTTATGATTGGCTGAACACGGCCACGGCTCATCTGGAGCCGGAGCGCCGTTTTGAGGGTTATCTGTTTCCGGACACGTATCAATTCCTGCCTGGCAGCCAGCCGGCTGAGGTCGTCGCGGCTATGACCAGCCGCTTCCGGCAGGTAATGGAGTCACTGCTGCCGGCCGAGGTGCTGGCCGGTGAGCCGGCCGCTGCTCTGCCCCAGCCGCTGACGCTGGATCAGATCGTCACCCTTGCCTCGATTGTGGAGCGCGAGGCGGTGGTTGATCAGGAGAGGCCGATCATTGCCGGCGTCTTCTACAATCGGCTGAACATCAAGCAGGCGCTGCAATCGTGCGCCACGGTGCAGTATATCCTGGAGAAGGTCAAGCCGGTGCTGTCCACCCAGGACACGCAGATCGAGTCACCGTATAACACTTATAAATACCCTGGGCTGCCGCCGGGGCCCATCGCTGCCCCGGGACTGCCCTCACTGCAGGCGGTAGTCGAGCCTGCCGAGACGGATTACTACTATTTCCGCGCCAAGGAGGATGGAAGCGGCACCCACATCTTCAGTCGTACGCTGGCCGAGCACAACCGGGCAGGCCGCTAACGAGAGGCCGCAAGCTATCCGCACCCGTTCTGACCCCCTGCGGGGCAGGATGGGTGTTTTTGTTCCCTGCTTTCCGGTCGAGCAGTTTCCCAGCAGATCCTCTCGTCTAATTCCTTGTATTTGCCTCATAGTTCTGAGATAGTAAGGAAAAGGACGAATAGATGACTCTGTGCTGCGGAACTGGGGGAGGGGTAGCTTGATAATGTCTCTAGAAAAGACTGTCGCCATCGTGACGATGATCTCTATTTTGCTGGCCGGTGGGGCGATGCCTGATCTGGCGTTGCCGGAGGGCAGCGGCGAGATTCAATGGCCTGTCGCCATGGCCGAGCCCATCGATCCTCAGCAGGTTGAACTCCCGGCAGAGCCGGATCCGCCAGAGGACGACGCCCCATCGCCTGCGTCCAGCGAAAAGATCGCCTATCTGACGTTCGACGACGGACCCGATGCCAGGCAGACGCCGCAGATCCTGGACATTTTGCGCCAGTATGGCGCCAAGGCGACCTTCTTTGTGGTGGGCAATCGAGTTCGCCTCTATCCAGACCTGGTGAGGCGCATCCGCCAGGAGGGGCATACCGTCGGCAATCACACCTACTCCCATGTCTATAGCGAGATCTATCAGAACCCTACCGCCTTCATGTGGTCCCTTGAATACTGCAACCGGGCGATCGAGGCGGCCATCGGTGAGCGGACCATGTTTGTCCGCGCCCCTGGTGGCTCCATCACTGCCTCCGGATTTCGGACTCAGTATGGTCCGGTGCTGCACCGGCACGGTTACCGCTATTACGACTGGAACGTCGACTCGCAGGATGCCATCAACCGCAAGCAGACTGCTGCCCAGATGGCTGACCGGGTGGTCGCAGCCGCCGCCCGCCTGAAGAACCCGGTGATCCTGATGCACGATCTGAATACGCCTACAACTGTCCAGGCTCTGCCGCTCATCCTGCAGCGGCTGCAGGCTCTGGGCTATAGCTTCCACGCCCTCACGCTCGATGCGCCCCTGATGCAGTTTGGGGGGCGGTAACCCCTTAGCCAGGGCACACCCCCTCTGGCCCGGGCTTCCCACCTCTGTCGGTATGAGCTCAACTCGACGGGGAAGCGGCAAAACTCACCCAACTAATGCAGGAAGTCTCTGGCGCCGGCTGACCGGGAATATGTGTCACACTCTTTCTGGCTGCCAACAAGGGCTCGAACAGTTGCCGCTTCTGTCCCCGTCTCGTTTCGCTCCCTTTAACAGCGTCCAGCCAATGGGCCCTCGGGGGTGATGCCCTGTCTTCGTTTACCGGAGCCCAGGCACACCCCTCTGGCCCGGGCTTCCCACCTCTGTCGGTATGAGCTCAACTCGACGGGGAAGCGGCAAAACTCGCCCCACAGTGGAAAAGGGGCGAGTTCTGGCCTGTGTTGGGGATCTGATCCACCTGTTTCTCAGCTGCTGAGCGGGGCTCGTAGAGTTGCCGCTTCAGCAAGTGCGCAAGTACTTGCTTCCGTCTCGTTTCTCTCCTCTTGGCAATGCCTAGCCAATCAGGTGCAGCTTCGTCTGTCTCCCGCCGAGAAAGTGAACCTGCCCGCCGCTGCAGAGCACGTCCTGCTCCAGGGCGATGCGCACCTCCTGCCCATTCCATTCCGGCACCTCCTGCCGGATATTCAGTTCCATCGCATGACAGGTGTCGCTGTAGAGCGGATAGTCGCCGCGCCCCGGTACGCCTTGCTGCATATCCCAGAGGCCGATGGTGGGACCGGCACCGTGCCCGTGATAGCCGATCGGATGGGTGTAGATACTGGCCTTGATCCCTTCTGCCTGGGCCTTTTCCAATGCCGTCAGCAGAATCTCATTTCCAGTGCGCCCGATAACCATCGCCTCAGCCAGAATGTCCTGCAGCCGGTTGCCGGTGGCCAGCGCTGCCTTTAGTCCTTCCGGCGCGTCCGTTTCGCCCAGCTTCAGAACATAGGCGTTCTGCTGCGTATCGGTCGCCAGCCCCAGATAGTGCAGGCCGAAATCGCAATGCAGCAGGTCACCGGGCAGGATCGGCGTATTGCCACTCACCTGGGTGCACCCTTCCCTCTGGATGGATACACTCGGCTGGAACCAGCAGCTCAGCCCCAGATCACTGGTGCGCTGGCGGAACCACCAGACCACGTCGCTGGGCCTCGTCACGCCCGGGTGGATCACCCTGCTGGAGAAGGCCTCGGCGATGATGCCGTGAGCAATCTGGACGACGCCGGTATAGGCGGCCTTTTCGCGCTCGGTGCGCCTCTCCAGCCAGCCCAGGGCGAGGCGCTCCGCTCCCCGCAGCCGCAGGGATAGCTCCGGCCCCAGCGCCGCAACCAGCTGCAGATAGTGGGTGTGCGACAGCCCGTCGCCGAAGGCAAAATCCGCCGAGCAGTTGATGCCGATGCTGGCTGGATTGCGCTCGCGTACGATGCGCGCGATGGCGCTCCACTGATCCTCCTGCTCTGGATCCCAGTCGCCTTTGTAGAACGGCGGCATCCCGTAACGGGAGACTGTCAGCGCTTCCAGTTCGCCGCCCTCCGGCAGATGGAAGACGAGGACAGTCATCCGGCGGGCGGAAAGCATCGTCGCCGGCAGCAGGCTGAGCATGACCGGATCTTCGTTGTATTCGCGCCCGATCACCAGCCACATCTCCAGCTGCTCGCGCCGCATCAGCTCCGGCAGGACAGTATTCAGCCGCTCCTGCAGCCACTCATCCCGGATGCGGGCCTGCTCACGCAGGGGAAGAATCTTGTTCTCCCACTGGGAGGCGCCGGCGTGGCGGGTGTTCAATCGATTCAACAAGAAATCAGCTCCTTTCTGACCAGCGTATTCCCTTAGTCTCTTTGACATGGCGGGTTCAGTACCTGCCCCCGCCCGGCGAAAAATCAGTCACCTTTCTCAATCGTCTGACATAGATGTAGTACAGAGCCGTTTTTGAGGAGGTGACCCAACGGATGTTAGGACTGCTGGCTCAGCTGATCCTAGCCTGGCGTGAACTGCAGCTCCTGGTCTCGTATGTCGGCAGCAACTCCTTCCCGCAACCCCTCTCGGAAGAGGAGGAGGCTCACTATCTCGATCTCTGGGAAACCCAGCGTGATGATAGTGCCCGCCACAAACTGATCGAACATAACCTGCGGCTGGTCGCCCATATCGTTAAGAAATATGAAAGCTCCGGAGAAGATCCGGAGGACTTGATTTCCATCGGCAGCATCGGCCTGATGAAGGCGGTGCGCACCTACCGGCGCGATCGCGGCACCAAACTGGCTACATACGCCGCCCGTTGCATCGAAAATGAAGTCCTGATGCACCTGCGCGCCACCAAACACCCGCGACAGGAGGCCTATCTCCGCGAACCTATCGGCATGGACAAGGAAGGCAATGAGATCACCCTGATGGATACCCTGCCCACCGACGAAGATACCGTCATGCAACAGGTGGAAAAAGCCCTCGAGCAGGATAAACTGAACGCCCTGTTGCAGGTGCTCACCAAGCGGGAGAAGCTCGTTCTGGAATTGCGCTACGGACTGATCGATGGTGTGAAGGCGACCCAGCGCGAAATTGCCCGCGAGTTGAATATCTCTCGCTCTTACGTGTCCCGCATCGAGAAGCGGGCCATCCAGAAACTGATCACCGCGCTGGAGGCCGAGCGGCAGGCGTGGCTGGAAGAGCGGCAGGCGCCCCCGTCGCTGGATAGTTTGCTGTAGCAGCCCTCGCGTGCTATAATGGCGCGTGAGGTGAGAAGATGCTGGAATTGTTGCGGCCGCGGCTCTATGTGAAAAGCATACATCGCATCGACCTGGAGCGGCTCAAGCAGGCCGGCATCAAAGCGATCCTGGCCGATCTGGATAACACGCTGGTGCCCTGGGACAGCGATGAAACCAACCCGGAGCTGCTGAGCTGGTTGCGCCGCGTGCGGGAGGTTAGGCTGGAGATCTACCTGGTCTCCAACGCAGTGCCGCAGCGATTGCAGCACTTCCTGGACCTTCTGGGCGTCAGGGGTATCGCCAAAGCGGGGAAACCAGCCAGCGGTGCCTTCATGCGTGCTCTGAGGGAGTTGGGGTTACCGGCCAGCCAGGTAGCGCTGGTAGGCGATCAGATCTTCACCGATGTGCTGGGTGGCAACCGGGTGGGGCTCTATACGATCCTGGTGGTGCCCCTCAGCCGCAATGAGTTTATCGGCACGCGGCTGATGCGTCGCATCGAGCGTCTCGTGCTGAAGCGAATCGGCACGCCGGAGCACTGACATCACATAATTGATGAGAACCGGGGAAGCCTTGAACGGGGCTTCCTTTTTTGCTGCCCTGCCTGCGGGCGGCGCGTTTTTTCTCGCTGCCCGCGGCGCATCATGCATATTCCACTGGGGGATGAATAAGCTCACAGTATATTGTCCAGAATAGAATGGAAAGGAGTGGTAGGTGATGCCCAGGGTAGTAGAAGTAGAACGGACCATTCCCGACCCGTTCCAGCAATCCCCATCCGGCGGGTACTTCCTGAAGACGATTCGCAAGCTGGTGAAGGAAGTGCGCGCCGAAGATCCTGGACTAAGGGATTGTGAGCTCTACGACATCCTCTTCCGCAAACAGGGGGAAAACATCTATATGCGCCTCTACTTCAAGACGCAGACCGCAAAACTGCAGCAATGAGCCTCGCGCTAGCCGCGAGGTGCTTTTTTTCTAGGAGATACTTGACCGCTAGACGGATTTCTGCCATAATCATCTGGAATATCTCTGCTGGGCGTTAGCTGCGCCATAATCATACCGGCAGGGACTCGATTTTTTCGGATAAAGCAGGAAATCTGACTACGTTCGGCTGATGATAATATCCAAAGGAACAGAATCGCTTAGTAATGTGGGAACGATGAGGCCTCACCTGTATCTGGGCACCTGGGTGAGGGGGAGTTGCTGGTGCAACCGATCACACACAATACTTGTCGGTGTGATCTTTTTTATTGTTTTACCGTTTGGAGGGTTCTGATTGATAAGGCGCAAGTTAGGCGAGATTCTGGTGGAGATGGGGGCGATCACGCCCGAACGCCTCAGTCAGGCGATGAGTGAGATGCCACCTACGAAGCGCATCGGCGATTGCCTCGTCGAACGCGGGCTGGTTACCCGGGCTGAGGTTACCGAGGCCCTGGCCCTGCAGTTCGGTGTGCCTTTTCGTACCCTGCGTGAGGTCTCTTTTGAACCCGAGGCGGTAGGATTGATTCCCGAGCAGGTGGCACGGCGCTATCAGGTGGTGCCGGTGCGAGTGCGGGGCGACCTGCTGACCATCGCCGGCGCCGACCCGCTGAATATCATGGCTCTGGACGATGTCGGCTTCCTGACGGGACTGCAGGTGGAGCAGATCCTGATGCCACCCGACGATATCGAGCGCGCCATTGAGCGCGTCTATGTCCGCGGCGAGTTTTTTGCGCCTAACCGCCCCCCATCGGCGGGCGAAGCTGCGGCAACCGCCAGCGAGACAGCCAGCGATTCTGCACCTATCGTGCGCCTGGTGGATAGCCTGCTGGGGCAAGCCATCGCCGACAATGCCAGCGACATACATATCGAGCCGCAGCGCGACCACCTGCGGATTCGCTACCGCATCGACGGGGTTTTGCACGACGTGAACCATCTGAACATGGAGGCCCATCCCAGCCTCGTCACGCGCCTGAAGGTGATGGCCGGTCTGGACATTTCCGAACGGCGTCTCCCCCTGGATGGGGCTATTCGTTACGCCCATCAGGGACTGAGTCTGGACCTGCGTGTCTCCACCATGCCGACGGTGCATGGCGAGAAAGTCGTTATCCGCCTCTTTGACCCGCGGCGCAGCCTGCTGACCATGGATGATATCGGCCTTTCACCCCGGCAGCAGGAGCTATTTCAGCTGATGCTGGATCGGCCCTACGGGCTGATCGCCGTCTGTGGTCCCACCGGCTGCGGGAAGACGACGACGCTGCACGTGATGCTGCAGCAGCTGAATGATACCGCGCTGAACATCATGACGATTGAGGATCCGGTGGAAGCGCAGCTGGAGGGAGTTAACCATATCCAGGTCAATCCCCGGGTGGGCCTGGGGTTTGCCAACGTCCTCCGCTCCGCCCTGCGGCAGGATCCGGATGTGATCATGGTCGGGGAGACCCGCGACGCCGAGACCGCTGACATCGCGGTGCGCGCCGCTCTCACTGGCCACAAGGTGCTGACCTCGATGCATACCAACGATGCCCCTGGCGCTATCACCCGCCTGCTGGATATGGGGATTGAGCCCTTCCTCGTGGCCTCGTCGGTATCCGGCGTCGTTGCCCAGCGGCTGGTGCGGCGGCTCTGTCCCCACTGTGCGCGCCCCGTCACCTATTCGCCCAACTCGCCGGAGGCCGTGGCTCTCGGTCTGGAACCTGGTGAGTCGCTGCAGGCCTTTACCGCCGGCAGCTGTAGCCACTGCCACCACAGCGGCTACCGGGGGCGGGTGGCCATCTTCGAGATGATGCTGGTCACCGAAGAGATGCGGGGTCTGGTGGCGCAGCGGGCGCCCCTGGCCGAGATCAGGCAGCTGGCCGTCAAGAACGGCATGCAGTCCCTGCGCCTGGATGGCCTGGGGAAGATCCGCGCCGGCGTCACCAGCGTCGCCGAGGTGCTCCGCGCTACATTCCAGGATTAGCCACAGGGTTTTTCTTTAGATAGTTTACTTTATCCTGAAGTGAGGTGACCTGCCGTGCAACGTCTTCTGGAGCTATTGCAGCAAGCGATGGAGTTAGGGGCGTCCGACCTGCACCTGACGGTGGGGCAAGCTCCCGCTTACCGGCTGGATGGCGAATTAAGGCTGATGAACCTGCCCCGCCTTTTACCGGCGGATACCAGGGAGATGCTGGACGAAGTCACAACCCCTGTCCAGCGCGAAGCATTGCGGCAGCAGGGCGACCTGGAGTTTGCCCTCAGCCTGCCGGGAGTGGGTCGCTTCCGGGTCAACGTCTATCAGCAGCGCGGCAGCATCGCCATGGCCTGCCGCCTGATACCCTTTCAGATCCCCAGCATCGCTCAGCTGGGTCTGCCGCCCGTAGTGGAGGAACTGACGGGCCGTCACCAGGGCCTGATTCTGGTCACGGGGCCCACCGGCAGCGGCAAGTCGTCCACGCTGGCGGCGATGATCGACCTGATCAACCGCCGGCGCGCTGGTCATATCATGACCCTGGAGGATCCCATCGAGTTCCTGCATTCGCACAAGCTGTCCATCGTCAACCAGCGGGAGATCGGCGTCGATACCCCGAGCTATGCGGCCGGCGTACGGTCGGCGCTGCACGAGGATCCTGATGTCCTGCTCGTGGGCGAGATGCGTGACCTGGAGACGACGGCAGCTGCCCTTAGCGCCGCCGAGACAGGCATGCTGGTCATGGCCACGCTCCATACCCAGGGCGCGGCCCAGACGGTGAACCGCATTCTTGACATTTTTCCGCCGCACCAGCAACAGCAGGTGCGGACCCAGCTCGCCCTCACCTTGCAGGCTGTCATTTCTCAGCAGCTGGTGCGCCGGGCGCAGGGGCCGGGACGGGTGCTGGCGGCCGAGGTGCTGATTATGACCCCTGCCATCCGCCATCTGATCCGCGAAGGCAAGGTGCAGCAGATCCCGTCTCAGCTGCAGACCGGCAGCGAGGTTGGCATGCAGACCATGGAGAAGGCCCTGCAGGACCTCTATCAACGCGGTCTGATCACGCAGGAGCAGATGAATTTCTACCTGCCCGAGCTGGGGTTGATCAACACCCTGCTGGGGCGGGCGTGAGGTTGGTACCATGCCTGAGTTCAAGTTTCAGGGCAGAGACACCCAGGGTAAGCCGCTGCAGGGGCGCCTGCAGGCCGACGACCAGCAGGCGGCTCTGGCCGAGCTGACGCGGCGCGGCTACTATATCAGCCATCTGGAGCAGGATCGCGACCTGAGAGCGGCGAATCTAGGGCGGCGGAGGCTGAGCCTGCGTCCCGGCGGGCGCCAGCTGGGTGCCCGTGAGCTGGGCATCTTCGCCCGGCAGCTGGGTGTGCTCTACGCCGCCGGTGTTTCCATCCTGCCGGCTCTGGCGGCGATCCGCGAGCAGCAGGGCGAGCAGAGCCAGCTGGGCATCGCTCTCGCCCAGGTTATCGCTGGCGTAGAGGCCGGCGACCGCCTGGCCATCGCCATGCGGGAACCGAAGATTTTTCCCACAATTCTGGTCAATATGGTGGCCGCCGGCGAGGTTGGCGGCACGCTGGATGAGACTCTGGTGCAGGCTGCCAACTATTTCGACCGTGAGTACCAGCTGGGCCAGAAGGTGAAGAACGCCCTGGCCTACCCCAAGTTCGTCGGCGGCTTAGGCGTCGTCATCGTTTATTTTCTCCTGGCCTTCGGCCTGCCCCAGTTTACCGGCATGTTTGCCGGCAGCGGCGTCGAGCTGCCTGCTCTGACGCGGGGGCTGATGGCTGTGGGCAGTTTCCTCGGCCGCTGGGGCTGGCTGCTACTGCTGGGCGCATTCGGTCTGGTACTAGCTTACCTGCGCTGGAAGGCGACGCCTGAGGGCAAGGCACGGCTGGATCAACTGCAGCTGCGCCTGCCCCTCTTTGGGAGGATGGCCCGCATGGACGCCATCTCCCGCTTCTGCCGCTCCCTGGCGGCGCTTCTACATAGCGGTGTCGATGTTGTTAACTCCTTGAGTCTGGCCGAACAGGCGGTGGATAACGCCGTCTTCTCCCAGGCCATCCGCCAGGCCATCGACGATGTCAGTCGCGGCGGACGCCTGGCGGCTGCGCTGGATAGCGGCCAGTTTCCGCCGCTGGTGCTGCAGATGGTGCGGGTGGGCGAGAGCAGCGGCTCGCTGGACGCCATGCTCAACCAGGTGGCTGATTTCTACGACCGCGACCTGGACAACCTGGCCGAGCAGCTGGGCAAGCTGATCGAGCCGGCCATGATTCTCTTTCTGGCAGTAGTCGTCGGAGTGATCGTTCTCGCTGTCGCTCTGCCGATGATGCAAATAAGCAATATCGTTCAGTTCTAGAGAGGAGGTGTGATGAATGAAGATGAACAAGAAGGGCTTTACGCTGGTCGAGTTGCTGGTAGTAGCTTGGTATCCTTGGTCCTCCTGGCCGGTGTTGGAATTCCGCAGTATTTGAAAGTGCAGCAGCGGGCAGAGGATGCCCTCAGGCTGGCCAAAGCGCAGGCTGCCGTTACAGCTTTCCTGGCCGAGGTTGGATATGACTCGGAAGGGTGTTGCCCACGGGAGGAGTACCAACAGCACTTGACGCCTATCAGGGACGAGTAAGTTGACAGGCGAACCATAAGTTTCAGCGAGGATTACTGGAACGTCCGAAGTGAGGACGGTTACGTCGTTGGACGCAGCCTCGTAGTGGACCACGAAGGAAAAGTCAGTTTCGACACCCGAACCTGAGTCCTAAGCGAGGGGCATAGGGTATGCTGTGTCTACCACTCTTCCTCACCCTCGGCTCTTTCCTCAACGTCTGCATCTATCGCATTCCGCGGGGGGAGTCTATTGCCTATCCGCCCTCGCACTGTCCCCAGTGCGAGGCGCGGCTGAGGCCCCTGGAGCTGATCCCGGTGCTCAGCTGGCTCTGGCAGCGGGGGCGCTGTCGGCATTGTGGACAGCCCATCCCCTGGCGCTACCCGCTGGTGGAGCTGCTGACGGCCGGGCTGCTCTGGCTGGTCTACCGGCGCTTCGGCTGGTCGCTGCAGTTCGTCTATTTTGGCGGGCTGACGCTGCTGCTCATCGTCATCAGCTTCATCGATCTGGACACGCTGCTGATTCCCACCGGGCTGGTGGCTGGTGGAGCAGCCTGGGCGATCATCTATAACCTCTATGTCGGCTGGCCCTGGAGCGAATGGCTGCTGGGCGGGCTGCTGGGGTATGGGGCATTCTATCTGCTCTACCTGCTCAGCCGCGGCGGCCTTGGGGGGGGAGATGTGCGGCTGGTGGGGCTGCTGGGCGTCGTCCTGGGCTGGAAGCATCTGCTGCTGGCCCTGGCCATCGCCGTCCTGGCCGGCGCCCTCGTTTCTGTGGTGCTGCTGGCGAGTCGGCGGGTCAGCCGCAAGACGGCCATCCCCTTCGGCCCCTTTCTGGCGCTGGGTGGCTACCTGGCGATGCTCTGGGGGGCGGAGATGGCCCAGTGGTATCTCGGGTTGTATCTATGAACAGTTGGCTGGCTAGCGCCAGCCTGGCTTCTCAGCGGGCGAGACAGCGTTGTTCTCGCCCGCTCTTTACCAGAAGCACGCTGGAGGTGAAATCGATGAAGTCGGCCGAGAGTGGATTCACACTGGTGGAGGTGCTGGTCGCCCTGGGGATTCTCACCCTGGTGGTGGCGGCTGGCTTCGGCCTCGTGGCCCAGACCATCAGTCTCAACACGCAGGCCAGGCTGCGGACCGGCGCCTTGCGGCTGGCTGAGAGCATCATCGAGCAGCGGCTGGCTGGTGTGAGTCCGGAGCTGGCCGATCCCGATTCACCCTATGCGTGTTCCTGGGATGAACCAGCAGGCGAGGGGGGCGGGGTCGACGGGCTGCAGCAGCTAGTCGTCACCGTCTCGTGGGAATATCAGGGCCGACCGCAGTCGCTGCAGATCGTAACCTACCGGGCGGTCGCTACAGGCGGTGTTAACCCATGACCTGCGATCGCGGCGGTTTCACGCTGGTGGAGATGCTGGTGGTCGTCGCCATCGCCGTTCTCCTCGTCACCGCCATCGGTGGCGTCACCGCTGGTCTGATGCGTTCCACGACGCAGAACCTGCGCCTGATCGAGCAGCAGGATGCGATGCGGTATGCTCTGGATGCTATCGTCGGCCAGCTGCGCCGTGGCACATCGCTGACCTATCCGGGGCTGCCGCTGGACGGCAGCCTGCTGGAGGTGCGGGACGAGGTGGGTAAGGTGGCGGTGAATATCCCGGAGCGCAGCGAACCCTTCGAGTTCGGCCTCAATGGCAACTCGGTCTGGACCCGCTATCCCAGCGGTCCGATCTGTTCCCAGATCGACCAGCTTCAGGTTGGCTACGACCAGAGCAGCGGCCTGGTCACCATCGTGATGGTGTCCAGGGATGATATCCCGGGCGTTGAACGGGGTTTGCCGATTATCCTCAGGACCAGCGTAGTGTTGCGCAACGCTGGTGATTAAGATTTGATGGGGGCAAGAAAATGAGCCTGTTTCGCCACAAGCGGCTAAAGAAACATTACGGCCTGGATCTGGGTAACGGCACCATGAAGCTGGTGGAATTGATTCACGACACCCGGGCAAATCGGCTGCAGCTGGGGCGTTTTCTGGTGAAGGCGACGCCGGCGGCGGCCATCGTCAATGGCGTCATTCAGGATCGAGCCAGGCTTACGGCTGCTCTCAGTGAGATCCGCCGGGAGTTTGGCGCCAGCAGTCTCGCAATCTCTACGGCACTGACCGGCCAGAGCCTGGTGGTGCGCCAGATCAGGGTGCCCCGGATGCCGGCAGATGAGTTTCGCCAGGTGCTCCAGCTGCAGGCCGACCGCTATTTCGGCATGCCCGCTCAGCGCCTGGCCGTCGATTTTCGGATTATTGATGAGCTGCCAGACAACCAGATGTCAGTCTTTCTCGTCGGTTCGCCCCGCCAGCCGATTCTGGAGCTGGTGGAGTTGCTGCGCGAAAACCGCATCCAGACGCTGCGGGTCGATATCGAGCCGCTTGCAGCGCTGCGTTCGCTGCGGCTGAGCGACGGGGTACCCCAGACGGCTGCCGACGAGACGGTGCTCATCCTCGATCTGGGGGCGGGGACTAGCAACCTGAGCATCTTCCATGGCGACCAACTGCAGTTGGTGCGGGTGATCGATCTCGGCGGCAAGGATTTGACCGAAGCCATCGCCCGGGATCAGCAGGTGGAGTGGGAGGAAGCTGAAGCGCTGAAGCGACAATATGGCATCGTTGCCGGTTCGCCCATCCACGCTGCCGTCGATCCAGTCATGCAGCGCTGGATGAATCAGGTGATCCTTTCGCTGGAGTATTACCAGATCGAACACCGCGAGGCGCCTATCCATCAGGTCGCGCTGGTCGGTGGGGGCGCGCGGCTGCTGGGCCTGCAGGCGGCTCTTGAGCGCAATATTGGCGAGATGTTTACTCGCCTGAGCCTGGAGCCACCCGAGATCAGGCTGGGCAATCCCTGCGCCCAGCTGGAGCTTACGCGAGATGCGGAGCTGGCCCAGGAGCAAGGGCCGGTGCTGGCCGTGGCCATTGGCCTGGCGCTAGGGGAGGTGATGGCTGATGCAACCAGTTAACCTGCTGCCCGATCCGCGAGAATTGCGCCGCGAGCGGCTGCGGGCTTCGCGCCTGCGTCTGCTGCTGGGCGGTGTCCTCATCTGGATCCTGTTGCTGGGGGGAGTCAGCGCTGGGCAATATTACTTCAGGCAGACTCTTGAGGAGCAATTGACTGAGGTGCAGCAGCAGGTTGCTGCACTGGAGCCGGTGGCGCAGCGCGTGACTGAACACCAGCAGCTGGCTGCTACTCAGCAGCAGTTGCGCCAGCTGGTGGAGACGAATACCGTTCGGCAGATGAGCGAACCCCTCGATCTGCTGGCCAGCCTGACGCCGCCGGAGATTGTTGTCAGCTCCATGCGGCTGGACGGTGACCAGGTCGATCTGTCCTGCCAGAGCACGACACTGCCGGCCATCGGCCAGTTTCAGACCAATCTGCTGCAGGCGGAGCGTTTGGTCGATGTGAGTGTCGGTGCCATCAGCCTCACGGGACAGGAATACTATAGTTTTGGCGTCTCATTTCGCTACCAGGGAGGGGGGCAGCCGTGAGTAACCGCTGGGAGCTTTCTGCACGGGAGGTTTTTCTCATCTGGGTGCTGTTGGCACTGATGATCGGGATGGGCTGGTTCGTGTTGCTCTTCTCGCCCTTCAACGAGGCCCTCGCCAGCCTCAAGGCAGATCTGGCTGCCGCCGAGACCCAGCTGGCCCAGCGTCAGCAGTGGGCGCGCACCGACAGCGAGCGGGCTGCCGCCATCACTGCCCTGCAGGTCGAGATCCAGGAGATCAGGGCGTCCCTCGATCAGCTCAGTTCTGATCAGGATCTGCTCAACTATCTGCATGCCCTGGTGGGGCAGGTTGGGGGTCAGATCCTTCATCTGGATCTGGCGGCTGAGCAGCTCAGCCTCAACCTGCTGCTGGACAGTTATGCCGCCGGACGATGGTTGGTAGAGCAACTGGAGCAGTGTCCCAATCTGCTGCCCCAGTCGCTGAATCTGACCGCCACCAGCGCTGGCTTTCGCCTGGAGCTGAAGATTGATCTTACGCGCGGTGATTCAGATGGCGGCGCGGCTACTGCCTATCCGCGGATGAATCCCTTTGCGAGGTGATGCCGGTGAACCAGAAAGGCAGCATTCTGGCCGGTGTACTGATCCTTCTCGCACTGCTGCTGCTCGTTGCCGTTCCCGTTCTGCAGGCGGCGACGGTGGAGTATCGGGCGAGCATCAACGCCCAGCTCGCGGCCCAGGCCTTCTATCTGGCCGAGGCAGGGTTGGCGCATGGCCAACAGGATTTCTTGCGCAGAGCCGGAGAAGGCGACTTTTCAGGCTTCCTCCTATCCAGCTCCCAGGCCTCTGGGTGGGATGAGCGAGAGTTGGGCGGCAGCTATGATGCCACGGTTGAAGTGAAGCCGGAGGCTGAAGGCTATCGGGTGGAAATCCTCTCCATCGGCACCGCCCAGGGGAAAAGTGTTGAAACCAAGGTCACCTTTCTGGCTGCCCCGGCAATGGATCCCCTCATCCCGCCGGATGCCCTGGAGTGGACTATGCACTCGCACACAGTCCCATCCATCGGCTGGAATGCTCATGTTGAGGAGCCGCTGGACTGGGACAAGGGTGGTGAGAGACGCTACACCTTGGGCGATTGGCCATGGGATGAAAGTGGCGGAGAAGACCAAACCGTGGGCTATCAGGATGAGTGGGTGATTAACGTCCCGAGAGGCACCACCCACGAGCTGGCTATTGGCAACCTGACTCTCCTCTCTCAGGCCCGGATAGCCGTGAGGGGTGGGGGCCAGCTCAATCTGCATGTCTGTGGTGACCTTCTGCTTCAGAGCCCGGCCACCATTGAAATAGCTGAGGACACCGATTGCCGAATCTACGTGTACGGTAATCTCACACTGAGGAGCCAGTCCAGCATTGAAGTTGCTGAGGGGAGCAATAGCCGGCTGGAAATGCATGTGCGAGACAACGTTCTTCTCAATTCGCCAGCCTCCCTGGGAAGTCAGGCAGGCTCTCCGCCCGCCTGGTTGATCTGCTATGGAGATGATATCGAGTTTAGGTCTCAGAGCAGGGCCATGCAACTGGCCATCTATGCGCCAGCAGCATCTCTACTGATGCGCTCTCCCGCATATATCGACGGTGTGGTCATTGTTGAGTCTTTGCAGATGCTCGCTGGAGGGAGCATAACCCGCGCAGAGGTGTTTGATCGACCTGATCTGCATGTGCCCGGCGCTGCGGGAGGCGGGGCGTCGCTAACCGTCAAGGACAAGATCTGGGACCGTCCTTGAGTATACCATCGATAAGGCAGGAGAGGTGCAATCCTCCATGACCAAGGCTATGACTCTGAGCAGAGCGGGGTTTACGCTCATTGAACTGTTGGTTGCTCTGGCTATTCTTGTTTTACTGGCGGGGATCACCGTTGGCCCGGTGTTGGCTTCCAGCCTGGCCAGTCTGCGCCTGGATGCCTTTGTGCGGGAGTTTGCCACTGCCATTCGGGAATTGCGTAGCCGGGCGGTCTTTGAGGCCCGCGATCTAGAGATGGTCCTCTACCACGAAAAGTACTGCACTAAGTATGCAGATCACCATAAGATACTTGATGCGATAGCCTGGCCTTCCGGGGTGCAGATCGATCCAGGAAGTATCGGTAAGGTGATCACCTTCGCCGATAGCGGCGTTTACAAATGGACCAACAACGACACCATCCGCTTTATCGGAGCGGGCGGCCAGGTGCGCCAGGTCATCTTCAGTTCCGGCGGAAGGATGACCATTCGCTGATGGGGAGGCCTTGTGAGACTGAATAGGGCGATGTTTGCCTGTAATTGCGACAGCCCCTTCTCTATTTGCTCCCTTGCCTGGCGGCGCCGTCTATGAGAGAATAATAGCAGTAGAAGGAAAGGAACCCCTCGGGGCAGAGGTGCTATTCAGGAGCAATGCGCAACTAACCCTAGCCAGAGAAAGCCATAGCTCGGTTAGGTAAGTGTCTTCGCAGGCACTGATGTTGTTGTGCATGCATCGCCCAGGGGTTCAATCAGGTTATCCAGGTCTCTCGATCGGCCGCTTGCCGAGGAATGAGCTGGGTGGCTATGTCTTTTCAGCCCTTCAGGCGTCTGTATGCCTGAGGGGCTCTTAGTTTGCTTTCGCTCTAGGGGGTGGTTTGTTTGGCTACTTTGCTGCGATTCGCCGCTCTCGGCAAGTCATATGGTATAAGAGATGTTTTCCAGCAGCTGCAGGGCGAGATAAACAGCGGCGATGTGATTGGCCTGACGGGGGATAACGGCTGTGGCAAGTCCACGCTGCTGCGTATCCTGGTTGGCGTTGAGCAGCCCAGCGCGGGGACGGTGTCACTCCTCAGCGGAACGAAGGTTGCTTACCTGCCGCAGGAGCTGATCGCCGCCGAGGGCGAGATTGATGTTTTCTCCTATGTGCGCAACGGGTTGGAGGACGTGGTGAAGCTGGAGCAGGAGCTGCGCCGTCTGGAGCGCGCCATGGAAGCTGATAGTGATCAGCAGCTGCTGCAGCGCTACGGTGATCTCCTGGCTGCCTATGAGCGCCTCAGCGGCTATACGGCTGACGCCCGGGTGGAAATAGCCCTGGATGGAGTTGGTCTGCCGCGCGAACTCTGGACGTCGCGAGCGAAGCACCTCAGCGGCGGTGAGCAGACGCGGGTGGCTCTGGCGCGGGTGATCGTCACCGAGCCAAACCTGCTCTTGCTGGATGAGCCGACCAATTACCTGGACTTTGCCGGGCTGGATTGGCTGGAGAAGTGGGTGAAGGGCTTTGCTGGGGCGATCTTGCTGGTCTCGCATGATCGGTACTTCCTGGATCGGGTGGCAAACCAGATCTGGGAGTTGGAGCGGGGTGAACTGCGCTGCTATGTGGGCAACTACTCGGCCTATCGCGTCCAGCGGGAACAGGAGATCAGGCAGCAACTTGCCGCCTACGAGCGGGATCAGGCGGAGAAGCGCCGCCTGCAGGACGTTATCGCCAAGCAGAGTCAGTGGTTTCAATCTGCCCACCGCACCGCCGGACAGAATGACTTCCTGCGGGCCCGCGCCAAGAAGTCGGCCGCGCGGGCTAAAGCGACAGTCACCCGCCTGGAAAAGCTGCTGGAGGAGGCCGTCGCCAAGCCCTGGGAAGAGGACGATCTGGGCATCACGTTTACGGCGACCGAGCACAGCAGCCAGAATCTGATTGTCGCCGAGGACGTCAGCTTTTCCTATGGAACTGTCGCCGTCCTGGAGGACGTCAATTTCCATCTACGGCCAGGGGAGCGGGTGGCCATTGTTGGCGAGAATGGCTCCGGCAAGACGACCTTGCTGCGGCTGCTGCTTCAGGAGTTGTCGCCCCAGAGGGGTCAGATCGCGCACAGCCCATCGCTCTCGGTAGGTTACTTCTCGCAGGAGCGGGATGACCTGAACCCGCAGAACACCCTGCTGCAGGAGATGCTGCAAATCCCTGGCCTCACGCGCAGCGAAGCCTGGCTGATCCTCGCCCGCCTCGGCTTCCGCCAGGAGGCAGTGCATCAGCTGGTTGCAGAAGTGTCTCTCGGGCAGCGGGCGCGGGTGAGCCTGGCTAAGCTGCTGGTTTCAGCGCATAATGTGCTGGTGCTGGATGAGCCGACGAACCATCTCGATATCCGCTCCAGCGAGAAAATCGAGGAGGCGTTGCAGGATTACCCTGGCGCACTGGTTTTGGTGTCGCACGACCGCTATTTCCTCGATAAGGTGGTTAATCAGGTCTATCATCTGGATAATCGACGCCTGACCCTCTATCTGGGCAACTACAGCCAGTTTGCCGCCCAGCGCCAGGCGGATCCGGTGGCAGCCGCGCGCCGTCGCCAGGAGACTATCCTGCGCACCCGCTTGGCCGCGCTGGCTGCGCGCCTCGCAAGTCTTAGCCCGGAGGATGCTGAGTATAGTGAACTGGATGAAGAATATCGGCAGGTAACCAGCCAACTTAGGCAGGTGAGCGAATAGCTAGACCACGCCCCAGATTCAGGGCGCACTTCTTGCCATCCAGGCAGGAGTTCGCATGGGTCGGGGCGAATAATTAGCGAAAGGGTATTACATTTGTTGGCTATCAGCGAAGCAGCGGCCAGAGAAAGAATGGAGGAGTTAATGATGGCAGGTAAACTGGATAGGCTACGGGAGGGACTAAGCCAGGCCGAGATTGACGCCCTGCTGGTGATGCGTCCGGAGAACCGTCGCTATATCAGCGGCTTCCGTGGGTCTTCGGCCTTTATCATCGTCGGACGGCAAGGCGCCTGGTTGCTCACAGATTTCCGCTACATAGAGCAGGCCAGGGAACAGTGCCCCGAGTTCACCGTCATTCGGCACGGCGTACCCTGGATGGCTTCGCTCCAGGAGTTGCTCACCGATAACGGGATCGAAAAACTGGGCTTTGAGAAGGACTACCTGACCTATGGTCAGTATGAGGGCCTCAGCCAGGCGCTGGAGACTCAGTTGGTGCCGGTCTCCGGACTGGTCGAGAAGCTCCGCCGGATCAAGGATGAGGCTGAGGTCGCCAGCATGCAGCGGGCGGCGGATATCGCCGAGGCCGCCTTCGCTGAGATATTGCCCCAGATCAGACCGGGCCGGACTGAGCGGGATATCGCCCTTGACCTGGAGATTGCGATGCGCCGCCGGGGAGCGGAAGGCATGGCTTTTCCCATCATCGCCGCTTCTGGTCCGCGCTCCTGCCTGCCGCACGGCGCGCCCACGGACCGGGTGCTGGAGCAGGGCGATTTCCTCACCCTCGACTTTGGTGCCAGGGTCGATGGCTACTGCTCCGACATGACGCGCACGGTGGTGTTGGGTGAGCCTGACGCAAAGCAGCGCGAGATCTATGATATCGTGCTCAAGGCGCAGTTGGCAGCGCAGGCAGCCGTCAAGCCTGGCCTGTTGGGCAAGCAGCTGGATCAGATTGCGCGCGACATCATCAGTGCCGCCGGTTACGGCGAGAATTTCGGCCATGGCCTCGGCCATGGTGTGGGGCTGATGGTACATGAGGGCCCTGGTGCCGGCAGCCGCTCGGAGGACGTGCTGGAGCCGGGCATGGTAGTCACGGTGGAGCCTGGCATCTATCTGCCTGGATGGGGCGGAGTGCGCATCGAAGACATGGTGCTGGTTACCGAGGATGGCCACCGCAATTTCAACCACTCATCCAAGGAACTGATCATCCTCTAGCGATTTCTTTCCCAGCAAGTTGATACCCCAGCAAGTCCGCAGGACTTGCGAACCTAATAGGGCGATGTTTGCTTGCAGACATCGGATGGCACCATAATGCAAGTCCGCAGGACTTGCGAACCTAATAGGGCGATGTTTGCCCTGCGAACATCGGGTGGTACCGAAAAGCAAGTCCGCAGGACTTGCGAACCTAATAGGGCGATGTTTGCTTGCAGACATCGGATGGCACCATAATGCAAGTCCGCAGGACTTGCTGGCAGAATAAGGCCTGTTTGCCCTGCGAACATCGGCTGGCCCGGGAAGTAAGTCTGTAAGGACTTACGAGCAGACTAGAGGTGATGTTTGCCTGCAGACAGCGCTGGGGCCAGCAGCAAAGCAGGAGCGCGACAGCTTCTTGCTGTTGGCTATCCCCCAAGCAACCGACGAGGAGGTATTCTTTCTTGATCTCGACAAACGATTTCCGCACCGGCCTGACCATTGAACTGGATGGGGTTGTTTACAGCGTAGTGGAGTTTCAGCACGTCAAGCCCGGAAAAGGTGCGGCCTTTGTACGTGCCAAGCTGAAGAACGTAGAAACCGGGGCGGTACAGGAGAAGACGTTCCGCGCTGGCGAAAAGGTCTCGCGGGCTCACGTGGAGCGCAAGGAAATGCAGTATCTGTATGACGCTGGCGATTTCTACACCTTCATGGATAACGAGACTTATGAGCAGAGCAACATCCCCCATGACATTCTGGGTGAAGACATCAAGTTCCTGAAGGAGAACGACAGCATCACGGTCATCGTCTATGCTGGTCGCATCATCGGCATTGAACTGCCTTATTACGTGGAACTCGAGGTTGTGGAAACAGCACCCGGCGTCAAGGGTGATACCGCTGCAGGCGGCAGCAAGCCGGCTACGCTGGAGACAGGGCTGGTGGTGAACGTTCCGTTCTTCATCGATGTCGGCGACAAGATCCGCATCGACACCCGCACGCGTGAATATCTGGACAGAGTCTGATCAGAGTCAGGTGAGCGGGTGACCGTCGGCCTGTTGTGTACTGGGGAGCGGAGGAATATCGGTTGGAGAATCGCCAAGGAGGGGATATATTCCATGTTGCTGAACGGCCTGGAGTTGAGAGCCGTCTTCGAACATTTTTGCCCTTTCAACCGAGAGGGAGAGCTGTTGCCACCTGACCAGCGGGTGACCCTGCTGGCGTCCAACGCCAACCTGCCGCTGGAGGTACAGGCGCGCGCCTTTGCCATGGCCGCGGCCGCCGGCGAACAGTCGCCGATGCTGGTGCAGATCAGCTATAATTCAGCCGAGACCATCGGTAACGACCCGGCGCGTTACCCGCTCCCTGCTGGCGTTTCGGTGCACCAGGCCGAACCAGCCGTGGTCGCTGGAGCCAGGGAGGCAGTTCGCGTGCTGGAGCACTATGCCCAGGTCTACGGGGCGAAATATCTGGCCCTGGCGCTGGATCATTTCCAGGTTCCCAGATTCGACCCCCAGCTGCTGCAGCAGACTTGCAGGGAAGAGGGGCTACTATCGCGGCGTGTGGCCGAAGCTCGCGTAATCCATGCCGCTGAATACATGTATCCGACATTCGGTGTAGAGGCTGAGCTCAGTGAAGAATCGCTGCAGCTGTATGTGGATTATCTGGTCAGCCCGCCTTATGTGCAGTTTCGACGCAACTTCCTGGCCACCGTACAGGCGGTGCGCCCCGCCTGGGGGATGATCGATACCGAGAAATTGCCGCCGATTCTAGACTTCGTGGTTACTCGGGAGATCGTGGACGGTGTGCGGCAGGTGCTGGGCAATAGCGAGATGATGCTGGAGGCTGAGTTCGGCGCCACTGGGCAGAGTGGGCAGGCGCTGGAGTATGAACGACTCAGCGGAGACGCCCTGGAGAACTTCGCACAACAGGTTGCCTGTTTCATCGCCTACACTGGTGCGGATGGCATCGCCTATCCGATTGGGATGGAACATGCGGCCAAGAAGGATGAGAAGCACGAACCGGACCGGGAGCGTCTGGAGGTTGTCCAGCGTAAGCTCTTTGAGACAGCCGGCCGTTACGTCCCCTTTGCGCAGCACGGCGGCACTGGCGCTGCCTCGGTGGTGCGCGGCCTGGTGGGGAAGAATAACATCAACACCCACTATCTGGTGGCGGGAGCCTGCTCGCTCGCCGACCATGTAGAGCAGAATCTAGCCGGCATCAGGGCTGGCGATAAGAAATATTGCGGTAGCGGTATTTTCACGTCCATGATCGAGGCTATCACGCAGGCCACTCTGGGCAAGCTAGAGGAGGCGGGCAGCCTGAATCGCGGACCGGAGCTGGACCCGGTGCTGGCCGCTGTCCGGAGCAACGCCGTTTCCGCAATGGATGCCAGGCGGGAGGTCAATCTCGACGCTGAATAGGGCTGGTTCCCAGCCAGTCAGCAAGATATAAGCTTCATGAGAAGGAGGAGTGCAATGGGGAGGCTGATTGTAATTCCACGCCCCACGATAGAACGTCTGCCCCTGTACCTGCGCTCTCTAACCAGGTTGCATCGGAATGGGGTGGAGGTGATCTCTTCCGACGAGCTCGGTAAGGTCTTAGGGATCACCTCTGTGCAGATACGCAAGGACCTCGCCTACTTTGGCGAGTTTGGGCGGCGCGGCGTCGGCTATGAAGTTCAGAAGCTGATCCGCCAGATTACCGACATCCTGGGAGTCAACCGCTCCAATAAGGTCGCTCTGGTAGGTGCCGGTCATCTAGGCAATGCGCTGGCCAGATATGAGGGATTTCAGGAGCACGGTTTCGTTCTCAGCGCCATCTTTGACTCAGACCCCAACAAGATTGGAACGGAGATCGCCGGGCAACAGGTGCTGTCAGCCGAGTTTGTCAGCGAGGTAGTCAGATCGCTGGACATCAAGATCGGTGTGATTACAGTGCCTGCACCTGCGGCGCAGAAAGTCGCAGATCAGTTGGTGGCCGGGGGGGTCAAAGCCATCTGGAACTTTGCTCCGGGGCGCATTGTGGTGCCCGACGACGTGGAGGTGCGTCAGGAGAATTTGACGGTCGGCCTTCTGGCCCTTTCCTATTACCTGAATCAGCAATAGGTGCGGCCGCTGACCGCTAGTGCCGAAACTGACTGGAGAGAGTTGTTGACGTTTCCTGCGCGAGAGTGATATGATTAATTCGTGAAGGAAATATCAAGCGCTCTCTCCTTTTGTTGTAGCGATGTCCCACGGGCATGGCCTTTTCTTAGAACCGACAAGATATTTTTTTCACGTAATATGTTACATTTTTCACAAGAATGAATCTTAGGGGGAGGTTTGTCAGGGATGTTGACGGTTGACCAGTTGAACGAGATTCGTGAGCGGGTGCGCAAGGAGCTGGCAGTTCGTGACGCCGGGATTCGCCTGGTGGTCGGGGTGGGAACGCCTGGCCTGGCGGCTGGTGCGCGCGAGGTGATGCTGGCGGCCCTGGATGAGTGCGAGCGGCTGGGCCTGCAACTGTCGGTAGTCGGGCAGGATATCCCGGCAGCGGCCGACCAGCTGCCGCTGGTGAAGCTGGTTCCGGTTACTGGTGAGGAGCGCCTCTATACCCGGGTCAGTCCGGCTCAGGTGCGGGAGATCGTCCGCCAGCTGGCCGAGCAGCGTCACACCGCGGCAGATGCGTAGGCGGAGGTGAGGTAAATGGCCTTTGTTCGTTCGCACATTCTCGTTTGCGGTGGCACGGGATGCCATTCCTCAGGCTCGTCACAGCTGCAGGAGGCTTTACGGGACGCTCTGCGACGTCATAGTCTGCAGGATGAAGTCAAGATCGTAGAGACGGGTTGCTTCGGATTCTGTAAGGCTGGCCCCATCGTCATGATCTACCCCGAGGCAGCCTTCTACTGCCATGTAGCGCTCGAGGATGCTGAGGAACTGGTTTCAGAGCATCTGGTCAAGGGACGAATCGTAGAACGCCTGCTCTATCGCGAGCCAGTGACTGACGAAGCCATCGCGCTGTTCCATGACATCGGCTTCTACCAGAAACAGCACCGGCAGGCGCTGCGCAATTGCGGCAAGATCGCCGCTGAATGCATCGACGAGTATATCGCCGCAGATGGCTACCAGGCTTTGGTCAAGGCGTTGACGGCGATGACACCGACCCAGGTGATCGACGAGGTGAAGCGGTCCGGGTTGCGGGGGCGGGGGGGAGCCGGATTCCCCACCGGCCTGAAGTGGGAGCTGGCAGCCCAGAGCCAGCATCCGACGAAATTTGTCGTCTGCAATGCAGACGAGGGCGACCCTGGGGCATTCATGGATCGCAGCATTCTTGAGGGAGATCCACATTCCATCATTGAGGCCATGGCCATCGCCGGTTATGCCATCGGTGCCAGCCAGGGCTATGTCTACGTTCGAGCTGAATATCCGATCGCCGTCGAGCGCCTGTCTACGGCCATTAAGGCAGCAAGGGAAGCAGGCATTCTGGGCGAGAGCATCTTCGGCAGCGGCTTCTCTTTTGACCTCGGCATTCGCCTCGGCGCTGGTGCCTTCGTCTGCGGCGAGGAGACGGCTCTGCTGACTTCCATCGAAGGACATCGCGGTACGCCGCGGCCCCGGCCGCCCTATCCGGCGACATCCGGGCTCTGGGGGCGACCGACGCTGATCAACAACGTGGAGACATTCGCTAACATCCCGCTGATTATCCTGCACGGGGCTGATGAGTTTGCGCGCATTGGCACCGAGACGAGCAAAGGGACGAAAGTCTTTGCCCTGGCCGGTAACGTCAACAACACCGGTCTGGTGGAGGTGCCTATGGGCACGACCCTGCGGGAGATCGTCTACGACATCGGTGGCGGCATACCCGGGGGTAAGGCGTTCAAGGCCTGTCAGATCGGCGGCCCGTCCGGCGGCTGCCTGCCGGCCGAACTGCTGGACACCCGTATCGACTATGATTCGTTGCGGGCCGTCGGGGCGATGATGGGTTCTGGCGGCCTGATCGTTATGGACGAGGCTACCTGCATGGTGGACGTGGCGCGCTTCTTCCTGGAGTTTACGCAGGACGAATCCTGCGGGAAGTGCATCCCCTGCCGTGAGGGGACGAAGCGCATGCTGGAGATCCTGGAGCGGATCACCCGCGGCGAAGGTAAGGAGGAGGATATCGGCCTGCTGGAGGAGTTGGCAGAGGTTATCTCCAAGGCGTCCCTCTGTGGCCTGGGCCAGACCGCGCCGAATCCGGTGCTGGCAACGTTGCGTTTCTTCCGGGACGAATATGAGGCGCACATCAAGGAGCGGCGCTGCCCGGCAGGGGTCTGCCAGGCGTTGCTCAGCTATTCCATATCTGCGCAGGACTGTCGCGGCTGCGGGCTCTGCAAGAAAGTCTGCCCGGTGGGTGCCATCAGCGGCGAGATCCGCCAGCCGCATGTCATTGATACGAGCAAGTGCATCAAGTGCGGCGCCTGCCTGGCCAGGTGTCCATTTAAGGCGATCAGCCGCTAGGAAGGAGAGTGAATGGTATGGAACGGATCACGCTGACTATTGACGGTATAGCGGTGGAGGTCGATCCAGGCACCACGATCCTGGAAGCAGCCCGCAAGGTGGGAGTGCACATCCCTACGCTCTGCTATCATCCGGCGCTGCGTCTGGAGGGTGCCTGCCGCATCTGTGTGGTCGAGATCGAGGGAAGAAGGGGGCTGTATGCTTCCTGCGTCTACCCGGCCGAGACAGGGATGGTGGTCAAGACCAACACCGACCTGGTGCGGCGCACCCGGAAGACCATCGTGGAACTGTTGATCGCCAACCACCCGATGGATTGCCTGGTCTGTGCCCGCCACGGGCAATGTGAGCTGCAGGATCTCTCCAAACAGCTGGGCATCCGTGAGGTTCGTTTTCAGGGCGAGAAGCGCGATCACCCCCGGGACGAGAGCAGTCACTCGGTGGTGCGCGACCCCAACAAGTGCATCCTCTGTGGGCGCTGTGTGCGTGTCTGCGAGCAGACCCAGGCCGTGATGGCTATCGGCGTAGCCAACCGGGGAGTGTCCAGCATCGTCACCACTCCCTTCAGCGCCGGCCTGGCTGACGGCCCCTGTGTCGGCTGCGGTCAGTGCATCAATGTCTGCCCGGTGGCCGCACTGACTGAGAAGGACGATACGGAGCGGGTCTGGGAGGCACTGCATAATCCGCGTGCCCATGTGGTGGTGCAGGTTGCCCCGGCCGTGCGAGCCGCGCTGGGCGAGGAGTTCGGCATGCGCCCAGGCGCCTTGGTGACGGGCAAGACGGTGGCCGCCCTGCGCCGGCTGGGATTTGATAAGGTATTTGACACTCAGTTTACCGCCGATGTGACGATTATGGAGGAAGGCTACGAGTTCCTGGGTCGACTGGAGCGGAACGAAAATCTGCCGCTGATCACCTCCTGCAGTCCCGGCTGGGTCAGCTATTGTGAACACTTCTTCCCGGAGCTGCTGCCTCACGTCTCCAGCTGCAAATCGCCGCAGCAGATGTTTGGCGCTCTGGTCAAGACCTACTACGCGGAGCGGGCGAATATCGCCCCTGGAAACATCTTCTCGGTTTCGGTCATGCCCTGTACGGCGAAGAAGAGCGAAGCCGCCCGTCCCGAGATGCAGGATAGCGGCTACCGCGATGTGGACGCCGTGATCACCACCCGCGAGCTGGCGAATATGATCCGCGAGGCAGGCATCGACTTTGTCAACCTGCCCGATTCTGAGTTTGATCTCCAGATGGGGATGTCCACCGGCGCTGGCACCATCTTCGGTGTCACCGGCGGTGTGATGGAAGCCGCGCTGCGAACCGTGGCTGAGGTAGTTGACGGTAAGGAGCTGACGGAGATCGAGTTCCATCAGGTACGCGGCTTTGCCGGCATCCGCGAAGCCAGCCTCCGGCTGGGGGGCAGGACGGTGCGGGTGGCCATCGTCAACGGTCTGGCCCAGGCCAGGCAGCTCCTGCAGGACGTCAAGGACGGCGTCGCTGAGTATCACTTTATTGAGATCATGGGCTGCCCTGGTGGCTGCATCAACGGCGGGGGCCAGCCGCTTTCCACCGACCCTGACATCCGCATGCATCGTGCCGCCGCTCTCTATCGGCAGGACATGATGAAGCGGGTGCGCAAGTCACATGAAAACCCGGCGGTGCGGGAGCTCTACCGCTCTTTTCTCGGCGAACCCAACGGGGAGAAGGCCCACCAGCTTCTGCACACTCACTATGTTGAACGCTCTCAATATTGATTGAGGAGGATTGGCCATGGAAGAGAAGAAATGCTCAGGCGGCGGGTGTGGCACCCCTGAGTTGGATGAGCGTTATCAGGAACTGTCCAAGGTGATTGACGAGTACCGCGATCTGGAAGGCGCTCTGATCATGGTCCTCCACCGGGCGCAGCAGATCTTCGGCTATCTGCCGGAGGAGGTGCAGCGGTTTGTGGCCAGGGGCCTGGGGGTGCCGCTGGCGGAAGTCTACGGAGTGACGACGTTTTACTCCTATTTCTCCCTGAAGCCTCGCGGTAAGTACCGGATTGCCATTTGCCTCGGCACCGCCTGCTATGTCAGAGGGGCGGCTGAGATCGTGGCGGCGGTGGAGAAGGAGCTGGGGATCAAGGTCAACGACACCAGCGACGACGGGCGCTTCACCCTGGAGGTCTCGCGGTGCATCGGCGCCTGTGGGCTGGCCCCGGTCATGACCATCAACGAGAACGTCTACGGCAACCTGACGCCGGAAATGGTTCCTGATATCCTCAGCCGCTATCGGGAGGATTAGAGTTGAGGGATCCTCTTCGTGTCCGGAGAACCTGAGGAAAGGGGTGGTCACCCTGCTAGAAGTAGTCGTCTGCGTCGGCAGCTCCTGCTATCTGCGCGGCGCGGATCAGGTGATCGAGGCCCTGCAGCAGGTCATCGCTGAGCACGGCGTCCAGGACGCCGTGCTGCTACGGGCAGGCTTCTGTCTCGGCCAGTGCATGCAGGGCGTCGTGATCAGGGTGGGAGAGCAGACGTTGTCCGGCGTCGCTCCAGGGGACGTTCCTGCCCTGTTTGACAAGTATATACTACCGGAGGTGAAGTCCCCTGGCGGTCTTGCGGATCAAGGAAGCCAACTGTAAGAACTGTTATAAGTGTGTACGGGTCTGCCCGGTTAAAGCCATCAAGATTTCCAACGCTCAGGCGGAGGTGGACGCGGAGCGCTGCATCGCCTGCGGCAACTGTCTGATCGCCTGCCCCCAGAAGGCTAAGGAAATCGTCTCCGAGCGGACAGCCGTGGCCTCTCTACTGCAGGGGACGTTGCCTGTTGTGGCCAGCGTTGCTCCCTCGCTGGTGGCAGCCTGGCCAGGGGCGTCAGCGGGACAGGTGGTCACTGCCCTGGAGTTGCTGGGGTTTGCCTCAGTCAGCCAGACGTCGGCGGGGGCTGCCATCGTTTCCCGCGCCTATGATCGGCTGTTGGCGAAGGGAAGGGTGCGCAGCAATCCCTGGCTGACCACGGCCTGTCCCGCGGTCGTCAGCCTGGTGGAGAGATACTACCCGGACCTGGCTTCCTTTCTGGCACCGGTCGCCACCCCGCTCATTGCCCACGCCAGGCTGATCAAGGCAATGCAGCCGAAGGCTCGGGTGGTTTTCATCGGGCCGTGTCTGGCTAAGAAAAACGAGGCAGCCCGCCCGGATAACGCCGGATTGGTGGACGGCGTGCTTACCTTTGGCGAGGTCGCTGAGTGGCTGCAGGAGGCGGGTATAGTTGTCAGCCAGCTGCCGGAAAGCCCCTGGTCAGAGCTGGACCAGGAGGTAGCCGCCCTCTACCCGGTCAGCGGCGGTCTGCTGCAGCATCTGCAGCAGCAGGGCGCGGCCGTTCAGGTAGCTGACGGTCTGGAAGAGGTGCTGGATGTTCTGGAAGGCATGCGGCACGACGGCCTCCGGTCAGCGCTGGTCGAATGCAATGCCTGCCGCGGTGCCTGTATTAACGGCCCCTGCATGCCTGCCACTGAGAGTCAGGCCAAACGCCGGGAGCGGGTGCGGGAGTATCATCAGGCCAGGAAGTCGGTCGTCCGGCAGCCCAGGGAATTGCCGCTGGTAAGCACCGAGGCTTCCTACGCCCCCGATCCGATTCGTCAGCGTCGCTACAGTGATGCTGAGATTCAGCATGTTCTCGATCAGATCGGCAAGACTTCGCCGGAGGCAGAACTCAACTGCAGCGCCTGCGGTTATGCCACCTGTCGCGAGAAAGCCATCGCCGTGCTGGATGGCAGGGCTGAACTGGACATGTGCATGCCCTATATGCGCTCGCGGGCAGAGTCGCTGGCCTACGAGATATTTGAGTCGACGCCTAACGCCCTGATTGTTGTCGACAGGAACATGATCATCCGCGATCTGAACACGGCGGCCGAGCGCATGTTTGCCCGGAAGATGGAGCAGATGAAAGGAAGTTTGCTCTCCGACATCATTCCTGATGAGGACTTTCGGGCTGTCGCCGAAAACGGCAGCTGGATCACAGGAAAGCGGGTGGCCTACCCGAATCTGGGGATCATCACCACCCAGACGATTCGCCCTCTGGAGGGGCAGGAGATGGTGCTGGGGGTCATCGGCGACGTCACCCGGCTGGAATTGCAGGATCGGGAGCTGAGTCGCGTGCGAGAGGAGACGCTGAGCAAGGCTCAGGTGGTCATCGATAAGCAGATGCGGGTGGCACAGGAGATCGCTGGCCTGTTGGGCGAGGTGACGGCCGATTCGAAGGTGCTGCTCATGCAGCTGATGCGCCTCGTGCAGGGGGAGGAGCAGGGTAGATGAGCCTCTATGTGGAGACGTCTGCTCGCTCGCTGCACAGGTTCGGCGAGGAGCTCTGCGGCGACTGCTACGAGGTTGTCCGCACTCCCGATTCGGTGATCACTGTGCTGGCAGACGGTTTGGGCAGCGGCGTCAAGGCCAACATTCTGGCTACCCTGACTACGAAGATCGCCAGCTCCATGCTGAAACAGGGGGCCACCGTGGATGAGGTAGTGGAGACGCTGGCGAGCACGTTGCCGGTCTGCCAGGTGCGGCAGCTGGCGTATTCGACCTTCCTCATTCTGCAGATCTTCGTCCAGAAGGGCGAAGCGTACCTGGTGGAATTTGACTGTCCGGACACCATCTTCTGGCGGAATGGAGCGATACAGGATCTCGATAAGGTCTCCCGCACCGTCAGCGGGCGAAAGATCATGGAGGCACGCTTTCCGGTGCAGGAAGGCGATGTCTTTGTGCTCATTTCCGACGGCGTTGTCCATGCAGGGGTGGGGGGCATTCTCAATCTAGGCTGGCGCTGGGAGAATGTGGCGCAATATCTGGAGAAGGTGCTCCAGAAAGAAGCCGATCTGACCAGGGTGGTGGCGATGCTGACAGACGTATGCGAGAATCTTTATGTCCACAAGCCAGGGGATGACACGACTGTGGTCGGCGTAAAGGTGCGCCCTGTCGGCAGGGTAACGCTGTTTACCGGTCCGCCAGCTGATCCGGCAGATGATCCGCTGGTGGTTCGCCACCTGCTGGATTCACCGGGCAAGAAGGTGATCTGCGGTGGCACCTCCGCTCAGATTGTCAGCCGCATCAGCGGTCGACCACTGCTCACCAGTCTGGAGGGCATCGGGGCCGATGTGCCTCCCATGGCAGCTATCCCGGGTATCGACCTGGTTACTGAGGGAGTGCTGACGCTGACGCAGACGCTGGAGCTGGTCAGATGGGCGCGTTCAGCAGGGACGTCATACAGGGACCTGGCGCGCTTGAACCGTCCTGACGGTGCGTCACAACTGGCCCGTCTTCTACTGCGCGATTGTACCCATCTGCAGGTGCTGGTCGGCAAGGCGATCAACCCCGCCCACCAGAATCCGGATCTGCCCCGTAACCTTTCGCTGAAGCTGAAGGTCGTGGAGGAGCTTTGTCAGGAGCTGCGCCAGCTGGGCAAGGAGGTAGCCCTGGCCTACTACTGATTTTGTCGTTTCCACCCTTGTCTCAGCGAACGGCTGAGACAAGCTTATTTCGTCCCTCATGTAGAATTAGTCGGCATCTTGGTTATACCTAGACTGTGGGGACGTTGTAGTGCCGGCGGCGCCCTTCCGGGAACTGCAGCGTCCTATTACGGATGTACGGCATGAGGTGACGGAGTTGACAAGTGCAGATCTGATCTATCTGGTTGCCCTTTCTATGTACGGCATCTTTTTTCTACTCTTCCTGCGCTTCTTTTTCTGGAAGACCTACGCCGAAGCTTCCTTCTGGAAGCGGCGCCCCGAGTTGTCCCTCGCCAAGGTGAGGGAGGCGGCCCGTCAGGCCGGTGAGGAGCTGCCGTTTTTCTCTATTCTCGTTCCCGCTCGGAACGAGGCCCCCGTGATCGAAAAGACCATCAGACACCTGGCCGATCTCCGCTATCCGGGGGAGCGCTATGAGGTGATCGTGGTTACGGATCGCAAGGAACAGGATGAGAATGACGCCCTGCGCCTTGATTATGTTCTGGACACGCTGCAGTTTTTCGACTACGCGATTCGCGGGGATTGGCGGGGTAAGGTCAAGCCGCATGTGCAGTCGCTGGTGGTCGCCCTGCTCACTCAGCTCTGTCTGGAGGAGTACAAGAAGCCGGAGACGGTGGAGCCCTGGCTATTACAGGCGACGAAGGGGCGCCGCGCCAGCGATACGGTTGCCCACCTGCTGAACGATCTTGCAGTGGAGATCATCTCCCGGAATGGTCAGATCAACCTCAACCAGGTCTATCGCCTCTTTCGGCGCAGCTTTCCCGGGCTGGACGATGCCGGCATCGCCCAGATCTACCCCAACTACCTCTGTCTGGCAGTGCCCATCTGCCAGATCTACGCTCGCCTCATTGGCCAGGAGGACGCCAGTCTGGTGCGCAATGCCATCATCCACGCGGCGCGTGCCAACAACCGCATCACTCAGGAAATCATCAGCCGGATGTGTAGCCTGATTGGCGAGCCGGTTTTTGCTGCTGTGTGTAGCCTCCAGGCGGCCAGGCAGCTTAAGGAAAAAATCGACGCTCTCTACCCCTTCTGCTATCCCACCACCCAGCTGATCGTCAAGCAGATCCAGCGTGAGTGGGCCAGCAAGAAAGAGCTGCCTGCCCTGAAGCATGTGGAGGTTCCGGCGGACTTCGATGGCAATTACCAGGGCAATCTCACCGGCAGGCCGGTGCCATCCACCAAGGGACGGGCGCTTAATTATGCGCTGCCGATCGCTACCGACCCGCGCACGGTTATGTGCGGTTTCTATGACGCCGAGAGCCGCCCGGATCTGGATGTTCTCCTCTACGTGGCCTGGAGGCGCCTGACCGACGAAACGCCGGTGCGCATTCTCCAGGGACCGGTTTTTCAGGTGCGCAATTTTTACGAGATGGGGCCGTTCAGTAAGATTGCCAGCCTCTATCAGTCAATCTCCCATGACTGGTACCTGCCGGTGGTTTTCCGGCGCTTGCCGTTTGTCGGAGGTACCAACCTTTTTGTCGAGAAGTCCCTGCTGGATGAACTCGGCGGCTACGACCATCAATCGCTGACGGAGGACCTGGAGCTGGGAACCCGGGCCTATCTGGCGGCCGGTGCCTGGCCGGAATACCTGCCCTATCCCAGCACGGAACAGACACCACCTGTCTACCGTGCGTTTTACCGCCAGCGCCTGCGCTGGGGCACAGGGCATATGCAGGTCATGCACAAGCTGGCAAACGGGAACCGCTATCCAGCAGAAAAGACGAGGCCGCTGTTGCGCGAGCTGTGGATCAAGGGGCCGCTGGAGTGGGTCTTCTACCAGTTTGCCACCCTCGTTCCGCCCGTCGTGCTCGTGCTCTGGCTGCTGGGACACGTGAACCCCTATGTTGTGGCCGATGAGGTGCGGTTTCTGCTGAATATCCTCAGCCTCATCTATATCTCCTTCACCTACTACGCCTTTCTGCGCTATTATAAGCATGTTGATCCCAGCGGGCGGCCGTTGACCATCGGCGGTCGGGCAATGGTGGCCGCCCAGCTCCTGGTGCAGCCGCTGGCCGCCTTCTTCTACCCGGTCCCTTTTACCAGCGCCCTGGTGCTGAGCAAACTGCAGCGGGCGCCGACGGCCTGGGCGAAGACGCCGCGCAGCCGCGAATAAGGCGGAATCTGTCCGGCACGCCCGTTCTGGCCGCGGGCGTGTCTTTTCTTTCCCCCTGCCGAACTAGCAGGAGAAGTGCGGGTGGACGCCGTATTAGTCATGATAGTGTGCTGACAATGCGAATCAGGCCAGGCAGAGGATGGTGATCAAACAATGGCTAAGCAGAGCGGTCTGACGATGGTATATACTGGAGACGGCAAGGGCAAGACAACGGCTGCCTTCGGATTGGTGCTCCGGGCGGTGGGACACCAGCAGCGGGTTCTGGTAGTGCAATTCATGAAGGGGAAGCCCACCGGGGAAGTTGCCGCGTTGCAGCAGTTCCTGCCTCAGGTCGAGGTGGTACGCACCGGGCGGGATGTTTTTGTCAACCCCGACAGCCCTGATGAGATCGACGTCCGTCTGGCAGAAGAGGCTCTGGACGCGGTGCGACAGGCGCTGCAGCGGGGAGAGTATGACCTGATTGTGCTGGATGAGATCAACGTCGCCGTTGATTATGGGCTCATTCGGGAGGAAGCCGTGCTGGAGCTGATTGCCCAGCGCGGTAGCGCGACGTTGGTGCTGACTGGGCGCGGCGCCACGCCCCGAGTGCAGGAGGCGGCAGATCTGGTCAGCGAGGTTAGGGAAATCAAGCATCATTGGCGGCAAGGGTTTGCCGCCCAGGCAGGAATAGAGTTTTAGTTCCAGAGGAGGAGTTTGGAATGAATAGACAGGTAAAGCGCCGCCAACAGCGCAGAGGTGAGCAGCAGCGTTCCTGGGATCTGATCATTGCCGGCGTCGTCGGCGCCCTTGTACTGGGGATCTTTCTGATGTCCTTCCTTTTCCCGAATCTGAACCTGGTGAGTTACCGGGAGGCTAGCCCCCGCGTCTTGCGCAAGATTGTCGAGCGGGGAATCGCCTGGCTGGAGGAGGACCTCCCGGCGATTACTGAGTTTGCCTATGGCTATCACCTCGAGGATGATCTCTGGGCGAACTTCCAGGTGGAGAAGAGCGATGACCGGATCAAGCTCCTGAACACTGACGGAGACGAAGTCACTGAGTTTGCCATCGGTGAGGAACCGGAGTTCTACAAGGATTTGGGAGCAGCGCTGAGTGAACTTAAGGCGGCCCTGAAAGACAAGGAATTTACTTTGAGTTTCTTGCGGACCTTTGATCGCCACAATTTACTTGTGCTCATCGCCGAGGATGAGGAAGACAGCGAGAAAGTGACCCAATATCAGATGGTGTTCACACCCGAACACCGTTTGGATACGCTTATCTACTATAGCACTGAGGGTGAAACCCCGGAGGGTTATACCTTTGGTGAACTCTACGAGAACTTCACCCCAGAGCGGTAAGCTTCCTAACTAGCAGTGCAAGGCACGAGCAGCGTGCCTTGTTTGCGTTCTGGTGCCTGCCAGGCTGCGGGGTGGGCCAAGATAAATCGACGGGAGGGAAATAAATGAAAGCTGAACTGAAGACCTTGTTGGCCGAGTTAACTGCTTTGCCGGGGATCTCCGGCCAGGAGCAGGCGGTGGTGAAACACCTGGTGGACCGCTTGCGGCCGCTGGCGGACGAGGTAGAGGTGGACAAGTTTGGGAACATCTATGCCCTGAAGCGAGGCGCTGCTGGCGGACCGCGGCTGATGATCGCCGCCCATTCAGACGAGATCGGCATGATGGTCAAGAGCATTGAGCGCAACGGTTATCTCCGCCTGCAGAAGGTGGGGGGCACCCTCGACCCCTTGCTTCTGGGGCGGAAGGTACGGGTAAACGGCTACACCGGCATCATCGGTGTCAAGGCCGGTCATATGCAGACCCCGGAGGAGCGAACCCGCGTGGTCTCCGCCAACAACCTCTATATCGATCTGGGAGTTGACAGCGCAGACGCGGTCAGGGCGCTGGGCATTCGCGTCGGTGATCCGATCGTTTACGATGCTGAACTGGACTCATTGGGCGGTAACCCGGACCGGGTTTTTGGCAAGGCGGTGGACGATCGCATCGGCTGTGCGCTGCTGATCAAGCTGCTGGAAAGCCTGCAGGGCCAGAGCCTGCCTGGAGACCTCTACGCCGTGGTTACGGTCCAGGAAGAGGTCGGCCTGCGGGGCGCGACGGTGGCGGCGCATCGCGTCAACCCCGACCTGGCCATAGCGCTGGATACAGTTCCAGCCGGCGATACTCCGGACATCAATACCAGTCGGGAGCTGCCGATTGTGTTGGGACGTGGGCCGGCCATTCAGGTGCTCAGCGGTGGGAGCGGGCGCGGCCTCTTGCTCAATCCTGCAGTAAAGAATTGGATTGTGGGGATTGCCGACGAGGCCCAGTTGCCGTATCAGCTGGCTGTGTTCAGCGGTGGCACCACGGACGCTTCTGCCATGCACCTGGTTCGGGATGGGATTCTGGCCGCTGCGGTGACGATACCGAGGCGCTATTCCCATTCCCCGGTGGAGATGCTGGATCTCAATGACGCCGTGGCCACATTGCGGCTGCTGCAGGAGCTATGCCAGCATCTGGGCGAGATTTCCCAGCTGTCGTTTATTTAGCGAGAATGCAGTCAGTAAGGCAGATATTTTTCGACCTTGATGGCACGCTCTGGCCACCAGAAAGCGTCGTCCTCCCTGCATTCCGGCAGACGTTTCAGCAGTTAGGGTTGCCGCTGCCGGCGGAGGCAACGCTGCTCAAAACTCTGGGCTATCCGGTTGACGAGATCTGGCGGATGCTGCTGCCCGGCCTGCCGGCGGCCGTGCGTTGCCGCGCCCGCTCCCTGATGGGTGAGGCGGAGCTGGCCATCCTCAGATCCGGTGGTGGCGCCGCGTTTCCCGGAGTGAGGGAGACGTTGCTCAGGCTGCGGGAAGCCGGTATCCAGCTTTACATTCTCAGCAATTGTGAGACGGACTACCTGCAGCTGGTGCCTGATGCCCTTGGTCTGGCAGACTGTTTTGACGGGCGTTACTGCGCCGACCAGTTCCCAGGGTTGACCAAGGCGGAGATCCTGCAGCAGATCCTGCAGCGACGGCCGCTGCCGGCGGCGATGGTGGGAGATCGCTTTCACGATATTGAAGCCGGGAAACTGAATAACCTGTTTACCGTAGGCTGCCGCTTTGGCCACGGCGACGATGCCGAACTGGCTGGGGCCGATTGTGTGATCGATAGCTTTCTGCAGCTGACGAGCATTTTTGGCGTCTAGGCAACACGCTCAGTCATGGTCTGGTTAGTAGCGGCTATGATTCCTATAAAGGGGTGTGATTCGATGGCTAAGGTTGAACTGGCACCTTCCTCTGCGTTGTTTCCGGTGCCGTCTGTCATGGTCAGTAGCGCGACTGCCCAGGCGCGGCCGAACGTGATCACTCTCGCCTGGGTTGGTACCGTCTGCTCACAGCCGCCGCTGGTGGCGATCTCAGTGCGCCCTTCCCGGCACTCTCACGCTCTGATTGCTGAGAGCCGCGAGTTTGTGATCAACATACCCAGCGAGGAACAGGCCGTGCAGATGGACTATTGCGGTCAGGTCAGCGGCCGCGACGTAGACAAGTTCGCCCGCTGCGGGTTTACGCCCCGGGAGGCCAGCCGGCTGCAGTATGCACCGCTGATCGCTGAATGTCCGGTGAATCTGGAGTGCCAGGTCCGGCAGATTCAGGAGTTGGGCTCGCATGATCTGTTCATCGCCGAGGTAGTTGCGGTTCACGCTGACCGAGAGATTCTGGGTGAGAACCAGCGCATCAACCATCAGGCGGTGAAGCCGCTCTGTTATGTGGGAAACAGTTACTATGGCCTCGGGAACAATCTGGGGCGAGCCGGAATCGGCCGCGCCCTGCGAGAGTAGGAGGGCGCTGAGACGAGAGCCAGAAGAGGCCTGTCGTCAAGCAGGGATTGCTTGCCGACAGGCCTCTCTTTATGTCAGTTACCCGTGTTACCCGGAACGCCCCTGGCAGTGCACCACCCGCGCCAGTGCAGGTTCGTCCATCTCTGGTGAGCAAAGGCGAAGTGTGGAAAGATCAGGCGCCGCTAGTCGGCAACCGCTGTCGGCACCATCACAGCTTCGGTCATGCCATGGATTATCGGTTTCTCCAGCGGCACGATGGTCGCTAGCGCCCCCGAAAGTCTGACCTGATCACCAACGATGAAGTAATAGGGGCAGAGGCGCAGCTTGCCGGTAAAGCCGATCAGCCGGCGCGAGTTGAAGTCAAAGTAGGCAGTCTCCAGCGGCACCGAGCGCAGGTACTCCTGTAGGACATAGGGCGGACCTGTGCGCAGGCCATCCAGCGTCTCCATCCAGCGACGGCTGCCATAGTCTTTGCCGCGGCTGAATCCGCGGCCTCCCCAGGCCTGCGGCGAGAAACCGGACGGCTTGAGGACGAAGTTGCGCTGCTTGCGGCTGCAGGACCGCAGAGCTTCCCAGGAGCCAAATGGCCCCCCGGCGAAGGCCTGAGGATCATCAGTGATCAGCCAGGTCTCAGGTATCAGCCGCTTCAGGCCGTAGTAGGCCTTTTCCGGCAATAGCTGTCTCCAATAGGTTGCCAGCTCGGGGTGATGTAGCCAGGCGAACCACATCTTCTCCTCCAGGTGTGGCTTCGGCGGTGCGGTCAACCTGACTTTGCCAGCCGCCGCCAGTTCCAGCAGCTGGTTGGCCCCGGGGATGTTATCCAGATCGAACAGCTCAAAGAACCGGTAGATCAGGCCAAGGCGTTTCCCGCGCAGCGCTACACCGGATGCATCCAGCACCAGATCCTCTACCCGTACCGTCGGCAGCGTCTGACCGGTTTCACTCCAGCGCTGCGAGAGCCAGGTCGTCTCACGCTGATAGGGGAGGCACTCTTCGGAAAAGGCGATGGCCGCTGCTTCGCCGTTGGCCAGATGGAGCAGGGCGGCCAGGAAGGCAGCCTGGGTAGGCTCCTCGCCCAGCAGCTGGAAGCCGCAGGCCCGATAGACATTCTCCAGGAATGCCAGCAGCCCGATACTGCCTGGTACGGCATCCAGCTCGGTAGCGCGGAACCCCTGTTCAGTCAACAGGAGGTCAGGCCGAATCACCAGGGGGATCTGCTGCCGAAACGCATCGGCGCCTGCCAGTCTCAGTAGCCACTCGGGTTTGCCGACGTCCAGATGCCTGGCCACGAAGGCAGGAGCCAGACCGGCCTGGCTCCACCGATAGAGTTTATCCATTGCCCAATAGAAGTCGCGCAGCCAATAGCCGAGCTCCACCAGATGGTGATACTGGGCTGTAGAAATCTGATAGGGGGTGGGGCTGACTCGGAACGGCGCAAAGCGAGCTAACGGCTTAGGGCGCGCGACCTGGCGCGAAATGCGAGCCTGCGCCAGGGCATTATCCACTACCATACAGATCTGTTCTGCCTGCAACAGAGACCCCCTGCCTCTCGGATATCGTTAATCGGTCTCCAGTAGCTTATGAGTGGCGCTGGTGAATCGTGCGCGATAGCAATGGGTTCGCCACCCCTCTGGTATGATCCCGCCAGCTCAGTGGGAGATTAATGGCTAGAAAGCAGGCACTGAACTATGAAATCGAGGTGTTGGTCTTGAACGAGGTGACCGTGAATCACTTGCGCGAGCTGGCGAGGCGGGCGGAGGAACTGCGCAGAGCCGTCAAACTGCAGCCTGATCCGACCATCGATGACGACGTACTCTGGTCGTCCAGCCTGGACATCCTCGGTGAGCTGGTAAACGTCGTTGAAGGGGTGGTCATGAGGCAGCAGGAGCTGCTGCAGCTTACCCGGGATGGCAGCCCGTACGGGGCGGTGGCGCGCGCCGGCTCAACCGAGATGGAGTGCCCCTATTGTCAGCAGCTGGTAACAGTCTCCGATGAGGCGGTGGCTGATGGCGCGACCGTCTGCCCACGCTGTGGAGCCCAGATGCTGCTCGCCAATCCAACCTGAGAAGCCGCGCGATAGGCAACGCGTTCGCCTCGCTTCCCCTAAATCACGACTCTACGGGGGTGCTCCCTGTCTACATGACAGGGCACCTCCTTTCATTTGTGGCTGGACAGGCGCAGTCTTTGTCCCTTTGCTGGTCATAAGTCGGCTGGACAGGCCATAGGATTTAGCGGATGGAGGTGATGGCTTGTTTGACTGGCACAATCTCAGCGCCGTCCTGCCCGCCGACTGGCATCCTGCAGTTCTGGCCAGCGACAGTTCGGTCCTCGGCCAGATTCAAGAGTTGCGCATCCGTTGTGGACAACCTGTGCTGGCGTACGGCCAGTTTGGCGAGATGTTTCTGACTGAACAGGGGCTATCCCCCTGCAGCCAGCGCTGGCTGGTGGCGGGGCGGGAGCATGTGCAACATATTCTGGCGACCATCAGTCGCAGCTCCCTGTACGCGTTGGGAGAGGAGCTGCGCTCTGGCTACCTGACGATTCAGGGCGGGCACCGCATCGGTCTCGTCGGTCGCGCGGTGGTTGAGCAGGGAAGGGTGAAGACGCTGAAATACATCACCGGTTTCAATGTCCGCCTGGCGCGGGAGGTAAAAGGCTGTTCGACCCCGCTGCTGCCAATCCTGCAGGATGGTCGGACAACCATCTACAGTACGCTGGTGGTGTCGCCGCCGCAGGCCGGCAAGACCACGCTGCTAAGAGATCTGGCCCGGGCACTGAGTAGCGGTGATCGGCCGCTCCAGCGCGCTCACAAGGTTGTGGTGGTGGATGAACGCTCTGAGCTGGGGGCGTGTTGGCAGGGGATGCCTCAGCTGGACCTTGGCCCCCGCTGCGATGTTCTGGATGCCTGTCCCAAGGCGGAGGGAATGATGATGGCGCTGCGCGCCTTATCTCCCGAGGTTCTGGTTACCGATGAAATCGGGCGTTGGGAGGACGCGGCGGCCATCGAGGAGGCGTTGAATTGTGGCGTAACAGTGATCGCCAGCGCTCACGGGGCGAGTCTTGAGGACCTGACGCGCCGGCCTGGGCTGCGGCGACTGCTTCAGGACGTCTCATTTGAGAGGTTTATCGTCCTCAGCTCCCGCCGCGGCCCGGGGACAGTAGAGGCAGTGCTGGATGAGCGGCGGCATTCACTGCTCTAGGGGGTGCTTCGATGTTTGTTCAGGTAGTCAAGTTTGCCGCTGCCCTGATGGTGGCTACCTCGACCAGTCTCGCAGGTTTCGCGGTTGCTAGACGCTATCGGGATCGGCCGCGACTGCTGCGTGAGTTACAGAGCGCTCTCCAGGCGCTGGCAACCGAGATCAGCTACGGAGCGACACCTCTGCCGGAGGCGTTTGCCTCCCTGGCGAGGCGGACACGACAGCCGATAGCAATGCTGTTCTCTACCGCTGCGGCTGCTATCAGCCAGCCGGGGCAGACGGCGTATGTGGCTTGGCAGGCAGGACTTACGGCACTGGGGGACGAGGCGGCCCTCACGCCAGGCGATATTGCCATTCTCGACGACCTGTCGGGTGTTCTCGGGCTGTCAGATCGGCAGGATCAGGAGCGCCACCTGCTGCTGGCGGTGCGACAACTGCAGCAGGAAGAGGCAAAGGCCCAGGAAGACCGAGTTCAGAATGAGCGAATGTGGCGATATCTGGGCGTGCTATCCGGGCTCCTGCTGGTCATAGTCTTATGGTAAGACATGCCTGGGGTGCGAGTGATTCAACAGGAGGGGTGTAATCATGGGGATCGACTTCAACGTCATTCTGCAGGTGGGCTTGTTTGGCATCGCTATCGCCATCCTGCACACCATTCTCAAGAAGTCTGACCGGGAGGAATATGCTCAGATTCTGGTCCTGCTGGGGATGATCGTTGTCATGTTTACCGTTGTTCGCTGGGTGAGTGAGCTGTTCCAGAGCCTCCGCACGATGTTCCAGTTTTGAGGAGCCCGGGTAATGGAGATCATCTCAATCGCTGCGCTGGCGTTGATCGCTGTCATCCTGCTCACCATTCTCCGCCAGGAGCGACCGGAACTGGCCCTCGCGCTGTCCATTCTGGTGGGAGTATTGATCTTCTTCTCAGTGATTCCCAAGATCGGCATGGTGGTTAGCACCATGGGCAGCATCGCCAACCGCGCCGAGGTGGGTACGCTGCACCTCTCAACCCTGCTAAGGATTGTCGGCGTCGCCTACATCACGGAGTTCGCTGCCCAGATCTGCCGCGATGCCAATGAAGGGGCGGTTGCCAGCAAGGTGGAGCTGGCCGGCAAGGTGATCATCATGGTGCTGGCGATCCCCGTGGTTCTGGTGATTCTGGATACCGTTCTGAATCTGCTGCCGTAGCTCAGGATGCGAGTGAAGAAATGAGGTGAATGAGGATGCTGCGTAAGCTGGCGGTCTGTCTCTTCTGCCTGATTTTTCTCCTGCCCGGTCAAGCGGTGGCCGCCGAGCCACCTGGTGTTGAGCAGATAATAGAACAGCAACTGGGCGCTCTGGATACTGCCGAGTTTGAGGCATACCTTCAGGCGCTCGCCGCCGAATATGGTGATTACCTGCCGCAGCTCTCCATCAGGGGGATCCTCAGTGCTATGCGGGAGGGCGACGGCATCTCCCTGTCTACGCTGATCAAAGCAGTGCTCGCATTGGCGACACGGGAGATAGCGGGACACTCGGGGCTCCTGGCCCGGTTAGTGGTGCTTTCGCTCATCTGTGTGCTGCTGCAGCATCTGCATAACGCTGTCGATGGTAAGGTAGCGGACATTGCCTATCTGGTCTGCTATCTGGTGGTGATGGGTTTCGCCATTCAGAGTTTCGGTCTTGCACTGCGGCTGACGCGAGATACCGTAACAACCATGACTGGCCTCGTGCAATCGCTCTACCCGATTCTCCTCACCACCCTGATGGCTGTTGGGAACGTGACCTCGGCTGCCCTGTTTAACCCCTTGTTGTTGGCAGTACTCAGCCTGATCATGACCATGATTGCCAACCTGGCCGTGCCCCTGATCTTTTTTGCCGGGATACTGATTCTTGCCGACCACCTTTCGGAGAAGATCAAAGTTTCTCGCCTTGCCTATCTGCTGCGGGATGTAGGGGCAGGTGTGATGGGTGTCCTGTTCATGGCCTTCGTCGGCTTCAATATTGCCTACGCCACCACTGGACCGGTGTTTGACGGTGTGGCCTTTCGGGCCGGCAAGTTTGCAGTGAAGACTTTCATCCCGGTGGTGGGTGGCGTCCTTGCTGACGGCTTCGAGACGATTGCTGGTTGCTCTCAGCTGATCAACAGTGCCGTCGGTTTGCTGGGCGCCATCGGCGTGACGCTGATCTGTCTGGCCCCAGCCATCAAGCTGGTGGGAATGCTGCTTACCTATCGAGTAGCCGCTGCCGTTATCCAGCCCCTGGGTGATGGGCAACTCTCCTCCGCTCTCAACGGCATCTCCGGCATCTTTACATACTTCCTGGGAGCGCTGCTTCTGGTCGGTGTCATGCTTTTTGTGGTCGTAACTGTTCTGGTCAGCGCCGGCAATAGTGCGCTGATGCTGCGCTGATGGGGAGGTGATCGATTGCTTCCGGCTATCCGTTCACTGGTGCACAACATCATCGTTCTGATCATCCTGGGCTCCTTCCTGCAGTTAATCCTGCCGTCAGGCCAGACCCGGCGTTACGCCCAGCTGGCCTTCGGGCTGGTGATGGTGCTTACGCTGCTGACGCCGCTGGTGGAACTGATAGACAGGGGATTCAGTCTCGGCGAAGCCTTGGAGCAGGCGGAGATGGTGGTTGCCTGGGAGGAACTGCAGGCTGGCAGCCGCTTGCTGGCTGCTCAGAATCAGCAGGCGATAATGGCTTCCTATCGGCAGGCGGTGGAGCGCCAGATCCAGGCCGCTGTTCGAGGAGTAGAGGAAGTGGAAGTGAAGGAATGTCAACTGGAACTGCTGGACGATCCGAGCTCCGCGGACTACGGGCGCATCCTCTCGGTAAAGCTGGTCCTGGAGTGGGCTGATGATTCGGTTCAGCCGGTTAGCACGGTGAAGCCGGTACTAATTGGCCCCGGGCAGAACAGCGATGCAGCTGGCCCAGCCAGCCCGCTGGAAGTCAGGAAGCAGGACGAAGTTGCAGCGGCCGTGGCCGAACACCTGGCCCTGTCTACTAATCACGTCCTAGTAAGATTTAGATAAGGAGGGAGAAACTATGGCGAAGGACAACGGGCAGCCAACGGCCCTTCTGGTGGGGGATATCTGGGAACGCCTCAGCCAGAATCGCTTGCTCTATATCGGCCTGGTGGGTGCCGTGGTGCTGCTGGCTGTTCAGCTGCTCCTGCCGAAGGCGCCGCTGACAGTGGGCAACCCAGAAGCGGCCCAGGTGTCCAGCCCGGCCGGCATGAGTCAAAGCGTACTGCAGGAGGTGACGGCCTATCGCCAGGCGCTGGAAGAGCAATTGGTAGCTACCATCGGCCAGATCCAGGGTGTAGGAGACGTGAAGGTGATGCTGACCCTGGGATCCGGCCCGGAGGTGGTGCCCGCCTTTAACACCCAATCCTCGCTGCGCACCACCGAGGAAAAGGATGCTAACGGCGGAACCAGAGTGGTCAAGGAAGACACGAATAGCGCCCAGCTGGTTATGGGAAATGCGGACCCGATAACCTTGACGGAGAAGCTGCCCCCAGTGTCGGGAGTGGTTGTAGTCGCTCAGGGTGCGGATCAGGCCAGCATTCAGCTGGCGATCACGCGGGCTGTGCAGACAGCCCTGGGAATTCCGGCCTACAAGATCGACGTTTTTCCAGGAAAGTAGGTGAAAGATCTAATGTTCATTGATGCACGCAGAGTCATTGGTACACTGATCCTTGCTATGGCACTGGGTGGAGCCTTCTTCTTCGCAGTTGACTATTTTTCCGATGCCCCCGCCAGCGGACTACTGGGAGCCCCGGGGCCTGGTGGAGCAGAGCAGGGCCCGCAACTGGTTGATCCAGGGCAGAATTTGCCGCCTGAGGCCGGCGAGAACAAATCTGGTCGAGACTTCTTCTCTGAGCACCGGCTGGAACGCGAGAAGCAGCGCAGTATGCAGGTTGATCTGCTGCGGGAAATTATCAACAATAACAACACCAGCCCCGAGGTCAGACAGCAGGCACAGGCGGATTGGCTAGCGCTGACGGCCCTGATGGAAAAGGAGCTTTCTGTAGAGAAACTGGTGATCAGCAAAGGCTTTGCTGACGCGATCCTCGTTTTCAATGATGAAATCGCGCATGTGATCGTCAAGTCCGAAGGTCTGACCCAGGCGGAAGCCCTGCAGATCGCAGATCTGGTAGCCAGCTCCCTGAAGCTCGATCTGGAGCAGGTGCGCGTAATCGAGCGGAAGTAGCCAGGGTGCTAGAAAAGATTGTCACACCCTCCCCAGTCGGGTATAATGGGGGGGAACTGGTGGAGGACAACCCTGGAAGACGCTTCTGATCTGGATGTCCAGAAGGAGGAATAAGAGATGAGTACTGAGCGCACACATCAACAGCTGGACAAGGGTACGATTAAGGTGGCAGACGAGGTAGTCAGTGTGATTGCCGGCCTGGCAGCCATGGAGGTGGCCGGTGTCGCCGGAATGGGTGGCGGCGGCTTTGTCGGCGGCGTGAGTGAGATGCTGGGCAGGCGTAATCTCTCTAAAGGCGTCAAAGTAACTGTGGTGGAGAGAACCGTAACGGTCGACCTGAATGTGATCGTCGATTTTGGAGTCCTGATTCCCCAGGTAGCCGCTTCGGTGCAGGAGAACGTTCGGAAAGCCATCGAGAACATGACCGGCCTGAAAGTGCAGGAGGTCAATGTCCATGTGCACGGTGTGCATTTTCCGGCGGAGAAGTCTGATGACCATTCAAAGGTGAAAGAAACGAAATAGCAGATTCGGTTCGGGGTGATGAGGAGCCTGGTCCGTGGCCCCGGAGCTTCTGCTGTGCTTGAACCAGGACATGCCAGAAGGCCGCTCTGTAGGCGGCTTTTTTGCATCTGCTGGCCTTTCGTTTGCCCCTGTGGGCATCTGGGCAGGATAGGCTTGTGTCTGCTAAGATAAGGTATCGGGAGGATGATGCTGATGAGCCGTCGTTTAGCGCGAGAGGTCGCCTTGCGCACGCTGTTTCAACTGGATATGGGGCATCTGGAGAAGGAGGCCGCTTTCGGCTTCGCCCTGGAGACGACCCCGCTTGCTGAACCGCTACGGCCCTTTGCACGGCAGCTGTTGGAGAACGCGCTGCAGTACCAGGCAGACAGCGATCGGCTGATTGCCGAGAAGGCGGTGGACTGGGAGATCAACCGCCTCCCCCGGGTAGACCGGGCGATTCTGCGGCTCGCTCTGGGCGAGATTCTCGCCGACACAGATGTCCCGTCCAGCGTGGCAATCAATGAAGCGGTCGAACTGGCTCAGAAATATAGCACGGAGCAATCCGGCCGGTTTATTAACGGCATTCTGGGCAGTGTGGTGCGTGAGCGCTAGCATGGGGCGTAGAGTTTTTCTGGGCGTCGATACTAGCTGCTACACGACGTCGCTGGCAGTTGTAGATCAGAGCGGTACGCTGCTGCAGGAACTGCGCAAGCCGCTGCCTGTAGCCGCAGGTGAGGTGGGACTGCGCCAGAGCGACGGGGTGTTTCATCATGTCCGTAACCTGCCGCAGCTAATCCAGTCACTGGAGATTGGCGTCTGCGAAGTCCAGGCGGTCGGCGTCAGCGATCGCCCGCGTCCGGTGAGCGGCTCCTACATGCCGGTCTTCCTGGCCGGCGTCGCTGTTGCCCAGGCATTGGCCACGTCCAGCGCTGCTCCCCTTTATCGGTTTTCCCACCAGGAAGGCCATATCGCTGCCGGCCTCGGGGGACGGCCGGTGCAGCATCCCTTTCTCGTTCTACATATCTCTGGCGGCACATCTGAGCTGCTGCGGGTGCAGCCGGCGGCGGCAGGTTTTGCCATAGATGTCCTGGGGGGCAGTGCTGATCTCAGCGCAGGACAGATGGTCGATCGGGTAGGGGTGGCGCTGGGGCTGCCATTCCCAGCAGGGCCAGATCTGGAGCGGCTGGCGAGGGGGGCGCAGGGAGCAATCCGCCTGCCCTCAGCAGCCGCTGGCTTGAGTTTCAGTTTTTCGGGGCCGTGTTCTGCCGCCCTGCGCCTGGTGGAAGCAGGGGAAACACCAGCGGAAATTGCCTTCGCCGTGTTTCGGGTTATCGCCAACTCCCTGGAAAAAGTGTTGCGCCGGGCCGGAGAGGCAGAGCGCCTGGACCGCGCTCTGCTGGTAGGCGGGGTGATGAATAACCAGCTGGTGCGCGACCGGTTGCTCCAGCGGCTGGGGCCCAGGTTTCGCCTTGACTTCGCCGCTGCTGGACTATCCAGCGACAACGCGGCAGGGATTGCCTGGTTAGCTAGAGAAAGATATCTGCAGGAAAGGCTATCTGTTGATGAGCGATAGATTAGCCCGATCCTCTTGGGGAAAGGGGGAAGCTCAGCTGACCAGCATCTTCTCTGTCAGCCAGTTAACCAGCTATATCAAGGCCCTCCTGGACGGCGACGAGATCCTGAGCAGCATCCTGGTCCAGGGGGAGATTTCAAATTTCCGCCACCATAGCTCCGGGCATATGTACTTTACGCTAAAAGATGCTGGCAGCGTACTGCGAGCAGTGATGTTTCGCAGCAGGGCTGCCCAGCTGAAATTCTTGCCGAGCAACGGCATGGATGTGATTGTACAAGGCAGCATCTCTGTCTACGAGCGCGATGGGCAATACCAGCTCTATGTAAACAGCATGCAGCCGGCAGGTGTTGGCGCTCTGCACCTCGCCTTTGAGCAGTTGAAAAGTAAACTGCAGGCGGAGGGGCTGTTTGATCCGGGCCGCAAGCAGCCGCTGCCGCCCTACCCGCGCACAGTCGGTATCGTCACGTCGCCTACCGGGGCGGCGGTGCGCGATCTGATCAGTGTCATCCAGCGCCGTAACCCGACGGTGCAGATCCTGTTGGCACCGGTCGCCGTACAGGGAGCACAGGCCCCAGGAGACATCGCTGCCGCCCTGGACCTCCTTTCCGAGCTACCGGAGGTTGACGTGATCATCGTCGGCAGGGGAGGGGGAGCGCTTGAAGAACTGTGGGCGTTCAATAGCGAAGAGGTAGCCAGAAGCATCGCCGACTGCAGCAAGCCGGTTATCTCCGCGGTTGGACATGAGACCGACTTTACCATTGCCGACTTCGTGGCTGATTGCCGCGCCCCCACTCCGAGTGCGGCCGCTGAACTGGCGGTGCCAGTTCACCAGGAATTGGTCAGCAGACTGGCTGATCTTACCTCGCGCCTGCTCCTGGCTGAAGAGATGCTCCTGGATCAGAAGCGACAAAGGCTGCTGGCGCTGGCTGAACGACGAGCCTTAAGGCAACCGCTGGACGACATCGAACGGCGGGCCCAGGCGATCGATCACCTGCAACATCGGCTGCAGCAGGCGGCGAGGCAGCGCACTGCCGCAGCGCGGGTTGCCATTCAGGAGGTGGGGGGCCGTCTCAACGCGCTGAACCCGCTGGCAGTGCTGGCGCGTGGCTATGGAATCACGCTGACCGAAACGGGTGAGATTGTTACCGATCCGCGGCAGCTGCAGCCTGGCGATCGGGTAGAGACGGTCCTGCACGGCGGCCGGGTGCTCAGTATTGTCACAGAGACAAGGGGGGCGAAGAATGCCTGAGAAGGAAAAGCTCAGCTTCGAGCAGTGCCTGGAGCGGCTGGAAGAGGTGGTGCGCCACCTGGAAGGGGGACAGACCTCGCTGGAGGAGTCGCTGAAACTGTTTGCGGAAGGTGTGGAGCTGCTCAGCTCCTGCCAGGAAGAACTGCTGGCCGCCGAGAAGACAGTCCAGATGCTAATTGCCAAAGCAGAAGGGGAGATCGTGCGCAGGCCCTTCCGCGTGGGGGAGGAGGATCTCGGTGGGCTTTGATCTGGCAACCTACCTGACCCAGCACCAACAGCTGGTCAATGAGGCGCTGGCCGAGCTGCTCCCCGTGGGAGATACCTTTCCTCCTGTCATCCATGAGGCCATGCGTTACAGCGTGCTGGGTGGAGGCAAGCGGCTGCGCCCTATTCTGGCGCTGGCTGCGGCCGAATCGGTAGGAGCCGAGGCAGGTCCACTGTTGCCCGCGATCTGTGCCCTGGAGTGCATCCATGCCTACTCCCTGATTCACGATGATCTCCCGGCGATGGACGACGACGATCTGCGCCACGGGCTCCCTGCCAATCACAGGGTTTATGGAGAGGCCGTCGCCATTCTGGCAGGAGACGCCCTGCTCACCTATGCGTTCAGGCTGCTCTGCAGTCTAAAGGAGGCATTTCCGGCGGAGCTGGTGTTGCAGATTATTGAGGAGACAGCTATCGCCTCTGGCTCAACCGGGCTGGTCGGCGGACAGACGATGGATATTCTGGCAGAGCGGCAGCAGCTGGACTTCGTGCCGACTGAAGCGCTGGAGTATATCCATCGGCACAAGACGGGTGATCTGCTGCGTTTGAGCGTTCGCGTGGGCGCGATATTGGGTGGCGCCAGCGCCGACCAACTGGAGGCCCTGACCCGCTACGCGGAACGGATCGGTGTGGCGTTTCAGATCACTGACGATCTGCTGGATGTCTACGGGGACGAAACGAAACTGGGCAAGCGGGTCGGCAAGGATGCGCCGCGGGGCAAACTGACCTACCCCGGGGTCTATGGAACGCCAGCGGCAGAACGTCAGGTGCAGCATCTGCTGCAGTCAGCCGTCGATGAGCTCCAGGCACTTGGTCCCACAGCCGAGCCATTGCGCCAAATCGCGAGGTTTCTGGCGCAACGCGACCATTGACCGGCTGGCGGGTAACTATGCGACTGACAGAAGGTTGGTGAAGCAATTGTCCCAAATTCTCCCTCTGATCCGCTCCCCGGAGCAGATCAGCTCACTGACTCGCTCCGAGCTGCGGCAGTTGACGCGCGAATTGCGGGAGAAGGTTGTTCGCGTGGTAGCCTCCAATGGTGGACATCTGGCCTCCAATCTGGGAGTCGTCGAGCTCACCCTGGCGCTACATCTCGCCTTTGATTTTGCCACCGACAGGCTGATCTGGGACGTCGGGCATCAGACGTACATCCATAAGCTTCTCACTGGACGCGTGGCTGAGTTCGGTAGCCTGCGCCAGTTCAAAGGGATCTCGGGGTTTCCCAAGCCCGAGGAAAGCCCTTACGACCATTTTATTGCGGGTCATAGCAGCACTTCGATATCGGCTGCTCTGGGGATGGCCAAGGCGCGCGACCTGCAGGGGCAGCAGCACCATGTGGTCGCTGTCATCGGCGACGGTGCCCTGACTGGAGGCATGGCCTGGGAGGCGCTGAATCACACTGGTGATAGCGGCACCCGTCTGATCGTAGTGCTGAACGATAATGAGATGTCCATCGCCAGGAATGTGGGGGCGATGTCGTCTTACCTGGCTAAGGCCCGCACCGCTCCGCGCTACCTGCAGACCAAGGCAGATGTGGAGGAGGTGCTGCGCCGGATCCCGCTGGTCGGAGAGCGCCTGCTGGAAACCAGCGGTCGTCTCAAGGAGAGTTTGAAGCATCTGCTGGTTCCGGGGATGATTTTTGAGGAACTGGGCTTTACCTACCTCGGTCCGGTGGACGGCCATGACATCGCTGCTTTGACTTCCATGTTTGAATATGCCAAGTCGCTGGACGAACCGGTCCTTGTCCACTGCATCACTACCAAGGGGAAGGGGTATCGGCCAGCTGAGCAGGAACCGCAGCGGTTTCATGGCACAGGTCCCTTCAATCCAGCCACGGGGAAAAGCTGGCGCTCTGCGGCGTCGGCAGTGCGATCCTATACCGAGGTGTTCGCAGATACCCTCTGTGATCTGGCCTCCCGGGAAGAAAAAATCGTGGCGATTACCGCTGCTATGCCGGATGGGACGGGGCTCACTCGTTTCAGAGAGCGTTACCCCGAGCGCTTTTTCGATGTGGGAATCGCCGAGCAGCATGCTGTGACGTTTGCTGCCGGCCTCGCTTCTCAGGGTTTCCGGCCCGTTTTTGCCGTCTACTCCACTTTCCTGCAGCGGGCGTACGACCAGCTGCTGCATGATGTCTGTCTGCCAGCATTGCCGGTGGTGATGGCTATTGACCGCGCAGGGCTGGTGGGCGCGGACGGAGAAACTCATCAGGGTGTGTTTGATCTGGCTATGCTGCGGCAGATGCCGAACATGACAGTACTGGCTCCCCGCGACGCCCAGGAACTGGTCAATGGCCTCCATTTTGCGCTGAAGCAGCGCGGGCCGGTGGCGATTCGCTACCCGCGGGGAGCTGCCCCCAGCGGCAATCTGGTTCCTGCGCAGCCGCTGGAGGCTGGACGCGCCGTCTGCCTGCAGCAGGGTAAGGATATCCTGCTGGTCAACTGCGGCACCATCTGGGATCTCACGCGAAAGGTGGCCGATCAGTTGAGCCTGGCCGGGTTCACTCCCACCATCTATGATGTGCGATTTGTGAAACCCCTGGACGAGTCCCTCGGGCAGCTTGCGCGGGAGCACGCAGTTACTGCAGTGCTCGAGGAAGGTGTGATCGCTGGGGGTTGCGGGTCAGCGCTGTTGGAGATGATGGCAGCGCAGAACTTGAGCGGCAATGTGCTCCTCTTTGGCATCCCGGATCGGTTTGTGCCCCATGGGCAGCGAAGCGAGCTGCTTCAGGCCCTGGGGCTCAATCCGGAAGCGATTACGCGTTCCATACTGGACCGCCTGGCGAGGCGAATGTGATGGCTAAGCAGAAGGAGCGTCTCGATGTGCTCTTGGTAAACCAGGGCTACTTCGATTCACGGGCACGCGCGCAAGGTGCCATCATGGCAGGTCAGGTTCATGTCGATGGCCAGATGGTAGATAAGCCTGGGCAGAGGATCTCTCCTGATGCGACGATAGAGGTTCAGGGCAAGAAGTTTCCCTTTGTGAGTCGCGGTGGGCTCAAGCTGCAGCGGGCCGTTGAGCACTTCCAGCTGGACCTGCAGGACAAGGTCGTCCTGGACATCGGTGCTTCCACCGGCGGCTTTACCGATTGCGCTCTGCGGCACGGCGCGAAACGGGTGTATGCCGTAGATGTCGGCTACGGGCAGCTGGCCTGGGAACTGCGGCAGGATGAGCGGGTGGTTGTTCTGGAGCGGACGAACGCGCGCTACCTGACAGCAGAACACGTGCCTGAGCCCGTGGATATTACAACCATCGACGTCTCGTTTATTTCGCTCGGTCTGATCTTGCCTGCGGTTGTTGCCCTGCTGATGCCGGCTGCGGATGTGATCGCCCTGATCAAGCCTCAGTTTGAGGCGGGACGCCAGCAGGTAGGGAAGAAGGGTGTGGTGCGGGATCCTGCAGTGCACGCCCAGGTGATTAAAAAGGTCTGGGATGAAGCCAGCCAACTGGGGCTCTCACTATCAGGGCTGACGTACTCGCCGATCACCGGGCCAGAGGGGAATATCGAGTTCTTGGCCTGGTTCAGGCATGGCGGTCAGCAGACGGGCTCCGAGGATGTGGTGCAGCAGGTGGTGCAGGAGGCGCATGATGTTCTGGGTAAGAGATAAGGGCGTTTCAGGACACCGACCAGCGGGGCGATTGCCGGAGGGGGTGGAGGGATGTTAATCGGCGTGATTCCCAACCTGAGCAAACCGGATGCGCTCCCTGTCTGCCAGGACGTGATTTCCTGGCTGCGGCTGCGCAATTGTGACGTGCTCCTTTCTCAGACTGCGGCTGACCGCCTGGGCTATGAGGGGCTAGGGGCTGACGATGAGCAGCTGGCCGAGGCCTGTGATTTGATCATCGTCCTGGGTGGCGACGGGACACTGCTAAGTGTCGTAAGGCGCTGGCCGTTCTGGGGGGTGCCGGTACTGGGGATCAACCTGGGCAACCTCGGCTTCCTGACAGAGCTGGAGCTGCCTGAACTTCATTCCGGCCTGGAACGGGTCCTGCGAGGTGACTATTCTGTGCAGGAGAGGCTGATGTTGCGGGCGCAGGTGAAACGGGGTTCCCGAATCGTCAGCGAAATGTACGCGCTGAACGATGTGGTCGTGACCCGCGGTTCCCTCAGCCGATTGTTGCGCCTGGATGTGATGATCGATGGGGAGTACCTGGATCGCCTGCCGGCGGACGGCGTAATCGTCTCAACCCCTACCGGCTCTACAGCTTACAGTCTGTCTGCCGGTGGGCCGATCGTTGACCCGCGAACCAGTGTGCTGTTGGTTACGCCCATCTGCGCTCACACGCTGCATTCGCGTCCGCTGGTTGTCTCTCCTGAAAGCACCATTTCCATTGTCGTCGCAGCGCCGCACGAAGATGTTTTGTTGTCCATGGACGGACAGGAGTCATTTCGGCTCAGCCCGGACGATCAGGTCATCGTCGGCCGATCACCAACGGTGGCCCGATTCATCCGGCTGAGGACGCGCAGCTTCTATGAGGTGCTGCGCAAGAAGCTGCGGGACAGCGGTCTTAGTCACGGGCCGAAGGAGGATGCCTGATGCTGGTCAAACTGGTTGTTGAGAATCTGGCCTTAATCGATCATCTGGAGCTGGATTTTCCGCGCGGCTTGATTGTGCTCAGTGGCGAAACCGGGGCCGGCAAGTCACTGATCCTTGACGCCTTGTCACTGATTCTGGGCGATCGCGCGACAACGGAGCTGGTTCGAACCGGGGCGCAGCGGGCGGTGGTTCAAGCCGTTTTTGAAGACGTTCAGCTGCCGGGCGATTACGCTCAGTTTGTAGACGAGGGCCAGCTGATCATCTCACGTGAGGTACAGCAGAACGGACGCAGCGTGGCACGGGTGAATGGGCAGATCGTCACTGTTGGCATCCTGCGCGCGCTGGGGGCAGCGCTGGTGGATCTGCATGGGCAGCACGAACATCAGTCATTACTGCGGGTGGACAAGCATCGTGAGGTCTTGGATCGCTTTGGCGGTGAGCCGGTGGCGAACCTGCTGGGACGTCTCGGTGAGCTAACCGATCAGTTTGCGGGTGTTTCGCAGCAGCTGGAGCAGATTTACGGCGACGCGCGCGAAAGGGAGCGGCGGTTGGACATGCTGCGCTTTCAGACGGAAGAGATTGCAGCCGCCCGTCTCCAGCCAGGTGAGGAGGAGACATTGCTCAACGAGCGGCGAGCGCTAGCCAACTATGAGCGGCTCTACGGCAGCATCAGCCGCGCCTACGCTTTGCTGTCTCAGGGGACGGGGCATGTTCCGTCGGCCCTGGAGCAGCTGTCTGAAGCTGTGGGTGAGCTAGACGATGCGCGACGCTTTGACCAGCGCCTGGGCAAGTGGCAGGAGAATCTGCAGGCTGCGCTCTATACTCTGGAGGAGGGCGCCCTTACCCTCCGGAACTATTTGGAGGAGCTGGAGCATGATCCGAATCGGCTGGATAGGGTGGAACAGAGGCTGGACCAGATCAGCGGGTTGAAACGCAAGTATGGCGACTCCATCGAACAGATTCTCCACTACCAGCAACAGGCGGCGCAGGAGATCGACCGCATTGAGAACAACGCCGAGCTGGCCGAGCGGTTAAGTGCTCAGCTGGAGATGATTATGGCGCGATACGAGCAGACCGCCGCCCAGCTAACTGCGCTGCGCCAGCGCCTTGCGGAAGAGTTGGCTTTGCAGCTGCAGCAACAGCTGGCCGATCTGGGGATGTCGTCGGCCCAGTTTCAGGTGGCTATCGGCCAGCAATTGGCGCAGAAGCCATCTCGCGTGGGCTGGGATCTGGTCGAGTTCATGTTTTCAGCTAATCCGGGCGAGCCGCCCCGGCCCCTGGTACGCGTCATCTCCGGCGGCGAGATGTCGCGGGTTATGCTGGCGCTGAAGACCCTCCTGGCGGAACACGACTCCGTCGACACGCTGATTTTTGACGAAATTGACGACGGTATCGGCGGCAAGGCAGCTTTGGTAGTGGCCGATAAGCTGCAACAGCTGGCCCAGTCTCATCAGGTAATCTGCATCTCACACCTGGCAAGCATTGCCAGTTGCGCCAATTATCATCTGCTGATCAGCAAGGACGTCGTTGATGGCGCAACCTATACAAGAGTTGAAGCACTGCAGGGCGAGGCGCGGGTGCGGGAGATCGCCCGTCTTCTGGATGGAGAGAGCAGTCCGATCGGCTATGCTCACGCCAGGGAGCTGCTGCAGAGCTCAGGGCAACTGCGGGAGACATCGGACAACTGTTGAATGAGAGTCGGTCGCGACTGAGACAATATTGACAGACGAACCAGATAACGTTCGGCTTTATGTAAACCGCAATCGGATAGGTGACAAGGACCTCGGACATCTTAGAGACAGAACTCGAGTTCTGAGATGTTTCCCGGTTCTTATTTTTTGTCCTTTTTTCCGGTCTAGTCGCCAGGGGGAAGTATGACCAATGTTGCCACACCGTCAGTGCGGGGAGGTACAGAGGCAGGATGAAACAGCGCCAGTTGATAGGAATTTTGCTCGCGGTTTGGATCATCGGATTTTGCTGCTCGCCTGTATTCATTAACTGGGCCGTCTTTCCAGAGGAAATCCGCATCATGGCGGGGATACCCTATGCCCTCAGGTTGCCGCTACCGCTGGATCTGACGCTGGAGACCGATCGGGATGGCCTGTTCGTCAACGATCAGGAGCTTCTACCTAGTCAGCGCCTGGTAGGACGCGGCACGTGCGACCTGGTATCTCAGCAGACCGGCAGCCTGAACATCCAGATGCGCCTGTTCGGTCTGGTGCCGATTCGTCGACTAAACGTGGAAGTGTTGCCACCTATTGAGGTGGTTCCCTCAGGACACTCTATCGGCGTGACTATCAGCGCCACCACTATGGTGGTAGGGCATGCGACCATCAAATCGGCCAGCGGAGATGCGCAGCCAGCCAAACAGGCTGGTCTGCGGCTAGGAGACCTGATCATCGGGATCAATGACTTGGCCTATCCCAGCGTAGCTACCGTAGCCGAGGAGATCCTGCGCGCAGGGGAAGACGGTCATCCAATCCGGTTCCGCGTCAAGCGCGACGGTCAGGAGTTGGCTATCGACGTTCCGCCAGTCCTCTGTCAGGAGACCGGGAAATACCGGGTGGGTCTCTACGTGCGTGACGATGCTGCCGGTGTAGGTACACTGACGTTCGTCGATCGGGAGAGCATGACTTTTGGCGCTTTGGGACACATCGTCGCTGACGTAGACACCAACCACCCACTGGAGGTGCGTGAGGGGCGAGTGATGCTCTCCCGGGTGACTTCGATCAATCAGGGGAAGAGCGGCAGTCCGGGGGAGAAACGGAGTATCATTGTCGACAATGCCGCCACCGTTGGCACATTCACGATAAACACCAGCATCGGTATCTACGGCGAGCTGCTGGAGGACATCACCACGGCCCAACCGCTGCCTGTGGCCCTGGTGGATGAGGTGAAGCCGGGTAAGGCGGAGATGTGGACGGTGGTTGAGGGCGAAGAAGTACGGCCATTTGAGATCGATATCGTGCGGGTGACCCGGCAATCCAGTCCCGGCGGGAAGGGTATGGTGGTTCGGGTCAGCGACCCGGCGCTGCTGGAGATGACAGGAGGAATCGTGCAGGGGATGTCGGGCAGTCCGATTGTTCAGAACGGGCGTCTCGTTGGTGCCATTACACATGTATTTGTGAATCGGCCAGATTCAGGCTATGCGGTCTTTGCCGAGTGGATGGTGCGCGAGTCAGGACTGCTGGAAAAACGCCAGCAGGCAGCACCGACCTTCTTCCATCGCCGAGACATGCTGCGGAACGCGGGTGGCATCTAGCCCGCGTTCCTGTCTTGCAGGTGGCGAAAATCGGCGATTCCTGTCGGGACTTGTAGAAGGATAATCAGATGCCAAAAGCAGGAGCACTCTCTGTCCTCGTCGAAGATAAGAGAGCGAACCTTTCGAGAAAGAGGTGTCTCTGTTTTGGCCGATTCTGGAATCAGGGTACTAATTGTGGACGACAATCGAGACTTTGCGAAGATGGTTGCGGACTATTTAGGTAAGAAGCCCGATCTGGAGGTAGTCGGCATCGGCCATAACGGGGCGGAAGCCCTGGAGCTGTTGTCGCGCACCAAGCCTGATGTGATGCTGCTGGACATCATTATGCCCCATCTGGATGGCATCGGCGTTCTGGAGAAGCTGACCAGTCAGGCTGGGGAGCGACCTCCCAAGGTGATTATGTTGACGGCGTTGGGGCAGGAGCAGATGACCAGGCGCGTGATTGACCTCGGTGCCAGCTATTACGTGCTAAAGCCGTTCAATCTGGAAACGTTAGCCAAGCGCATTCGGCAGTTGGCCAGGAACGAGCCCATCGCTGCCAGCCCCATTCGAGTCGAAAACGACACCCCCAGTTTGGAGGCTACCGTAAGCAATTTCCTGCATGAGCTAGGCATTCCCGCAAATATCAAGGGATACATCTACCTGCGCGAGGCCATCTGTCTGGTCACCGAAGAGAACGAGCTGATCAGCGGTGTAACCAAGATCCTTTATCCAATGATCGCTAAGCAGAACAAGACGACGCCGAGCCGTGTGGAACGGGCGATCAGGCATGCAATCGAAGTCGCCTGGGGGCGGGGAAATATCGACGCCATCAACCGGATTTTCGGCTTTACGGTGGACACGCGTCGTGGCAAGCCAACCAACTCCGAGTTCATTGCCATGGTCGCAGATCGGATGAGGCTGGAGCGCGCCTCCTGATCCCTATAAGAACCAGGCTCCCCTTCGGGGGAGGCTTTTTTTATGCGCATGATTCCAGAACATTAGAAAAAAAGGAAAGGTCAGTATAGGGATAGAAGTAGTAGCCGTCAGGCATCAAGTCTCCAGGATAACGACAGATGTGCTTATGGGGAGGTACAGGATGGGTTCTACATTAGTGCTGGTTATCAATCCGGGCTCTACTTCAACGCGTTTGGCCCTTTATGATCAGGTAACCCCTCTTAAGACAAGCAAGGTTGATCACAATGCTCGAGAATTGGAGCAGTTTGCCAGTATCGCCGACCAGTTCGAGTTTCGGCTGCAGGCGGTGGAGCAGTTCCTCAGTGAGAACGGGGGCCCGCAGCTACGGGCGGTAGTGGGCCGGGGCGGGTTGCTGAAGCCAATCCCCGCTGGTGTCTATCACGTCAACGAGAGTATGATCAGGGACCTGAAAGCCAGTGTACAGGGGCAGCACGCTGCTAACCTCGGCGGTCGCCTGGCCGCAGGCGTCGCGACTCCCCGTGATATCCCGGCGTTTATCGTCGATCCAGTTTCGGTGGATGACTTCATCCCGCTAGCTCGGATATCCGGCTTGCCGCAGATCGAGCGCCGTTCGCTGGGCCATACCCTGAATATCCGGGCTGTCGGCCGGCGGGTAGCGCAGTCCATGGGCAAGGAGCTGGAAGAAGTCAACTTCCTGGTGGCGCATCTGGGTGGCGGCATCTCCATCGCCCCTCTGAAGCGCGGCCGTGCCATCGACTATAACGATGCTAACGCCGGAGGGCCGTTTTCGCCCGAGCGCAGCGGTGCACTGCCGGTAGCGGACTTGGTGAAGTTCGCTTTTTCCAGCGGTTTGAGTGAAGGTGAACTGATCAGGCTGCTGAATGGCAAGTCGGGTCTGGTTGGCTACCTGGGAAGCAACGATGCCCGAGAGCTGATTGCCCTGGCGGAAGCGGGCGATGAGCAGACGGCGCTGGTGCTGGATGCCATGGCCTATCAGATTGGCAAGGAGATTGGCGCGATGGCTACGGTGCTCTGCGGCGAGGTTGAGGCCATCATCCTCACCGGTGGACTGGCCAATGCTCGCTATGTCACCGATCGGATTGTAGAATACGTGAAATTCATCGCGCCCATCATTATCTACCCGGGTGAGGATGAGATGTTAGCGTTGGCTGAGGGAGCGTGGCGGGTGCTTAGCGGGTTGGAGGCGGCGAAGGAGTATTAGGTCTCGCCCAGCGGCAGGTCAAACCTGCTCATGTTCAACATAGATCAATATGAGGGAGGATTAGCGATGCTTAGGAGTCTAGCGGAGATCCTGGAGGCAGCCAAGGCCAAGGCTGGTGAGAAGACGATTGCCGTGGCTGCAGCTGAGGACACTGAAGTCTTGTCTGCTCTGAAGGAAGCCCGTGAGTTGGGGATGGCAGAGGCTATTCTCGTCGGCGACGAGGTGAAGATCAGGCGAGCTGCGGGTTCAGTCGGCCTTGACCTGACAGGTGTCCAGATCATCAACGAGCCGAGCCCCCAGTCGGCAGCGCGACGGGCCGTTCAGCTGGTAAGCAGCGGCCAGGCGCAGATGCTGATGAAGGGCCTGATCAGCACTGCGGATGTTCTGCGCGCTGTCCTGGACCGGGACATCGGGTTGCGCACCGGAAATGTGCTCAGTCATGTTGCGCTTCTGGAGCCTAATGATTATGGTAAACTGTTGTTGATGACCGATGGAGGAATGATCATCGCTCCCGACCTGAAGCAGAAGGCCCAGATGATTGAAAATGCAGTGGGCATTGCCAGGGTATTAGGGAACGATTGCCCCAAAGTTGCTGTTATCGCTGCTTTCGAAAAGGTAAATCCGGACATGGCAGCAACCGTGGATGCTGCCCTCCTCTCCAAGATGGCCGAGCGGGGGCAGATCAGCGGTTGTATTGTTGATGGTCCTCTCGCCCTGGATGGCGCAGTCTCCAGGGAGGCAGCCGACCACAAGGGGATTGTCAGTCCAGTAGCTGGCGACGCAGACATTCTCCTGATGCCGACCATCGAGCCGGGCAACGTGATGTACAAGACCATCGTCTATCTGGCGGGCGGACAGGTCGCAGGGGTAATCGCCGGGGCGCGAGCGCCGATCATTTTAACGTCACGCTCTGATTCGCACCAGGCCAAGCTATATTCCATCGCCACGGCTGTGTTGATGGCTAAGTAGGAGGAGAACTCGCATGTATCGCATTCTGGTGATCAATCCGGGCTCGACCAGCACCAAGTTCGGTCTTTTCGAAGATGCAACGCCAGTACTGGAGAAGACTCTGCGGCACTCAGCAGCGGAGATAGCCCGTTACCGTTCGGTTGCGGATCAGTATGAGTTTCGGGAGCAGGCGATCCTGACAGAACTGGCCGCGAACAATGTCTCGCTCAGCAATCTGGATGCCGTTGTCGGCCGTGGTGGCCTGCTCCGGCCTATCCCTGGAGGTACCTATGCCGTCAGCGAGGCGATGCTGGAGGATCTGTCGTCAGCCAGGTACGGGGAGCATGCTTCAAATCTGGGAGCGATACTCGCCCATAAGCTGGCGCTGGCGGCAGCTGTGCCGGCCTTTATCGTTGACCCGGTGGTAGTCGACGAGCTCCAGCCGCTGGCCAGGTTCTCTGGCTTCCCGGGCATTCAGCGGCGCAGCGTGATGCACCCGCTGAACGCGAAGAAGATGGCCCGGCAGGCTGCGCGGGAACTGGGGCGAGACTATTCGGAGATGGATTTGATCGTCGTGCACATGGGCGGCGGCATTTCCGTTGGCGCCCATCACCGAGGCCGGGTGATCGACGTCAACAACGCCCTGGATGGCGATGGACCGTTTTCACCGGAACGGTCGGGCGGACTGCCGACTGTTGGCCTGGTGGAACTATGTTTCTCTGGGAAGTATTCACAGCCGGAGATAATGCGGTTGCTGGTTGGCAAGGGCGGCCTGGTGGCCTATCTGAATACAAACGATGGCCGTGAGGTTGTCCAGCGCATAGAAAGCGGTGATGAACAGGCGCGTCTGATCTACGAAGCGATGGCTTACCAGATCGCCAAAGAGATTGGCAGCGCAGCTGCCGTACTCAAAGGCAACGTCGAGGCTATCGTCCTCACTGGCGGGCTGGCCTATGATCGGCAGTACCTGGTACGATGGATTGAGGAGCGGGTCAGCTTCATTGCGCCGGTGCTGGTGTATCCCGGTGAGGAGGAACTGCTGGCGCTGGCCGAAGGAGCGCTTCGAGTCCTAGGTGGTGAAGAGGAGGCGCAGGTCTACCGGTAGGGCGCGCTGGTCAGACAACGCGTCAAGCTAAGTGAAAGGTCTGATGAAAACGTTGCTATTCACCAAGAAGCGAATCGTCATGTTTGTCGGGGGCTACGGTAGTGGCAAGACGGAAGTAGCGGTGAACTACACTCTACGTTCCTGCGATGCTGTGCCCCGACTCTCCATCGCTGATCTGGACATAGTCAACCCGTATTTCCGTTCCCGCGAACAGATTTCACTGTTTGCGGCCAGAGGAATAGACGTCATCGCGCCTGCCGGCGGGTTGGCTACTGCGGATCTGCCTGCTCTGCCGCCACAGATTCGAAATGTCCTGGTGGAGAGCGACAGTTACGCCGTCTTTGATATCGGTGGGGACGATGTGGGAGCCAGGGTGTTAGGCCAATATCGGCACCTGGTACCGCAGGATGACTACGAGATGTGGTTCGTGCTGAACATCTGTCGGCCCTTCTCGCAGGCTGTCCAGCCCACAGTGGAGCTGTTGCGCTCCATCGAGGCAACTTCGCGTCTCAAGGTTACCGGGCTGGTAAACAACAGCAACCTGATGCGGTATACCGATCTCTCCCTGCTGCGGCGCGGAGAGCAGGCTGCGCTGGAGGTTGCAGAAGTGTCAGCGGTTCCTCTGGTCTTCAACTCTGTGGTAGAAGAACTGGCGGCTGAGGCTGGTAGCCTATTGCAGAAGCCGATCCTGCCAATGCATCTGCACATGAAGCGGCCATGGGAGTAGTGTGACAGCCTGTGTTATTTATATCACTAACAAAGGAGGTTTACAGGGCATGCCAAAAGTCACGTTTCGGGAAGATCGCTGCAAAGGATGCGAGTTGTGCGTCACTGTCTGCCCCAGAAAGATCATCGTGATGTCAGAAGGGATTAACGCAAAAGGCTTCCACTACGCCACGATCACTGATCAGTCCAAGTGCATTGCCTGCGCATTCTGCGCCCGGATGTGCCCGGACACGGTCATTGAAGTAGAGAAATAAGGATATCGGAGGGAAAGCGAAATGGGCGAAAAGATCCTGATGAAAGGCAACGAGGCAGTTGGCGAAGCTGCGATAAGGGCCGGCTGCAGGTTTTTCTTTGGTTACCCGATCACTCCCCAGAACGAACTGCCGGAGTATATGGCACGTCGCCTACCGGAAGTGGGCGGCACCATGGTTCAGGCGGAGAGTGAGATCGCGGCTATCAACATGGTCTATGGGGCCGCAGGTGCCGGTGCTCGCGTCATGACATCGTCGTCCAGCCCTGGTATCAGCCTGAAGCAGGAAGGAATCTCCTACATTGCCGGGGCCGAGCTGCCCTGCGTGATAGTCAACATGGTTCGTGGTGGCCCGGGTCTGGGCGGCATCCAGCCAGCGCAGAGTGACTATTTTCAGGCTGTGAAGGGCGGCGGCCACGGCGACTACCATGTGATCGTTCTGGCTCCAGCCAGCCTGCAAGAGCTGGTTGATCTGGTGCAGGAGGCGTTTGACATCGCTGATCTGTACCGCAACCCCGTGATGGTATTGGGCGATGGGATGCTTGGACAGATGATGGAACCGGTGCAGTTTAGGGACGGACGGAGTGCTGAAATTCCCGAGAAGACTTGGGCTACCTCTGGGATCGGCAATCACCCCGGACGAAACGTCATCAACTCGCTTTACTTACAGCCCGATAAGCTGGAGCAGCATAACATCCATCTGCAGCAGAAATACGCCACCATCGCCAAGAACGAGGTGCGCTATGAGACGGTGGACGTTGAGGACGCTGATATCGTGGTTGCTGCCTACGGCTCCACCGCACGTATCGTTCGGACAGCCATGAAAGCCGCCAAAGAGGAGGGCCTCAAGGTTGGCCTGATTCGGCCTATCAGCCTCTGGCCATTCCCGGTCGCTCCGTTCCAGGCAGCAGCAGAGCAGGCGCAGGCGTTCCTTACCGTTGAGATGAGTGCCGGCCAGATGGTCGAGGATGTGAGGCTGGCGGTCAATGGGAAGAAGCCGGTCCACTTCTTCGGTCGCACTGGCGGGATCATCCCCACCCCTGAGGATGTCCTGGCGAAGATTAAGGAGATTTTGGGAGGGAATGCTTGATGGCTAAAGTGTTTGAACGGCCGAAAGCGCTGGCGGATGTCGTAACGCATTATTGCCCTGGCTGCACGCACGGCATTGTCCATCGGCTGGTGGCTGAGGCCATTGACGAGCTGGGGATTCTCGAGCGCACGATCGGCGTCGCGCCGGTGGGCTGTGCAGTGTTGGCCTACGATTATTTCAACTGCGACATGCAGGAAGCGGCGCATGGACGCGCCCCCGCCGTCTGCACCGGCATCAAGCGTGTACACCCTGATGGGATCGTGTTTGCTTACCAGGGTGACGGTGATCTGGCCTCCATCGGTACGGCTGAGGTTGTCCATGCGGCGGCTCGCGGCGAGAACATCACCATCATCTTCATCAATAATGGCATCTACGGCATGACTGGCGGACAGATGGCGCCAACGACGCTGGAAGGCGCCAGAACAACGACTTCGCCCTATGGCCGTAATCCGAAGCTCCAGGGACATCCGATCCGCATTGCAGAGATGCTGGCGACTCTCGATGGCCCGGCCTACATCGAGCGGGTCAGTGTCCATAATCCACAGCATGTGCTGCGGGCGAAACGCTCCATTCAGAAGGCTTTCCAGTACCAGGTCGACGGCAAGGGCTTTAGCCTGATTGAAGTGCTGTCCACCTGCCCGACCAACTGGGGGCTGGCGCCGGCAGAAGCGCTGAAGCGTGTGGAGAACGAGATGATCCCGTTCTACCCCTTGGGTGTGTTCAAGGATATCGATGCAGAGGGGGCGAGCAAATGACACACGAGATAATCCTGGCTGGTTTTGGCGGTCAGGGCGTAATGCTGATGGGGCAGATTCTCACTTACGCCGGCATGATTGAAGACAAGCACGTCTCGTGGATGCCTTCCTATGGTCCCGAGATGCGCGGTGGCACCGCCAACTGTACAGTAGTGATTTCCGACGAGCCGGTGGGCAGCCCACTGGTTACGACACCCGAGATTGTCGTCGCTATGAACCTGCCCTCGCTGGATAAGTTTGAGGACTCAGTCCGGCCGGGCGGGGTATTGGTCTATAACAGTTCGCTGATTCAGCGTCGTCCCAGGCGTGATGACATTACTATCGTCGCTGTCCCAGGAAACGAGATCGCCATGGAACTAGGCAACGACCGGGTGGCGAATATGGTCGTCCTCGGCGCCTTGCTGGCGCAGACCGGTGTGGTGTCCACGGAAGCCGTGCATCAGGCCCTGCGCAAGGCATTGCCTGAGCGGCGCCATAACCTGCTGCCTCTCAACGAGCGAGCGCTGCAGCGCGGCGCGGAGGTTGTCAGGAAGTAAGCCAACAAAATAACACCCGCTGCCTCCCTCCTGGGGTGCAGTGGGTGTTTTCCTTGGCAAGTGAATTTCGCGAAAGGGCAGGGCATCACCCCTGCGGGCCCGCCTCGATAAGTCTTTCCTGATCCATGGTACGGCTGCACTGACCCCTGGTTTCGGTAGGGCGAGTCTTGCTGCTCCCCGTCGCGTTGCGCTTGATACCGTTTACTATAGAGATCGACGCACCCAAGGGGGTGTGCCCGACTGAGGGACTCGTGCCCAGGCAACAACCTCTTCAGTTGCCACCAGGAAGCAGGCTCTGGCCGGATCAATGCTGCAGCATTCGGATGAGCTCGGCAAGCGGGCAGTCACCGAACTGCTTACTCAGCCAGGCGAGGCGGGCCAATACCTCGTGTTTCCCGCCGCGAATCCAGATGGAGTTGCTGGTCACCAACTGTTCCATGTATCTGCGCCCTCCCATCACTCTTGACTCAGGCTAGTGTATGGCGCGAGACGATCAGTTATGCTGGAGGAACGGGCAGGGCAGTGCCTGGAAACATTGGACCCCGTGATACCAGACGCCGCTGGCCGGGCCAGCTGTCTGCATAAGCCTTGGACAACCCGCATAGGCTGCACTAGACCTGCGGGGGGAGGGGACACTTATGCAAGTGCTGCTGGGCAGGCTGCGAGCCCACATTCAGAACCACATTGGCGTATACTTCTTCGTGATCGTCCTGTTTGTAGTCGGAATCGTCTGCGGGGCGGTGGCCGTGAAGGCACTAGGTTTTGGACAAAGGCAGGAGTTAATGTCGTTTCTGCAGCAGTTCTCCCCGGGCGAGATCTGGATGCCTGAGAACTCCGCCGCTTTTCTGCAGACGCTCCTGGCCAATCTGCGATCGGTGGGCCTGATCTGGCTGATGGCCCTGGTCTTGTTTGGGCTGCCACTCATCGTCTGCGCAGTTTTTTTCCGAGGGTTTGTGATCGGCTTTTCGGTCGGGTTTCTGGCCAATGAGCTCGGCTGGCGGGGCGTGCTTTTTTCAGTCTGCTCGATCATCCCGCACAACCTTTTTTCTGTGCCAGCTCTGCTGGGCATCGCTTCTTTGAGCATACTGCATGTGTTGCAGACGCTTCAGTTCAGGCGGGCAGGCGTGAGAAAGTCCTACTGGGAGAATGCTGCAAGCCTTACAGTTCGGACGTTACTGCTGGCGCTGCTGACCATCTTCTCCAGCCTGGTGGAGACGTTCGTAACCCCCTTACTCGTGCGCCTGCTGGGGCTAATCTATTGACGCAAGCCTATCCCTGCGCCCTGGTGGTGAGCTGGGAAGAATAGCAAGTGTATCGACTTCCCCCCTCTGCTATAATGTCTTGGAGACTAGGGGGGGGGAGGTGACGCTCATCAAGTTTTTCCGGCTTTGCTCGTTGGTCTTGGTCGGTGCCTTGCTGATTTCGGCTGGTGCCGGAAACGCAGCGGCCGCATTACCCCCAGTGACCGCAGATGCGGCGGCGCTTTTTGATCTGACAACGGGAACGATTCTCGGTGGCAAGAACCTGGAGAAGCGGGTCTACCCGGCCAGCACTACCAAGGTATTGACGGCGCTTGTCGTCCTGGAACACGCCGGCCTGGATGAGAGTGTTTCTATCAGCGAGCGGGCGCAGAATCAGGACGGAACCTCCCTATATACCCGCACTGGAGAGAGATATCGGCTGGGCGACCTCATGTATGCGATGCTGGTGCGCTCGGCCAATGATGCTGCTGTGGCGCTGGCGGAACACGTCGCTGGTACGGTCGAGGACTTTGCCGCATTGATGAATGAAAAGGCGCGGACCCTGGGCGCGGCAGACAGCAATTTTGTCAACCCCAGTGGGTTGCCTGATCAGGAGCACTATACTACGGCAGCTGATATGGCCCTGATTTTTTCGGCGGCGATGAATAATCCGACAATCCGCGCCACCACAGCAACCAGATCCTATACTGTAGAGATTGGGGTCGGCGATCCCCAGACCCTGATCAACGGTAACGAGCTCTTGAAAAGATATTCGGGGACCATCGGCGGCAAGACCGGATATACGCCTCAGGCTGGCCATTGCCTGCTTAGTGCCGCCGCAAGACAGGGAATGCAGCTGGGGGTGGCGCTTTTTGGGTCGCAGGGCAATGCGATCTGGTCTGATGCCGCCAGCCTGCTGGACTTTGGATTCGAGAACTGGACGACGGTGGCACTGGTGCAGCGCCAGCAAACGCTGGCCGCCCTGCCTGTGAAATATGGCACTGAGGCTTTGCTGGTAGCCGCCGAGAAGTTGGCCTGCACCGTTAACCAGGAGGACAGTAAACAGCTTCTGGCGCAGCAGATCAACCTCAGTCGCGAGTTACGCGCCCCTATCGAAGCAGGGACAGTGGTGGGGACCGCCATCTTCTACCTGGGTGGGCAGGAGATTGGCCGGGTCCCGGTTCAGGTTGCCCATAGCGTACCACGCCTTTGGTACACTTTCTGGGAGGTGCCGACCCTGTTTGTTGCGTTAGGGGCTGGTTGGCGTTTTCTGCATAGGGTAAACTCCAGGCGGAATATGCTGAGATATGAAGCCAGATCAAGAAAGGGGTAGGTTCGGTTGCCAACACGCGTCGTTGCACTGCTTTTTGGCGGCAGGTCGGGCGAGCATGAGGTGTCGGTACAGTCGGCGATTTCAGTTTGGCAGGCCATAGATCGGACTCGCTATACGGTTATCCCCGTCGCCATCAGTCGCAGCGGGAAATGGGTGAGAGGCATCTCCCCCGTGGATGTTGCCGCAGCAGGTGGAACTGTACCCGAACCGCAGACAGGGTTAAGCGCAATGGAGGCTCTGTCGGGCGTGGATGTGGTGTGGCCGATCCTGCATGGCCCGTACGGCGAAGATGGGACGATTCAGGGCCTGCTGGAGGTAATGGACCTGCCTTATGTTGGGGCTGGTGTTCTGGCTTCTGCTCTCGGTATGGACAAGTCCCTGGCCAAGGTGGTGTTTGAGCAGAAAGGATTCCCCCAGGCGCCGTACCTGACTTTTCTGCGCAGCTTCTGTCGCCAGCAGCCGGCGGCCGTTTTGCAGGCAGTGGAGGAGAAGCTGGGTTTTCCCTGCTTTGTCAAGCCAGCGAATCTGGGCAGCAGTGTGGGGATCAGCAAAGTACGGAGCTCAGATGAGCTGCCCGCCGCCCTGGAGACAGCTGCAATGTATGACCGGAAGATAGTGATCGAGGCCTTTGTTGATGGGCGTGAGATCGAGTGCAGCGTCCTGGGGAACCATCAACCGATGGCCTCGATTCCGGGAGAGATTATCCCGGCGGCTGAGTTCTACGATTATGAGGCCAAGTATGTATCGCAGTCGCAACTGCTGATCCCGGCTCCGCTGACGCCAAAGCAGGTGGCTGAGGTGCAGCAGATGGCGATCGCCGCGTTTCGGGCGATCGATTGCAGTGGCTTAGCGCGGGTGGACTTTTTCCTCCGGAAAACAGACGGCGCACTCTTGCTCAACGAGATCAACACCATGCCTGGATTCACTGCCATATCCATGTACCCTAAGCTCTGGGAGGCCAGCGGACTGTCGTATCCGTGTCTGATTGACGAACTGCTCACCCTGGCGCTGGAGCGCTATCAGGAAACGAGGCAAGGATGAGCCTCGCGGGCGGCGACGAGCGCCAGCAGGAAGCAAGGTCAGGTCTTCTCTACGGCGCATGAGTCTGGCAAGCGTGCTGGAGAATAGCTATTGATGGTCCTTACTACTGAAGTAGCAAGGGCCTCTTGTTTGGGTAACTCTGGACAAGCTTCGCGGGCAAGAATTCAGCCGCTGGCAAGTTTTTCGGGAGGATTGGACTCGATCGATGTAGAATGGGTACGGGTGATGGCATGAGCCATCAATCACAAGCCTTGGCCTGGTAACAGGCCAGGAATTCCTTACAAATCAAGGAGGTCTTGTTCAATGCAGTTTCAAGGCTTGACGTTTGGTGTGCCCCGGGAGATCATGCCGGGCGAGCGCCGCGTATCTGCCATCCCTGAGACCGTCAAGAAGCTGGTCTCCGGGGGAGCAAAAGTGCTGGTTGAGGCAGGTGCGGGGCTGGGGTCGTTCTTCAGCGATGAGGAATACCGGGAAGCTGGGGCTACCGTAGCAGCCACCGCGGAGGAAGTCTTTGAGAACTCCGATGTGATCCTCAAGGTCAAAGAGCCATTATTCAACGCTGAGACCGGTAAGCATGAGGTGGAGATGCTGCGAGAGGGTCAGGTGTTGGTGACTTTCCTGCATCCTGCCGCGCCCGCTAACCACGAGATGGTTAAAAAGCTGGTTGCTACCGGTGCGACAGCGCTCACTCTGGACGGAATCCCCAGGATCTCGCGCGCCCAGGCGATGGATGCTCTCACCTCTATGAGCACGGTGGCTGGCTACAAGGCCGTGTTGATGGCTGCTAACCGACTTCCCAAGTTTGTGCCGATGATCGGGACGGCGGTAGGGATGATTCCCCCGGCCACGGTAACCGTATTGGGAGCCGGCGTGGCCGGACTACAGGCGATAGCTACCGCCAAGCGCCTCGGTGCCGTGGTCAACGCAGTCGACATTCGTCCTGATGCCGCGGAACATGCCAAGAGCCTTGGAGCGAAGATAATTGAGACCGGCGTCCCGGCCGATATCGCTATCGGTGACGGTGGCTATGCCAAATCCCTGCCGCAGGAATGGATCCTGAAGGAGCGGGAGGCCATTCGTGAAGCCATCATCAAGTCCGACATCGTAGTTTCTACCGCTCTGGTGCCGGGACGGATGGCGCCTGTTCTGATCACCGAGGAAATGGTCAAGGCGATGCGTCCAGGTTCAGCCATCGTGGATGTCTCCATTGACCAGGGCGGCAACTGTGAGCTGACAGTCGGCGGCGAGATTGTTGAGAAGTATGGCGTCAGCATTGACGGTACCAAGAACATCCCCGGCATGGTGCCCTCCAGCTCGACCACCATGTTTGCCAAGAACGTTCTCAACTATGTGGCTAACTTAGTCAAGGATGGCAAGATCGTGATTGACTTGCAGGACGAAATCATCGCCTCGTCTCTGGTATGCAAGGATAGCCAGCTAGTTCATGCAGGAACCAGGGAGGCGTTGGGTCTCAACTAAGACAAGGGAGTGTAGCAAGCTATGAACGCACTTTGGCTGACAGTGGTTTTTGTGATTGCGACCTGGCTGGGCTATAAAGTGATTAGCGAGGTTCCCACCTTGCTGCACACGCCGCTGATGTCTGGCTCCAATGCCATCTCTGGCGTGACAATCCTGGGATCGCTGGTGTCTACTGCCTTTGCAGTCTATTTCAGCAGCCGGATTCTCGCTGTTGTAGCCATTGTCATGGCCACTATCAACCTAGTTGGTGGTTTTGTGGTGACCGATCGCATGCTGCGCATGTTCAAAGCTAAATAGCGAGGTGTCGAAATGGATCAGGTTTATATCATAGCCTCAATTGTTCTCGCCGGTTTGGTCCTGCTTGGCATCAAGTGGATGAGTTCGCCGCGCACGGCGGTGCGGGGCAATCGGCTCAGTGCGTTCAGCATGTTCACTGCCATATTGCTGGTTCTCTGGCAAAACGATATCGTTACCGTGCCGCTCCTCTGGGGTGGCATGGCTGTAGGTGGTGCCATCGGTTGCTGGATTGGGTTGAAAGCCACGATGATCCAGATGCCCCAGATGGTGGCGCTACTCAACGGGCTGGGAGGAGGCGCTTCTGCCCTGGTGGCTGCAGCCGAGATCATCGACCGATATAATTCGATGGCCACGTTCAATCAGGTCAGTAGCCAGCTGGCACTGATTGTCGGTGGCGTCACCCTCAGCGGTAGCCTGATTGCTGCTGCCAAGCTGGATCGTCGCATGACCCAGCGCCCTGTCATCCTCAAGGGGCATGGGACAATCTCCGCCGTCAGCCTGGTGCTTATGGCACTGCTGGGCCTGATCACGCTGAGGCCTGGCGTCCCAGCTGTGGCTCTCTCGCTGTTGGTCTTAATGCTGGCCCTGGCCTATGGAATACTGTTTGCCATTCGCGTCGGCGGCGCTGACATGCCCATCACGATTTCGTTGCTCAATTCTTTCTCAGGGTTGGCTGGTGCGATCGTGGGCTTTACAGTTGGCGATGCGTTGCTCGTGGCCGTCGGTGCCATCGTCGGTGCTTCTGGCCTGATTCTGACCCAGATCATGTGCAGGGCGATGAATCGTTCTCTGGCCAGTGTGCTGAGTGGCGTGCAGAGCACCGTCAGTCCAAAGAAGGCAGCTCCACAGGCGAAGAAGCCGCAGCCCGCTCCTAAGCCGGAGCCAGAGGCGGAGGAGCCAGCCACGCCCGGCGAAATTCTGCGGGCGGCGAAAACTGTCGTGATCGCCCCAGGTTATGGTATGGCGATTGCTCAGGCACAGGGACATGTAAAGCAGCTGACCGATGCTCTGGAGGAGCTGGGTATCGAGGTCAGATTTGCCATTCACCCGGTGGCGGGGCGGATGCCTGGACACATGAATGTGCTCCTGGCTGAGGCCGATGTGCCGTATGATCGACTGTACGAGATGGATGATATCAACCCGCAGTTCAAGGATACCGACGTGGCGATTGTGGTCGGCTCCTGCGACGTGGTAAACCCGGCCGCCAACACTGCCGAGGGTACGCCGATCTATGGCATGCCCGTGCTAAGAGTGGAAGAGGCGAAGCATGTCCTGGTGCTTAACCTGGACACTAAGCCCGGCTATTCAGGAGTCGACAACCCTCTGTACGAGATGCCGCATGTGACACTTCTGCTGGGCGATGCCAAGGCATCCCTCAGCCAGCTTCTCAGCGAGCTGAAGGGCGAATCCAAGGCAGCCGCTGCTGCTTCGGAGGCGACGCCCACGTCCGCTGCCAGTCAGGAAGCCTCGGCTGCGGCTATTCTCCAGGCCGCCAGGAAGGTAATCATCGCTCCGGGCTATGGGATGGCCATCGCCCAGGCCCAGGAAGAGGTTAAGCAGCTGGCGGACGTTCTGGAGGGGCAGGGCACCGAGGTGAAATTCGCCATTCACCCGGTGGCCGGTCGTATGCCTGGTCACATGAATGTGCTCCTGGCAGAGGCCGATGTGCCGTATGATCGTCTTTACGAAATGGACGATATCAATCCCGAGTTTGCAGAGGCCGATGTGGCTATCGTCGTCGGTTCCTGCGACGTGGTCAATCCGGCCGCCAACACTGCCGAGGGTACGCCGATCTATGGCATGCCCGTGCTGAAAGTGGAGGAGGCGAAGCATGTCCTGGTGCTCAATCTGGACACCAAGCCAGGCTACTCGGGAGTCGATAACCCCCTCTACGAGATGCCGCATGTGACACTCCTGCTGGGAGACGCGAAGGCTACGCTGAATGGCCTGCTCAAGGAGCTACAGAATGAGTCAGCGGGTGCGTCCCTGGCTGTCACAGGCACTCCGGGTGCTGAGGACACCTCACTCAGCCGCATTTTGCAGGCAGCGAGGAAGGTGATCATTGCTCCTGGGTACGGGATGGCCATCGCTCAGGCCCAGGGGCACGTCAAGCAGCTGGCCGACGTCCTGGAAGAGCAGGGCACAGAGGTGAAATTCGCCATTCACCCGGTGGCCGGTCGCATGCCCGGTCACATGAATGTGCTCCTGGCAGAGGCCGATGTTCCGTATGACCGCCTGTACGAAATGGATGACATTAATCCGGAGTTCGCGGACGCAGATTTAGCGATCATCGTCGGTTCTTGCGACGTGGTGAACCCGGCCGCTAATACCGCCGAGGGCACGCCGATCTATGGCATGCCCGTGCTGAGGGTGGAAGAGGCGAAGCATGTCATCGTCTGCAATCTGGACACTAAGCCGGGTTATTCGGGGGTGGACAATCCACTCTACGAGATGCCGCATGTGACCCTCCTGCTGGGAGATGCCAAGGATTCCCTGGAGAAGTTGCTGGATGCGGCCACAGCAGAGCCAGGCGAAACGGCACCGGAGCCCCAGACGGCACCTGCTGCCTCTAGCGAGCTGCTGTCCGCTCAGCAGGTCATCATCGCACCAGGGTATGGCATGGCTATCGCTCAGGCGCAGGGGCTGGTCAAGCAGCTGGCAGATGCTCTGGAAGGGCGGGGTTGCGACGTCAAATTCGCCATTCACCCGGTGGCTGGTCGCATGCCGGGACACATGAACGTGCTCTTGGCAGAAGCTGATGTGTCGTATGACAAGCTCTGGGAGATGGACGATATTAACCCACTATTTGCGGAGTGCGACGTGGCCATCATCGTAGGTGCCTGCGACGTGGTCAATCCTGCTGCCAACACCGCCGAGGGTACGCCGATCTACGGTATGCCGGTGCTGAGGGTGGAAGAGGCGAAGCATGTCATCGTCTGCAATCTGGACAAGAACCCTGGATACTCAGGGGTGGATAACCCGTTGTACGAGATGCCGCATGTACGTCTGTTGCTGGGCGATGCCAAGGCATCGCTGGAACAGCTGCTGCGAGAGATAGACGGATGATTCTGGATCAGAAGCGAGCTGTCGGGAGCTATCTGCTCCCGGCAGCTTTTTGATTCCTGGATATGCACTGGGAAACAGCTAGTCTCGGGCCAGAGGCGGATGCATAAGAGATAGGGAAGGGCAGCGAGTGGGAGGAGGTTTCGCTCTATGCATTTCCTGGCGATAGGACCTATTCGGAGGTGGCTAAAGGCGCTGATCGTAGCTGCTGTTGGACTGGCGACAATGCTCATGCTGGCGAAAGTGGTCATGCTAATGCTGGAGCCTGTCTTACCTGCATCCGGAGATCCGATGGCAGTATTCACCCTGGCAGACGGCACCGAAGTCGGCCAGGGCCAGCGCCTGTGGTTCTTTCTGCAACTGTGGTTTCGCGGTTACAGATGATGGCTTCGGTGGAGATGAGTGTCTCTGCTGGATGCGGGGATTGACATAACACCAGTAGAAAAGAGGATTCGCTTCGTAGACGTGGAATAATACCGTCACAGCACTTGTACGGATTTTCGTTTTTGGAGGTCGCCCCATGCAACAACTGGTGGACGAGTATCTGACACATCTGAGTATCGAACGAGGACTGGCTGAGAATACGCTGGACGCTTATGGTCGGGATCTGCGCGGTTATCTGCATTTCCTTGGGGAGGGCAGGATCGAATCGTTCGCTGAGACTGATCGGGAGACAGTACGCGCCTATCTAGATCGACTGCACCAGCTGGGGCGTTCGGCCTCCACCATTTCACGTACCCTGGCTGCGCTCAAATCATTTCACCAGTATCTGGTGCAGGAGGACGTTCTGGCTAGCGACCCGACGGCACATCTTGAGTCGCCGCGGGTGGAGAAACGCTTGCCGCGGGTATTGACACTTACCGAGGTGGAGGCTCTGCTCAACCAGCCCCACCTGGGTAATCCGGCCAGCATCCGCGATAAGGCAATGCTAGAGGTACTATATGCCACCGGCATTCGGGTCAGCGAGCTGGTGAACCTGGACCTGGAGAACATCAATCTTGACGCAGGTTACCTGCGGTGCCTGGGAAAAGGTAACAAGGAGAGAATAGTTCCGCTTGGCTCGGCCGCCATCGACGCACTGGATCTTTACCTGCAGACGGCGCGGCGGGAGCTGGTGAAATTCCCCGGAGAGCCAGCGCTGTTCGTCAATCAGCACGGACGCCGTCTGACCCGGCAGGGTTTCTGGAAGATCATCAAGCGCTATGCAAAAGAGGCACGTATCGATGAGAACATCACGCCGCACACTCTGCGCCACTCCTTTGCTACTCACCTTCTGGAAAACGGCGCCGACCTGCGTTCGGTGCAGGAGATGCTGGGGCATGCTGATATTTCCACTACGCAGATCTATACCCATATCACCCGCAATCGCCTGAAAGAGGTCTATGAGAAGTCCCATCCGCGTGCGTAGACAAGAGGAGCTGATCGCTAGTGAAGAGGGCAATTGTTATCGTTCTTGACAGTGTCGGCATCGGCGCCTTGCCTGACGCCGCCAGCTACGGCGATGCCGAAAGCAACACGCTGGCGCACGTCCTCGACGCTAGTCCCGGTCTGCGTTTGCCGAATCTGCAGCGACTCGGTCTGGGCCATCTACTGGCACACCCGGCCCTGGCGGCTGTTGCCCCGCCTGGATTGGTTTTGCGCCTGGCAACCCGTTCTCCTGGAAAGGATACTCTTACCGGTCACTGGGAGATGATGGGGTACGCCCAGGAACGGCCTTTTCCGACTTACCCCAACGGCTTTCCCGGGCAGGTAATCGACCAGATCCGTCAGATCAGTGGTCGCCACGTGATTGGGAACATCGCCATTTCCGGCACAGAGATTATTCGTCTACTGGGGCAGGAGCATGTTGAGACGGGCGCGCTGATTGTCTACACCTCCGCCGACAGTGTTTTGCAGATCGCTGCTCACGAACAGGTCGTTCCGCTGGAGGAGCTCTATCGGATCTGTCAATCCGTTCACACCTACCTGCTGGACTCTGAACATCGGGTCGCGCGAGTGATCGCCCGGCCTTTTGTCGGTAGCGCCCCTGATTTTGTGCGCACCAGCCGACGACGCGACTTTTCGGCCCGGCCCGGTCGCACTGTACTGAACTTGATCACTGAGGCCGGGGGCAGTGTTTTGGCGGTAGGGAAGATCGGCGATATCTTCGCCATGAGCGGCATCAGCGAAGTACATAAGGCAGCTGGCAATCAGGCAGCCACTGCAAAGACAATAGAACTGATCCGCGAGCGGCGCGGTTCTCTAATATTCACCAACCTGGTCGATTTTGATATGCTGTATGGCCATCGGAACGATCCTGTGGGCTATGGCCAGGCATTGGCCGCATTTGACTCCGCCCTGCCAGAGATTCTGGCCAGTTTGGCGCCGCAGGACTTGCTGGTGATTACCGCTGACCATGGCTGTGATCCGGTTACACCGGGCACGGATCACTCGCGGGAGTACGTGCCCTGCCTGCTGTTCAGTGCAGGGCTGCGCGAGGTAGGCCATCTGCCCGATGCCGACAGTCTCTGTGTGGTGGGTGCAACTGTGGCCGATTGGCTGAACCTGTCCTGGGCAGGTTGTGGAACTAGCGTTTTGAAAGTGGTGAGATGAATGCGTGTACTGGATCTGATAGCCAGGAAGCGCGACGGCGGCCGCCTGACAGAGGCCGAGCTCGCCTTTCTTCTCGAGGGATATCTGGAGGGGCAGATTCCTGATTATCAGATGTCCGCCTGGCTGATGGCTGTGTATCTGCGAGGCATGGATGACGAGGAGACAGCGGCCCTGACCAAACTCATGCTGCAATCAGGACAGCAGATTGACCTCTCCTCGATCGGTCGGCCTACCGTCGATAAGCATAGCACGGGGGGAGTGGGGGACAAGGTTAGTCTGATCCTGGCCCCTCTCCTGGCTGCAGCCGGGCTCGTCGTTGGCAAACTGACTGGCCGCGGGTTAGGCCACACCGGCGGGACTATTGACAAGCTGGAGAGCATCCCTGGCTTTAGCACTGATCTGACTCACGCGCAGTTCCTGACGCAGCTGCAGTCGGTGGGCTTGGCGATGATCGGCGCTGGACCTGAGCTGGTGCCTGCAGACCGACGCCTCTATGCGCTGCGCGATGTAACAGCTACTGTCGGGAGCATCCCGCTGATTGCCAGTTCGATTATGAGCAAGAAGCTGGCAGGCGGCGCTGGGCACATTGTACTGGACGTGAAGTATGGTGCGGGAGCCTTGATGCCAGATCTGGATACTGCTCGTCGGCTGGCCGGACTGATGATCTCCATCGGCCGCTCGGCTGGGCGGCAAGTGCGCGCTGTGCTCAGCGATATGAGCCAGCCGTTGGGATATGCAGTGGGCAATAGTCTGGAGGTCAAAGAGGCGATTCTGGCACTGCGTGGGGGAGGGCCGGACGACGTCCGCGAACTGACACTGACGCTGGCTGCCGAGCTGCTGCTCATGGCCGGCCTTTCTCGGGATCAGGTTGAGGCGAAGCGCTGGCTGGGGAGCTTGCTTCGCGACGGGTCAGCCCTGGGACGGTTCCGGGAATTTGTGGCGGCCCAGGGGGGAGATATCAGTGCCATCGACGATCCGCTCAAGTTGCCGCTGGGCGAGCATCATCTGGCTGTTCTGGCGCCCGAGAGCGGCTTCGTCGCCCGCCTGGACGCGCTTCAGATCGGCAGGTGTGCCATGCAATTGGGCGCTGGGCGGGAGCGAAAAGAGGATGTCATCGACCCAGGCGTCGGTGTGGTAGTGAAGAAGAAGGTTGGCGATTTCGTGCACCGGGGCGAACCGTTGGCCTGGCTATATGGTCAGGATCCTGCCCAGCTGCAGGACGTCTCCAGGCTATGTCTGTCGGCCTATCAGCTGACTGCCGAAGCGCAGCGTCCTCCCCGACTGGTCGCCGAGATCATCAGGTAGACGTATGACCGCAGCGGAGGGAGAGTGCTCCGAGTGAGAAGCAATCGCCCCTCCGCTTGCGGTGTTGCTGTGCAGTGGGACGTTGCATTAAGCAGGCAGGCGCTGGCAAAGCTAATCCCAAAGAGGAAGGGAGGAATCTGCTTGCAGCGCCTGAAATATTGCTGGATCTGTTTCTTGGTGGGGCTCTTGATCTGCGGACCACAGGGGGTTGCTCTGGCAGATGACGCGCATTATCTGCCAGTAATGGCCCGAGCAGTTGTCGACAACCTGCGGGTGAAATCAGCGGTCCTGATGGACTACGGAACGGGGCAGTTCCTGCTTGAGAAACAGGCTGACGAGAGGCGGCCCATCGCCAGCATCACCAAGGTGATGACCATGCTGCTGACACTGGAAGCACTGGAGGCAGGCCGCGTCCAGCTGTCGGATGAGGTGGTCGCCAGCCCGCACGCCTGCTCCTACGGCGGTGCTCAGATCTATCTAGAGCCTGGCGAGCGTTTCACGGTGGAAGAAATGCTGATGGCGGTGACGATCAAGTCGGCCAATGATGCTGCCGTTGCTCTAGCTGAGCATGTGGCGGGTTCCGAATCGGCCTTCGTGGCTAGAATGAACCAGCGTGCCCAGGAGTTGGGGATGCAGAACACGCACTTCATCAACGCCTGCGGTCTCGACCACTTTGGCCCCAGCGGTGCCGTCAGCGAGAATGGTTATTCATCGGCCCGTGATGTAGCGATCATGTCCCGAGCACTGCTTAAGTATCAACCCTTGCTCGCCGATTGGTTGAAGACGCGCATCACCTATCTGCAACGGGCCAGCGGGCCGGTGGAACTGTTCAACACAAACCACCGCCTGATCCGCAACTTCCCTGGTGCAGATGGTCTGAAAACCGGGCTGACCGATGATGCAGGCTACTGCCTGAGTGCGACGGCGGAACGTTCTGGGTTTCGGCTTCTCGCTGTCGCGCTCGGTGCCGACACAGATGATCAGCGCTATCAGGATATAACGACCCTGCTCAATTATGGGTACGCTAATTATATGGGGAAATTTGTGGTGCAGGCTGGCGAGGAGATCGCTGCTGCCGCCGTAAACCGCGGCCCGGTGCGGCAGATCAGTGCCGTGGCGGCAACAGGCCTGCCGGTTCTGCTACCGAAAGGCGATTCATTCGACGGTCTAGAGCAGTCAGTGCAGCTCAGTGACACTCTGTTCGCCCCGATTGCCGCTGGCGATCGGGTGGGTACCCTGACTGTGAGCAAGAACGGGACGGTGTTAGGTGAGGTCGAACTGATTGCCGCAGAGCCAGTCCCCCGTCTCGGCTTCCTGGCATGCTTCTGGCGGATATTTGGTCAACTATACGGCGAAACATAGGGCTGATTGAGAGCACGAGTGAAGGGTGGCAGAAGCGCCGCCCTTCTTTGTCTTGTCGAAACAAGGAGATTCATTTTGGCTTAGCAAAAGAAGGAAAGATGGCCTCCTGTTGCGAAAGAGTATACATGATGAGCAGGGGGTGTACAGGTTGACTTTGGAAATGGAACTGAGACGTCGTACCTTGATTGTCAGATTGACCGGCGAGCTGGATCATCACACCGCTGATCTGCTGCGATCAACAGTGGAGGCAGAGCTGGACAAGGAGGTGGCAAGTTCAGTCCTTCTCAGTCTATCCGGGTTGTCGTTCATGGACAGCTCAGGATTAGGGGTTATTCTCGGGCGTTATCGTCGCCTTAACCAAATGGGAGGCAAGATGGCTGCCTGCTGCCTCAATCCGCAGGTGCAGAGGATTTTCGAACTGTCAGGCCTGACCCGGGTTATCAGTGTTTATGATACAGAGGAAGCGGCTCTGTCACAGCTTTGGGAGGGGGCAAGGTGATGCAGGTCACTAACCGGATGGCCATGGAGTTTCCCAGTCTGTCGCGCAACGAGAGTTTTGCTCGTCAGGCAGTGGCGGCGTTCGCGCTGCAGGCGGGAGATTGGACGCTGAATGATCTGGACGAAATCACGACAGCAGTCTCTGAAGCGGTCACTAACGCCATCATTCATGGCTATGAAGATGGGGTTGGGGACATCAGGGTTGAAGCCAGCATCCTCGACGACCGGGGCATCGAGGTGATTGTCATTGATTACGGCGTCGGCATTGAGGATGTTGACCAGGCACTGGAGCCCATGTTCACCACCAAGCCTGAGCAGGAGAGAACCGGGATGGGTTTCTCCTTCATGCAGAGCTTTATGGACGATCTGGAGGTTATCTCCGCCCCTGGCCGGGGAACCCGCGTGCGTATGGTCAAGTGGTTAGCGAGTTCGTCCCCTTCCGGGTCACAGGCGTGAGGCTAGGCATGCATGAACCGAATAGAAGCTATGAACTGCTGACGGACAAGGAAGCCAAGCTTCTGTTGGCTCAGGCGCAGGCGGGGGATGAGGCAGCTCGAGAGCGGTTGGTCAACTGCAATCTGCGACTAGTCAAATCGCTGGTGGGCAGGTTCGCGCACCGCCAGCACGAGATGGAAGACCTTTATCAACTGGGGTGTATCGGCCTGATCAAGGCGATCGATCGGTTTGATCTTAACCAGGACGTCAAGTTCTCCACCTATGCAGTGCCACTTATCTTAGGTGAAATTCGGCGCTACCTGCGGGATAACGGCCCGATAAAGGTCAGCCGCAGCCTGAAGGAATTGGCAATTCGCGCCAAGCGGGAGCGAGAGAACCTGCGCAAGACCATGGGGCGGGAAGTTACCGTCGATGAGCTGGCGGCCCATCTACAGGTAAAGCCCGAGACGTTGGTCATGGCGCAGGAGGCGACCAGCTACCCCACATCGCTGCAGGAAGAGATCTACCAGGACGATGGAAACCCCATCTATGTGCTGGACCATCTCTCCAAAGATCCGGTGCCTGATGAGTCCTGGGTGGACAACATCGCACTGCAGGAAGTCCTGGCCGAACTATCACCGAGGGAACAACAGATTATTCGCATGCGCTATTTTCAAGGGAAGACGCAGACGGAGATCGCCAAGCAGCTGCACGTTTCGCAAGTGCAAATCTCTCGGCTTGAGAAGCGAATTCTCGGCAAACTGAGAGACAAGCTTGTCAACAGCTGAGTGCACTTGAGCGATTACGTGAGTGAGGGCTCGGCACAAGCGGTAACCTGAGCCGTCGATAGGGTACACAATCGTACCCTTTTTTGTTGCCCGTTCTGCCGCTAGTCGCTCAGTTAGGCAACTCAGGTTAAGATCATCCGCTGCTGCAAATAATAGACCCAGCAGCACGTTCTTGAGGAGGTGACGCAATGGAGCAGATGAGTTCGCGTCTGCGCATAATGCTACTCTCGGCAATCTTGTTTGCGATGCTGGCGTTTATGGGCTGGTTGATCTGGTCCAGTTCGGTTGACCGAATCCCCAGCGATGCCATCTTGGTCATGCACGAGAGGAAGGAGTCGCCTCTTGAGGAAGCAGTCTTTCCCTACTACACGATTTCAACCGGGAGGGTGATGGTGTGACAACGGTCGTGAAGGTCCTGGAACTGGTTGGCGAGTCGAAGAAGAGCTTTGCTGACGCGGTTGAAAACGCAGTAAGTGAAGCAGCGAAGCATTTCCCGAACATAACGGGCGTTGAGGTCTACAACTTCACTGGAGATGTCGATAACGGCAAAATAGTCGACTTCAAGGCAAACGTAAAAGTGGCCTACGTAGCTTTCCAAAACTGATGGTAGCAATTCACTGCTCAGGCGGAACGCCTGAGCAGTCTTGCGACTGTTCATCTCAGTTCAGGCAGAAGGGGGTTGCTTGATTGTCTGCACCTAAGCGGAAAAAGAAGATCAAGCGCCAGCAGGCTCAGAACAGGGAGTACCAGCAGTTGGCAAAGCAGCATCGGCCGCCGGTGCCAGTACTGCGGAACGTGGCGGTTGCCTGGGTCGTGGGCGGCCTGATCTGCGTTATCGGCCAGGCTTTGATGAACATGTATATCAAACTGGGGTTCAAACCGGAGCAAGCAGGTGGGCCGACCGCAGCAACGCTCATCTTTGTAACGGCGCTGTTAACCGGGTTAGGCGTGTTCGACAAGCTGGGGCAATTTGCAGGTGCCGGCACTGCTGTACCAGTCACGGGATTCGCCAACTCGGTGGTATCGGCGGCTATGGAGTTCAAACGCGAGGGGCTAGTCCTGGGGGTCGGGGCAAAGATGTTTGCTCTGGCGGGACCGGTGATTGTCTATGGGGCTGTCACCGCTTTCTTCATCGGCGTCATTAAAGCTATCTTGGAGTACGTGGGCTAGGGGGTGGTGAAAACGGCGCTGAGGAAACTCGGGGCTCAGACGCTGGTGCTGCAAGAGGCGCCTGCTCTGCTGGGGACGGGAACCGTCGTCGGCCCTCTGGAAGGCGAAGGCCCACTGCGCGAGACGTTTGACCTGATTTACCCCGACCAGCTCCACGGGAAAGGTAGTTGGGAGAAAAGCGAACGGGCCATGATGAAGGACGCCATTCGTCTCGCCCTGGAAAAGTCAAAGTTGTCGGTGGATGCGGTGGATTTCATGGTCGCCGGTGATTTGCTCAATCAGATTGTAACCTGTAACTTTGCGGCTCGCGATCTGGGGATCCCCATGCTGGGCATCTACGGAGCCTGTTCCAGTCTGGCGGAATCGCTGGGCCTTGCTGCGTTGCTGGTAGATGGGGGATATGCCGACTATGCGCTTGCGGCTGTCTCCAGCCACTACGGCACCAGTGAGCGGCAGTTCCGCTTCCCGACTGAGTACGGTGGCCAACGGCCTCCCTACGCGCAAAATACGGTGACTGGGGCTGGAGCGGGGATTGTGGCTAGCCATGTACCCCAGGATGCCAGAGTGCCGCGCATAACGCACTTCACCGTCGGCAAAGTCATCGATCGCGGCATCAAGGATCCCTTCGACATGGGTTCCGCCATGGCGCCGGCGGCCGCAGATCTCCTGCAGCGGCATTTCACAGACACCGGCCGCTCACCAGAAGACTATGACTTGATCCTGACGGGTGATCTGGCCAGCGATGGTAAGGAGATCCTGATTCATCTGATGGCTCTGGCCGGATTTGACCTGGGCAGGAATTATGATGACTGTGGCTGTCTCGTCTATGACCGCCAGCGGCAAGAGGTGTTTGCCGGGGGCAGCGGGTGCGCCTGTTCGGCGGTGGTCACTTATGGCTCTGTATATAGGAGGATGCTGGCAGGCGAACTGAGCCGCGTACTTGTTGTGGCAACCGGATCGCTGCTCAGCACGACCACCTATCAGCAGGGTGAGTCGATTCCCTGCAACGCGCACGCTGTGGTGTTGGAGATGCCTGCCGAAGGAGGTGACGCATGATCGGTAGCTACCTGACAGCCTTCCTGGTAGGCGGTGCCATCTGTGCCCTGGGGCAGTTGCTCTTTGATCTGACACCGCTGACGCCCGCCCACGTGCTGACGATGTTTGTGGTGCTGGGCGGCATCCTGTCTGGCCTGGGGCTTTACCAGCCGCTGGTCGAATTTGCAGGCGCAGGGGCCACTGTGCCGATCACTTCTTTTGGTCACCAATTGACGCAGGGTGCTCTGAAAGAGCTGGAGATGAATGGGCCCATCGGTGTTCTCACCGGCGTGTTTGAGCTATCCAGCGCCGGTATCACAGCTGCCATTATCTTCGGCTTCCTGGCAGCTATTATCTTTGATCCGCAGGGATAGGGGCTGGCCTGAAATCGAGCCTCATGTACGGCGTGTCGCTGGATTCCCAGGTGCGGTGTAGCACTGCCTGGGGTCAGTGGCACGCTTTCTGTTTGCTGCGCTGAAAGCTGAAATGATACGATATATGGCAGAGGTTACATGCTATAATAAAAAAAAGCAGCGGAAGGGAGGGAGTGGACAGTTGGAGGTCATCACCACCCATATCGCAACTGATTTTGACGGTCTCGGCGCTATGCTGGCCGCATCCAAGCTTCACCCTGAGGCAGCCCTCTATTTTCCCGGGCATATCAGCCGACCAGTGCGAGAATTCTACTCCCTCTACAAGGATATATTGCCGATCAGAGCGCCTGAACGGCTCAATCTCTCGAGGATCAGTGAACTGATCATCGTCGATACCCAACAGAGGCATCGCCTGGGGCGGTTCGAGGGCATTCTGGATGATCCTCACCTGCGGGTAACCATCTATGACCACCACCCCACTCCCGAAAACCCCATTCAGGGGGCATGGTTGTACCATGAGCCGGTCGGTGCCGCCACCACCATTCTGGTGCATCTGATCAAAGCGCGTGAGCTGGAGCTATCCGAGATAGAGGCGACGGTGATGGCTCTGGGCATCTATGCGGATACCGGCTGCCTGACTACTGAGAGCACTACCCCCGATGATGCCGCAGCTGTTAGCTTTCTGCTATCGCGTGGCGCCAATCTCGAGATCATCCGGCGGCATCTGAACGGCCCGCTGTCAGGTCGGCAGCGCGAGCTGCTGGAAGGGCTGCTGCTGAACACTGAAGAGCATCTAATTCAGGGAGTTCAGGTATTGTTGGCATCCTGTTCCATGGACGAATACATAGATGGGTTGGGGCAGCTGGTGGCGCAGCTGGCCGATCTGGAGGATGCAGACGTCATCATCTGCCTGGTGGAGATGAATGACCGAGTGCACCTGGTCGGGCGCAGCCGGAACAGGGAGCAGCCGATCAACCGCGTTTTTGAGCAATTCGGCGGCGGCGGACATCCCCAGGCGGCCTCAGCAACCGTCAGGGGGGCCAACCTGAGCGACCTGAAGCAGAGATTGCTGGACGGCCTGCAGCGCACTCTACAGCCGCCGCACGTGGCATCAAGCCTGATGTCCTCGCCGGTTCACTTTGCCACTCCCGAGATGACGATGGCTGAGGTCAGCAAGTCCTTGTTGCGGTACGGCCACAGTGGCTTGCCCGTAGTGAAGGACGATAAGGTGGTCGGGGTGATTTCGCGACGGGATGTAGATAAGTCGATCCATCATGGTCTTGCTCAGGCCCCAGTCACCGCCTTCATGTCCAGCCAGGTGTTCACGGTGGGGCCGGATGCATCGCTGGACGAGATCCGTCGCCTCCTGGTCAATAACGATATCGGCAGGTTGCCTGTTGTCGACGCCGCAGGCAATCTCTTGGGGATAGTGACGAGAACGGATGTGCTCAAAGCCTTGCATGGTGAGAGCTACCCGCATTGGTATCGAGCCAACTATCAGGCCGAACTGGACCCTCGCTTCCAGGAGGGCACTGCCCTGGCTGATCTGCTTATGGAGCGACTGCCCGAGCAACTGCAGGGCCTGCTGGTTATCATTGGCAAGGAGGCCGCCCGGCAGGACGTCAGGGCCTATCTGGTGGGGGGGCTTGTGCGCGACCTGCTGTTGGGCAGGCCCAATCTGGATGTGGATATCGTGGTGGAACCGTCAGCCATTCCTTTTGCAGAGCATCTGGCTGGCGTACTCGGTGCCCAGCTACGCACTCACCCCCAGTTTCAGACAGCAACCCTGCTGCTGCCAGCGGGCGAGTCAATTGACCTGGTAACCGCCAGGACTGAGTTCTATCGCGGACCGGCGGCTCTGCCGGATGTCGATCTGGGTACTATCCGGCAGGATCTTTACCGGCGAGATTTTACCATCAATACGATGGCGATCTGCCTGGCTGGTGCACGCTTTGGCGAACTGTTAGACTTTTTTGGTGGGCGAGATGACCTTCGCCTGGGATTGATCAGGGTTCTCTTCAACCTGAGTTTTGTGGAAGACCCCACCAGGATCTTGCGGGCCATTAGGTTTGAGCAACGCTACGGGTTCCAGATTGAGGATCAGACCCTGGGCTTCCTGCGGAGCGCTGTGAAACACCAGCTTCTGTCCGAGGTATCGGCTGAGCGGCTGCGGGGCGAATTGCGTGAGATGCTGGCCGAAGAAAATGCGGCTCAGATGATCCTTCGTATGGACGAGCTGGAGGTCTTGAGTCAGATTCTGCCTGAGGTGCAGCTGACAGACACGCTGATCGAACAGCTAAGGAGTGCAGCGGAGCAGATTGCCTGGTTCCGCGAGCTAAATCGCGATGAGAGCTTCGATCAAGCCCTGATTTACCTGTTAGTGTTGGCCGGCTCTTTGCCGTCCGAGGCCGTCGCTACCTGGCCAGAGCGGCTGGCGCTGAACAGAAAGGAACGGGAACTGGTGCTGAGCTTCGGGGAGACGATTTCACGTCTGGGGGACGGACTCCAGGACGATGCTGATAATGCACAGGTAGCCGACCTCCTCGAAGGCGAGGCTCTGGAATGCCAGGTTGCCGCTGCAGTGATCCATGGGGGAGGGGTGCGGCGACAGCTGGGACATTACTGGAGGGATCTGGCCGGGGTGAGGACGGAGGCCACCGGGCATGATCTGTTGCAGTTAGGTATGCGCCCCGGCCCTGAAGTGGGACGCATTCTGCGCCAGATCCATATCGCCCGCCTCAACGGCCAGGTAACAAGTAAACAGGAAGAACTGGAGCTGGCGCGTCAGTTGCTGGCAGTCCCGGATGAAAGGAGCTAGTGTATGCCCAGATTAGGTCCTGAGTTGTTTCTACAGATCCCTGCTCTCGTGATCGCCTTGTCATTTCATGAGTATGCTCATGCCTGGGTATCCGATCGAATGGGAGATCCTACGCCGCGGGTGCAAGGCCGCCTGACGCTGAATCCCCTGGTGCATGTCGATCCGATTGGGATGCTGATGTTGTTGTTTTTCCGCTTCGGTTGGGCGAAGCCGGTGCAGGTTAACCCGTACAACTACGAGAGTCGCGAGCGGGGAATTGCCCTCGTTTCGCTAGCCGGCCCGGCCATGAATCTCCTTTTGGGCCTCGTGTCGGTGATGCTGATCTTCGTCTCAGCCCTGTGGGTCGGGTTTCAACCGCTAACCCTATTTGCGGAGCTATTGGCCATCTACAACATTGGATTGGCGGTTTTCAACCTCTTGCCGATTCCACCTCTGGATGGATCCAAGCTGCTTTTTCTGTTCCTTCCGCGTAGCGTTGTGTATCGGTATCTGGACGCTGTGGGGCAGTGGGGTACTCTGATCCTGATTCTCCTCGTCAGCACAGGGATGGTCTCAGCGATCATTGGTCCGGTAGCCAGTTCTATCTTCGACTTATACTCCTCCATCGCCCGTGCCATTTTCCTCTAGTCGCCGATGGTTATCAATGTAGTTCTGGAGAAGTTTGAAGGGCCACTGGACCTGTTGCTGCAGTTGGTGCGGCGTTCGGAAATCAGTGTCTGGGAGATTCGAATTCAGAGCATCTGCGAGCAGTTTGCGGAGTATACCCGGCGATTGGAGTCCCTTGATGTAGATGCGGCAGGAGATTTTCTGGTCATGGCCGCTACGCTGATGCGCCTCAAGGCCCGCCTGCTACTGCCGCGGCGCCCCGGGCAAGAGGAGGAGCCTGACCAGGAACCATTGGATGAAGAGGAACAGATGATCGCCCGGCTGTTGGCCTATGAAGGGTTTCGGGAAGCGGCTGCGCTGCTGGAGGAGATGGCCGATGAGAGTGCGGAAGTCTTCACCCGCGGATTGCAGGAGGACCTCCCTAGCCGCGATGTGGGGGATCCCCTGGATGGAATCAGCCTGCTGACCCTGGCGATTATGGTCGATCAGGCGTTGCGGGAAGCCGAACCGACACCTGCTCTTGAGGTTCACGCCGAGGAGTTCACGCTGGTGGGCCAAATGGCGCGGGTGAGATCAATCAGCGCCGGCGCGCCAGAAGGGGTCACCTTTCGCCAGCTGCTGTCTGCTCGACCGACCAGGCTGGAGGTAGTGGTCACCTTCCTGGCCATATTGGAGTTAGTTCGCCGACAGGAGATTACGGTTTTTCAGGAGAACGTTCATACCCCATTGTTAGTTAACAGGAGGGATACGTGTGGGAAGTCGGTTCAGGCCGGAGGCTCTGCTTGAGGCTGTGCTCTTTGCTGCCCCGGAACCGATCCCCCTCGAGCGGCTGGCGGAAGTTCTGGAGATGCCACTCTGGGAGTGCAAGCAGGTCTTAAGCCGTTATGCTGACGCACTACAGGGGCTGGATCGAGGCATCAGACTGCGGCAGGTTGCTGGTGGATGGCAATTGGTTACTAAGCCCGAGCTGCTGGATGCGGTGGCCAGGCTGGCCGGTCAGCGAAAATACAAGCTTTCCCGGCCAACTATCGAGACCTTGGCCATCATCGCTTATCGGCAACCCATTACCCGGGCCGAGATAGAGGACATCCGGGGCGTCAAGGTAGAAAAAGCGTTGGCGACTCTGCTGGAGAAGGATTTGATCCGGGAGGTAGGTCGTAAGGATACAGTTGGCAGGCCGATACTATACGGGACCACGGACCTTTTTCTGGAGTATTTCGGTCTGAACTCGCTGGACGACCTGCCGACGGTTGGAAAACTAAAACTATAATCATGGGGCACCCGCTGGGCGGGTGCCTGATTGTACTCTGCCCCACCCTCGGATGATTTCAGGCGACCTGGGGACACTATAATTGGCAAATTCAGCCTGAGGGAGGTGGCAGTGGGGCAATGCTAAAGCTGCTGCTATCGGTTGTCACCCTCCTTGTATTCTTCACCCTCCTGCAGTGGTTGGAGATCGAGATCGCGTACTGCTATCGTGATGGAAGTGACCAGTTACGCTTCGCGATTCGAGGACCCTACCAGCTAAACTATCAGAGCACGGCACTGACAACGCGGGATTGGGCCAGAGTAGCAAGAGCGGCCAGCTCATGGCGCAGGAAGCTGCGCTCAGCTCCACCTGCGGCTGAAGCTGGCGAAGGGCAGTCGACGATAGAGCAACTATTGACTGGGCTGGAAGCCGCCTCCCGCCTGCGGGCAACGATCGGCTATCTGCTGCAGCGGACCCGAGTCCCGGGGTTGACCTGGATAACCACTCTGGGGCTGGAAGATGCTGCTGCTACCGGCCTCATGGTCGGACTTGTCTGGTGCGTGAAGGGGATGCTGGTGAGCATCCTTCAGTCACAACTGACTTCCGCTGTAATCCGGCCCACCATCGAAGTAATCCCCTCGTTTCAGCAAGCCTGCTTCTGCACCAACCTGCACTGCATACTAAGTATTCGGGTCGTGCATCTTATAGGCGGGATGCTACAACTATCGTTCGGGAGTCGATTTCAGCGAAAGAGGTGAGACAAGGATGGAGGAACATCCTATTCAGGGTCTGATGAAGACAGCTATGGAAAGCATCAAGGAAATGGTTGATGTTAATACCATCGTGGGCGACCCGGTGGAGACACCTGATAGCAGTGTGATCATGCCAATCTCGCGTGTTACGTTTGGATTTGCTGCGGGCGGCACCGAGTACAATCCTCAGAAGGCCGGCGGAAGCTCGGAATACCCCTTTGGTGGTGGTAGCGGCGCTGGCGTCAGCGTGCAGCCTGTCGGGTTCCTGGTTGTTGGCAACGGTGGCGTGCGCATGTTGCCTGTCGATGCCAACAACATGCTTGACCGGCTGATTGACGTTGCCCCGCAGCTGGTTACCCAGATTCAGGGCCTGGTAGGGGCAGGCAGGCAACAGCAACCACCCTCGCCATCAGTGATGCAGAATGGGTAGGCCTCAGGAATGATCGTAGGGTAGCAGTGCTCTCTGTCAAGATGACAGGGAGCACTTAATCATTGTGTGGGCAAACTTTAGTCCCTGGCGGAAGTCCTATGGCTTGGAGATGCGGTTCTTCCGGTCTAGCTTTGTCCTCCTGTCCATATAGATAAACTGGACAGGAGGTGGGAGAGATGAAGAGCATCTTGGTGGCGAGTATAGCGCTCGTCCTCGTGCTTTGCTGCTGGTTGGGCCCGTTAGCGCATGCCGATGGCGGCTCACCGCCAGCGGGCACTGAAAATACCGCGCCGTCCTTTGCCCCTTGGACTGGAGCGAAGGCTGCAGCACTTATGGATGTAAACTCCTATCGACTGTTGACGGGCAAGAATCTGGAGCGTCGCCTGCCCATGGCCAGTACTACGAAAATAATGACTGCACTGTTGGCCATAGAGTCAGGCCGCCTGGAAGAGATGGTGACGGTCAAACCGAGTGCGTTGCAGGTGGAGCCGTCCTGTATCTGGCTGGAAGCCGGGGAGAGAGTAAAGCTCCACGATCTCCTCTATGGATTGATGCTCCGTTCGGGTAACGATGCCGCGCTGGCGATCGCTGAGTTCCTGGGCGGGAGTGTCAGTGGCTTTGCCGAGATGATGAACGATAAGGCTGCCGAGTTAGGCCTAACGAATACCCACTTTGTCAATCCCCACGGCCTGCATCACCCTGAGCATTATACGTCGGCCTATGATTTGGCCCGCCTGGCTGCCTATGCCTTGCGGAATCCTCTGTTTGCAGCTGTGGTTTCCTGCCAGGAGATTACTGTGCCTCGGGAGAACAAGGCGGCCTGGCATTGGACCAACAAGAATCAGCTCCTGGCCACCTACCCTGGAGGGGATGGGGTGAAAACCGGCTGGACTAAAACTGCTGGGAGGTGTCTAGTGGCTTCCGCCAATCGTTCAGGCTTTCGACTGGTGGCGGTGGTTCTCCACAGCCCTGACGATTGGAACGAGGCCTCTGCCCTCCTGGATTGGGGCTATAGGGAGTTTGAACCGACTCAGCTGGTCAGGCAGGGTGAGGTTGTACAGTCGACCCCGGTGCAGCGTGGATATCCGGCCGAGGTTAAGCTACGGGCCGGCGCTGATTTCTTCTGGCCAGCTCGACGGGGTGAGACAGCCAGCCCGCAGCGAGAGATCATATTGCCCAATGTGGTTGCTGCTCCCCTGGACGAGGGTCAACAACTGGGGACAATCAGAATCGCAGATGACGATGGCTGCTATGCGGAAATCCCTCTACTGGTGGAGCAGACGATCCATCGAGGCTGGTGGCGTCATTTTCTGCAAAATATTCTCAGCCGAATGAGTCAGATGCTGTTGCAGTTAGCCGGGGTGAGCCAGCGATGATGAACCGGATCTGGCTGATAATGATCGTTGTCGGTCTGCTGGTCGCCGCCGGCAGCGGCAGGGCGGCGGAGATTTCCGCGGCCATCACTTCCGGGGGAGAGCAGGCGGTAGCCCTCAGTATCGGACTGCTGGCTACCCTCAGTTTCTGGCTGGGGCTGGCCAGGGTCGCTGAGAAGTCTGGCATCCTGAATCTGTTGGCCAGGTTGGTCTCACCTTTGTTGCGTCCGCTTTTTCCCAGTTTGCGGTGCAATCAAGAGGCCATGCAATACATTGTGCTTAACTTCTGCTCCAATCTGCTGGGTCTGGGCAATGCGGCGACACCCTTTGGGCTGAAAGCGATGCAGGCGATGCAACGAGCGAACCGCAGACCAGAACGAGCGACTGACGGAATGTGCACGCTCCTGGTGCTGAACACAGCTGGGCTGGCGTTGCTGCCGACGACGGTTATCGCCCTCCGTGCTGCCAGCGGCTCCAGCAATCCAACCGCCACGGTAGGAGTCACCCTGCTGGCAGGAAGTATCGCCACCAGTGTAGGGCTTCTGGTCGATCTGGTGGCCCGAATGGTGGACAGGGGGCGAAAGTAATGCTCAGTCTACTGAATGTCGTCAGCGTCTGGCTGGTTCCGGCCTTTGTAGCGGTGGTGCTGGTGGCTGGCTGGTTGCGTCGCGTTCCAGTCTTCGACGAGTTTGTGGAAGGCGCTAAAGAAGGCTTATCTCTTACGGCGGGGCTGTTTCCCTACCTTCTAGCGATGCTGGTTGCCATCAGCGTTCTCAGGGAATCTGGGGCGCTCGGGGCACTGACAGCAGCCCTATCTCCCTTGCTGTCACACCTGAACTGGCCTGCCGAAACGGTTCCGCTGGCACTGATGCGCCCCTTCTCGGGGAGTGGGGCGCTGGCCATTACCGCGGACCTGCTGCAGCGCCACGGACCGGACTCCTTTGTTGGCCTGGTGGCGTCCACCATGCAGGGCAGTACCGACACCACATTCTTTGTTCTCACAGTCTACTTCGGATCGGTGGGGATCAAGAAGATTCGTCATTCCCTCTGGGCAGGTCTGACAGCCGATCTGGCGGCCATGCTCTCGGCTGTCTTCCTCTGCGCGCTGCTGATGACTTAACGTTGAACATGGCTATAGGGCAGTGTACAATGTAGAGGGTTGGTTGATGGGTTATCGAGTCTTATCTGCTTTTACATAAATGAGGATGACCGTCAGCGGGCCGCCAGGCTCGCTGATGTTGTTTCAGGCACTATCATCTGTAAAGGTAAAGGTGAATGCCCTGATGAAGGAGCGGCTGCAGAAGTTCCTGTCTCGTGCCGGCGTAGCCTCCCGCAGACAAGCTGAGGAGTACATTAAGGCCGGTCTGGTTACGGTCAACGGCCAGCGGGCTGAGATCGGCGCTCAGATCGACCCTGGCGTGGATGAGATCAGACTCCGCGGCGAGCTGGTTCGCCCGGCCCCGCGAAAAGTGTACTATATGCTCAACAAACCTCCCGGTGTGGTTACGACTGTCCACGACACGCACGGCCGGCAAACCGTTCTGGATCTGCTTGAGGGGGTTAGTGAGAGAGTCTATCCCGTGGGGAGGCTGGATCTGGACACCCAGGGGCTGCTACTTCTGACGAACGATGGTGATTTCGCTTACAGACTGACTCACCCCAAGTACCGAGTACCGAAGACGTATCGGGCCTGGGTGAAAGGCGTTCCTAGCGAGCAGGAATTGCACCAGTTGCGCGCAGGGGTTATGTTGGAGGACGGGCTGACAGCCCCGGCTGAAGTGAAGCAGCTTGAGGCCAGAAGCGGCTGTAGCCTGCTGGAAATAGTAATCCATGAAGGACGCAAGCGGCAGGTAAAGCGGATGTGTCAGGCTATTGGGCATCCGGTACTGCAGCTCCAGAGGATGGCGTTCGGTAACCTTCAGTTGGGAGGGTTACAGCTGGGAGCCTGGCGTCCCCTGACGGTCAGCGAGATTCGCAACCTGTGGCACCTGGCAGGGGTGAGGGATAGCCAGTAGGTTCCTGGAGGGGGCAGCGATACACGGCAGGGGGAGGGGGCGGCAGTGGAGAGAAGAGGAAAATATGTAGCGGCCCTGAGATGGATCATGCTGGTTGGTCTGATTGCCATCCTGTGCCTGGCGGGAGTTGTGATAGCCGCGATGCGGCATCAACGATCCCTGCAGTTTGTGGTGGTTGAGGATGACACCGGGCGAGAATTGCGATTCCTGGCTTCCCCCCGGCGGATCGTAGCGCTGGATCGGGCAGCAGCGAGCCTGCTCAAGCGACTGGGCCGGGAAGGTCTGCTGATTGCAGCCAGCGAGGAACTGTCCTATGAGTACCCTTGGGTCGAAAATCTCGGCTTTGTTGCAGGAGTAACCGCTGAGCGGATAATCGGTCTGCGGAGTGATCTGGTGCTGCTGGGCGGCGAGCAGGCAGCGCTGGCAGATACCCTGAGGGTTGTGGGGATCAACGCTTTTGTGCTCAGGCCTACCACCCTCGCTCAGCTGTTGAGCGCGCCTGAGAGGTTAGGGCTGATCGTTCAGGCCGACGATGATGCCCTCATGCTGCAGCGAGAACTGGATGAGCAGCTGAATCAGGTTTCCCTGCCGCTGGAAAACCCGCCGGGCGTGTTTCTTCTGGCGGGACCAGACCTGTTGGCAGCCGGGGAGGGGACACTGGCGCATGACCTGATCGAATTGGTGGGCGGCAGAAACCTGGCTGCGCACCTGACAGGCTGGAGTGAATGCAGCCTTGAGGAAATGGCGGCAGCTCAGCCGGACTTGATTATTGCCCCGGACGATAGGATAGATGAGCTGATAATTGATTATTTCAGGATACTGCCATCCCAGATACCAGAGGGAGGCAGGCGCATGCCGCGGTTTGTCATCCTGCCAGACGATTTTCTGGATATATCCTGGGAGAACATAGTGGCCCGGGCACGTGAGTTGCGTACGAGGATAACGGCTATCACGCCTGACATCCAGGAGCCATGAATCATGCGAAATTCGGCCGGATCTGGCGGAACTTGTCCAACACGTTGACAGCTTGTGGTATAATGGTTTCGGTTATTATGCGCCTGGCCCGCCCTGTGGAAAGCATGCAGAATTTTCCCCTGGCCGCGCCGGGTGTATAACGACTACTACTTGCTCAGGACTGGAGGAATGGGCCTTGCTGCCGTGCCAACTGAATGTCGCTGTGGACGGTCCGGCAGGCGCAGGGAAAAGCACTGTGGCACGCCGCGTGGCAGAGAAACAGGGGCTCATCTATCTGGATACAGGAGCAATGTACCGGGCAGTGACTCATCTGGCGATAGAGGCCGGAGTCGATCTGCAGGACGAAACAGCTCTGACCGAGATAGCCTTGCAGGCGCAGTTTTCGTTCGGCGAGGTCAACGGCACGCGGGCCCTCCTGCTCAATGAACAGCCCCTGTCTGAGGCGATCCGTTCCGACCAAGTCACTCAGGCAGTGTCGCTGGTATCCGGCTACCCAAGGGTGCGGGAAGCGATCGTGGCGCAACAGAGAAAGCTCTGCCAAGGGAAGGGCGTCATCATGGACGGTCGAGACATCGGCACGGTAGTTATGCCGGACGCCGATCTCAAGATCTATCTGACTGCGAGCCTCGAAGAGAGGGCGCGGCGGCGCCTCCGGCAACAGAGCCGGTGTGACGCCGAACTGCCAACGCTCATCCGCGCTATAGAGCGCCGCGACTTGCTGGACTCCACACGCGAGCATTCGCCCTTGCGTGTCGCAGATGATGCTATCGTCCTGGACACGACAGATCTTTCTCTTGAGGAAGTCGTTGAGCGAATCGTGGGCTACATGCGGCGCGTCTGCGTCGGCAGGCAGGAGGAATAGTTGTGCGCTTATACAGAATGCTGCGCCCAGTAGTCTTTCTGATCGTTCGTCTTTGCTGGCGGTTTCGCGCTGAGGGGACGGAGAACCTGCCGGAGGCAGGCGCATGCATCGTTGCCGCCAACCACTTTCATCTGCTGGATCCGGTCATCATTGGCGCTGCGCTGGGCAGACCGGTGCGCTTTATGGCCAAGGAAGAACTGTTTCGGAATAGGCTGGCTGGCCGGCTGCTTTCCATACTGGGCGCCTTTCCGGTAAAACGTGGCAAGACTGATGTTCAGGCTGTGCGACGTTCGCTGCAGGTTCTGGCAGAGGGGGAGGTCCTCGGCATTTTTCCCGAAGGCACTCGGGGCCGGGCTGGAGAGATTCAGGATGCCTATTCGGGGGCGGCTTTGTTGGCTGCGAGGTGCGCGGCACCCCTGGTTCCGGTGGGGCTGTATGGAACCTACCGCCCGGGAGGCAGATTGAGGATGAAAGTTGGCAAGCCGTTCTATGTGAACTGCCAGGTCAAGGGACGGCCGACCAGCGAGGAGCGCTCTCACGCTACCGGGGAGCTGATGGAACAGATCGGGGCATTGGTTGAGCAATGCAAGAATGAGGGTTGGTGAGTAGATGAAGGTTGCTGTAGCTACCGCCAGCGGTTTCTGCTCCGGCGTCAAGCGAGCGATCTTGTTGGCCGAGCGAGCTGCTTGTGGCGGCGGTGTGTATGCTCTGGGGTCCCTGGTGCATAACCCGCAGGAAATGGCGCGCCTGGAGCGAGAAGGCGTTCGCGCCGTTCAATCTGTGCGCGAGGTGCCAGAGGGTTCGGTGCTTCTGATCAGGGCGCACGGAGCTCCGCCCGATGTGTATCGGGATGCAGAGGAGCGAGGCCTGAAAGTAATCGATGCTACTTGCCCCCATGTTGCGCGGCTCGTGAAACAGTCGGAGTGTTTTGTTCGCCAGGGCTACCAGTTGGTGATTCTGGGCGACAGGAACCACCCGGAGGTACAGGGAGTACTGGCTCGGGTGAGAAATGCACAGGTGGTCACCGATCCGGATGATATCGCTCTGATGGATCTGGCGCCGCAAGTTGCTTTGGTGGCACAGACAACGACCCGGTTGCCACTCTGGGAGGACGTGGTTAGAGCGCTGGAGCAGCGCGGGGTGGACCTGGTCGTTGGTGAGACGATCTGCCAGGCAACTGCCGAAAGGCAAGCGGCTGCAGTACAGCTCTGTCAGCAAGTAGATATAATGGTTGTGGTGGGCGGTTATAATAGTGCCAACACAAAAAATCTGGTACAATTATGTGCTGAGACAGGTACGCCTACTCACCATGTTGAGACGGCCGCCGACTTGGACCCAGATTGGTTTTATGCTGGGGCAAATGTTGGGATTACGGCAGGAGCCTCAACACCGGATTGGATAATAAAGGAGGTCGTGACGACAGTGGAGAACATGGAGAACAAGAACATGGAAATGGTCGAAAAGGCTGAAGAGGTTCAGGCCGAAGTAGACGCCAAGCAAGACCAGGCCGAAGAAGCCCGCGAACAGACCGTCGAGGCCATGGACGAGACTCAGGCCGGCTTGGATGATCTGGCCGATATCAAGCCGGGTCAGATTGTGGAAGGTACTGTTGTACGGGTAACGGACAGTGAAGTGTATGTGGATATTCGCTACAAGTCTGACGGCGTAATCCCGCTTCACGAACTGAGCAATCTGCCTAACGTACAGCCTGCAGACGTTGTCCAGGAAGGCGACCGAGTGAAGGTCGTTGTACTTCGGTTGGAGAACAAGGATGGGAATGCCCTGCTGTCCAAGCGCCGGGCAGACGCTGAGGAAGGCTGGATCCAGGCAGAAGAGGCCCAGAGCCGTGATGAGATCGTAACTGGCCAGGTAGTGGAAGTTGTTAAGGGTGGCCTTATTGTCTCCTTGTTCAACCTGCGCGCCTTCTTGCCAGCTTCTTTGGTTGATACACGGTTTGTTCCCGATCTAAGCGTCTACGTCGGTCAGGACGTTTCAGTGAAGATTATTGAGATGGAAGCTGGACGCCGCCGCCTGGTAGTTTCCCGTAAGGCTGCCATCGAGCAGATTAACGAGAACCGCCGAGCAGAGACCTGGGCCAAGTTGGAGGAAGGCCAGATCATCGAGGGTACTGTGCAGCGCCTGACTGACTTTGGTGCCTTTGTCGACATCGGTGGTGTCGATGGCCTGGTGCACGTCTCGGAGATCTCCTGGGGCAGAGTCAATCACCCGGCTGAAGCCCTTCAGGAGGGCCAGGTTGTTAAGGTCAAGGTTCTGGGCGTTGATCGCGAACGGGAGCGCATCTCCCTGAGCATGAAGCATGCCCAGCCAGATCCCTGGACGCTCGTGGCTGAGCAGTTTAAGGCTGGCGAGATTGTCAAGGGTCAGGTCATGCGTACGGTCAGCTTCGGCGCTTTTGTGCAGATTATGCCTGGCGTTGAGGGCCTCGTTCACATCTCGCAGCTTTCCAACGAACGAGTGGAGAGGACTGAGGATGTTGTCAGCCCAGGAGACGAGGTCGACGTTCGAATCTTGAGCATCAATCCTGAGGAGCGCCGGGTTTCGCTGAGCATGCGCGATCCAGACGCACCGCGCGGTGGTGGCCGCGACTCTGGCGGTCAGCGTTCCGAGCGACGGTCCCGTCGGGAAGGGCGCAGCCAGAGCTACCGGGAAGATAGCCCGGTGACGCTGGGTGATATGTTTGGCAATCTCTTTGAGCAGGACAAGAGGGACGAAGAAGAGGACGAGCCGAAATAATCGGGATCGTCAGGAGACTGGCAGGCGTGGAATCACGCCTGCTTTTTTTTGTGCTGAGCGGAGAGGGATGCTTGCAGAACTGGGACGAACATAAGACTCCTTCGGCAGGGAAAGAATAGACAGCGATAGGTTTCTTCGCGAAGGAGGTTCAAGCATGCCGACACTGCCAGTGGGCACAATCGCCCTGTTGGTTGTCACTGTTCTGGTCTATTTTGGTCTGGCTCAGCGCCTGCTAGACAGAATGCGCTTGAATGACAGGACCACCCTGCTAATCATTGGCGCAATGGTGGTCGGTACGTATCTGCCGCCTATTCCGGTGTCGCCCCGTGTCTCGGTCAACATCGGGGGTGCGCTGATTCCGGCCGGGCTGGCGTTGTGGCTGTGGTTCACCGCTGACGAGAAGCGGGAGCGCTGGCGAGCCTTCTTCGCCACGCTGGCCTCCAGTGGCCTGGTCTATGTTGCGTCCATCTATCTGCCGACGAACCATGATGGAGGCACACTATACGGGCTTGTTGACCCCATGTATGCCTATGCACTGATCGCGGGGCTGACGGCTTATCTCCTCGGGCGCTCCAGACGCGCTTCCTTTATCGCCGGCGCCCTGGCAATAGTGGTTAACGATGTGATCTACACAATTCAGGTAGCTCTGCGGGGGATGAACGTCGAGACCATCGTCGGCGGCGCCGGGGTTTTCGATACAGTGGTGATCGCAGCACTCCTGGCCGTACTGCTGGCTGAACTCATCGGCGAGACGCGGGAACGGCTGTCAGGAGGTCACCCCCATGACGACTCAGCTGGCGATGATAACGCTCGGCGACGGATTGAGCTGAGCGAGGCACGAGACGGAAAGATTGAGGACCTCAATGCGAGGAGGAACCGCAAATGAGGAAGCTGATCATACTGGTGTTGGCATTGTGTCTAGTTCTCCATCCGTCACCAGCCCTGTCAGACGAGCAGTACTTTGAACATACGAGTGACGGCGTCTACACCATTGTCAACGAAACTGATCCTGGCGAAGTGATTTTCACTACCGGCATGACTGTCACCGTGGGGGACCAGTACCAGACGGCAGATGATCGGTTGTTCGAGGTTGTCCGCGTGGACGAAGAGAACCGCCGGGGAGAAGCTCGGTTTGTGGAGAAGGTCGTCCTGGACAGCCCGCGGCTCTTATCCATTCTGGAGGCGATCAGCAGCGGCAAAGCCAGCATGATGGCCAGAGAGAACGGTGTGACTGTGGGTATTTACCAGACGCATACCGCCGAGTCTTATGTGCCCAGTCAGGGGCGGGAGAGCATTCGCGGCAACGGCGGGATCCTTCAGGTAGGCAAGGCGGCGGCCGAGGCGCTGCAGGCCGCTGGGGCCCGGGCAATCTACTCGGACAACAAGCATGACCCGCATGATGCCGCGGCCTATTCCCGTTCGCGGCGTACCGCTCAAGCGTTGCTTAAGCAAGGCTCAGCTGCGCTGCTGGACGTCCATCGCGATGCAGGTGGTGGAGCTCAGGTCTACACTTCTGACGTGCACGGTGAACGAATGGCCCAGATCCGCCTGGTTGTGGGACGTCAGAACCCAAATATGCAGGCAAACAAGCAGTTCGCTCAGGAGATCAAGCGCGTTACAGATGAGCAACACCCGAACCTGATCAAAGGGATCTTCTTTGCCCGTGGTGGATACAATCAGGACCTTACTCCGCGCAACCTCCTGCTGGAAGTCGGTAATGAATCGGTGACCTTGCAGAACGCCAAGGATGGCGTCAGCCTGTTCGCTAAGGCATATGCGCAGTACTTAGGGGCCAGCATCGGTGGCGCTGGAGAAGGCGGGCGTCGCGAGAGCAGTGCCGGTACGGTAGCCCTTGGCTGGATACTGGGTCTGGTTGCCATCGGGGGAATCGCCTTCCTCTTCCTGAGCACTGGAAACCGAGAAGAGCTCCTGAGCAAGGCGCGCACCTTTTTTTCTCGCGAATTCGGCGACCTGCTCAGGCAGGGGGACGATCCTCGCAAGAGAGACCGCTAGCGGCTGCCATGCGCTTTCTCGTCTTTCATAGTCAGACCGGTGCGGCTGCTCTGGCAGCCGCACTCAGGTATCTGGCCCTGGCCAGTAGTGCGGCCGACCTGCTGAGCTATCTGCCACAGCTCCCCTCGCGGGGGCAGTTTTTTCTTTGCCAGGAGACGGCAGCGGGGACGGTTCTGGCCGCGGCCAGCGGTGCTGAAGCATACGTTTTGGAGCATGCCTTCATCGACCTCACGCGTCAGTTTCGAGCTGATGCAGCCATAGAGGTACATTACGTGATGGAGCCACGTGACATGAGTCGAGAGATATGGCTGGCGCGGCGCGGTCGGCTGACAGAGCGTCAGCTGCGCCAGCTGGCTGAATCTATCTGGGAAGGAATCTGCTAGGGGGTGGGCAGTTTGCGTTTCATCTATTTCTGCTGGGGTAGCGCGCATTCGTCGATTACTGCTGCTTCTGTTCATCTGGGGCGCCTACCTCTGGAGCGACGGCCCAGCGTGCGGGAGGTAATGAACGTTCCCAAGTTTGACTGGCTGCCCAACCGGCGAACTGGCCATCTGATGTTGATGGGGCTGGACAGTAACGGCAATGAGGTTTATGCCCTTGGCCTGGGCAGGCATCACGCCAACTACAAGTACCTGATAAGTCGGTACCTGGAACTGCTTGGGCTGACCCCTGCGGACTATCGCTTGCTCAACTGTTTGCCATGCGTCAACGGCTTAACGCGAATCGGTGGCTTTTCCTCTCGCAGTCTTGGCGCCGTCTGGTTCGGCCGCCGCCTTGCGGCCTGGGGGGTAACGTTAAGCTATCGACATTACACCCGCCTGGTGTCGGTGGCTAAGCGGTCCCGGGCCCAGGACGATGCCTTCCTTGACTGGACCCCACCCTTGTAGGATAATCTTAGAGAAACTGGCGCCGCGAGGGCGGCGAGCGAAGGGGGGAAAGCATGTCGGCAGACTGGACTAGAATTCATGCTGTGGTTCCCGGTTCTCTGGCGGAAGAGGTCGGTATCCGTCCGGGGTTCCTGCTGAAGTGCATCAACGAGCAGCCTATCGGAGACATCGTTGACTATCGCTACGCGGTGGCCAGCGAGTTGGTCGTACTTCAGGTACAGGATCTGGAAGGCGTTGAATGGGAGCTGGAGATTGAGAAAGACTTCGAGGAGGATCTGGGATTGGTGTTCGCAGAGCCAACCATCAGCCCCTTGAAGGCTTGCCGCAACAACTGCCGGTTCTGCTTTGTCCAGCAGCTACCCAGTGGGATGCGCCCCACCCTGCGCATTAAGGATGATGATTATCGGCTTTCCGCCCTGCAGGGAAGCTTCGTAACGTTGACAAACCTGAGTGGAGCGGAATGGCAGCGCATCCTGAACCTGCGCTTGAGTCCGCTTTACATATCTGTTCATACTACCAACGGCCCGCTGCGGGCCGAGCTGATGCGCAACCCCGCTGCCGCCAGGATCATGGAGCAACTCAGAGAATTGGCTGAGAATCAGATCGAGATGCATTGCCAGATTGTCCTGGTTCCAGGAGTGAATGACGGGCCTGAACTGGAGAAGACCGTGCACGACTTGCTGGCGCTTTGGCCAGCCGTTCAGTCGGTGGCTGTTGTGCCGGTGGGGCTGACCCGCCACCGCGAGCGGCTGGATCAGCTCGATTCGTTCGATCGGCCCGGGGCGGAAAAAGTGCTCGATTATCTCCTTCCCTTGGCGGAAGAGCTGCGGCGCGAGAGGGATACCTCTTTTGTCTACGCCGCTGACGAGTTTTTCGTACTGACGGAAAGACAGGTCCCAGAGTCCAGTTATTACGATGGTTTTCCCCAGCTGGAAAACGGGGTGGGGCTGATTCGCCTGCTGCTGGAGCAGGCGGAGGAAGGGCTGATGCACCTGCCACAGGTCGTCGACCCTGCGCGCGCAGTGATCTGGGTTACCGGCCTATCAGCGGTTTCTACGCTTTCCCCCTTGGCGGAGCGCTTGAACCAGGTCAGCGGACTCAAGGTTGAGGTCGTTCCAGTGGCCAACCGTCGATTCGGGGAGAGCATCACCGTTGCTGGGCTGCTTACCGGCGAGGATATTCGTGCCACGCTACAGGAGCATCATCTGGCAGGCAAGATAGTGATGGTGCCGGATGTTGCTGTACGGATGGAGGAAAAGGATTTTCTAGACGACATGCCGTTCGCGGCTCTACGCAGTGCCTTCCCTGAGGCGATGTTCCTGCTCACGCCCACCAACGGGCATGATCTCGTGCGCTATACATTGGGAGAGGGGGGCGACTGATGCCCATCGTCGCAGTGGTTGGGAGACCGAATGTTGGCAAGTCGACACTCTTTAACTATCTGGTGGGTAGGCGGATTTCTATTGTGGATGACACCCCGGGAGTGACCCGCGATCGGATCTACGCCGATGTGCGTTGGCTGGATCACGAGTTCACTCTGGTCGACACTGGCGGCCTGGAACCGGGCACCACGGATCAGATGTTGGCTCTGATCCGCGACCAGGCGGAGATCGCCATCCGCGAGGCCGATGTTGTTCTCTTTGTCGTTGATGGGCGACAGGGGCTGACCACCCTTGACGAGGACGTTGCCAGCGTCCTGCGACTGACACAGAAGCCTGTGATTCTGGTAGTAAACAAGATCGACCATCCGAAGTACGAGCCGGGAGCAGCCGAATTCTTCGGCCTCGGTTTTGGCAATATGGTAAATGTTTCCGCGGCGGGAGGTCTAGGCATCGGCGACCTGCTGGACATGATCGTTGAGCATCTGCCGGACACGAGAGCACCAGAATATGCCGATGACGTGATCCGGCTCGCGGTCATCGGCAAGCCCAATGTTGGCAAGTCGTCTCTGGTCAACTCGCTGCTGGGGCAGGAGAGAGTAATCGTCAGCGATGTTCCTGGGACAACGCGCGACGCTATCGACGTGTCCCTGTTGGCAGGCGAAGACGAGTTCGTGCTTATCGATACAGCCGGTCTGCGCCGCAAGAGCAAGGTAGAGGAGGAGATTGAGCGCTACAGCGTCCTTCGCTCTTTGAAGGCCATTGACCGCAGCGACATTGCCCTGATGCTGGTGGATGCCAACGAAGGGGTGACTGAGCAGGACAAGAAGATTGTGGGCTATGCTCATGACCGGGGAAAGGGCGTCATCCTCATCGTCAACAAATGGGACACCGTCAAGAAGGATACGCGGACCGTTGATCGGTATACCGAAGCGTTGCGTCGAGAGCTGGTTTTCGTCAACTATGCGCCAATTCTCTTCGTCTCGGCCAAGACGGGGCAACGCGTACACCGCATTCTGCCCCTGGCCAGGCAGGTCAGTGAGCAGCAAAGCCTGCGAATTCCCACCAACACGTTGAACGAGCTGATCGCCGAAGCAACCATGGTTACGCCTACCCCGACTGTGCGGGGTCGGAAGCTGAAGATCTATTATGCTACTCAGGCCGGCGTGAAACCGCCCACGTTTGTGCTCTTTGTTAACGACCCAGAGCTGTTGCACTTCTCGTATCAACGCTTCCTGGAGAATCGTCTGCGCGAGACGATGGGGTTTATCGGTACGCCAATTCGCTTTAGGATAAGACAGCGCCAGTCCGATTGATATGGTGCTGAACAGGGAGAAAGAAGGGAGCCATTATGCTGAAAAGGGTTGCAGTTATCGGGGCGGGGAGCTGGGGGACTGCTCTAGCTGCTCAGGTGCTCAGCAAGAATTTCGCTGACGTGACGCTCTGGTGCCGTCGCCAGGAGCTAGCCGCTGAGATAAATCTGGCCCGTGAGAACGCGGTCTACCTGCCGGGTGTAGCCATTCCCAAACACGTGGTCGCTACCGCATCCTTAGCCGAAGCTGTGAGTGACAAGGATCTCCTCGTGTTTTCAGTGCCATCGGCTCACCTGCGGCGCGTTTTGCAGCAAGTGGTTCCGTTACTCCAACGCCCGACCTGGGTGCTGAACACTGCCAAAGGGTTTGAGCCCGAAACTTTGCAGCGGCTGTCTCAAGTTATCAGGCAGGAGATGGGCCAACTAGCCGCCGAGGTTGCCGTACTGTCCGGCCCCAACCATGCGGAGGAGGTTGGGAAGGCAATGCCTTCCGCCAGCGTTATCGCCTGTGGCGATGTTGATCACGCCATGCGGCTGCAGGATGCGTTCTTCACACCAACTTTTCGCGTCTACACTAACCGAGACGTGGTAGGCGTTGAGCTGGGTGGGGCTGTCAAGAACGTCATCGCTCTGGCAGCCGGTGTTCTGGATGGGATGGGCTTTGGCGACAACACCAAGGCGATGCTGATGACACGGGGCTTGCTGGAAATGGTCCGCCTCGGGCAGGCTCTGGGAGCGGATTGGCGTACCTTCTCTGGCCTTTCCGGTATCGGTGACCTGATCGCTACCTGTACCAGCAGGCATAGCCGAAACTGGACAGCCGGATATAGGATTGGGCAGGGAACCCCCCTGGACGAGGTCTTTGGCGCGACACAGATGGTGATCGAAGGTGTGTTTGCTACGCAAGCTACACACAAACTGGCTAGCCAGATCGGCGTCGACATGCCGGTGACAGCAGCTCTGCACGGCGTGTTATTTGAAGAGGCCGACCTGCAGACTCAGATGGAACAGATGATGAATCGCCTCAAGAAACATGAATATGAGGACCTGCCCTTCAATCCCTGATTAAACGTAGTCATGAAGGCACCTCGTCCCGAATAGAGTCGGGATGAGGTGCTTCTTTCTTGACGTCTGGAACGGGACAAAATGCCCTGTGTATCAGGAATATAGCAATAGTAGCTTCATATACATGTATTAGCCAAGCAGTGCCCGGAGTGGAGATATTGTTAAGTCTAGGAGAATGTCTGGAGGGATGCCGGCGCTCGAGAGAGGCATATCGACCGACGTCCGAGGCAGAAAGGGAGGGAAGCAATTGGAGAAGTTTGATCTCTTGCAGGATATCGCCGAGCGGACTGGCGGTGACATCTATCTGGGTGTGGTTGGTCCAGTCCGAACCGGTAAGTCCACCTTTATCAAACGCTTTATGGATCTCTTGGTTTTGCCTAATATCACCGATGAAAACGATCGGGAACGGACCAAGGACTCCTTGCCGCAGAGCGGCGCAGGCCGCACGATCATGACGACTGAACCCAAGTTTATTCCCGACGAAGCGGTAGAGATCCAGGTAGACAACTATGTGCTGCGGGTGCGGATGGTTGACTGCGTGGGATACGCTGTCAAGGGCGCCCTCGGCTACACCGAGGAAAGCGGCCCGCGCATGGTGTTGACGCCCTGGCATGACGAGCCCATCCCATTCGAAGAGGCGGCTGAGCTAGGCACGCGAAAAGTTATCGCTGACCATTCGACCATCGGCGTGGTGATCACCACTGATGGCACGATCACCGACCTGCCACGGGAGGCCTATGAATCAGCTGAGGAGAGGGTGGTCAAGGAGCTACAGGAGCTGGGTAAACCCTTTATTATTGTCCTCAACAGCGCCAATCCGTTTAATCCAGAAGCTCTGGCGCTGAAAGAGGAACTTGAGGCCAAGTATCAGGCAGCGGTGGTCCCCCTGGACTGTACTCGACTGAATACCGCGGATATTCATGGACTGCTGCGTGAGATCCTGTATGAGTTCCCGGTCAAGGAAGTAACTGTGAGTCTCCCGGATTGGGTGGAAGTGCTGGGCGACCAGCACTGGCTGCGGCGCAAGCTGGATCAGGCCGTGCGCGAAGGCGTGGTCAAGGTCAAACGCCTCCGCGAGATCGATTACCTGATCGATCACCTCAGCGAGTGCGACGCCGTGACCGAAGTCATTCTGGAGAAGATGGAACTGGGCAGCGGGGTTGCCCGCCTTTCCCTGGACACGCCGCCGCACCTTTACTGGGAGGTGCTTAGCAGCGAGGCCAATGCCGAAATCACCGGTCCGGCTGCCTTAATGGGGATGATGCGGGAATACGCGACTGCCAAGTTTGAATATGGCAAGCTGAAGGACGCGGTTCGCGACGCGCGCAACACTGGCTACGGCATCGTACCCCCAACTCTTGATGACATGCTGCTGGAGGAGCCGGAGATCATCAGGCAGGGCAACCGTTTCGGCGTCAGATTGCGGGCGAGTGCCCCTGCCTACCATTTGATCCGGGTTGACGTGCAATCGGAAGTGGCGCCAATCATCGGAACCGAAAAGCAGAGCGAAGAGCTGGCCAAATACCTGCTGGATGAATTTGAAGCGAATCCAGAGAAACTATGGGAATCGAACCTTTTTGGCAAGTCGCTACACACTCTGGTGCGCGAAGGCATCCAGAACAAGCTGACAACCATGCCCGACAATGCCCAGGAGAAGTTGCGTGAGACCCTTGAGCGAATTGTAAACGAAGGCAGTGGTAGTCTGATTGCGATCATCCTTTGATCGGCACTCTTGGCGACGAGGCACACCCTGGATTACTGGGTGTGCCTCTGTGCCTAGCATCGCCATGGCCCGACGAGCCTTGCAATGGTTGGCCCAGCTGTTGTATAATAGACAGGCGACGGGCTGTGGCGCAGTTTGGCTAGCGCGCTTGCTTGGGGTGCAAGAGGTCGCAGGTTCAAGTCCTGTCAGCCCGACCAGTTTTTTGACGAGATTCGCGCTTGTAGTTGGGGATAACTATGGGCGCGATCTTTCTATTTTAGCCTGGACAGAGTGCCGGATGCCGAAAGAACGAGCATTTGGCAGACTAACAGCGGTTTCGTGAGCAATTCGGCTCCTATTCGCGGCCTGAATCCAAATGGTTGACTTTCGCTGTGAATTTGCTAGAATCTTAGTGGTCAGCAACAGATGAACTAAAGGAGGAAAGAGATTGATGAACCAGCTGGGCCGTCATATTCTGGCCGAGATCTACGGGTGCCCCGCGCAGATCCTCAATGATGTGGAAAAAGTTGAGGAGATTCTTGTGAACGCCGCCCTGGAAGCGGGCGCTGAAATTCGCGAAGTGGTGTTCCATAAGTTTAGCCCGCAAGGCGTTAGCGGTGTGGTTGTGATTTCTGAATCGCACCTGGCGATTCACACTTGGCCGGAACTGGGTTACGCTGCCGTGGATGTGTTCACGTGCGGTGACCGGGTAGACCCATGGACGGCGTGCAACTTCATCACGCGCCACTTTGAGGCCCAGAACATGACTGCCACAGAGGTGGAAAGAGGTATCATCAATTCAGGGGAGCGAGCTGCGAACCAGTGAAATGAAATATCCAGCGCCAGATTTTCACTGCGAAAGTCTGGCGCTTTTTATTACCAACGAAAAAAGAGCCTCAACGGAGGCTCCCATCAGGCTGGTGCGAAGGAGGGGACTTGAACCCCTACACCTTGCGGTACTAGATCCTAAGTCTAGCGCGTCTGCCAATTCCGCCACCCTCGCGTGTAGGAAGTTAGAATTGAGTGTGGACAGGATATCAAATTGAGAGGTAGTACGATACGCTAGCGCATACCGTACATCTCGATTCATAAGCGCAATTGGTGGGCCATGTTGGACTCGAACCAACGACACCCCGCTTAAAAGGCGGGTGCTCTACCACTGAGCTAATGGCCCAAAAAAATGGCTGGGGCGGCTGGATTCGAACCAACGAATGCGGGAGTCAAAGTCCCGTGCCTTAACCAGCTTGGCGACGCCCCAAAGGATGGTGGAGGGAACTGGATTCGAACCAGTGAAGGCAATGCCAGCAGATTTACAGTCTGCCCCCTTTGGCCAGCTTGGGTATCCCTCCGTGGTTTATATGGAGCCGGCGATGGGACTCGAACCCGCAACCTACTGATTACAAATCAGTTGCTCTGCCAATTGAGCTACGCCGGCGTTCCTGCAATGGTGACCCCAGCGGGATTCGAACCCGCGTCGTCAGCGTGAAAGGCTGATGTGTTAACCGCTTCACTATGGGGCCATGAATGGTCGGGGCAGAGGGATTTGAACCCCCGACTTCCTGCTCCCAAAGCAGGCGCGCTAGCCAAACTGCGCCATGCCCCGACTGACGAACACTAGATAGTATATAGCAATCTTGCTTACTGGTCAAGGTTGCGCGTGGCGCGTGATTGCTCAGCCAGCACCTAGTTGGAGACGCTGCCGGCATTTGCGGCAGCGACCTATATTATAGCATGTGCTGTGCTCTGCTGCAATGGAAAAGCTCGGCCTGCAGCACTGCAAATCACCACTGCGAACAGCAAGGCACTACTGATCTACAACATTCCGCAGATAAATTGTCGGTCAGTTGACAAAATATATGAATATTCGCTATCATTATAGCTGGACAAACTGTGGTTATTTGGCTGGATTGACCTGGAGTGTTCGCAGTGAGTGTCAACTGAGGAGGGCTAGGAGTGATTCCATGGGCAAGTCTGGCGAATAGTGATTACCTGATGTTGAACGATGAGGAACTGGTTATTCTAGCTCAGGAGGGCGCTGTTGAGGCCGAGGAGACTCTGCTAGCAAGGTATCGCCCTGTCATCATCAGCAAGGCTAAGTCCTTCTTTATTGCTGGAGCAGATCGGGACGATATCCTTCAGGAGGGACAGATCGGGCTGCATAAGGCAATTCGCGATTTTTCCGCTGAGCGGGGAAATCGGTTTCGGCCTTTTGCGGAGATGTGTATCACACGGCAGATCATTACGGCAGTCAAAGCCGCCTCTCGACAGAAGCATGCACCCCTCAACTATTACCTGTCCCTGGACAAACCGATCTACGCCGATGGGATCGATCGTCAACTGGTTGACGTTCTTCCCGACCAGCGGATCTGTGATCCAGAGGAGATGTTCGTCATCCGGGAGCAGCTGTCGAGTCTGGGAACTAGCCTAAGGGAAGTGTTGAGTGAATTTGAGTACAAGGTTTTTCTACTTCACCTGCGAGAGCGCTCTTACCGTGAGATCGCCCACATTCTAGCCACGACTCCAAAGGCTGTCGACAACGCACTTTGCCGCGTGAAGCGGAAAATCGAGGACAGAATTGGAGCCCTGGCCTGAATACAATCTCCTCCCCTTTTTCCGACTATGACCAGGCTATGCTTGCGGCGCAGACTGGAAGGGGAGGTGGTTCTGATGCGTTGTCCTTTATGTGGAGCGCTCAATGTTGGCGGGGTCACGCTGTGTCAGAAATGCGGGGCTACGCTGAAATACATTGAAGAGCCGCTTAGCCTGTCGGCTTCACCGGTTGTTACGGCAGGCCGGGAGGGCGAAGCCAGAGAGGAGCTGACTAAGAACAAGAATGAAGACCATTGTCGTAACCCTGAGGCCAGTTGAATCAAAGCGACTGCTAGGCAAAGCGGTCGTTGCCCTGCCCGAGGTACAGCACGCCTATCGACACGGCCGTCTGATTGTCGCCGGCGGGACTACCAACGCGTATGTTCTGGAGGAGTTGACGGGCGAGTTCGTTGACAAGGGGAGCTATACGGCGGGGGTGATTGCCGAGGGCTATGCCGGAGTGACCGACCCGGCAGTGCGTCAGGAAGCAGCGGTGTTCGTGCACGGCGAACTGGTCAGGCGGCCCTGGACAGAGGTAATCGCTGAGTTCGAGGCCGACGACGTCATGATCAAAGGTGCCAACGCCATTGATCTGGAGGGTAACGCCGGTATCCTTTTGGGTGGCAGACAGGGTGGAACCATCGGCATTGCCATGGGATACCTGGCAGCGAGTGGCGCCCAGTTGATAATGCCAGTGGGGCTGGAGAAGCTCGTTCCCAGCGTGCGCGACGCAGCCGCGGTTCTGGGGAGGTCCAGAGTTAGCGACGACTGGAGTCTGCCTTGTGGGATGTTTGTGGTCAGTGCGGCCGAGATCATCACTGAGGTGGAAGCTATCGAGTGGCTGTATGACGTGGAAGCAATTCCAGTCGCCGGTGGCGGCGTTGCTGGCTCCGAGGGCTCAATCACCCTGGCGGTGAGCGGTGAGGCTGATGATATTGAACAGTTCAGTGAGCTGGTCAGCCAGCTGAAACAGGAGCCCCTGTTCACCGTGCGCCGGCAGCAATAGCAGCAATAGCAGCGGTTTAGAATTTACCACCTCTGGACAGGATAAGCACAAGTCCGCCGGAGGTGGTTTTTGTGCGTAGTTTATGGAATGGAGCCATCAGTTTTGGCCTCGTTAATGTACCTGTTAAGATGTTTGCAGCTACTGAAGATAAGGACGTCCGCTTTCGTACGCTTCACAAACAGTGCAATACACCGATCCGTTATCGCAAAGTCTGCCCTACCTGTGGCGTCGAGGTTGAGCCCGGCGAACTCGTCAAGGCCTTTGAATACGAGAAAGGGCGGTATGTAATCATCGAGGGCGATGAGCTGGAGGCTTTGGCCATGGCCCAGACGCGCACCATCGACATCGTCGATTTCGTGAAACTGGAGGATATCGATCCGATCTATTTCTACAAGTCCTATTACCTGGCTCCGGGCGAGACAGGTCACAAAGCTTACTGGTTGTTAAGGCGCGCGATGGAGGAGACCAGAAAGATTGCCATAGCCAAGATTATTCTCAGGGAAAAGCAGCACCTGGCAGCGGTCAGGGTGCTGCCTGACTGCCTCAGTCTGGCGATGATGTTCTATCCAGACGAGATTCGCAGCACGGCGGGGCTGCCTGCAGCCGCTGAGGTAGCCGTCCATGATAACGAAATTGCCATGGCGAAACAGCTGATCGACGGTTTGACGACCACCTTTGACGCCGCCAAGTATACTGATGATTACCGAGCTGCCTTACTGGAGTTGATAGAGTCGAAGATCGCTGGGGAGACGGTCACAGCTCCGGAACCGGCGCGGCAGAGCAAGGTAGTCGACTTGATGGAGGCTCTGAAGGCCAGCCTGGAGATGGTGGAGCAATCCAGGGACGACAAGAAGGCCCGCTCGGTAGGCGACAGCTGACGGTGCCTCACCGCCATTATCAGCTGACACCGATGGAGCCTGTACCTTGGCGGCATGCATTCGATGACAGCGATTATTGCTTTCAGCTGAAATGGGATGGAGTTCGCATGCTGGCAATAATCGAGCGAGATTCAGTCCACCTGAGGAACCGCCAGGCGGCGGAGCGAACCGAGCAATACCCTGAGTTGCAAAGGCTGACCGGCCTGGTGCCCGCTGGAACCGTACTCGATGGTGAGATCGTCGTTCTGCAGCAAGGCAAACCGAGTTTCCATAGTGTGATTAAGCGGGATCTTGCGCGTCAGCCAGCCGCCATTGCCCACCGCAGGCGCTCACTGCCAGTCACCTATGCCGTCTTTGATATTCTTTATCATTCAGGGGACGACGTCCGACGCAGGTCGCTCAGCCAACGTCAGGTCTTGCTGGAAGAGTTGAATCTTGATGGCGTCGACGGTCTGCATGTTGTCCAAAACTTCCCATCAGGAATCAGGCTGTTTGAGGCGGTCAGGGACCAGGGGCTGGAAGGGATCGTTGCTAAACGGCTGGATAGCTCCTACATCCCTGGGAAGAAGTCTGACGCATGGCGTAAGGTCAAGCACTTTCGGCATGCACTTTGTGCTGTAGGCGGTTATACAGCGCGACAGGGTATACCTTCGGGCTTACTTCTCGGCCTCTACGATGAGAATGACCTGGTCTATGTTGGAAGCGTCGGCAGCGGTTTGACGCAGGCCGACTGGCAGGATCTACTGCCCTTCCTCAAGCAGGCGGAGACCGCCGCCTCTCCGTTTACTGTGCCGCCTGTGATCAGGCAGCGTGAGGTGCATTGGGTGCACCCGATTCTGGGCGTTGATGTCAGCTTTATGGAGTGGTCGGCAGGCATGCGATTGCGGTCGCCGGTGCTAAAGGGGTTTGGGCTCGCCTCGACCGAGGAGTGTTCCTTTCGGGTACAGGGGGTGTAAGCGATCGATACTTTGAACGTAGGCGGAAGGGAAGTCAAGGTCAGCAATCTGGACAAGCTGTGGTGGCCCGCCGAGGGAATCACCAAGGGTGATGTCATTCGCTATTACATTGAGATCGCACCCTGGCTGCTTCCGCACTTGCGCGCCAGGCCTCTGGTGTTAACGCGCTATCCGGATGGACCGGGCGGGGAGTCGTTCTATCAGAAGAACACACCCGACTATGCCCCTCCCTGGCTGAGGACTCTGCCCCTCTCGGCGGGTAGTGGGCGGACGATTCATTACTGTCTGGTGGATGATGTCGCCTCCCTGATCTGGATAGTGAACTCGGGCGCGTTTGAGATACACCCCTTTCTTTCCCGAGAGGGAAGCCTCGATAATCCAGACTACGTTGTCTTCGATCTGGACCCAATGGAGAAAGCTACCTGGGGTGATATCTGCCAGATCGCTCTCGTCCTGCGCAAGGCTCTTGAGGTATGGGGTCTGATGGCTTACCCGAAAACATCGGGTTCCACCGGACTGCAGGTTTATGTACCGATCAAACCGATCTACACCTATGATCAGGCGCGCGCGTTCGCCTTCGCTGTCTGCCAGGGAGTACATGCCGTCCTGCCTGAGATCACAACCTTGGAGCGCAAGATCGCCAACCGTGACGGCAAACTCTATCTTGATTACCTGCAGAATGGCCGGGGTAAGACACTGGCCACCGTCTATGGTGTCCGTCCCAAGCCTGGCGCGACAGTGTCAGCACCGCTTACGTGGGACGAAGTAGAATCGGGGCGTTGCCACCCATCCGACTGGACGATCCATACCCTAGTGGAGAGAGTAAGAAGCCAGGGAGACCTTTTTCTCGCTGTGCTTAGCCAGCCACAATCCCTGGATCAGGCTCTGACCAGGTTGACCTGAGCCGCCCGTCAACCAGACAGTTGGTGATGAAATGGGTCCGTGCGTTCGGCTTGATCCCTTGGTAGCTCCCCTCTGAGGGGAGGCAGGAAGAACGCCCTGGCTGTAGAACATAGAGCAACAAGTCGGCGTGTCTACTGCATCCAGGCCCGGCCTATTCGAGGTATTAGCCGCGATTCGCCTGGAACCGAGCTGACTGGGGAGGAGTTTAGATGAACGCGATAGAATGGACGGGCCGTGAATTAAGGCTGCTGGATCAGACCAAGCTGCCGCTGCAGATAGAGTGGCATGATTGCCGCACCGCCGCAGACGTAGCCAGCGCCATCCGCACTATGGTCGTGCGCGGCGCGCCTGCCATCGGCGTTGCCGCCGCCTACGGCATGGTGCTGGCGGCAGCTCAGGCGGGATCGCTGGATCCAGCGGCGTATCAGCAGGCGATGCTGGAGGCGGCCGATCTCCTGAAGGCGGCGAGGCCCACTGCCGTAAATCTGGCATGGGCTACCGATCGCATGTTGGCTCTGGCCAGCGAGCTGGCGCCTGACGAGGCCTTCTCGGCCCTGGAGGTAGCTGCTAACCGCCTCGCGGCAGATGACATCCGCGTCAACCAGTTGATCGGGCAGCACGGTGCGACGCTGATTCCAGATCAGGCCCGGATTCTCACTCACTGTAATACGGGAGCTCTCGCTACGGTGGGATACGGCACAGCTCTCGGCGTTATCCGGGCAGCTGTGGATGCAGGCAAGCAGGTTGAGGTCTTTGCCGATGAGACCAGACCCTATCTTCAGGGCAGCCGTCTCACAGTATTAGAACTGATGCAGGACGACATTCCTGTCACGCTGATTACTGACAGCATGGCTGGCTGGCTCATGGCACTGGGAAGGGTCGATCTCGTCATCGTAGGCGCTGACCGGGTAGCCGGCAATGGGGACGTGGCCAACAAAATTGGCACGTATAGCCTCGCGGTACTGGCGCGACATCATGGAATTCCCTTCTATGTCGCCTGTCCGGTGTCAACACTGGATTCCAGCCTGGCAGACGGCAACGAAATCCTGATCGAGGAGCGTGCAGCAGAGGAGGTGACGCACTTTGGCGGTGTGCGCATCGCACCTGAGGGTGCCAGCGTCTGGAACCCGGCCTTTGACGTCACGCCGCACGATTTGGTCACTGCCTTGATCACCGAGAAGGGCGTTGTCTACCCGCCCTACACAGAAGGGTTAGCCCGGTTGCTCGGCCAGGACCGGACCGGATGACAAACATGGAGTGCAGCAAGAAGGGTGGTGACGGCATGCATAGCCTGGATGGCCTCTGGGCGGCCTGGGTAAGCGAAGACGTAGCTGAGAGCTTTTATCAGCCTGACTTCGATGAGGAGCCGGAATTCCTCCTACCTGTGCCAGGGCATTGGCAGCGGCAGCCAGGCCTGGAGAGGCATGCCGGAAGCGTATTTTACCGCACTGTTTTTCCCTACCAGCCTGCCACTCCACCTGGTGTGATCAGGCTGCATTTCGCTGGTGTCTTCTATGCCGCAACGGTCTGGTTGAACGGTCATCGTATCGGTGAACATGAGGGTTACTTCCAGCCGTTTGAATGGGAGCTCGATCGTTCTTTGCTGCAGGCTGAGGACAACGTGCTCGCCGTCAGGGTTGATTGCCCGCCCCCGGGCAAGACCTGGCGCGATATCGTCATCGGCGCCTACGGTGACTGGGACTGCAAACCAGAGGCTATTAACCCGGGCGGGATCTGGGGGAGTGTCGAGCTGCGCGATTCCGCCTACGGATACTTGCGGCAGGTGCGCCTGGAGACGCGGCTTACAGCCTGGAATTCTGCTCAAGTTTTGGTTCGCGCTCCGCTGATCTGGCGCGATCGGGAACAGGAGCTAAACTGCGAGTTAACCATGGAGCCCCTCAACTTCCAGGGCAAGGGAGCTTCTGCCGTCTATCAGCTGGCGGTTTCGCCGGGCGAAAACGCCATTGACCTAAAACTGGTGCTGCCGGAACCGAAACTCTGGTGGACGTGGGATTTGGGGCAGTCGCACCTGTATAGGTTTGTGTTGGCGGTCAGAAATGGCTTAGGGCAGACGGTGGACCGGTATGAGCACTGCCTCGGGATCCGAACCGTGGAGTGGAAGGACGGGAAGCTGGTGCTCAATGGGCGAAAGACATTTCTGCGCGGCTGCAACTATGGTCCGACCAGCTTCTATCCAGCTGAGATTACGGCTGCGATGTTGCAGCGAGACGTTGAGCTGATACAGGATGCCAACCTGAATTTCGTCCGCATCTATGGCCACCTGGCACCGCAAAGCTTCTACCGCCTCTGCGCGGAGAATGGAATTTTGGTCTGGCAGGACTTCCCATTACATAAACGCTACGGACATGAGATCATTGCCTCTGCCCTGCAGCAGGTCAGGGAAATGGTCAGCCTCCTGAGTAACGAGACTTGCATTGCCTTCTGGGCATGCCACAACGAACCCCACGTTCTACCGTACCACGCGCAGAGAAGCGGATCCGGTCAGGCTCGCTTGCTGGGCAGCACCGTGCGCAGTGCTCGGCCGACCTGGAACAAGGATGTCCTTGATCCACGCCTGCAGGCGGCTGTGCTCCTCGGCGATCAGACGCGTCCCGTGTTCGCCTCCTCAGGGGTGTTCAGCCCCCTGCGCGGCGATACGGACATGCACTATTATCTGGGTTGGCAAACAGCCGATTATCGACAGTTGCGATGGGCCGCGCGCCTGTTTCCGCGGACGCTGCGACTGGTGACAGAGTATGGGGCTCAGGCCTGGCCAGACGCCCCTGAACTTCTGGAAGAGGTCAGTCGCCTCGGTGATTGGCCGAACCTCCCCTGGGGCGTGCTGAAGGAGCGTTACCAGCTCAGCACTGCCGAAATGTGTGCGCATGTGCGGCCCGATGACTTCCCTGACCTGGGCAGCTACGTCCAGGCTACTCAGGAATACCAGGCGGAACTCCTGCAGTTCTATCACGAGTATCTACGCCTGAGGAAGTTTTCCCCTTGTGCCGGCGCTGTCATGTTCATGTTTGGTGATCCCTGTCCGCTAATATCCTACTCCCTGCTGGATCATCAGCGTCGGCCGAAGTTGGCCTATGAGGTTACACGCCGGGCGATGCAACCGATTCAGGCCGTGATCGACTGGCCGCGTCCTGAATATGTTGCCGGTGAGGAATGGCGCTGCCACGTCTATGTCCTCAATGATACCGATCAGCCGTTGATTGCGTCGGGCCTGACCTGGCGCCTGGTGGATGAGGCGGGGGCGCTCCTGCTGCGGGAGAGGCTTATCGCCGATGCCGACCCCAACGCCGTGACCAGGGTCGGCGTTGTCAGATTAACCATCCCCGAAGGCGCCAGAGGGTCGCTGCGACTGGAGCTCTGCCTGGAGATGCCAAACCGGGAGACAGTCCAAAACAGCTATACGCTACATATCGCGGAAGAGGAAACAAAGGAGGAGGAAGGAAATGAAGACAAATCGTGAGAAGTTGGTGGCGATCAGTGTGCAGGGGGAGATTTCCCACCCCAGGTCAGTCTATCCCTATCGTCTGACTACGAATGGTCAGGCTATGGTCTTGCCGGGCACGGGCGGAATCGCCTACAATGTGCAAATCGGTGATCCCTGCATGGGGCTGCAGGTGGACCATGTCGAGCCTGGCGTTACCTGTCGGCGAGCTGACGCCGCGGAAAACGGGGGGCTAAATGTCCTGGCCTGTGTAGGCAATGAGGCACGCGTCGTCAGCGGTGACGCCAAGGGCGCTCGGGGCTACGTCACCGGAAAGCACGGTGGAGCAGAGCACGTTATGGTCTATTTTGACCAGTCCGATCTGGAGAAAATGGCCATCGGTGACAAGATCCTGATCAAATCCTTTGGTACTGGCCTGAAAATCGAGGGGCATCCGGATGTGCACGTGATGAACCTGGATCCCGATCTGTTGGACAAGATGGGCGTTGTTGAGGCCGAGGACGGTGTTCTGGAGGTGCCAGTAGCACTGCAGGTTCCTGCCTACCTGATGGGCTCGGGCATCGGGTCCAACACGGCCTATCGAGGCGACTATGACATCATGACTGCTGATCCGGTAGCCTATGAGCAGTTTGGCCTGGGCAAGATGAGATTCGGCGACATCGTTGCGCTCATGGATTGCGATACCAGTTTTGGGCGTGGCTATCTGCAGGGTGCGGTTACCATCGGCGTAATTGTTCACAGCGACTGTGTGATTATGGGACACGGTCCTGGCGTAACGACCCTGCTCACCTGCAAGAACAGGCAGATTCGTCCCAAACTGGTGGAGAGAGCGAATATCGCCGACTACCTGGGTGTAAGCAGGGATTAGGCTGGCGGTGCCAGTCGATCAGCGAGACTGACTGGACCTGACAGCTGACCAAGCATGGCGCGGGAAGCCTGGTGTCGCTTTTTCAAAGCACACCTGGTTTTTCCGCACCATGCTTCTTTTTTGTGTAACAAAATCTGAGCCGGGTGCCAAGTCTCTTGCTGGGCTCTGAGCCACGTATTGACCTCCATAAGCTCGTGGCCACCGTTGCATCCTATAGACAGGCGGTGCGATCTGTCACCGGTAATGGAGAGGAAGGTGAGCCTGTGGTAACCAGCTGCAACTGGCGTAGCCGAAAGATTGTTGCTCCAGAGGGCGAGCACAGCAAGGTGCTCTATATTTTTTCCCAGCGCGGGGAACAGCAGTTGGAGCTAAATGGGAAGACAATGATCACTACTTTCTCCACGAACGCCTCGCGGTTTGAGTTTGTGTCCATTGAAGAGGCGCTTCTGGCGCAGCATGAAAACGACTCGGGCGACGAACTCGTTGGGCGCTTCCTGGGTTGCGAGGAAGAACTGCTGGAGGCAGTCACCCGGCTGGGCGCCCCCTTTGATGCTGACAATCTGCGGAAAGTCAGCCTTGTTGCTGTACCTTTTGTCATCTTCTATTTTGCCTACTGGAAGGATGAAGATCCTATTGTCGGTGTTCCTGTCAGTCTCTTCTCGGGCCAGGTAGCTCCACGCCTGCTGCAATATGTCCGTCAGTTTCCCCTTAACGCTACCGGCCTCCGGGTGGTAGTAGAGCCCAATTTTGACCTGAAACGGGCATTTCGTGCGGCTGCCGTCTGGATCGAGTCTAGCCTGGCCAACGATGAGACCGGTCGCACCAGCCTGATCTGGTGTGATGTGACGCTGGTTCACCAACAGCATAAGCAGACGTATCAGAGTGGACAGGAGAAGCCGAGTTGGGAAATCGTGCAGATGGAACAGATAGAGCACCAGGTTGTTGGGTTGCAGCCGGTTGAGTACCTGAACGCGGCAATCATCCTGGTACCACATCTGATTCTCATGCTGGAACAGCCAGTACAGGGATGTGGCTACGGGATACTCGATCCTGTCCAGGGCAACGTATACCTGACTCAGCGTGAGATCTCTGTTGACTGAGCAGAAACAAGAGGAAGCCTGGTACTCCAGGCTTCTCTTGCTGTTAGTTTCCTTGCGGCCGCAGCTTCTTCAGCAATTCCCCAACCTCATCCAGGAAACCGCTGATGGGCTCACCGCGTTCGATGCGACGGGCCAAGTCGCGAACCCGTACAACCAGATCTGGGTCGGCTGTGACCCATACCTCAGCGAGTTCAGGCATCTCTTTTTCGACTTGGGCAGAGATGTCATCTTTGAGCCGATTTTCCCTATCACCGCTAATTCGGTCGTTCATATCTACCCCGACGATGGCCACGTTCCCCAGCACTACGGCGTAACTGTTCTTAACCTCTTCCCGGCTGTTGACCATTCTGACAATCTGATCTGCGCTGGTCGTGCGTGCTGGCGTGGTCGGCGTAATCGGTGTAGGCTGATTCGGTCCAGGCATTGTCTGCTGCTGGCGGGCATCAGGTCGCCGATAGAGCGTACAACCGCTCAAAGTGAACATGACGAGAGCCAGAACAAGTATAACGCTCAGTTTTTTCTTCAGCTGTTTCACCTCCTTGCCTCATTTTTAGATTGTCCGCTAACTGACAGCTTGATGTTGTCAATAGTGGGACGGTATGGGGAAAAATGGCCCGCATGTGCACTATCAAGTCTGTTGCAGTATAATTGTGGTGGGCGAATGACGGCTAAGAGGTGAAACATGGAGAGGCTGCGAATCTTGATAACCAACGATGATGGAATTCAGGCATCTGGGCTGGTCAGCCTGGTAAGGGAACTTTCCAGTCTGGCCGATGTGTTTGTGGCGGCTCCGGACCGTGAGCGCAGCGCCACCGGGCATGCAATCACCATGCACCAGCCCTTGCGCGCCAGTCTGGTGGAACTTCCCCCGGCGGTGACGGCCTACTCCATCAGCGGTACACCCGCTGACTGTGTGAAACTAGCGGTGGATAAGCTTTATGCCGGCCAGATCGACTTTGTTGTCTCTGGCATTAATCACGGAGCAAATCTGGGCAGCGACGTCCTCTACTCGGGAACCGTATCTGCCGCCCTGGAGGCGGTGATGTTGGGACTTCCGGCGGTGGCGTTTTCACTTGCCGCTCCCTTTGAAGCGGCTAGCCGGCCCTGCTTTCAGTGGGCAGCAGAGACGGCTGCGCATCTAATGAAATTGATTCTTGTCAATCCATGGCCTGAGGATACGCTGCTCAATGTCAACATACCAGGCGGTACCCGGGAGCTGCTCGGAGTCAGGGTGACTAGTTTGGGTCAGATGCGGTATAAGAACCCGATTGAGCAGCGAGAGGATCCCTGGGGAAATACCTACTTCTGGTTGGGTGGCCAGTTTGACGAGTCTGTCAATCCAGAGGTTACCGATGTATGGGCTGTCCAGAATGGATACGTCTCGGTCACTCCACTGCAATTTGACCTGACCAACTATCGTTTGATGGATGAAATAGCTGCATGGGAGCTAAAGCTGCCCAGTAGGGAGGAGAAGCATGATCATGAATGAGAGAGCAGCCGGGCCACGGGAGAAGCAGGTCCGACGGGTGCCTACTGAAGGACTGACGGTACTGGCCAGCAGACGGATCAGTGCCCATCCAGAGTTATACAAGATCGTCGACCTGTGCAACCGGACCTTGCGAGATCGGGGCGTAATTTTCGGGTTGACCAAGTCGGGTGATCAGATGACAGTCACCATCTATGAAGTGTAGGGACGAAAAACAGGCCTTAGGCCGCGCACTGCTAGCGGCTTAAGGCCTGTTTTTTTCTGCGCCACCGGCTGGCGAACGGCCCTTGCCGCCGGGAGCATGGTGGGAGTGGCGCAGGGTCACCCGTCGGACGCCCCGGCGTGGCTCTGCTGGGCGCATCGCTTCGATGATGTCCAGCTCTTCAGCCAGCTCGAACGTCCAGCGCTCAATGTCAGCACTGAGCTGACCATAGGGGTGCGGTCGTTGCTTGCTCACTTATCCACCTCCGGCAAGCTAAAGATAATGGAGGCACAAGGTGCCAGGCAATGCATAGCTTGACACTTACGCGGTAGTCCTATGTATCCGCGGATGAAAATATTTAGATAACTGGCAGGGGCCTGGCCTCAATCGTCGAAGATAGATATTTGGTAGACTGTCATCATGAATGGCTAATCCCGCCATTCACGATTAACGGAAGGAGGACAAGCATTTGGAGACCAAGGAGTTTCTGAGACAGATGGTCGAGGAGACAGGCGTTTCCGGCTTCGAGTGCCCGGTAGCCGGTCTCATTGGCCGCGTCTTTGGCGAGGTCTGCGACGATGTCAGAAGAGATGCTCTGGGCAACGTGATCGGGCTTCGCAAGGGCGAAGGTGATGGGCCGCGCCCCAAAGTGATGCTGGCCGGCCACATGGATGAGATTGGTCTGATGGTCACCAAGGTCGATGAACGGGGCTTCCTGCGGTTCACCCAGGTCGGCGGTGTTGATCAGCGAACTTTGATCTCCCAGGAGGTTGTGGTACACGGCAAGCGTGACTTGTTAGGCATCATTGGCCTCAAACCACCCCACCTCATGCAGGCTGAGGACCGCAATAAGGCGATCCCTATGCGCGATCTGGTCATCGACCTCGGAATGCCAGTGGAGCAGGTGAAAGAGCTGGTTCGAGTGGGTGACGTGGTAACGATCAACCGGTCGCTCATTGAGCTGGGCAAGGAAACGGTAGCGTGCAAGGCCATCGATGACCGGGCAGCTGTTGCCGCTATTTATGAGTGCCTGAAAGAGCTGCAGCGATTGCGTCATGTAGCGGACGTATACGCCGTGGCCACAGTGCAGGAGGAGGTTGGACTGAAGGGAGCTACCGTCAGTACGTATGATATCACCCCAGATATCGGTATCGCGCTGGATGTGTGCCATGCGCCCATGCCTGGCGTACCGGAGGAAGACACGTCGCCGATGGGCGAAGGCCCGAATATGGCCTTTGGGGCCAACATCCACCCGAAGGTGCATGAGCAACTGGTGAAAGTGGCTAAGGAATACAACATCCCTTATACGCTCAAGGCCACACCGGCCGGCACAGGGACTGACCTCTGGGCAATGCAGGTAAGCCGGGCCGGCGTTCCTACGGCACTGATCTCCCTGCCGTCCCGTTACATGCATACCTCGGTAGAGACGGTAAACCTCACGGACATTAAAATGGCAGGTCGGCTGCTGGCTTACTTCATCGCCAGTCTGGACGCTGCCTTTGTGGAGGGATTGCTATGCTACTAAAGAGGCTCTCGGAAGCATTTGGTCCGTCAGGGTATGAGAAGGATGTGCGTCGGGTTCTTCAGGATGAACTGCAGAACCACGTGAACGAGTGGCAGCGTGATGCTCTTGGTAACCTGATTGCCGTGAAGCCTGCCGCATCTGGCCCCAAGGTGATGCTGGCAGCCCATATGGATGAATGCGGCCTGATGATCAGCAGTATCGATTCCAGCGGTTTGCTCCGCTTCCGCAAGGTGGGCGGCCTGGACGATCGAGTTCTCGTGTCGAAGACAGTACTGATTGGCGACAAGCGCGTCCCCGGGGTAATCGGCGCTAAGGCTATTCACCTGCAGCGGCCAGAAGAGCGCAGCCAGGTAATACCGTTTCGCTCGCTGTATATCGATATTGGAGCGAAGAAGAAGGAAGAGGCTGCCGCCATGGTTAAGGTCGGTGACTATGTGGTTTTTGACACCAAGTTTGACACCTTTGGCGATGGGATGGTAAAAGGTAAGGCCTTCGACGACAGGGCTGGCTGTACCGTGCTGGCTGAGGTGCTGAAAGAGGAATATAACGTCCCCGTCTATGGTGCATTTACTGTGCAGGAAGAGATTGGCCTGCGGGGCGCCGGTGTGGCTGCCTACGCGGTCGATCCCGATCTGGCGATAGTCCTGGAGGGGACGACGTGCAGCGATACACCTGGTTCGGAAGAACATGGCTACTGCACAAATCTGGGCGGTGGCCCGGCCATCTCGATCATGGACTCGTCGGTGATCAGCAACAAGAAGATGGTTGCTGAGCTGGTGCGCCTAGCCGAGGAGAATAACATCCCCTACCAGTTCAAGCGTTCTGTTACCGGAGGAAGTGACGCAGGCCGCATCAACCAGACCAAGACTGGTGTTCCAGTGGTGGTTATTTCAGTCCCGTGTCGCTACATCCATTCTCCGGTCTCGGTCTTGCAGCTGTCTGACCTTGAGTATGCGATTCAGCTAGTCAAACTATTCCTGCGTAGCATTGAAGGAGGGTTTAGGGTATGAAGGAACTGATCAAACGTGTGGTTGAGGCGCATGGCCCAGCCGGAAGCGAAGACCTGATTCGCGAGTTAATCAGTGAAGAAGTCAAGGATTATGTTGATGAGCTGAGAGTAGATGCCCTGGGCAACCTGATCGCCATTAAGCGCGGTGGGGAAAAGAAGATCATGTTCTCCAGTCATATGGACGAGATCGGCGTAATGGTTACCCATATCGACGAGAAGGGTTTCCTGCGGTTCTACAACGTCGGCGGCATTGCCCCGCATACACTGGTCGGCAACCGCTGCTACTTTGCCAATGGAACGGTAGGTGTTTTCTACAACGAGCGGATCGAAGGCCTGAAGGATCTGTCCATCAGTAAGATGTTTATCGACATCGGTGCCGAATCGCGTGATGAGGCGCTGAAGAAGGTTAGGATCGGCGACACGGCGGCCATCAAGCGGGAATTTGCCGACCTGGGCAACCGCCTGGTGTCTAAGGCTATGGACGATCGGGTTGCCTGTGCGGTGCTGATTGAGGCCCTGAAGCGGGTGAAGAACCCTGTCTATGATATCTATGCCGTCTTCTCTACTCAGGAGGAGGTCGGTCTGCGAGGCGCTCGGGTGGCGGCCTTTGGGATTCAGCCTGACCTCGGTATCGCCATCGACGTTACCCGCACCGGCGACCTGCCCAAGGGGATCACCATGGAGGTGGAGCTGGGGAAGGGACCGACGGTGAAGGTCAGAGATTCCAGCCTGATCTGCACGCCAGCTGTGCGGCACTTTATGGAGCAGGTGGCGGAGGCTAACGGCATTCCTTACCAGCTAGAGGTGCTGGAGGCTGGCGGGACAGACGCGGGGGCCATTCAGCTCACAGCCAGCGGGGTGCCGGCCGGTGTCATGTCCATCCCTTGTCGCTACATCCACAGTGCTTCCGAGATGGTGGATATCCGAGATGTGGAGCATGGCGTTCAGCTGATTACCAAGATCATGGAGACGCCATATCAAGGCTAAGTAGTAAACTGAAGAAAGGGCACTCAGGCCTCTGGGTGCCCCCTTTTTAGTTGCCTACATTAAAGTAGGATAGCTTTCCAAGGGGATGGGGATGAATAAGGTGCAGGGAACTGCCGTCTGACGGCCCTGTGAGCGCGGTCTTCCGCCCGGTGTCGGTAAGATGGAGTTGGCGCGGGTTAGCGGTAGCGCGGGTTAGTGGTTCAGGTGGCTTGCTTTCTTCCGCCGCGTGGGCAGGAGATATCGTCCGGGCTGGCGAATATTCAATATCACCTGCTCATTTCCTAATAGTAATGGTCAAGACATCCTTCATCAGGAAGGCGCGGGGCAAAGGAGTGTTTTGGAATGCACGCTGGTCAGGAGAGGTCGCACAGTTCTCGTAGGTACCTTAACTATATAGCGCTCTTGTTGGTGGTTTTCATCGTCGGTACGCTATTTGGTGCCAATGTCAGGGGAATCAGCGAGCAACTCGGTCTGGGCCTCGGATCAGGCAGCGAACGGTTTGCCAAGGTAGAGACAATCTATAATCTCGTTAGAAATACCCATGTGGATCCCAACGTTCTTAAAGACCAGCAGGCAGTCGATGGCGCGATTCGTGGGATGCTGGCAGAGGTTGACGGTGGATACACCCGCTACGAGACGGCAGAGGAAGCGAGACAGTTTAACGAATCGGTCCTGGAAGGGACCTACGTTGGGGTAGGTATTCAGTCTACCTTCCTGGTTGATGAACTGGAGGTAGAAATCGTTTTCCGCGGCTCACCTGCTGAGGCGGCAGGGGTGAGGGTCAGGGATCGAGTCATCGCAGTGGACGGAGTGCCAGTCAAGGGGCATACCCAGGCCGAGATTAACGGCAAGATCCGCGGCGAGGAAGGTACTGAGGTCACGCTCACCATTCTGCGCGAGGGTGAGCCGACGCCGTTGAACATCTCGATTGTCCGCGGAGTGATTGCGCTACCGGTGGTGGATAGCTGGGTAGTGCAGGATGTTGGCGTGGTGGCCCTGTACCGATTCACCGAGAATGCCTCGGGTCAGTTGAAGGAGGCAATTCTTAATCTGAAGGGCCAGGGAGTGAAAGCAATCCTGTTTGATCTCCGCTCCAACGGGGGAGGGCTGCTGCATGCGGCGCAGCAGATAGCGGGCTTCTTCCTTCCCTCAGGTACAGCCGTTGTACGTCAGGTGGATCGTTTTGGACACGAGGTGGTACTGCAAACGGAGGCTGCCACTATCTGGGATGGACCGCTGGCGATCCTGCTCAACGAGGGCAGTGCTTCTGCTTCAGAGGTGGTAGCGGGGGCTCTACAGGATCACGAGCGAGCCACTTTGTTAGGCGAGCGATCCTATGGGAAAGGGACAGTGCAAGTCCCTCATCCGCTGGCAGACGGCTCCAGGGTGTGGGTGACGCAGTACCAGTACCTGACTCCGAAAGGGCACACTGTCGACAAGCAAGGCCTTACGCCTGACGTGCCGATCTCGCAGCCTGAAGATGCTACTACTGATGTTCAGCTGGAGGCAGCTATCGATTTTATGCAGCTTAGCCTGGTCGGGGCATAGCAATTGACGATTCTCAAAAAGGGGGCAGCGGAGGATGACTTTTACTTGGCTAGACTTCTTACTTGGCGTGATGTTGACTATTGGCTTCGTGTATCTGATCTATGTCATAGACCGAAAATATGTCTATAAGAAGGAAGCTCTGCCCTTCTGGAGGCATATCTGGGGGACTGGGTTTTTTCCGAAACGCATGGTTGGTTACCTGGCAGCGCTGGCGCTAGTTATTGCCTTTGTCAACGGCGCATACCGCGAACTGAGTCCTGGCTCGTTGAGTTATGATATCCTGAGGCTTGTTCTACGCATCGCTATCTATCCGTTCCTGATCCTGATCGCTATCTGCATTCTGTTTGTTTTGAAGATCATCTTTTTTCCACATCCTGATGATCCAGACCGGGTGAGGGCCAGTCGCCGACCAGCAGGCAGACAGTGAACAGAGCAGTGAGCAAAATGACTTGACCGAGGTATCACCTATGAACAGCGCATACTGGCTAATATTACTTGGCTATTTAGTGGGGAGTTTCCCTTCGGCATATGTGGCTGGGCGAGTATTCCGCGGACTGGACATCACCCAACACGGTAGCGGAAACGTTGGGGGTACGAATGCCTTGCGCGTGCTGGGCGCCGGTCCCGGCCTGGCAGTGGCCATTGTCGACGTCAGCAAGGCGTTTTTCCCGGTGCTTTGGGCCAAGAATCACTATGCTGAGCCCCGCTGGCTCGTTCTCCTGGTGGCGTTAGCTGTAGTGGTTGGGCACAATTACAGCATCTTCCTGCGGGGACGTGGCGGAAAGGGTGTTGCGACCACCATCGGTGCATCACTGGCCCTGTTTCCAGAGACTATCGTCTGGCTGTTATTGGGAGCGGTGCTGGTGGTTGCGACGACTCGCTACGTTTCTCTGGCATCGATACTGCTCTATCTTTCGCTGCCGATTGTTCTCTCCCTGAGAGGGGAGCGGACAGAGGCGATTGCTTTTGCCGTGGTCTTGGGCGCCCTGGGTGTCTGGCGTCACCGCAGCAACATCGACCGCTTGCTCAAAGGGACTGAAAACCGATTGGGTAAGAAATGAATCTGAAACGCCGAGCAGCCTGCTGGCAGCAGGCTGCTCTCTAGCACTATAAAGCAGTGGCAAGGGGGGACGTCAGTGTTACTTCCGGTGCTGAGCAGCATGTTGTTAGGGGCGATAATCGGCTACGTGACCAACTGGGTGGCAATCAAGATGCTCTTTCATCCGCTGGATGAGAAACGCATCCTCGGGCGACGCATTCCTTTTACCCCCGGTCTGATCCCAAAGCAACGCAGCAAACTTGCAGAGAGTCTCGCGGATGCCGTCGTCGATTATCTAGTCACAGCCGATACGCTACGTGCCTCGCTGGAACAGCCAGAGTTCCGGAGGAGCCTGACGGAGCTTTCTCAGATGCTGTTGCGCCAGTGGAGCGAAGAGGCATACACTTTGCAGGAGATCCTCGAGGAGTTGCGGTTGTTGCCCCTGGTTCAGAGGTCGGTAGAGCGCCTGGTCGACAGTGCGATTGTCAGCCTGCAGGAGCCCCATCTGAGGGAAGCAGCACTGAGATGGGTTGCTGATGTTGCCAGACAGGTTGCAGCAGGAAGATCGGCCGAGCTACTCTCGGCGGAGGACATTGCCGAACAACTGCGTCTCTGGTTCCGAGGGATCCTGACCAGGCAGGGCTTGAAGAGCAGTCTGTCAACCCAGCTACAGCAGTGTGCCCATAGCCTGATCAAATCAGGAAAGACACTGGGCGATCAGCTGACGCTGGCCCAGCAGGAGAGACTGCGCGCGCTGATTCTGCAAAGGGGGCCTGATTGGCTGGATCAGGCGGGGATATTCCTGCAGTCCTCTGCTGCCGTCTCCTTCCTCAGTGCTACGCTGGAGGAGGTCATTGATTCTTCGCCCCTATTGCGCCTGTTCGGTAAGTTTATTGATCACGAGAAACTGATTATCTCCCTAGTCGAGAAGCTGAACGAGGAAGAAGTTCGCATTTGGATAGCAGAGGCAGCCCTTCGTCAGTTTGATGCCCTGTTGACGCGCCGGATGGACGAGGTTGAAAAGCTCGTCTCCCTGGATACCATCGACCGTGCGATTGAGTGGGTGCTAGAACAAGTGCTGAATCCGACGCTGGCCGATCGATTGCTGGACCGGCTGATATCTGCATGGGGTGAGTTCGAGGGAACCTGGAGCGACCTGATCACCTCAATTCTGGGTGAACAGTCCCAGGCAACGCGCGACTTGCTCTGGAATCGGGCCGACGATTGGCTAGCATCGACAGCTGCGGCACAGGCTCTGCAGTCTCTCTGCATCCAGCTATGGCGAGCGGTGCTGCAGGTTCGACCGATTGATCTACCGGGCGCATCTGGACGATTCCAGTCTGACGCTGCAACAGAAGTGATGATCAGCTCGATACAGACCTTCTTCGCAGTCCATGGGGCAAGCTTGCTGGAATCGCTGAACCTGCGAACGACCATCAGTCAGCAGATTGATCGCCTGGACATAATAGAGGTGGAGCAAATACTGCTTGACGTGATGCGAGACCAGCTGCGCGCCATCACCAATCTCGGCTTACTGCTGGGCGGCCTGATTGGAGTCTTGACGCCCTTTATTAATCAATGGGTGTCAGGTATAGGGAGCTGAGCAGCGACAGTATGTGAATCAGAGTCCGGTGAAGGGGGGCTCGTTTCTGCCAGGGGAGGTCTCGAGTCTGTCGCCGGCATAGGATCCCCACCGATAGGTTCTGATCGTCGCTCCGCTTCTCTGGCTTTGGCCCACCTGGCCAGGTTCAGGCGAAAGATGTTGATTTTCCCGCGGCTCGTGCGGCGGAAACCTAGCTGGGAGATGATATGCATCGGCACGCGATTGCCCCGCCTGATCCGGACGTAGGCGCGCCTGGCCCTGATCAATCTCAGTTTCTCCAGAATCTCGATGGTCGCTTCTTCCGCAAAGCCACGCCGCCTGAATCGAGGCAGCACAGTCATATGCACGATTTCATACGAGCGCCGCCCGCATCGCTCATAGCCGATCCAGCCTGCCAGGTGCCCCCTTTCGCGGATCAGATAGTGTGGTTTCCTGACTAGCCGCTCGGCGCGGACGTTGACTCCGTTATACCTTCTGAGCCTTCTAGCGACAACCCTGGCGGTTGAGAGTCTGCGGATACGGACTAGTTCCATGTCCTCACCCCCTTTCAAGCATGGCAACTCGCGAGCGAGTCATATGTATCAGGGTGAAAGACGCTACACTAACCTATTCCCAGTGATCAGGCGGCGTGCCTGGGCTGAGAGTTGACCTCGTGATGCGCAGCGTGCTGATCTTGCGTTGCAGAATAGGCTTGTGTCCAGACCATAAGGCCTTCATTGAACAAAAACAAAAACAAAAACGTCCCGATAGACGAGACGTTGATTCCATGTGTGGCAGGGGCGGCAGGACTCGAACCCGCAACCGACGGTTTTGGAGACCGCTACTCTACCAATTGAGCTACACCCCTGTGAGGCAAGAATAATTATAGTACACTGGATGTGAACAGTCAAGCGACACCGAATGGTAAGGTCCTGTCACGATTATCAAGACTGCGGCAAGTCCGCAACGAACCCAAGCTGGGTTGGGGCTGAAGGAGGCTGAGCTATGCTGGTTGCGATCGATGTGGGAAATACCGAGCTGCACTTTGGAATTTTCGTCGGTGACCGCCTGAAGGCAACATGGCGGTTGAGCAGTGCACCGAGAAGGACGGCGGATGAATACCTGCTCCTGATGGAAGCCGCCCTCAAACGGGCAGGTTTCGAACCAGATGGAACTACAGAAGCGATAGTGGCCACGGTAGCGCCGCAGAAACTGCCAGCTGTATTGACAGCCTGCGCTCAGTTGTTCCGGGCAGAGCCACTCGTCGTTGGACCTGGAGTGAAAACCAGGCTGAAAATTCGTTTTGACCCGCCAACCGAGCTGGGGGGCGATCGGGTAGCTAATGCTGTGGCTGCGCACCAGCTGCATGGGCCAGGGCCGGTGATTGTGGTCGATTTTGGAACTGCAACCGCTTTCGATATTGTTTCGGGGGGCGAATATCTTGGTGGGGCGCTAACGCCGGGATTGCAGATTTCGGCGGAGGCCCTGGCTAGTCGCACTTCGCGCATTCCCCGGGTTGACCTGACCGCACCAGCCTCGGCCATCGGTCGCAATACCAGCCATGCGCTGCAAGCCGGACTGGTGCTGGGCCACGTCTCCTTGCTGGAGGGGATGATCCAGCGAATCAGGCAGGAGATCGGGCCCGCGCCGACTGTCGCCACCGGCGATGATTCCAGCTTTTTTGCCAGATTGACCAATGCCATCGATGTAGTAGATCCTCACCTGACTCTACACGGGTTACGCATGATCCACAGCTTTAACGGGTAAACAGCGCCGTTTGTGGTAGCCGGGGCCGGGCACGATTATCACCGCCTGGTTGGGTAGATTTCATCAGTAGCGGGGAGAATACCCATAAGAACCATCAGTCTACCTGATTCGAGGAGGGAGATCTTGTGCCAGAGCTGAATCGTCCTGAGTTAACCGACAAAGAGCTGGCGATGATTGAAGATCAACTGGCGCATGAGCAGCTGGTGATCGATAAGCTTCAGGCCTATGCAGCACAGGTGAGTGATTCCGAGGTGCAGCGCCTCTGCGAAGCCGGTGTCCGCAAGCACCGGGCGCATTATGAAACCTTGCTGAAACATCTCTCCGGTGTAGAGAAGTAGGGAGGAGCATACATGTCAAATATCAAACTGGAAGACCAGGTGATGTTGCGGGATGCGTTGGCCTCCCAGAAGGCGTTGACCCAGACATACAGTCTAGCCAGCAACGAGGTAGCTGGCAACAACGGCTTGCGCAGCGATATGCTGGGCATCCTCTTGGAGGAACACCAGCTGCAGTCGGCGATGTTCAATGCCATGGTTCAGAAGGGCTGGTATGAGGCGGAGCAGGCGCAGCCCGAGGAGATCGCCCGGGTGTTGAAGAAGTATGACCAGCCCCGATACAAGACAGAAGCCGAAAACTAAGGCTCCGAAACTGTTCCTCTGAGGTCGCCCCTAGCGGGCGGCTTTTGTTTTGCCAGCAGGACTAGCGCAGCGCACGGTGAATTGATAACGATAACGCCAGGGGTGATTGCGGAGGGAGAACAATGAGCAAGGTCTATGTGGTCAATTGCTCACAGGCGGCAAGCGAGCTTTTCCTGCCGCCAGATCAGTGGCGGCTGTCTCAGGCTGGCATTCTCTTGCTAATGCCCATCGTTGAAGCGAGCCTCTGGCAGAATGTCAGTGTTATCTACCATGCGCCTGAGGTGCGGGCACAGCAGACAGCCTGGATGATCGCGCAACGTTGGGACCTTCCACTGGAGGTGGATTGGGACTTGCGCGAGCTGGATCTCAGAGGGCGCCTGGACAGACCTGAGTTTGCTGCACTGATCGGCGATTATCTGCTGGGTGCCACCCGGCATAGTCTGATCGAAGAGTATGAGTTGGCAGCGTCCAGGATTATGCGCTGCATAGAACGTTTGGCCGCTAAACATCGCGGGGAATCGTTTGCGATTGTCTCCCACGAAAAGCTTCTCACCATCCTTTTCAGCAGTCTGCTGGGTACCAGGCTGGGGCTCGAAGCCTGGCGAAGCGTACGCCGCCCCGACCTGGCGGTTATCAATCTGGAGACCAGGCAGGTTGAGGCTGGCTTCCTGTCCTCTCCGGCGGGAGACAAATGACCTGCCTGGCTGACGAGGCCCTAGGCCAGGTAATGCCAGGCTCAGCTGGGGGCGATATAGTATACTAGAGTGAGCATTGCAGGCAGGAGATGAATGACATTGGAGTTGCTCGTAAACCCTCTGTTTTTGCTGAACCTGGCGGTCCTGGCGGGTTTTTTTATTGGCAAGATCGAGATCGCACGCTTTCGACTCGGGATTTCCGGTATCCTTTTCGCCGGTATGATACTGAGCTTCCTCGTGTTCAGCCTCGTGGCCGCCCCCTATAGCGCTGACTACGTCGCTGGCATCCCCGTCCCTGAGTTCGCTCAAAGAATACTCGGGCGGGGGCTGGTTGACAAGGCTTACTTTGACTTCTTCCTGCTGCTGTTCGTCGCTTCGGTCGGTCTCCTGGCGGCTCGGGACGTAGCCCAGGTTTTCCGCGGCAATGGCCTCAAGTTTGCGATCCTGGCCGGAGTAATCACTCTGGCCGGGGCGACGACAGTAACACTGCTGTTTCTGATGTTTCCTGGACTGGAGCGGCTGGCTATTGCCGGCGTCTACACTGGTGCGCTGACGAGTTCCCCCGGGTTGGGAGTTGCGCTGGAGACGGTGGGTAGTCTATTTGCGGACCCTGTGTCACCTGCCGCGCGGGCGGCCCAGGCCAGCGTCGGTATGGGCTATGCAGCAGCCTACCCCTTTAGCGTGATCACGGTGATTTTGGGCATGCGGCTGCTGCCGCGCCTGTTTCGGATTGATATGCCAGAAGAGGTGCGACGCCTGGGGCAGGAGCTGGATCAGGCAGGCGGTACCGATCAGGGACAGGAACAGGGCTTCGATATGGCTGCTTTTGCCCTGGTCTGTATCATCGGCTTCCTGATCGGCAGGGTCTCTATCGGCCGGATCAGCCTGGAGACGACGGGAGGAGTGTTGGTTACAGCCCTGGTCCTGGGAGCGGCAGGCAGGATCGGCCCGCTCAGTTTTCGCATGAGCACCGAGACCCTGAATGTCGTCAAGCAGATCGCGCTGGCCTACTTCCTGGCCTACGTCGGCCTGAATTTCGGGCACCAAGCCATCGCGGCGCTTACGGGACCGAGCGCCCTGCTGGCGCTGGTGGGGATGGCTACCACGGCTAGCTCCCTGCTGGCCGGGTTCCTGTTTGGTCGCTGCGTATTGAAGATGAACTGGATCCTGCTTGCCGGCGGTGTCTGCGGCGGAATGACGTCCACACCTGGCCTTGGTGCGGCCATTGATACCACGGGGCGCAACGAAGCCGCTGGTGGATACGGATCGACCTATCCTCTGGGGTTGCTGTTCAAAGTTATGCTGGTACTACTGATGTATCGCCTTCCTTTCTAGGGGCCTGGCAAAGCTGGTGCTCCGGCGATTGCCTACCGCCTATTGGGGGTTTCTGGGACCCGGCAAGGGTGGGGGAGGGAGGAGGCTGTCTCAACAACCCCGCTCAACAGATGTCCATCGTTTGTCGGTTTCCCCAGTGAGGTGTCGAAGATTGTCGATGCCGTGGGCAGACGAAGGGAAGCAGCCGGCAGGCGCCGTAGGTATGGCAAGATTCTGGGGGCCAGGTGCCGGGGGTGCCGTGTCGGGATCGGTTAACGGGGTCGGTTGACCTGCGGGCGGATATTCCCGGCACATGTACGGGTCAGATCGCGCTAACCCTGGAGTGGTCAGCAGGCCCGCAGGGACCCGACCCTAGCAGTTTCATCAATGCATTGCGAGGGGGATCCGCGCAGCGCTGGCCATCGGGGCAGACCCGGCCAATGCAGCAGGCCTACGCCATAGAAATAGCCATCCATACTTCACTTCATTCACAACGCGCTAGTTCACATAAGATGTATTATCGGACTCAATGTCACAGGTCTCAAAAGACAAGATTAGTTATGATAATGAGATGGCGCCGAAATCTGAGTGAAATGGCCGACCAAGACTGCCATCTCCTTGTCGCAGGTTCTTGGGCGTAGCTTCTCTTGGCGCCTGCCGCTGGCCCTCAGCTAGCTCGTCCTCCCGGCAACTTCCCTGGCTACATAGTCGCCGCCCACTTCCATATGCTCCACTATCTGGCTGACAGGAAAGGCCCTTTTTAGCCGTTTTTTTTGCTGCCGATAGGTAGTTGTACCAGCGCTGGCGAGCCTATTGTGCCAAAGTGCTGCCCGGCATGCCCCTGGTCGCTCCTCTCGCACCATAGCCCACCTTGTTGTTGCAGAAATCAAGATGAGACGGGATTGTGAGACGTGTTCGACGGGCCCCTTTCTCGCTTTGCGTATTCCCTGTCAAGACAACTGCCCGCAACTAACTTTTCTTTGCCCGCCGCTGTCTATATGGGTGAGAGCAGTTTTCTTGAGTATGGCCGACTGGTAAGGAGGTATCTGCGATGGAGCTGCCGGAAGCCGTAGCTCTGGCTCAGCAACTGAATGACAGAGGCTTTGAGCAGTTGTTCGCTGCCTACCAGTCTCTTGTCCTCAGCCTTGTAACCTTCTATGTCGGTAGTCCCGATGCAGCTGACGTTGCGCAGGAGGTCTGGCTGCGGGTTTACCAGAAGATCTGGCAGCTGGAAGACGGTGAGAAGTTTGTTCCCTGGTTGCGTCAGGTAGTATTCTATCACTGTCTGAACTACCGCAAGGCGCGGGCACGGCGCAGAGCTGCCGAAAGCTACCTGCCTCCAGAGGCCTGGCTGGGGTTGCTGGAGTGTGTGGCAGACGATGACGAGTGCTGCTTCCCCGAGGCTGTTCTGGAGTCTGGCTCCGTAAGGAGCCTGTTGTCTCACGAGCTGGATCAGCTTCCGGGGGATTATGGCCTGGTCCTACGCCTGTATTACTTCTCCGATCTTTCGTATCAGGAGCTGGCAGAGCTTACGGGCCTGTCGCTCAGCACCATCAAGTGGCGCCTCTATCAGGGCCGTCAACTGCTCAAGAAACGCTTGATCAGCCTGTTGGGCTTAGGGAAAAATCATTAGGAGGTAGTGAGAAATGACGGACATTGCACGCAAGGGAATTGTCTGCCTGCTGCACGAGGTAAAGCGACTGGCCAGGGAGGCCTCCCTCTCGGGGGCTTTGTCTGGCGGCTCCCAGCTGCTGATTCGTACCTACAACCGCTGCACGGCGCTATTGGCCGAGCTGGATGACGAACGGGTTCAATGGGTTTTGGGCGCCAACATCGTACCGGCGGAGCTGCCCGCCGATGCCACGGTTGACGAACTAGGGATATCGGCCGCCCTTCTGCTCGGCGTCCTGGCGTCAGATGCCGACGAACAACGCCGGGAACGAGAAGTTGTCCTGGCCGGAGCACTTCCCAGGCTGGCCCAGTTACGGAAGCAGACCAGCGGCACGCCGCAGCAGGATCGCTAGAACCCTATCCACCCCGCAGAATGGAGGGCGGCTAGAGGCTGCCCTCCATTTTCTTGCCCTCTGGGCTCCGCCTGTCTCAAAACGGATATAGCGTCGGATTGTGAGACGGATGCCCCAGACTGCAGGGTCACGACCTCCTCCTTGACGCGCGAACAAATGTGTGGTATGCATGGGTCAAGAGGAGGTCATGTCTTGAACGCAGTCAATATTTCCCTAACACAGGCCAGGCGCTTCTTGATTCGACGTCAGAAGTTCGTCGCCTATGGCGGCCCTTTTTCGGGGCCGGATGGAGTTGTTCAGGCGCTGCAGCGCTTGGAGGCTGTCCAGATTGACCCAATCTGTGCGTTCGAGCGCAACCATCATCAGGTCCTGTTCAACCGGGTTCAAGGCTATCGCCCTGAATGGCTGGACCAGGCCTTATATGAACGCCATGAAGCCTTCGAGTATTACGCAAACGGTCTCTGCGTGTTACCGATGCAGCATTTCCCCTATTTCCGGGCTTCCATGCGCCAGGAATACAGCGCAGTCACAGAAAAAGTGGATCAGGAGATGCTGCAGGTAACCAGGGAGGTGCTGCAGCATGTTCGCGAGTGCGGCGAGACCTCGGCTCGCGACTTTGATTCGGGGCGAAAAGTATATGGATGGTGGGAGTCAAGTGGCAACAACCCTTGTACCAGAACTGAGAAGCTGATTAGCGACCGTGGGGTAATGGTCCTTCACGCCAGCAATCGGCCCCCAGGGACAAAGATTGAGAAGCAGGCTCTCGACTACCTGCATCTGGTTGGAGAACTGCTCATCAGCAGCCGTAAGGGTAATCTGCGCCATTTTGACTTGCCGGAGCGGATTGTCCCTCAGGACATCCTGGCCTGCGAAGTTAGTGAACTGGAGTCCCGGCGCCGGTTGATGCTCAAGTTCCTGCGAGGCTATGGTTTGGCCCACTTGAGCCAACCTGGTTTTCGCTTTGGTTGGCATAAGGGCCCCAAGTCGGAAAAGAAACGGCTGTTGTTGCAGTTGGTTGAGGAAGGCAAAGTTGTGCCAGTCACCATCGGAGGCGTGAAGCGGACGTATTTTTGTGTAGCAGAATTGCTAGCGGATTTGACTGATATCTCCCCCCTTCCCGAGAATGAGTCTGCTGTCATCCTGGCGCCTCTGGATAACTTACTTTGGGATCGGGATCGCCTCGAGGATCTCTGGGGATTCAGGTACCGCTGGGAGGTATATACGCCTGCAGCTAAGCGGCAATATGGCTACTATGTGGTTCCCCTGTTGCATGGTGAGTGGATTGTCGGCCGCATCGAACTCCAGGCGGATAAACAGGGCAGCAGACTCTGCGTTCGCAATCTCTGGCTGGAGCCTGGGTTTGAGGGTGTGCGTCCTGCTATCCAGAATGCACTCGAGCTGGAGGCCAGATACCTGGGGCTCGAGACGGTGCATGGTTTATGATTACAGGTTGAAATTACATAGGAAACCCCGGAAACAGCGCCAAGTCTGATTCTGGGGTTTCGTTTTGCAGGAATTGCTGCTGCGGAAAAGAATAGCGATATGAACACTGCATTTTTATTCAGGAGGTGGATAGGTTGTATTCAGTGATCATCAAGGGTGGGAAAGTCTATGATGGTACCGGAAACGCCTGGCGCAAAGCAGATGTCGGCATCGTTGGCGATACCATTGTGCAGATCGGCGATCTAAGCGGTGCTACTGCCGAGCGTGTTATCGACGCCACCGAGCTGGCCGTCGCCCCAGGCTTTATCGACATCCATACCCATTCCGACCTGCCACTGCTGCTGGATGGCCGAGGCCAAAGCCACATCCAGCAAGGTGTGACGACAAACGTTATTGGTAATTGTGGTAGCAGTATCGCGCCAACCACTGACGAGATCATCAGTCAACTGGGTGCGGCTGAGCAACTGAAGGCCCTGGGCATTGGGCTAGATTGGCGGTCTATGGGGGACTACTTGCGGCTGCTGGAGAGCCGTGACTTAAGCATCAACGTGGCACCTCTGGTGGGCCAGGGTGCTATCCGACAGGCCGTGATGGGTTTTGCCGAAGGGCCCGCCTCTCCTGAGCAGCTGGAGAAGATGAAGGACCTGGTGCGTGAAGCGATGGAATCGGGCTGCTTTGGCGTCAGCACCGGGCTGATCTATACTCCCAGCTGCTATGCAGGAACTGCCGAACTCATTGAGCTGGCCAGGGCGGCTGCCGAGTACGGCGGCATCTACGCTACGCATATTCGGGGCGAGAACGATACTGTTCTGGCTGCGGTAGACGAAGCGATCGAGATCGGCAGGCAGGCCGGTTGTCCGGTGCAGATCGCGCATCTGAAAGCGATGGGAGAGCATATGTGGGGAACCTCTGTAGACATCCTGCAGCGGATCGAGATGGCGCGCCAGGCTGGCAGCGACGTGACCTTCGACCAGTACCCCTACAACGCCTCGGCCTGTGGCCTCAGTGCGGTGCTGCCTCCCTGGGTCCATGTCGGCGGCAATGCGGCGCTGCGGCAGCGACTGGCTGAACCTGAGATACGACAACGCCTGCGACACGACATCGAGCATGGAGTCGGCGACTGGATAAGCATCTACAAGGGGGTTGGCTGGGAGCGTATCCTGGTCACCGGCTGTTACTATGATCACAGCCTGGATGGCAAGTCTATCGCCGAGATCGCTGTCCTCTGGGGAAAAGATGGCTTCGACACCTGCTTCGACCTTTTGATGCAGGCAGAGAAGCGTATAGATATCGTCTACTTCACCATCGGCGACGAGGATCTGGAGCGCATCATGCAGAGCCCTTACATGATGGTCGGTTCCGACTCGAGCGCCGTTTCGGCTGAGAGCGCTCTCCAGCGCGGCAAGCCACACCCGCGCACGTTCGGATCGTTTGTGCGAGTGCTAGGGCACTACGTCCGGGAGAAGGGCCTGATCTCACTGGAAGAGGCAATACGGCGCATGACTTCCGCGCCGGCGCATCGCCTGGGGTTGCTGGATCGCGGCCTGCTTCTGCCGGGGCTGAAGGCAGACGTCGTCATTTTCGATCCGGCTACTGTCAGTGATCAGAGCACGTATACAGAACCCGCCCAGTATCCCGTCGGCATTAGGGCTGTGCTGGTCAACGGTCAGATCGCTGTTTGGGAGGGGGAACACACCGGCGCCGCCAGCGGCCGAGTTTTGCGGCGCTAGCCGGTCACGTTGTATAGCATCGCTGAGATTCGGGCAGGTAATGGATGCCGCTTGAGTCTATCTGAAATAGGAGGTGTTATGTTTGCCTGTAAACAAGGATCGAATTGTCCAGGAGTTTGTGGAGCTCGTGCAAGTGGATAGCCTTTCGGGCCGGGAACGGGAAATGGCCGATGCCTTGAAAGCCAAACTATCGAAGCTGGGTCTCGAGGTTATGGAGGACAACGCGGGAGATACGATTGGCGGTAACGCCGGTAACGTGATCGCTCGCCTGCCGGGAAATATAGCGTCCGCACCTACCCTGCTGTTTGCTGCACACATGGATCGGGTGGCGCCAGGGCTGTCCATCAAGCCTGTCATCAGAGATGAGACCATCTACAGCGACGGCACGACGATTCTGGCGGCAGACGACATTGCGGGAGTGGCGCAGATGCTGGAGTCCATCCGGGTTCTGCAGGAAGACAGGATCGACCATGGCGATATTGAATTCCTCTTCACGATCTCTGAGGAAGGCGGGCTCTGGGGTGCCAAGAACCTCGACCGCGGTCTGCTCAAAGCAGACTATGGCTACTTCCTGGACGGTGGCGGTGATGTGGGCACGATCATCACGTCTGCCCCGGCTCAGCGCAAGATCGATGCTAAGATCATCGGGCAGCCGGCACACGCTGGACTTGAACCGGAAAAAGGGGTCAGCGCGATTCAGGTAGCGGCTGATGCGATCACCCGTATGAGTCTAGGCCGGATTGACGAGGAGACCACCTGCAACATCGGCATTATCAAGGGTGGGATAGCCACAAATATCATCCCCGAGCAGGTAGAGTTGCGCTGCGAAGCCCGCAGCCGCGATGAGGCCAAACTGGAGAAGCAGGTGCAGCACATGACTCAGCAGCTAGAGGAAGCTGCGGCTCGCTGGGGTGCTCAGGTGCAGATAGACACAGAGCTCTCCTACCCGGCCCTGAACCTGGGCGAGGATCATCCAGCAGTGCGGCTGATCGTTGAGGCTGTCAATGACCTGGGGCTCGCTCCTACATTGATCCCCACCGGTGGCGGCAGTGACGCCAACATTCTCAACGGCAAGGGACTTCCCTCAGTGATTCTCGGCATCGGCATGGAGAAGGTGCACTCCAAGGAAGAGTACATCACTATCCAGCAGCTGGTGGCCGGCGCTGAGCTGGTGCTAGCTACTATCAAAGCCGCTGCTACCAGATAATCTAACCACGGTAAGGGCTCAGAGCCAGGCGACTCTGAGCCCTTGTCTATCACTCATTCATTGTCCATCAGGTGGGTAAGTTCACCGGCCGTCTCCCTCTCCCAGTGAGCAAAGAACGCGTCCATCAGCTTGAGGCGATACTCCAGTTCACGTCTGCTGATGGCGTAGTTCATCGCCTCCCAAGATTCTCGCCGCCACTCCGCGTCAACTACCCGGTAGCGGTGAATGGCTTCGGCTTGCGACACCCGCTCAAGCGTATGCCAGTGATGAGCAATCCAGATGCCGTTTCCACCATGATGGTCCAGCGTATCTGCATCCTGTACGATCAGGATCTCCGAGGGAAATCCCGGGTCTGGTCTTCCACGCCAGTATTTGCTCCTTGGGCGCTCATAGTGGTTGCTGACGATGTTCGTTACCTGGGCAAGTTCCTCCTGGGTAAGGAGGTGCGGTATCTCAAGCTCGATGATCTGGGCTCCGCGCGGGCCATGATCAGGGCCGCTGTAGCCTACCTTGCCCACGTCGTGCAATAACGCACCGATGAAGAGGACGTCCTTGTTGACGGGGAGGGCCAGCGCCTCGGCCAGGCGCAGAGAGAGCCTGGCTACCCGTTCTCCATGATAATAGCGATAGCCATCTTCCAGCGGGTGATGACTGATATCAAGCATTTTGGCTTTAGCCCAGGCGATGATCTCTTGTTTGTGCACCGGTTTCGCCTCCCCAGGTTAAAATCCCTCGCACCCCTTCGACAAAGCCATGGTCGACAGATCGGGATGCCACTCGGATATTGTCGTTTCCCGTCTTCGCCCGGGAAATACAGAAGCCCGGCCCCCACTCAGTCCCTGCTGTCCCTTTGATCAGCGGATTCTTCCTGCCACTCCTGGTAGCGGCGATGGACGGTGGCCTTCGAGACATTGTATCCCATTCCCTGTAACGTAAGTGCTATCTCGCGGAAGGTCAGCCCCTGACGCCGGAGGTGGACGATCTCCTTGATAGGTGTATCAATGCGGGAGCGGCCGCCGCTTCCGGTGTTGCGCAGATTGCGCTGAGGCTGAAACCCCTTTTCAGCAATGGCTCGGCGCACTCCACGGCCAATCTTGCGGTTGATCAGCCGGCGCTGGTATTCCTCGACGACTCCCAATACCTGCAGGACCATCTGTTCTAGTTCTGTCAGCCCCAGGGGCCCCCCTTCTTCCAGGGAATAGACTTTCCCGCCGTACTTCTCAATTTGATAGAGCAGCGCGATCTTGGCATTCCCCCGGCCTAAACGACCATCGTCTTGAACCAGCAGTATGTCAGCCTGCTTGCGGCGGAACAGATCCAGGGCTGACAGGAATCCTTCCCGTGCATCGTCAAAACCACTTGCCTGCTCCTGGACGCTGGCCACGACTTGCCAGCCATTAGTTATGGCGAACTGGTGCAGTTCCTCCAGCTGCCGCTGCAAACTGGTCTCTTGTTCAGCCTTGTCGGTGCTGACTCGCGCATAGATCACTGCCCGCATCCGCTCACCCCCTGCCTTGCTTGTTCCCCATCATTCCGGCAAACTCCTGCTGCAATGGGCGGGATCGATCCTGGAGAGACTAGTAGCGGGTTAGGAAGGGGGTGTTTCGGCATGATTCAAGTGAGAAAATGTGGTCGAGCTCTTCGTATCCTTGCTGTTTTTCTGCTGCTATTGACCCTCGCTACAAGCTCCTGTCAGCTGCACACTGCTCCACCAGGGCGCGGTCTCTCGCCAGCTTCCGACCTGGAAGCATTGGTCCAGGCGTACAACTCGGATCGGCAGCTGGAGCTGGTGACCAAGCTGGTGGCCGAGCGGTTCCAGGGCAGAGCGGCAGGGACCGAAGGCGAAGACCTGGCTCGCAAACTTCTGGCGGAGGAACTCCAGAGTCTCGGCCTGCAACCCTGGTCCGCCATCGGTCTGGCGGGTTTGCTGCAGCCGTTCGCCATCGCTGAGGCAGATGTCTCTGCAGAGAATCTAGTCGTAGTCAGGCCAGGTACTAGCGACTCCTATCTGGTACTCACTGCCCATTATGACCACCTGGGCGTCCGGGATGGGGTGACTTATCCAGGTGCTGACGATAATGCTGTAGGAGTTGCTGCCGCTGTGGAAATCATGCGGTGCTTCGCCGAGACTGGTGTGGCGACGAAACGCTCGATCGTCCTAGCCCTGCTTTCCGGCGAGGAGACAGGGTTGCACGGCAGCCGCGCTCTAGCGGCAGCTATTCGCAAGGCTGGCGTGGCAGAGCAATGTATCGTCCTCAACCTGGACATGCTGGGCGGTGTCGGCGGAAACTCACTGGATGTCTGGGCAGAAGGATCGCGCTGGTCCATCTCGGCCAAGCTTGCGCGCCTGGCCTTGCAGGAGATCCAGTCATCGGGCCTGAGGGCACGCCGACTGCGCAGGCGCTTTGGCCCCGTGGACTCGCGTTCCTTTCAGCGGGCGGGTATCCCCAGCATTACGCTCAGCTGGGCCCTGGAAGGGCGCTACCATCCTTATCGCCATACACCGGAGGATACCCTGGAGAACCTATCCCCCAGCGTGCTGCAGTCGGCGACACGTGCCGCCTTGCGCGTGGCCTACGCAATGGCCGGCTATTAGGATTGATCAGGCAACAAAAAAGCTCCTCAGGAATCAAAGTCCTAAGGAGCAGACGTTTTCGCTTGTCTATTCACCTCTCGGTTTGCCGTCCTCGCTATTTGCCTAACCGTAAGGTGGGTACGTTGGGCCATAAGGGAGCTGCCAAGGGGACTCGGGGTCCTCAGGCACCCAATAGGCTTCGGGGCTAGGTTCATCATTGTTCACCAACGGATCGCGATACCAGGTGATATCGTCGATGGCGTCTGGATAAGGCAGGTCTGGATAATCTGGGTACATGAATTCATTCAGACCATCGGGAATCATGCCCGCAACTACCTCGGGTGCGAATTCCCATGAGCGCCATGGAATCCGTTTGTCTGCCATACCCCATTCCTCCTTGCACATGGAATCAGGTATAGCATCACCAATCTTCGCTTATCTTATGCCTGTCACCGAGTCGGTATCAGCAAAACCTGTCCTGGGTGGATAGTCGGCGACTGTAGATCGTTCAATCGGCGCATCCTGTAGATGAACTCGCGAATGTCGGTATCATTCCCAACAAACTGCCCGGCAATGGTCCAGAGAGACTCTCCCCGCGTGACCACATATTCGACCGGCTCCGTTTCTACGGCCGAGCTGCTGTTTACAAAGCTGATGACTAGCGCAGTTGCCAACAGCATACAAGCTGTAAGCAGGCTAAAGACCATCTGGCGACGCCTGACCATTCCTCTCCTCTGGCGCGAGGTCTTGATCCGAGCCAACTGTGCGTGCATCTGCGCACCCCCAAACATATGTTCTGGTACCATTATAACCTTCATTTCTGCGCTGTCAAGGGAAAAGCAAACTCATGTTTGACATAATTTTGGTCGGCATGTTATACTGGGCCAGAGATATAGGGGACGAGGTGTTAGTATATGAAGCCAGGTTTGACCAAGCGGCAGTCGCAGATCCTTGAGTTCATCAAGCGGACTGTGCGCGAGAAGGGATATCCTCCTTCGGTTAGGGAAATCGGCGCAGCCGTAGGCTTGAGCTCCAGTGCGACGGTACATAGCCACCTTTCCAGCCTGGAGACTAAGGGCATGATCCGGCGCGACCCCACCAAACCCCGAGCCATCGAGGTCCTGGACGATCAGTTTCAGGCAGTATCTGATGCCGTACCGATTCCGGTGGTTGGTCGCGTAGCCGCAGGTGTGCCGATACTGGCTGTAGAGAACATCGAAGAATACTTCCCCCTCCCCCACCATGTGGTGCGGGATCAGGAGGTTTTTATTCTGCGGGTGCGGGGAGATTCTATGATTGAGGCCGGAATCCACGATGGCGACTATGTGATTGTCCGGCGGCAGAACACGGCGCTGGATGGCGAGATCGTGGTCGCGCTGCTGGAGGACGATGCCACTGTGAAGCGGTTTTACCGTGAACAAAACCGCATTCGCCTGCAACCGGAGAACAGTAGTCTGGAGCCGATCTTCACGGATAATGTGACCATACTGGGTAAGGTGATCGGCCTCTATCGGCTTTTCTAGGGGTATCGACGAAAAAATAGAAGAGGCGCCATACTCCGGGTCGGCGCCTCTTCTATTTATCATCTCAGGGTTCCCTGTAAATCACCCTGCCGGTTCTTAGCACTTCATCCAGGAACGAACCGGGAATCAGGTTTTCCAGATCCTCCAGGCTATAGGGCAATGCTTCGATGTCCTCATCGCAATCCAGTGCGATCTGGGATAGCAGGCGGATTTCCTGCAACTTGTTCTTGCCGAATTGAGGCGAGATGACCACCAGATTGATGTCGCTGAGCTCATTGGCCTCTCCCCGGACGTGTGAGCCATAGAGGATGACCTGGCTGATGGGCAGCTGTTGCTGGAGGGCGGCGACAAACCGATCGAGCACCGCCGTCAGCTCAGTTGGTCCTCTATCCATCGGCACACCTCCTTCGCCTCGTCAAGAATCTCGTTGGCCACCGCCTCGTCCAGAGAGTCCTCCACTGCCGCGTGGGCATCGGGATAGCGAATGGCGTTATATAACGGATTGATGAAGGCCACGAAACGGCGTTGGTCGCGGGTGAACTTGCTCCAGACTCCCAGGAGTTTGCTCAGCCTGATTAGATTGTGCGTCTTGGGCGGATAGTTATCCCGGGTGTCAACCCAGAGCGCTTTCAGCGCCTTCTCCACCATCTGCACGCTGAGAAATACGACATAGATCAGGCGCTTCTTCTCCAGCAGTAGCTCGGCCGTCTCCAGGTCGTACTGCATGGCCCGATACCATTCCTTCGCATTCCTGTTCACAACAACCTGCTCCCCCTTTGGGTGCTACTCCCGCGCCCGGCACACTTCGCTCTCCGTTGTCAACTGACTGCCAGTACCCGGCTGGCGGCTACCATCACGCCTAAGCGCGCATGGGCATATGTCAATCCACCCTGGAAAAAGGCCGTATAGGGCGGTCGAACTGGCCCATCCGCTGATAACTCCAGGGATCCGCCGAGCACAAAGGTGCCCGCAGCCATGATCACCGGGTCAGTGTATCCCGGCAGCCGTCCAGGCTCAGGTCGAACATGGGCGTCAACCGGAGCAGCCGCCTGAATTCCCTGGCAGAAAGCAATCAGCTGTTCCGGGCTGCCGAACTGTACCGCCTGGATGATGTCCTGACGTAGATCCCCAGGATTCGGCGACACAGCGAACCCAAGGTTCTGGAAAAGGGCCGCAGCAAAAATGGCCCCTTTCAGGGCTTCCCCCACTACATGAGGTGCGAGGAAAAGGCCCTGTAACATAGGCCGCAAGTGACTGCCGGTAGCGCCCATCTCTCGTCCTAGCCCCGGCGCAGTGAGGCGTTCGGCGGCACGGGCTACCAGGTCCTCGCGGCCAGCGATATAGCCTCCCGAGATGGCAAGGCCCCCTCCCGGATTCTTAATCAGGGATCCGGCCAGCAGGTCGGCGCCTAGTGCGCCGGGTTCCTGCGTCGCAACAAACTCACCGTAGCAGTTATCCACGAAGATGATCACCTCGGGTTTCCGCGCTCTGACTGCCGCCACCACCTGAGCTATCCGCTCCAGGGAAAGGGCGGGACGCTGAGCGTATCCCCGGCTGCGCTGCAAATGGATCATCTTGGTCCTGTCACTCAGGCTGGCGAGCAGCCCAGGCAAGTCGATATCACCGCGGGGATCCAGCGGCACCAGTTTATAGCTGACGCCCCTGTCCAGCAAAGAGTTCCTTAGCGGTGCTTCCTTCAGTCCGATGACCGTTTCCAGCGTATCATAGGGTTGGCCCGAACCGAGAATCAGCTCGTCGCCTGGTTGCAGGTTGCCCAGCATAGCGCAGGCGATGGCATGTGTACCCGACACGAAGTGCGGTCGGACGATGGCGGCTTCGGTGCCCATCAGTCGAGCGTAGGCCGCATCCAGAGCTTCCCTCCCCAGATCGCCGTAACCGTAGCCAGTGGATCCATGCAGATGGAAATCTGAAACATGTTGTTCCTGAAAGGCGGCGATGACCCGCATCTGGTTGAGTTGAACAGTCCTATCGATCTGCCGATGGTAGTCCTCGATGTTTGTCTCCACCTGGTTGGCCAGCTCCACCAGCCCCTGACTGATGCCGAACTGTCTCCAGAGCTCATCCTGCGATCTATCTTGCATCGTCTTCTCCTGATACTCCCTCGTCTGGCAGGATGCCAAAAAGCTTGTACACCTGCCGAATCTTTGTTTCCTGCAAATCCACTAACAGGACAACTCCTGCTTCGTCGTATGTCTGCTCGATGACTTCCCCTTCCCTGAACAACCAGGCAGAGATCTCACCGCGACTGTGCGGCAACCGATACGTTACCAGACGGGGTGCGTCGCCAAGATTATCTGCGATAAGCTGCTTCAGTTCGTCCAAACCCTGCCCGGTCAGCGCTGATACCCAGACTGCAGGCCTGGTGGGATCAAGGTCCACTGCCGGTCCTGTTTGGTTCAGCAGATCGGCCTTATTGTAGGCTATCACCTGGGGCTTCTCGGCTGCCTTCAGTTCAGTGAGAACCTGAGCCACAGCTTCCATCTGCTGGGCCATTTCTGGGCTGGATGCGTCTACAACATGGACCAGCAGGTCAGCGTAGACTACCTCCTCCAGCGTGGCATGGAACGCCTGAACCAGCATATGTGGCAGCCGCGAGATGAACCCAACAGTATCCGTCAGGGCTATTTCGCGTCCGTCAGGGAGTGGCATGACCCGGGTTGTGGGATCCAGCGTAGCAAAGAGCATATCAGCTGAGTAGGCGTTGGCTTCGGTTAGCGCGTTCAGCAACGAAGACTTGCCGGCGTTAGTGTACCCAATCAGGACGACCAGGGGGTAGCCGCGGCGAGCGCGTCCGGAGCGCAGCAATTGGCGCCTTTCACTGATCTCTCTGGCCTCTTCCCGCAGCAGGCGAATCCGCCGACGGATATCGCGTCGCATCAGTTCCAGCTTGCTCTCACCAGCCCCACGGGTGCGTGCCCCAGGCGTTGTTGCGCCGAGCCGCGACATCTCTGCCCCCCTGCCGGTCAATCGGGGCAGAGAGTAATTGAGCAGGGCGATCTCCACCTGCAGCTTCCCTTCATACGTCTGCGCCCTCTGGGCAAAGATCTCCAGGATCAGCTGGGTTCGGTCGATCACCTTCAGCTCGATGGCGTCCTCCAGGTTCCGGATCTGCCGGGGGCTGAGTTCATCGTCAACGATGACCACGTTTGCCTCCCTGGCCAGCACCAGTGCCTTGATTTCCTCCACTTTGCCTCTGCCGAAATAGAGCGTCCCATCAGGCTTGCCGCGTTGCTGCCAGGCCTGACCAACGACTTCCCCACCGGCAGCCTCCACGAGCGCTTCCAGCTCCGTCAGATCAATCGGCTGGTCTGGAAGGTCCAGGCCGCAAATGATTGCTCTATCGTGAATCTCAGTAATCTCATGCATTCTCATATCACCTACCGATCTGACCTGAGGTACGTCCAGAGCTACCGTTCCCCCCTAGTGTATCACACCTTTTCGCCCGCCCAAGTGTCAAGGATGGTTCACAAGGGTGTGTTACCTGCCAGCCGCCGAAGGGAAATCGCCTCAGCCGTGCTGAGCTGAGGCGATGAAATCAGTTCATGCGCTATGTTGTCTGGTCCAGAGCAGATTCAGGTCGGCCAGTCTGGTCTCGGTGGGAACTCCTGTCTCGTCCCAGCCCATCAGCCTGTAGTAGGCCTGCCGGGTCTCATAGGCAGCTTCCCTGTCCACCGCTACTCCCTTGAGAGGGCCCTCACCCAGCAGTGGTTGGTAAAACCGGTCGGGGAGGTAATCGTCAGCATCATCCAGCCCCTCTCGTACGTTGAACAGGCGCATCAGGGTTACGGCGCGTTCCGCAATCCTCAGATACTCCAGGAGAGACGTATCCCAGCCAGTGGCCGCGTTGAGCGCCGTCTCGATCTGCCGGTAACTCCAGGGGACAAACTGACAGACCTCAGCACAGTTAGCCAGGTGACGCCAGTGAGACACAGCTTTGAGCATACTTGCCTTCTCTGCATCCAGGCGATCCGCCGGCAGGGCTTTGGAAATACCGATAGCCCTTGCCCGATCAAGTCCGGGGCCTTCCCTGGTAAAGGCCGTATCGTGCATATTGTGGCAATGGTCGGCCCCGGTGGGGCTGACTTGATAGCCGACGCCGAGCCCCTGCTTGAGGCGGGGTTCGTGCATTGGGATCTCCTGCCCCTTTACCTCCATAGCCAGGTTCTCGGCCCCGTTGCCAATCTGCTCAGCGGCGCGCTTGCAGCCTTCAGCCAGAAGCGCCCCAAAGCCTTCACGTCGCGCAATCTTCTGGATCAGCTCCACTAAAGCCTGTCCGTTGCCGAAGCGCAGCTCCAGCCCGTCGGTGTCCTCTCTAGTGAGCAGCCCAGTCTCATAGCACTCCATGGCGAATGCTATCGTGACGCCAGTAGAGATGGTGTCCAACCCCAGGGCGTTGCAGAGTTCGTTCCCCTTGCAGACGGCCAGCAGATCACTCACGCCACAGGTGCTGCCGAGGGAACCCAGCGTTTCATATTCAGGGCCCCCATAGGTCGGGTCAATCTCGTAGCGCTCTTCTGATTTCACCACCCGCTTGCAGCGAATTGGACAAGCATAGCAGCCCTCGCGGCCGACAAGAATAGTGTCGCGCATCCGCTGACCAGAGATACTCTCTGCCCCCTCAAAAGTTCCTTCGCGGAAATTGCGCGTTGGCAGTCCTCCACTAGCGTTAAGGCCGAGAACGATCCCTGTTGTCCCCAGGTCATGCATGCTGGCTGCGAGGTTCTTCCAGTTCTCGTTCATCCAACGGTTGAGCTCCATAATCTGCTCTTGGTCGGCCATCTTCGGCAAGCGGCGGCCGCGGATAGCCACTGCCCGCAGATTCTTGGAGCCCATCACGGCACCGATACCGCTGCGTCCATAGAAATGGGTCAGGTCGTTAGTGATGTTGGCGTACCTGACGAGATTCTCGCCGGCGACGCCGATCTGGGCCACCCTGACGAGCTTGTCCCCCATCTCCTCCTGAATGGCGGCTTGCACGTCTGCGGTTAGCTTACCCCAGAGGTGTCGGGCGTCTCTGATTTCCACCTGATCATCGACGATCGCCAGGTAGACGGGATGCTCCGCCCTCCCTTCGATAATCAACGCATCATAGCCAGCGCGCCTCATCTCTGCCCCGAAGAAACCTCCTGCTTCAGCGTGACCGATGGCTCCCGTTAAGGGCGACTTGGCACCCACGCTATTCCGGCCCCCGCCGATCAGCGGGCTCCCGGTCAGCGGCCCCCCAGCAAAAATCAGCTTGTTGTTCGGCCCCAGCGGGTCAGTCCCCGGCTCCAATTCCTTATAAAGGTAGTAGGCAACGATCCCTGTACCGCCCAGGAACTGTCGATAAAACGACTGCCCGGGATGTTCCTCCCTGATCTCCCTGGTTGAAAGATTGACCCTGAGAATTCGATCATGAAAGCCAAATGTCATCATCGCGTACCTCCTAACCACCTGCTACGGGAGCAAATATCTCTACAATATCCCCTTCGCCCAGAGCAGTTGCTCCTTTGGCCCGCCTGCGATTGACCAGCATGGTCCAGATCTCGTAATCCGGGATCGCCAGAAACTGCAACAGATCTTGCAGGGTGGAGCCAGGAGGAACAGTGACGACAGCCTGATCCTTGCCTCCAGGCACGTATCGATAAAGCTCTCCATAGACCTTGACCGTTACATCCATCTGCATCCCCTCTCGCGTCGCCACCCCTGCTCTTGGCATGACAGGTGAGATTCTGAGTATCTATTGTTCTCTAGCCGTACCCCTCAATCCTCTTTTTTCAGGGGAGGGCTGGTTCCACACACCGGACATTGCCCCTGCAACAGGAATCTTGCCCGTAAAGCCAGGGGTTGATAGCAGGCGGCGCGCTGTTCCCCATCCCTCAGACCGTAGTACCGCCCCAAAGCGAAGCCCAGGCAGCAGCCCAGCAGCAGAAACATCAGCGCCGTCATCGCCGCATCGGGAGCTCGGAGAGCTGGAAGTAAGTGAAGGTCGCCGCGACATACAGGAGCAGGGGCGGAGAAAGGAACCAGGTTCCGGCCGCTGCGCTGACGGCGAAGAGAATCGCCCCAGGGGTACCAAGTGCAGAGGCGAGTGAGGGCCGGATCTTTGCATCTACGTGCCGGTCCAGCAGGTCATCAATCAGCTGTACGGCCAGCACGGCGCTGAGGGCAGAGAGCGCCAACCGCCAACCGCAGCACAGCGCTGCGAGCCCCCAAAGAAATAGGCCTTCAAACCAGGCGGGCAAATGGCTGGGAAGTCGGCTCCTGTCATTTCCCATCCCTAGCAGGTAGGCAGCTGCAAAGAGGGGCAGGGCAATCCGAGGCGCTAGCAGCGCGCCGGCAGTCAGAGCAGCTAGAGCGTAGGCCACGGTACCGCTGCCCAGTTCCTGGGCCAAATTGCGGCGCCCGCTGACTTTATCTACCTCCTGATCAATAGCGTCATCCAGCAAACGGATGGACCAGCCAGTGGCCCAGGTGGCCGCGAGATGGCGGATATATTCAAAGGCTACTGGCCACAACCGCCTTCACCTCCTTAAATCCTTTCTTTTGCAGCGCCGAGATCGGCAGAACCAGGTGGTTGGGAAATTGGGCCTTGATGCGCCTGAAGCCGTTCTCCGCCGTGGGCAGGTCCATTTTGTTGGCCAGGATGACGTAACCCTGACGGGTCTCGGCGTAACGAGCGATTTGGCGGTCGACCTCGCCGATCGCCCCCGGAGCAGAGGCATCGAGCATGTGCAGGATCAGCGCTGCGTCCTTGATCTGTAGCAATGTCTGAGCGATGGCCTTGCGTATCGCTTCATCGGAGGGGATGCCGTCGGAAAACCCACTGCTGTCGGTCATCAGCACTTTCTTGCGGGACTTGCCAGCGCGAATCTCCAGTTCCAGAGCCTGTAGGCAGCGCGTAGTGTGCGGTCCATGGCCAATTAGCTCGCGTCGCGCCGCATCGAGACGGAAATCCTGTTTGGTGGAGAAGCCATCTGGGTAATGGAAGGTGATGCTGACCTTGCCTAAGCCGAGGTACTCAGCAAAGCTCAAGACAAAAGCCGTCTTGCCCACATTGCTGCGACCGATGACCAGACACTCATTCAAGACACTTCCTCCCCTGCTTCGTTCTGCTCCTCTATCTTTATGCTTGTCAGCCGAGGTTTAGGAGTCAGTAGGGGCAGTCACAAAAGCACCCCCTGCTCCCTACATGGTTGCAGTGGGTGCTTTCGTTAGTATGTGGAAGATGGGGCATCGCGCCGAAGGCGCATCCCGATACACCTGCAACAGTCCTTCAATCGACGCTGCTAACTTACTGTTAATCGTCCTCAACTATGTCATCTGGAATGATGAGCATCAGCATCTCTCGACTGAGTCCCTTTTTCGCGCGCACCAGGCGAACAGCTTGTTTGCGGATCGCCCGCTCGATGATATTGCGCACTAAGCGCGCGTTGCCGAAGTTCTCGGGTTCATAGCGATAGTATTTTAGGAGCAAATGCCCCAGTTTATCCTTCGCCTCAGCAGAGAGCTTATACTGTCGCCTTCTCAGCATCAGCTCGGCAATCTGCAGCAGCTCATCGATCGTATAGTCATCAAACTCGAGGATGATGGGGAAGCGAGAACGCAGGCCAGGATTAGTCTCCAGAAACCAGTCCATCTCGCGCTGATAGCCTGCCAGGACGATGATCAGTTGATCCCGATAGTCTTCCATAGATTTTACCAGCGCGTCGATTGATTCCTTGCCGAAGTCTTTCTCCCCTCCCCGGGCCAGAGAGTAGGCTTCGTCAATGAAGAGGATGCCACCCAGAGCACGCCGGATCTGCTCGCGGGTCTTCTGAGCGGTATGCCCGATATATTCACCGACCAGATCAGCCCGCTCAATTTCGGTCAACTGGCCCTTGGGCAACACGCCTAGCTCCTTGAAAATGCGCCCCATCAGGCGGGCGACGGTGGTCTTGCCAGTGCCAGGATTCCCTTTGAAGATCATATGTAATACCATGGGCTCTGTGGCCAGGTGCTGCGCTTCGCGGCACTTCTGGATCTGGATGAAGGCCTGTAGCTCCCTGACAAGTCTCTTGACCTTGGTCAGGCCGATCAGGGACTCCAGTTCAGCCATGATTTGCTCCAGGGTAGCTTGCTGGTCAGGTTGGGCTGGTTGCGGCAGCGGGTTGCGGGGAACTGGGCGCGGCGCGCCTGCCTCCACATCCCTCAACAACCGAAAGGCCTCGGCGACTGAGATCCGTCCCTCCTCGAGGAGCTGGACTACCTCATCATATGATGAGGGGTTCTGCCTGTTATTGCTGGGTGCGTTGCTATGCATATGTCGACCTCCTTCTAGGCAGATGAGTTCAGTCTATACATATGCCAACATCCCCATGACGGTGCCTGAAGAGGAAGTCCTAGAAAACGCTCAGCAAAAAACCGTCGGTCTTGCGACCGACGGCAGGGTCCCTTACTCTCTATTGTCATCCAGTGCCGTTATCTGTACCGGGCGGAAAGGCGCTACTGTAGAGATTGCATGTTTATAGACCAATTGCTGCTTGCCCTCTGCCTCGAGCACCAGGGTGAAGTTATCAAAGCCCTTGATCAGCCCCTTCAGCTGATACCCGTTGACCAGGAAGACAGTCACGGGTACGCTCTCCTTCCGCATCTGGTTAAGGTAGGTATCCTGCAGGTTGATACTCGGTTTGTTCAAAATCAGCGCCCCCCTTTTCTCTCTATCTTCTCGAGGATAGTCTATACTATTTTCCATTTGTCTGCAACTATTTGCATAATTGCCCCGGCCAGCTGAGCCTTGTCGGCATACTGGCTGACATCCAGCCATTGAATGCGTCGGTCCGCCCGAAACCAGGTCAGCTGTCGCTTGGCATAGCGGCGGGTATGCAGCTTGAGCCTTTCCAGGGCTTCCTCCAACGTTTCTTCACCCCGCAGATAGGCAAACAATTCTTTGTAGCCGATAGCCTGATTAGCGATGAAGTCCTCTGGAAGGCCATCTCTCAGCAATTCGGCTGCCTCCTGCAGCAACCCCTGCTCCAGCATGTGGTGAACTCGCTGGTTAATTCGCTGGTAGAGCTGCTCCCGGGGGCGGGTTAAGCCGATCATCACCAGATCGTAGAGAGGGCGAGAGTCGTCGGGTTGTCTCTCCCAATAGGATAACGGGTGACCAGTTGTTGTGTAGACTTCGAGCGCCCGGATTATCCGGCGCTCGTCACGGGGATGAATGCGGTCTGCGGCCACCGGATCTACCTTCTTCAGTCTCTCATAGAGGCGCTCAAGGCCGCCCTCAGCGCCTTGGCGACGCAGCTCCGCCCGCAGCGCCCAGTTAGTTTCAGCGGGAATAAAGTTGTAATGATCGATCACCGCCCGCACGTAGAGCCCGGTCCCTCCCACCAACATCGGCAACTTGCCGCGCAGTGCTATCTCGCGGATCTTGGCCCGCGCCAGCTGCTGGAAGTCTGCCACACTGAAGGGCTCTCCCGGCGCTACCACATCGATCAGGTGATGAGGTACCCCACTGCGCTCTTCGGCCGTAGGCTTTGCCGTGCCGATATCCATGCCGCGGTAGATCAGCATGGAGTCCGCCGAAACAATCTCCCCGCCCAACTGCTGAGCCAGTAGAATAGCAGTATCTGTCTTGCCAACAGCTGTCGGACCGACGATCACCAAGAGTCGCTGCATCTTCTACCTCCTGCTTCTGGTCGTTTCTCAGGGATGAAACATCCGAAAAAGCTGTTCGGCGCTGAAGCTGAGTGCAGTCGGCCGTCCGTGGGGACAGGTGTAGGGTAGCCTGGTCTGCCAGAGCTGATCCAGCAGTTCGATCATCTCAGCATTGTGCAGGCGCTGCCCCGCCTTGATGGCTGCCTGGCAGGAAAGCCTGATCAGGATTTCCTCGCGTCGCTCCTCCGGCTTGAGTGAACCCCATCCATCTGCCAAATCGGCCAGCAGGTCAGAAAACTCAACCGCTCGGAACCCGCCGCGATAGACAGTTGGCAGACTGCGCAGCAACCAGGTCCTACCGCCAAAATGCTCCAGATCGAACCCCATCTCGGCCAGCTGATCGCGAGCCTTTTCAAGGACAGCGGCCTCCTTCGGATTCGCCTCAAACGTATACGGAACCAGCAGCGTCTGTGCTGCGCGCTGTTGATCCCGCGCTGTCAACTGCTCATAGATGATCCTTTCGTGGCTGGCGTGCTGGTCTACCAGCCAAAAACCATCATCCCGTTCGATAGCGATGTAGCTGTTCATAATCTGGCCCAACAGCCGATACGGGAGCGGCGCAGCGGCTTCCTTTTCGACTGTCAGTGGAGCTTTGGCTGCCGCCGTTTCCGCCAGGTGCATCGTTGGCCTCTCCTTCGTCTTGTAGAAACTTACTGGGACGATGGGGTCGCTCCCGGCAGCCGGGATGAACTCCTGGCTGCTCTGTCTCGGGCTCAACGCTGCAGGACGGGCGGCCAGCGAACCGTTTTCTGCCGCCAGCTCCAGGCTAGTACGCAGGGTTCGCAGCAGCAGAGAGGCAACTTGACGCTCCTCCCGCAGGCGCACCTCTGTCTTCGTTGGGTGGACATTGACATCCACCGTCTCCGGCGGCAATTTGACGTAGAGAAATGCCAATGGGTGCCTTCCCTTGGGTAGCAATGAGCGATAGGCCTCACCCAGGATAACACCCAGCGTACGAGACTGTACGAGCCGTCCGTTCAAAACGAATATCTGGTCACGGCGGTTGTTGCGTGTGAACTCTGGCCGGCTAACCATGCCGGATATCCTGACCTCTCCGGCTCCCCCTCGAACGGTCAGAAGCTGCTCGACCGCCTGTCGCCCATATATTGCCATCAGGGTATCGCTGAGGCTATTGTTTCCAGCTGTCTCCAGCACTATTCGTTCGTCCATTTCCAGGCGAAAGGCAACGTTGGGAGCTGCAATCGCCATCTGCGCCACCAGTTCCCGAACGCGGCGGCCCTCAGCCGCCGTCGACCTGAGGAAGCTGCGTCGAGCTGGCGTATTAAAAAAGAGGTCGGCCACTCGGACAGTGGTCCCCGGCGGGGCTCCCCAGGGACTTACTCTCTCTACCTCGCCACCAGTGATCACAACGCGCGTTCCCATGTCTGCACTGTGCTGTCGGGTGATCAGCTCCACACGCGCGACTGAGGCAATGCTGGGCAAAGCTTCGCCGCGAAATCCCAGAGTCTTGATGCCAAAAAGCTGCTCAGCAGTCTGAAGTTTGCTGGTTGCATGAAGCTCGAATGCCAGGGCTGCGTCCTCGGGGCTCATCCCGTACCCATCGTCGCTGACAGAGAGATAGTCGACCCCTCCATTTCTGACCTGGATGGCGATGCGGGTAGCACCTGCATCAAGAGCGTTCTCGATCAGCTCCTTCGCTACCGACGCCGGGCGCTCTACCACTTCTCCAGCCGCGATCTGATTGGAGACGCTCTCGTCAAGAATGCTAATCGTCCCCATGGTCTTTCTCCTCTTCTATCTGACGTTGCCACTCAGCGATCAGCTGCAGGGCGGCAAGAGGGGTAAGCTCGTTGATGTTAGTATTTCTCAACGCCTGGCCAATCCTGGTCAGGCTCGACTGCCTTTCGGCTGTAGCAGCCGCGCTGGCCGCTACCTCCTCCATGAAGTCGGTCAGCCCCAACTGTATCGGTCCCCCTGGTAGAGGGGAGCGTTCTTCCAGGCGGCGCAGGATTTGCCGGGCTCGAGCGATCACCTCTCCCGGCAACCCGGCCATCTTGGCAACGTTCAGTCCATAGCTGCGATCGGCCTTGCCTTCAACCACTCGCCGCAGAAAGATCAACTCTCCCCGTTCCTCTACGACCTGGCAGCACAGGTTGCGCACTCGAGGCAAGCGATCAGCCAAAGCCGTCAACTGGTGATAATGGGTCGAAAATAGCGTTTTTGCTCCGATCTGATTATGTACATACTCGATGATCGCTTCCGCAAGGGCCATCCCGTCATACGTACTGGTGCCTCGGCCTAGCTCATCGAACAGGATCAGGCTCTGCGCTGTCGCCTCAGCCAGTGCCACCTTGCATTCCTGCATTTCCACCATGAACGTGCTCTGGCCAGAAAACAGGTCGTCGGCTGCTCCAACCCGGGTAAAAATGCGATCCACCAGGCTGAGGCGAGCCTCGGTCGCCGGGACAAAACTGCCCATCTGGGCCAGTAGCACAATCAGTGCGATCTGGCGCATATAGGTAGATTTGCCTCCCATGTTGGGCCCGGTGATAATTAGCAGCTCACCCTGCTGGATGCTCAGGTCGTTGGGGACGAAGTTCGCCCCTCCTACCACATCCTCCACTACCGGATGGCGGCCATTCCGGATGAGCATGGATCCATCCCGGGTGATTACAGGGCGGCTGTAGTGCCTGCGTGCGGCCACCTCAGCCAGAGATTGCAGGCAGTCCAGCTCTGCCAGCAGCTGGGCGTTGCGCTGGATAGCAGGGACGAAGGCAGCTGTTCGTTCCCTGAGTTCTACGAAGAGCTCATACTCCAGCGCCTTCTGTCTCTCTTCGGCGCTGAGAATCGCCTCCTCCCTGGATTTCAGTTCCTGGGTAATAAAGCGTTCGGCATTTACCAGTGTCTGCTTGCGCACATAATCCTCTGGAACCTGCTCCAGATTGGCTTTCGTAACCTCCAGGTAATACCCGAAGACTTTGTTATAACCGACCTTAAGGGATTTGATGCCGGTGCGCTGCCGCTCTCTTGCTTCCAGGTCGGCCAACCAGATCTTGCTGCTCTGCGCCAGTCCGCGCAATTCATCCAGCAGCTGGTTATATCCGACCGCGATAATCCCGCCCTCCCGGATGGTTACCGGCGGATCGGGTTCTAGGGCCTGCCCCAGTTCCTGCGTCAACTCCGGCAGCAGGTTCAGATCCTGGGCGATTACCCTGAGTCGCTCTGTTGCCACCATGCGCATTGCCTCTGTTAGCCGCGGGATCAGCTGCAGCGTGCTCTGCAGAGACAGCAGATCCCGCGGGTTAGCCACGCTGGTGGCAACGCGGCTGGCGAGCCGCTCCAGATCGTACGCCTCTCTCAGCAGTTGGCGGATCTGGTCACGCAGGAAGTTATCGTTCTTCAACTCTTCAACTGCGTCAAGGCGAAGGCTGATGGCAGCCGGGTCACGCAGCGGCTGCGCGATCCAGCGTCGCAACTGCCTGCTTCCCGCGGAGGTAACAGTAAGGTCAATCACTGACAGGAGCGAGCCGTCCCTTCCCCCACTCCGGTTCCCCTTAAACAGTTCCAGATTGCGGGTCGTGGTCAGGTCCAGATACATCGCGCCCTCATCCCCCAGCCGGCTGGGTGGACGCAGGTGCGGCAAGCTATGGCGCTGGAGGGCTCTCAGGTAGTCGATGGCTGCACCGAGAGCCCGCGTTGCTTGCGGTGGCAAGCCAACCTCGCTGGACTCACCGTATTGCTGCCTGTAGGTCAGGAAAGCCTGCCCCAGGTCGTAGGCTTCCGCTGCGAGGACAGTTCTCGTCGCAGTCTGTGCGAGCTGGCATAGCCTCTGAAGAGCAGGTGACTCCTCCAACTCGGGCGAGAGAATCAGTTCCACCGGTAGCAACCGCAGATAATCATCGATCAGAGAGCTGGGTAACTCTGCCCCGGTGTATTCCTCAGCCAGGACTTCTCCCGTCGAAAGGTCGATGGCCGCCAAACCATATGTATCAGCACGCCGACAAAGCGAAGCCAGGTAGTTATTACGCTCCGAATCCAGCAGCGCATTCTCCAGTACGCTCCCTGGCGTCACCACGCGCACTACATCGCGCTTGACCAGCCCCTTGGCCTGCGACGGGTCCTCGACTTGCTCGCAAATAGCAACCTTCTTTCCCTGGACGATCAGTTTGGCGAGGTATGACTCTGCCGCATGGTAAGGTACACCGCACATCGGCACCCGCCCGGCAGGCCCGGCTTCGCGCCCGGTGAGGGTGATCTCCAGCAGGCGTGACGCCTCCTCGGCGTCCTCCATGAACATCTCGTAGAAATCGCCCAACCTAAAAAACAGAATGCAGTCGGGGTACTTGGCCTTGATATCAAGATATTGCTGCATCATTGGCGTATACTCAGCCATTCAGATAACTCCTCTTTAACCCGTTTCAGACTCGAGCGTTTCTCCAGCCTCTGTCAATCATTATAGCACAGGCCTTTTGCGTTATTGAGCAGACACGTGCTCCCCAAGATTACCCCGAGTCTGACGCTTAGTACAATTGACCCTGGTACGAGATATGCTGCTAGTTGTACTTTGTATACAGTATATTGACTGTGGACCCGAAATGGCATATGGTAGAGACAACGATCCGGATAAGGAGGGAAATGACAACATGGAGATCATCTTGGCATTCCTCGGACTGGGTATTCCGATTGTCCTCTTCTCCGAAAGCGGTAGGCTGTTTGGCAACAAGCGATAAGTCGCAGCAATAATCTTAGGTATGACAGAGGGCGTGTTGCCGTGCGCCGAGCGAGTGGGCTATCGAGGCCACTTGACTTGGGCGAACGGCCACACGCCTTCTGTCATGTACACTCCCTCCGATTACCCAATCGCCCCCGTCGTATCACTGGCCAACCATGAATATCAATATCACAGCAATCGGGAGCCGTTGATGACGATTGAAAACCGGGCCTGCAGCATTTCAGCTGCCCTGCGGCACATCACCATTCTGATCAGGAAGATCTCGAAGTAATCCATGATTGAGCTGACCTCCTGATCAATGGTCAGCTCCAGCGTAACAGAGCGGGCATCAGTGTCCACACGGACGAATGAATGGACAACGGCGTAGTTTACCCGATCATGGATGTCAAAGGTGGCCAAGTCTCGATTGCGCACCCTCGATCGGTGCACATCCGATTTATCCGCCAGGATCAGGGCGGCTGCGATAGGATTGACCGCCACCCCATACTGCTCCTCGTGATTGCCGATGGCCGCACTAACGACGGCGATCTCTTCGAAGGGCATGCCTCGTTTCTCCAGCAGTGACATTGCCATCAGCGCTCCAGTTTGGCCGTGGTCCTCCCGACTGATCACGTTGCCGATGTCGTGCAGGTATCCAGCGATGCAAGCCAGCTCAGCGTCCCGCTCACGATAGCCCAGCCTTTCCATGATATTATGGGCAATATTGGCGACCAGGGCAGCGTGGCGAAAACCGTGTTCCGTGAAACCCATGGCTCCCAGATGTGCATGTCCATATTTGAGATACGTGACTACCTGGGGATCATCGCGGATATCGCTCAAGGTGATAACTCGTGGGGCCACCGTTTCGCAACTCCTTTCCGCCGCTTAGCAGGCAAGCCTCGCCTTGATCAGCTTGCGAGTTCAGAGAACCTGCTGCGGTCAGATACGATTATTCTTTCCCGCGGGCGCCAGCTACTCCTCTCAACCGCGTCCATGGCAGGAATAAGCCGACGGTGGGTGGAACTATACACACGAATAGGGCCTTCTGTTTTACGTCACAGGCTCAAGGAGGGGAAGAAATGCACAAATGGCTGATACCTCTGATCTTGGTCATCCTGGCTGCTCTGCTCTTTTCGCTAACAGAGTTCTATACTGACCTGCTCTGGTTCCGGGATGTTTCATATCCAGGTGTCTTCTGGAAGGAAGTTCAGGCCAAGCTGGTAGTTGCCGGCTTTGTGGCTTTGGCGGCCTTTGTCTATGCCTTAGTAAACCTGTTGCTGATACGCAAGAATCTCAGCGAGCGGCTAGCAGGGCCGGTCAAGGCGGCGAACGTTAGCTATCTCTCCAACACTGCTGGCTCGTCGCTCGCAGCGATCGAGAGAATGCTGAACAGTCGCTGGGTGACCTGGGGCTTACTGCTGCTGGCCCTGGTGATTGCGATTAGCTCAGCTGCTGGATCAGGTGAACAATGGCTTAACTTCCAGCTCTACCTGAATCGGACTGAGTTCAATCTCACCGACCCCCTGTTCAACCAGGACTACTCCTATTACGTGTTTCAACTGCCCTTCATTATCTTTTTCTACCGCCTGTTCTTCGGCCTGGTGGTCTTTGGCTTTCTGATTGCGCTGGCAGTCTATTTCCTGGCTGGCCTCCTCGCTGCCCATCACCATGGGTCGCGGGGAGCAATAATGCATGTGTCAGCGCTGCTCGCCCTCGTCCTGGGGTTCAAGGCTTTCGGCTACAAGCTGGAGATGGATATGCTGGTCTATTCCTCTCGGGGAGTCGCGTCGGGAGCCAGCTACGCCGATGTCCATGCTACCCTTCCTATTCTGCGCATCCTTATGGTCCTGTCCCTGGCAATGGCCTTTGGTGCATTGATCAACACCAGGATTCGGCGTTTCCGCTGGACTATCGTCCTGCCTACGGCACTGATTCTCATTTCAGTGCTTGCCGGAAATGTCTACCCAGCCTTGGTACAACGCTTCAGTGTTGAGCCCAACGAGCTCGTGCGCGAGGCACCCTATATCCAACATAACATCGACGCTACGCGCTATGGGTTTCAGCTGAACGGGATTGTCATCCGGGACCTCCCTGCCCCCGCCCGCCTGACGCAGGCGACACTGGCGGAGAATGACCTGACGGTTAACAACATCCGGCTGCTGGACTGGCGCCTTCTGGATCAGACCTATCTGCAGCTACAGGGCATCAGACCCTACTACCGCTTCGCTGACATTGACATCGACCGCTATACCCTGGACGGTGTACTCCAGCAGGTCATGCTGGGAGTGCGTGAATTGGATGTTGGCAGCTTGCAGCCGACGGCTCGTACCTGGATCAACGAACACCTGGTCTATACCCATGGCTATGGAGCAGTAGTCTCTCCAGTCAACCGAATAGACGCCCAGGGGCAACCGGAGTTTCTCGTCGCTGACATTCCACCCAAGTCAAACCTGGATGAACTGCAGCTTACTCAGCCGCAGATCTATTTCGGCGAGCTGACCAATAACTACATCATCGTCAACACCAGCACCGACGAATTTGACTATCCGCGCGGGAGCGAAGCTAACGCCACTACAGTTTACCAGGGGCATCAGGGGGTGCCACTGACCCCATTTAACAAGCTGATGTTCTCCATCAAGTACGGCACCGCCAAGCTCTTCCTCTCGGATAGTATCTCAGCGGAAAGCCGCATCATTTACAGGCGCAATATCATGGACCGAGTGCGCACCATCGCCCCTTTCTTTAATTACGATTTCGACCCCTACGCCGTCGTGGCCGATGGGAAGGTCTACTGGATTATCGATGCCTTTACCCATTCCAGCTGGCTCCCCTATTCTGAACCACTGGGGCCTAATGGGGCAAACTATATCAGGAACTCCGTCAAGGTGATCATCGATGCCTACAACGGTACTGTTGACTTCTATCAGCTAGATGATACTGATCCCATTTTGCAGACCATCGCTAAGATCTATCCCGGACTGTTACGCCCCATGGAGCAGATGCCGGCCAGTCTGAAGGCGCATCTTCGCTACCCTGAGTCATGGATGAAACTGCAGGCAGAGGTACTCAATCTCTATCATATGGAGGACCCTACCCTGTTCTACAATAAGGAGGACCTCTGGAAGATCGCTGAGGAAAGGTATGGCAATGGGTCTCAGCAGGTGGACCCATACTACATGATCATGAGCCTCCCCGGCGAGCCAGAGGATGATGAATTCGTGCTGGTGCTGCCAATAACGCCAGCCGGCACGCCGGCTAACCCGAAGTCGAACATGATCGCCTGGATCGCCGCCCGCTGTGATCCAGAGAGCTACGGTGAGCTCAGGCTTTATCGATTCCCCAAGGACACGGTTGTGCAAGGACCGATGCAGATCGAGGCTCGCATTGATCAGGATACGGACATCTCTGCCAACATCACTCTCTGGAGCTCGGCTGGCTCACAGGTAATGCGTGGCAATCTGCTGGTGTTACCCATCGGTAACTCAGTCCTCTACGTGGAGCCGGTATACCTGTTGGCTACTAACAATAGTCTGCCGGAATTGAAACGGGTGATTGTCGCTACCGGCGACCGCCTGGCCATGCGTGAGTCGCTGGGAGAAGCCCTGGCCGCGCTGCTGCGCGGTGATACCTCCGAAGGCGAGCTGGTCGAAGGCGACTACTCTGTTGCTGAACTGTCGCTGCAGATCAGCCAGACCTACGAGGCTCTCGAGCAAGCCGCCAGGGGCGGCGATTGGAGCGAGTATGGCCGCCGCCTGTCACAGCTGGGCCAGTTGATCGAACGGTTGCAGGATGCAACTAAGGCTGGGAAATAGGCACAGAGACAAAGAGGAGCTATCGCAAGAACACCCACTGCCTCCCCCGGGGGGCAGTGGGTGTCGCTTTGACGCGTGAATTTCATTCCATGACAGGACATTACCCTAAAAGGCGCATCTCCTAGTTCGTGGAGACAGCGCGCCGGAGGGATGTGCCCTGATTGAGGAGCTCCTGCTTGTGCAAGAGCCCCTCTCACTCTTCCAGCGCTACTTGGTGGCGATGACCACCTCGTCCAGAGCGATATAAGGGAAGTTGGCCTGTCCCAGCGACTTTGTGTCCTGAGAGATGTCAATCAGATGGTCCCTAAAGTGGGCAAATGCGTTCACGGAGAACATGCAGTCTTTGACCCGGCCCACGATCTCTCCCTTCTCCACCTTCAGGCCCATGGAGACGGTGCCACTGACGTTACCGCTATATGGGTTGCCCGTCCAGGCCCCCATGGTGTCATAGATGATCAGCCCGCGATCGATCTTTCTGATCATCTCGGCCAGGGGTGTCACGCCCGGAGTGATCAGCACGTGATGTGCGCTGGGTCCTGTCCCCGACCCGTTGCCGGTGGACTCTTTCCCCAGGGCCAATGCCGTCTCCAAGTCGAGAAGCTCCTGCCTTACAACGCCCTGTTCGATGAGGACGTTTCTCCGGGTTGGGGTTCCCTCTCGATCGAAGGGCAGGCTGCTCACTCGCATGGGCAGCGTACCATCGTCGATCAGGGTGAGTCGCTGATCCAGTAGTTCTTCTCCGATCAGCTCCTTCCAGGGCGAGATATCGCGGACAATGGCTTTGCCATTGAGGCTCGCCAGGAAGGGATTAACGAGGAAACCGATCTGTTCCGGCGCAAAGATTACCGGATAGGTTCCTGCCTCGAACGGTACGATGTTTTTCGCCCACTCAAACTGTTGAATAACCGCCCTTTTCAGGGCTTCATAATCTGTTTCGAGGGCGCAGGATCTGACGAAGTCTCCCAGCCAGAGCATGTCATCGCCCTGCACCAGCTGGCCTCCCAGGCTGCAGCCCCAGACCGTCTTCTCATAGCGCCCCTCGAAGCCGCTGCTGCTTTCCAGACTGACTTCCTGAACGCTGCGACCTACTCGAGAGTTGACCAGAATGCGTCGATCGTACTCCAGCAGGGCTTGCACCAAGTCCTGAGCGATCTCCACCATTGTGCGGGTGTCAACCTGCTTGACTGCCTCGTCCACCAACTCGATGGGGGTGAGACTTGCTGGTCCCGCAAAGGCGACGCTAATGGGATTACCGTAATCAACAGTCTCCAGGGCGTTGGCCCGCAGTTCTTCCTCGCTACCTGGTTTGCTGCTGGCAGCGGTGCCCATCTTACCGTCCTTGATGACTCGTAGGACAGTGTTCTGCTGCTTATTGTTGCTGATATTCTCAAACTGGCTGTTGCTGAAGCTGACCTGCACCGAGTGGCTCTGCTGCGTAAATACTTCGCCGCTAACCCTCTCGGGTAAACCCTGCAAGATCTTGTTCATCATTTCGCACCTCCGATAATCACATTTTGGATGCGAATGTGAGGGCAGATGCCGCTGGTGGGTAGTGGCATTTGACCTGCCTTACCGCAACCTCCGGCGCCATCCCGACCTTTGACTTCCCGGCCGATCATGTCGATGTTCTGCAGCGTGGTAAAGACGTTGCCCATCAACTTGACATCCTTGACCAGTTCCGCCAGCTTGCCGTTGCGGATCATATACCCATGGCTAGCGTTAAACGTGAACATCTCGCCATTCGTCTGACCGCCTCCGCTGCCGACAGCATAGACGCCCAGCTCGATATCCTTGATCATGTCTTCAAACGTGGAGTCGCCCGGAGCGATGGATGTGTTCCGCATCCTCGGAATAGGCGGGAACGCATAGGTAAGGGCACGAGCGCTACCAGTTGGCTTCTCGCCCATAATGCCGGCCGTCTCGCGGGAATGAAGTCGTCCCACCAGGATACCGTCCTTAATCAGATATGTACGTTCAGTTGCCACACCTTCATCATCGTAGCGGAGCGCACCGCGATTCTGGAAATACTCGCCCGTATCATAGATGGTGAGGATGTCCCTCCCCAGACGCCGCCCCAAAGTCATCGCTCGAGCCAGATCGGGGTTCTTGTAGACGTTATCCGCCTCGCTGAGGTGACCAAAGGCCTCGTGCACAAACAATCCGGCCAGCGCTGGGTCACAAACGGTTGTATAGACGCCCGCCTTGATCTGTGGCGCATCCAGCAGATCAACGGCCAGTTGACAGGCCTCGAGCAGGTCTTCGTCGGCTGCCAGCATGCAGTCAAAGCCGATGGAGCTGCCGCGACCGATTGCCTTAGAAACAGTAGTGGAGCCCCTGCGCGCGGTGGCAGAAAGGCTTGAACCGATGTCCACTTTCTCCTGTTTGATGAACGTGCCTTCCGTGTTCGCAAAACACAGCGTCGTGAATTTCTCGTTGTAAACGATGTTCGCCGCGGTGATGCTCGGGTGGAAGTCCAGGATCAGGTCCTTGTAGCGGCTAAGAATCCGCACTTTCTCCCCCAATGGGATCGCTCGCGGATCCAGTGTGAACTCTGGGGTAAACTCATCCTCCACCACCGGCACCTCGGCCAGCCGGCTCACGCCCCCTTGCAGTTCTCCGGCAAATCGCGCCTGTTCGCAAGCGGCGGCTACAGTGTCCTGCAGATCTGCCAGGTCGTTGAACGAAGCAACGCCCCATCCCCCGTTGTGCAACGCTCGTACGTTTCCGCCGTACTGGATGCTCTTGTTGATCCGGTCGAGGCCGCGTCCCTGGAACACGATGGAAAGGACATCGCTCTCCTCAAAACGTACCTCGCAGTAGTCCACTTCCAGCCCGCGCAGGGCCGAACGCAGTACGTCTTTCACCCATTGATTCCTCCTTTTCATGCATATCAGTATTCTAATTGGTCATGCCCGTTCAGAATCCTGCTGGTTATCAGAAAAACCGGTCAGCCGGGCTTTTTGACTCGAAAAGTTTTCGGTGCAGAAAGCAGGTATCTTGCCAACTGCAGCCAATATAATGCTTAAGGGTGCAAATTGTTTTATAAGGGGGTAGATGACTTGAAAGAACAGATGCAGAGGGTCTTGCAGATGCTCAAAGACAGACATGCTGTGGATTATGCGGACATACGTATCCATGACATCATGTCTGAGAGTCTCGCGACTGAAAACCAGCATGTGCAAAGCCTGTCAACCAACCGAACGCGCGGGTACGGCATCCGGGTTTACGTCAACGGCTCCATGGGCTTTGCCGGCTCGCAGGACTTCGAGCGGATGGAGCAGACCGCACTACAGGCTCTGGAGATCGCCAGAGCCAGCCAGCTGGTGCAGCGTCGCCCACTGCGGTTGGCTGAAAAAGAGGCTGTAGTGGACAGTTACCAGACGCCGATCGAGATCGACCCGTTTACGGTCCCGAAACAGCAGAAACTCGACTTGTTGTTCCGGGCTGAGCAAGTAATGCGGGACACGGCTCCTCAGCTGTTCAAGACCAAGGGCAACCTCTCATTCCGAAAGGAAGAAAAGATCTTTGCCGATACGGACGGTTCCTTCATCACGCAGACCCTGTACGAGTCGGGTGGCGGCATTGAGGCGGTGGCAGTCGGCAAAGGTGATATTCAGACCCGCAGCTATCCCAACTCTGCCCGCGGTAATTTCGCCACTGCCGGGTGGGAATATGTCGAGAAAATGCAACTGGTTGAGAACGCAGCCCGCATCGCTCGAGAGGCGATGGCCCTGCTCGAGGCCGAGGTCTGCCCTTCCGGATACTTCGACCTGGTGATCGAGCCTTCCCAATTGACTTTGCAGATCCATGAGAGTATCGGCCATGCTATCGAGCTTGATCGAGTCTTCGGCTATGAGGCTGGATACGCTGGCACCAGTTTTCTCGAGCCTGCGATGGCCAACAAGTTCCGCTATGGATCGGAGCATGTAAACATAGTCGCCGATGCCACCGTTCCTGGAGGACTTGGCACCTTTGGCTATGATGACGAAGGGGTTAAGGCACAGCGGGTGCCGATCATCACCAAGGGAGTCTTTGAGAACTTCATCAGTTCTCGCGATACTGCCTCGGTATTGGGCCAGGTCTCCAATGGCACCGCTCGCGCTGACGGCTGGGCCCGGATTCCCATCGTCCGCATGTCCAACATCAACCTGCTGCCGGGAGAATATGAACTTGATGAGCTGATTGCAGGTGTTGAGGACGGCTTGCTGCTCTCCGTCAATAAGAGTTGGAGTATCGACGACAAACGCCTCAACTTCCAGTTTGCCTGCGAGATTGCTTACGAGATCAAGGATGGGCAGCTGACCGGCAAGATCTATAAGAACCCGATCTATACCGGTATCACACCCGAGTTCTGGGGTTCTTGCGACGGTGTGGCCAATGAGAAGTACTGGGCCATGTATGGAACGCCTAACTGTGGCAAGGGCGAGCCCGGGCAGGTCGCCCATGTCGGCCACGGATCGGCTCACGCTCGTTTCAGAAACGTGAAGGTAGGTGTAGCTGATGTTAAGTAAAGAGCAAGCCTATGCGATCATCGACTTTGTGGTAGCAGAGTCAGCCGGCTACGATGCCAAGGTGATGGTTCAGTCGTCTGCCACCGGGTTGACCCGCTTCGCCAACTCTGAGATCCATCAGAACGTCTTTGAGGATAGCACCACCGTAGGTATCACCCTCACTCAGGGGCGGAGACGGAGCGATGTTCGAACTGGCCTGTATGATGAGGCAGCCTTGCGAGCCGCCGTGGCCGAAGCTATCCAAAACCTGGCGCTGCTGCCGGAGGGCGAAGAGCAATCGCCCTTGGTGGACGCCCCGGCGGAAATCGCCGCTGATGAGTTTTCATCTGATTTGGAGCGGCAGTATGATGTCGTAGCTCGTGCTCGGCTGGTTAAAGAGTGCCTGGATCTGCTGGGGCCAGACTACAAAGCCTTCGGTGCGCTGACGTATGGAGTGACCCAGCTGGTCCTGGGCAACTCGACTGGCATTAAGCGCTATGTACGCAGCAACAATGTGAGCTTCTCCGCCCTGGTCTCCAGCGATGATGGCGGTTCAGGCTATGCTGTTGCCAGCGGGAGTGCGCCAGACAAGATCGAGATTCTGCCAGCGTTCAGGACCGCTTACGAGAAGGCCCGCTTGAACACGAATCCGCTGGATATCGAGCCGGGCGCCTATACCGTCATCCTGGAACCGTTGGCGGTGGCCGACCTTCTCCGCTACCTGTCCTTTGGTGGCTTCAGTGGCAAGGGCATCCAGAATCAGACCAGCTTCCTGACCGGGCGCCTGGGCAGCAAGGTCTTTGACGAGAAGCTGACGATGATCGATGATCATACCCATGAGCATACGCGGACTCTCCCCTTCGACTTTGAGGGGACTCCTCGCCAAACGATTACGCTGGTCGAGAACGGCGTGGCCAAAGCCGTAGTTCACGACACGGCCAGCGCCAGGAAAGCCGGCACCCAGTCGACTGGACACTCAATGAACATGCCGGCCTTCGGCGGCATTCCGCTGCATTTGGTCGTCGCGCCAGGCGAAAAGACCCTTAAGGAGATCATCGAGTCCAGCGATGACGCGTTGCTCGTCACGCGTTTCCACTACATGAACCCGGTCAATCCGCGCCAGGCCCAGCTCACTGGCCTTACCCGGGATGGCTTTTTCAAGGTGGAGAACGGACGAATCGTTGCGGCCCTCAAGAACATGCGCTTTACTGAGAGCATGTTGCAGGCGATGAATGACATCGCCGCGATATCCAGTGATCGGCAACAGGTTGGCGGGTATTACGTACCCGCCATGAAGATCCGTAATTTCCATTTCACCGGCAAAGCCAGCCTCTAGGGCGGGAGACGAAAGCCCCGCAGCGATCTTGCTGCGGGGCTTCGATTTGCCAGCACCGATTTCTTGTAGAACCCGACATGGGTTACTCCTCTGCCGACCAACGGCAGTACTCCTGATAGCGAAAGTCTTCCGCAGTATCACTGCGGCGCACGATCATCGGGCGCGACCGGACCGAATCATAGCGCAGCGCATGGTGAATCCTCACTCTGCCTTCCGGTCCCCCATCCAACCAGGTTTCCACCATTATCTCATGATTTTTCCTGGCAACAACCCGAACCTCTTTCACGTCTAATGACACAGGCGGCACATCATAGAGGATGACGTAAAGTCCATCTGGCCGTTGGACGAGCGGCAGACTACAGAGCATGATACTGGACAACCGCGAACCCCACCAGCGGCGAAAATAGTTGTAGATCTTGCGACGTGTACCGAACCGAGCTGGCAGCCGACCGAGCGGGGCGCCATCGCGATGGTGCCATCCGGTCTTACGGGCTGAATCAAAAACACAGAGCCAAGCCCGCTCTGCCTCGGTAATGAAGCACCTCCACGTATCGGCTACTTGTGACACCGCCTGCACCTCCTTTCCCCATTCTATTCTACGGGCCTGGTAACAGTGATTCGCATCGAGGGAGCAGAGCTGCAGTTGATTACTTCCACTACTTAGGCCGATTGACATCTGTTATAATGATGGTGATCCTAGAAAGGGTGCAGAGATGAAAAAAATAAGTATCAGCATAATCGTGTTGTTACTTGTTCTCAGTTCAGGCTTGCTTTTTGGTTACCTGCAAATGCGCAATGCAGCGCAAGCAGCCATGCTGCAGAATGAGGAGCTAGAGGCTGAAAAGGAAGACTTGCTGAGGCGATTGAATGAGGCTGAACAACAAGTCGATGACTTGCAGCGACAGCTACAGGAAGCCAGGTTCAGCAGTGACAAAATTGCCTATCTGACCTTCGATGATGGGCCTAGCGCTGTTACCGCCCGCATCCTCGATATACTTGGGCAATATGATGTCAAGGCTACCTTTTTTGTCATTGGAACGAAGACAGAGTTTGGCAAGCAGATGTATTCTCGTATCGTCGATGAAGGGCACGCCATCGGACTGCACGGCTATGTACACGACTACGCTGCCCTCTACGAGTCTGAGGAATCATTCATGAACAATATGTATCGGTTACAGGACTTGATCCGAGAGGTTACTGGACACGAGACATCACTGGTACGTTTTCCGGGTGGCTCCTCAAATTCGATTGCCGCTCGCCATGGCGGCGAGGGATTGATCAAGCAGATCATTCAGCGCCTGCACTCTGAGGGGTTTGAGTACTTTGACTGGAACGTCAGCTCCCTGGACGCCACTAAGCCGGTGCAGTCGGCGGATGTCATCGCCAGAGCCGTTATCGACGGAGTGCGGGGACGCAAGCAGGCAGTGATTCTCATGCACGACGCGCCGATAAAGACCACGACTGCTGATGCCCTGCCAGCCATCATTGAGGGCTTGCGCGCTCAGGGTTTCGAATTCAGGGCGCTGAGCACGCACACGACTCCCGTTCATCACACCCTGCGATAACTCGATCTAACCAGAAGGAGGCGCTAGATCGCGCCTCCTTTCGCTTATCAGCGCTCAGGACTGAAACGGCTTAATTACCTCAACCAGCTCTGGGAAGTCAATCCCCAATTCGCGCAGGGTCTCAATCTTTGGTACCCCATCGCTAGTCCAGCCGCGCCGCTTGTAGACCGCGTCGACCAGTTGTTCATAGTTCTCCTCCCGGAACTTCCTGAGGATGGCGATCTTCTCATCGGTCGACTTGCCAGCCGGGTCGATATTCCAGAGATCCCTCAGCTGACTGTCGTAACGCTCCTGGCGGGATTCATACTCATCCCTGGTTACCGGGCCCATTGCGCGATAGGGAATAGCATCGTCCTGACGACGACCGTAGCCCAGCTTCAGGTTGAGAACCCTCTGCAGATTGTACACGCGGGCCGATTGCAGGATCAGTTCGTCAAGATCGATGTTTTCGCCGGTCACCCCATTATAGACGTCCATCGAGTTCTGCACATGCTCGATGATCAGAGCGGGGTTGATTGTCTGATCATTATCGATGGGCTTGATGTCGTTCCAGGGCAGTTTGCAGAGCCCCACGAGACCGAACCAGGTTCTGAACAGCGGGAAGAAATAAAGCGCTTCCGCCTTATCTTCGAAAGTCGGCATCAGGTTCTTGACCATGTCATCGAAGATCAGCCATGCCTCGTCATGCTGCGGCCCCTTGTTGGTCAGTCCATATCCACCCTGCTGCGCCAGCGACTCCTTGGTCATGTATTCAGAGAACTCAAGCCCCTTGGACTCCATGCCAATATCGTTCAGGAAAGCTGCGTCCGCTCCGTGTTCTGCAACCAACCATTCCTTGATGCGACGCACGCCCATCCCAACGATCTTGCCGAAGCCCTCCCCTCTGGCCAGCTGGTGCAGCACTTCCATCATCGCTGCCGCGTTGCCAAAGCGAAGCTCTAATCCGCCGGTCATCTCCTTGGTGATAAACCCGGCCTCGTAGCACTCCATTACAAAAGCCATGGTCGTCCCCAGGGAGATGGTATCGATGCCATAGGTGTCACAATAGAAGTTGCATTCGGCCACATGGTCTGGGTCAAAGATCCCACAGTTGGAGCCAACGGCGGCGATGGTCTCATACTCAGGGCCGTCGATCAGCACCTTGTGTCCCTGATAGGGTCCGGTCTTCAGCTCCCAACCGTCAATAACTTTGGCACAGGCCAGAGTACAGCCGTACCAGCAACCGTCGCACTGCCCTAGCGAGAAGGTCTTTGTCCAGTGTTTGGCAGAAATCTTCTCCGACTCGGGGTGTTTTCCGTACTTGAAGTTATGCGTGGGCAGGAGGTCGTATTGGTCCATGACCTCCACCAGGTAGGTGGTGCCTCGCTTACGCATCTGGTTCTGCAGGTCATCGTAATCGTGAATCTCACGGTGAATGGTGACCCCTGCGCGCTGGATTTTGGAGATGTCGGCTGGCGCGTTAGAATCTCCCTTGACGCCGGTGAATTTGACCACGATTGCCTTAATCCGCTTATCGCGGAAAACGGTGCCGATTCCACCGCGACCGGCCTGTTTCAAGCGTACTGCTTGCCTTCGCGGGTCATAGAAGGTGAAGTTGAGGAGGCCCATGTAGCTATGTTCAGCTCCCGTACCTGCAGAAACGATGGAGATATTCTTCTTATCTTCCTCCGTCTCGGCATACATCTCGGTCAACTGTTCCGCCAGTATATGGCTATCTACCGCTTCCTCGGGCGCTTCTTCAATTTTCACCAGGCCTTTGTTTCCGTCAATATAGAGGATTACGTCATTCTGGGCTTTGCCCTGGATCTCCAGAGCATCCCACCCAGCGAATTTCAGCAGAGGGCCGAAGTACCCGCCGACATTGCTATCGATGGGGATATTGGTCAACGGCGAGATAGTCACCACCAGGGACTTGCCGGAACCAGGATATTGCGTAACGCCGCCGATTGGACCGCTGGAAATGACGATGGTGTTCTCAGGGCTGTCCCACTTTGTATCAGAATTCACTGCGTTCCATAAATACCACATGCCGAAGCCCCGGCCGCCTATGAATTTTTCCTTCATCATCCGGCTGACCGGTTTGCTGGTTATCGTGCCGTCGGACAGATTCACATATAGTGTGCGATCAGTATAGCCGCGCTCCACCTGCCCCAGCTCGTATGTAAACTCACTAACCAACCGATGAGCGTCTCTTAGTCGCGCGATGTCCACTTGCTCTCCCCCTTTCTCACTCAGAAACTATGTTCAGCGCGCCCTCAGGGCACTCCCTGGCGCAGATGCCGCAAGCAACGCACTTGAACGGCTCCACCAACGATGAATGATAGCGCATGCTCAATGAAGGACAGAACCCAACACAGGAAAGACAACCGACGCAGTCAGACTTCCTGATCCGGACAACCCCCAGTTTGTCCCGATAGATGGCCTGGGTAGGGCAAATGTCAATGCATTCGCCACATTGATTGCACACATTATGGGAATGCGGGCCTTCTCCATGTAGCGTCACTCTTATCGAGGATTTCTCCGCCATTTGTTCCCCATGGTATGTTACCGAGCAAGTCTCTTCGCACCTCAGGCATCCGCTGCAGAGTTCAGCGTTGACAATAAGCCTCCTCAATGTGTTCCACCTCCCTGCCGCTCCAAGTTATTCTCCGCACTATTGTAACGCAGTTCATACTCGAACGACAAGGACCTTCCAGCCCAGGCAAATTGCTAAGAGTTTTGATCCACAAGAATAACCCAGGCCATTCGTTGGGCCTGGGTAGTACGTCTTCCTAGATAAACGGCAGTGGGTCAGGAAGTAGAGCATTGCGGCGGCGAGCGATCTGCTCCAGCTCGATCACCAACTGGTGCCTGAGTTCGTCCGGACTTAGGCAGAGCTTTCGCTGAAAGGTCGACAGCCAGCGTCTCACTACGGCCAATTTCCATTCGGTAAGGGCTGGATCATAGGTGAGCAGGAAAGCAAGTACGCCAGCTGCGTCCTGTAGGCGATCACCCGGAGAGGCGGTCTCGAAATCCAGACCATACACCTTCCCAGAACTGATCAGGAAGTTACGCAGATTGACGTCACCCATTACCCAGGTAGAGTCTCCCCAGAGTTCTTCCGCTGCCCGGGAGAACCCCAGCAGCCAATCAGCCAGCAACTCGCCCAGTTCTGCCGCCTGCGCGAGTGCGTCCAACTCCTCCCAGATCTGGAGTTGATCGCAGACGGTCTCCCCCCTGATGAACTGCGTCACCAGATTATCCTCGTCATAATACAGCACCGGGGGGACTGAAACCGCGGCTGCCAGAAGCTGCTCCTGTCGCTGGGCCTCCAGACTGAGGTTTACAGCCCCACTGCCCCGCCGCTTGATGACAATATCGTTCTCCATCCCCCGGCTATCGCGAATCCACACCTGGTAGACGGCATTCCGCTTGCTGGGAAACCGCCTCGTCAGGTGATAATCTGCGATACCAAGGGCCTCCTTGACCCTCGGATCAAGAACAAACGTATCACAACTCAAGCTTAATCTCCGCCTTGGCGCCGGCCTGATAGCCATCCAGTTCTTTGACAACACCGAGGATGGCGTTGAGCAGTATGCGCTGTACGAACGGCACCATCTCTATCGGTCGCCCATCCACAGTCAGTTCTACCAAAGGTTTGCCAGCGATCAGGTGACAGTCCTCACGGCTGGCTTCGCCCCTGAGGATAGCGGCAGCCAGACCAGTGCAGTCGGTACCACAAGCGCCACAGCACTCGGCCGGGAAATCCGGCAGCCGCTCGAAGACCTGCTCCACAATGATATCGCAAAGGCGGGCCACGTCAGTCAATGCATTGACCACCGGTCGCCCAGCGTACTCATTCAGGTCACCATTAGCGACGCGACCCGCAATGGCAATGGTTAGCTCATCCAGGCGTGCCTCGATTTCTGCTTCATCTCGGGCCGTAATAATCTTGGGGACAGGCCCAGGAGCGAAGCCTTCGATGATCACAAAATCCTGACTGTAGTAGCGCAACAATTGGCTCAGCGGCAGCTTCGTTGGCCAGAGGATGTCGGTCTCACTCAGACCCCAGGCCGTTACCAACTCAGCACCAGCCTGCCGATGCCGGGCCGTGTTCGTAGACTCGCCATCGATGGCAAATGCCTCGAAGTGAATGTCCTTGATGGTGCCCACGGTGAAATTGCGCCGACGGAGCTCGCGGATCACGTGTTCAATGGTTGTCGTCTTGCCTGTCTTGCTGCTACCAGATACAGAAAAGACTCGCATCCAGTCACCTCCCGAGTAACTATCATCCTTCTTACCTGAACCAGAGCAGAATAGCTAGAGTTGTAGCAGCACAGCAGACCATCCAGACTATGTCGTGCCGCTGCAGACGGAGTTGGCGATAGCTGGTGCGGCCAGGGAAGGCGCGGAAGGCACGCAGCTCCATAGCCAGGGAAAGCTGTTCGGCTCGGATCAACGTATTCACTGCCACCGGCAGCAGCAAGTACACGTATATCTGGAGGCGTCCCCTCAACCGCAGTTTTTCCGGTTCGATCCCTCGCAGCTGGAGCGCAACCAGCGAATCCTGTACCTCTTCGCTAAGCAGGGGAAGGAAACGAGCCGCCAGCATCACCATGAAAGCCAGTTCATAAGGGATACGGCACTGAATCAGTGCCTGGACAATATCACGGGGACTCGCTGTCTGTAATATGCTGGCAGCTATAAGGACGACGGCGAGGCGAGTGAGCATCAGCCAGCCGGATAGCAAACCGCCAGTCGTAAGTAGTGATAGCCCCCCTAGCCGCAGAAGCGTGGTTCCGGTTGAGGCAAAAACACTCTGCAGAAAGACCAGGGGCAGGATGACCCAGAACAGGCGCCAGAGCCGCCGCAGCATGCGTTGCGGCTCGCCTCCCAGGTAAGTAGCCAACAGCCAGGCGAGAAGGATCAGGCCGAGCTGAGACAAGGGCCCGCCGACAAAGATGCTCAGAGATGAAACAGACAGGACCAGCAGCAGTTTGGTGCGCGGATCAAGGGCTGGCGGTCTCATCACTGATCACCCTTCCTGCCTGCAGCCGAAGGATTCGTTCTGCATGTTCTCCTACGAGTGACTGGTCGTGGGTGATGATCAACATGCCGATCCCCGCTTCGCGCAGTGCCTTGAGCTCCCGAGAAAGCTGCCTGCGTCTGGTATCATCCAGGCTGCTGGTCGGTTCGTCCAGAATCAGATACTCGGGCTGTTGCAGCATCACTGCGGCCAAAGCGAGCCGCTGTTTCTCTCCCTGGCTGAGCCGCTGCGGCAACCGACCCTCCATTTGGCCGAGCTGGAAGCGATCCAGCACTCGACTCACCCTCTGGTCGACTATCGCCTGATCAATCCCTTGCAGGCGAAGGGCGAAGGCCAACTCCTCTCTGACGCTTAGTGCGAACAGCTGACGATCGGGATTCTGAAAGAGGTAGCCAATTTTCCTTCCCACGGCCCCCAGGCTGATCTCCCGACTATCGCGCCCGTCGATGAGAATGCGCCCTCGCCTAGGCCGCAGGATCCCGCAAAAGAGCTTACCCAGCGTCGTCTTGCCGCTCCCGTTCTCACCGATGATGACGGTGCATTCAGCTCGGCGCAGGACGAGGTCAAGCTCCCTGATTACCCAATCTCCTTTCGGAAAGGCGAAGGAGACGCCCTCCGCTACCAGATACTCCCGTCTCATAGCACACCCCTGAAAGGTTTCAGGCTCCTGTCCTTCAGGACCAGAACCCGGTCGGCGATGTCAAGATTCGACCAGTCGTGTTCCACCATCAGCACCGCCCGCCCCTGATCAGCTAGTTGGCGCACCACGCGCTTCAGCATCTCTCGCCCTGCTTCGTCTAGCTGGGAGAAGCACTCGTCCAGCACCAGGCCTTGTGGCCGCATACTGAGCGCAGCGGCCAGGACGACACGCTGCTTTTCTCCCCCGGAGAGATGGTAGGGATGCGCATTCCTACGATGTGACATCCCCACCAGTCGCAACGCTTCTTCGATGCGAGTGTCGATCTCAGCCGGCGGCAGACAGAGGTTCTCCAGCCCAAAAGCAACCTCATCCTCTACGGTAGGCATCAGGAGCTGTGTGTCAGGATTCTGCAGAACCACTCCCACATGCCGGACCAGCTCGGGCAGCTGGGTCGACGTTGTACGAAGACCACAGATCGTCACCTCTCCCGCCAATTCGCCCCTGACCAGATTAGGGATGATACCAGACAGGCAATAACAAAGCGTGCTCTTGCCAGCACCGCTCAGACCGACAATCGCGACGACCTCGCCCGCAGCAATCTGCAAATCGAGATCGGTAAAGAGCGGAGCGGGTTGATCGCTGTAGCGAAAAGACAGCTGCCGCGCTTCGATAACCGGGGTCACTTGATTACTATCTCGCTAACAAATTTGCACCAGCGTTGCGCGAACGTATCCCGCCGGATTACCAGCTGGAAGGGCCCTGATCCCCCGTCTGCCTTAGTCCCCAACGGCTTGCCGTCGCGCAGATAGGTGAGATAGACGTTCTCCTCCAGCAGCGCCTCCTCACCGCTCAGTACGACTGCATACCCATCCACAGCCTTGACGGTAACCGTCTGGGTTGACTCCAGGTTGAGGCCCTGCTCCCGAAGGAGGACGCGCAGTTCAACCCCGCGATAAGTATGATCCCTGTCAGCTGCACTGCTGCTGCGCAGCGTGACGACGAACTCTTCGCTGGGCAACTCCTGAAGCATCTCCATATCCAGCTTGATCGTCTGGTCCTCCCTGAGGATCAAAAATGCAGCATCCGCCTGCAGCTCCCGACGGTCGGCGATGTCCTGGCGATTGAGAAACGCGGTTACAGCTATCGCTGCCACCAACAGAAGAATTGTCAGGCTGAGTCCCCGTTTCATCAGCGGTCACCTCCTCGCACAAATGCGTAGGGGACGATCAGGTCGTCGAGGCAGAGCACCCCGTGGCTGCCCCCTGCGCTGTCGGCGTGCATACCGTGGTCGGCCACGAGAACGACACTACCCGGCCACAACTCAAGCAACTGACCAACATAACTGTCAATCAGCCGAATTCTCTCTAGAGTAGCAGGTGCAGTTGGGCCGCCTGCGTGCCCTGCATCATCGATCCCGTGGTAATGAACCATCAGCAGATCCGGGTTTTCAGTCAGCGCCTCCAGGGCTGCCTCCTGAACCTCATCATCGGTTCCGTGCCGCTGGTTGGCGTCCAGATTCAGGCGCGGCTCAACCTCGGTCTGGAGAATCTGGATGTTCCCCTCGATAAGCACTGCGCTGCGCCCCATCTCCAGGGCACGCCCAAAAACAGACGGTACCTGCAGGTTGCGCTGGTCGCGCGAATGAACTCCGTTTACCGCCGGTGGTTCGCCAGTTATGATGGCGGCCATCCCGGCATTAGTCACCGGCCTCCAGACGCTCAGCGCCGGCTCGGCACCCAGGCTCTGAAGATTTGGAGCGTAACCCTCAGCAACTGCCAGTTGATATTGGCGGTAGCTAAACCCATCTAGCAGCAGCAGCAGAACCCGCTCCCCTTCATCGAGTGCCTTTAGCGCGTCAGTACACGCCTGCGTGATGCTGGCCGCCGGTGCGTTCCAGAGGATGGCCTGCACCTCATCGAGCGCTGGTCCGGTTGCACCAGGGTGTACATAGCGACACCCGCCCTGCTCTACCAGTAGTTCCCCCTCGGCGCTAACCGAGTGAAAACCGCCGCTCTCGGCCAACACGGCGACTCGCCCAGGCGTGGCTATGCCCAGATCGGTCGCCAGCTGCTCGAGAGGCATCGCCGACTTTCCCGCCCAAAAGAGGCTTGCTGGCTGGGGCGAATTCTGATAAAAGCTGGACGCATCCAGCACGGCTACAGAGCATATTGCGGCTCCCCCTGCCTCCAGGCGCCAGCTGGAAAAGGCCCATCCCAGCGAGAAGCCGATCAGGGTGAAAACAACTGAAATCAGTACATATGTGACTCGTTTCATCGCCCTTCGCTCCCTTCGGCCCTTCCGCTGAGCAATCCACTGGCACGCAACCTGTTCACGATTGCGAAGGCCAGCAACCCGCCCAGACCGCCGGACAAAGCGGCAGTGCTCAGGCTGAGGACTAACGGTATCCAGGGTAAGCGGAAGAAGACCAGGTTAACCAGGAAACTGCCACTGATATTGGCCAGAGCCCCTGCCGCGAAGAAAGCGGCGCTGTTCAGGCCCAGCCAGAAAACGAGATCCACCGCCAACCCCGGGAACAGATAGGTAAAAAAACTCATAATGCCGTGATTGCCATAGAGCCCAAGAGCAACAATCAGCATCGCCTGCACGAGGCAGATCACGGTGGCTGCTCCCCGCCTGTTGACCAGACCGGCCCCCAGCACGATCCAGAGCATGTAGAAGCCCCCGGCTACTACTCCCCCGGGGATAAACAGCGGGCCAGTGAGCACGTGGGCTAACGGGCTTATCACAGGCTTGGTGGCTATCCCCAGGGATGCCACCAGCGCCAGGATGACCAGCTCAAGGGCGGAGTACTTCTTCAGGGCACGGGTGATCATCGGCTCTCTCTACTTCTCAACAGTGATCTTGCTCAGCTGCTTGACCCACATGTTCGACCGAGCGCTGGAGACAACCAACTGGACCGGGCCGTCTCCTTCTTCCAGCTCATTGCCGTTCAGCTCCATGCCCAGGAGCGTGCCGTCATCATCTACCGTTGCCTTGTCCAACTGAACGGTGTAGCCGTCAGCTGATTCAGCTACCACGCCCTCATACTCGCTGATTCCCAGGTACTCCAGCGCCGCCTTCAGCGTGATACCCCTCCAATGCTGCTCTTCTTCGCTGCCATCCTTGCGCAGCTTCGTTGCCGTGATCTCGACCTGCTCGATCTCCTCCAGGTCCAGATTGCTCAGGACCAGCTCTTCCGCCCCTGAGCTGCCAAAAACGATCTCCCAATCCGGTTTTTCGCGGCAGGCACTGAAAGTCAGCGCCAGCATCAGGACCAGGACAACCAGGGTGACTCTTCTTCTCAGCATTGATACTCCTCCCTTTGCTTAACTGCCCGCACGAGAGCAGACGATTAGTGGTCGGTGCGCCGAAACGAGGAGTGGCAAACAAAGGAAAATCTCCTTTCTGCCTTGACCGGGCAGGAAAGGAGACAGCACGCCCAATAACGCACCTACAGCATGCAGGCGCGATTCCTGACAGCTACTCCTTTCCAAACGGGAGGCAAGCGGGTTTCCCCCCTCACCCTAACGGCCTTCCTTCCATAGCGGATCCCTTAGGAGTGGAAGGCTCGGAGAGCGCACGCTGTATCTTCTATTAGCCAACCCGGCCGGAAATCCTCCTTCAGTAGGGCAGCCTGCAGTCGCCAAAAAAGGGCGTGCCTTCTGCAGCACGCCCTCAATCCGCCGCCTAGTCGCCGCTGATCCATACCTGCCGATGCACGCCATCCCAAACGACCTCGGCCCCCACTGCTTCGCCAATAAAGCGAACCGGAAGCATGGTGCGATTGTAGCGCAGCACGGGTTGGGTATCCAACTCCTTGACGACTCCATTCACTGAAACCGACTTCTTGCCGATGGTCAGTGAAATCACAGTCATCCCCCTGGTGAGCGTCACCTTCTGCGTTGCCTGATTCCACTCCACTGTGCAACCTAGTGCCTCAGCAATGGCCCGAGCCGGAACCATCGTCCGGCTGTTTTCATCGATGAAGGGGGCAGAATCGAAGTAGATGGGAGTGTTATTTACGATCACCGGAATCTGGCCCGCCTTGCCAAGGTACCCGTAGATCAGGTAAGCCTGGCGTTCCTGCCGGAAGCGGTTAAGCTCCGGAGTGTAGCGCGCCACGATCTGCTGCGGGCTCAAGTTTTGCTCCAGCCACTGGCCCACTTTGTTGCTACCCATCAATTTGTCAAACATGCAGATCTGGCTCGGCGTGTTACCACTCTTCGGCACTGCAAACTGGTTGAGTGAGCGGGCGTAGGCTAGCGCATAGATACCACTCTTGGCCGGATTGAACGTCCGGTAATCGGTAATCTCAATTCGGACACCGCCCTGGCTGCCCTTGTCTTCTGCATGGTAACGAACGCCAGGCAGCCCAGCGCCATTCATCAGCTTGGCAAACTTGACCGAGTCAATCCCCTTTCCGCCAATCCAGCTGAAGTAGGTACCGCCGCGCCCAATTCCTGTTCCGTCACCCAGGCCAGACGCCATGTAGCCGAAGGCGGCCTCAACGGTGGGGATCATCGGCGATGTCGGCACCCAGGTCAGGCCGGTATCCTGCCAGATCATATCCCGCGTGTATCCCTCCATGGGGACAACCGTCAGATCAACCCCGATCTTCCGGTTAAAAAACCTGGCTAACTCGCCAATCGTCATGCCATGCGCCATAGGCAGATTGTCCACACCAACAAAGGTGGCGTAATAGTCCTCCAGCATAGGGCCTTCAACGATCTCTCCCCCCAACGGGTTCGGCCGATCGAGGACGATAAACTGCTTACCGTTCTCCTGGGCTGACTGCATCGCATAGTTCATGGTGGAGATAAAGGTGTAATAGCGGGCGCCGATGTCCTGAATATCGAAAAGCAGCACATCCACGTCCTGGAGCATCGCTGCTGTCGGCTTGCGGGTCGCTCCGTAAAGGCTGTAGACAGGGATGTGCAGTGTCGGGTGCTGATAGGACTCCACGTAGTCACCAGCAGCCGCTTTTCCGTCTAGCCCGTGCTCCGGCCCGTAGAGGGCCGTCAACTGCACCTTCGGGTCAGCAGCGAGGATATCAACTAGATGCTCCCCCTTACTGTTGAGCCCGGTTGGATTGGTGATCAGGCCCACCCTCTTCCCCTCGATCAGGTGGCGATACCTCTCCAGTAGCACCTCGTTTCCCAGCTTAAAGCGCGGTCGCGTATCGTTCGCCACCAGCGTATTGATACCAGCCAGCAGAACCAAACCTAGAACGATTAATGCCGTGAGTACCTTGCGCATGTCTTTTTTCTCCTTTTATTGTCTTGATTTCAACCCTGAATATTAGACGAGGATGCCAAATCGCAGGTTCCAGCCAGACTACACAGGGCCAGGCAGGGTCAAATCGCAAAAAGAGCCCTTCTCGGGCTCTTTTCTCGCTAGATAGATGCTGGAGCCGCGCACCACTCTATTCGGCTGCAGTAGCGCTGCGCGCCATCAAGTCCAGTCGACCCTGCATATCCTGCATACGATCGCGTAGTTGTTCAAGCTCCAGGCTTAGCTTGATGATCCGCCGGTTCTTCCTAGCTACCTTACGGGCATAAGCCAGCTGAAGCTCGTGCTGGGCCTTGTCACCTGGGTTGTCCAGCAAGCGGAGACTGAGGTTGTCCTCGGCAACGCTGTCCTCAAGGTCCATCAATTCCTGCTGCAGCTCCTGCTCGCGGGTCTTGCCTCGCTTGAGCTCCTGTTCCAGGATATAGACGGTGGTATACCGCTGCAATTAGCACCCCCCTTTCCCGAATACATAATTATCTGCGAATGACTTGCATAACATCATAGCCGCTTGTATACATTATACGTCATTTTTCGTACTATTGCAATCCGCTATTATTAACTGTTGTTCGCGGACTTGGGGTGCTACCCTGACTTGGTGTCCAACGCACTGCTGGCAAGGCGAATCAAGCGGCGCACGCGTTCAGCGCTGGCCTGGTAGAGAACTCCCGGCTGCTCGCTAATCGAGCCCATGTCGATCCCTTCGCGCTGATACCGCATCCCGCTCCGCGTCGCCTCGCGGGCAGAGCTATGTAGTTCACGCGCGCCTGTAGTCCTGACCAGCGAAGCGATGTTCTGCTCGCTGATGCCACCACCTGGCATGACTGTGATACGGCCAGCAGCCCGCTCAACTAGCTCTGCAATCAGTCCTGCACCCTGCTCAACGCTGGGCTGTTGACCAGAGGTCAACAGATAATCGACGCCCAGGTCGATCAGATCCTCCAGGGCCTGGAACGGATCCCGACAGACATCAAACGCCCGGTGAAAAGTGACTTTCAGTGGGCGGGCCACATCCATAAGTTTCCTCATGGCTGTTTTGTCCACTTCCCCATATGGGCTCAGGATACCGAAGGCAACTCCGTCTGCTCCTAACTCCTGCGCCAGCCGGATATCGTGAGACATGACTCCGAGCTCACTCTCTGTGTAGCAGAAGTCGCCCCCGCGTGGTCTAATCAATACATGAAGGTCGATATCGATGCTCCGTCGAACCAGGGCAATGCAGCCTGCGCTCGGGGTGGTGCCGCCGATCAGCAGGCTATCACAAAGCTCTACCCGGCTTGCTCCACCGCGCGCTGCCTCAATGGCAGACTGTACCGAGTCGATGCACACTTCCAGCCTAATCATCGAGTCCCTCCTACCTGATACACCGTCTTGCCCGCAACGATCGTCAGCCTGACCTCCCCATCATCATCAAAGATAACGATGTCAGCATCCTTGCCGATGTTCAGGCTGCCTTTCTGCTCGAGGCTCAGCAAACTGGCGGGATTCTGTGTCGCAGTTTGCATCGCCTGCCAGAGCGGCAGACCAGTAGCTGCCGCGAAGTTCCAGACACAGCGATTCAGACCCGCTGTGCTTCCCGCCAGGCTCCCGTTCTTGAGCCGGGCAACGCCGCTGTGGACCGAGATCTGTTGACCGCCAAAGGCATACTCCCCATCCGGCAAGCCAGCGACAGGGAGTGAGTCGCTAACCAGCACGATCCGCCCTAGCCCATTGGTGAGGAGTAACAGTTGGTACATCGCTGGATGTACGTGCAGGTTGTCCGCGATCAACTCCACACTGACTGCGTTAGTAAGGATCGCTCCTAACAGGCCCGGGTGCCGATGATGTAGGCCAGACATCGCGTTGAACACGTGAGTAACATGGCTGACTCCCTGTCTAAATGCCTCCTGCGCCAACTCATATGAAGCAGCGGAGTGGCCGATAGAGGGGATGATCTGCCTTGTCCTGGTCAGCGCAGCTAGAAACTGGCCTTCCGGATCCAGTTCGGGTGCGTAGGTGATGATTCTAATCACGTCCAGGTAGGGGATCAGTAAGGGAAAATCGGGCAGCCGCATGTACTCCGGCGCTTGAGCACCGCAGCATTCGGGGTTGAGAAAAGGGCCCTCGAGGTGTGCTCCCAGCACCTGCGCACCCGGCAGGGGGTATTCCTGCGCCAGCCGTACCTGGATCAAAGCCTGGGCGATGTCACTCCAATCCAGAGTCATCGTAGTAGGCAGGAAGGCAGTGACGCCAGCGCTGGCCAGTTGGTGGCTAATCGTCTCCAAAGCCTGCCTGCTTCCATCCATGGTATCAGCCCCGCCTGCCCCGTGAACATGCGTATCGATCAAGCCTGGCGACACAATGCCCCCGGCAGCATCGATGATCTCCTCCACGTGGTACGAAGTCAGCCCGGAGTAGGAGCAGATGTTTACAATGCGGTTGTCGTAGACCAGCGCCTGGTTCTCCAGGCACCCAGTGGGAGTCAGCAGAGTGCCATTGACTATCGCTCGCAAGCAGTCTCACCCCCCAGTCTGGATAACGCGAGCCTGGCTGCGCCCAGCATCCCAGCGTCGTTGCCCAACTGGGCCGCCCGCAGCTGAATAACGCCGGACGTGGCAGACGACTTCCGAACTTCCTCCTCTAGAACATCCCACCAGGCCAGGAGTGAATCGGTCACTCCACCCCCGAGGACGAACAGGTCGGGGTCAAAACTGTTCTGCAGAGACGAGATCAGGATAGCAAGATCAGACAAATACCTCAGGATCAATGCCTTGGCAGCGCCTTCCCCTTCCTCTGCACGCTGGAACACGGCTCGTGCTTCAAGCGGCACTCCGGTTCGCCTCCAATAGGTTTGCTGGATGGCAGTCCCCGACAGATATTGCTCGACGCACCCGCGTTGCCCACAGGCGCAAATCCGCCCCCGCGGATAGAGGATGGCGTGTCCCAGCTCGCCAGCTCGATAGTGAGCCCCTGAATGCACCCCTGCACGCTGCTGATACCAGGCTCCACCGACCCCGGTGCCCAACGTAATCAGAAGGAAGCTGTTCCATCCCTGCCCAGCTCCCAGCCATGCTTCGCCCAGGGCAGCTAAATTAGCATCGTTCTCCACCACCACTGGCATACCCAGACCATCCGCCAGCCGGTCGGCCAGGTCAAGGCCGTTCCAGCCCGGCAGATTAGTGCACTCGAGAATCCGCCCGTTGACACTGTCGACGAAGCCGGGGGTTCCCAAGCCAAGCCCGGCTACCTCGGGGTGTCTCTCGCGCAGATCGGTAGCCAACCCGCTGATCTGCTCAAGCAGCCTGTCGCGCCCCGCCAGGCAAGTATTTACTGTCACCCGCTCCCTCTGACACCCAGTCATATCCACCACGCCGGCCGTCAGTTTGCTCCCGCCGAGATCCATAGCTATCACTTGCATCTAATACTGCTCCTTGCCCAGGTATTACGGTGCCCCGACACGTCCCGGTGCTGGCCTGCGCAGGCACGTCCCGCCAGGTCCTGCCCCCTGAAGGATCTATCGCTTTATTGTGCAAGACATACTATGATAATATCATACACTCCTTTGGCAGCAGATACAGCCATGAGGATTCTAGGGAGGTTATCAACATGGACTACTCCAGCCTACAGCAGCAGCTGGACTTCATTATTGAGGCCGATAAGCTGAAGCAGATCGTTAGGCAGACCCTGCTGCTGGATCAGTCTCGGCGCGAAAATGACGCAGAGCACTCCTGGCATGCTATCATTGCCGCCCTGGTTCTGGCTGAATATGCGGCATGCCCAGAACTCGATCTGCTCCGCGTGGTGAAGATGCTGGCCATCCACGATCTGGTGGAGATAGACGCCGGTGATACCTATGCTTACGACGAGCTGGCACAGCAGGATCAGGCAGAGCGAGAGCGGAAGGCCGCAGATCGCATCTTCTCCCTGCTTCCGGCCACGCAGGCCGCAGAGTTTCGAGCGATCTGGGACGAGTTTGAGGAGCAGCGCACCCCAGAGGCCCAGTTCGCCGGGGCCGTGGACTGCCTGATGCCCATCTTGCACAACTACTGGACCAAGGGACGGCAATGGCAGAATCATGCCGTGACCAAGGATCGCGTAATGAAGCGAAACAGCAGCCGGATCGCCGCTGGCTCGGAAGTTCTGGCCGCGTTTGTGCGGGAGCTTCTGGACGATGCAGTCAGGCGAGGTTATTTGCTGGAGTAACCGCCAAGGAAACATAGGCACGGCTGGAGGCGGTGCCTGTGCTAGATCAACCCCCATGTTTGCGCTGTTGTTCGATGACAGAGAGATGTTGAAAAGGACGCTGCTCCTGCCAGGTGACGCAGTTCCAGAACTCCGTGAAGTCATGGTCTACCTGTTCGTGACAGGCAAGTATCTTTAGATCGCGACTGGATGTAACGCCAGAGGCAAAAATCTCGTGGCAACTAACCGCGCCTGCGTATAGAAGGAGGTAGCTATTCGTGCCAGACAACGCTGCATCATCAGCCAGAGGACAGAACGATCACCTTATTATCTTTGATCTGAAGCGCTACGCGATTCATGATGGGCCCGGCATTCGGACGACTGTCTTTTTCAAGGGGTGTCCCCTGCGGTGCCTCTGGTGCCATAACCCGGAGGGCTTTGAGCGGCAACAGCAGGTTGTTTTCCACGCCGAACGGTGCATCGGCTGCGGCCAGTGTCAGGCTGTCTGCCCGAAAACCTCCGAGCACGAGCCCTGCCACGCCTGCGGGAGTTGTGTGGCTGTCTGCCCAACGGAAGCCAGAGAGATGCTGGGCCAGACCCTGACGATTGACGAAGTGATGGGACATATCCGTAAAGATGTCATCTTCTATGAGCAATCCGGTGGAGGTGTCACGTTTTCTGGAGGAGAACCGCTGCTGCAGAGCGAGGCCCTTCTGGCACTGCTGGATGAGTGTCGCAAAGAAGATATTCACACCGCCATCGAAACATCTGGCTATGCTGACACAGCCACTCTGCTAGAGGTGGCCGAACTCGCTGATCTATGGCTGTTTGACCTGAAAATGATGGATCCAGTGAAGCACTGCGCCTTTACCGGGGTTGACAACGACCTGATCCTCACCAATCTGCGCGCACTAGCTCACGCGGGGGCAACCATCCGCATTCGGGCACCAATCATCCCGGGCTACAACGATGATGCCGATAGCCTGTTGCGGCTAGGCAAGTTTGTTACCCAGCTGCCTGGCCAGCCCCCTATTGACCTCTTGCCATACCATGGAACCGCGACACCCAAGTACTCCAAGCTTGGGCTGGAATATGATTGCAGGGACGTTTCGACCCCCAGCGCTGAGCACCTGCAGGCGTTGGCCTCAACGCTTCGCAAATTTGGATTAAGCGTCAAGATAGGAGGATGACCAAGGATGAATGAACGGGTGAAACGACTGCGCCAACAGAGCATCGATACGCCTGTAACGCTCTCCACCGAACGGGCTGAGCTGGTCACTGAGTTTTACCAGGAGAACGAGGGCAAGCATTCAGCGCCGGTGATGCGCGCCCTCAATTTCCAGCGTCTGTGTGAGCAGCAGACGATCTATATCGGTGACGACGAGCTGATCGTCGGCGAAAGGGGACCGAACCCCAAGGCAGTCCCTACGTATCCCGAACTGACATGCCACTCGCTGGATGACCTGGTTGCCCTCAATTCTCGGGAAATGACCAGCTATCAAGTCTCCCCCCAGCAAATGGAGATCTATCGCCAGAAGGTTATTCCCTATTGGCGGGGGCGCAGTCTGCGCGACCGGGCCTTCACGAACATTGATCAGTCCTGGAAGGATCTCTACCAGGCTGGTCTCTTCACCGAGTTTATGGAGCAGCGCGCGCCTGGGCACACTGCGTTGGACGGCCTGATCTATGAGAAGGGGATGCGCGACCTGCAGGCGGAGATCGCCGCAGCACGCCGGGCCCTCGACTGGCTAAATGACCCGGAAGCGGCAGCCAAGGATGAAGAGCTGAGGGCGATGGATATCTCCTGTGAGGCGATCATCACCTTTGCCGTGAGGCATGCTCAGCTGGCCGAGGAGCTGGCATCGCGCGAAAGTAACCCGGTCCGCCGGGCTGAGCTGCAAAGGATTGCAGGTAATTGTCGTCACGTACCGGCGCATGCTCCCAGAGACTTCTGGGAGGCGCTGCAGATGTACTGGTTTGTGCACTTAGGCACTGTCATCGAACTCAACGGCTGGGATTCAATGAGTCCTGGTCACCTCGATCAGCATCTGCAGCCGTTCTATGAACAGGGGCTGGCTGAAGGTGCACTGACGCGGGAGAAGGCTAAAGAGCTCCTGGGCTGCTTCTGGGTCAAGTTCAACAACCAGCCTGCACCGCCCAAGGTCGGCGTGACCGCTGCCGAGAGCGGGACCTATAACGATTTTACCAACATCAATCTCGGCGGGCTGAGGCGCGACGGCAGCGATGGCGTCAGCGAGGTCTCCTATCTGCTGCTGGAAGTGCTGGATGAGATGCATACCCTGCAACCCCAGGCCAACGTGCAGATCAGCGCTCGGACGCCAGAACGCTTCCTGCGGGCGGCTTGCCGGGTGATCCGCAAGGGCTACGGCTACCCCTCGGTCTTCAACGCCGATCAGGTGATCACTGAACAGGTCCAGATGGGAAAAACCCTTGAGGATGCCCGCGAAGGCGGCACCAGCGGGTGCATCGAAACCGGCTGCTTTGGCAAGGAGGCCTATCTGCTCACCGGCTACCTGAATGTGCCCAAGGTGCTGGAGCTGACCCTCAATAACGGTATTGATCCTCTGACTGGCCATAAGATCGGGCTGGAAACAGGAGACCCCCTCACGTTCAAGACTTTTGAAGAGCTCTACGCTGCATTTGAGCGGCAGCTGCGCTACGTTGTCGAAACCAAGATTCGTATCAACAACTACCTGGAATATGTGTACGCTACGCAGATGCCCGCCCCCTTCCTTTCCAGTGTTATCAGGGATTGCATCGCCAAGGGTAAGGACTACTACGATGGCGGCCCGCGATACAACACGACATACATCCAATGCTGCGGTATCGGCACCATCACCGATTCACTCTCGGCCCTGAAGAAGCATGTCTTTGAAGATCGCACGGTTACCATGGAGGCGCTGCTGTCCGCCCTCTGCAACAACTTTGCCGACGACGAGCCGTTGCGCCAGCTCCTTCTGAACCGCACCCCCTGCTTCGGCAACGATGATGATTACGCCGACCGCCTGATGCAGCAGGTCTATGCTTCATTACTGCAGGAAATTGACGGCCGCCGGAGCACCAAGGGCAACACCTACCATCTGAACATGCTGTCCACCACTTGCCACGTCTATTTCGGCAAGATGCTGGGGGCGACGCCTAACGGCCGTCTGGCGCGAACGCCTATCTCGGATGGCACCTCGCCTTCACAGGGGGCAGACCGACACGGGCCGACGGCAGTGATCAAGTCGCTGGCCAAAATGGACCAGGCTAGATCTGGCGGCACGTTGCTCAACCAACGCTTCACTCCAACAGTTCTGGAAGGTGAGGAGGGCATTGCCGGGCTGGCAGGCCTGATCCGGACTTACTTCCGACTAGGTGGACATCACATCCAGTTCAACGTCGTTGATACGGAGACCTTGCGCCGGGCTCAGGCCAACCCGGCTGAATATCGCAACCTGCTGGTTCGTGTAGCCGGATACAGTGACTACTTCATCAACCTGGATCGATTCCATCAGGAGGAAATCATCGCCCGCACTGCCCAAACCAGCTTCTCCGGCTGACAGATAATTACTAGTGAGGCCCCATCAGCTCATCTGGGGCCAAGGCGTCTGGGCGTACCACTGAACCCAAGCCAGGGGTTCGGCGGTGCGCCCACTTCATGCGCTCTGGCAGGAGGTGTGCCACCGCCCGCCGAATACGAATAATTGTTCGTAGGCTAGTGTCCTGCCCAGCAGCAGGAGGTACGCTTTCCGAGGAGGCGATAGGATGGATCCCCGCCAGTTCATTGATCACCTCGCCCGAGATGGTCTGCAGCTAAACGAGAGCCAGCAAACGGCGGCCTTGCACCTGAGCGGACCGATGCAGGTGATGGCCGGCCCCGGCAGCGGCAAGACGCGAGTGATCGCAGCGCGGACGGCAGCGATGCTACACAGCGGCATTGATCCCCGCCGCATTCTGGTGCTCACCTTTACGCGCGCCGCGGCGAGGGAAATGCGCGCCCGGTTAGCAGCCCTGAGCGTCGTGGACCGCGCCCGGCTGCAGCAGGTCACCATGTGCACGTTCCACGCTCTTGCCTTTCGCCTTCTCAAACAGTTCCGGGGCTCACCCCGCCTGGCTCCGGAGTGGCAACAACGCCGTTGGGTAGAGCAGGCAATCCTTCACCTGGGCGAAGAGGTGGATGAAGATCTGGCGGAAGAATTGCTGCGCGCCATCGGCAGCGCCAAGAACCGTCGTCTCCGCCTGACTGACTTGCCAGGTAGCGACGAGAGACTGCGACAGGTCTGGATCCTTTACGAGGAAGCCAAACAGGCTACGGGTCAGATGGACTTCGAGGACCTGCTGTTGGATGTACTGGATCTACTGGAACAGCGTCAGGATATTCTTCTGGCCCTGCGTCGACGCTTTAGTCACATCATGGTCGACGAGTTTCAGGATACCAACCCGCTACAGTATCAGATACTGCGGCTCCTGGCTGCACCGGAGAGCAACCTCTGCGTTGTCGGTGACATTGACCAGGCCATCTACGCGTTTCGCGCTGCCAGCCCAGGGCTACTCCTGCAGTTCCCCAAGGACTTCCCTGGCGCCCGAATAATCGAGCTGGCTGAAAATTATCGTTCCACCCCTCCCATCATCGAGCTGGCCAGTCGACTGATAGCACACAATCAGGATCGGTATCAGCTGAGCGTCAAGCCCACCCGTACCGGTGGGACCCAGCCTCGCTTGCTGCGCCCAGAAGACGAGTGGGATGAAGCCAGGTTGCTTCTATCCATGGTTGACAAATCGGCCAAGCAGGGGGCAGCGCTCGGCGACCTGGCCGTTCTCTACCGCACCCGTGCTCAGGCCCGCCCTCTGGTGAGCCTGATGGTTGAGGCGAAGCTCCCCTTCTCCCTGCGGGACAGCGGAAAGCTCGGCCTTGACCATTGGGTAGTGGAGGATTGCCATGCCTGGCTGCGCCTGTTGGTGGACCGCGAGCATCTTCCTGCATTTCTGCGGGTGGCTCGTCGCCAACTGCGTCTCACTCAGGCTGCCCACCGCCGGATCGAACAGCTCTGCCTGCACGAACACATCTCACCCTGGCGGGCAGTGCGCCGAATCCCCGTAACTCAAGTTGAACTGAACAGGGTAGCCGCGCTGGAGAGGCATTGGAAGGCGGCAAGCAAGCTCCCGCCCCGCCCCGCCCTGAACTACTACTTGCAGACGATGGGGTACGCCGACTACCTGCAGTGGTATGCCGAACAACGCGGCCATGCCAGGGATGCCTACACAGGCATATGCGACGACCTGCTCAGCGATATGCAGCGTTTTGCTACTGTCGCTTCCTATCTGCAGCACGTAGCCAGCATGATTGAGGCCATCGAGGAGTCCGACCAGACTACTGGCGGACTGAACCTGATGACACTGCATGGCGCCAAGGGGCTGGAGTTTCAGGCTGTCTGGATCATCGACGCCATCTCCGGCTTGTTGCCTCACCACCTGAGCAAGACCCGGGAAGCAATTGAAGAGGAACGACGCCTCTTCTACGTCGGCTGCACGCGGGCCCAGGATCGCCTGTTCGTAATCGCCCCGCGCCATTACCGCGGCCAGCAGACCGCCGATTCTCAGTTTCTTGCCGAAGCCTTCGGGGCGGCCCATCAGGAGCATCCGACACAAAGTGGCCGTGCCCCAGATCTCGCCCTTCAGGCAACAGCCGCTTCATTTCCCCCGCCGCCGGCAGTCGGTGCTGCGGTGATCCACCGGCAGTTAGGGGCAGGCGTTGTCACCGCCTGTCAAAAGAACAGAACTGAGCGGGGAGAACACTCAGTGTTGACGGTAACCTTTGCGGGGGGCCAGGTGCTAAAGCTGCATTGGGAGGCCTGCTGCCAACTGGGTGCGCTGCGCAAGGCTTAGGCTATTGCACCCCTATTCCAGAATCCCCTTTCCTCTCACATCTGCATAGAATGAACGAGACATCAGAGAAAGGAGGAAGGATTTAGTGGACAAACGGATAGCTCAGACGGTGATCACCAGTCAGACGGCCGACGTTACCGGCGACGGCGTCGCTGATGAGGTCTACCTGACTGGAACGTATACCGAAGGCAGCCCTTTCATTCAGAACATCACGCTGATGATCCGCAACGGCAGAACCGGGCGCATTACACAATTCCAACTCGCCAACAACTCCGGCTACGATCCCACACTTTTTCTTTGTGATTTCACCGGCGACGGGATACCTGATATCAAGGTGACCATTCAATCCGGTGGAAGCGGCGGCTTTACCTTTAGCTACATATATTCATTTGCTAACTCGCAACTCCGACTGCTGTTCAGCGGCGACGACTATGGAGCGCCCAGCCGGTTTCGAGCCAACTATGTGGACGGTTACATCGTTGTCGTTAATGACGATGTCCTCGGTTTAGAGTTTCGTATCGATGTCAGCCGTGACCCGGCCGCCGCCGACCTTTACAATCCAGATGGCACCCTCAAGCAACCCACCGAGGCCAATGTCGGTCCCTTCATTGCTGCAATTCCCATTGTGCTCGATGAAGCTAGCGGCACTTGCAGCCTGCAAGTGTTGACCCGTGTCTACGGCACATTCGCTGCCGACACCCTAGGCTACATACAGGATTACCTGGTCTGGGGAGAAACAGGCTTCGAGACGTTTCGCGAGGACTTGGCGATTAACCCCAGCGGATGACTAGCCGCTCACGACCGCGAAGAGGAGGATAGCTAATGAGGAGAAGGGCGAGACGGATGGTAGCCGCGCGGATTACCGGCGGCCCGCTGGCGCCGGATATCAGGGGGTGGGTTTACTTTACACCAGCCAGCGGCGGCAGCTGGGTGACGGTCAACGTCAGGGGCCTTCCACAGTACCGACCGGCGATGGGCGATCAACCGCCTGTAGGGCCGCACGGGTTTCACATCCACGAGAACGGAACGTGTGAAGTCGGAGATCCGGAGAACCCGTATCTGGCGGCTGGGGAGCACTGGAACCCGACCGGTCAGCCCCATGGCAATCATGCCGGTGACCTGCCAGTCCTGTTCTCCAACAACGGGGTTGCCCGTATGCGGGTCTTCACGAGCCGATTCCGGCCGCAGGATGTGATCGGACGGAGCGTGCTCATACATATGAACCTGGATGATTATCGCACTCAGCCAGCGGGTAATTCAGGTCGCCGCCTGGCCTGCGGCCGGATCACCACTTGGCGAAGATAACAGCGAACGGCTGACCCATACTGCGGGTCAGCCGTTCGCTTTAGGCTGCCATGTCTACCAGGCAGCAACCTGCCCGTCTGTGCGGGGTTCGGTTCCGGCCACTAGCACCCCCGTCTTTGAATCGCGCCAGATGATCTCGCCCCGCCCAAAAGAACCGCTCTGCAGCGTGCGCTGGACCTGGTGTCCCTTGCGGGCCAGGGCTTGCGCCAGGTGGTCGGGGAATCCGGGCTCGACCAGGACGACCTTATCCCTCGTCCACTGCCAGCGCGGTGCATCCAGGGCGGCCTGTGGGTTGAGACCGAAATCAATCGTGTTCATTACCACCTGTAAATGCCCCTGTGGCTGCATAAAACCACCCATCACACCAAAAGGTCCGACCGCCTCCTTACCCTTGGTCAGGAAGCCGGGGATGATGGTATGGTAGGTCCGCTTGCCAGGTGCAAGGGCATTGACATGCTCGGGATCTAGCGAGAAGTTGTGGCCGCGGTTCTGCAGGGCGATGCCAGTGCCGGGGACAACAACACCAGAGCCAAAACCTTGATAGTTGCTCTGAATGTAAGAGACCATGTTCCCCTCACCATCTGCTGTAGCCAGATATACCGTTCCACCCTGTGGCGGCGTTCCCGGCGTCGGCAATAGCGCCTCTTCGCCAATGAGTTGCCGCCGCTCCGCCCCGTACTCATCAGAAAGCATCGCCTCTACCGTATAACGCATGTCCTTGCGCTCAGTCACCATATGCATGCCGTCAGCGAAAGCCAGCTTGATCGCCTCTATCTGCCTATGATAAGTCTCAACGCTGGCCTGCTCGCTGAACTCAAATCCCTTCAGGATGTTCAGGGCCATCAAGGCGACGATTCCCTGCCCATTGGGCGGGATCTCCCAGACGTCGTAACCGCGGTAGTTGACCCCGATCGGGTCCACCCATTCGGGGTGGAAGGCGGCCAGATCCTCGCCACATAGGAATCCATCGTTCTGCCGCAGGAACTGATCGATCTTCTCCGCGATCTCCCCTCGGTAGAACGATTCAGCGTTGGTCTCGGCGATCGAGCGCAGAGTTGCTGCGTGGCCAGGCGATCTCCACATCTCGCCGATGGCGGGGGCGCGCCCGCCGGGGGCAAAGGTATCCAGCCACGGCTGAAAAAGGGGATTCTCCGCTGCCAGGCGGCGGAAGGCGGCAAAGGCCCCTCTCCAGCCAGCCCCCAGTGTCGGTGTCAGCGGATAACCATGTTCTGCGTACTGGATGGCTGGCTCCAGCACTTCAGTCAGGGGCAGGCGGCCGAAACGTTCAGAGAGAGCCGCCCAAGCGCTGGGGGCCCCTGGTACCGTGATGGAGACGACGCCGCGAGCCGGCATCGCATCATGCCCGCGCTCCTTGACCTTCTCGATGGAGATGCTGCGCGGGGCAGGCCCACTGGCATTGAGGCCATGCAGCTTGCCGTTCGTCCAGACAAGCGCAAAGGCATCGCCGCCGATGCCGTTGGCAGTCGGCTCGACAACAGTCAGGCAAGCTGCCGTCGCAATGGCTGCGTCGATGGCATTACCGCCCTTCTGCAGGATCCGTAGTCCGGCCTGTGCAGCCAGCGGTTGTCCCGTGGCCACTACTCCATTGCGCGCATAGACTGCGTTTCGCCGCGAAGGGTACGGGTAGTACAAAGGATCATACTTCAGCGTCGACATCTTCTACCTCCAAGTGCAAATTTACTGGATCTCAGGTGCAACATTGCAGCGCAATCGTTGCACCCACTGAGTTATTCCCGATAGACAGGTGATCTCCTGCGCATCCTATCGTTCTCATTATCCCATCCAATTCCAGTGGGCATGTATTGCAGCACAAAGGCGTGCCGCCACAATTGTAATCCCTTCGCCGCGGGGGATTGCATGTTGTAGCAGCACGCCATCCGGTTGCACCAGGAGTCCCTGCTAAGCGCCCTTCTGATGTTCGATCAAACCCTGAGCTCCTTCCAGCGCCCAGATCTGTAACGGAAGTAGATGAACAGTGACCTGCAGAACTGGTCAATCGCCATTGCGTACCAGGCACCGTTCAGCCCCATGTTAAGCACCCTGACAAAGAGGGTTGCCAAGGCAACACGAACACCAACCACTCCCATCATGGTCGAGATCAAGGGCCACTTGGTGTCGCCGGCGCCGCGCAGTGCGCCAGCCAGGATGAACTGACTGGATTGCGCCAGCTGAACGATGGCGATGATCTTCAGGCAGGTAGCGGCCATATTGACTACCGTTGGATCATCTGTGTACAACCGCGCAATCATCCCGCCGCCGAAAAAGAAGATCAGACCCATAGCTCCGGCCACATGCATGCCGACATAGCGTGTCTCCCAGCCATACCTCTCTGCTCGGTCTGGCCGGCGCGAGCCGAGACTGCGACCGACGAGGGACGTGGCGGCCATACTGAAACCCTGGCCCGGCGTAAAGGAGAGGCCCACGATGTTCATGCCGATCTGGTGAGCCGCATAGATCATCGTCCCCAGGCCGGAAACGATTCGGGTGTAGGTGATGACACCAAATCGCAACACGACCTGCTCCAGCATGGCAGGCAGGCCAACTCGCACGATGCGCTGGATGAGCCGTGGGTTAAAGCGAAATTTCCCCCGCAGGCTTACCTTCAGTGCTGCACCCCCCCGGCTAATAGCATACAGCGATAGAATGCAACCGGCCAGGCGGCTGATGCTGGTGGCCAGTCCTGCTCCGTACACTCCCCAACGAGGAAATCCCAGCAAACCATTGATCAGGACGGCGTTGCCAAAAACGTTGATGACGTTGGCGATGATATTGAAGCGGAGTGGAGTTCTGGTATCTCCGGCACCACGCAGCATGGCGGTTACGGCCATGCTGATGGTCTGCGGAATCAGACCCAGAGCCACAACCCGCATGTAGCTGACGGCATAGTCGAAGGAGTCTTCCTCCGCGCCCATAAACTTCACGAGTTGAGGCGTAAACGTATACAGCAGGACTGTAACCAGGATGCCCAACAGAGTGATGGTAACGAGGGCCTGTCGCGCAGCCTCGTTGGCTTCCCTTAGGTCACCGGCCCCAATCGCCCTGGCAATGACAGCGGTGGTTCCCACATTTAGGGCCATAAAGGCTGCCATGGCCAGGAGCATCGGCTGGTTGGTCAGACCGATGGCTGCAATCGCAGCTGGGCCTATTGCACCCACCATCATCATATCGATCATGCCGAAGATCTGAATCAGAAATTGCTCGACGACGGCTGGCCAGGCCAGCTTAACCACCTCTCGCCTGGCCTGTTCCCGTGTCAGCTGCTCCTCCACTATGTTGACAGCCCGCTTCTCCAGGACGCTCATATTGCTCAACCTCTCTAAGTTGTCTTAATAGTTATTCTGAATAATGGTTTTACAATCTAAGCATAGCATCGTTGTACCCACTCGTCAAATATAGCTCTGTATCAACTCTGCTATCGGGGTGTTGTATGAAGTTTATTCATGAACATATGTGCTCGGCCGCTATCCTTCCCCACTGACCGCTATCAGCACCAGGTCGTGGGGAGATACCTGACTCCAGCTGAACCTGACAGAGCCGGCTGTAGAGGCTACCCTGGGCCTGGGCTTTCTCCAGGATCGGCAGGCAGGAGAGCTGCCCCCTCCTTAGCTACTGCTCTGGATGCCTTCGGGTAAGTTGCAGTGTCTCTCGCGGTGTCCTCCAGTCAGATTTCTCAGCCCAGGTCCATGACCTTGCTGAGTAAAGCCACGGACACCCGTCCAGTGACACGCTGAGCGAAATAATAATGAGGTGCCCTGGCTGCGGATAAGCGGGCACCTCAAACATAAGGTCGTAGGGGGAGTACCGGCGCCCAGGCAGACTAACGCTGCCTGAGCAGGTGCGTGATCCCGACAACCTTGCTGAGTTCCACGACAAAGGCGATGCCGGTAGCCGGCTCATCGAGACTTCCAGCTTCGACGACTGCCTGCAATACCTGCTCACTGATCTCCCGTTTGACGACGATCAGGACGACGTCCTTTTCCGGTTCGATGGCAATCCCGAGTAGCTTTCTCTGTTCATGAACCCCGGTGCCCCGGCCAGGGATAATGGTTGCCCCCTGGGCACCGGCTGCTCTCGCGGCCTTGACGATCTTCGTGTTCTCGCCGCGTCCAACTATCGTGACTATCAGGTCATTCTGTGTCGTCGGATCCTTTTGCTTCGGATCTGTCACGTTTACCACCCTCTCGATTAAAAAGTTGGCCGAGTAACATAATCGATAGAATTGGCGCCAGCGCCACCATGGCTACCAGACCAAAACCGTCTGCCACAGGGTCCCGCCCGGGAACACCGGTTGCGATCCCGATGCCAAACGCCAGCACAAAGCTGGACACCATTGGCCCGGTGGCGACGCCGCCAGAGTCGAAGCCAATGGCCGAAAATATCGGATCAGCAAACTGCAGCAGCGCGAGTGCAATTCCATATCCTATGTAGATTACCCAACGGAAGGATAGGCCATAGACCATGCGGGCCATGCCGATCCCCACCAACACCGAAGCACTGCCGGCCAGGGTATAGAGGATGACACTCTTCCTGATAGAGCCGGCGGATGCGTCCTCCACCTGATTGCAGAGCACCTGAACCGCAGGCTCTGCCCTGACGGCCACGAAACCGATCACGGCACCGATGGGAATGGCCATCCATTTATATTCCCAGCTGCCGATGATCTCGCCCATCTTGCGTCCGGTACCGATGAACCCGATGTGGACACCATGCAGCAACATCGTAATGCCGATGAAGGCCAATACTAGCCCCCGCAGTATAGTCACCAGAGTTTCACGTGGCGGACGAAACAGCCACTGGACAATCGGCAGGAGCAACAAGACGGGAAGCAGCGCGCCCAAGACCTCCCAGGCTGTATCCAGAATACCGGCGAAAATGACAATATCGCTCATCGCAGCATCACTCCCAGGATCATCACCGCTGCGATCGGGCCGAGTGATGCCAATCCTACCAGGCCAAACCCATCCGCAATCGCACTGCGCCCTTCAAGCACCGAGGCTGCACCTGCCGCCAGTGTCAGGATCAGCGGCACAGTCATCGGACCGGTTGTCACACCACCTGAGTCGAACGATATCGGCAGAAATTCATTCGGGGTGATAAAACCGAGGACTAGTAAAGCCGCATAGCCGATGGTTAGAACCCTGCGAATTGGCGTTCCCTTAACAATGCGGTACATGCCCAGAGCCACAAAAGAGCCTACCCCCAGAGCGATCGCAGCGATCAGAGCGGTCTTGCTTACGGCGCCCCCAGATACATCGGCAAACTGGGACGCCAATACCCGCACATCCGGCTCGGCTACTGTGATCGCAAAGCCGATGAGGAACGAGGCAATCAGAAAGAAAAGCGCCGAACTGCGAGTTGGCAACGAGCTGCCCAGCAACCGGCCCAGCGGTTCCAACCCAGCATCGGATCCTAAGAGGAAAACAAACATCCCCCCTAGAACGAAGGCTAACCCGATCAGGAACTGGACAAAGTCGGTCCACTGCAACCGCGCCACGGTGAGTTGCAGGGCGATTACGACCAGCGTAATCGGGAGGACTGCCCCTGCTGCCTCGTCCCAGTATTTCTTTATCCGCCGCAACACAACACCTCCTTGCACACAACTATGATCTTCTTAAGCCTTCCATGAGTGAGTTGCGGTGTGGCTGCACCGATACTTCCACCTCCCTTATAGTTTCTGACCGGCCTGCCCAATCCCTGCTATAGGGCGGGCTTTTACGAATGATTTTCGGAGAGAAGCAAAAGGAGTGCCTTGCATCGCAACGAGCACCCTAAAAAATAATGCGCGTCAGGGAAGGTCCTGACGCGTGATACCGGATATTCAGTTTGCTGGTCGGGTCAGCTATGATTGCCTGAGCAGGTGAGCGATCCCAACCACCTTGCTCAGCTCGATGACGAAGGCGATGCCGGTAGCCGGCTGTTCCAGATCACCAGCCTGCACCACCGCTTGCAGCACCTGTTCACTGATCTCGCGCTTGACGACGATCAGCACCACGTCCTTCTCGGGCTCAATAGCGATGCCGAGCAGTTTTTTCTGCTCATGAATGCCGGTACCCCGGCCAGGGATGATGGTTGCTCCCTCGGCGCCGACCGCTTTGGCTGCTTTGACAATCTTTGTGTTTTCTCCCCGTCCAACTATCGCCACTATTAGATCATTTTGTGTCATGGGATCCCCTTGCCTGGGATCTGTCATGCTTAACACCCCTTCGATCGTAGAGTTGGCCTAGCAGCATAACGGATAGCATCGGCGCCAAAGCAACCATGGCAACCAGGCCAAAGCCGTAGGCAACTGGATCGCGACCAGGAACGCCGGTAGCGACGCCAATGCCAAACGCTAGTACGAAGCTGCAAACCATGGGGCCTGTCGCAACTGCCCCTGAGTCAAAGCCGATGGCGCTAAACACCGGATCCGCAAATCTGAGGAGCAGCAGCGCCAAAGAGTATCCTGCATAGATAATCCAGAAGAACGGGATTCCGTAGACCATGCGAGCCATACCCAATCCCACCAGCAGCGCGCCACTACCAGCCAGTGTATAGAGAAAGATCTTTCGGGGAATGGAACCGCTGGACGCTTCCTCCACTTGACCGCAAAGGACCTGTACGCCCGGTTCCGCGCGAATGGACACAAAGCCGATCAACACACCAACAGGAATCACAATCCACTTATGCTCCCACCCCCCAACGATCTCTCCCATGCTGCGCCCGGTCCCAATGAACCCGATGTTGATGCCATGTAGTAGCAGAGTGATGCCCACAAAAGCAAGCATCAGCCCGCGCAGGATATTCTGCAGGGTCTCGCGTGGAGGTCGAAACAGCAGGTGTGCGATGGGCAGGAACACCAACATGGGAGACAACGACAGAAGGACTTCCATCGCCGTGCTCAATAATCCGCCCCAGATGACGATGTCGCTCATCCGAGCATCACCCCCAGCACCATCACAGCTGCAATCGGCCCCAGCATAATCAACCCAATCAGGCCAAATCCGTCTGCAAGGGGATCGCGCCCCTCCAGGACAGAGGCGGTGCCGGCTGCTAGACTAAGGATCAACGGGACGGTTACTGGGCCAGTCGTTATGGCCCCCGAGTCAAAGGCCAGAGGGAGAAATTCTGCGGGAGTAAACAGGCCGAGTATAAGAACTGCCAGATATCCAAGTGCCAAGTTCCGCCGAATCGAGATCCCTTTGACAATACGATACATGCCTAGTGCCGCGATCAAGCCGACGCCAACGGCGATCATGCCGACAAAAACGGTCACACTCACCTCTACGCCGGAAACGTCAGCAAACTGAAATGCCAGCACGCGCACCTGCGGCTCGGCAACCACGACGAGGAAACCGAGTATAAATGAACCTATCAGGAAAAACGGTAGAGATCCAGGGGTTGGCAAGAGACTGCCTAGCAATCGGCCGAGGGGCTCCAGCCCAACCTCCGAGCCGATCAGAAAGATAAACATGCCCACCAATACGAAGGCAAGACCGATAAGGAACTGGATAAACTCGGTCCAGGGCAGCCGCGCTACTGTCAGCTGCAGGATAATTATCACCACCATAATTGGCGAAACTGCGGCCACCGCATCGCTCCAATATTTCCTTAACTCCCGCAACAGCACTCCTCCTTCTGCAGAGCCAATCACACGCTGCTTTGCTCAATCTTGTATACAATATACTGAGCCCTCCGCAGAATCAAGTGCGACGGCCAGTGCTTGCAGAGTTTTCAAGCGGCTTGTCCCCGCCGCGCTCGCTATCCCTCGCTTATCTCGATGTAATCGAGAGGATCTGGTAGGCGTGCTTCAGCGACAGAACCCGCTGTACCGACTGATCCAGGCGTTCCATCGAGATGGTGCCATCAGCTACTGCCTGCAGCAAACTGTCGAAGACAGCCTGCTGTTTCGCGTATGTGTGACAGACCAGCACCATGTCTGCCCCGGCAAGAATCGATCGCACAGCTGCTGAACCGATGTCCTCCTGCGCGATTGCTTTCATCTCCAGGTCGTCGGTGATCACCAGGCCAGCGAACCCATACTCGTTGCGCAGCAGGTCGGTAACAATCTGCGAGGAGAGAGACGCGGGGTACAATGCATCCAGCGCAGGAACCAGCAAGTGCCCCAGCATAATGGCCGGTGCGTCAGCAGCAATCGCCTGACGGAATGGCCATAACTCTCGCTGTTCCAGAAGATCGCGGCTGGCATCAATCCTGGGCAGCTCCAGATGCGAATCGGTGGAAGTGTCGCCGTGACCGGGGAAATGCTTGACAACAGGGATCACTCCTCCGTCCTGCAACCCAGCTAGAACGGCTTCGCCAGCATTCCAGACCTCCGCAGCGGTGCTCCCATAGGAGCGGTCCCCTATTACCGGGTTCCGGGGATTGCTGTTGATATCCAGCACGGGAGCGAAGTTCATGTTAATGCCGAGGGCCGACAGCTCTTGCCCCATACTCCTTGCCAGCTGCCGAGCCTCATCAGCAGTTAGCTTCCCCACTTCAGCGGCTACCGGATACCGTGTTGCCCAGGTTGCCGGCAGTCGGCTTACAGGGCCACCCTCCTGATCAATACCAATAAACGGTGCCACGGGCACTTCACTATTGCTGTAGTAAGCGTTGATCGCGCTGATGGTCCCCTCCCTGGTCGAGATATTGCGCCCAAAGAGGATGACTCCCCCTGGGCGAATCGCGCTGATGATCGCCATATCGGCGTTGAGCTCCCGGCCAGGAACACCTATATACATCAGTTGTCCCACTTTTTCCTCGATGGAAAGCTCGCCGAGTATCTGCTGAATCACGTTATCCCCTCCTGGGTCAGGCTCATCGGGGGGTGGCTGCACGAGTTGGCAGCTATTCAGCCCCAGCGCCAGAGTCGCCAACAGGATTAGCGATGTGTGTCGTTTCATTTCTGATTCTTCACCTGCATTAAGTCGGGGTTATCGCAGGCCCGGCGCCCCTCCTTGGCCAAGGGATACCAGCTGCCGTCGATCAGGACACGAACGATGTCGGCGGTATAGTCACTCTTGCTGCCGCTGGCGGTGCAGTTCTCCAATAGGGACGACCCAACACCATAGACATCGACAGGGACGTCCAGTTCCTCAAACCGGCTAATCTTCTCAGCGGTGAAGCCACCGGTAGCGACAATCTTCACATCCTGGCACCAGTGGCGTGCCATGTCCAGCTCCTCGTCTTCCAGATTCCAGTCCAGATAGGCCTGATCGATGGCTTGACGCAGCAACCAGACCAGGCGCGGATTTACACCCATGTCCAGATGCTTCTCCCCTAAGGGAGTGACTGAGACATCCCGCATGTTGCCCGAAGTGTCCGGTCTCACCCCGTATAGTCTGTAGCGTGCCGCCTGGTTCGGCTCGTTAGCCCTGTGGAGCCGCAGGTACTGCTCGAACATGCCCTTCATCACCCGCAGGGTGGTCCCCACACAATCGTTTTCAAAATCAACCAGGACGATTCGTGGCACATCCGTCGGCATGATGCGGCAGAACTGCAACATCGTCTCCAGTGTATCTCCCAGGAAGCAGGCGATGGAAGCGTGGGCAATGGTTCCTCCCCCCCTGCCTCCCCACCAGCCAGCCTGATCATCGGTGGAGACAAAGATATGGGAGTTGGTGCCGTGTGTGTGATTATACGCCTGTACCGCCAACGAATAAGCGTAGCCGTGTAGGGCCTGCAGTTTGTAATGGGCGAATCGCGCCGGGAAAAACAGCAGATCCTTGCCGCGCGCTGCTGCCAAAACCTCGTATACGTTGGTAGCGATGCGCGTTGCCTCGGTCAGTGCACCCAGGATAGGCGTCTCCAGTTGGGCAAAGTCTCGATAACGGCCTCGTATCTTCAGCACAGGCTGTACGTTAAGCGAATCGCCCCTGTAGTAGACGAATACTCCGTCGTGCACAGCCTCCACTTCCAGCTGATCATAGGTGCTAACAAAGCTACCATCGGCTGCGAAGTATCCAGTACAGGACTCCAGAATGGCCAATGCTTCATCGACGCCTGCCACCAAAGCGTACGGCCTGCGTCGGGTGAAAATCTGCATTTCCACCACCAAGTCACCGATGGGAACAGTTGATGGCGCTGGCAACTCAATCAGGCTCTCCCCTTGAAAAGTGTAGCCCTCCTCCGCCAGAGTCTGGAGAATGGTCACTGTGTTGGCGAAGTAAGCATCGGAGTACCAGCCGCGCCGCATTCGTTCCACATCGATCTGGAACACGGACTTATCTAGCCGCTTGCCATCAAAGATGCTCATGATACCTCTCCTCCTTCCCTCTCGGGTAGTCGCTGCTAGTCTGCCCAGATCTATAGTCTCTCCCTGCGTATAGCCAAAGCTCAAGGCCGTAGGTGAGCGATCCTTTTCGCAGCCTTGCTTACTATCTTGCCCGAAGTGGCCGCGAACCGCAAGCGACTGCTGCCGGCGAGGAAGGGCTCCAACGGAACCCGGGTTGATCAGTGTGTCATCAATAATGAGAATGCAATCCTGCGTTCCTGCCCGGCTACCCGCTATCCGCGCCGAGCACAACACGCAGATTGCCAACGCCCTGCGGCCAGAACCATGCTCGCCGGTTGATGGCCAGCGTTGTTCTGCCCAACAGTTCGCCATCAAGGAGCCAGGAGACGCTTCCAACGATGCTCCCGGCTGCCAGCCCCCGTCGCAGAATCGGCCGTTCGCCACCTTCGGCTGCCAATGATTCCGGAAACCATTCGATCACCGGCTTGATCCGCGCCTGTTCCCCAGCGCGCAGCAGCACCCGGCAGGTTTCCCCCGCCACCAGCGAGATATGGCGGAACCCCCAGAAGCCACGCTGTCTGGCCAGGGCCATCGTCTGACCAGCCCGACTCAGGTAAACGGCCGAGTAGCCATGCAATCCGGCGTTCAGCAGCGCACGAGTGTCGCCCCAACGGCCGGACCGCGTGCTGCGTAGCACAAGCGAGAGCAGGTTGATCCCATCGGCGCTGGCTGTCGCAGCCAGGCAGTAGCCGGCCTCGGGGGTAGTGCCCGTCTTGAGCCCAGTGACAGCGGGGAAATACTCAGGCGCGAGCGGGTTGAGCAGAACATTGCTGTTTCTCCAGATCATCCCCGGGACAGACGGAGGGCGAAATAGCGCCGTCCCCACTATCCGCCTGAACTCCGGCCAGCGGAGCGCCGCTCGAATCACTCTGGCTAGGTCAGCGGCTGTTGTATAGTGGTCAGGGTGGTGGTAGCCATCGGGAGTGACGAAATGAGTATCACTGGCACCCAATTGCTGCAGGCGAGCGCCCTGCAGTTGCTGGAAATATGTCAATGCTTGCTGGATAGTCAGTGTCTCACCCATAGTCCTCCGGGCCACATGTACAGCGATGCTGTAGGCGGCATCATTTCCAGACGGAAGCAGCAAGCCGTAGAGCAGTTCGCGCAGCGTCAGACGATCACCCGGCCGGAGCCCGGCGCGACTCCCATCCGGTGGCGTTAGCCAGACCTCCTCACCCACCCTCACTACCTCATCAAGATCACACGTCTCCAGGGCCAGCAAAGCAGTCAGGATTTTCGTCAGGCTAGCCGGATAGACGCGCCGCTCTGCATCAAGGGAGAAGAGCACCTGTCCGCTGTCGCTGTCGACCAGCAGCGCAACCTCCGCATCTAGAGACAAGGAGGCGGGCGTTGAAAGGGCTGCCAGCTCGTTAGTGAGGACTAGACTGGCTAATAAACAGGCCAACAGGACAACAAACACTTTGCGCTGCATCGTTATCACCCCTGACGAGAAGCTGATGTTTGGCCAGAATCCGGCCGCTTCTATTCTACCAGCTACGCGGGCCGAAAGGGCGGTAATGGTTCTAGGTAAAGAATATTCTACCGAGATCTTTACCTACGTCTCAGCCTTCTCGTGCTGTAGAATAAACTTGGGAGGCAGCCCGATACCGGTTAAGGGCCGGCCTCTACACTGGGACTAGTTCGCATTAGTCCGGTGAACTACTCCACAAAGGGGGGTGGTCTATTTGTTTAGGACCAGGAGGTGGCTGGCGGTCTAGCGCCGGCCACCGCAACAAGGGGCGCCAGTGGCGCCCCTTTCATCTATAACGGGAAAAGCCGCCCTTTCAGGCGGCTCGTGCACCTCTACACCCCTAGCGCAAGATCCGGCGAGCACCCGCATAGCGTCGGGTGAAATAGCTGATCCGGGTGAAGCTGTCCACTCGGACCCCGCCCCTTGGCCAGGCGTGGACCATCCGGCCATTGCCCGCGTAGATACCGACATGCGAGATGCCATACTTATAGGTGTTGCGGAAGAAGATTAGATCACCGTAGCGCCAACCGTACTTGGGGACAGAGCGTCCGTAGCGGGCCTGGCTGGCCGCCGAGTGCGGCAGGTAGTAGCCATGCAGGCGAAACACATACCGGGTAAGACCTGAGCAGTCGAAATAGCGCGGGCCGGCCGCCCCAAAGACATACGGGCGTCCCATGTACTTGCGGGCAGTCTGCACTACCGAATAACGATTGGCATAGCTAGTTGCTGCCTGGGCTGTAGCGCCCCAGGATCCCGTGGGCAGAAATGTGATCGCCAACGCTACCACCAGAAGTGCGACGAATGCTCGGAAGCGGCTGGTAACTGTCTGCATCTGAATTCCCCCTTCTGATTTGGCGCAGAAGGGCATAGTTCTACGTCTTCTCTCTATGGCCTACCTTCTTTTTCTGTCTCCGACCAAGCAATATAACCACATTGTAGCGCAACTGGCCGAGTTCGTCAGGGAGAAAAAGTGGACACACGGGCAGTTATTGGGACGCTGGGCTGAATCTGCATTCACCAGTACCTGAGCGCGGCTTGTAATCCGGTTATATCCAGATGATCCTGCAGAAAGGCTTTCTGTAAGAGCACAGTCGGTATGAACGAGTCAAACTTATTCAGTTGAGGGCGTTCCCCCTCCCGCAACAGTGAACCGTGGTCCAGTCTGGACGCCAGCCGTAGAATGCCTGACTTCAGAGTTTCTGGCTGGCCATCGACCGTTTCAACCAGCAGAGAGTATGGGGCTACGCCAGTGATGCTCTGCACGTCGCAGGTGCGCCGGCCCCGAGTCTTGAGCAGACGCTCCAGTGTGCGGAAGGCCCGGCTCCCCATCCAGGGATAGATGGCGCAGGCCCCTTTCCCCACCGGAACGACCTGGCGGCGATCCAGCCGCATGGCGCGAGCCTGCAGTCTGGCTTCGTGCAGGCGTTGCTTCGCCTGCGGTTGCAGGTAGCGGTACACTTCGTCTTCCAGCAAAACCTGACGCATGCGCTGCATCACCCGATCGTGGATATTGGCACCGCCCCCCGGCCAGGCGATGGCTGTGCGCCCGAGAGCTGGCTTGACCAAAACCAACCTACGCTGAGCGATCACGTCTACCACCTCCCACGACCTCCCCGCCAGCGCCAGCCGTTCTCCCACCTCCGGCGGCGAGCTGATGCTGCCGATCTCCCTGCTTTCATCCTGCACCACGTACTCATCGCTATCAGCAAAGACTGCAAAGAAACGGAAGTCCCGCGCAACCCGCTCCCCTGTCAGGCCGACAATCAGGCTACCCTCCTCCATCCGCTGCAGATGGTCAATCTCCAGCAGGTGCAGCAGAAGTAATCGATAATCGGCAGGGGATATCTGGCGAAATGGGGTCAGGTTCAGCACCCGGCGCGCCAGATCTTCCGGCTGCAGCTCTCCTGCTGCCAGCAAGGCACTCATCGTTTGGTGATAGAGGAGGCTGAAGGGGAGTCGCGCGGGCTGGACCGGTTCAATCCATCGTTCTTCCAGATACAGCTGGATAACGGCGATGGCCTGCAGGAGCTGCCAGGGAAATGGGTCCGCTGCGTGGCCAGATGCGAAGGCCTCTTCGCTGGTGACCAGCCGCATTTCCGGCGGTCTGCCGCGTCTACCCGATCGGCCCAGACGTTGCAGGAAGCTGCTGACAGAAAGAGGCGCATCCAGTTGTACGACTCTTTCCAGCTGGCCCAGGTCTATACCCAGTTCCAGTGTGACGGTGGCGGCCGTGACCGCCGGTTGATCTGGCTCGCGCATCGCCTGCTCCGCCGCCTCCCTCAGGCTGGCGGAGATGCTCCCGTGGTGCACGTGGTAGACATCAGGCAGGCGTTGAGCGGCAGCAATCTGTCGCAAGGCAGCAACCACCGACTCAGTTTCACCACGGTTATTGGCAAAAACCAGACACTTACCACCCTGCACCTGCTCAAATATGTGTTGATAGTACGGATCATCCACAGGCTCTGGTAACGACTCAGGATCATCCCTCTCCGGCCGCAGCCAGTGTTCCAGCGAGAGGCGGAGGCGTTGCCCTCCTGGCGCTATCCTCGGGGTGCGTACCGCACGCCGGCTACCGGAAGCCAGCCATCGCTCCGCCTGCTCATAGTCGCTGAGAGTAGCAGAGAGCCCTATGCGTCGCGGCTCTCGCCGCTGATAGCGGCGCAAGCGCTCCAACTGGCAGATGATCTGTTGGCCGCGATCCGAGCTCATGAACACGTGAACCTCGTCAATGATAACAAAGCGCAGGTCGTGAAACAGTCGCTGCAGTTCGCCGGTTCGGTTGATCAGCATACTCTCCAGCGATTCTGGCGTGATCTGCAGGATACCTCGGGCGGTCCGCAGCATCCGTGACTTCTTGCTGGAAGCCACGTCCCCGTGCCAATGCCATACAGGGAGGTCGGCTTCGTCCAGCAGATCCTTTAGCCGCTGAAACTGATCGTTGATCAGCGCCTTGGTCGGCCCGATATACAGCGCGCCGATGCTACAAGCCGGGTCCTGATGCAGTAGTGTCAAAACGGGCAGGAAGGCGGCTTCGGTCTTGCCGGATGCCGTCCCACTGGCAAGCAGCAGGTGAGCATCGCTATCGAATAGCACCTGAGACGCCGCAATCTGCACCTCCCGCAGCTCGGTCCAGCCATGGCGATAGACAAACTCCTGGATGAAAGGAGCTAGCCGGTAGAACTCACGACTCACAGGCGGAACTCCGCCAATCTATCATCCTCGTCGTCTTCTTCGGCCTTGCCATCCTGCCCGAACTCGGCCTGCTGGAGTAACTGCTGAAACTCCAGTTCTGGATGCTGCTGGAGTAGATTAAGGATGGTGATGAAGTCACGGATAGTTTCGCGCGGGGTCAGCAGCTGCTCCGCTCCCAGGCGATCCATCACTTCCTGCAGGAAATCCCTCAGGTCAGCGTCAATCAGATTGGGTTCATACGCGTAATGCGTTGCGTGCACTTCCTGCAGACGGGTTAGGAGGACAAAAAGCTCCTCGTATGAGAGGGGGTACAGCCGGAGGATAGGGCCCGTGGTATCGCGTAACCCAACCCTGAGAAAGCGGCTCTCAGTCAGCCGGGAGCGCAACGCCTCGTAGCTAAACAGGCCTCGGCGCGGATCGTCCAGGAACTGCGGCGTACCCGCGAAGACCAGTCCCAGATGCTCTGCTTTCCCCTGCATCGTATCGTTAAACATCATCAGGAGCTTTTCGTAGTTGGCCTGGCGGGCCTGACTGTGGTTGATCTTGTAGATGTTGACCATTTCATCAACCAGAACGATCAACCCCTGGTAGCCGATGTCGCTGACCAGGCGGGCGAGAAGTTTTATGTAGTCGTACCAGGAGTCATCGTCGATGATGACGCGCACCCCCAGAGCTTCCCTGGCTTCAGTTCTTGTACTGAACTCACCCCGCAGCCAGCGCAATGCTGCATCCTTCTGGCGGTCATCTCCCAGCCGGTGACCCCGCCAGTAGGCAGCAAGCACAGTGGCAAAATCAAAGCCGTGAACCATACTTTCCATGTTGTCGATGACAGCCATGATACGCAGCTCCACAGCCTCGTCAAGCGCCACATCCGTGGCAGCCAGCCCCGTCTCCTGTCGCACCACAGCGGAAACGCTGGAGATCCAGCGCTCGAGAATTGCCGGCAGTGCGCCGCCATCTGGCCGCGTTTTGGTCGCTATGTTCCGTACAAGTTCGCGGTAAGTGGCGAGACCCTGCCGATTGCTCCCCGACAATCTCCTTTCCGGAGAGAGGTCGGCATCAGCGACGACAAACCCGCGGTCCATAGCATAGTTTCGGATCAGTTGCAGCAAAAAGCTCTTCCCTGAACCATAGCGGCCGACAACCAGGCGAAAACGGGCCCCACCTGCGGCAATATCATTCAAGTCATTTACCAGCGCCTTAATCTCTTCCGAACGACCAACAGCGATATACTCCAAACCAATCCGCGGGACTACCCCCGCCGATAGTGAGCTGAGCAACGCAGTGGTGATACGTCGGGGTATTCTAGTTGCCATAATTCTCTTCTCCCCTTTCAGCCTTGACCAGGCGCGATACTTGCTGACGATACTCCTCCAGCACGCAGTGGTCACCTGTCGCAGTGTCCAGAACCAGGTCACCGATCACATCGAGAGCCACCGCATTGATCTCGTCGACAACCAGCTCCGGCAGCTGGCCCTGCTCCTGACACCAGGCCGGGAAGGCAGCCGGATCGGTAGCCAGCACCAGCAGTGCCGCCACCTGCTCAGCTGTAAGTGTACCCTCCAGCACTTCCCACGCATCTGACGGGGGGGCACTAGCGGCGTCCATGGCTCCTTCGGAAGTAGTTGGTGGCAGCTCGGCCTTGCGCAACCAGGCGTCTGCCGGAGGCGGTGCCTCCGCCGGCTCGCCGTCGCAGCTGGACAGCAACAGGCTGCGCACTTCATCCGACTGGCGGGCGATATCCGCCACGCGTGTCGCGTCAATAATCACGCGGGGTGGCCGTCTCGGCGGCCTGGGCCTGCGCAACGCGGCTTCAATCACCCGGGCGAGCTCGTTGTCCAGATGGTAGCTGCGCAGGCGTCCGCGCCACCGCTCCTGATCTCGCAGGACGTTCTCCACATGTTTGACCACTCCGGTTAGTAAGGCCCGCAGATGCACCTGCTCGCTGTAGGGAAGCGCACTGCCCAGGTTGATGTAATGGGTAGGCGAGGCATATGGAACGTTGGCCAGTGGCAACCGACGTACCAGTCGATAGCGATGCGGGCGGAAATAGGCCCACATCCCAGCTCGATGCTCCTGCTCAAACCAGGCGTCCACCTGGGGCAACACCGCCATTACAGCTCGCTCCAGACTAGACCGATGGCCTTCCTGGCAGAACCTGCTACGCTGCAGCTGATAATCAATCAAGCGTTCCACCATGGAGAACGTCAGCGGCGCTCCCGACTGTTTCAGGCAATCCTTGAGGAGCAGATCGAAATACGGGACTGCAACCCCCAGCTCCAACGCTTCGCGATACGGCTGCAATGGGTCCAGTGGACATCCATTGACAAGCAGGTAGTCGCTCAGCAGGCCAGGCAAGCTGTTATCCAGAGCAGGAAACTTGTGCCGATAAGCGAGCCAGAGACGATGCAGCTGTGCATATCCCTCGGCCACATCTGCGACGCCAAAGCCGTTGATCAACTCGTAGACGAAAAGCATGATGTAATCCAGTCCGGTAGGCGGAAAGCTCTCCCGTCGCACCTGATCCCGCCAATACAGGTACCAGTTCAGCTGACGTCGGCTCATGCTGACATAGCTTGGCCGGGGCTGATAGTACTCTACGAATTCACAGGGTTGGGCCCGGCGGTTCACCAGCGCCGCAGCGTCAGCCAGGAAGCGTGATGTCTCATAATTGTACGGGACAGGGTAGCTCGACTTGGCGCGGACTATTGGGTCGCTCTCCTCGGTTCTCGACCCGTAGGCTGAGGTTAGTTGCCAGGGCAGCTCATTGGGATTGCGGATCAGGTGCCGCCAGAGGAGATGGGGCGAGCCTGCCTCCTCGATCTCAAAGAGGATGGAGAACGCTTCCCGGGCCGGCGTCCGTTGACGAAAACTCAGGTCAGCAAACAATCCGACAAACAAGACGCGCTGCAATCGACTTAAGTTGGTGAACAGCCGCGTCGACCGCGACTTGATCAGCTCATCCGCGTTGAAACAGCAGACAACGTCCCATTGAATCTGCTGCAGGTCCGGGCACTCCTCCAACGCCGCCGGCGTGGCAGCAACCAGGCCTGGCCGGCTCTGATCCAACCGCTGTCTGTTATCGAGCCGCGTTATCTGCAGGAAGTCTGACAGTTTGCACACGTAGTTCAGGACGGTTTTCGTGCCCACGAGTAAGATACGGGCATCGCTCTGCTGGTTAGAATACGTGCAGAGGAACTCCATTAACGCCTGCCCATACTCGTGCACCGTTCCCACCAGACCGCCAGGCAGGCCCCACTGCCGTAGAAAACACAGGTGTTCCAGCGCGCCCTCTTTGCCCCTGCCTGAAGGTAACTCGGGCGGACGCAGCTGCAGTTTCCATGGTCCCTCCAGTCGCGGTGAGCCACCCCACAACACTTCCTGCGGGGTCATCGATACCGGGTCCAGTGCGCTCCCATCGGCGGCGCGACCGTAGCCGGCTAGGCCTGCGGCCAAGGCAGTTTCTTTGGGGATCCAGCCGGCAGGCAGGCGAAGATATTCTCGCGCATCAGCCATCTGCTCAGATAGGCTGCCTGCAGTGACCGAGCAGTCAGGAATGCAGAACATCGGTACGGCCTGCACCACACCGATACCGCGGTGCTCCTCCCGGCAGGCCACTAATTCCAGTCGCCCCTGAGACTGAAACACCGCATGCATTCGAGCTAACAATTGCTGATGATCCAGAAGGCAGCGCCGTCCCCAGACGCCAATATACTGCAGGAAGCTGGGGATGGATTCTCCCTCTAGTCGAACCGAGGTCTGCGCATCATCCACCCACTGACCCAGTTGCTCGGGACTGAATCCTGGCCGCAGTCGCCTTCCTGTGCAGACAACGCCAGTGAACCCAGGGATTTCTCTCACTGACCCTGCCTCTGTCAACCACTCTACTGACAGGTGTGCAGCCTGCTCCGTCACTGTCTGCACCTCGAATACGACGGCTGGCTCAGATGAATACGTGAGCTCGGAGCTAAAGGGCCAGCCGCGCCGCTGCCACTCGTTTATGACCTGCTGCAGAAACGGCAGTAGCTCTTCGCCCTCAATACAGCTCTTCTTCAGCCAGTTCTCATCCTCAGCCGCAGGGGCTGGCAGTTGAAAATAGATGCCCGGGCCGACCAACCACCCGTCGCCTGCGTACTGCCAATCCCCCTCCCGCCTCAGGCATCGCGTCGAGTCACTCCATCGGTATTGAATCGGGCCAATATCCGGCAGTGGTAGCTTGCGCAAGCTCGCTACCTGGGGAGTCAAGCTGAGACCCAGGTCAGGATCCAAACCGGCCTGAAAAATGGCCTGAACCGCCTCCAGCTTAGCCGGTGGCACCCGCAGTGCCCCATCCTGTTCGCCTAACATCGCTAATAGCCAATCAGCCGTCTTGAAGCGCCGGGCCAGAGCGCTCAAGTTCGTGAGGAAGCCACCGCTGTAGGACGTAAGCCAGAATGCTCCGTCTTCCCCCCGGTGTAGCTTCAGGCGATAGGCTCCAATGCTCGAGCACTCCCCTAGGCCTCCAGTTCTGGCCTTGTTATTTGAGTCTTCTATGACACAGTCCAGATCACTTATTGACATACTCCTAGCCTTCCCCCATTCCTCTGGCGAACGACGGGGCCGTTGTTCGTTGCCCTGCCGCAGACCCGCGAGTCCAATAGCAGAGCAAAAGGCATGTTGGCCTGCCTATCTTTCATAGATTTGCCATAAGACTGACGAATTCCTCCCTTAGAGTTCAGTTTCACTCGCCCGGACTAATCTCTGTAGGGGTGACTCAGCCCGTAGCCGGGAACAAGCTTCGCCAGGATCCCTGATCAAGAGGAGAAGCTGTTGCAGCAGCGAAGTAGGATACTGGGGCAAACAAAAAAACATCGAGGTGATCAACTTGTCGGTAGAGACAGCCGCTCTAAGGGATCCGGACGCCATCACACTGCCGGAGATGCGCAGTAAGATATTTCGAATGGTCTGGCCGGTCACGATTGAGAGCATACTGCAGATGGCCGTGAGTATGGTCTCATCCGCTTTGCTCGGCCATGTCAGCTCTGTCGCTGTTGGGGCTGTCGGGCTGGGACGCCGCGTAACACAACTGGTCTGGGGTGTCTTCGCAGCCATTGGCACTGGTACTACGGTCATGGTGGCCCGGTCAGTGGGAGCGGGCGATCGAGCCGAAGCCGGTCACTATGCTGAGCAGGCCTTTTTTCTAACATTGGGCCTGGTGCTCACCTTTGCCTGTATCGCCTTTGCTTTTGCGGAGCCGTTGCTGGTGCTACTCTATGATGCCGCCGGAGATCTGCTCCAGGCTGGCACTCTCTATCTACGCATCGTCGTCTGGGGCGTGCCTTTCATGTCTGTAATGCAGGTTACCAGTGCTATCATGCGGGGGGCCGGTAACACCAGGGTCCCGATGCTGGTCGCCATGGTTATCAACATCATCAACGTTGGCCTTAGTTACGTCCTGATCTTCGGTAAGTTGGGCTTGGAGCCGATGGGGATTGCAGGGGCTGCCTGGTCGCAGGTAATTTCTCAGGCGGCAGGTGCTTGTCTCGCCTTGTATATCATGCTCTATCGTCAGAAAGACATCTCCCTTGACCTGGCTGGGTTCCGCTTCTCCAGCTTCAAGGTGCGGGCCGTCCTCAGCATCGGGGTTCCCACGGCGGCTGAGCATATCTTCATGCAGCTGGGGCAGATCCTGCTGACGAGTCTTGTCGTCAGCTTTGGCACAGTAGCTCTGGCAGCGCATCAGCAAGGGATTACGGCTGAGTCCTTGTCCTATATGCCTGCCGTCGGCTTTGGTGTCGCCGCCACAGCCTTTGTCGGCCAGAGTATGGGAGCCGGGTCAGTCAAACTAGCCGAACGCTATGTGCGCGAGCTGGCAAGGTGGAGCATGACACTAACCGCCTTTACCGCCTCTCTGCTCATTTTTCTGCCGCGCCAAATCTTTGGCCTTTTGAGCAGCGATTCGGCCGTCATTGAACTGGGAGTCTTCTACCTGATCGCCACCGGAGTCGCCCAGATCCCGCAACAGCTGTCAGGTGTCCTGAACGGAGCGCTGCGAGGCGCCGGGGATACGAAGGCACCGATGGTGATTGGTGCCCTGGGGCTGTGGGGGGTGCGCTTACCGCTGTCCTACTTCCTGGCTCGTGCGGTGGGCTGGGGTATCAAGGGAGTCTGGATAGCCATGACTATCGACCTCTTTGTCCGCTTCTCCCTTAGCCTGACTCGTTTCCTGCGAGGACGCTGGAAGGCGAACCTGGCCGAGATCCTCCATAGTCACACAGCCGGCTGATCACTTTCCCGAAAAAAGAATGGGGAATCGACCGTGGAAAGATCGATTCCCCATTTTCTACATAAGGCTCTCAACCCATGACAAAGACCAGAATAAATCCCGCCAGGAGACCCAGGTTTGCTGCATGGCTATGGTATTGGTGTGATTCAGGAATCAACTCATCGCCGACGATGTAGATCATCGCCCCTGCCGCCACCCCCAGAGCGACAGCGAGGAACGCAGGATTGATGCCAACTAGCAGGTACCCAACAGCGGTGCCGATGGGCGTGACCAGGCCCGCCGCTGTGGTGATCAGGATGATGGTCCACCTGTTCACGCCGGCCAAAAACAGCGGTGCCGCCGTGACCATCCCCTCGGGAATATTGTGCAGCGCCAGCCCGAGGGCGATCATCGAGCCCAGGCCCTCATCCGCTGTATATCCAGCGCCGATGGCAAGCCCCTCCGGCAGATTATGCAACCCGATTCCCAGAGCAAGGAAGATCCCGCAGCGGAGCAGATTCTGACAGTCCCAATCCAGCCCGCCGCCGTTTAGCCCTTCAGAGGATTGCAGGCTCTTGTGGATGTGCGGCAGCACCAGATCCAGCCCATAGATAATCGCCGCTCCCAGTGCGATGCCGACGACCGTCAGCCACGTGCCACCCATTTCATAGGCTTCCGGAATCAGGTCGAAGGCGGAAATGGCAAGCATTATCCCTCCTGCCAGCCCCAGCATCGTTGATAGGAATCTGGTCGAAGGCCGACCGAAGATAACGACCAGTCCTCCGCCCAACCCAGTTGCCAACCCTGCTATCGTGCTAATTAGTACATAACCCCACATATCTCTCCAACTCCTCTGCTGCTGATCGCCGAATGAGAATGAGAATACTTCTCTCTCAGTATAGGCATATCAACTGCAGCGAGCAAGCATTTCGTCAATAAGAAATCTCGATAGGTTAAAATTACCGTCTTGCCCGAATAGTTCTCTAGGGTTTGCCCTGCCGCAGTCGATATAGTTTGTCCAGTTGCTCCGCAGGGATCGCGCGCGGCTGGCCCAGCGAACGACTGATAGCTGTCAGCTGGGCAAAGAACTCCAGCGATTCCATCCGGAAATGGGCACTAGTCAGATCAGAGCCTAAGGTCAGTGCGCCATGGTTGGCCAGAAGTACCACATCGTGATCAACCACGAGGGGGGCGATAGACCGAGGCACCTCATCTGTAGAGGGCGTCGCGTACGGTGCTAGGGCGATAGCCCCCAGGTTGACCACAGCTTCGGCTAGGATCGGCTCGTCGAGGGGTGCCCCCGTCACAGCGAAAGCCGTCGCATATGGTGGATGAGCGTGCACCACTGCCTGTACATCAGGCCGCTGCTGATAAACCACCAGATGCATCTTCAGCTCCGAGGAAGCCTGCTGCGTCCCTTCGAGTCTCCTTCCCCACAGGTCGACTTTCACCAGCATGTCTGGCTGTAGGAAACCTTTACTGAACCCGGTGGGCGTGGTCCAGATCTCGTCCTTACCAACCCGTACAGAGATATTGCCGTCGCTGGCAGCGATCAGGCCGCGCCAATAGAGGCGGCGCCCGATCTCGCAAATCTGTGCCTTGATAGAGCTTTCGTCTGGCATGTTTCTCACCCTTCCCTGAAATTGTGCTGCCGCGAGATCAGTTACCCATCCCGCAGGAATCGATTCTTCAAGAGCGAAATAGAGAGTAACTAGGCATTCGAATGAAAGCGAGGCGAAAACATTGAGCAGAGTGAAGGTAGAGTTTGATCGCTACTACACCTACCAACAACTAACAGAGGCTCTTCAGGAGTTTGCCGCGGCGTATCCGCAGTTTGCCAGCCTGGATACAATCGGCAAGAGCTACGAGGGGCGTGACGTCTGGGTGATGACCCTCACCAATCAGTCCACCGGTGCAGCCGAGGACAAACCTGCTATGTACATTGACGCCAATATCCATGCAGGTGAAGTCACCGGCTCGATGGCCGCCCTCCACCTGATCAACCACCTGCTGGGGCAATACGATAAGGACGCCAGAATCAAGAAGCTCCTTGACACTCGCACGTTCTACATCTTACCACGTATTAACCCCGATGGGGCCGAGCTATACCTGACGACTCCCGCACGTCTGCGCAGCAGCGTGCGCCCCTATCCCGACTGGCGCAAGGACGAGGATCCGGCTGGCCTCCATACCGAAGACATCAATGGTGATGGCGATATCCTGCTCATGCGTCTCAGAGATGATGCTCGCGGGGCCTGGAAGGTGGACCCTGAGGATGAACGCCTGATGGTTGAGCGCACCCCCTGGGACCTGGAGGGACCGTTCTACCATGTGTTTAGCGAGGGCATGCTGCGCGATGACAACGGCGAACTGGTTCAGGATGTAAAGCTGCCCTTTGAGCCGACGCCCACCAAATATGGCCTGGATCTGAACCGCAACTTCCCGGCTGGTTACAGCGCCTTGACGCCTGGCTCCGGCCCGTTCCCGCTCTCCGAACCGGAGACGCGCAATCAGGTCGAGTTCATCAGCCGTCACAGGAATATCGCTGGCGTGTTGCTCTACCATACACACGGTGGCGTGCTATTCCGCCCGCATAGCACCATGCCGGATAAGGACTTCCCCGGCAACGATGCAGCCATGTTTGAACAGGTCGGTATGCTCGGCACAGAGGTCACTGGTTACCCAGTGGTCTGCTGCTACGGCGATGTCTGGTCAGGCGTGCTGGACGACTGGTGCTATGAGCAGTTGGGACTGTTTGCGTTCACTCCTGAACTGTGGGACATGATCGGTCGGGCTGCGCCAGAGATGAAGCAGAGAGCCAACCGCCGTATGGACTCCAAGGAACGCAGGCAGCTGGAACTGAAACTGCTGCAATGGAACGACCGGGAGCTGGCAGGCAACGGCTTCGTCCGCTGGCATCGGTTCCAGCACCCGCAGTTGGGTGAGGTCGAACTGGGCGGCTGGCGGGTGAAAGAGGTCACTCAGAACCCACCGCCTCACTTGCTGGAGGCAGAGTGCCATAAGATTAACCAGTTCGCCCTGCGATACGCATTGGCGCTGCCAGAGGTGCACATCGATGAGGTCCACGTAGAGCAGGTGGGTAACGACGTGTACAGCTTGAATGTCGTCGTATCCAACCACGGCTACCTGCCCACCAACATCAGCCACCAGGCCGTTAAGCAGCGCGCCGTGCGGGCTGACTTGATCCAGGTCGAGTTGTCGCCAGGAATGGTCCTCCATAACTGCGAGGCCAGGCAGTCGCTCGGCTATCTAGAGGGCTATGTTGCGGGGCAACGCGCCTGGTTCTACAGCTTCGGGCCAGCGGCAAAGAGCACGCGCCGCGCCAGATGGACCATCAAACTGACCAACCCAGAGCAGAACACTGTCACCATCAGGTTGGTCTCCCAGCGCGGCGGAACCGTAACCCGCCAGGTGGAACTGAAGTAGTCTTGAGTCACGTTTCGCTTGATACCTGAGTTTCTGGAGACAGGGGCGCGCTCGAAGGGTGTGCCCTGACAAAGGGCTCTCGCTGATGCGAGAGCCCTTGTGTATTCTAGCGTCGGTAAACAACCTCGCCGTTAACATAGGTCTTTAAGATGTGGCTGCGAATGGAGAACGGGCAGCCATCCCAGATGGTGAAGTCAGCATCCTTGCCAACCTCGAGACTGCCGACGCGGTCAGCAACCCCCAGATGCTCTGCAGCCGTCAGGGTATAAGCCCGCAATGCACCGCCTGCCGTCATGCCGGCTGCATGTGCCATCGCTACAGCGATACTCATGTACTGAATTGGGAAGAACGGATGATCAGAAATCAAGCTTATGCTGACGCCCGCCTTTTCCAGAATGCCCGCAGTTTCGAAGGAGATAGCCTGTGTCTCGATTTTGGCCCGATGCCAGAAGGACGGCCCGAGGTTGACCGGGATCTGCTTCTCCGCGAGAAAATCGGCGATGGAAGCTGCGTCCGTTCCATGCTCAATCTGAACCTTCACTCCGAACTCCTCGCCGATGCGCACCGCAGTGACGATATCATCGGCGCGATGAGCGTGAATCCGCAGCGGGACTTCGCCGTTCAGCACGCTGACGAGTGGCTCCCACTTGAGACTCGGCTCGACCTTGCCGCTCTGCCTCTTCTCCTCATATTCCCTGGCGGCGTACAGCGCGCCCCGCAGCGCTGCTGCAGTTCCCATGCGCGTACCGGGAAAGCGCCGCCGTCGTTGACCATAGGAACCCTTGGGGTTCTCCCCCAGCGCACACTTCATCCCGCTGTACTCAGTGATGACCATCTCGTCGACAATGGTACCGAACGTTTTCACCACGCACATCTGACCACCCACCGGGTTGCCGGAGCCAGGAGTAATCTGCACAGTTGTAACGCCGCCCAGCCTGGCATCAGCGAAGCTCTGGTGGCGGGGGTTAATAGCATCAAGGGCGCGCACTTCCGGCGTCACCGGATCAGTAGATTCATTGCCGTCGCTGCTGGCGCCACCCTCGCCTTCTCCCCAGAGGCCGACATGGGTATGTGTATCGACAAAGCCGGGGATGATCACCTTGCCCTGGCAGTCGATGACCTCAGCCGCCGGAGGCAGCGGCAGTTCCGCCCCAATGGCAACGATCTTGCCAGCGTCGATGATCAGGGTACCGCGCTCCAATGTCTCACTGCCCACAGGATGAATCTTAGCGTTGACAAATGCTTTCATCTACCTCGCCTCCTCTCGCTCAAAGGCGATCTTGCCATCGATAATCGTCATGAGGCAATCGGTGAGGGGCTCAAATGGGTCACCGCTCCAGAGCACCAGATCTGCATCCTTGCCAACTTCGATGCTGCCTACGCGGTCAGCGATACCGATGACCTCAGCCGCGTTGATGGTGACTGCCTTCAAAGCCTCGGCTTCAGGCAGGCCTTCGCGGATGGCCAAACCGACTGAAACGCGGAAGTAATGCTGGGGAACGATGTTGTGGTCGGTGATAATCGTCACCCTGCCGCCGGCTCTGACGATGTCGCCAGCTGTGGAGGGCGTGATGTCCTTCGTTTCCACCTTAGCTCGCTGCCAGATTGTTGGCCCCACGTTCGCCCAGATGCCATGCTTAGCCAATACCTCGGCTACTTTCGACCCTTCGGTGCAATGCTCGATGGTGAAGTCGATGTCAAACTCCTGGCCGATGCGGATGGCGGTGAGGATATCGTCTGCTCGATGGGCGTGAATGCGCAGCGGGATCTCCCTGCGGATCACCTTGCCAAGGTTTTCCCAGCGCGCGTCGAATCTCCAGTCCCTATCGCCTCGCTCCTTCTTCTCCACATACTGCTTCGCCTGCAGCAGGTGGTCACGCAGCATGGCAGCCATCCCCATCCGCGTCCCCGGCGCCTTCCCCTGGCTACCGTAGTTGCGCTTCGGGTTTTCTCCGAGTGCAGCCTTCATGCCGGTCGGATTCTTGATCACCATCTGATCAACGATAGTCCCGGCGGTTTTCATAGCCAGCATCAGCCCGCCGATGACGTTACCCGAACCAGGCATCGTCTGGACAGTCGTAACCCCACCGCGGCGAGCATCGGCAAAGCCGATATCCAGAGGGTTAATGCCGTCCAGAATCGTTAGGTGTGGCGTGGACGGGTCGGTAAATTCGTTGATGTCGTTACCTTCCCAACCGAGCCCTTCTTCCCAGCCACCAACATGGCTATGCTCGTCGACCAGGCCCGGTGTGACGACCTGTCCCTGGGCGTCGATCACTCTAGCCCCCGGGGGCAGCGCGAGATCGCTGCCGACGGCGGCGATCTTGCCATCCTTGATCAGGATGGTGCCCTGCTCGATCACACCGTTGGTCACGGTATAGATCTTGGCGTTGGTTATCGCTAACAAACCCTCCAACCTCCTTGTCAAGTGAGAATGGCGTGCTGACAAGCACTTGCCGAGCGCAAGCGCTTCTTAGCACGCCCTTAAAGCGACCTTGAGTCTCCTAGCTGACTCGGGGCTTTCTGTTCTTCCAATTGCGGCAGTGTTTGCAGACCTTGATTCCTTTCCCGTTGTTGTCGGTGGAATCCCAGAGTAGCTTTACGCTGGTCCGCCCACAGATCGGGCAGACGCCTTTTCCCCTTCCTGGCTCTCCCCAGAGCGTTTTTCCTCGGTACTTATGCGATGGCATGTTGCTTCCCTCCCCTCTAGCATATCAGCGGTACTCTTCTTAACTTCTTGCCTGAGAGGGGAACTCCTGCTCAGGGTACGCGTGAGGCGTTCATCACCGGGCACCAACACTGACACACCTGGACCCGAGTGTTCAAGTCGAGCAACCAGGAAGTCAGCGACTCTGTTGCTTCCTTCGCTAACTGACGACTATGTTGACGAGACGTTCCGGTACAATGATGACCTTCCTCACCTGCTTGCCGATCAGGTATGCCTGGGCCTTTTCGGCAGCTAGTGCCGCCTGTCGGATCTCCTCCTCGCTGGCCGATGCAGGAACCGCAATCTTGTCTCGCACGCGGCCATTGACCTGTACAGCCAGCTCAATCACATCCTGGATCAGGGCCCGCGGGTCGAAACTCGGCCATGCCTCGTGGAATACGGAGTACCCATTGCCAAGTGCCTCCCAGTTCTCCTCCGAGAAGTGCGGCGCAAAGGGCGCCATCAGCCTGACCAGATCATCCAGGACATTACCCATGAAGCCAACATTTAGCGACTCATTCTCATTGGTGTAACGATAGAGGGCATTGACCAACTCCATCAGCCGCGATACAACGGTGTTGAACTGGAATTTCTCCGCATCCTCAGTGATGCCTTTGATGGCATAGTGGCGCCAATAATCCAGCTCCCTTTCCGCTTTGCCTACCGTGTCATGGCCATTTCCTGCGGCCTTAATCTCCAGATACCGATCCAGAAGACGTTGGACGCGCTCAAAGAAGCGGGCAACCGCCCTAACCCCGTCGTCGCTCCAGGGGCCCCCCTCGACGTAGTTAAAGCCAAACTGCAGGTACATGCGGAATACATCCGAACCATATTCGGCGATATACCCGTCAGGCGAAACCACGTTGCCGCGAGACTTGCTCATGCGCTGGCCGTCGGGGCCAAGGATAATACCCTGATGAACCAGCTTGGTGAATGGCTCGTCAAAGCGCACGTAGCCGAGATCGCGCAGCGCTTTGGTGATGAAGCGCGCGTACAGCAGGTGCATGGTTGCGTGTTCCGGCCCCCCAACATACATGTCAACCGGGAGCAATTGATTGACCCACTCGCGATCGAACGGTTCATCAGCGTTGTGGGGGTCGGCGTAGCGCAGAAAATACCAGGAAGAGCAGACAAAGGTGTCCAGCGTGTCCGGGTCGCGGCGGGCTGGCCCCCCACACTGGGGACAGGTGGTTTCCATGAACTCCTGCGACTTGGCCAGAGGTGACTGTCCATCTGGCGCGAACTCTACATCATATGGCAACTCCACTGGCAGGTCGGACTCGGGCACCGGAACGATGCCGCAACGCTGGCAATAAATAATGGGAATCGGTGCTCCCCAGTAGCGCTGCCGGGACACCAGCCAGTCGTGCAGGCGATAGTTGGTCTTCAGCGCACCCTGCCCCTTCTCCGCCAGCTTCCCCACGATCGCTTCTCTTCCCTCCGCCGAGGTGAGACCGTCAAACTCGCCACTGTTCACCAACACTCCATCGTCCACAAAGGGCAGAGCGTCGTCTGTCGATGGATCCAGAGCTCTTACCACCCGTACGATCGGCAGGTTGAACTTGCTGGCAAATTCATAGTCCCGGAGATCATGGCCCGGGACCGCCATCACCGCGCCGGTGCCATAGCCGGCCAGCACGTAGTCAGCGATCCAGATGGGAATCTCGCCTCCAGTGATAGGGTGAATGGCATAGGCACCGGTAAAGACGCCTGTCTTCTCTCTGGTGATTGCCAGGCGGTCGATTTCACTTTGCTTCAGGGCCTCAGCCTGATAGGCAAGGATGGCCTCGCGCTGCTCAGCAGTGGCGATCTTGTCTACCAACGGGTGTTCGGGCGCCAGGACTGCATAAGTGGCGCCTAACAGCGTATCAGCCCGGGTGGTGAACACCGTGAAGCTCTCATCGCATCCCTTGACCTGAAACGTGAGCTCAGCCCCGGTGGAACGCCCGATCCAGTTGCGCTGCATCACCTTTGTTCTTTCCGGCCAATCTAGAGCATCCAGGCCATCCAGCAACTCATCGGCATAGGCAGTGGTTTTCAAGAACCATTGAGTCAGATTCTTCTTGCTCACCTCGGCATGGCAACGTTCACAGGTGCCATCCACCACCTGCTCATTGGCCAGGACTGTCTGGCAACTGGGGCACCAGTTGACCGGCGCTTCCTGGCGATAAGCCAGCCCTGCCCTATACAGCTGCAAGAACAGCCACTGTGTCCACTTGTAGTATTCAGGCAGGCAGGTGATCACCTCGTAGTCCCAGTCAAAGGAAGCCCCCATCTCGCGCAGCTGCCGCTGCATCGTCTCGATATTCTGCATGGTCGAATCCTGCGGATGGATGCCAGTCTTGATGGCATAGTTTTCTGCCGGCAGCCCAAAAGCGTCAAACCCCATAGGATGAAACACCTCATACCCCTGCATCCCTTTCATCCGGGCCCAGGAATCAGTCACCCCATAGTTATACCAGTGCCCCACATGCAGCTTCGCGCCAGATGGATAGGAGAACATCTCCAGGCAATAGAGCTTGTTTCTGACCCTATCCCGGTTGAACGAGTATAGTCTGGTCTCTTCCCATTTCTTCTGCCACTTGCGGTCAACGCCAGTTCCATAGTTGCCCATTCGGCCTCGCTCCTCTCTACGTCTTGCAGGATTGCTGAAAAAGAAAAAGCTTTTCCTCTCCCCCAGGAGACGAAAAGCCCTACTTTCCGCGGTACCACTCCAGTTGGGCACTGGCATCCAGGCCCCACTTATCAGCCAGTAACGGAGGCCATCCGGACTTGCCTACTCAGCTTCAGCAAGCCTGCTCCAAGGCGAGTTCGCCGCTATCGCCGCTGCCTCACACCCACCGGCAGCTCTCTTTCGAACGGGAAACGGCTACTACTCCTCTTCATCGCGAGTAATTATTAGCACACATTATATTCTCCTCAGCTGGCCTGTGTCAAGGTACAGGGAAAACTATTCCAGCCGAGGTTTGCAGATGATCTCCTGTACCTTGGTGTCGAGGATCTGAGCCGCATGGGCCGGTCGCAGAACCAGGGCAGTATCGGCACCTCTGCCGGTGCCGCCGATAGCGATGATGTCTTCGCCTGGCGGCACCAGGCCTGCGTCCAGAGCCATGGTAGCGACCTCGACGGCAACTTTCGTGCCCTGTCCAAAGCAGCGCAGCGTGTGCGCCATTATCTCCACCGGGTAGACACCCTGGAAGCGTCTACTCAATCCGCGCTCGGCTCCGGATAGTACGTGGGTGGTGAACAGCACCTGCATACCCGCGGTCTGTAGCTCCTCGCGAACCTCGGGCTTCATCGGGTTGCCTCTATCGGAGAAGCCATACACCTGCCCTACGATAACGATGTTGAACTCCTGCGCATGCGGTAACAGTTCCCTGGCGGTCGTGCCCCGATAGGAGGCGGCTACGATATGCCGCACGTTGAGTTGCCGTGCCCGCTCAACGGCGAGTCGTACAGTCTCACTGGTGTTCTCCAATCCTGGCTGACGGAAAATCATGTTATCACTCACTCCTCCCTACTGTTTGGATAAACTTGGCATCAAAGATGTCTGACGAGGCAGACACCGCGGCAAGTTCAGAGAACCTGCCTCCGCCCTTCACTCTAGAGTTCCCGACTGACCATGGCAAATCCTGCCTAGATCCAATAGAGAAGGATACAACCCGCGTATGGCGAAAGACATCGTGGCTATGCCCTGGAAAATTGCATTGGAGATGACGAGATGATGTTTACAGACCCGCTCACCTGGCTTGACCCCACCGACCTCTCAGTGGCAATGTTTCGGCACCAGCTGGCCGATGCCGCTGAAACAGCCAGCCCGGTTTTCACCTTGATACAGGAAGACGAACGCGCGGTACTGGGTATCTTTGAAAATATCTCAGACGTTTCGGCACCGCTGGTCATGTTCTGGACATCGCAGCCGCGTCTGGTGACACCACTGCTGAATAAGGCGTTACGATCAGGCCAGCGCTATCTGTTTATCGTACCGGAACGCTACTGGCCGGAGTTGTCTGAGCATCTGCGTTACTTTGAGTATCTGGATCGCTGCCTGCTACATACCTGCGAGCAATTACACTACGAGGGCTCAAGGCGTGATCTGGTGCGCTATGAGCTTGCCGACGGGTGCTATGGATACGCTGTAGAGCAGCGCGGCCTGCGAATCTCTTACGCCGAACTCAACTGGCAGCTGGATAACGTTGCCGAGATCGGGGTTTGGACCCGCAAGGAGCATCGTGGGAAAGGGTATGCTAAGAATGTTGTGGCTGCCCTGACCAGAGACCTGCTGGCGGCCGGCAAGCAGCCCTTGTACGTCGCCAGCGAGAAGAATCTGGCCTCGCGCGCTGTATGCCGTCGGCTCGGCTATCGATGGACTGGGGACGTGGAGATCGAGACAGTTGCGCGCTTCTTCCCCGCCCCTGAGGGCAGGGCATCGCAATCGTAACTGGAGTGACAAACGTGTTCAGCCTGGCAAGGAAGCAACGGAGGTGGGTAGATCGGTGGCCAATCGCAGCTACTCACTGAGAGGGACAAGAACTTGGCGCCTCTTTACCCTGTTGGTCTTGGTCACTGTTCTGAAGCTCGTGCTGACCCAGAGCCTGGCAGGCCTGGGCAACCCTGGCGGTGTTGCTCTGGGCAGCCTCTCCCTGGCCCTGTTCTCTCATCTTCTGATCTGGCTACTACCGCAGCGCTGGATCAAGCCAATCGCATTTCTATCCGGCCTGCTACTCTCCGCCGTGCTGGTTTGCGACCTGGTCTACTATCAGTTCTTCCGGCGTTTCATCCCCATCAGCGCCTTGCGCCTCACCGGGCAAATCACAAACGTCTCCAGCAGCGTTGCCGCTGCGCTAAAGCCAGCCTTTTTCGGCCTATTCTTTGACATACCCCTCTGGGTATTCTGGTGGCACAAGGCTGACGTGCAGCGGCTCAAGCCACGTCAGGCAGCCGCAGCTGGCTTACTCTGCTCATTCCTCCTGGCTTTGGATGGCACACCCCAACTGGTGCGTGATATCAGGAGCGGCAACAGCCGCAGCCTGCACGTGCAAACTCAGTATGGCGCCCTGCGCTATCACCTCCACGACTGGTATGCTACTCTGCTGGACGGCGATCGTACCACCGAGGTGCTGGAGGAATATCTGCAGGAGCGTACTAAGCCGATTCGGCAAACCAGGCCGGCTAGCTTCGGCCTGGCGTCCGAGCGCAATCTGGTGGTGCTGCAGGTGGAGGCGATGCAGAACCACGCTTTGAACCGAACCTATCAGGGACGAGAGGTGACACCGTTTCTCAATAGCCTGCTCCGCGACGACTCCTTCTACTTCGAGCGTTACCTGCAGATGATCGGCCTGGGTAACACGTCGGACGCCGAGTTCATCTCCAACACATCGTACTATGCACACGCCGATCAGCCGGCCAACTCCGTCTACCTGAACGGCCTCAGTTATACCCTGCCGGTTGCTCTGCGCCAGGCTGGCTATGTGTCCTATTATTTCCACGGGCATACCAAGGAATATTGGTTGCGCGACCAGGCCATCCCTGCCTACGGCTTTAACGAGCTGATCAGCAGCGAGAGGCTGGAGATGGATGAGGTGATCGGGATCGGCTTGAGCGATCGGTCGCTCTTTCGCCAGTCCCTGGAATGGCTGGCGGCTGAAACGCGACCCTTCTACGCCTTTTTCAGCACCCTGACCAGTCATCACCCCTACTTACTGCCCGATGCCGAGCGGGCTGCCTTTCCGCTGGCCGATGAAGACAACAACCTGTTCGGCCAATACTTGCAGTCCATGTCTTATGCCGATTCAGCGATCGCCCAGTTCTTCTCCGACATGAAAGACGCTGGTCAATACGAGAACTCCATTTTTGTGCTTTACGGTGACCATTTTGCCGCCTGGATGAGCCACCCTGAAGCGCGGGCCAGTGGTCTGCGCTGGCTGGGGAAAGATGAGTTTTCTATCTTCGATCTGCTGGGTGTGCCCCTCATCATTCACATCCCGGGTATGCATCAGGCCAGAAGCCTCTCCATCGTGGGCGGGCAGATAGACCTGATGCCCACCCTGCTTAACCTGTTGGGTATCAGGGTGCCGCGTGACGCGATTCTGCTGGGTCAGGATCTGCTAAACGCTACCGAAAGCTTTATCCCCTTCCGGGCATATACCCCTGAGAACTCTTTCGTCACCAACGAGCTGATTTTCCTCACCTCGCCTGATGGAGACCTAAGCAAGAGCCGTGCCTACGACGTGACCACTCTCGAGCCTATCGACCCAACTCCCAGCTATCCGCTGGTGGAGCGGGCCCGGTTGGAGTTTCAGCTCTCCCACTGGCTGCTCACCTCCCCTCCGGCCAAATAGCTCTGCCAACCAGGTAGACCGCCTTCGCTGACATGTTCCATCCGCCGCTCTGACGAGCTTTCCCCGCCTTAGAGGGAAAAGTCATAATTGACCCGACTCTGAACTAGGAGAACAGGCCTCCGGTGCAGAATGGGATAGGGAACGAACGTCTGGAGGTGGACACATGGTCTTTGAGCACGCAATTCGTAACATCGTGCGTAACCCGGGCCGAACAGCGCTCAGCGTCTCAGGAATTGCTCTGGGGGCAATGCTGATCACCATCATCTTTGCTATGACGGGGGATATCAGCCAGGTAATGGCGGGCCCGTTTCGCGCCCTGTTTGGAGGCGAGATGCTGGTATTACCCGACAACGCCAGCTTCGGCAGATTGCCTTCAGGTTACCTGGGCATCAAGTATGGTGGTACCGGTCTCGGGCAGGCCATATCGCTGCAGGGGGTGACCAATCAGACGACTGAGCTGGCCAGCCCTCAGGAGCTGTTCATCGTCAATGACAGCTTCAACGATCACGGGGCCAGAGTCCCGGTCATCGCTCGTGATTTCACCTTCGGCAAAGGAGGTTTGACAGTTACTGCGGGGCAGGGTTTCGGCGCAGCAGAGCGGGGCCAGCATGTAGTTCTGATCAACGAAGAGACTAACGATCTCTACCCGGTAGGCAGCGAGATCAAGCTTTTCATGCCCATCCTGACGATAGACGACTCGGGTGTGATGCGATTTGACTACTCGCGCGAGGAGCCAATTTCTTTTACCGTCATAGGGCATTATCGATCTCCTATCCCCACGCCCTACATCTCCATGAGTCCCCCAACGCGCGGTCCGCTGGCCCTGATGCCCCTGGCTACCCTGCGCGAGGTTGCAGCAGTGCGACCCGGCTGGACAATGAGCGCTATCTTCCCAGAGGGAGATCGCACCGCCACTGCCCTCGCGAAGGCGAACCTGCCGACACACGAAGTGATGGGCGCAGAGCAGATGGCGATGGCGTTGTTCACCGGTGCCAGGGTGCGCGAGGAAGAGGATAACCTGCTTACGGCAGTATCAACCAGTTTCACCTGGGCTATTTTCGCCGTCAGCGCGCTGATTGTGGCCCTCACCCTGGCCGTAGCCCTGCGCCTGCGGCGCAAAGAGTTTGCCATTCTGCGCGCTCAGGGTTGGAACCGTCGGCATCTGCAGCAGTCTCTCCTCGCTGAATGTAGCCTCCTCGGCGCGGCCGGCGGATTGCTGGGCTATCTGTTGGGCGTACTGCTCCTGCTGGCAGTCGTCTCCAGCGCCGGTGGCAGCATTACCGGACTGACTGGAATCAGTCCCCTAAATGGAATCCTCATTGCGTTGGCGTTTACTGCAATCTCAGCCCTCTCCAGCCTCGCACCAGTCTGGCAGGCGGCTCGCATTATACCGGCGGAGGTGATTCGTGGTGCGTAGACCTGATACACCAGTTACTATTCCTGCACTTTCTGGAATCGGGCTCATCCGAGAGTTTAGCACCCCTGAAGGAAAGCTGCGCGCATTGGATCTGGTTTCCATCAGCGTGCAACCTGGGGAGTTTGTCAGCCTGGTTGGTCCATCGGGGAGCGGCAAGACCACACTGCTCTACTGCCTGTCAGGGCTGGATCGTGCCAACGACGGAGCGGTCGCCATCAACGGTCGAGTCCTCTATGCACCCGATCGGATTATCGGCGAAGATCAGATCACTGCCATGCGAGCTGAGAGTATCGGTTTCATCTTTCAGAACTATCATCTGCTAGCCAGCCTTACGGCCGTGGAGAACGTGGAGGTCCCGTTGCGCGTCATGGGCAAGTCCCGTCGCGAAAGCCGCCAATTGGCGCTGCAGGCCCTGGAAGAGGTGGATATGTCACACCGCGCCAACCACCGTCCTGCAATGATGTCTGGCGGCGAACAACAGCGCGTGGCTGTCGCTCGTGCCCTGGTGACCAAGCCCAGCGTGATTCTGGCCGACGAGCCGACGGGAAACCTTGACTATGAGAATGGCGCCAGGGTTGTGCGCCTGCTGGCCGACCTGGCCACCAAACATAACGCGGCTGTTATCATGGTATCCCATGTTATGGAACATGCCCGCCAGGCTGACCGGATCCTGATCATGGACAAGGGGAAGATCGTTGGCGAGGAGCGGGGAGGGACAGCAGGTTGATCTTGCAGATTATCGTCGCCAACTTACGCTACAACAGGGGAAGGATTATCCTGGCCGCGTTGGGGATCGCCCTCGGCCTGCTGACCAACCTCATCACCCATTACTACTTCACCTATATGGTCACCGGCGCCGCGCAGGCAACGCCACCCCCTCTCCCGGCCGATGTCGTCTTGTCGCCCGTCAGCCTGAAATACCAAACGCATCCTGATGTCCTGGCGTGGGAGTCAGTGATCAAGCTCACTGCCAACACTGCTGCGGGCATTGACGATATACTGGCATTCCAGCCGGGCACTCAGTTCAACGAAGGATATCAGATGCTGGAGGGGCATTGGCCGGAGGCTGCAGATGAGCTGGCGGTCCCGATGGAATGGCTGGCCCGGACCGGACTGCGGGTGGGAGACACGACCGCACTCACCATCCGCTACGGACGCTTCTATGGAACCACCATTTATCGCATTTCGGGCGTATTTGACAGTCCCTATTTTACCTATCATGTGCCGGTGATGAATACGGCCGGTTTCGCTCGGGCCCAGGAACAGGGTGCCTTCGGCATAGAGCGGATATTTCTTAAGCTCCATCCCGCAACTGATCTGAGTGCGCTGATCGCCGCCATCGCGCCAGAACGCTCGGCTCAGGTGGAAACTGCCAGCTCCCTGGCAACCCTGCACCAGCACGAAGCATTAATGGAGACCCACGGTGATGCCCTCATCTGGAGCAACATCCTAAGCGGTCTGGTGCTAACCATCGCCTCGCTGGGGGTGATGAACATGCTCGTCCTGGCCAGCACCGAGCGTATGGCGGAGGTAGGCATCCTCAAGACCTATGGAGTGCGCAGCGCTGCAATCGGTGCCCTCTTCTTTGGCGAGGCGCTGGCCATCAGTCTCTTGGGCGTCCTGATCGCGCTCGGCGTCTACACGGCTGGCTCGCTCTTCCTGCTTCGCCTGGGCATCATACCCGTCTTCGCCATTACCCAGGGGATGATTCGGAATATGGGGATGGCAGTGGCTCTGATCACGTTTCTTCCACCGCTCTATCCGATTGGCGCCAATTTCATGGTGTCAGCGATGCGGCTGATCCGGGTCAGCAACTCGTAACCTGGTCCACCTCCCGCAGTGTGGAGAGTTAGTGTTGAGAGGTATGGTTTATGCTGGTTGATCAACAGAAATTCATCGCCTGGGTAAGACGACTGTACCTGGCCGATCCGGGGGCGGTCAGTTCGATCGCCTGGCGCAAGCTGAAGAATATGCTGCGCGAGTGCGGAACCCACCAGATCGACAGTGAACTGGGTAAGGCCCTTTACGCCGTGCGGCATAATCAGCTGTTGTTCTACTGGTCCGACCAGGCAGAGCGCTGGCTGCTGCCGCCCGAAGAGATGGCCCAGCTGGACTTCCTGGTGCTGCATGAGAGTTACTATCCCTTGGTGGCGGCTGAACTGCGCGGCTTCACGCTGGATGTCACCTATCCACTCTTTTATGATCACTCGCGACCGTTCACCCGCAGACTTAGCACCCTCTATCGCCTGGTTCCTTTTGACTTTGGACAGAGCAGCGACTTTGCCGCCGCTGCCGAGATCATCAATCGAACGAATTCTGGTTACCTGGTTTCCCCTCAAAGGCTCCGCCGTTGGACTGAGGAGCAAGGTTTCGATCCATCCCTCTGGGTATTCGCCAAAGAGCCATGCTCGGACGCTGCGGTGGGAATTGCTATCAGCTGCTACGATCCCGAGCTGCAGGAGACCGATCTGGACTGGTTCTTCGTTCATCCTGATCATCAGGGACAGGGCGTTGGGCGCCTGCTGGTGGAAGAAACTCTGGCCCGCTGCCTGCCTAAGTCTCATCTGGTGAGGGTGAGCGGCATCGCCGACGAGTTCTACCTGAAGTGTGGTTTTCAGCGTCACCACAAGTGGATTATCCTGCGACGTGAATAGAGGAAGGCGTGCTCCCGGTGCGTCGGGCAACTGAGCAGCTTCCCGCGCCTCATCAGCACGCCTTAACCAATACCTATTGCCTGATTACTTGGTGACCACCCGCAAACCGTCGACTACGACCGCGGGGATCCGGCGTGCGCCGCTTTCACCGCCGCCGCTCCAGTGAGCCTCCCTGCCGATGGCGCGGATCTGCCGTAACGCCTGGAAGACGCTGCCGGAGAGCATGGCGTTCTTGATCCGCCCCACGACCTGCCCCTGACGCACCAGGTAGCCCAGTTGGATCGTCACCGAGAATTCACCGCTAGGATTGAAGCCTGGGGTTCCTGAGATCTGATCCACGATCACTCCATTCCCCATCTCCTGCAGCAACTCTGGGAAACTATATTCGCCCGGCTGCAGGATCACATTGGAGATGTGCGGCCCTGGTAGTGAGTTCAGACGCGCCCCGGACGTGCGGCCGATCTTCCGCGCATGTCCCGTGCTCTTGGTTCCCGCCCGCGCTGCCGTCTGTAGGTCATACATAAAGCCCTTGATGACCCCGTTCTCAATCAGCGGGAAGCGTCTCGTCGGCACGCCCTCATCATCTACGACTGCGCTGCTGGGTGCAAACGGCAAGGTGGCGTCGTCGATCAGCGTCAGCTTCTCATCAAACAGCTGTTGCCCCTGCTGCCCCGCCAGAGGTGAAGTGCCCTGCAGCACATTTCGGCCACTAAAGGCAGCCAGCAACGGACCCAGCGCCACGCTGCTCATCGCCTTGCTGGTTAACAACACCGGCATCAACCCGCCGGTTAGAGGGGCAATCACGCCCTCGCTCTGCTGTAGGAGGCCGAACGTGGCGTTTACCACAGCCTCCAGGTCCAGTTCGCTCAAGCGGCTGACGCTGACACCGGCGTGCAGGTTGAGGATATCCTGCCCCCCCACCAGCTCAGCTCCAGTGCCGATACTCAGGTAGAGCGACCGAGTCTCTCCCCTGCCACCCGCGGTGTTGACAATTCGCGTCCGGCAGTCGCGCAGTGAGGCGCTGGCCCGAACCATCCAGCCTGGATCCAGGCTGCCGACCAGCTGCGCCGCCATTTCTACATACCCGGTCAGCTGCTCAGTTGACAGCTGCTCCAGATCAGCATCCACTGCCGGCGCATCGCTTTCGGCGCCCGGCCAAGCGAGGCTGATATTCCGGCCCAGCTCAGCTGTTGCCAGGGCGGCTTCGACCATCCAGGGGATTGAATCCTCCGTGGTGGCCGTAGCGAAGCCCAGTCGCCCATCCTTGATCACCCGCAGGGCATAACCACCCAGGTTACGCCAGTTGATCCCCTGTAAGCGTCCCGCGCTGATCGAGACTGACTGATCAGTGGCGTCAGTATAGTAGACCTCGGCTTCCACGCCGACCGGGAGGAGCTGCAAAATCCTTTCCATTCTATTTCCCTCCTACTACCACATTGCGAATGCGAACGCTGGGACCACCCATGCCAGCCGGGATCATCGCCTGGCCTCCCTTGCCGCAGGTGCCAAAGCGCCAGACGAAATCGTCGCCGACGGCATCAATGTTGCGGAGTGTTTCGAACAGGTTGCCCATCATCACCACACCCCGCACCCGCTCGGCGATCTGACCATCGCGAATCATGAACGCCTCCTGGGCGGCAAACGTAAACATCTCTTTCATGGTGGTTCCGCCGCGGGTACCGCGGATATACAGGCCCAGCGGGACATCCTTGATCATGTCCTCAAACTTGCTTTCGCCCGGCTCGATACATGTGTTGGTCATGCGCACTATGGGTGGATATTGATAGTTGATTGCCCGGGCGTTGCCGGTTACTGGCTCGCCCATAGTGCCTGCCGTCTCTCGAGAATGCAGCCGGCCGGTCAGTATCCCTTCCTTGATCAGGTAAATCTTGCCGGCAGGGGTGCCTTCGTCGTCATAGTGATATGATCCATGGAGGCCCGGGGTAGCCGCACCGTCACTCACTGTCAGGATTGGTGAACCGAAGCGGGTGCCCAACGTCATTACTTGCTTCAGCTGTTCATTCTCATAAATGCCATCCGACTCGCTGAGGTGGCCGAAGGCCTCATGGATGAACAGGCCAGACATGGATGGATCGAGGACGACTGTATAGACGCCGGCGGGGACAACATCTGCCTGAACCATCTCCACCACTCGCTCCACAGCCAACCTGATCTCGTCGTCACGCCCGAGCAGGTCGTTATAGCCTGAGACTGAACGGAAGCTGGTACCATACGTCTCGAGAACTCCTTTATGTCGGGCGACCACGGAGAATCCTGCGCTGAGATAACACTTCTCCTGCTCAATATCAGCGCCGTCCGAGTTGACATAATAGCGCCTCTGAAAGATGTCCTGGTAGGTGCTGAGCACATTGACAATGAACGGGTGAGCGCCGATGGCCAGATCAGCATAACGCCTGACCATCGCCAGCTTATCAGCCATACTGATCTCCCGGGGGTCGCCGTCCAGCACTGCCCGCCTGGTATCTACGACCGGCTCAACCTGAGCCAGGGATCGCGGCTTGCCGGCAGCCAGCCTGGCCTGCGCAATAGCCCGCTCCACCCACTCGTCCAGCCTTTCAACATCGTTGAAGGCCACAAAGCCCCAACCTCCATTAACCAGCGCCCGTACGTTCCCTACCCGATTCCTGACCTGAGAAATCTCGTTGACTTCCTTGGCAGACAGCGCAAACGTGGTGATATCCTCTTCTTCAAAGCGGATCTCCAGCCAGTCTGCGACCTTGCCCTGCAGCGCTGCTCTTAGTCGCTGACGCATCATCTTTTCCCTCCCTGATTTGCCATTCACTGAACAGATTCGCCTGTCAAAATAGTTATCCTGCCAGTGAGCAGGAAAATATGGCCTCATCGCTTGGAAGGGACTGGCCGACACGGATTCCGGTAAAGGGGCAAGCAAACAGGGCATCGGCGGGAGTTAGCTGGGAAAAATCCAGTCACTCCGGGCCATGCCCTGTATCCATACGCCCCATATGGGTTCCAGACGAGCTTAGCGGCCGTAGTATTGGCCTTCGACGATCTCTGTATAGACGGTGAAGGGGAACTGGCTGCCGTCCGCAAATTCAGCTGTCCCCTGGAAGGCAGCCACCGGCTGTAGGGCGACCTGCCCATCGTCAGCGTAGGTCAGCACGTATCCCACCTCTACCGATTCAATATACCCTTGGCCAGGCAGCACTTCGCCTACCGGGAACGGCAATTGGTGATAATCGATGACCAGTACGCCGTTGCCAGCCAGCAAGTCGTCAACTGCCGCCTCCAACGCCCGTGTTGGGTACTGGCTCGTCCCTGCCAGATCACGGGGCCAGATCCAGCCAGCTGAAGTCACTGTGTTATCAGCCGCCAGCACCACATTGACAAACGGCGCAATGCTGACCTGGTTATCGATATCCTTGCGGACGAACCTCACCGATGCCTGGTAGTAACCTTCCTCTTCGGGCAACACGATGGATTGCAGCCGAACCTCTTCAGGCTGAACGCCGATTTTCGGCAGAAATGCCAACGCTGCCTCCAGAACATCCGCTTTACTATGTCGGCCGGGTTCTGCCGGCACTGGGGCCAAATAGCTGTAATAACCCTGAGGGAAGCCCATCACCATACCAGTCTCATCATCGCCGATCCGCTGGATAACGCCATCCTGCCAGGCCTCGGTGACAACTTCGCCGCTGACTCCCAGTCCCGCAGCAACTTCCTGGACTGTTTCCGCCGAAACCCCGAAGGGAGCATACCAGTAGGCGGTAACCTCCCTGGGCAAAGTCCCTAAGTTTTGCCCTAGGCTATACTCAAGTTCAACGGCGAAACCAGGCCCGCCAGACGCCCCTTGTATCTCTGGCCCGGTGCTGGCCAGCGGCGGCAAGGTGGCTGGCGAATGGAAGTCAGGCCAGAGCAGATATCCCAGGGACACGAGCAGGGCAGCTGCAACGGCCATCCAGCCCACAAACAGACTCCGTCTTGGTCTCCTGACCTGTTGTGCATCTGTCAATTTGTACTTCAACCCCTCTCTAAACTGCCGCGGTGCCCTTACAGGCGATAGCGCCTGTTTCACATCGTCCTCGAGGTCCGTCTTCCGCTGCTTCATCTCACTTCACCCCATTTGCGCAGATTCTCCAAAGCTCGGTACTGCAGACTGCTAACCGCGGTAGGGCTGCGGCCGGTGATGGCGGCGATCTCCTGGTTCTTCATCCCCAGCGAATACTTGAGAATGATAACCTCGCGCTGAGCATCCGGAAGCTGTGCGATCAGCTGGCGCAGCCAGGCCGCCTCATCCTGCTTGATCGCCGCCTGCTCCGGCCCATCATCAGCCTCTAGCTGCAGGGTTTCCGGGAGCGCCACCACCTTGCGGCGTGCCCGGTAAGCGTCGATCATCTGGTTATGAGCGATACGCAACAGCCAGGCACGGAAGCCACCGCCCCTGCTGCGAAACTTACCCACGCGGTTCAGTGCTTGCAGGAACGATGCTGAGACTACATCCTCTGTCAGACTGTGATCGTTAGATCGATAGTAGATATACGTGTAAACCTGATCAACATAACGTTCGTACAGCTCAGCAAAGGCGGCCGGCTCCCGGCCGGAGAGTGCAGCCAGTTGCTCATCGCTGAGATCTGCATAGTTTCGCCCGCGGGTCGACAAGCGTGTTCCTCCCTTCTGTCTGATCAGACAAACGAGCTCTCTCAGGGGAGCTTCACCTTTATAACGTTTGAGCGGTTGATTTGTCACGCCCACTCTCGGTACTATTCCCTGTCCTCTTTTCTCCAATAAGGCCAAGGCAGACAAGGGAGCGTGGCTGCCGGCGTTGAACTAAGAGGGTACAAGCTGATAGTTGCTGCGGAACACTCGCTATTGTTGAAGCCGGCAAGCCGGAGGGCTTGCGGGAGTAACACTTATCTAAGGTGGTGTCGATGTGCAACCAACCAGACCTTTGCTCTTTCTGGCAGTGATCAGCCTCTGCCTGGCGCTGTTTCCCGCCCCGGCTCTGGCGGAACAGCAGGCAGCCAACGGTTCTCCGGGCTTTATCCCGGCCAGGGACTTCACTGCCAGCACAGGGTGGCTTGATGGGGAGTATGTCTATCTCAGCACAACAGACGGTCAACTGGAGACCTATGATCTCGCTACCCTAACACTTCTCGATAGGCTGCCGCTGGACGCTCCTCTGTGCAGTTTGACTAAGGTGGCTGAGAGCCAGCTATTGGGGGTGACCGCAACAGGCATACTCTATGCATTCGAACTCAAGGACGAGGTGCCCTCGATCAGATATGTGCGCCGGCTGGGCACCGAATCCCCGGGCAGCGCGCCGCTCCAGCTGGCGCCCGATACAGTCACTTTCATCAGCGGTGACACAGCCACTACCCGCAGCCTGGCGACTGGGCTTGAGGTTGGGCAGACTGAGATTCCGGGCCTGGTGGGGCGTCAATACGCGCAAGTTGCCGCCGGCCGCTTGGTTCTCTTCCGGCAGAGCCTAGAAGCAACAACGACGGAACTCCTGGTCTACGCCCCACAAGGGGAAGAGGAACTGACAGTAGTGCCCGGGGTAAGCCTGGTTCAGCCTGCCTTCTGGGCCGAGCAAGAGTTGCTCTACTTTGTCGCTGCAGACAGAGAGGTCAAGCAGCTGCATCTAGCGTCAGGCGAGGTTAGTTCGGTCTTAGCGACGGAGGAAGACATTGAACGCCTGACGCTGGTGGAGGACGGCCTGCTTGTCCACCAGGGTGGCAGGTTAGCCCTGATGGATCTCCAGAGTGGGCGAATTGTGCACGAGTTTGCGGCCCCCGCGGCTGGCCCATCCTATCCCAGCGCTACGGGCCGTTTCTGGCACGTAAACCCACGCGGCATCAACCTCTGGGGCGACAACGAGCTGGCCTGGGGTGCTGAGTTCGCCGGTGATGAGACGGCTGCCCTACTGGCTGATAGTGCCGGGCATCTCCTGGTGCGCGTACATCAGCAGGCCCTACGTCTCTTCCAGGCCACTGACAATCGTCTGGCCCATCTCGCGCTGCAGCCGGGGCAATCGTTACTCCTGCGCTACCAGCAGGTCGAATTTGGCCCGCTGAGCTGGAGTTGCGTTGTGCACAACCGCGACACGCAGCTGCAGCTGTCGCTAGGCGTGTTTCATCGAAGCGAACCCGAGGCAGAGTTGGCTCAGTTGGCGACGCAATCCTGCGAGCTTACCGCAACCAGCTACCTGGAAGGGATTTCGCCGGGGGAAATCCTCATACTCCTATCCCCTATGCCCGTCGCGGAGGCTGGCCAGCACCCCAGCCACGCTGGACAAATCCGCTTCAGTATCGCCGTAGGACCACACCTCCTGCCAAACACGGAACGGCCACCGCGGCTGCGCCCGTTGCGCCCCCAGATCGGCACCGAGTTGTGGGGAGAGACGGCCGTGTTGTTTGAACTGGAGACCGACCCGTTGATCCCTGTCCATTTCGGCTCCAGCGAAACGCCGGTATTCGCGGACGAGTCGGGTCAGATCAGTCAGTTGATGCAGCTATCGCCGGCTCTGGTCAATACCCTGACTGCCTATGCCGAGACCCCTGGCGGCCACCTGGCGGCGGCCACCGTAAACGTAATCAACCACTGGGTACTGGAGCAGCCGCAGCCGGCAGCAACGCTGAGCCGCTACCCGACCATCAGCCTGAACGTTCCCGATGCGTCGCAAGTGGATACCGATGCATCTATACTCCAGGTGGGGGGAGTCAGGGTGGCGCTGACGGCCGATCTGGTGAACAACCGCATCGTCGGCAGCCCGGACATCGCCTTACCTAGCGGAGACCTGTCCGCCAGCCTGTTGCTTTTTGGCAAGTCACCAGCCTCAGCGCCGCCCCTACCTCTGGATCTGTTGCAGTGGCAACTGCCGGTGGTTGGTGCCCGGCGAGCTGAACTCTGGATTGGCGAACAGAAGGCGTTCATCAACGATGCCGCGGTCAAGCTGGAAACGCCTCCGTATATCGATTTCACCAGCTCACGGGCCATGGTGCCCTTCCGTTTCGTAGGAGAAGTTGCCGGAGCCAGAGTGACATGGCTAGGAGCGACGCGGCAGGCACGGCTGGAGCTGGAGGATAACGTCATTGAGCTGACCATCGGCAGCAAGACTGCCTACGTCAACGGGACACCCAGGGCCCTCGATGCTGCCCCCACTATCATCAACGGGCGGACAATGGTACCCTATCGGTTTCTGGCTGAGAACCTGGGTGCCCAGGTGCACTGGGATCCGGCGCAGAGCAAGGTGACGGTGAACGTGCCGGCGGCTGCGAAATAAAAAGGGGCGTATTGCCCTTTGCATCTGCGGGGAGCAATACGCCTCATTCTAGTTGATCAACCGGAAGGGTTGACGCGCGTTAGTGCAAAAAAAGTTAGCTGACGCGAGGAACTAGGCCAGGGGCGGGGAGCCCTCTGCCTTCTCCCGTAACTGCTGGTAGAACACACAAGCACTGACCGCAAACACGCTCCCTGCGTAGCCCCAGATGACAATAGCCGCCAGGTAACCTAGCGGGAAACGCGCTAAGAGGTTAAGGGGGATGCTGAGCAACGCGGTGCAGGCAGCCACTAGCAGCATGAAACCGACCAGCTCACCGAGAGAGCCCAGCGCAGTCTCCCACCCTCGCTGAAAAGCGGTCCCCACGCCTAGATCTTCCCGCACCAGTGCCATCATCCAGAAAAACGTCAACGGGATAATTAGCAGCCAGGCGATGATAAAAAGCGGCCCCAGCATGGCGGATAGTCCGACAACGACGAGTCCCAGAATGAGCAGCAGTAACCCCACCATGAATACAGCGGCCGAAATAGTGCCGGCAATCATCCCAGAAGGAAGCTGGCTCACGTGTCTCGCCTCGCAGGAGCCCGAAGATGCCGCCATACCAGCCACCGGTCAGAAAGGCCCGCAGCGCCATGTAGAGCAGCATCAGCATCAGCCCCGGGCTATCCAGCTCGCCCAGCGGAAGTTGGGGCAGCTCCAGAATGTCACTCTCATCAGGGATGCCCGCCGGGACAACGAACTTGATGGCGAAGTCTGCCTGGACAAGGGCCACGCTGGAAAAGAACGCAGCCAGAGAGAACTCCACCAGCATCACTGCAACGGCAGCCAGCCAGATCCAGCGCTGGTGAGTGATCAAGTCACGTGCTCTGCTCAGGTATACCACCAACGATCCCCCCTCAGTTGCTCCGATGTTCCATACGTATTGACGCCGGAAAGGTTGCAGCGATTCGCCAGTGAAATTAGCCCTGATCCTGCCAAGATAGTGACGGAGGTGCGACTGATTGTGCGAAGGATGCTTGCCTTAGGTTTCATCGTTCTGATGGGCGTCGCTAGTTTGGTGTTGGTTAGCGAAACCGTCACGATTTCTGTGGAGCAGGTGGAAGTGCCGATCATCGGGCTGCCCGCTGAGCTGGACGGAGTGCGCATCGCCCAGATCAGCGATCTGCATGGCCGCCGCCTATCCCCGGACGGCGAGGTCTATAGTGCATTAGAAGTTAACCAGCCTGACTTAATTGCCATCACCGGCGATATTGTTGACCATCCGGCACAGTGGGACAACTGTCAGCCCCTGCTGGCCGCCTTGCCCGAGCTGGCTCCCACTTTTGCCGTCAGCGGCAACCACGACTACGCGGCCGGGTGGGAATGGCTTGCTGGCCAACTGGCATCGAGCGGAATTACGGTATTGGAGAATGAGTGGCGGGAATGCGCTGTTGGCCAGGGCCGCCTTATCCTTGCCGGCATCAGCGACCCCTTGACCCAGCATCACGATCTGCAGACAGCCCTGCCACCCGACTCAGCGTCCGGACCAGTTATCCTCCTCGCCCATGGCCCTACCATCTTCTGGCGCGACTACTACCTGCCAGGAGGTTCCTTGCGGGAGACAAGGCCCGGCGTCCGCCAGCTGGACTGGGAGCTGCTGCAGCGCGTTGACCTGACGCTGGCCGGGCATACCCACGGCGGCCAGATCAAGCTGCCCCTGATTGGAGCGGTAACCACGGCCACCGGCCAGCTATTTCCCGATAACTACGTCGAAGGGCTGTCCTGGGAGGGCTCCGGCTGGCTCTATATCAACCGGGGCTTGGGTACCACCGGACTCAACATCCGATTCCTGTCCCGCCCTGAGGTAACCATCCTCACGCTGCGCGCCAAGTAGAACTGGGATCCCCTCTTGGACGCTTCCTTCAGGCAAGCCCACCCTGGTGCTTTCTATGGCTGATCTGATCGCTATTCGGCCTGGATCGAACCTGAACAAAGCAATGCCATGTTGAGGTGCTTGATTCAGTCAACCTAAGCCAGGCTGACTTCTCTCACTTGACGTGGCATGCAACGTAGCCTCTGCTGGCGCTGATACAGGCGGCCCGGAAACCTCGGCCGGCAGGCCAAATTCCTGCTGCAGCGGTCTGCATCGTTGCCTTCCCGCTGGGTGCACACTAGACAGGAGCAACAAAGCAGGGGGGATGCAGATGCAGACATCGGTCTGGCAATGGGCGCTGCTCTTTATACTCGTGCTGGCTTCCGCCTTTCTCTCAGCGGCAGAGACAGCGATCAACTTGTACAGCCGCGTCAAACTCCGTACCATGGCAGAAGGCGGGCACCGCAGGGCAGCGCTGCTTGGCCGGCTCAAGGACAACCCCCGACGCCTGGAGAGCACCCTCCTCATTGCCGATAGCATCATCAGTGTCGCAGCAACCGCCCTGTTCACTGCAATCGCCTTGCGCCATTGCAGGTCGGTGTTCAGCCTGGTGGTCGCAGTTGCCGCATTTGCCGCGGCCATGCTGCTTCTGGGCAAGATGATACCCAGGAACTTGGCGGCTCAGCGCCCTGAGTTAATCGCCGGGAAAGTGGCCTTTCACATCAGCTGGATCGGGAGTGTAGTCCGGCCCCTGCTTTGGTTGCTGACCCGGATTGCCGGCCGCTTCACTGGCTCACCGACGTCTGGCAAAGTCCGCCGGGAGGACGTTACTGAAGACGAGATTCGCGCTCTGGTGGATGCCGGCGAGAGACAGGGCGTGATCCAGGACAGCGAGAGTGAAATGATTCATAGCGTCCTTGAACTGGCGGACACCCCGGTGCGCAATGTAATGGTGCCGCGCACCGCCATCACCGCGATCAGCATCGATGCAACTCACGAGGAGCTCCTGGAGCTGGTGCGTCGGGACCGTCATTCGCGTTTTCCGGTATATGAGGGCGACATCGACAACATTGTCGGGCTGGTTCATGCGAAAGATATCTGCTCGTTGACTGACGCTCAGCGCGCTACGTTTCTGCTTCGCGCCCACTTGCGGCCGACTGTCTACGTGATAGAGTCGGCCAGCAGCGGACTGGTACTCAGGGAACTGCAGAGGAACCGGATTTACATGGCCATCGTCATCGATGAATATGGAGGGACAGCTGGCCTGGTCACTATTGAGGACTTGATCGAGGAGATTGTTGGTGAGATAGCGGACGAGTATGACGACGAGGAACCGCCGCTACAGATGGTGGATGACGCGACCGCGAGCCTGGACGCGCGACTGACAGTTGAGGAGGTAAACGAGGAGCTGGGGCTCCTGCTTCCCGTCGATCGGGCGGAGACGCTGGGCGGCCTGGTCCTGGCACTGTTGGGGCGAATTCCTCAGATTGGCGATTCTGTCGTCTGGGGGCAAGTCACCCTCACCGTGGATAGAATCGACCGTCGCAGCATCGAACGAGTCAGGTTGCGCCTGAAACCGGACTAGCTGCACACCGCATCGTCCAGGGTCTGAAGTACACGACAGAGAAGTGAGTCGGCAGCCACAGGTCTTGAGATCATTTTCTTCAGTTGCCGAACATGGCGCTGGCACTGGCGACGCATCCGCCGCAATTCTTGCTTGCGTCTGCGGCTACAGGTATTCCCTATCATCTGCGTATACGCCTTCACCAGCTGACGCTCCTGCCTAATGGCGCTGCTGGCCAGTCAGCCAAATCGTCTCGACATCCCATCACCTCCCCGGTAGTTCATAGCCCTGCCTTCTGCAGTATATGTGAACAACACCCTACCGCTACACGACTCCTCATTTCCCAGATAACACACCCGTCCCGCAATACTGGCCTCCTGGCATTCCCTGCCTGAAGGGGGTTGGGTAATCTGGAGCGAACACATTTGTTCCACTCGAAACGCAAACAGGGACCAGCCTAATCGACTGATCCCTTGGTTCTGGATGAGCCTGAGGCCTAGCGCCACAAACTCCTTTCCTCCCCAAACACTGACAGTATTCAGGGTGATAGCCCGTGAAATACTGTAGATAACAACGGCAAAAGGAGGTGAGTTATAGTGGCTCAAGGTAGTTCATCCAGCAACACCCCGGTGGTACCCAACGCCAAACGGGCCCTCGACCAGTTCAAGTACGAGGTGGCCAACGAGTTGGGGATCCAGACTCCGGCCGATGGCTATTGGGGAACCATGACTACACGTGATACCGGTGCCATCGGTGGACATATGGTTCGCAAAATGATCGCCATGGCCGAGCAGGCGCTGACTAACCGTCAGGGCTAGCTGATGCCCGGCAATCCACGATAGGGCGGGCTTTTGCTCGCCCTGTTTCCGTTCATGTCATGCCCATTCGGCACCTTCCTTATGCATCATTTGGGAAATCTGCTGTTCGCCTGCCACTGCCCCAGGCGCGACGACGCTCTCGCCCGACTTACCAAGCGTTAATCATCTCCGCGAACCTCAACGCCCCCTTCGCCCTCCAGATTACGCTCCGTTGTTTTTTTCTGAATCCAGATACTTATAGTTGGCCAACGCCAGCCCCATCAGTATTATGGTTATGGGGGGCGATAACATGGACGAGGTAGATCTGAGGATCCTCGAGTTGCTGGAGACCAACGGCAGGATGACGCACGAGGAGATTGGCAGGCGACTGAACCTGTCCAGACCCGCAATTCATCAGCGGGTCTCCAGACTGGAGCAGGCTGGGGTGATCAGAGGCTATCACGCAGACATCAACTGGAGCAAGGCAGGGCAAGGCATCAAAGCTCTGGTAATGATCAACGTCAAGACCTCGGACTTCAACAAGATGATGGAACAGGCAGCCACTGTTCAGGTACCAGGGCTGTGCATCGAGAGATGTCTGAGGATAACCGGCAAATGGTGCGTAATGCTCCAGATCCGGGCCCAGGTCACAGACCAGATCACCGCGCTACACGATCAACTGCTGCGTATCGAGGGTGTCACCGAAACGTTCACTATACTTATTCTGCAATCCAGGCCGATTTAGAGGAGGTTCTCTGTCATGAACAACTGCATCCCGCGACAACACGAATTCGTCAACGAGCCGATCTTGCGCTACCGACCAGACTCCCCTGAGAGGTTGGAGCTGGAACAGGAATTAGCCAGGATGAGCGACTCCTTCGTCGAGATCCCGCTGATCATCGGTGGCCAAGAGATCAGGACCGGTAACATGGGCAAATGCGTTGTACCACATGATCACCAACGCGTGATCGGCGAGTATCATCGAGCTGGCAAGAAGGAGGCGGAAATGGCCATCGCCGCCGCCCTATCAGCCAAAAAAAGCTGGCAGGCGATGGATTGGCAATCAAGGGCCGCCATCTTCCTCAGGGCTGCTGAACTCGCCTCCGGCCCCTGGCGAGCCAGACTGAATGCAGCTACCATGCTGGCTCAGAGCAAAACCTATAAGCAGGCCGAAATCGATGCGGCCTGTGAACTAGCAGACTTCATGCGCTACAACGCAGCCTGTCTGCACCAGATCTATAGCGATCAGCCCTTTTCAATCCGGGGAATCATCAATCGAATGGACTACCGTCCGTTGGAGGGGTACATTTTTGCCGTCTCCCCCTTCAACTTCACAGCTATCGGCAGTAATCTGTGCGGTGCGCCGGCCATCGTGGGCAACACCGTTGTCTGGAAGCCCGCTTCCAACGCGGTTTATTCGGCCTACGTGGTGTATCAGCTATTCAGGGAAGCTGGACTCCCCGCCGGGGTTATCAACTTCCTGCCTGGGAACGCCAGTGAAATAAGTGAGGTCGTGCTCAGCAACGAGCACCTGGCCGGAGTACACTTCACCGGCTCCACCAGCGTCTTCCACAGCATCTGGAGCACCATCGGCAACCGGATTGCCGAATACAGGACATTCCCCAGAATAGTCGGCGAGACCGGAGGCAAGAACTTCGTCGTCGTCCACGCTTCGGCCGACATAGACGCTGCCGCGCGCGGGTTACTGGAGGGCGCCTTTGAGTATCAGGGACAGAAATGTTCAGCCGCATCGCGCGCCTATATTGCCCGTAGCGTCTGGCCCGAGCTGCGCGAGGCTCTACTACAGATGGTGAGCGAAGTGAAGTATGGTGATGTGCGTGACTTTACCAACTTCATGGGTGCAGTCATCGACAGGCAAGCATTTGACTCTATCAAAGGCTACATCGACTATGCAGTGGCGTCTAGCGAGGCGGAGATACTCTGCGGGGGCACGTATGACGATTCTATCGGCTATTTCGTCGCCCCAACCATCATCCTCACCACCAACCCTCATTTTAGGACGATGGAGGAAGAGATTTTTGGGCCTGTACTCACCGTCTATCTCTACGATGATACACAGTTCGAGGAAGTTCTCGCGCTGTGCGACCGCACGTCCCGATATGGACTTACCGGTTCGATCTATGCTCGGGAGAGAGCCGCGATACAGGTAGCAGAAAGAGTTTTGGTCAATGCGGCTGGCAACCTCTACATCAACGTCAAGCCCACCGGGGCGGTTGTGGGCCAACAGCCCTTCGGCGGTGCCCGACAGTCTGGTACCAACGATAAAGCCGGCTCAAAGTTGAACCTGCTGCGCTGGATTAGCCCCAGAGCCACCAAGGAGGTCCTCCTTTAGGCAGCTCTAGTCTTCCAGGGGCGCGCTGATCGAGTAGTACATCCCCAGCACCCAATCCTCAAAGATCACCAGCTGCTCCTCCAGCGGCAGTTTTTCTGGAGGGGACTGCGGAATCGTACTTGCAGGTAGCCTCAACATGTCTTTCCCTCCTTATCAGCTGTTGTTTACTACTTATGAGAAATGTCAGACAGAGGTGCCTGTGGACGACAAAAAACCCGTCGCGCTGGACGGGTTTTTCTCTTGCCCTCTTAATTCTGGTTGGGAATAGCTTGCGGCTGATAGCCCAGCGGAACGCCGCAGATTTCCGCGGTTTCCCGGTCTAGAGCAAAGAGGTGCTCCTTGCTGATCTCGTGGATCGAGACCTTGCCCAGAGCCCGTACGCCTTCACCCATCTCACTGCTGATTGATTGCAGGAACCGATGCAGCGCCTTGCCGCCCTCTTCCGGATCAAAGCTATCCGCGAACTTGCCGTTGTACCATACCAGCTGTGTCGGTGGCTCCCAGGGCGTAGAATGCGTTACCTGGGTGTGACTCATGGCATACAAAGCAGCGGTGCCGATATTGATCGCATCGGCGCCCAGGGCGATGGCTTTCAGAAAGTCGCCCGCCGTGACCAAGCCACCAGAAATGATCAGGCTCACGTTGCCCAGCGCCCTCTGCCGCTCCAGAAAGCGCACAGCTCTGACCAGCGCGTAGAGCGTGGGCAAACCGAAATCATCCTGCACAATAGGTGGCGCGCCCTTGGTAGCACCCTGAGCGCCGTCCACCGTGATAAAATCCACTTCTGCCTCCAGTGCCAGCCGCAAGTCCTCTTCCAGGTGATGCCCCGCGGCCAGTTTGACGCCGATGGGCACCCCCCTGGCTTGCTCACGCAGGCGGCCCACCAGGCGCCCCAGATCCTCCGGTCGCTGCACCTCCGGCTGGCGAGCGTTACTGATCACCGGCTCCTCTGGCTGGAGCCCCATCTGTTGGCGCAGCTGGCTATCGATCTCCCATGGACGCAGCGCCAAACCGAGGCCGGCGGCGGCACCCTGCCCCAACTGGATTTCAACTGCATCGCAACGGGGAAGCGCCCCGGAGTTGTTCGCCCATTGTCCGCGATGGTACTGATAGATCAGCTTCTTAGCCGCCTTCCTCTCCGACTCGAGGAATGGCCCCTGCCCAGTGTTTGTCGCAGTGCCAGCAGCCGCCGTCCCCAATGCCAGGCTTATCTTCGCTTTCTCCGACAGTGCCCAGCCATACGCCATGGCTGAGACCATGACCGGTATCTCAATCACCATCGGTCGCGCTGCCCGTGGCCCAATGGTCACCCGCATATCCACTGGTATGTCAGGCGCCGTAGGCATGGTGTGCAGTTGCGCCGCGTCAAACATCAGGTTGCTGAAATCCGGGAAACGCTTAGCGGAACCAAAGGGCCGCTGAATCACCCGCCCTTCGGCGGACCGAAGGTTGGTCTCCAACAGTCGTTGCACACCATAGCGGGATGTGGCCGAGACAATTTCGTACAGGTTGCGGTCATAAGGATCGGTCATCAGGATACGGGTGGCTCGGCGGATGGCGGCAGCAGCAATCCAGCGGCTGGCCGCCAGGATGCCGATTCCTCCCAGGGCCGCCCCAGCCCCCAGGGTGAGCAGTTCATCCACCAGACCGGAGCCCTGGCGTCTATTGGCCCTTCGATTCGGCTGTCGTCGCCGCATTTTCTTCTCCCCGCCTTCTGAGCAGTTGCTCCTGTTATTTTCTACTCCTGCGTAAAAACTATGAGTGGAATTTGGCGAAGGTTCGTCAGGAGGCGATGTCCATGCAGGGGCGGCTAAGAATGATGCTGCTGTGGTTGCTCGCGCTAGTGGCAGCCGTCCACGGGCTGCGAGCGGTGCAACAGGCTAAGGTTGACCAGGCACCGCTGAACCGGCCCGCTTATGACCTACGGGTCCGATACTTTCCAGCTGAACGACGGCTCGAGGGCGATGAGGCCATCCGTCTATACCTGCGGCAAGCTGCGCCGGAGGGGCAACTCGTCCTGCACCTCTATCCCAACGCCTTTCGGGACGCGGCGCCATTTTCGGCTAGGGATCAGGCGGGTCTTTTTCAGCAGCCAGGTGAAATAAACATCACCAGCCTGCAAGTCAACGGTAGGGCCACGACCTGGGCGGTGCAGGACACATTGCTCAGCATTGACCTCGCTGCCAACCGCTTATCTCGAGGTGGCAGGCTCGATCTGCAGTTGAGCTTTACTCTGACGCTGCCGATCAGTCGCGGCCGCCTGGGAGTCTACGATGACGTGCACCTCTTTGGCAATTGGTATCCTCTCCTTGCCGTTGCCGAAGGTGGCACTTGGCGGCGTGATCCCTATCTCCCTATCGGTGACCCTTTCTACAGTGAGATGGCTGACTATAGAGTATGGATCACGGTGCCCGCCTCGTACAAGGTGGTGACGAGCGGGCGGGAGTTAACGCATTCAGAGTCGGCCGACGGGTTGGTGCAATATCAGTTTGAGGCTCGTGACGTTCGAGATTTCGCCTGGGCTACCAGCCCCCGCTTTCAGGTAGAGAGCCGGCAGGTGGGAGAGGTTCTGGTCAGGAGTGCCTGGTTTAGCGATGCCGAGTGGGGCAGGTTGGCCACCGACCTGGCTGCGCACACGCTGCAGGTGTACAGTCGCCTGTTCGGGCCCTACTACCACCAAAGCCTAACCGTGGTGGAGACCGGCCTGGGGGTTTTTGGTGGGATGGAGTATCCGGGGCTGGTCGTGCTCGGCCCCTATGGGCAGCGTGAAACGCGCATCGCGGAGGCGGCCCGGATCGAGCGGGAGATCGCACATGAGGTCGCTCACCAGTGGTGGTATAGCGCCGTCGGCAACGATCAGATCCGTGAGCCCTGGCTGGACGAGGCACTGGCCACCTACTCGGTCCACCTCTATTTCGCTGACCGCTATGGCCCGGCCGAACTGGACATTCTTCGCCGAAGTAGGCCCAGCCATCTCAGCGGCGTGGAGCGACGGGCGGATGAGTTCGCCACTTGGTCTCAGTATTTCCAGACGGTTTACCGCGGGGGCAGCCACCTGCTGGATGAACTGCGCCTCCGCATCGGTGACGAGGCTTTCTGGCAGGTTCTGCAGACCTACTATCGTGAGTACAAGGGAAAGATCGCCTACAGCCGCGACTTCATCGGGCTGATCGGTGAGATTGCCACGCTGGAACAGGCTGAGTGGTTTGCGCAGGCCCTGCTGGCGCGGTAGCAAATACTTTGAGGCAACGCCAGGATCTGTGCTATGCTGGCATTGAAGACTGCCAGTCAAAGGAGCATCGGCCCTTGTTTGAGTGGACCAAGACGATCACCAGGGAAGAGCACGGCCAGTTGTTACGTGACATTCTGCGCAGCAAGCTGGGGATCTCGCAACGAATGCTGAACGATCTGAAGTTCCGGGGCGAAATCTCCCTCAACCAGACTCCAGTTACAGTACGCGTCAGAGTGAAGGCGGGAGACGTACTGCGCTTAGCGCTGGCCGAGCCAGGGAAATCGCGGGTTGAACCCGAGTCGACCACCCTGGAGATCGTGTACGAGGGACCTGACGTGCTGATCGTCAACAAACCCGCTGGCGTGCTGATTCATCCCCTTCCCCATGAGCAACGCGGGACGCTCGCCAATGCTATCGCTGGGTACTACAGGGATAGTGGTGCTGACCGACCGGTCCGCATCGTTACTCGCCTGGATCGCGCCACGAGCGGGCTAGTTCTGGTGGCGAAGCATGCGCTCGCCCAGCATCACTACGGCGCTACCGCCGACCGCCTGCGCAGGTATTATCTAGCTCTGGTTGAGGGAAGCATGGATACGGCGTACGGTGTAATCAAGGCTCCCATCGCCGTCAACCCGTCCAACCCCGTAACCCGCGTCGTCGACGAACGCAGCGGGAAACCTGCGGCAACCGAATACCGCGTGCTGCGAGTACTGGGGACAGCTTCCCTGCTGGAACTGCGTCTCCTCACCGGCCGTACGCATCAGATTCGCGTCCATCTGAGCCATATCGGCCATCCCCTGCTGGGCGATGCGCAGTACGGCGGCTCCACTGAGCTGATCCAGCGCCAGGCGCTCCACTGCCACCGCCTGCACTTGATTGACTTGCGCACCCAGGAGGAGATGATTGTTTCTAGCCCCCTACCACCTGATATAGCTGACGCGGCGGCGACCCTGACTGGGACCAGCCTCAGCTAGGGCTACGCACGCCTGTCGCGCCGCATTATAAGACAAAATGCCGCCAACCGGCGGCATTTGCTTATAGGACTAACCCTCGCGAGAGAAAACTACCTTACCATCGATAAGCACCTTCCAGGTCTTGCCGCTGATCTCTAGCGGATCCCCGTCAAAGATGGCGATATCGGCATCCTTGCCCACTTCGATGCTGCCGATCCGGTCAGCGATACCAGCGATTTCAGCCGCATTGATGGTGATTGCCTTCAGTGCCTCCATCCTGTCCATACCGGAAGCCACTGCCATACCGGCCATCAGCCCCAGCGACTCCAGCGGGTTGACTGGCGAATCGGTGATGATGGCGACCTTGATCCCGGCACGGGAGAGGATGCCGGGAGTTTCAAACGTCTTGTTCGCCAGCTCAAACTTGGTCTTGTGACCGAAGCTGGGGCCAACACAGGCAGGCAAGCCTTCCTTTACCAGATGGTCAACAATCAGATGACCCTCGGTGCAATGCTCCAGAGTGATGTCCACGTCAAACTCCCGGGCAATGCGAATTGCAGTAAAGATGTCATCGGCGCGATGCGCGTGGGCCTTCAAGGGAATCTCCTTGCGCAGAACAGGGAGCAGAGCTTCCGATTGCATGTCAAAGGCAGGCAGCTTGGAGAGATCATCTCCAGCACGCTCTATCTGCGCCAGATAGCGCCTTGCCTTAAACAAGGCCTCGCGAATCACCGCAGCGGTGCCCATGCGGGTGCTAGGCAACTTGTTCTGACGATTGTAGACCCGCTTCGGGTTCTCACCGAAAGCGCATTTCATCGTCATCGGGTCGCGGATGATCATGTCGTCGATCCGGTCGCCATACGTCTTGATCGCTGCGAAAGTGCCGCCGATTACGCTGGCGCTGCCGGGACCAGTGCAGGCAGTTGTAACTCCGCCATTGCGGGCTTCTTCGAAGGTGAGGTCCCTGGGGTTCAGACCGTCGATACCGCGCAAGTGTGCAGTGTTTGGACTGGTGGCCTCATTGCAGTCACTGCCCTCAAAACCGATGGCGGTTTCCTCGGTGCCCAGGTGGCAATGGGCATCGATCATGCCTGGTATCACCATCCGACCCTGAGCATCAATCACCTCTGCCCCCTCAGGCGCATCCAGAGTCTGGCCGACTTCAGCGATCTTGCCATCCTTGATCAAGATGCAGCCGTTGGCCCGGCCATGGTGTAGATCTTGCCATTCTTGATTAGAATCATCCTTAGTCTCCTTCCTTCATCAGGCACCCAATGCTGCCCCTATGTTTGTTCAGCTATAGGTGCTTCTTTGAACAACCTCCAAAATCCTTCTGCTATTACAAAGCACTAAACCTCAGGCAACACAGACATCAACTATCAATATAAAAGGGGCAAGAAGCCTTGCCCCCTGTAGAAACTAGACTCCTATGAGTCAGAAGCCTTTTACATTGCCCAGCTTGATACCCAACCAGTAGCCGCCATCGTCCGATAATTGGTACTCGTGGCTGGTGCCGGGTGTGTAAAGGGGGGCCGCAGCAGAGTCGCGCCCCAGTTCGTTCCCCTGCACATCGAAGAAGACATATTGCACGCGGTTGTCACCCTCGGCGACGGCAAAATACTCCCCGTGCGGCGAGATCAGCAGGTAGCTGCCGGGTTTGGCAGGCTCGTAACGGCTGGATGAAAATGGCTGGATGGCGCGACGCAAGAACGTGCTGCTCCAACTCGCCTGCCCCATACCGTGTTCTGTGATTCGGGAGACATGGATCAGCTCTCGCTCCTGCTTTTCCACGGTGGCCACCAGTGCCGACCCGTCGGCCAAGACTCCACCCGCAACCAGCGGGCGATCGAAGCCGACAGTCTCGATGCCGGTTGCCGTTGCCTGGACGAGTATCCCGCCGTCCCCGCCTAACTCCGCCAGAAACCCGACCACCGCTGCGGCGGCAGACTCGCGGTCAGGGAGGATCCGGCCAAATCGAACCCCTCCTGCCGGGACCTGGTATTGCCACTCAATTCGGCCGTCCGCACTGATCAGGCTTAGAACGGTGAACTGATCATTCTCCTGGGCCACCAACACCAGCCCATCGTCTGACAGATCAAGAATCGAACCTGATGCAAACTCCTGGGTCCACAGCAAGCCTGCCTGCAGACTGGCCTCGTCGATGGCATAGAGCCGCCCAACGTACCCAACCACAGCAACATCATACTCATCCTTCACCGGCTCGCTGAGCAACAGATAACTGCCGCTATCGCTCAGCCGGACAGGCTGGTCGACGACACCGTCAATCCTAGCACTGCGCCCTGCCCAGTCGGTTATTACGACCGCCTGTTCATACCAATCATGGTAAGCATAGATGCCGCCATCCGCTGAGCTGTCCTGCCTCCAGACGTTCTTTGGCAGCAGCCGTTCGCCGCGCACGCCAAAATCTGGCTCGCCTACACGGTAAAGTCCCGCGCCCTGGCCATAGGTGGCGTAATAGCCTCCATCAAAGAGGCAAATCCGTTGAACGTCCGGCTTGAGCGCCAGATAACGGATTGTGAGACCGATCAGGGTAAAGAACGCGATCACGAAGACTGTCCCAATGAAAACCCTGATTCGCTGCGCCCTCAGGGTGATGATGGTCTTGCCCAGCAGTTGCTCACATTCTATCAGCAAGTTGCCAACAAACTCGCTGTTGTTCAGGTGTGCCAAGATGTTCCGCAGGTGCTGCGCCAGCGTAGCCGCATTCTCCCGATACGCTCGCGCCAGCTTGAACGGCAACTCGTCCGCTTCCAGATTGTCTCTAGTCAACTCCCATATCTCGCCAGGCCACTTATTGACATCTAGATAGCGCTTCGTTCCGGCCACAAAGTCACAAAGATCGATGGCGATCTGGACGTAGGCTGCATCAGCCTGGCCCCTGACAAGCTGTCGCTTGAAGGCCACGATTAGCTGCCTGGCGGCTACGAGACAATTGGTCGCCTGCAACGCTGCCACCTCCCCAGTTTCGATTTCAATTGATCAAGAGACAAGACCTTGCTGCACTCTGCGCTGTCTAGCCCTGGAGCTAACCCATTTCCTCACCCAACAGATGACGCAGGTAGATCTCGGGGTTGTTGAGAAAGTCTCGCGTCAGCCGGAAGTGGTCAAGTGCCCGATATTCCATCGGCTTTGGAGGCAGTCGGTCGAGGCAATAGATGACAGCCTCGGGGTAGGCCATCAGGATGGGGGAATGGGTGGCGATCACAAACTGACTCCCCTGGCTCACAGCCTCATGCAACACGGCCAGAAAGGCAATCTGATTCTGCGGTGAAAGAGGTGTCTCAGGCTCGTCAAGGATGTACAATCCGCCGGGTACCACCCGGCTCTGGAAAAAGTGAAGGAAACTCTCGCCGTGGGAACGCTGTTCCAGAGCCTGATACTGTTCCCTGAGGGCGGTCGCCTGGCCACGCACCGTCCCCAGCGCCAGACCGGTGGCATAATCGCTCCGCTGCTCCCTGCGGTATGTATCCTGGATCTGTCTCGCCTCCAGCTCAACCTCCCGCTGCATCTGGTTCAGGCGGCGCACATAGCCGAAAAAATCCTCAGCCCGCAGAAAGAAGCCCAATGCAGTTCGCCGCGACCAGACTAACCGCAACTCCTGCCCCAGCCGGCGAGCTACCTCCATGCTTTCGTCATCCGCTAGGTTATCTGCCCCCACGGCTATCCTCTGTGTGGCTACAGCGAGCCCTTCCAAAAGCGTGGACTTGCCTGAGCCGTTCTCGCCCACCAGGAAGGTCACCGGGGCATCGAGGCGGAGATGGCCTAACTCCTGAAAAAGAGGGAGATTGAACGGAAAGCCAGCTCGATTCCCCCGCTTCAGTTCCAATGATCGAAGAAAAACCATGGCACCCAACCTTTCACGCTAACAGCAACTTTTTATGATTCTGACTATTGCCACCCCTATTGACTCTATTCGGAATGATGCCTTTACTTTCCTCCCCGATGCACCAAGAAATGCACTGGTAAACCTGATAAGGACAAGGGCGTGCTGCCCAACGCTCCGGTGCCAAGGCCCTGACCTCAGCGAGCATTCTGCAACACGCCCTCTGCATATCGATTATCGGTTATTCAGCGACTGCAGCTAAGCTTCCCTCGTAGAGGCAGGCTGGCTATCATCACCAGCTCCATCAGCACCTGCATCAACGGTGGTTACCCCAGTGGCGCCTACGCCCAGCGCTTCAGCCACGGCCGGCAGCGCTCCCAGCAGCTTGCTGGCATCAGTGGGGATCACTAGCTTGCTGGCAGGGCTCTTGCCTAGTTCCTTCATGCCCTCAATGCCCTGCAGCATCACATATTCTTGAGGTGACAGCCCTGCCGCCCGAATCAGTTTAAGACCTTCCGCAGTTGCATTCTGTACCCGCAGGATGGCTTCAGCCTGGCCTTCGGCCTCCAGGATACGCTTCTGCTTCTCGGCTTCAGCCGCCAGAATCTCACGCTGCCGTGCAGCTTCCGCATCCAGAATAATCGCCTGTTTGCGCCCTTCAGCCGTAAGGATGGCCGACTGCTTCTCACCTTCTGCCCGGAGGATCGCCTCGCGCCGCTCTCGCTCCGCCCGCATCTGCTTCTCCATGGCGTCCTGAATGTCGCGGGGCGGCATGATGTTCTTCAACTCCACCCGGTTGACTTTGATGCCCCACTTGTCTGTAGCTTCATCAAGGATCACCCGCAACTTGGAGTTAACTATGTCGCGCGAGGTAAGCGTCTCATCCAGATCCAGTTCACCAATGATGTTACGCAGCGTCGTCGCCGTCAGGGTTTCGATCGCTGCATGGGGATTGGAGATCTCGTAGACATACTTGACGACGTCGGTAACCTGATAGTATACGACCGTGTCGATCTGCATCGTCACATTATCCTTGGTAATCACCGGTTGTGGGGGATAGTCCACCACGTGCTCCCTCAGATCCACCATCGCTCGCACTCGGTCAGTGAAAGGCACCAATACGTTCAACCCGCTATGCATCACCTTGTGGAACCTGCCCAACCGCTCCACAATACCCTGATGGGCTTGCCCAACCACCCGGATAGATGAGCCGATGATGCCCAGCACAAAGATGGCAACAACGATGGTGATGACTAAGCCGATAACCTCACCCATCATGGTCTATTCCTCCTTTGTTCTTACTATCGCCTTAACTCCTTCAATCCGCACTACTTCGACACGCTGCCCCGCCGCTATGGTCTCCCCAGATTCGCTGCGCGCCGTCCATAGCTCACCATCGACCTTAACCTGCCCTTGCGCCTCCAGATTGTTGATCTCCTGCACGACGATGCCAACGCGACCTGCCTGTCGGGCGACATTGGTTTTCACCTCGTTGGAGAGATAGGATCTGAGCAGAATCGGGCGCAATCGCCAGGTGAAAATGACAGAGGCGACGATGAAGACCACAGTCTGCAACACCCAGTCCTCAGTTACCACGGCCAGCAAGGCTGCGACCAAACCACCGAGGGCGAAAAACAACGAGAAAAACTCGGTAGTGGCCATCTCGACGACGGCAAAGACGATAGCGATGATGACCCAGACACCCCAATCTGGCACCTCTTCACCTCCTTGCACACCTATCAATACCTACTACGCTATAGATCGCCAAAAGTTTCTGCCCAGAAAAGAATGTCTGGAACTACGTCCCAGACTTAGTATCGGCTCCAGAGGCGGCTTCTATCGACAATGGGCTTCACCACCGGCCAACTGCAGCCGCTCGCTGAATCAGCGAGAAAAGGCGCGGGCCAGCGAACCAGCCGATGACAAAATTGCTGATACCGTGCGTCAAGTCCCAGGGGATGCCGGCAATCCAATAGGCGAGGGCATACTTCGGACTAATGACAAAAATGTAAGGGATGGCAAACAGGGCACCGAAAATCAGCCCAAAGCCGCCGAGGACAAAACTCCACACCCTCCAGTCAGCCTGCACAACCCGACTTAGCCAGTCGACTACCACAGAAAACAGCGGCCAGACCAGCAGGTATGTCCACCACCAGAGCCCAAAGCCTGCCTGCAGCCCGTTGAAAACTACGTACACTAGACAGATATACCTGGCATCCTCTTGGAATAATAGCGTGAAGATGACGATCAACAACGAGACTATCTCGATGTTTGGCAGAAAGGCCAGCGCCACCTGCGCCACGTAGAGCAGGGCACCCAGGAGTGCGATCCTCACCAGCCGGATGGTACTCATCTTGCTCCCTCCTCCGGGGATCAGAAGAGGGGTTGTCGCAGCAGCGAGCCCCTCTGCGACAGCCCCTCGCTGCCTCTAGTATCCCTGAATCAGAATCAGGCTGTATGTCCTTCCGTCCTCCAGCGGCAGTTGATCGATTCCCACCACGGCTGGCTCGCCGTCGACGGCAATGGACCACCAGTACTGCTCAGCATCATCCGACTCCATCCCCAACACGGCGGTGATGAAGCGGCCAAAATCGGACTCCTGATACTCAATCAACTCTTCCTCGATCAGGAGATCGGCCAGATACATATGTTCCGTCTCAAAGGTTTCGACCTCGCTATACGAGTCGCGTTCGCTGACGATCTCCAGCTCAATAGTTTTCAGGTTCGGGTTGATCTCCGGTCGACTCAAATAGTAGACCAAGACCAGCAGTGCAACTGCTGCCACCGTGACCACGGTCAAGAGCAGAGTTCTGTTCTTCAATGTGAGCCCTCCTTGTCACTTGATCTGCCATGCCTGCTCGCATCGTCTAGTTCAAAGCCAGGCATCGCCCCCAAGAGAAAAACCCCGCCAACCTGAGCGGGGCCCTGGGACAAATAAAGCCATTATCCACCACCCCTTTCCTCCGAAGGTCAGTGTTTCGAACAACTGTCAGGCAGGTCTCCTGGCTCACGGGGAACTGCTACCGCCTTCCCATCCGCCTGGGCAGACAGTGGCTTGCCATGGTAGCTACACCCGATTTACAGTGGCGGGACCGCTCAGGATTTTCACCTGATTCCCTATTCTCCCTGGTCTCCCAGGGCACCTGACAGGGCCGTGCAGCTGGTGCCCCTCCGGGCGCCAACTTCGCGGCGGCAGTCCAGAGGACTGCTTCAGTTCTTCTGTTTTTCCTCCCTATGATTATACTGCATGTTGTTCCCTCAGTCCACCCACTCAGCGTGATCCTCTGGGAGGGCGTCAAAGCGCCAGGCATTAAGCTTGACTCTGCCCCCATATCATAGTAGCGATAAAGTTTTTCTAGGGGGTAATGAAGATGGCGTATCAAGCGGAGGTGAGCCGAACCAACCCCTCCTGTATCCTCTTGCTGACAGATCAGTCCGAATCGATGCTGGAACCATGGGGCAATGACCCCCAGCTATCCAAGGCCGAGGGACTAGCTCAGGTGATCAACGGCTTTCTCTACAACCTGATCCTCAAGTGCACCAAGTCAGAGGGAGTGAGGGATTACTTCCACGTCGGGATCATCGGCTATGGCAGCGAGGTCACCAGCGGCTTTTCCGGCCTTCTGGAAGGCCAGACGCTGGTGCCCGTCAGTTGGCTGGAGAAGTACCCGCTGCGGATGGAGGCCCGTCGAGAACTGGTCGATGATGGTGCCGGCGGCAAGAAGTTGCTCACAACTCAATGGCCGATCTGGTATCAGCCCCGGGTCAAGGGGCGTACATTCATGTGCCAGGCGCTGCAGGCCGCCGAAAAACTCCTGCTCGACTGGCGCGACGAGCATCCTGCCTGCCTGCCGCCGCTGGTGATTAACATCACCGATGGGGAAGCCAATGATGGGAATCCCCTGGCGGCAGCGCGCCAACTGATGCAGCTGCGTTTTGACGATGGCCCTGTCCTGCTCTTCAATCTGCACATTTCACACCAGGCGGCACCATCGATCCGCTTTCCCGAGACGCCAGCAGATCTGCCCGATGAGTATGCCCGGGTACTCTGGCGAATGTCCAGCGTTCTGCCAGAGCGGATGCGGCTGATGGCGCAGGAACTGCGGCGGCAGATCGGCCCCCAGGCCCGGGGCTTCATTTTCAATGCCACCGCCGACGACCTGATTAAGTTCCTGGAGATCGGGACCAGGGCAGCCGACCAATTGCTGCCTGTTGCTAACGTTTGAGGATGCGGCTATCCACCAGGCTCTTCTGGCAGCCTAAAGCGGGGCATCAGCCTGCTGAATACGAAGATGCGTACTGGCCACAGCAGGAAGTCGCGGGCGAATATCCCCAGTTCAGCTGGGCTATCGCTGACGGTGCCAGCGAGTCGACCTTTGCTGCACTCTGGGCGCACCTGCTGGTGCGAGCTTACTGCCGGGGCTGGTTTTCGGCCGGCTGCGCCAGACAGCGGCTGACAGACCTCCAGAATCAGTGGCAAACCGCTGTCTTCAATCGCCAACTCTCCTTCTTCGCCCGGCGCAAGGCCGAGACAGAGGGGGCCGCGGCCGCCTTGCTGGGAATAACGCTCTATGGTGACGGCACTTGGCAGGCTGTGGCTGCAGGCGACTGCTGCCTATTCCAGGTGGACAGCGAAGGCCAATTAAGGAGCACATTTCCCCTGACGGCTTCTCAGAGCTTCAGCTACCGCCCCCGGTTGCTGGTCAGCCTGGCCAGTTCTCTTCATCAACCCTGCGAGCTGCAGCGAGCAAGGGGGAGCTGGACTATGGGTGATCGGATTTACCTACTCACTGACGCACTGGCACACTGGTGGTTGGCAGCAGTGGAAGCAGGCAGAAAACCCTGGGAGCTGGTCGATGCAGCGTTGGAGGTTCGGGATATGGAGCAGCTAGTCGCCACTCTGCGCAGTAACAAGTCGCTGCGGAACGACGATTTGACCCTGCTCCGCATTCAGCTACTCCTGAAAGAAGGTGATGAACATGCGTGACGCGACACTGCGCCCCTTTCCTACGGCACTGGAGTACAACCTCGCCATTCAGAACTGCCACGCCTGCTTTCGTGTGCCAGAACTACAGCGCGCCTCATCCCTGATTATCTCCCGCCTAGGGTTGCCCCTGCCCGCTGCCGCGGGACGCTTTGCCCAGGTCTACCGACTCACGGACGGACAACAGGAATGGGCGATCCGTTGTTTCATGCATGATCGCGGGCCGCTGCGGGATCGACACTATAGCGCTATCACTGAGCATCTCAGCGCCGTGCAGCTCGACTGTCTGGTTCCGTTTAGGTACCATCAGGAAGGGATCCGCGTTAACGGTCAATGGTATCCGCTGGTGCAGATGCAGTGGGTGGACGGGCAGCCTCTGGATGAGTATGTCGCTGCTCACCTGAATCAGCCCCACAGATTGCGCCGGATTGCCCGGCTCTGGCTGGCGTTGCTCCGCAGGCTGGCAGCGCGAAAGGTTGCCCACAGCGATCTGCAACATGGTAACGTCCTGGTGCAGAATGACCGTTTGATGCTAATCGATTATGACGCGCTCTGCGTCCCCGCCCTGGAAGGCAAACGAACTGCCGAGCTAGGGCACCGCAACTATCAGCATCCGCTGCCGACAAAGCAGACCTACAGTCTGCAGGCCGACCACTTCCCAGGCTGGATAATCTACATCTCATTGCTGGCGCTGAGTGAAGCCCCCGACCTTTGGGATCGGTATGATGGCGAACGCCTTATTTTCGGCGAGGACGATCTTAAGCGACCAGGAGAAACCGAGGTCTGGAGGCGGCTGCAGGCCTGTTCGCCGGCGGTGGCGGGTCATGCGGCTCGACTCGCAACTTTCCTGCAGACCGATCCAGCCAACATCCCCTCCCCCGCCCCATCTGGATTCGCTGGCTGGCTGCTTCAGTTGTTAGCTCCATCGGCCAGCTAATCGGAGTTCCCGAGGTGTGTTATTTGTGACGTTGAACAGGCAAAAACCAAGGCACTCAATCGAGTGCCTTTTCTGCTGCCGCAACAGTTATGACCTGGCTCGGGCAGGAGTTGTCGAGCCGATTACGAATTGAAGATCGAGATCGAAATCTCGCATAATGAAAGATGCCAACTGGAAAAAACAAAGACCCAATTTAGGAGGTATTGACCATGAGTTATTCCGCAGAGATCAGTCGCAACAACCCATCCTGCCTGCTCTTCCTGCTTGATCAGTCCGGTTCAATGAACGACGATTGGGCGGGCGAGGCTGGTAAGAAGAAGGCCGATGGCCTAGCAACAATTATCAACCGCCTGCTGCAGAATCTGGTTTTGAAGTGCGCCAAGTCTGAGGGTGTCCGCGATTATTACCATGTGGGCATCATCGGCTACGGCTCCAAGGTCGGCCCGGCGCTGGTGGGCCCCTTGGCAGGCAGAGAGCTGGTCACGATCAGTGAAATCGCCAACTCCCCCGCCCGCATCGAAGAGCGGACGAAGAAAGTTGACGATGGGGTCGGGGGTCTGATCCAGCAGACCGTCAAGTTTCCCGTCTGGTTTGACCCAGCGGCGCGAGGCGGCACACCGATGTGTCAGGCCCTCCTTACGGCTGAGCGAATCCTGACCGAATGGATCGGGCAGCATCCCGACGCCTATCCACCGATGGTCATCAACATCACCGACGGCGAATCCACTGACGGCAACCCGACTGGTGCCGCTGAACAGCTGCGCAGCCTGAAAACCAGTGATGGCGCGGTACTTCTCTTCAACATCCACCTCTCATCCCAGCGGGCTGAGCCAGTGGAGTTTCCCCACACGGAGGAGAACCTGCCGGACGATTACGCCAAGCTGCTCTTCAACATCTCCAGCCAGCTGCCGGAGGCAACCCGAGTTATTGCGGAACAGGAGGGCTACCGCTTGGGTGCGGGTGCACGTGGTTTTGTCTTCAATGCTGATATGGTCTCCCTGATCAGCTTCCTGGACATCGGCACCCGGGCAGCCGATGATAACCTTCGTTAACCCATGACGGCAGCACAACCATGATCCGCTCAGATTTTTTCTGGCTGCCCAAGGCAGGGAACCGATCGGAGGAGTACGAGGACGCCGTCTGGCCAGCCAAGCCGCTGATTCTCGACCCACCGGCGATCAGCTATGCCATTGCCGATGGAGCCACTGAAGCTTCCTTCGCCGGACTCTGGGCCAGCCTGCTGGTGCAGTCCTTCTGCCGCGGCCACCTGGAGCCCCGACGGCGCAGGAAGACCCTCCAGCGGTTGCGCCGTTGTTGGCTGGAAGAGGCTAGCCGCCACCCCCTGCCCTGGTACGCTGAAGCCAAGCTACAGCAGGGATCTGCCGCAGCACTTCTCGGGTTACGCCTCTCTCGGGAAAGACCTGACATCGGCACGTGGCACGCTAAAGCCTGGGGCGACTGCTGCCTGTTTCAGATCCGCCAGGGTCGGTTGCTGCAGAGCTTCCCCATCGCGGCGGCCGCCGACTTTGGCAGCCGCCCCAGCCTGATTGGCAGCAATATGCCCAAGGAGCGGCTGGACGATCTGGAGCAGGCAGCCAGTGGACAGTGGCAGCGGGGAGATCGCATCTATCTCAGCAGCGATGCCCTAGCCTGCTTCCTGCTGGCTGAACACGAGGTCGGCCGAGACTGGTGGCCGATTCTGGAGCAGATGGACGAGCAAAGCTTCGTCTGGCTGGTAGCGGTAACACGAGACCAGAAGCTGATGCGCAACGATGACGTGACATGCGTCAGGATCTTCTTTGACTAAGGACGGTGAGCACCTTGCCCTGGCCCACACCACAGGACTATAACGAGGCGATTCAGAACCCGGCCTTTTGCTTCGCTGATTCGCAGTTAAGGTCGGGCCAGGTGCAGCTCACCCCTTTGGGATTGCCCAAGGCCATCACCGGAGCGTTCGCCAGCGTATATCGGATCCAGTGTGGACCTGCCGCTTTCGCCGTAAGGTGCTTCCTGCGGGAAGTTCCCGATCTGCAACAACGCTATGCCGCTATCAGCGCGCACCTACAGCGGGCCAATCTGCCCTATACGGTCGGCTTTGAATACCTGCCTAACGGGATTCGCCTTCAGGGCAACTGGTATCCGGTGCTAAAGATGGAGTGGGTGCAGGGCGAGCAATTGAACTCATACATCGCCGCCCAGCGCAACAATCCGGCGGCGCTGCGTGCGCTGGCGGATGCCTGGCTGAGGATGGCCACGGATCTCGGGCGGGAGGGGATCGCGCACGGCGACCTGCAACACGGCAACATTCTCGTCGCCGGAAACGAGATACGGCTGATTGACTATGACGGTATGTACGTCCCGGCCCTGCGCGGCAGGAACAGCAACGAGCTGGGGCATCGGAACTACCAGCATCCGGCGCGCAACAGCAACCATTTTGCCCCCTGGCTGGACAACTTCTCGCTTTGGCTCATCTACCTTTCCCTGCTGGCGCTCGCCGCCGACCAGTCGCTCTGGCCTTTGTTGCACCCGGACGACGAGCATCTCCTGTTGCGCAAGGAGGACCTGGAACATCCCACCGCTTCTACCACCTGGAACAGGCTGCTGCACAGCCCGGATGCCCAGGTGCGGGACATCGCCAATGCCCTGCTATCCTACCTGTCATTGCCGCTGGCGCAGGTGCCAACGCCGGACAGTCAGCCACCCGTACTGAGACCAGCTGCCAGATCTGGTGTGCTGAAACCGCCGAAACGAGCCACACCAGCCCCAAGCGGGTTCGCCGGTCCCGACTGGGTGCTCGACCAGATTCGCCTGTCTCAGGCTATAAGCTTCTCAGACCGCGGTCTCGCCTGGGACCGCGGTCTGCTGGGCGGCACTACCTTTGCCTACGGAATCCTCGCGCGCTTGATCATTACCCGACTACAGGATCCATCCCTGGTCGGTCCCCTCATCCTCGGTGGCGGGCTAACTGTTGGCAGCCTACTGGCCATCCGTTACTGGCGAAAACCACAGACGCGCAGTAAACGGAGGATACAACTGCGCCTGCAGCTGGTCCGGTGGCACCAGACCGCACTGGAAGCGCGTCTGGGACGCCTGGCTGAGGAACGGGAGCATCAGGAAGCCAGGCGCAGACAGGTGCTCAGCGATCTAGACAGGCAACTTCATGATCTTTCCCGGCAGAGAAGCGAGGCGCTGCGCCAGTTAACGGGCCGGCTGGACGCTATCGCTGCTCGACTAGAGGCCGACCTGGATCGCTCTCGAGCCAGGTTTCATGCTCGCCGCCGGCAGCTGGCTGCAGCAGCCCGAGAGCGAGCGGTGCAGCAGTGCCTGCTACGCCATCGGCTGCTGGAATCGGGACTGCCGCGTTTCGACCGCCAGCTGCTGGAGCAACTGCGCCGCAAGGGAATCGATACGGCCGCCGATATCGTGGCAATCCATCGCGTGCCGAGGTTGCAGGGCAGCACTCTGATCTACATCGATGTCCGTGGCGGCCGCCCCACTGCCTTTCCTGAGTTGAACTCGGCCCAGGCGCGAGACCTGGAAAATTGGCGCGATGAACTGCGGCAGCGATATCTGGGCGAGGTTTCATTCCGCCTGCCGACAACCGGCAGGCTGGCGTTGCAGTTCGGGCAGTCGGCGACACTCTGGCTCTATGAGTGGCGTTTGGAGCTCGCCAGGCGGGCAGCCGAAAAGCAGGCCGAGAAGCTCGAACGGGACTATGCGCAGCGGCGAAGCGCCATCTTTCGGCGCCAGCGCAACGAGATGGATGCGCTGCAGAATACTATCCAGGAGCTTTCCGGGAAGCTCACCGAGCTGCAGGGCCAACTCCAGCAAGTCGGCGGGGAAGCGCGCGATCTCGCGCAGGAGATGCGCCTATACTCCGAGATCAGCTTCGTCCATTACCTGCGACGGCTTTGCTGGCTGCCGCAGCGGCGGCCATAGAGTCTCCTGGCGAGGAGCCGATGAACCTCATTGATCTCTAGACGCTCAGTCTAGTACTAACCACGCAGCGCCATCCAGAGCCAATCTGGGCAGCAGTCAACCAGCCGCACTGAGCCATACCCTTTCCCCTCCCGGAAGGGATTGTGCTCCAAAAGTGTCTCTAGCTGCTCCTGCTCGCGCCGGTAGCGTTCCTGACTCAGCTCGCCGCGTTGATAACGCTGCCGAAGCGACTGCCGCTGACGGGCCGGCTGCCATTGATGCGGTCCGATCCCCAGCTCCAGCAGCCGCTGCTGCAACGCTGTCTCGCCTGCCAGAAGCACTGCGCCCCGCAGTTGCTCCAAGCGATCACTCATCGGAGTGCAAAGGTACAAGCGGCAGATCAGCGCCCGATCCCGATAGACGCTACAGCGATCGTTTCGCAAGAAGGGGCAGGGGCGGCGACGAAATTCGGGGTAGGGCAGGTCAGCCGCGCAGTTGAGGTATGCGCGGGCGAACTGCTGCAGGCTCAGCCCCAGACTGGCAGCGAGCGCCAGCGCTGAGACCAGATCAGGAGTGATGCGATTAGACCTGCAGCAATTGTTCACACAGCCAGCGCAGATAGCATAGCGCTGCTTGTGAAAAGGTTTGAAGACAGTCGGATCGTCAGCCGGTTGCTGCATCGCCGCCAGTAGATCGGCTACTGTGGCGTCAGGATCCGTGACAGAAACGTCGAGCCCCATCTCCCCATCAATCGCGCACTTGAGCAGACTTACTCCCATACTTGTCCCTCCCATCCTATCAAGAGCTTCCAGGCTATATTCTGCCTCTCCCGCCCCTCCCCTGCTTTTCCGGGCGCATGCAAATAGGGCCAGGCAGGAGGCCGGCCCTATCTGTTACTTTCCTGGTTCTTAGCGCTCCAGACGGAGCATGCGCATCAGGATGGCAGCGCATTGTGCGTTAGTCGCCGTGCTGCGGGCGTTGATCCGGTTATTCGCATCAGGAGTCAGCAGGCCCAGTCCCCTGGCAATGGCAACATGCCCCAGGTGATCGATCTCGGCTACATCCGCTACATCCAACTTGTAAATGCCCTGGATAGCGGCCACTTTCTCATAGCCAAAGGCTCGCACCGCAAAGACGGCCAGTTGATCGCGGGTGAGAGGTTTGGCGGTGTCCGTATCCTCACCTGGCAGGATTAAGCCAGCACCGATCGCCGCCGCAACCGCACCAGCCTGTGGCTGGTCGGCAGCCTCCAGCGCCCAGCGCGGGAAGGGGATGATCGGGTAGTCGATATTCCAGCCAGCTGCCCGGGACAGCATCTCCAGCCAGTTGCCGACTGAACTGTCCTGATCAGGGTTGAACTTGCCGCCTGCGGCCTGGATAATACCTACTCTGGCCAGGTACATGATGTCGTCTTCTGCCCAGTGGCCAGCGACGTCATCTGGCAGTTCGGGTTCTTCCGGCAACGGCTCTCCGCGCCAGTTCAGCGGCGCCATGTCCGTTACGTCGAACAGGCCGCTAGTTACCGGTGTGAGACGCCAGGTCAGACAGACTTTCTCCACCGGCCGCGGATAGGGCTCGCCTGGCTTCACTTCCGGGTACTCGGTGACCAGACGATATTCCATGTAGAACGGGTTGTTTTCGATCAACTTGTCGTAGGCCTCATCCAGCGGCAGTGCGGCAGCAGCGCTGGGGAAATCGGTTTCAAACCAGCGTAGCGTGTAGCTTGTCACAGCTGGCGCTTCGTCATTACGCACGCTGACAGTGAAGTAGTTAGTCGGGAAGGGAATCCCCTCGACCAGGCGGCGATAGGTAAAGTAGTAGCTGAGAGGCAGCTTACCGTCGGCGCCGACCTCTGGCATCGTCACCAGTTCTACTTCAGCCAGTTTTTCCGCATTCAACCCCTCGATGTAGTTCCGAGCCAGCTCCTCCGCCTCCTCTGGCGTCAGAGTGCCTTCCTCCGGCTTGTTCTCTGGATCAGTACGCTCGTAGTGGCTGAAACCATAGATCTCGCCTGTCTCGGCGTTGAGACTGACGCGATAGACATCATACGGCTCTGCCTGATAGAAGCTGAGCTGCCAGACGCGGTGTAACGGGAACTGCCCATCCCGGTAAAGGTTGGCTTGCTCCAGCTCAATGGCCTCGGGGATGTCGAAGGTCTCGCGCGCCTGCGCCTCCGCCTCTTCTTTGGTCAGCAGGGAATCGATGAACTCGATCTCCGCCAACTCCTCGGGAGTGAACTCGGGAGCCGGGGTCTTGGTGCTATCCTCGGCTACATGAGCGCCGAACCGATAGTAGTAGCCCTCCTTCAGCTCACCGCTGATGGCGTCGACATAGATGTTGTTCAGTCCGGGATAGTAGTAAGCGAGGAAAGGCTGGCCGTTGTCCCCTTTCTCCGGACTGCGCCAGAGGTACTGCAGTTCCAGCTCCCCTTCTGCCTTGAGGACTGCGGCAGCCTGCGCGGCATCGATGGCCTTGTCCGGTGAGGGGAACTCAACTTCCTGCCAGTTTACCTGATAGGCTTCTACCTCGGCGGTGTCCAGGTTGACCGTTACAGTGATGTAGTTACCAGGGAAGGGCACCTCATGTGCATAGCGCACAAAGCGAAAGGCAGCCCTGATCGGCCAACTGCGCTTGGAGAGCGTAGGTCGCTGTATCTCCACTTCTTCGTAACGGCACTGACTGAGCTTCTCCGGGACAAGTCGCTTCACGAAGCTCTCAGCGATCTCGCGTCCCTCTTCCTGGGTATACTGCGGAATAGGGGCGTATTCTACGTTGGAATCTGGTTGACGGTACCAGTTGAATCCGAGCACTTCTCCGCTCCTGGCATCAACCACGACTGCGACCTCGTCGCTTTCAGTGCGCGCATACCAGCGCAGGCTCCAGTAGGCGCGATCTTCACCGTCCACCAGCTGGCTGACAAACTCACCCTCGGGAAAACTGACGTCGGGGAGAGTAGCGCGAGCGATGGTAATGGCCTCGGGCAGACTGATCTCAGTCGCTGCCAGTGCTGTGCCTGGCAGCACGCTAAACACCAGCATCACAGCCAGGAACACAACCGATAAACGACGCAACAATAATCATACCTCCTCTGCGAGTTTCTCCAATTCTCAGACGCATGTTCATACCAGAATGTTCCCCACAACCCCGTGATTTCCTGCTATTTTGCCAGTTTGCTGAGGAAAGGTATGAGGACGGCAGGTGATTCTTCTTGGATCTGAAAGAGTATGAGAGGAAGCGCGACTTCTTGCGCACGCCGGAACCGAGGGGGGCCAAGTCAGGCGAAGCGGCGGTTACACACGCATCGTATCCGCGATTTGTGATACAGGAGCATCATGCCACCAGCTTGCACTGGGACCTAAGGCTCGAAAGGGATGGCGTATTAAAGAGCTGGGCCATCCCCAAGGGGATCCCGCTGCGCCCCAAGCTGAAGCGGCTAGCGGTACAGGTGGAGGATCATCCCCTGGATTACATCAACTTTGAAGGGACAATTCCAGAGGGCAACTACGGAGCCGGGCAGGTGTTCATCTGGGACCGCGGACATTATGCTGCGGCAGAGTACACCGAGAACAAGATCGAGCTGGCCATGCTGGGCCAGCGCATCAAGGGTGGCTACAAGCTGGTGCGCACCGACGGCAACTCCTGGCTGTTTTTCATGCTGGAGTAAGGGAATAGCTAAGGGGAAGGCACGCTTGCCCTCCCCTCGTGTTCCCTACTCGCCCACACGCTCGGCCACAATCAAGTCTACAAACTCAAAATTCACTGTGTCCACCAGGCCACGGTTGGTCAAGCGCAGCTCCGGCAGAACTGCCAGGGCCAGGAGCGACATTGTCATAAACGGTGAGGCTAGCTGACAGCCTAGCTCCTTCCAGGCCAGGTCTAGCCGAGTCACAGCGTCCGCTACCTGTTCTAGCGGCTGATCAGACATCAGGCCGGCGATGGGCAGAGGCAGCAACGCTAGCACCTGGCCATCGCGCACAGCGATCATGCCGCCGCCCACCTCAGCCAGTTTGTTTCCAGCCAGTGCCATGTCGTCATCGTTGGTGCCGACAATCAACAGGTTGTGACTATCATGCGCCACCGTAGAGGCCACGGCGCCCGACTGAAGCCCGAAGCCGCTCACCAGCCCCAGACCAATCGTTCCCGTCTTGTGGTGGCGCTCCACCACCGCCGCCTTGGCGATGTCGAGCTGGGGATCGAGTTGAACAAATCCATCCTCCACGGGCAGCACCGTCTGCACTGCGTTGGTGCCTACCTTGGCCTCCATGATCTGCATCACCCGCGCCAGCACCGCCGTCGTCGCCGGATTGCTCACCGGAATGGCGAAGTCAACCGGCAGCAACGGTGCCGTCAGGTGCACCGAATCCCGGACAACGCCCGGGTAAGCAAACTGCACAACGTCCACCTGCATCTCTCCCTGGGCGGCCACCAGCTCACCGTTGATAATAACCTTATCCACGGCTACCTGAGTTAGGTCCGAAAGCAATAGAATATCAGCCCATTTGCCGGGTGACACGCTGCCCAGATCGCGGGAGATGCCGAAGCATTCTGCTACGTTGATGGTCACCATCTGGATGGCTGTGATCGGGTTTACCCCTTCCTGAATCGCCCGCCGCACAATATGGTCCAGATGCCCATCATGCAGGAGGGTATGAGGATGCGTATCATCACTGACCAGCGTTGCAAAGCGGGTATCGATCCGCTCTTCGGTAATGCTGCGCACCGTGTCCTTTACATCATGCCAGGCCGAACCTTCTCGCAACTGCGCGTACATGCCCAGACGCATCTTGGTCAAAGCGTCAATTTTTCGCACCGATTCATGATCAGCCCGCACGCCGGCGGCTATGTATGCGTTCAGATCCCTGCCCGTTTCCGGCAGAGAAAAATGTCCGGTGATGATTTTGTTCGCGCGCAGTGTGGCCTGCAGCTCCTGATGCATCAGCTGATCACCCGAGATGACGCCGGGGAAGTTCATCATCTCGCCGAGGCCGATCACCTCCGGCCAACCCATCGCCTCCTGCACCTCGTCCGGCCCGATGCTGGCGCCGGTATCTTCAAAGCCCGGGGCAGCTGGCACGCAGGAAGGCATGGCCACATAGACGCGCAGCGGTACCCGGCGCCCCTCTTCGATCATCAGGCGCAGGCCGTCCATGCCCAATACATTGGTGATCTCATGCGGGTCCATCATGATCGCCGTCGTGCCGCGTGGAACCACAGCCTTGGCATACTCGCTGACAGTGATCATGCTGCTTTCCACATGAATGTGTCCGTCCATAAACCCGGGCACAATGTACTTGCCGCTGGCGTCAATCATCCTGGTTTGCTCGCCAATAGTATGCCGGGCATCGCCAACCAAAGCGATGCGTCCGGCGACGATAGCCACGTCCACGCCTTCCTGGATCTCGCCAGTGTTGACGTTGACCAACCGACCGCCGCTGATCACTAGGTCAGCGGGTCGGCGCCCCATCGCCACAGCTACCAGCTGCTGTGTAACCTCAGCCAGTTGATATCTCTTCTGCAACTGCACACCCTCTCTCCTGCTCACTGTATTTATCGTGCCGTATTGTTCGAACCGCCCAAATAGATGAGTGCTATGCCTTTTCTGCAGTATCGCCCCAGAGCGAGAGAACCTCCAGCCTGGGTTCCTCACAGCTGCCATAGAAGCGGCTGGGTGAGCGAGCTGGCAGCGAGCATACCGCCACTTCCAGGCCTGCTGCCCGCAGCCGCCTCTCCACCACCCCGCTGGCCAGCTCGGGCAGGTTGCACTCTTCACTCAGATGAGCCAGACAGATGCTCTTCGCGCCATGAGAGAGGTGGACCAGGGCGTCCGCCGCCTGTTCGTTGGAAAGGTGCCCATACTGGCCCAGCACCCGCTGCTTCAACGACCAGAGACGAGCAGAGCTCTGCTCCATCTCCACATCATGGTTAGCCTCGAAAATGTAATACTGGCAGCCGCGCAGCGCCTGCAGCAGGTCGGCAGTCATCTGGCCAAGGTCGGTGACGATAGCCAGTCTTTCTGTCTCGCTGGCGATGGTGAAGCATAACGCCCCCGCCGCATCATGCAGCTTGGGATAACCGGTAATGCAGAGGTCGCCGATGACCACACCCTGGCCGGCATACAGCCGATGGCATCGGGAGTGATCTAGCTGTCCGCAGCCTGCTCGAAACATCTCGCGCCAGGTCGGAGTGCTGGCGTAGGAGTCGATACCATAGCGTGTCGCGAAAGGACGCTTGATCAGATAGGAGGCAATATGGTCACGGTGAGCATGCGTAATAAAGATGCCCTGCAGCGTCTCCGGTTCCACACCCAGCGAGCGCAGCGTCCGCTCCAGGCGGCGCAGCGGGATCCCGGCGTCCACCAGAATGCGGGTGCCTCCACCGCTCTCTATATAGTAACAATTGCCTGCACTGCTGCTGGCTAGAGAACAAAAGCGAATACTCACTGGTCTGGTTCCTTTCTCCCGTGGGTCATGATCAGCATCTCGGGGCGCACCCAGCAGGTCAGGCCAGATGAACTCGCTCCTGCAACCAGGCAGTCAGTTCTGCTATTGGCAGGCGAACCTGCTCCATACTGTCGCGGTCACGGATGGTAACAGCACCGTCCTCCAGCGAATCGAAATCGAAAGTCACACAGTACGGGGTGCCAATCTCGTCCTGGCGACGGTATCGTTTGCCGATGCTACCGGTGACATCGTACTCGCAGGCAAACTGTCTGCGCAGCTGGTCGTACAGCGCGCGGGCAGGCTCATCCAGCTTCTTGCTCAGCGGCAACACCGCCACCTTCACCGGCGCAACAGCGGGATGAAAGTGCAGGACGGTGCGCACATCGTTATTGTCCAGCTCCTGCTCCTCATAGGCATCGATCAACACCGCCAGCAGCAGCCGCTCCACACCCACCGAGGGCTCGATGCAGTAAGGAACATAACGCTCGTTGGTCTCTGGATCCAGATAACTCAAGTCCACGCCAGACGCGGACTGATGGGCCTTCAGATCGAAATCCGTACGGTCAGCGATACCCCAGAGCTCACCCCAGCCAAAGGGGAACCTGTATTCCACATCGGTAGTGGCCCGGCTATAGTGGGAAAGCTCTTCCGGCTCGTGATCGCGGAGGCGCAGGTTCTTTTCCTGCAGGCCGATGGACAGTAGCCAATCTTTGCAGAAGCCGCGCCAATAATCGAACCACTCCAAGCCCTCGTCCGGCTTGCAGAAAAACTCCAGTTCCATCTGTTCGAATTCGCGGGTGCGGAAGATGAAGTTTCCCGGCGTGATCTCGTTGCGGAACGACTTGCCGATCTGGCCGATACCGAAAGGCAGCTTCTTGCGTGTCGTGCGCAGCACGTTCTTGAAGTTAACAAAGATTCCCTGAGCTGTTTCCGGCCGCAGAAAAATCTCCGCCCGAGAATCCTCGGTAACGCCCTGAAACGTTTTGAACATCAGGTTAAAATGACGGATGTCGGTAAAATTGTGGGCTCCACAGCTGGGGCAGGCGACGGCCTTCTCGTCAATCATAGCTTTCAGCTGCTCGTTGTCGAGGCCTTCCAGGTGCAGAACCTCGCCCTGCTGCGCCGCATACTCCTCCAGCAGGTGGTCCGCCCGGAAGCGGGCGCGGCATTGGCGACAGTCCAGCAGCGGGTCAGCGAAGCTGCTCAGGTGCCCGGAAACCTCCCAGGTCTGACGGTTCATTAGGATGGCAGAGTCAAGACCGACGTTATAGGGCGACTCCCGCACGAACTTCTGCCACCAGGCCTGCTTGATGTTGTTCTTCAGCTCCACTCCCAGCGGGCCGTAGTCCCAGGTGTTGGCCAGGCCGCCATAAATCTCGGAGCCGGCATATACAAACCCGCGCGACTTACAGAGCGCCACCAGCTTTTCCATGGTCACTTGTTGCGACATCATGTTCACTCTCCTTCAGGTCCGTATGTAAAACAAAAACAGGCCACAACACCCCGTAAGGGACGAAAGGCCTGTGCTTCCGCGGTTCCACCCTTGTTGGTCTGCTGCGCCTGGCAGACCCACCTCAATTTACGATAGCTCAAGAGCGCCACTCACCAGTCGCCGCTACCAGGCTCGCACCATCCCTGGCTCGCTTTTGCCGCTGGCTGGTGTTCCTCTCCCTCATCGCCAGTTTTCAGCTGTTTTGATAATCTTAGCAATGCCGGATTACCAAGTCAAGGGCGGTTTCGCCTGCAACCGACCAAGGAACGCTTGCTTGCTAATGGCGTGCAGTACCGATATAATAAACTATGTTATTGCACCACAATACGAAGGTTTCCTCAGGTGACTAGATTGTCAACAGATAACCATGCGCAGGGGGGCGGAATTTCAGTGCAAGACATGATGAAAATTGGTATCACTTTGGCTCTGGTTTGTGCCATTGCGGCTGGTGCATTGGCCCTGACCAACAGCGCTACCGCTGGAATCATCGAACAGAGAAAAGCAGATGAATTACAGAGGATGCTGACAGAGCTTCTGCCCAGTGCCTCCACCTTCGAACCGATCACCACAGAAGATGGCGCCATGTATTATCTCGCATACAAGGGTGATGATGTAGCAGGTGCGATTATGGTCGGCCAGGCGACTGGCTATGGCGGGCCACTGCAACTGTTAGTTTCCATTGACCAGGACGGGGTGATCAAGCAGACCAGGGTCCTTGCTCACGGCGAGACTATCGGTATCGGCACCCGCGCCACCGAACCAGATTTTCTTGATCAATTCATCAATCATTCGACCGATGCGCGCCCGGTCGCCGGCCAGACCGTCGACCTGATTCAGGGGGCGACAATCAGCAGCCGGGCGATGATGGCCGCCATTAACGACGCGCTGGATACCTTTGCGGCTAACGTTATGGGTGAAGAGGAGGAGACTATCAACCTGGCTCGTGTGCCCAACGGCACTTACCAGGGCGAGGCCGATGGTTTCCTGGGCCCGATTAAGGTCACCGTAACGGTTGCGGACGGCAAGATCACCAAGGTCGTGGTGGATTCCCATAACGATACGCCAGAAATTGCTGGTGCAGCAGTTGACGCAATCCCCGACCGTATTGTTGAGGAGCAGAACTGGAAGGTTGACGCGGTTTCCGGGGCTACCTTTACCAGTAAGGGAATCATGGATGCTGTCAAGGCTGCCCTACCTGACACCAGCCTCAAGCTGGAGCAGATCGCTGACGGGACTCATGCCGGGGAAGCCGAGGGCTTCTTAGGGCCAATGAAGGTAGAAGTAACCATCTCCGACGGCAAGATTACAGAGGTTAAGGTGGTTTCGCACGCGGACACCCCCGACATCGCCAACCCGGCTCTCTCTGAGCTGCGTGACCGCATGGTTGAGCAGCAGACGTGGGAAGTCGACGCCGTGTCCGGGGCTACCTACTCCAGCAAAGGCTTCGTCCAGGCAGTAATCAACGCTCTGGAGAACGCGCCCCTGCGTTAATCGCTGCCTCATCCGATAGAACTAAGAGGCGAGCCGCCTGGCTCGCCTCTTTTCTCTTCACGTTCCTAAACCAGTTCGCCCCTGGCCACCAGTTCAACCTTCCCCCCCACCAGAACCCTGATGCTGGCTCCAGCATCCTCAGCCTGAAGCAGCAACAGCGAAGGACGTCCGATCTCATAGCCCTGCTCGGCGCGGGCTTGTACGCATGACTGCCCAAAATAGCGATGTCTAGCCAGATAGCCAGCCAGGCAACCGTTAGCACTACCGGTGGCTGGGTCCTCAGGGATTCCCAGATAGTCGGTGAAAACACGCACATTGAGATCGTTAGCGGCGTGGTACGTCTCGGGGGCGAAAACTAGCACATCCTTGGCCTCGGTGCGCTCTAGTAGCTCCAGCAGCGCGCGGGTGTTGGTCCGGCACTGCCGAACCGCGGCCAGGTCGCGCAGGGGCACGATCACGAACGGCAGGCCGGTGGAGACCTCCTGAATCGGGAAGCGGGCATCGATTTGCTCAGGCTCAATACCCAGAACCGGGGCGATCTCCTCTGCCGTGAGGCGCTGGCCGAACTGGGGGGGCTTTTGCTCCATCCAGAGCACGTCGGGCACCCCAGAGGCATGGTAGCTGAACATCACTGGAATCTGCCCCACGCCCAGGTTGAGCAATACTCGTTCCACCGGCCGCCGGATGACCTCCTGTTGAATCAGCCAGGCAGTTCCCAGCGTGGGGTGACCTGCAAACGCCACCTCCGCGCCTGGCGTAAAGATACGAACATCATAGCCGCCGTTGCGCTGCTCGTCCGAGGTGATGAAGGTGGTCTCCGAGTAGTTCATCTCCACCGTCAGCTCCTGCATCTCCTCCTTCGATAGGCCTGCTGCATCGCGGATGACGGCCAGCTGATTTCCGGCATACTTTCGCTCCGCAAATACGTCCAGAATGTAAAATCTGCGATTCGCCAAACTCTATTCCTCCTCTGCAGTTTTGCAGTTTCGCTCTCTAGTTTCCTTCGACAACGCGGGCGTATCACCCTTTCGGCCCGGCCCCCCAGCCCGGGACTTGCAGTTTTGGCGCCGACGGTGTAGAATAGACCTTGTTGGGGGCGTAACTCAGCGGGAGAGTGCCACATTCGCATTGTGGAAGTCGAGGGTTCAAATCCCTTCGCCTCCACCAACCTTAAAAACCAGTGAATCCGTCCATCAGGGCGGATTTTTGCTTTTGGGGAATGGCGCGCTCGCCTCAATGCGACGCCCCAATAGTTCAGCAGAAAATCTGTTTTGATTGCCCAAGGTTTCCAGCTGCTATACAATACATGACGTAGAGACCAATTCTTCGCAAAGGAACGGACGGTTGTTCAAATGGATTTTAGGAGTGGATTGAATGGATTATGAACAGAGTCAGCAAGAAAAGGAGGCTCAAGATGGACGCAATTAGGGGGTATTTACCGCTTCTGATACCGCTGATTATCCTGCAGGTAGTTGTGGCTATCACGGCGCTGCTGCATGTCCTTCGACATCCCCACTACAGTTGGGAAACGAAGTGTCCCGGGCACTCTGATCAACATGCTGACGAAAGGATTATCCCGCGGCGCTGTCATTCTCGCCAAGTATACCTGTCTGGTGGTGATCTGGACGGCCAGCCTGCTGGCTTCACTCCTGGTCACCTGGGGCTACACAGCCAACCTAGTCCCCGGCGATACCACCGTCCACCTGCCATGCGCGGTCATCTGCATCTGGCTATATGGTGTGTTCCTGCTAGCCCTGCTGATGTTTGCTGCAGCGCTGGTCAATAGCACCTATGGGGCTTGCTCATCACCGGCGTCGGGTTGGTGACCGGCGGACTTTTGAACCAGATGCCAGCAGTGCGAGAGTACAACCCCCTTTCACTGGCAGCCGAAAACATGAACCTGGTGACAGACGCCACCGAGCCATCCAGCCTCTTCCCTGCACTCTGGGTGACCGGATTTCTCTCCATCGGGTTCGTTCTCGCGCCTGCAGGGATATTCGGCAAGAAGCAGCTCTGACTCAGAGGGATGATCCCCCTCTGTCCTTAGGCCACTGTATAGCAGCCGCGTTCAGGGACTCCTTACCCCGAAACATTCTTCCCCCTTTAGCGTAATGGCTGGTAACCGGCCAGTTCACGTGGTCGCATCACCCGATCGACAGATGAAGGAGGTTTTCTGGCTATGCAAGAAAAAGTCCAAAACGCCAAACCAGGTTTGCCGCATCTGATCCTATTTGTTTCGCTGTACGCGCTGGCGATACTCCTGCTAATCATCGGAGCCATCGGCTCCGCCAGTGGCTCGACGGTGGCGATTATCTCCCTGGTCGTCGGGGCTACCTGGATAGTCGTCGGCTTCATCCCCTTCCTGGGGCTCAAGGTCATTCGGCCGCAGGAAGCCCTCGTCCTGACCCTTTTCGGCAATTACACAGGCACCCTTCGGGAACCCGGCTTCTACTATGTGCATCCATTCTCCACCGCCGTCAACCCGGCGGCACACACACGGCTCGGGCAGAGCCATGATGTGGACGATGGCAGCAAGCGAAAGGCCGCTGCCGGAACCAATGCCACTGGCGAGGCGGGCCTCGGCAAGAAGATATCGCTGAAAGTGATGACGCTGAGTAACGCCAGGCAGAAAGTGAACGATGCTCTCGGCAACCCGGTTGAGATCGGTGTAGCAGTCATGTGGCGAGTAGTCGACACAGCTCAAGCCGTCTTCAGTGTGGACAACTACAAAGAGTTCCTCTCCCTGCAGTGCGACGCAGCGGTGCGGAATGTCGCTCGGATCTATCCCTACGATGTTGCACCCAACATCGATACCACTGGCGACGGTGAACCAGACGAGGGCAGCCTGCGCGGCTCCAGCGAGGTTGTCGCCCAAAGGATCCGTCAGGAGCTGCAGAGCAGGGTTGAAACGGCTGGTCTAGAGATTCTGGAGACGAGGATCACCTATCTCGCCTACGCCCCCGAGATCGCCGCTGTGATGTTGCAGCGCCAGCAGGCGAGCGCCATCATCGATGCCCGCACAATGATCGTCGACGGCGCAGTGAGTATGGTAGAAATGGCCCTGAATAAGCTCAGCGAAAACGGCATTATCGAGCTGGACGAGGAGCATAAGGCAGCCATGGTCTCCAATCTTCTGGTCGTACTCTGCGGCAATCGCGATGCCCAGCCCGTCGTCAATAGTGGCGGCCTTGACTAAGTAAGGGCGTCGCCGAGGAACCCGCCGTACCCGGTTGATTTCCCTGCTGAATCGTCTTTTTTGGGGATGAGTGAAGGATGCTAACATCCCTTGCAGAATAACGAACATGGTTGCCTGAAGGCAATCAATATTGCGCCAATAGTAACTGTAAGGGAGATGGCATTTATGACACGGAAGATACTCGACGTAAGGAGAGTCGGTTTTGACCTGGGTGTGCATGGCGATAGCCGAACGCCGGAAAGTTTCGCCTTCCCTGCCTGCCTGACCTCACTGATGGAATACCTTGGCGAGGATGTGCGCTGGCAGCCGGTTCATGCGCACGGTCGCGACTGGACGGAGCGTTTTGCCAACAAGGAATACTTCGTGGCATCTGGCATGGCTTTCGGCCTCCTGTGGCATCCCGACCAGTGTTTCAGCTCTATGGACCTTACGCTGGCTAGCGCCGATCCCCTGCGGTATGCCTTTGACTGGGCAGGCTATGACTTCGAGGTCGTTGACAGGGAAGCTGAGAACCGAGAGGCGCTCTTCGCCCGCATCGTCGCCAGCATTGATGCAGGCAAACCTGTACTTGCGTTTGGCATCGTTGGACCACCTGAGTGCTCCATAGTCTGCGGTTATGACACAGACAAGGGCGCACTCCTCGGCTGGAGCCACTTCCAGTCTCACGCCCCTGCCGATTGCGTAGAAAACGGGATGTTCCTGGCTGAGAACTGGTATGACGGGCTCTGGAGGGTTGTCTTCTGCGGCAAGAAGGGAACGCCGGTGCGGGACCTGGGCGACGTCATCCGCCGCGGACTCGAGATTATGAGCCAAATCGAGATTCGGGGCTACCTGGCCGGAAGCGCCGCATATGACGCCTGGATCGAATACGTGCGAGATCCGGCCTACAGCGAACTAGCGGACGAGGACCTACGGGCCAGGTATCAGTTCCATCGGCTGCTGGTGGGTAACCATGCCGAGGCCCGCTGCTATCTCGGTAACTTCCTGTCCGCCATGGCCGGCGACAACGAAAATCTCCAGAATGCAGCCAGATGCTTCGCCGAAATCCACGACACCTGCTGGCAGGTTTGGGATGCAGCCGGTGGACTCAACGCGCCCGACGCGTATCAGGCGCTGCGCGATGCGGCGAAGCGCGAGGAAATCGCCGATCTCCTCGGCAGGATCAAGGCGCTGGATCACACGGCCCAGACTGCCCTGCAGCTGAGCCACAGGGACGGATAGCTGACGCTTCGGGTGCGCCGGGTCAAAAGCGGTAGCGGCTGGACTGCTTGCCACAAGAGGGGGAAAACCTGTAGTGCAAGGAGTAAGGTGGTCGGAAGAGAACCGGCAATGACTCATCAGCAACGCCGCGGCCCCAATCAAGTACATATTGACACGGGATGATAGGCTCATTGAGCCGCTTCTAGCGAATGACGAAGTGAAGATGTGGTTCGGCAGGCTGCTGGCCAGGGCCGAGAGAAGGGACCTATTGGGTATCCACGGTAGCTACGATCACATCTATGAGAACGTCATCGGCAAGTGCTTCATCTTGGGGCTGAATGCGAACATTCCTCGGTTCCATGAGGCTATGGGTTTTGTGCTGGATTTTCTGGAGGTGCAGATAGCGAAAACCCACAGCCCCAAGCTGACATTCGATAAGATGTACCAATACCGTGATAACGAGACTCTGCTTGTCTGCTATCTACCTTTTCTGCGGTATGCGAACGAACCTGCCGTCAGGTACGTAGCAGAAAAGCGGATCAACCTGGTCTATGAGTTTACGCAACTCGGGCGCTATGACATCTACCCCAGTGACCGAAGGTTCCCGGGCGCTCATAAGGCATGGAAGCCCTACATTGTCGACCCGCAGTTATACGCGGATGGCAACATCCGGCTCCCTTCAATCCATGACCTCATTCTCTATGCCGGGATCTATCCTGATCTGGATGAAGAGATGCGGAGAAAAGTGGAGGTGACTGTCGGCTGGATTTTCGGGGAGGGCTACTCGCAGATCAACAACACGCTGTACTATTACGCAGCTGATGACCCTTCGTACAGGTCAAAAGCTATCAATGACAAGGTGATTTTGCCCAGTGTTGAAGCTATTCGAAAGGGCGAACATCAGGCGCGAGATCTCCTCTACCTGAGCTTCATTCTCTCCCACTTCAGGGCAGCACGACAATCCACCTGGTTTGCGGCGTTGCGGGCGCTTCTGGCCACCTACCGAACCAGCGAAGGGCGCTACCTGTTCCCGAGAGAGATGATCAGGGAGAAGAAGGATAGCTATGTCATCTACGGGGGGCATATGAATGTGGGCGAGCCGAGAAGACCGCGGCTCCACGCTGAACTGTTGTCGACCTACTGGGCAGAAAGGATATTGGCGAATGATGCAGGGACGGACTTTTGAAACCCTCAAAGGTTCGTCCCCATTCTGTCGAGAGTCATTCGCGATATTCAATCCATACCCGAGGGGCTGTCGCACGAACAAGAGTCGCTCAGCCAGGGCACACCCCTTCGGGCGCGTCGATGTCTCCGGAAAGAGGGTATCAAACGAAACGGGGAGCAGCAAAACTCGCCCGACCAAGTCCTGAGCGTTGGGTGGTCAAACCATGGGTGGGAACTGGGCTTGGGTTACCTCCCACTCTCAGGAAGGGCTCAGACAGTTGCTGCTCCAGTAAGTACGCAGTACTTGCGACCTGAATAGGGCAGTGTTTGCTTGCCAATCATCGGCTCGCACCTTACACCGTCTCGTTTCGCTTTCTCTAGCTAACGACTTATCGAGATGCGCCTTCAGGAGTGATGCGCTGTCTTTTCGTGAAGCTCAAGTCCCTGAGGTCCCCACTACACGCCAGGAGAGAGGCTATGGGTGCTATCGCAACGACCCTCCTGTCTTGGAACCAGCCCACGCCCACCTCAAAGCGGGGGTTCGGAGGATCGCCCCATACCGGCTACAGGCACTGTAGTCCTGCCACATCCAGCACGCGGATCTTCTTGCGCCCTTCCACCGTGACAAGGCCGTCCTTCTGCAGCTCGGCCAGCCGACGATTGACCGTCTCCTTCGTCAGATGAATCGAATGGCCGATCTCCTCCTGCGAGAGATTGAGCAAACAGCCCGAATGATCGCTCTGCGCCGCCAGAAAGGCGGCAACGCGCCGTCGGCTATCTTTGATGGAAATGATCTCCAGCAACCGACGGTTCTCGTTCAGCTTCCGATTGAGGTATTCGATGATCTTCAACCCGATGGCTGGCTTCTCCAGAATGGTGCGCTTAATGTCCTTGTTTTCTATCAGGCAAAGCCCAGTATGTTCCAGCGCAATGCCCGTCTCGTGACAACGGCTTGCGGCGAAGATGTCATCTCCACCGTAGATATCACCCCGCTTCAGGATATCCAGCAATACCTCCTCGCCTTCCGGGCCATTGCGCACCAGCTTGACCCTGCCGAAGCGAATAATCGTCAGCTTGTCCGCCAGATCATCGGCCCGGAAAACCGCCTCGCCGGCACGGACACGAACCTGATGTACATACTGAGTGATCTCCTCCACCTCAGCCTCTGTCAGAGGTTTGAAGATGGGAACGCGTTTGACACAGATCTCGTTACTAAAGCAATGATGACACACTTGCGGCAAACCAAGGCACTCCTCTCTGGCGAGTCACACTGATCTCCCCGAGAACATCATATCATGTATGCAGCTAGGTATACGCGACCGGCACGCTGGGTTGCTATACTTGAGGAAAGGCGCCGGCTCTCCCCTGCCGAGGGATAGCCGGCGGCCTCTCTCTGATAGACAACTATTCGCCAAAGAAGAGTTCGATATCGTCTTCGACGCTCTGGATTCCGGCAATACCGAACTGCTCCACCAGCACATTGGCTACGTTTGGCGAGAGGAAGGCCGGCAGCGTCGGGCCAAGATGAATGTTCTTCACTCCCAGCGAGAGCAGAGCCAGCAGAACGATGACCGCTTTCTGCTCATACCAGGAGATATTGAAGACGAGCGGCAGCTGGTTGACATCGTCCAGGCCGAATGCCTCCTGCAGCTTGAGCGCAATCAGCACCAGCGAGTAGGAGTCGTTGCACTGACCGGCATCCAGTACCCGCGGGATTCCGTTGATATCGCCCAGGTTGAGCTTGTTGTAGCGATACTTGGCACAGCCAGCGGTGAGAATCACTGCATCCTTGGGCAGCGCTGCTGCGAAGTCGGTGTAGTAGCTGCGCGTCTTGTGGCGGCCGTCGCAACCAGCCATGACCACAAACTTCTTGATGGCGCCGCTCTTTACCGCCTCCACCACCTGATCGGCCAGCTGGAACACCTGATGGTGGGCAAATCCACCGACGATCTGCCCCTGTTCGATCTCTGTAGGCGGTGCGCAGCGCTTGGCATGCTCGATGATCTCGGAGAAATCCTTCTCCCCACCGATCTCGCCAGGGATGTGCTTGCAGCCCGGGTAGCCGGCGGCACCAGTGGTGTAAACGCGGTTCTTATAGCTGGCGCGCGGCGGCACGATGCAGTTAGTGGTCATCAGGATTGGTCCGTTGAAGGACTCAAACTCCTCGGTCTGCTTCCACCAGGCATTGCCGTAATTACCGACGAAGTGCTCATATTTCTTGAAGGCAGGGTAGTAGTTGGCAGGTAGCATCTCAGAGTGAGTGTAGATGTCCACGCCCGTGCCTTCCGTCTGCTTGAGCAGCATCTCCATGTCGCGCAGATCGTGACCAGAGATCAGGATGGCGGGGTTATTCCGGACACCGATGTTCACGCTGGTGATCTCCGGATGTCCAAAGGCGCTGGTGTTGGCCTCGTCCAGCATCGCCATGCCGCGCACGCCGAAGCGCCCGGTGTCCATGGCCAGGTTAACCAGCTCCCCCACCGTCAGACTGTCATCCATGGTGGCCTCCAAAGCGCGCTGTAGGAAGGCATCGATCTCCTCATCATCTTTGAGCAAGACATTAGCGTGCTTGGAGTAGGCGGACAGCCCCTTCAATCCGTAAGTGATCAGCTCGCGCAGGCTGCGGATGTCCTCATCCTCCGTGGCGAGGATGCCTACCTGCTGGCTCTGCAGGAGCAGCTTCACTTCGTCGCGTTCATCCCAGAGTGCTGCTGGCGACAGGCCTGCCTGATCAGACAGCTGCCCTAGCAGCTGGGACTTGACGTCCATGGTGGCCCGGATGCGCCGCAGGATCTCCTCATCGTCGAAGTTGGCGTTCGTGATGGTGACGAACAGATTTTCCGTCACCAGGTGGTTGACGTCCTTATTGACTGGCTTACCTTCAGAGCGCAGCCGGGTGGTGACCTCCGATAGCCCCTTGGTCAGCCAGATCAGCAGGTCCTGCAGATTGGCGGTGCGGGCAGGTTTGCCGCAGACACCAACGCGCGTGCAGCCCTTGTTACCCACAGTCTCCTGGCACTGGAAACAGAACATCTGGTTCATTGCAAGATTCCTCCTCGTTCTCATCTACTTGCTCCTCGAAAAGCGCCTTGAGTACAGGTTAGCGGAAACCGCCTTGTCGGAATATGATTTGAATCAACTAACTCGCCGATTACTGGGGGTAATCAGGCAGGCATGGACTGCTATGGGTAGATGTATACCTGTTCCGGCTGTTCTATCGGCGTGAGCAGCTCGACGACAATCAAGGGCATCTGCCGCGTTTCCCCGACCATGGCATCATAGAAGGGAATGATCTGCAGCCGCCCCAGCACGCGTACCCACTGACCGTCCTCCAATGTCGCTCGCTGCGGCCAGCGACAGAGGAGGCCCACCATCTCCGCATCAGCGGCACAACACGACATCATCAGACGCGCCAGAACGAAATCCTCAGGTCCTACACTCAGATCAGAGAAGACAAAGCCCTCCATCTCCACCTCGCGCCCTGCCAGTGACTCGCCTGCTTCCCAGAGCTGGTGCATCATTGTCAGGAAGTTCTGCTCGGTAATGATCAGCCGACCGGGGGGAAGCTGGATGTGAGTTACCGGTTGGGCATGGTCATGCCCCGGGCAGCGCAACACGCCGTGGCTTCCTTTCCGGGCCACGATGGGCAGGCCCAAAGTTTGCGGCGGCACCAGCAGCCCCAGCACCAGGGGCAACAGAAAGAGCAACTGCCCCCAGGAGAGGCCCTGCTTTGGGCTGCTACGCCATTGCCCTACACTAACTAGCGACAGCACAGCGAGGACGACCGCACCAGCCGCCACCGCACTCCAGCTGCGTGGATGCAGGTAGTAAGCCATCTGGCCCGAAAGCAGGAGGACTCCTAGGGCGCTTGCGATCCCGAGCAGAGTCATCGTCCAAAGGAAGGCACTAAAGCTGTAGTTTCGCATTCTCCTCACCTCCTAGAAGCCGAACTGGTTGGCCAAGAGGGCCACTGTCAGGACTGCTGCGCTGACAGCCGTGACCAGTCGCAGCACGAAACGCCTTTCAAATGACCCCAGCAGTAGAATCACATTCTTGAGGTCGATCATCGGGCCATATACCAGGAACGCCAGAATGGAGCCCCCGGTGAACTGGCCGACAAAAGTGCGAGCGATGAAGGCGTCAGCCTCAGAACAGAGCGAGAGCAGGAAGGCCAGGGCCATCAGCACAAGAATGGAGCTTAGCTCACCTTGACCGATGGCCAGCAGCCACTGGCGCGGCACCAGCGTCTGCGCCGCTGCTGAGAGTCCGGCACCGATGATCAGGTAACGCCCGATATCAAAGAGTTCTTCACCCGTATGCTGCAGTACACCCAGCAAATGCTGCAGGATACCTCGCTCTCGCCAGGAGCTGGCGGGAGCGTGGTCGTGATTGTGGCCAGGATGGCCATGAACGCAGTCGTGACTGTGCTGGTGCCTGTCGCCCTTCAGCAGCGGGTTTCTGTCGGCAAAGAGGCGCCCCATCAGTTCGCCGACAAAGATCGCGATAACAATGCCGGCGAGGGCACGCAGGAAGGCGACCGCAGCCGAGCCGCCGAAAGCGTAGTGGGTAGAGGCCAGCACCACCGGGTTGACGATGGGAACCGCCAGCATAAAGGTGACAGCCATTCCCACCGGCACGCCTTTGCGGAGCAGGCCGCGCACGATCGGCACGATGGCGCACTCACAAACTGGGAAGGCGAAACCCAACAGGGATGAGATGAGCAGTCCGAACAGGCTATTGCGCGGCAAGAGCCGGGCCAGGGTCTCCTCCCCCAGGTAGAGATGAATCAGAGACGAGACCAGCGTACCCAACAGGATAAATGGCATAGCCTCAAGAAGAATGCTGAGGAACATCACTGTAAACCCCTGAAGATATATATTCATATGAACCCTCCTCCCCTCTTGTCCACCTAATCCTTATGCACAAGGGGGCAAGCTTCTGACTCCCTGTCCGAAAATGTCCAGGGCGTGACGGTTCGTATGTGGTAATCGCCAGGGGAATAGACTAAAGCCTGAGAGGAGTTGAGAAAAATGACCCAAATGCAGACGACGGCAAGGCTCTTCCAACCGCTACAGCTAGGGAAACTGACATTGCGCAACCGCATTGTGTTGCCGCCGATGTGCCAGTATATGGCTTCAACGGAGGAGGGCCGGGTAACCGAATATCATCTGGCCCACTACGGGGTGCGGGCTCTGAGTGGACTGGGCCTGATCATCGTGGAAGCCACAGGGATAGAGCCGGACGGGAGGCTCTCCGGCAACGACCTGGGACTGTGGGAGGATGAACAGCTTCCCGGCATGAGGCGCCTGGCGGAGGTGATCAGCGCTAACGGTGCAGTCCCTGGTATCCAGCTGAACCATGCCGGTCGTAAGGCCTGGCCTGGCGCCCAGCGGTTGGTGGCTCCCTCTCCCCTGCCCTTCGACAGCGGGCAGCGCACGCCGCACGAGCTGACACCGGCCGAGATGGAGGGGATTGCAGCCAGGTTTGCGGCGGCGGCGCAGCGGGCGGCAGCGGCTGGCTTCAAGTTGATCGAGCTGCACGGCGCCCACGGCTATCTTCTGAGTGAGTTCCTTTCGCCGCTGGTGAATCGGCGGGAGGACGAATTTGGCGGCGCATTGGAGAACCGCTGGCGTTTCCCGCTGATGGTGGTAGAAGCAGTGAAGCAGGTGCTGCCTGAGGATGTCGTGCTGGGAATAAGACTCTCGGCGGAGGACTATGCTGAAGGCGGGAATACAACCGAAGATTGCGTGCAGATCAGCCGTGCGCTGGAGCAGGCCGGCATCCAGCTCTTGCACATCAGTACCGGGGGCGTTGTACCGGTGAAACCGCCTGCCTGGCCGGGATACCAACTGCCGTGCGCTAAGGCTGTCAGGCAGGCGGTGAGTATTCCCGTCATCGGCGTCGGGATACTGGAACAGCCTTTCCTGGCTGACTTCGCGATACGCGAGGGCTACTGCGATCTGGTGGCCATCGGCAGGGGCTACTTACGCGACCCACACTGGGCCGTCACCGCCGCCCGCTCCCTGCACGAAGAACCGATGCTGCCCGAGAGCATGCTGGCCGGGTTGCTCCGCTAAGAAATCAAGCGGGCCAGAGGTGCGCACCTCTGGCCCTGTTTTCTTCAGGATTGCAGATAGCGGGTGAACCAGTCGAGGATAGCGTCCAGGCGGACGAGGCGGTTGGCAGGCTTGCCGCTGCGCGAGAGTTCGTGGTTCTCACCATGGAACAGCAGCATCTCAGTAGTCACGCCGAGACGCTTCAGCGCCACATACCACTGCTCGGCCTGCTCCAGCGGGCACCGGAAGTCCTGGTCGCTATGGATGATCAGCGTCGGCGTCTTCACGTTACGGGCGTAGCGCATCGGCGAGCGCTCCATGATGAAGTCTTCGTCGTCCCAGAGATCACGCCCCCCCATTCCGTAGCGGTCGCCATTCCAGCCGTTGTCGGCAGTGCCATACTTGGTGTAAAGGTTGCTCATGCTGCGCTGCGTTACGGCTGCCGCAAACATGTCAGTATGCCCGATCAGCCAGTTGGTGAAATAGCCTCCCTGACTGCCCCCGGTCACCCCGATGCGTTGCTTGTCCACCCAGGGTAGCTCTGCGGCCTGCTCAGCCATGAACTGCAGATCGTCAGCATCGACGCCGCACCAATCACCAACGCAGGCGCGAGCGAACTCCTCACCATAGCCGAGGCTGCCACGGGGGTTGGTGTAGAGCACGCCGAACCCATGGCCGGCCAGGATCTGAAACTCGTGGAAGAACGAGTTCCCATAGGTGGTATGCGGCCCGCCGTGAATCTCCATCACCAGCGGATATTGACTGCCTTCCTCAAAGCCCAACGGCTTGATCAGCCAGCCCTCCAGCACGGTTCCATCAGGATGCGTGAAGTGGATCACCTCTGGCCAGCCGATATACTTGTCGGCGAAAAGCTCCTGATTGACGCCTGTAATCTGCTGCAGATCACCACCCACGGGGCCATACCGGAGGTCGCCGGTGGTGGTGGGATCGCCATGGTTGACGACCAGCCGCCCATTCTTGATGTCGTAGGAGCTGATGTACATCTGTCCGTCTCCGTACACCCGTTCCACACTGCCCCGCAGACGATCGAAGCAGAACAGGTAGCTGCTGCCGCCGATGGTGGCTGCGAAATAGATCAGCTGGCCATCGGCTGAAAGCACCAAACCGGTGTTGCCGCCGTCAAAGCGCGCGTCTGCCCCGATGGTGTTGCCGATGTAGTGCGGGAAATCGGGTAGCAAGTTGATGTTCGTCCCGGTCTGCGGATCGATCTGCCTGAGCTCCGGGTAGCCGCCAGGATAGATGCCCTTCTGGTGACCCAGGTAAAGCAGTTTTCCATCGGGAGTCCAGCGGAGGCCGAAGCAGGGGCCGTCGCTGTCAGTCAGGGCGCGCAGCTCACCGCGAGACATGTCAAGCAGCCAGATGTCGTTCAGTGTCTTGCGCTCATCCGCATTGCGGTTGGAGATGAAGGCGAGGTAGCGGCCGCAGGGTGATGGGGCGGGCCCGCTGCAGTTGAAATCGCCCTCGGTCAGACGGCGCACCGAACGGCTGCCCAGATCCAGCTTCCAGAGCTGGGTAAACATGCCGTCGAGATAACCAGCGCCGTTGGCTTTGTAGCGCAACCGAGTGATGCGCCGGGCGGTGGCGCCGGGGCGCAACGGAGGCTGCTCCTTCAACTCCTTGGCGGCGAGAATCAGGCTCTGGCCGTCCGACGCCCAGACAAAGCTGCTCACCCCTTTGGGCAGATCGGTCAACTGCTCCGCCTCCCCCCCATCCAGCGTCAGCAGCCAGACCTGGTTGCTGCCTGAGCGGTTGGAGAGAAAAGCGACACGGCTACCATCCGGCGACCAGGCCGGCGCCGCATCGCGCACCCTGGTCTGCGCGCCGCGGTTGGTGAAAAGCGAAATCCGTCCATTGGCGTAGCGATAGATGCTGCTGGCGTAGCCATTCTCTTTCTCCAACACCTCGGTCTGAACAAAGAGAATCTGCTCGCCGTCCGGCGAGAGAACCGGATGGCCGAGAAAGCGCATCCGCAGCAAATCGTCAGCAACAAATGGTTGCTTGCTCATGGTCAACCTCCTAAAATGCAGTCGTGGAGAAAGACTTCTAGATAGGAACAGCAAATCCTCTCCCGGCCTGCGGAAGAGGAAGCCGGAAGAACCGGCAGCTGGTGTTGGCACCACTGACATTCATCTCGTAGATTGAGGAGCTCAGGCTCACGCCACCTTGAGCCGCAAGAATCGACACATTGCCGGTATTGCGCGACGAATGGTGTCCTTTCCTGCGTTTCCCAGGCAATATGCACCACTGCAGGCTGACTGGGCGCATTCGCATCGCCCATCAACGGCCCAGCTTGATGGGCGGGCGCGCACTATGCCTGTTGGGAATACCAACACGATGATCGCGGCTGAAGCTCAGCGCATGAGTGGGACAGGCGGAGATGCACTCCAGGCAGCGCACGCAGGCGCCAGAGTTGGGGTTCCTGTATGGCGTCAGCGCCGCTTTGCAGGCACGGCTGCAGGCACCACAGTTGACGCATTGGTGAGTGTCAACGCGCAGGCGCCAGATGCTGAAGCGGTTGAGCAGGCCGTAGAACGCCCCCAGGGGGCAGAGCGTACGGCAGAACGGCCTCCAGATGAAAATGGATACGACAAGGACGATCAGGAGGAAGAGCACTTTCCAGCTGAACAGCCAACCGGTGAGAGCAGCCAGGTTGGGATTCAGCGCGGTCAGGGGAATGCCCGCTTCCAGAGTACCGGCCGGACAGATGAACTTGCAGAAATACGGTTCGGCCAATCCGGTGAGAGGGTTGCGCCAGAGTAGCGGCAGCGCCAGCGTGAGTATCAGCACCAGGTATTTTCCCAGCTCCAGAAGACGAGGAATCTGCAGCCGCAAGCGGCTTAACTTGTGCAACAGCTCCTGCACCAGACCAAACGGACAGAGCCAGCCGCAGACGAACCGGCCGCCCAGAGCGCCCACGGCGGCAAGGAAGCCAAGAATGTAGAGGGAAAACGTCTTCGTCCTGGCTGCAAGCAGTGACTGGAACGCGCCAACCGGACACGCTCCCAATGCACCGGGGCAAGAGTAGCAGTTGAGAAACGGAACGCAGACCTGCTTCAGAGATCCTTGATAGATCGAACCCCGTTTCCAGCCGAGAAAGTAGGAGTTAGCCAGGACGGCCGAGAGCAGTTGCGTGATTCTGCGCTTCATGCCTGCCTCACTATTAGCCTATACCTATGCACTGCAGGCAGAGGGTTATCGCCTTATAAAACACTGCGACAGCTTCGTCCCGCAGCAGGCCGACCGCAGCCAGGCCAAGGCCGACTGCCAACAGGATGTAGCCAGATCTCTCTTGTTTCATTTTCAGCACTTCACTCCTCCAGAAGGGCCTCTATCAAGGGGAGAGTCTCCATCTCCAACGCTCCGGGCCCCCACCCCAGTGTTACAGCTGCGACCCTCCCCTCCCTATCAACGTAGAGAGTCTCAGGGAGAAGTGCGCGGAACTGCTGATGGATCTTCGCGCCCGCATCGTAGATCACGGTGGCCTCAACTTCGTTCTCCGTAAAGATCTCCTTCAGTTCATCCTCCTTCCCAATCGCGACAACGTAGAGATCAATTCCCTGTTCTTTCAGCTCACCGAGCTTTGGCTGCAATTCCAGCAGCTCAACCAGGCAGAGGCCTCACCCGGGGCTGAAGAACTGGATCAGCCTGATGCGATCCGAGGCCTCCGGGGTGATCTCAACCATCTCACCGCTGAAAAGGTCTGGCCCGCTGAACTGCGGCAGATCCTGGCGTTCGGCAACCGGAATCAGGCTGGGGTGACCGGGGTCGGGGAACGGCTGGATTACCTTTCTGCCACAGCTCGCCAGCAGGAACGCAACGGGAATAAGCGTAACCAGGAGCCATCTGAATCTTGCAGAACGCATACTGCAACAGTCCTTTCCGTAAGGGTGTGGAGGTACAGCCGTACCCCTGATGATGACGCAATAACAGAGCATGTGTTCGGTGGCTGGACTGCCCTTTCGCTTTCTTATCTATACACGCCAGTTGCCGGCTATACCTGCCTCCGGTTCCTTGAGACTAGATTTGGGCTACCTGCTCAGACTAGTAAGGCAGAGATTGAGTGCAAGGGAGGCAGACCATTGGAGCGCAAGTTTGCGATCGAGAAGTCAGATGAGCAATGGAAGGAGGAACTGGATCCCCAGGCGTATCACGTGCTGCGGGAGCATGGCACGGAACCACCCTTCCAGAATAAGTATAACGACCACGACGCTGAGGGCGTCTATCTCTGCGGCGCTTGCGGCCAGCCGTTATTTAGCTCCGAGGCCAAGTTTGACTCTGGCTCCGGCTGGCCCAGCTTCTACGAACCTATCGACAAGGGCGCGCTGGGAATGGAGCGCGACTCCCGCTTCGGCATGGAGCGCACCGAGATTCATTGTTCGCGCTGCGGCGGCCACATCGGCCATGTGTTCACCGATGGGCCAGCCCCTACCGGGCTGCGCTACTGCACTAACTCGGCGGCGCTTCGGTTTCAGCCAGAGGGGAAGTGAGTCAAGACCCGCGTCGACCCCTCTAGTTATCCCCGTCTCGCAGGAAGTAGACGGTGTCCGGGCGCAGGGCCCCGGCCACCTCTACAATCTGGCCAGCGGTCACCTGATCAATCCGTTCGCCCAGATCGCTGGCCAGGTGCTCCACCCCCACCACCAGGTATTGCAGGAAGTTGAAACCCAGAAGCTGCGGCCGTTCTTCCATCGCGCGCAAGTGGTTGTGTATCGCCTGTCGCGCCCAATGGAACTCGTCAACGGTGAACTCACCTCTACGCATGGCCTCAAGCTGAGCCTCGATGATGCCGATGGCCTGATCAAACTGCTCGCAACCGATCCCCGCTGAGATCATCATCGCTCCCTTGTCAGGCAGCAGGCTGGAGTAGACGCTGTAGGCGACGCCGGTTTTCGCCCGCAGGTTTAGAAATAGTTTCGATTGGTCATATGCTCCCAGAATGCCGTTGTAGACGACAGCAGCCGGATAGAGTTTATCGGCATAGCCTATCCCTGATGTATAGCCGAGCCGCAGCTGCCCCTGATTGACATCCTGCGGTTCAACCACGTGCTTGACTGTTGCCCTGGGCACCTTCAGATTGCCAGCAGCCACGGCCACGGGTTGGGCGAGTTTCCCACCAAATGCACTCTCGCAAATGGCTGCAAGATGCTCCGCCTGAATATCACCGCTGACCAGCAGGCGAACTCGGCCCCCCTGCAGAACCTGTTGATAGAATCGATAGAGTTGCGCGGGAGTGACCTGCGCCACTTCATCACGCTGCCCCAGGCGGTGTCGGGCATAAGCCTCACCAGCGAACATCTCCTCGATGACCCGCTTGTCGGCATAGGCGTATTTGTCACCGAATATGCCTTTGATCGCTCGTATCTGGGCCTCCTTCTCTTGCTCTACATAGGCAGCCCTGAGGTGGCCGTCCTCCAGCACCGGATCCAGGAGCAACCCAGCCAGCGTCGAGATACCCTCCTGCAACAGATCGCGCCGATCATCGACATAGCGCTGGTTAACCAGCTCCAGCTGCATCTGTAGCAGATGGCAATCGCCCAATTTATGGACATTGACCAGGAAGCTGGCGCCGTGGAGATCGTCCCAGAGCCCGGCTAGCTGCTGGCTGCCCGGGTAGTCACGACTGCCACGCTTCAGTACCTGCGGGAGCAGAGCAAAAAGGCTGTAATACTCATCCAGCGGCCGTTCCACAAACAGCTGCAGCAGGTTTGTCTCGAACTTGGGCGTTGAGTTCAGGTAGAGTTCCAGATCACACTGCAGTGGTATACGTCTAAATGACAACTTCAGTCATCTCCTTTAGCTTCTGGGACTAGGAATCGCTACTCTAGGCTATTCGCCATATTGACGGCGCTAACCTGCAGCGTCCTCCACAGCTTCCACCGATGGTTTACGGAATAGCCACATATCATTGCTTTATGCGATTAATAACGACCTGGAGGTGATGCAGATGAGGATAACGTTTTGCGACCACCGCATCCTGTTTCTGGTCTTTTCGGCCCTTAATCACAACGGCTACGACCTGGAAGGTAATCCAGAAATGCACCCGCTGCGCATCTACGTGCGCGAACAGCTAGCCGGTCTACCTGAGAACGACTATTTCCGCCAGGCCGCAGCTGGGTGGCCGCGGGCCAACTGGTTGGGCGCAACAGCGCTCTGCCTGGGGGATGACTTGCAGTTCACTCACGACCCCACCCCACTCTGGGATGAGATTGACTGGGAAAGCCCTGAACCGCTGGACGGCGCGGCGCGCGCCTGGTTGGGCGAGCTGCCTGAGCACCTCACCTCATGGGAGCAGCAGCCACGCGTGGCTGCCCTCTGGCCAGAATACCTCGGGCGCATTCGCGAGGCAGAGACGCCTGGCCTGCGGCAGGAAATCGTCAAACTGGTGGAGCAGCGCCTTTCCCTCCTCCCCCAACCAGTTGAACACGCTCTAACGGTCCTCCCCAACTACCTGCAGAGCGACTGGAGCGCCGACCCGGTGCGGGTGAGCACACGGCACTATATCATTCTCGGGCCGCTCTCCTTACGTCTTGCTGACAGCATACTCCACGAGCTGCTCCACGAGTACTTCGGCCCCCTTTTAGAGCCGCTGCGGCCGACGTTAGGCCGTGCCATCCGCTTGCTGGAGCCCGACCACGCCCTGCTCGCACGCTGGGGCTATTGGCATGTTAGCGATGCCAATAAGACCGTCTATAAGGTACTGCAGGAATGCTGTGTTCGCGCTGCTATGGCCCTGTTGCTCGCCTCATCAATCGACACTGCCGACTGGGGAAACTATGGCCTTAATCTGGCCTATCCGCTTTACGCCCACTTCCGGCGCCAGGGTTACTTCTCTTCAGCTGCCGAAGTGGAGGAATATCTATTGTCCGAGCTTTCCGCAGCTGCTGCTACTTCGGCTAAACCTGCTTCCCAGGGCCGCACCAGGTCTGGGTAGTCCTCCAAGGCGGTCGCACCCCGTTCGCTCAGGCCATAGAGGCCTCGGGCGAGATGCTCATACCAGCCATAGAAGTTACGGTACAGGATGCTGGTGGTCTTCTCGCCCGTTCCCAGCTGGCGCAGCTGCCGCGGGCTCTGCGGCCCCAGCTGGTGCAGCCACCAGGCGATGTGCAACGCCTGCTCCCGGTAAGCCGTGACCAGCTTCCGCCCCCTGCTGCCGCCCCGATTCAGTTCCTGGCTGCGCCCGGCTAGCTCTTTGAGGAGTGCCTGTCGGCGCTTCCGGCTACGCCGCCGCTGATAGGGTTGTGGATCGCAGACTACCTCGAGGCTGGCTTCATCGCGGGCAAACGAAACGAAGATCAGGCCCAGTTCTAGCCGCCTGACCAGGTGCAACAACCCGGGCCAGCGGCGCCGGTATTCCCGCGCCGAAGGTTTCGGCACAGCCAGGTAGACCAGGTCGGTCATTCGCTGCCGGTCCGCCGCTTGCGCCAGCAGCGTGATGTTCATACCCAGTTTCATCTCCACCACCAGCAGCTCATCGCCCTTGGTGGCTGCTATATCACAACCCATCACCTCGCTCCGCACCTCGAACCCCTGCTGCTGCAGAAAGTCGCGGACAGGGACGTAGAGGTCGGTTTCTTTAAGGTGTTTCTTAGTTCTCGGCATTGCCTCACCTTCTCTGAGTTAGCGTCCTGATGCATCTACCCCTGAACACATCAGCCGGCCTGCGAGGGCTGGCCTGATGCTTGCCTGCATGTCCAAGAGCTATCGCCGCATGTCCGGAGGATAGGGTTGCACCAACTGCGTGCACTAGAGAACTTCGTCGCCCAGAGCGCAAGACCTGCATTTGGCGACTGCAGACTCGTCGCACTGCGGCAGGATTTGGTCTTAATTGATGGAATCATTCAGTATAGTTGAACTAGCAGGGAGGGAATTAGATGATCTTACCACGCAGAGGCAACGTGATTGAGGACTACCACGGAACCAGAGTGGCGGATCCGTTCCGCTGGATGGAGGACCCAGAGGCGCAGGAGACTAAGGAGTTCATTGCTGCCCACAACCAGGTGACCCGCGCCTACCTGGATAACATCCGGGCTCGGCGACAGTACAGGGAGCGACTGACGGAGCTCTGGAACTATGAGAAATTGCAGGGCATTTTCCGCAGCGGCGACCGCTACTTCTTCTACAAGAACGACGGGCTACAGAGCCAGGCTGTCCTCTACTACAGCGACACCCTGGACGGCGAGCCGCGCCTCGTCATCGACCCCAACCGTCTGAGTGACGATGGTACCGTCGCACTATCTGGCGTCTCACCCAGCCACGACGGCAAGCTGATCGCGTATTCCTGCACCCAGAGCGGCAGCGATCGGCAGCTGATCCGCATCCGCAATGTGGAGACGGGCGAAGACTTTCCGGAAGTGATCCAGTGGTGCCGCTTCACCCGCGCCGCCTGGCTTCCCGACGACTCGGGCTTCTACTACACCCGCTTCCCCGAGCCGGGTCAATACCCGCCGGAGGACTCGGTTAACTATGCTCAGGTCTACCTCCATAAGCTGGGCGCGCCGCAATCCGCCGACCAGCTGATCTACCATCGACCGGACTTCAAGGAGCTGGGCTTCGGCGCTCGCGTTACCGATGACGGGCGGTATCTGGTGTTGCACGTGTCGCTGGGAACCAACCCCGAAAACCGCTTCTACTACCGCGAGCTGAGTAGCAGGGACGACTTCATCCGGCTGCTGGATGACAACGACGCCATGTACCGCTTTGTAGGCAACGACGGTAGCGTCTTCTACTTCCATACCAAACTTGCTGCCCCCAATGGGCGGGTAATTGCCATCGACGTCAACCAGCCAGAGCGTGAGAACTGGCGCGAACTAATCCCTGAGTCCAGCGATGTGCTGGATAGCGTGCAGCTAATCAACGACTGCTTCGTACTCACCTATTCGCACGATGTCCACAACCTGGTCAAGATTCATGCGCGGGACGGCAGCTATCTGCGCGAGGTGGAGCTCCCCACCCTGGGCACTTGCAGCGTCAGCGGCCGACGCGAGCACGACGAGATGTTTGTCACGTTCACATCGTTCCTCTATCCGGCGACCATCTTCCGTTACGACTTCGCCAGCGCCACCCTCGACAAGTTCTGGACGGCAAACGTAGACTTCGACGCCACCCAGTTTGAGACAAAGCAGGTTTTCTACACCTCCAAAGATGGCACGCGGGTACCGCTCTTCCTCACCCACAGGAAGGGCCTCCAGCTGGACGGCAACAACCCGACCCTGCTCTATGGCTATGGCGGCTATAACAGCAGCCAGCGACCGAACTTCGCCCTACATACACTGCCATGGCTGGAAGCCGGTGGCGTCTACGCAGTAGCCGGCCTGCGCGGCGGTAACGAGTATGGCGAGACATGGCACCGCGCCGGTATGCTGGAACAGAAACAGAACGTCTTTGACGATTTCATCGCCGCCGCCGAGTGGCTGATTGAAAACCAGTATACACGGCGGGAGAAGCTGGCCATCTACGGCCGCAGCAACGGCGGTCTGCTCACCGGGGCCTGCATGACCCAGCGGCCTGACCTCTATGGTGCGGTCATCTGCCAAGTGCCGGTCATCGATATGCTACGCTTCCATCGCTTCACCGCTGGCCGTTTCTGGACAGGCGAATACGGCAACGCCGAGGTCTATGCCGACCACTTCAAGTTCATGCACGCCTATTCGCCGCTACACAACGTCAAGTTCGGCACCGTCTACCCACCGACGCTGATCATGACTGCCGAAAGCGACGACCGTGTAGTGCCGATGCACTCGCTGAAGTTCGCTGCCACGCTGCATTGGGCAGCCGGCAACCCGGACGACATCTATCTGCGCGTGGAGAGCAAGGCCGGGCACGGCCACGGTAAGCCCACCGGCAAGATCATCGACGAGTATGCCGACATCTTCGCGTTCTTATTTGAGCGCCTAGGCGTAAAGTAACGCCGGCACGGAGTGCAGCGTAAGAGGGAGGGAAACGTATGATTTTGCCACGCAGGGCAAATGTGATTGAGGACTATCACGGAACCAGAGTGGCGGATCCGTTCCGCTGGATGGAGGATCCGGAGGCAGCGGAGACCAGGGATTTCGTCGCGGCGCACAATCAGGTGACACGACAATATCTGGACAACATAGGCTCCCGCCAGCGAATCAAGCAGCGTTTGACGGAGCTGTGGAAATGCCGAGCATTTCCGGTTTTTGTACGCCTATCACCCCTACACAACGTCAAGTTTGGCACCGTCTATCCGCCGACCATGATCATGACAGCCGAGAGCGACGACCGGGTGGTGCCCATGCACTCGCTGAAGTTCGCGGCGGCGCTGCACTGGGCGGCTGGCAACCCTAGAGATATCTATCTGCGCGTGGAGAGCAGGGCCGGGCACGGCCACGGGAAACCCACGGGCAAGATTATCGACGAGCATGCCGACATCTTCGCGTTCCTGTTTGAGCGGCTGGGCGTTGAGTAGCGCCTGGCAGGAACGGGACAACTGAATTGATAAGAAGGGACACATGCAGCGGGAGGGCCTGGCCCTCCCGTTCCGCTATTGCCGCCAATCATCCGGATCAATACCGCCCAGCGGCTGGTCGCCGCGCGGGTCGATGAACAGCTGATGATTGTCGTCAATTGTGGCCACGAATACCTGCGCCGGATCGGATAGGCCCACTGCCTGCAATTGCTGCTGCAGCCACTCGCGGGTGACGCCCACCTGCTGCAAGTTCTGCTCTATCACACTTCCATCATAGATCAATTCCACGCTGATGCCGCGGCTACTTCTAGACAGGTTCATGTCCTGCAGTGTCACCGGCAGATTTCCCGGCTTCTTCAGAACTGAAAGATGTCCGTTGGGCTCCAGGATGGCATATTGCACCTCGTCGAGATGAAATGCGCCGGCTATGCGCAGTTCTTCCAGCAGATCGCTCAGGCGGTAGCGCAGCCCGCGCATTGCCCCTTCCATGACCTTACCGTTCATCACCAGCACCGTTGGCTCGCCGTTGAGCAGCTTTGCCGCCCGACGCGACTTTAGCGCCAGCAACTGCATCAGAAAAGTGGCACCGACCCACGTGACCAGGCCTGCCCACATATGCCAGAAATCGAAGGCCAGGTCAAGCGTAGCACTAGAGGCAATGGAGCCGATGGTAATACCCGAAACATACTCAAAGAAGGTCAGCTGCGCCACCTGGTGTTTTCCAAGCAGTCGCGTCAAGATCATCAGGCTGATAAACGAGATCAACCCCCGCGCGATGATCAGCAGAATTGGATGCATCCGCTTCCCCCTCCGTCCTGCTATGCTCAGAGTCACTGATATAGTCTGCCCTACAGCGCGCTGCATTCACCAGGGAAGTTGCCTACCATCCAGCGCACTTCCGTTGTCTCGCCTGACAGCCCTGTGAGCACATTCCCTATCACCATAACAGTCGTTGATCCCCTGTTACCCAGACCTTAATTATTCGGCAGGCCAGTTTGACATTATTGAAGTCCCATGATACGTTCATGCAAATGGGACGAATCCGGAGGTGCATACAATGCCAACCACTGAACTCATTCGCCTGCGTGATGGGTGTCAGCTGGCTACCGACATCCATCTGCCGGAAGGGGGCGTTGGCCGATTCCCCGTGCTCTTAATGATGACGCCGTATGGGCGCACAGGCCTGCGCAGATTGGCCGAACCTTTCACTGCTGCGGGTTACGCCGTGATCATTCAGGATGTGCGGGGGCGCGGCGATTCGGATGGCGAATTTCGCCCCATCGCCCAGGAAAAAGAGGACGGGCCTGAAACAGTGGAATGGATCAAGCGACAGCCCTGGTTCGCGCCCGAGGCCGGCATCGGCATCATCGGTATCTCTTATCTCGGCGAGGTAGGCCTGGCTGTGGCCGCGCGCTGCCCCGAGGTGCGCGCCATGCTCAATGTGGGAAGCATGGCAGATTTCTATGACGTCTCCCACCAGGGTGGCGCGCTGAAGATCCACCACGCCCTGCCCTGGACCATCCTCACCAGCCGATCACCCCAACCCAGCTTAAGAGGAGATCACTGGCTAGAGACCTATGCCACCTGGCCTCTGCACCGGGCAGCTGCTGCCGCTGGCTTTCCCAATCGCCTCTGGGAGGAAGCAGTAGCTCATCCAAACCGCGATAGCTATTGGGAAGTCTGGAGCGTACGCGACGATCTGCCGCAGGTGAACATTCCCATCCTCCATTTCTCCGGCTGGTACGACCTCTGCCTGGATGCAACCCTGCAGCTGTTTAGCTACTTTCAGGAGAAAGCAACCGCCCCGCAACAACTTTTCCTCGGCCCCTGGAGCCACAACGGTGTGGTCAGCGGCCAGCGATGCCTCGCGGGGGTGGATTTTGGCGAAGATTCGTCAAGCCAACTCATCGTCCGCGCCCTGACCTGGTTCGATCGCTACCTAAGACAGAGGGCAGACGCCCAGCCCGACGGAGCGGCAGTGAACCTCTGGCTCAATGGCGACAATCGCTGGCTGAGCAGCCAACAGTGGCCTCCGGCTGAAAGCGTGGCCGCAGAGCTCTACCTGAGTGCTGCCGGCACGCTGACACAAGAGCCCGTTCCCTCAGGCAGCTGTTCCTTCACCCACAATCCAGAGAACCCGGCGCCAACGCAGGGCGGCTCAGTCTGGGAGTTTCCTCCCGCCGGCCTCAACCCGGGACCAGTCGATCAGTCGCCACTGCTGGAGCGCACAGATACCCTCTGCTTCAGAACCCCAGCGCTCTCAGCGCCATTGACCCTGGCTGGCCCTGCCGAGTGCCGCCTGTTTGCCTCTATCAGCGGCGAAACAGCCGATTTCGTGGTGCGTCTGGTGGACATACTGCCCGACGGCCAGTGTCGTTTCGTGGCCGACGGCATCCTGCGCGCCCATTACCGCATGGGAGACCACGAGATCCAGCCAGTTCAGCCGGGCATAGTTGAGGAATATCGCGTGGACCTCTGCGCGGTCGGCCACACGTTTCGGCCAGGACATCGCCTCGGCCTGATCATCTCGGGCGCCTCTTTCCCCAAATGGGATATCAACCGCGGTACCCTGAGCGGCCACATTCGGCCCATCCAACAGACTGTTCATTTTGGGGAACAGTATCCGTCTGCCCTACTCTTTCACCAGCTGAAGCAGGGTTGACGCTTTATCCGTTTACGATCTGCCCCCCGTTGACGTGAATCGTTTGTCCAGTTATATACGAGGCTGCGTCACTGGCCAGATAGAGATAAGCGGGTGCCAGCTCCACCGGCTGCCCTGCCCGCCCGAGCGGCTGTGTGGTGCCAAACTGCGCAACCTCACCGGCGGTGAATGTGGATGGGATCAGCGGCGTCCAGATCGGTCCTGGTGCCACCGCATTCACGCGGATCCCCCTGTTGGCCAGGCTCAGTGCCAGCGAGCGCGTGAAGCTGACCACCGCTCCCTTGCTGGCCGAGTAATCGATCAGCCTCTTGTGTCCGGCATAGGCAGTGATGGAAGCGGTATTGATAATCGAACTCCCCGGCTGCAGTTGCGGCAGTGCTGCCTTGGTTAAGAAGAAATAGGAGAAGAAGTTGGTGCGGAACGTTCGCTCCAGTTGCTGCGCCGTAATCCGCTCCAGGCCGTCTGCCGGGTGCTGCTCCGCAGCGTTATTGACCAGGATGTCCAGGCAGCCCCACTCCTGCACGACCGTCTCCACCACCTGCTGGCAGAACTCCTCGTTCCCTGCATCGCCAGCAAATGCCTGGCAGCGAACTCCCTGTGCCTTCACGAGACGCTCCGTTTCCTGGGCATCCTCAGCCTCATCCAGATAAATGATAGCCACGTCCGCCCCTTCCTTCGCGAAGAGAACGGCCACTGCCCGGCCAATACCGCTGTCTCCCCCACTGATCAGCGCAACCTTTCCCCGCAGTTGCCCAGTTGCCTGATAGCCTGGATCATCAAACACCGGGCGCGGCTCCATATCTGCCTCCAGTCCAGGCTGCCGATTCTGCGTCTTGGGCGGGAACATGCGGGGGAAAGATCCGATCAACTCCTGGTTCATCTAGCTCGTAACCTCCTCCTAAGGTAGCTCATGGAGTAGCATGCCCCAGACGGCGGAGCAAGAAGCTTTACGGAGTCAATGCAAAGGGGGCTGTTGCACCAGCAACGCCCCCAGTCAGTACACACCCCTCGGGCATGCCGATGTCGTCATAGGTCAGGGGATACACCTCAGCATAATGCCGATCTGGTGCGTATTGCCTGATGCTCGTTTTGCATGTCTGAGGTATGTCCCCAACTTATAAGGTATCAAGCGAAACGAGTCGGGGAGCAGCAAGACTCGCCCCACCGAGGTCAGTGCTCTTGGCATCTATGCCATGGGTCGCGTCTGGGCTCACCTTGTACGACTGCCAGGGAGGGCTCAGACAGTTACTGCTCCAGCAAGTGCGCAAGCACTTGCGGGACTGAATAAGTCGATGTTTGCTCATCAAACCTCGGTTGGTACCTCACTAATGACTTATCGGAATGGGCCTTCAGGGGCGATGCCCTGTCTTCCAGATGCTCAAGAAAGCACCCACTGCAACCCATGAGAGGCAGTGGGTGTTATTGCAGCAGTCCCCCCTGGTTATTGGCTCATTGTTTCTCGTTCCAGTCCAGGCTGTGCGTAACAATCTGTGTTATCTGGTTGTTCCCATCCACAAAGACGACTCTAGGCTTAAGGTCGATCAGTTCATCCTCACTGAACGAACCCAAACTGAGAATGATCACCAGGTCGCCGGGCGAAAACAGATGGGCCGGCGGTCCATTCAGGCAGATCTCTCCTGCCTTGCCGGGCAAGGCATATGTCTTCCATCGTGTTGCGTTACGCAGGTTCGTGACCTGTACCATTTCATAGGGAAGAATGTCTGCCGCCCTCATCAGCTTCTGATCAATGGTGATGCTGCCAACATAGTCCAGATCAGCTTCGGTTACGGTTGCTCGGTGGATCTTCCCTTTGCACATTACTCGCTGCATAGAATACCTCCTTCTCTAGCCAATTAGTGCCACATAGCCCGAGGTATCCCTTCGAGAAGGGAGGGAGTACGTCCTGCCTTGATACGGCACCTCTGGGGTTGATTCGGGGGCAGGGGGCAGAATATACTGAGGGAAAACTGCGAAGGTGAGGTGCCTTGGATGCGCATTGGAGTGATATCGGATACGCATATCCCCCGCCACGCCAAACAAATCCCAGCACAGGTCAAGGAGATGTTTCGGGGGGTAGACTTGATCCTCCATGCCGGCGACATCAACACGCAGTCGGTGCTGCGGGAGCTGAACGCTATTGCGCCGACCGAAGCGGTAGCCGGAAATACTGATTCGGCGGCAGCGGTGCAGATTCTGGGCGAGAGGAAACTGCTGGAACTGGGAGGTTTTAGGGTGGGTCTGACCCACGGCCACCTGGGCCGGGGAAATACCACACCAGAGCGGGCGCTGAGCTGTTTTCCCCAGGCGGACGTGGTCGTCTTTGGCCATAGTCACCAACCCTTCAACCAGCTGGTGAAGGGCAAGCTGCTGCTGAACCCAGGGTCTCCAACGGCCAAACGGCAGGAGAAGCACTATTCGGTGGCCATCCTCACTCTGGGAGATGAAGCGACGGCGGAAATTCTTCACTTCTAGCGCGAACCACTAAACAGGAACAGGAGTTTGCCCCTCACAGATTCTGCTTATACCACTCAATCGCCGCCGTGATTCCGCGCTCAAAGCTCCACTCCGGTTCATAGCCCAGACACTCGCGCGCCAAAGCGATATCAGCATGGCTATGCCTGATATCGCTTTTGCGCTCCGGGCCAAGAATGGGCTCAACGGACACGCCTAAGGCCCGACAGAGTGCGTCATAAACATCGATGAGGCACATTTCTTTCCCATAGGCGACATTGTATGCTTTTCCGGCCGCCCCATGCGGCGCAAGGCAGGCCTTCAGGTTGGCTTCGACAACATCCTCTACATACACGAAATCTCGTGTCTGGCCTCCGTCTCCATAGATCACCGGGCGCTCGTTGTTCAGAAGCTGCTTGATGAACTTCGGGATGCAGGCGGCGTAGGCGCCGTTTGGATCCTGCCGTCGGCCAAACACGTTGAAATACCTGAGTCCGTAAGTATCCAGACCATAAAGCTCAGTGTACAATCGCCCATACTCCTCGTTTGCCAGCTTCGTTAGCGCGTAAGGAGACAGAGGTTTTCCTTCGCACCCTTCGCGTTTAAGGAGAGTAGGCTCGTCACCGTAGACAGCAGAGCTCGAGGCATACACGAACTTCCTCACCCGCTGCTGGCGGGCTGCTTCCAGCATATTCAGGGTCCCTCTGATGTTAACTTCCTCGTATAGCAGAGGCAGCTCAACGCTGCGGGGAACGCTACCCCAAGCAGCTTGATGCAGGACGTAATCAACACCTTCGCAAGCCTGGACACACATGTCGAGATCGCGAATATCGCCTTCGACCCACTCGAACCTCTCATTATCGAGGAAACCGGCGAGGTTTTCTCGCTCTCCTGTGGAAAAGTTGTCAAGCCCTCGCACCCGGTAGCCTAGCTTCAGAATCGCCTCTACCAGATTTGAACCAATGAAACCAGCTGCTCCAGTGACAAGAAACCGAGTCTCGCCTGGGAAAGTGACGTTCTCGTAACCCATCTTCTATAGCCTCCAATGCAGTAGTCCGAATGGCTACTCCTCGGGGCGGTCACACATCACCGCGGCAACTATCAGGACATGGTGCCCTTCGCTTGGCTAGACGTCCACAGCCCCCACATATCGGATATCAAGAGTTCCATCCAGATGCGGGCAAGGAACGGCTCTCGCCTCGCCGCTGCTTAACTTCCGAATTATAGCATCTCTCCTGCCTACTCTCCCGAAAGGCCTCACGCATCCGCAAAGCGCTGGCGGCCCTTGCAGTACCTCGTCGCCAGCAGTGGGGCCAAATTGATCTAGATATGTCGAACGTAGTTAGCTGAAGAAGGTAACGGCCAACCAAGCCCAAAACGCCTAGCACCTCGCTTCCCTAGAGGCTCCAATAAAGGAGCCCTGCACGTTCTACCCGGGCTCTACCGAATATTCCCCTCACGTCTATGACGACCCCCGGGGTGCCAGAGGCAAACAGTGAGACGATCGTGGGAAGCTCCAGCGCCCGAAACTCATCATGGGGAACAGCGACAACTAGACAATCCAACTCCTGTAGGTCGCCGAAGTCAGTGAGGTCGATGTCGTAGCACTCCTTTACCTCAGACGCCTCCGCCCTCGGATCTACAACCAAGGGGTAGATCCCGTACCCGTTTAGTGCCCTTATTACATCGACAACCTTCGTATTCCGAATGTCGCTACAATTCTCCTTAAACGTGACGCCCAGAACGGCTACCCTTGCCCCTCGCACTATTTTCCCGGCGAGAGCAAGGTGCTTGATGATGGCCTGCGTGACAAAACCTGCCATTCCATCGTTAACCCGCCTGCCTGCAGCAATGATCTCGCTGTGATACCCTAGCTTCTCAGCTTCATAAATGAAGTAGTAGGGGTCTATAGCAATACAATGCCCCCCAACAAGCCCCGGGTAAAATCCTAGTGCATTCCACTTCGTCTTCATGGCTGCCATAACTTCCCCGGTGTCAATTCCCATTCGATCAAACACCATGGCTAGCTCGTTCATAAAGGCGATATTTATGTCCCTTTGCGCATTCTCAACAACCTTTGCTGCCTCGGCCACCCGAATGGAGCTGCATCGGTGCACGCCCGCCTCGACAATGAGCTCGTACACCTTAGCGATGGTATCCAGGCTATCGTTGTCTATTCCAGATACGAGTTTCTTGATACTCTCTAACCTATGAACCTTGTCGCCAGGATTTATCCTCTCTGGAGAGTACCCCACCTTGAAGTCAACACCACATGTTAGCCCCGATTCACGCTCCAAGACAGGGATACATACATCCTCCGTAACTCCCGGGTAGACAGTCGACTCATACACGACTATGGAACCCCTCTGCAGATACCTCCCAACTGTCGAACTTGCACTGATCACGGACGATAGATTGGGGGTTTTGTCTGAGTTGATGGGTGTCGGAACGGCGACAATGTGAAATCTCGCCTCCTGCAACAGTGCTGCATCTGTAGTGAGGGTGGCTGTTGTTTGCCGGACAGCGTCGTTACCCACCTCTCTGGTTGGATCAATACCGAGGTGGCACTGCCTTACATGCTTCTCATCGATGTCATAACCGATTACGTCCACTTTTTTGGCAAACGCTATCGCCAGGGGAAGCCCGACATAGCCCAGGCCAATAACACTAATCCTGTCAGTTCTAGCCAATAAGTTCCTGTAAAGAGTCATCCCCTTACACTATCCTTTCACAGGTGAATGTGGTCTGGCGAAGCTGATGTAGCATGGCGACCACGAATTGTTGCTGACGCTGGTCGACTTCAAGATTGGGCAGCATGTCATTGGCAAGAAACCAGAGGGGTGGTTAGCGAGGCCATGGGGAAAGCGGTGAACTGAGCCGTAGGGTCAGACCCCCCGGTTGGCCACCCAAAGTTCAAGATATCTGAGGGATTCACGAAGACTAGATAGAGGCGAGGTTATCAACGCAAGAACCAGATAGCGAAGGCCAGCAAGCGGCATGTTGCTGCGGAAACTCGCAACCATGAGTACCGCGAAGTAACGAAACCGGATGTACTGTCTCTCCCGCCGGCTAAGGATGGAGAAGTAGGCCGTCTTAAGTTCGTACAGAGCGTGTTCACCGACCAGCTTCTTAACCCCGGTTGACACTCGATTTCCGGCATGCAGGTACTGGATTACATGGGCAACAGGGAGATATCCAATCCTAAGGTCCCTTTCGATCGACTTAAGCATCAGGTGAAACTCCTGGCCGACAGGCACCTCGTCAAAAGCACCGATTTCGACTAGCGAACTCTTCCTGTACATGAACGTTGGTGTGCCCGTCAGGTGGTGAAGCAAATGCTGGCGCAGCAGTTCACTCTGTTCAGTACTCCTGACGTAAGTGTGACGTCTGTAATCGACCAACCTCCCAGCTTGGTTCCGTACCTGTATGTCCGTGAACGACATGTCCAAACCGTTCTGTACCATGAAAGCCACTTGAGAAGATACCTTATCTCTTAGGTAAACATCGTCGTCATCAAGGAACGTGATGAACTCTCCACTCGCCGCAAATATGCCTGCGTTACGCGCCCGCGCCGCGCCTAAGTTGCACTCGTTCTGTATATAGACAACCCTGGGGTCGTTCTGGTAGTTAGCCATCACTCGTGCAGTCTCTGTCCGAAAAGCAGACTGTGGTTCGTTATCATCAACGACAATCACCTCCAGATCTGCATATGACTGATTCAGGACAGACTCAATCGCCCTCCGCAGGAAGTGGCTTCTGCGACAGGTAGGAATAATGACACTAACCAAGTGAGTCAACGGCAACAATCTCCATTCAGAACTTACCTACAGCTCCCCTGGCCCTGATCTGCCACGGGGCTCGCACTGGCTGATTCAGCCTCAGCCACGATAGCGTGACTTACATACGAGGGCTTCTGGGGGGCCCTGGTTGAGCCCCATGTCATCTCGTAGTCTCGCGATGGAACGGGGGCGGACTATCCCGCCTCGCCTGTCCCCTCGCTCCACTCGCCCGCTTCTTCTGGGTGTTTTTCACATGGATGCCCAATATCACCCATACAAGGGCATGTGTGGCTCCCGGCCCAAAAGGGTATGAGTATTCAGCCAGGCTTGTAATTAGAGAAAAAGTCAGTAGGTATAGGCCGGCATCCTTGACTTGTATACCTCTGCTCAGCACAAATACTCTGGGCAGCGCAAATGCCCAGCAGCCCGCATAAATGGCCAGCATGGGAAGAGCCCCTAGGAGACCAAACCTGACCATCTTGTTAAGAGCGTAGTTATGCGGTGTGCCTGACAGTTCAATTGGAGCGGCCAGGCTCCCAAACAGTGGGCTCTGACCAAGGCCAGCAATAGCCTCCCGATACACTACCCACCTTCCGCTAGTAAGGTCGTTGATGTCAGTGATTTCCTTGTTGCGGGTAAGGGAATCCCAGAAGAGCGCGATTGGGCGGTCAAGTAAACCTGCGCTGGCGGCCGCTAAGATCAGGAGCACAAGGCCGATGGGAATCGCAGCGCGTCTTAACGTGAGTACAGATCTGGGCAGAAGTAGTAGCATGACAATTAGTAGTGCTATCATTGTTGCTCTCGCTCGCAGGATGGTAACGATTATTAGCAGCCAGATAGATGCAGCGTAGTAAAGCAGCCCCCGCTTTGTTCGCTCCGTCTTCGCCAGAACAACTGCAGCTAAGGCGGCATTGGCAAGCATGGGACCGATCTCATTCTTGCTCGATAGGAAGTAGGTGTCAGTGATCGAGAAGCCGTTGCCAAACACGGCAACGAGAGTGGTCCCCAGCAACAGCGCCAGGATAATGTATTTCGTCAGCATCGACCTCTGCTTCTTTTCTGGCATCGGAATGCTGTATGCACACCAGGTCAGCACCACCGGGATGGGAAGCTCGAAGAGGTCAGAAAGAGTGATGGAAGGAGTAACTAGTGCATACAACAACAAGCACCATTCTGCAACGTACGTCAGAGCTATGAATCCACACAGTTGCCGTGGGATGGCAATTCCGTGCATAAATACGCTAATCAGAGCAATTAGCCCGAACAGGCAGTACAAGAGTCCTCTGATCATCGCGTATGGACGCTCGTTCATTACAACAAACTGCTGCAGAAGCGTCAGCATGAGTGCCAGCTGCAGCATGTTCTGCAGCACCCCCACCACATTCGCCTTGCGTTTGCGTGCCCTATCGTGCAATTTCCGACCCCCAAACGCGCAACTCACCCGACTAAAAGCACCGCTGTCCAGGTCTACGCCTTTGGCACTGATGGATGCCTTTCGTGATGAGTGCAAGCGCTTCCAGCAATGACCTGTCCTGACCGAACCTTGTCCTATGGCGGATAAGCTGTACAAGTGCGAACGGACGAGCCCACCTACCAAACAGGTGGTAGTACAACACCCCTGTGTCCATCAAGTACTTGTCGGTGTATCCTTCAAACCAGCTTGATCTTCGCTGGTCGACATAACCAATGACGGCCGGATCGGTGTATACGCGCAATCCCTTACGGAGGCAGTCGAACACGAAGAGGTTATCTTCGCCGGCTGAGTGTCTTGCTCCCCCGCCAAATAGCAGCGAAAAATGAACGTTGGCCTGGCGGACGCTTTCGGTTCGTACAGCAATACGGACCGTGCCATAGCGAAGACAGTTGTACCATCTGACTCGGCTCGGCTGCCCGATAAGTGGGATCGGCCGATCTGGATTGTTACCTATCACATTAAAGATGATCATGTCGGCAGCGTTGTTTTGCCGGAAGGCACTGGCCACAATATCCGCGTAGCCATCAACGTAAGTAACGTCATCGTCTGCAAAGAGAACGATATCGGCGGTTGCCCTGAGCAGGGCAGTGTTTCTGCTGAGGCCAACCCCGCGTTCCCGGCAGTGGAAATAGCGCACAGTGTGTCCCTGGTATTCGATCTCCTCGAAAGCATAGCGATCGCACTGGTTGACGACGATGGCATCGGACTGGATGTTCATCTTCTTCAGTAGGCTATGATCTGTCTGTTGCATCGTCGAGACTAGCACCTGCATGTCAAGCATATGGGTTCAGCATGGCCAGGCCACACTCTTCCATCGAAAGGCTGCGGAAAGCGTAAGTCGCCTTCAGGTATTGGTAGTGCTGCAGAATGCTTTCTAGTTGCTGCAGGTTGCGCTCAACAGCGGGGGCAAATTCGTGTGGATGCCACCAAAGATGGTATACCTCCCCATGCCGGGCAGCCATCGTCATCTCGCGTTTGATCACAGACAGTTTGAGAGGCTCGAGTGGAGCGAGCAGACGACTGTAGGGACGGAAAAACCTCGACTCTCTGACGTCGCACATATCCCCCCTCCTGATGCTTTCCCAGCAATATGACCTGCTGCCGAGGACGGGCACAAGATAGGCATCCAGCAGCCGAACTACTCTGTTCAGGGGCCCAGGGCCTTGCCCCAGGCGGTGGAGTGATTGGCGGCAGCCTCGGTAGATTCTGATGCCCTGGCTGCTGCATGCTGCCAGCGCTGCGTCGTTTATCTGGTTCTTGGGAAAGGCGATGGCCCTGATGCCGGCACCAAGTCTAGCCAAGGCTTGCTTCGAGAGGCGGATTTCACCCCCCAGGGTAGCGGCAACGTTCTCTGAGTGTTCGTAGACTGCGTAATGCGTGAAGGAGTGAGAGGCGATGCGTTGCCCGTGTGTACCAATGATGAGCGCCACAGTGCCCGGGGCGAAATACCTCGCTTCATCGCTAATCTGGTCAACAAAGGACAGCGCTGAACTCAGGTATGGCTCCGGGATAGCCTCCAGGCAAAGCCTTCTGGCTTCCTGCTTGCCGCTGCAGGCCAAAGCCCCTACTACATTCCAGGTGGCGTGAATGCTATACCTGTTGAACAGCTGCAGGATCCGCTCCACAATCAGGGGCACGTGCGGGACGCTGCGTTCGAGCTTAGCGCGCACCGACCTATCCGCATTGGTTGAACCCCACATCATCTCAAAATCCAGGGAGATCACAAGAGCTCCAACCAATATCCAATCCCCCCTTTCCCTTCTAAGAAGATGTATGGGACAAGCAGAGAGAATATGACTGGATCCCTTTACAATGCCAGGAGCAGCTAAGGAATTTGAGAGACCTCGCAGAGGGGCAGAGGCAACTGAATGGGGTTCGGCCCAGATCTAAAGGTAGCGGTGCAGCAACCACGAAGTCTCTTCAACGCGCAGGACCAGGAGGAGACCGATGTAGGTGGCGCCACACACGAGGAGTGTGCCGCACAGGGAGATTAGCAGTCCTAGGCTGGCGAGGCTGGGGTATGTGAGCACGGCAAGAAGTCCAGTCAGGGCGGCGGCGATGCAGACTCTGGGCAGGGTGGGCGCTAGGACCAGGTAGGCGCCCGTTTTCTTCTGTAGGAGCAGGACGAGAGCCAACATGCATCCCAACATGGTCAAGGAGTTGGCCAGGGCCAGGCCTCCATGCCCCAATGACCGAACGAGAGCCCAACTGAGGCAGATATTGCAGGGGGCAGCAGCAATGCTCACCCACAGGGCGGTGACAGCATCCTGCAGGGAATGAAAAGCACGGGTCAGGAACTGTATGCTCGCGACGCCTGGCAAACCCAGGGCGTAATAGCCCAGGGCAACGGCGGTCTGCAGTGTGGCACCATGGTCAAAGCTGCCGCGTTCGAAGGCGAGCTGCACCATCGGAACACGCAGGATCAAGGTGGCTGCAGCAGCCGGTGCCAGCAGCATGGAAAGCAGGCGCAGGCCTGCCCCAGTGGCGTCAGCCAAACCCGCCCTATCGCCACGGCCAGCGTATTCAGCCAGGGTTGGATAGATAACGGTGCAGAGCGGCGTGACAAGGAGGCCGATCGGCAGTTGTGCCAGTTGAGTGGAATAGCTGAGGGCCGAGATACTGCCGGGAGGCAGACCGGACGCGATGCCCCTAGTGACCAGGCCATTCAGTTCGCCCAAGAGCGAGCCCAACATAACTGGAGTAGCCAGTATGATGACCCGGCGCAAGCCGGAGTGGACAAGGCAGCGCGCTACACTGTGGGCAGAGCCATGGGCATTAGCGAAAACATCGGCCGCTTTGGGGCGGCCTGGCCACGAGAAAGAAAGGTTGATGCCAACGCTGTAACGACGCAACAGCCAGTGCAGGAAGTAGAACTGCAGCCCAGAGCCTAGCAGGGTAGCCCAGGCGAGTCCCACGACACCCTGGGTGGCGCCGAGAGCTAGAGTCGCGGCGATGACGCCGAGGTTTAGGACGACGCCGCTCAGGGCAGGCCAGCCGAAATGGCGTCTGGCATTAAGCAGGGCTGTCACAAAGGTGGATAGGCCAGCAAGGGGGCCGCAGGGCAGCATGATACGCATGAGTGTAGTGGTCATCCGCATCTTGTCGGGCGCAAAGCTAGGCACCAGGCGGCAAACGATGGCAGGAGCTGCGATGAAGGAGACTGCGGTAGCCAGCAGCAGCGACAGGCCCAGGAGACAGCTGGTGGCGACAGCGACATATTGGGCTTGCTGCTCTTCATCTTGCGCGAGATAACGCAGGTAGACGGGAACAAAGGCAGAGGCAATCGCTCCCCCCAACAACGCCGATATTATCTGCGGTACAGACACGGCAGCCAGGTAAGCGTCGGTCATCCCCGTGGCCCCAAAGTGACTGGCGATCACCTGCTCCCGCACGAAACCCAGGGCGCGGCTGCAGAGTGTCATCAGCATGACCACCACCGCAGCATGCGCCATAGTGCGCTGAGTTGTGCCTCCCATACAACGTTACCTCCCACAGGTGCCTTTAAGGAACTGTATGGGACAAGCCAATGGAATATGCAAAGCATTCGCTCCGCCCAGCGCGCTCGGAAGCTGACCGTGGCTTGTTAGTCTACATACCATCTCAGCGCCCGCCATTACCTGTTTGACATGGTCCTGTCTGGCGGCTTCGCTCACCCGGGTGACTGGGGCCTGATCTCCATCGATCGCACGTCCTTCCCCGAAGACTTTCAGGATTCGGTCTATCTGTCGACGGTGTCGTTGCGCTATTCAACTGAACCCGACGCCTAGGCAAACTGAAACGGGAGGGCTCGGCCCTCCCGTTTCAGTTTCATCGTTCCACTCTCATAGTTCGATGCGTTGATAACCGCGGTCGGCGTTGAAGAGGAGGGAGTTAGTCTGCCAGGCAGCCGCTGCAGTCCAGCCTACCAGCAGCACTGTCATGATTGCCCAGGACGGCCAGGCAATGGCCAGCAAGCGGCTAGTTACCCAGACGGAGACCAGCATCAGCGCCCCTGTAGCCAGCATCAGCAGGAAGCCGGCCCCTCCCCGCCTCATCTGCCGAACGTCGTCCCAGTCTATTTTCGGCTCACCCAGATCAAGGCTGATGGCCAGAGCGGTAGCAAAGGTGCTGCCGGCGATCCCCAGCAGCAGTGCCTCCAGAGCCAGCAGCACCGGCGGTCTGACCCGGATCAGGAAGGCGACAAGGATCGGCCCGACTATGACCCAGAGAGTAGCCAGAGATTGCAGCAGTTTGGCGTACAGCTGAGTACGAAACGGAACTGGTATGGCCTTTGAGATGTAGAGTTGTCTCCCCTCCCGGCTAACGGCCATTAGCCCGATGGAACTCAGGTAGGATGACATCACGGCAACGCCTGCTGCCAGGAGACAGGCGTACAGTGGACCGTTACTCCCTTGCAGAATGGTCTCTGTCATTCCCTGAAACATGGCTGTCTGCAGCCGACCGCTGAAGAACGGTATCAGGGTAACCAGAGGGGTCAGCAACCCAGCAATCGATATGGCAAAGAACTGTGGTTCGCGCCAGAAAGTACGCCATTCCCGGCAGAAAAGGGCAGCGATTGGGCGGCGCACGCCTGCCTCCCCGCGCCAGCGCTTCCCCCAACCCCTACTGGGCGCCTCCTGCATGCTCTGCGCTCCCTGCAAGAACCAGCGATTGGCCATCTGAGTCAAGGCAAAAACGCCCGCAATGTTGACCAATATGTAGGTGGCGAGGTATGCCCACCCACGTAGCGAGCCAGCGGCGACAATTGCCCGGCTCGCCAGGACTGCCGGTGGAAAAATCCAGCCAGCAGAACTCAGCAGGTCAACCTGACGCAGCATGACCAGCCGCGTCACCAGGTCTGCTTCCTCTGGCCTAGGCAATGTTCCAGCGCCTCTACCCCTGTACGCATAACTTCCGAAGCGCAACGCGAGATAGATCAGGGCCGAGAGCACCGAACCGAACATCCTCAGCAGGTCACGCTGTCGTCGGCTGAGCAGGCGCATGAATGGAATCAGGAGCAGTCCGGCCAGCACAAGCGGCAGCACAGGCAGGAGCAGTAGAACCAGCAGTGCGGTGAGCCAGCCGCTGACGGAAAGGCCAACCACATTAGCGTAGGTGAGGATCGGCGGCACCACGCAGACACAGGCGACCGCCAGCTGCCCACTGGCAACTACCGCCAGCTTTGCTGAGACGACCTGGCCAGGAGTCAGGGGAAGCGCCAGCAGTCGCTCAGTATCCCGCGATTGATAGAAGACACTGGACAGTAACGGAAAGCCCGTCAGCAGCAATATCAGGCTGGCAGCGCAGATGCCGATGACGAAAACCAGGCCAGGCTGACCCGCCGCTGCAGCCAAACTAATCAGGAAATGGGAGAGGGCCATCGCCACAAAGAACATGACAAAGCCGATGAGGATCATGGCCATCGCTGCCCAGGCCTCGGCCTCGTCGTTGGACGGCGTACGGGTCGAACGGCGCGTGAGCGACTTCCTCGCCGTCGTGAACAGGGTCACCCAAAGCCGCACGTGCGGACTGCGCGTCACGGCACGGCGCAAACTGAGATAGCCCAGTCCGAAGAGGGCTATCACCCAGCCGATGATGATGAAGGGCTTGACTGACAGACTAGCCTCACGGTAAACGTGCAGGGTGTGAATCTGAGCTGCGGGCAAATACTTGGCAGCCAATGCTTGCGTTTTGGCCTGCAGGGCGAGGCGATCCAAATCGCGCAGCTCTGCCAGCGAATAACGATGCAGCCCTGGCAGGTAGGGGCGAACGGCATTGGCTGCAGCCGCCAGTGAAGCCGCACCGCGGATGCCTGGGGGCGACTGGTCTGTTACGCTTTCAAAGGCCTTATCAATCTCGCCCAGGCCCGGTCCGTAGGTGGCCAGGCGATCGAGGAGTTCTTGCAGTTCCTGGTTCAACTGAGTGGCTATGGCAGCATAGTCAGCATCATTCTGGAGGAAGCGATAGCCAGCCTGCCAGATAACGGCATCCCCAAAAGGAGTGGTAGTAAACAGCCTCTGGTCGGCGCGAATCCCCAGTGTGTGGGTGTAGCGCAGGCTCTGCTCCACCAGCTGGAGCAGCAGGGGTAGATAGGGCTGATCCTCCGGTGCGATTTGGTCGATGCCAAAGCCGATGAGCAGGCGGCGCTCGGCCTTGCCGCTGACCGCGAACTCGTCGGTGCGAGATGGGTTGAAGCGAAGCGCCAAAGGCTCCCGCGCGGGACCAGGTGGCACGAAGGCCAGGCCCTGGCGCAGTGTGGAGGCAACTTCCGCCAGTGGAGTGTTCCCCTGCACTGCCATAATCAGCCGCTCTGGGGAGTACTCCCGCTGCATCCACTCTTGAAGAGGCAGGGGCTGAATGTGATCTGTAGTGCCATCCAATGTACCAGGATCGTAGGGGGTGCCGCGCAGCAGCTGCCGCTGGAAGGCGTGGTACCCAGCCTGAGGCATGTTATTCGCTACCTGGGAAAGCTCCAAAGCGAAATACCCAGCCAACTCCTCCTGTAGGGCCTGAGGATTGATGCTGGCAGGAAAGAGGCTATTGATCAAGGCCTTCAGGATTGGCACTAGGTGCTCGTGCCCAACGAGAATCTGAACTGATGTATAGTCGGTGGTCGTAAATCCGTTGGCGCTGCCACCGCATTCGCTGATCATCTCCACCAGAGACTGCTCACCTTGCTGGCGATTGAGGAAGATCATGTGCTCCGCGGCATGTGCAAAGTGAGCCTCGTTAGGCCCCTGATCACTGAAACCGGCCAGCATCACCAGAAAGATACTGGACTGTTCGTCGTCGGCGCTGCTCTGGCGATAGAGGACTCGCGCTCCATTGATCTCCACCAGGCAGAACTCTTCTTCGGTTGCGCTGGCATCTGCTACCTGTGAACCAAATGTGGCCAGAATCAGGCCCAACAGAACGAGACAGGCAAGCAGCCTTCTGCATCGTTTCATGTCGAACCACCCCCATCACGACCACTATTCGCCTGGGGGTCAGGAGATCCCTGCCTGAAGCAGCGCAAGCAGCAACAAGGGTCAGGGGGTGGATTCGCCGTCGGTTGACTCGCGATCTACCTGGGATCGCGGCGCCTTCGCGTGGTGCCGTCGGGGGCACCACTGGCCGATCGATATCCTCTACTGCGCTGCTGACCACGCTGCCCTCTGCGGGATCCGCTTCTTCCGTCGGGTCCGCCAACGCGGCCGCGCCCTCCATACCCATCCCGCCGCCTCTCGTCACCGCTGCGAGGCCGCCCCCCTCCCCCGGCCCGCTTGCTGCGCAAGGGGGCCTCAGCGGTGAGGGTCACTGGCGCTTGATCTGGTTCGCGCGTCATGATCTTCAAGGCCGCAGCCACCAGGGTGACTGAATCGGTGTTCGCCAGCACCTGCTCAGCCCAACCCCGATAGCGTTGGAGGTCTTCCTCCCGCGCCGCTACCTGCAGCAGCTGCTCAGCTGCGCTCCGTAGCTGGCCCTGGATGGCATCGGTCAGCGTAGGGGCGGGCTGGCGCTCGATACGGCGATTGATCACCCGCTCCAGCTGCCGCAGGTAACCCAGCTCCCGAGGGGTTACAAAGGTGATGGCTACGCCGGCCTTGCCGGCGCGGCCGGTGCGACCGATGCGGTGCACATACCACTCCGGATCCTGGGGCATGTCGAAGTTGTAGACGTGGGTGATATCGGTAATGTCCAGACCACGCGCAGCCACGTCGGTGGCTACCATGACGTCTATGGCACCACTGCGGAACTTGCGCATTACCTGGTCGCGCCGCGCCTGGCTCAGATCGCCATGGATCCCTTCCACCGAATAACCCCGCGTCATCAGCGCGTCGGTTAACTCGTCCACGCGCCGCTTGGTGCGTCCAAAGACAATGGCTAGCTCTGGAGATTGCATGTCGAAGAGGCGGCAGAGCACCTCAAACTTCTGCTGCTCAGCCACCTCGATGTAGTACTGGTCGATATGGGGCACGGTGAGCTCTTTGGCCTTGATGGTGACCTGAGTGGGGTTGCGCATATGCTTCACGGCAATCTGCCGAATCGCCTCCGGCATGGTCGCCGAAAAGAGCAGCGTCTGCCGATCCGCTGGCAGGGCACCGAGGATTGATTCGATGTCCTCCTGAAAGCCCATATTCAGCATCTCGTCGGCTTCGTCTAGCACCACAAGCTCCACCGCATCCAAACGGATGGTGCGGCGGCGCATGTGGTCCATCAGGCGCCCCGGCGTCGCCGCCACAATCTGAGGCCCCTTCTTAAGCGCCCGAATCTGCCGCGCGATATCTTGCCCTCCGTAGACAGCAATTGTCAGCACGCCCTTCGGCTTACCCAGACGGTTGAGCTCCTCCCCCACCTGCACGGCCAGCTCACGCGTCGGCGCGATGACTAGAGCCTGAACATCGGGGCTAGTTTCGTCGATATCTTCGATCATGGGAATGCCGAAGGCAGCTGTCTTGCCGGTCCCCGTCTGGGCCTGACCGATCAGATCCTTGCCCTCGAGAATCAGGGGGATGGCCTGCTCCTGAATCGGCGTCGGCTCCTCAAAGCCCATCTGGGCTATGGCCTGAGCAACGGGCTGACTCAGGCCAAAATCTGCAAAGGTGGTCATCTGTCCTCAACTCCTGCAATTGTTAGTAACTGTCGCGATCCTTTAGCCCGGACGACAGAATTATCCTCCGGACGTGAATAGTATAACCAGGTTGTTGCGCTGACAAATGGACGGGAGAGGCTTTCCTCCAGTTCCGCTGGTCACCCCTTCCTACACTCCCCAAATCAATAAGGACTCGCAGCGCGAGTCCCCTGTTTGGTTTTCATTGGATAGTCTCCGGTTCCTGCTCCGGTTCTGGCTCGGGCTCTGGCTCGGGTTCGTACTCATACACCACTTTCTGCCGCTGGATACCGAGGCCGTCGATGCCGGTCTGAACTATGTCGCCGGCTCTGAGAAACTGCTGCGGATCGCGGGCGGAACCGACGCCGGCCGGGGTACCGGTGACGATCAGATCGCCTGCCTGCAGGATCATAAACTGGCTCAGGTGCGATATTAATTCGGCAACGCTGAAGATCATGTCGCTGGTGTTACCATCCTGCATGGTCTCCCCGTTAACTTTTAGCCAGATGTGCAGCTTCTGCGGATCCGGAATCTCATCGGGAGTAACCAGCCAGGGACCAACAGGTGCAAACGTGGGGCACGACTTACCCTTCACCCACTGGCTGGTCGCGAACTGCCGCTGGCGCTCGCTGATGTCGTTGACAATGCAGTAGCCTGCCACGTAATCCAGTGCGTCTTCGGGGCTGACATTTCTCGCAGTCCTGCCAATGATCACACCCAGCTCGGCCTCCCAGTCGGTACTCTCGGAGTTATGGGGCAGGACAATGGGATCGTTGGGGCCGCTGATGGCCGAGGTAGACTTCATGAACACGACTGGCTCGCTGGGAACCTCCATCCCAGACTCCGCGGCGTGCTGTTTATAGTTGAGCCCGATGCAGTATATGTTGCCAATGTCAGCCAGACAGGGACCAAGCCGCGTCAGTTCAGGCCCCAGGGGCAGCGACTGTATACGCAGGCGGCTGAGCCGACTTATATCTTGCAGCAACTCACGATCGATATCCTTGACATAACGCGATATGTCCCGGATACGCCCGTTGTGCAGAATCCCCGGCTTTCCTTTCCCTTCTCACCAAAGCGCACTAGTTTCATCGACAGACCTCACTTTCTCAGGCACTAAACCAAGATCCACCGCCACTCATTTCTATTTCCCATCTCAGTTTCCTCTATTTGTTTATAGGTTACACAAATGTTATGCAGTTCTCAAGCAATATTCAACAATTTCATGCATTTTTCTAAGCCCCCCGAACTACTTGGCGCTGGCGCTGCGCTGGGCAGGGTTCATTTTTCTCAGGGGCGCGCTGCGGGCCTGCCTCCTGTAGACTCTTCAGCGCTCCCGCCCTCAGGTTGACGCGCTTCTCAGCTGTGGAGCACGGGTACAGAGGAAACGGGAGGATCTGCCGCTCTCGTTCCATAGATACAGGAATGGAAAACAGGGACGCGATGCAGCGCCCCTGCTGTGATAGTGGATATCGGTTTTCCTAGCAGTGTGCCCCAGAAGGTGCGGAGATAAATCCGGCCTTGACCAGGACCTCGGTTGCCTTCTCCAGATCTTCTTTGGCAACCATGATCACCGGGCCAGTGCAGCCCATTCCAGTGGCAGCGTAGATACCTGCCTTCCAGACGACCCTCTGAGCGTCCTCCAACTCCAGAATGTCGATACCGGGAATCTCCTCCTCGGTGACCTTGGTCGGCGGAGCAACGACTTCCTCCTCAGCCGCAGCAGCCGGTTTTTCCTCTTTCTTCAGCAGGTCGGCCAACCCAGCCTGCCGAGCAGCAGCGAACTCGTTGTTGACGATCTCCTTTAGCTTGCCCTTAGCCACTTCTGCCCCAAACTTGAGAGCGTTAGCCGCTACAGGGGCACCAGAGGCGCGGGAGAGGATGAGGATGATCTTGTCATACCCATCGCCGCATCCTGGACCGTAGCCGAAACCTAGCGTCTCGTAGTCTCCTCCGCTGGAGTAGGCGGAGAAAACCTTCATCAGAACGTTGCCAGTGAGCGTATCGGTGACCATGACGTCAGGAGTGCCCAGCAACAGGTCGTTGCCGCGCATGACGACGCCTCCATCGGCCCTGGCACTCTCGGCGAAGTTGATGGCGTAACCATTTTCGTTCAGCTTCCGCAGGATCCGTTCAACCGCGCGAGCAGCGTCCACGTTCAGGATGCCAACAGTGGGGTTGGCAATCCCCGCTGCCTTGGCGGTGGCGATGCCATAGATGGCGTTCTTGACCATCGCCTCTACACGATCGGCGGCGGAAGTTCCTGTCGTGGTGGCGAGGTACATCTCGCGACCGCGCCCCGGAGTGATCACGCGTCCAACCGTGGAAACGCCAATGGGGAAGCTGTAGTGCATGGTTACACAGGCTGCCAGGTCACCGCTCTCCAGCGCCTGCTCCATAACAGCGTGCTGTTCCTTTTCATCGGCAGCAGGAATGCGGGGCAGGTCGGTATCCCACTCGGGGCCGATCAACACGACCTCGATGTCGGGATTAGCCTTCTGAGCCATCTCGGCACCGCGCACCAGCTCGGCAACTCCGAGTTCGCTGCCCAACATGGTGATGCCAACCCGAATTCGCTCACCAAAAACACCAGTCTCCAGGGCGTCTGCCACCTGGTTAAAGACTTGTGCCAGCAATTTCTTGGCTGTATCTGACAACTGTGTCACCTCCTTGGATCTATCGTTGGAAATGCGGACTATTCGGCTAGCTTGCCAGCCAGTTCGCGCATCGCTTCGGCAATCAGCTTACGAATCTCATCCGCAGAGATGCCAGCAGTCTCCTCCGTTTTCCCTGGGTTCTTCTCAACCAGGAACGTGATCCCATCAAAAAGGTTGGTCAGACGAGCCAGGAAGAGGGAGCCCTTGCCGACGACCATGAAGTTCTTGATCGCGCCTTCCAGGATCAGGTCACGCCCGTGACCGAGGAAAGGAACGCCCGAGGGGATATGACCCTGGGTAGGTGCAAAGCCCGGCATGCCGTGCTCTTTCACGAAGTCCATAATCTCATTGCGCTGCAGCTCGCCGCGCCGGACCGCGAGAGCAGCAATCATCTTGTAGTTGGCCTCCGGCACGTTGCCAGCGCCGGCGGGGACGGTGATCTCCGGGTTCTGCATCTCCACGGAGTAGCGGTCCACTTCCTTAGCCTTAAGGCCGGCATGATCCAACGGGTCCATGACCAGAGCCTGAATAACCGCCTGCGGTGAGGCGCCGGAACCGATCTTGTGGCGGCCGACGATGTCAGTGCGCACGATGGGATTTACACCATCATTCTCGCTGAGCAGTACGGCAAAAGCGCCCAGGCAGTCCTCGAGGACAGGCATGTTCTTGTTGACGTGGTCACGACCGTTCATACCCAGTTTGGCGGTGGCGCCGCCAGCCACGACAACCACGTTCTTAAAGGTGCCCGCATGGACCAGGGATGCAGCGTTGACCATCGCGTGGCCGGGAGCCGCACAGAAGCCGCGCACGTCGCAACCTGTGGCATTAACAACGTTGGCCAGCTCGCCGATGGACTTTGCGAAGTTGCCACCGCCGCGCTGGTTCATGTCGCCGGCTGCTTCTTCTGAGCACTCGATGATGTAGTCGATGCTGGCCGGATCGATGTCGTTATTGATCAGCAGACGGCGGAAGGCCAGCAGACCCGAGGCCTTGGCGGCCAGGTTTTCAAACATGATCGCAGCTGTCAGGGCGAGGTCCGTATCATGAGCCTGCCGGACGCAACCGACGAGACGGTCGCCGAGGCGCATGGCGTCTGCGACATGATTGTTTACGTCCTTCTCGATAGACTCGAGTTCGACACCGGCGCCGATGCGGTCAAAGTCGCTCTCCCAGAAGACTGGGTTCTCTTTCATTTTGGCCTTGATCTCTTCGGCAAAGCCCTTCTCCAGGCGGACAAGGTCGAAGGCATCGCAAATCTTCATCAGGGCGTAAAATTCATCTTCCGGCATGATTTCACCATACTTGCCGAAACGGGACGCATTCTCCAGGCCGTTCTCATACCAGGGCTGCGGAATCCCTGCTAGCTGATCAGGGTGCAGAGTGCCGATATAGCACTGGTTGGGGGGGTAAGCGACGACTTCCTCAAAGGAACGCAGATGCTCTGGGAGCTTCTTCATGTACTCAGAACCAGATCGCGCTGCTTCAGCAATCTGGGTGGTACCATGCTCGAGCAGGATGTTTGGAGTGTGGACCAGAGCATAGGCTGTAGCCTTAATCACCGGGAAGGTCATTGTTTCACCTCCTGATAAAGTCCAGAAAATCGGCTAGAGGCAAGCGATGGGTAGTGATGCAAGACCACTACCCACCACCTGTCGCTGATAAGCTTTCTGGCTTACTTATCGAATACAGTCTGGCCGTCGACTGGAGTCTGAAGGGCCTGGAGGGCCTTCTCCACCAGCCTACGCCGCAGAACCTTCTCTTCCGCCGGCGCCATAGCCGGGTTTCCGAGAGGATGCGGGATAGCGACGGTCGGGACAATACGGTTCGCACCAACTGTGAGCGAGATCGGTACGACTGTGCACATGTGCACCACCGGTAGACCAGCGCGTTCGATTTCCTTTACCATCGTTGCACCGCAACGAGTACAGGTTCCTCAGGTGCTGGTCAGGATAACGGCCTGCACTCCATCGTTGATCAGCTCGGCTGCGATGGCGGTTGCATACTTAGCGGCGTTAGCCACTGAGGTGCCGTTACCGACAGTGGTGTAGAAGTAACGATGCAGTTCACCGATGCGTCCCTCTTTCTCCAGGTCGCGCAGAACGTCGACCGGGAGAACTCGGTCCGGATCCTGGTTGGCGTAGACCGGATCGTAACCACCATGAGCCGTCTCGTGATCGGCTTCAGTGAGGTCAGTGAAATCGGCGATGTCGTACTTGCCAAACTTGCTGGCAGAAGACGACTCAATATGGTCCGGATTGCCCTTAGGTACGATACCTCCTGAAGTGACCAGCGCAATCTTGGCCTTGCTGAGGTCGGCTACAGGCGGGTTCGGGTCAACCCGATCGAAATGAGGCATCGGATATTCGGTGGTGAACTCCTCGCCAGCCAGCTTCTTGATGAGCATGTCGACAGCACGCTTCGAGCCACGCTCGGAAACGAAAACGTTCCTGCGAACGCCACGTTCCATGTAGCCCTCCTCGGCTGCAGAGCCCATCTCAGCGCCGGTACCGAGCTTAACCACCAATTTCGCTATCTGGGGGATAGCCTGCCGCATGGTTGCTGCGGAGTTCCCAGTCTCAACGATGTAAGCGTACTTGCGATACATCTCAACGCCTGGGTTTTCAGGATACATGCCGGACACGACCGGAATTCCCAGTTCGTCAACGACTGCCTTGGCGACAGCACCGCAAGCTACACCGTAGCGCCCAGCGTTGAAAGCAGGGCCAGCCACAACGACATCGGGGTTGTGCTTCCTGATGATCGCAATGACTTCCTTACTGGCCTCTTCGATGTTTTCATTGAAATAACTGTCACCACAGATGACAGTGGCAACGATCTCTGCATCATTGCCTAGAGCAGCCCTGAGGGCCATGCCGGGGCCGACTACTCCCTCCCGCTCCGAAACGCCGATATCGGCTTTTTCTTCGCCGCCGATGCCAGCGTAGAACTGGTTGAGGTAGTGGACCACCCGCAACTTCTTGTCGCTCATGTTCTTCCCCCCTTCGAGAACGGTAGTACTAGCTCAGTTACTTGTACTGGCTGTATTGCTCGCGAATGGAACTGACTTCCTTAATGATCTCGTCTACGTCAAGAACCATCTCCATCATGCCGATCTGTTCTTCGTAGACTGCCTCGTCAACCTGATCCTTCAGTTCGAAAATGTGGTAGACTGCGAGTCCCAACTGGACTCCTGCCAAAGGACCTGCGTAAGTCGGGTCACCAGCGGTGACGGTCTCAGCAGCCAAGCCAGCGGCTTCGGCTTCTGCTCCGCCGAGAACTACTACGAGGTTCTCAGCACCGTGCTGCTCCGCCAGATCTTTGATCCGACGCTGATTTTCCAGGTCCATGGCACCGGCGGCCGTTCAGACAAAGCATTCAGTCGCGGAGAACACGACTTCAGCGCCGGCAGTCTTGACGCACTCTTCGATCGGCAGGCCTGGAACGCCGTCCCGATCGCCAAGAATGGCAACCTTCTTGCCTTTTAGCATGAAGACACTTCCTTTCCTTTTTTTCTTGTGGAACACGGCTGCAATAGAGAGGCAACGTATTCGTCGACTAACTACCGATCAACCGTGACTGTTTCAGAAAACCGTCCTGATGCTTAAAGCATCCGGGCGCTCATCTTGTTGAAGCCCAGCTCGTTGGTAGCGCCGGTAATGACCTGAATCTCGGCAACGATGCTGCCGTCCTCCCTCAGGCTGCCGTCAAAGCCGCCAGCGATGATATCTGCTACTTCTGGATGGCCGATGACCTTGTCCATCTTCGGCAGCGTGATTACTTCGTTGGCGTTACCAGCGGTAACTACAGCGTTGGCCAATGGATCGGCGTCGGCCAGGGATTGCGAGGCACCGTCGCGACCAGCGTACTCGTCGGTAACGAGAACGGTCTTGATGCCTTTCTTCTCGAGTTTGGTGCAGTTCATGATCAGGTCGGCGTCCGGGTTACCGAAGCCTTCCTCGGAGATGATTACACCGTCCACCCCGAGCCACTCAATCAGCTTAGCAGTGAAGTTGGAGGAACGCTCCTTGTCAGCCAGGGTAACGTTCTCGTTGGTCACAACTACGCCGATGAAGTTGTAGTCCTTGCCATGACGCTCCAGCAGATCGTGGATGACCGGGCTGTTCAGGTGATGATAGGTAGTGTTCTTGTCGCAGGCGGAAACACAGTTGCCGCTGACGATAGCACCATCCATTACTTCCGTCGGGTAGATGAAAGTCGGCAGAATCCGCTTCACATCTACGCCATAGAGATAGGTGTCGTGCAGGAGACCCTGACTCTGCAGCATGTAGACATAAGCTACCTTCGGCAGATCAGGATACTGCTGCAGAGCTTCCTGCAGAGGCGGACAGTCATATGTAATGACCTCGTCTGGCTCTACGTTGCGTCCGGCCTCGCCAAGATAGGCGGCAGCCTTGAGACCCATGGTGCGCAGAGCGGCCTCATGCTCGTGCTGCGGAAGTCCCTGAACAGGCTCAGCAATGACAACCACATTGTAGGTCTGCGAAAAAGGAGTATACTCTGCACCCGGGCCACTCATGTCGATGATGCCTTCCTGGAAACCAACGATCTTACCGGTGGTGACCACGCAAGCACCCTTCAGCACATGAGTTCTCCCAGCGCCGACCATATCCACTTTGCTCACAAACCCGGGGAACATACCTCCCTGACCGTCGACCTTGACACGCGGTTCAATTGCGTCTTTGACAGGGATGATACGGGTAGATTCGCCTGGCTTGGCGAGATCGAGATCAATAGAAGCCAAGCGTTCGTCCTGCAGTTCAGCGATCAGCTCATCCTTGTTTACGTAGAGCACGCCATTCTCTACCTTGGTCTGAGCGCCAAACTGGACGTCCTTGATGTTGATGTTGCCTAGTTCCAATCGCATGGTTAGAGGTTCACCTCCCTTGAGTTTTCACCTGCGGCACAACACGCAGGGTTATGCCAATAGCTCGTTGATCTTGGTCTCGACGTTCTCACGCGTGACATCGTCCTGTGCGAGCTCGTCGATCTTCTCACCATTCCGGTAGAAGGCGATCACCGGCAGGCCAAGCACCTTCTGGGAGATAGCGAGGCGGCGATTGCCTGTGGTGTTCAGCTTGCAGAACTTGAGCTTATCACCGTACTTCTCGGCCAAGGCCTCGATATCGGGCATCACTGCCAAACACTTCTCGCATTTCGGACCCCAGAAATCGACGAGGACCAACCCTTCGGCTTGCAGCACTTCGGCATCAAAATTGTCCTTATGAACCTCTATCATCCATTTCACCTCCCTCTGCTGAGTTGAAGGGGTGCTGCCGGCAGAGCCGCGTCCACATTGTCCTTGTCTACGCCGGCAAGGCCGGCAACACAGGTATCAATCTGAGAGGCAATCTCAGAATCGCTTTTGACAATCGATGTGACTTCTAGACGATATCGACCAGGGCTTCGCGAATGCTGGCCTCGCTGATGTCGTCCTGTACCAGGCTCCTGACAGCCTCGCCCTTGTTGAAGAAGACAATCGTCGGGTTCACGGTGACACCATAGCGCTTGGCAACCCGCTGGTTGCGATAGGTATCCATCTTCCACACCTTGACCTTGCCCTCATAGGAGTCCAGTACCGTTTCGATGGTGGGCATCAGTTCAAGGGACTTCTGATCCATTGGCGACCAGAAGACGACTGCCACCGGGCGATCCTGATCCAGGACAGAGCTCTTGAAGCCCTCTTCTTCCATGATGTACTTCTCAGCAGCAACTGCAGCAATGGCGCCGTCCGCGGCCGAGGTGATAACCTGACGCAGGTACTTGACGCGGACATCGCCCACGGCAAAGACGCCGTCGACATTGGTCTCCATCAGCTCGGTGGTCGGTATGTAGCCGCGAGCGTCGAGCTCAATGCCACTATCCTTGAGGAAATCCGTCTGCGGAACGGTACCGACATAGATGAAGACGCCGTTAGTCTCCATTTCGGTCAGTTCGTTCGTCTTCATATTCTTGAGGACGATGCTCTCCACCAGCCCGTCGCCCTTGATCTCGGCGATGGTGGAGTTCCAGACGAACTTGATCTTCGGGTTGGCCTTAGCCCGCTCCTGAAGCATCGGCGCTGCGTCCATGATGCCCTCATCGTGGATGACGATCAGAGTGACTGACTCAGCAAACTTGGTCAGGTAGTTCGCTTCCTCAACCGCAGCGTCACCATTTCCTAGAACTACTATGTCCAACTCCTCGAAAAAGTCGGCGTCGCAGGTGGCACAATAGGAGACGCCCTTGCCGCGGAAGGCGAACTCGCCCGGGATATTCAGTGTACGCGGCACTGCGCCTGGGGCAAGAATGAGCGTCTTGCCGCGATAGGTCTCGCCGCTCTTCAGGGTGACCTGTTTGCCCTGGGCATCCACCTTGACAACCTCGCCGCGAACAAACTCAGCACCAAATGACTTGGCGTGGTCGGTAAAAGCATCCATCAGCCCTGGGCCTGTAGTTCCCCTGGCAAACCCGGGGTAGTTCTCCATATCCACCGTGGTAGCAGCCTGGCCACCCGTGCGCCCCTTTTCAATCACAAGGGTCTTCAGGCGTGAACGAGCGCCGTAAATGGCTGCTGCCAGGCCGCCCGGGCCAGCGCCGACGATAACAATGTCATACAAGGTATCGGGCATTTGACTTCCTCCTTTGACTGCTTAGTTATTTGGTTGCGTTCTATCAAACACCAAGCGGTGCTCAACCCTGATCCAGTCGTTACTCGCCCTCAGTTCAGATAACCAGGCAGGCCACTCAGCGCATTGGCGAGCAGCGAACGATCAATCAGCTGGAAGTCCTGCAGAACACGCTGCGGATAATCCGGCAGTGGCCTCTCCTGCAGCATGCGCCGCGCGGTGGCGAGGCTGCCCTCGATAATCGACAGGGATTCGAAGTCAACCTGAGGTCTGGGACGTTTGCTGAGCACAATGGATTTGTAAGGAGTCTCATTAGGTTTGACACTGCCCGCCAGCGGATGCGAGACCAAGAGGTGCCCCTTATGGATCAGATCGCGCGCCTTCAGCAGCACATCCAGCAGTGCGCCTTCAACATACGTATCACCCTGCTCCAGGGAAACAGAGGGGTTGTTGGTGATGACTATCGCCTGATACCGCATTCCTACCTCCAAGCCAAGCCGCTGCACATAAGCTGCCATGAGTTCTCAAAACCACTGACTATTGTATCCCCAAACCCCCTGCAATACCGGGGAGATCACCAATTTTGGGCCACTGTGGATGCGCCACACAGGCAATTTAAAAGACAGGGGTCTGAAAACACGTGGTGCCTTCACCTCTGTCTCTTGGTACCTGAGAGATTTTGTAGGGCCTTCAGCTCGACCCCGCTCCTTCGGTGCTGCCCCGACGCAGCTTTCCAGAGTGCTGTCACCGCACGGTCCTTTTGCCTGAGAGTTTGGTGCAAGTCCGGCTGAGAAATGCAATTTGCTCCTTCGGCGCCATAACGGTCTCTCCCGTGCGAGTCATCCAGAGCCATATTCTATTTTCACGTTACCATATGTATCTACTTGTTCTTTCGTTCACCAAGAGCATACCATTTGAACTTACGGAAGGCAAGGGTTCCACACACTCTCATGCGAAAAATGTATCATAACAACAGATGCAAGCATAAGAATACTTTTTCAAGGGGTACAAATCGCCGAATCAGGGCTTCAGCGGGGCACAACCTGCCGTCTCGAGAGCATTTCTGTGGGGTTCCCCTCGATCCTGCAACCTGGCAGCCTCCCCGCCGTAATAGATCAGGGGAGGCAAAGGCCGAGGTGCGCAGGGGCCAATTAGCGTAGTGCTAGTGGCAGGCTACTATGGTAAAATCCAGTTAGGATTGTGAAAAGGCCAAGGGCTATATCTTGTCTCTACAATCTAGCACGGGGTATACAGGAACACTCTCTGGGAGGGAAGCCGATTGCTACAGATTGAGAATGTCTCTAAGCGCTATCAGAAGGGCGCAGTGAAAGCTGTAGACAGCCTCACACTGCGGATTAACGCGGGCGAGATCTTTGGATTCCTGGGCCCGAACGGCGCCGGAAAAACGACGACACTGAAGATGGTAGTAGGACTGCTGAGACCCGACGAGGGCTCGATTCGCGTCAACGGCATCGATGTTCAGCGGGAGCCGCTTCGGGCCAAGGCACAGCTGGGCTTTGTGCCAGACAACCCCGACCTCTATGAACGTCTGACTGGCCTGGAATACCTCAATTTCATCGCCGACGTCTATCGAATGCCGACGGAGCAGAGAAGGCAGCGAATTCAACACATGCTGCAGATGTTTGAGCTGGAGGGGGCTGTTGGCAACCTGATTCAGAGTTTTTCCCATGGTATGAAACAGAAACTGGCGCTGACGGCGGCCTGGGTGCATAACCCATCCCTGCTAATTCTGGACGAACCGATGGTCGGCCTTGACCCACGCTCGGCGCACCTTTTCAAGGAGCTGATGCGCGAACACTGCGATCAGGGTAATACGGTTTTCTTCTCAACCCACGTCCTCGAAGTGGCCGAGAAGCTCTGTGACCGCATAGGCATCATCAACCGGGGACGCCTGATCGCCTGCGGCACGCTTGAGGAACTGCGCAGCATGGCGCAACGCGAGGAATCTCTCGAGGAAATCTTCCTCGAACTGACGGAGGCGGTGTAAAGCCAGATGCTAGCCAAATTGGTCTGGGTGACGCTAAAGAACGAGTTCGGGCTCTCAGTGCTGCGTGATCGCTGGCGGCGCCGTGAGAAGATCTGGGAGCCTATTGTCATTGTCTTGTCAATGCTGCTTGGCTTCAGCACATTCGCCGGCATACTCTACTTTCTGTTCAAGGGCGTGGCCGAGTTCGGGGCAGCGCTGGGTCAGCCCGAGCTGGTCTTTACAGTAGCCATCATCGGTAGCCAGTTTCTAGCCCTGCTGATGGGTACGTTGATGGTCATTTCGTCCTTCTACTTCTCCAAAGACCTGTCCATACTGGTGCCACTGCCGCTGCGCGGTTCTCAGATCGTCGTTGCCAAGCTGATGCATGTGATGGCCACCGAATATCTACTGGGGGCGGTCCTTTACGTCCCAGCCTGTGTTGCCTTCGCCCAGGTGGCGACACTCACCGGGTGGAGAATGCTGCTGATTCTGGTCAACTTCCTGCTCATGCCAGTGATCCCCCTCGTTGTGGCGGCTATCGCCTCCCTGCTGCTAATGAAGGTGATCAACCGCAGGCATCGTGATCTGCTGATGGTCATTTTCTCAGTGGTATTCATGCTGATCGCGCTCAGCTTTAGTATGGCGCCGACGGCGTTGGGCGAGAATGACCCGCAGGCAATGTTGCTGAAGATCCTTACTGAGCACGGTGCCCTATTGCAGGTGGTCGGCAGGCGCTTCCCGCCAGCCCTCTGGGGTAGCCGCTCAATCGGCATGGCCGGATCGCTGGCTGGCTTGCTCAATCTGGGGCTTGTGCTGGCAGTAGCTGCCGTGGGTTTGGCCGTGCTCTGGGTGCTGGCAGAAAGGCTGTTTCATGCTGGATTGGTAGGCGGTGAAGAAGTAGCCGGGCGCCGCAAGGCACTTTCGCGCACCGAGCTGGCCAAACGGACGGAGGAGCAGGGGGTTTTCGCTGCTCTGTTTTGGCGGGAATGGAAGCTATTTATGCGTACGCCACTCTTTGTGATGAACGGCCTGGCTGGCGCTGTAGTGATGCCGCTGGTGATGGTCGTATCACTCCTGATGCAGAGCAGCGAAATAGGCGAAATGCTGACACAAGTGCAGACGCCGACGGGACGGATGATTGCCGCGCTGATAATCGCAGCCATCATCGGTTTCTTAGGTTCAGTAAACGCCATCTCCAGCACTTCCATCTCTCGCGAGGGGCGACTGTTCTATATCTCGAAGGTGATCCCCGTGCCCGCTCAACTGCAGGCAAGAGCGAAGATCATGCATGCGGCGTCGCTGGCTGTCCTCAGCGCACTGCCCATGCTGATCGCCTATGTCCTGCTGCTCAAGCCGGGCGTGGTGGAGGTTGCCTTCTCCCTGGCCATTGGTCTGGCTGCGTCTCTCCTCGGCATAGTGCTGGGGCTCTACGTGGATATGCGCCGGCCGCGTCTCGATTGGACGAACCCACAACGGGCGATGAAAGAGAATTACAACGTCCTGATTCCAATGTTCCTGAACATGCTGAGCGCGGGCCTGGGAGCACTGCTGACCTGGTGGCTCTACAGCGCGCACATAGCGCCGCCCCTCATCTACCTTGCCCTGTTCGCGCTCTTCGGTGCCAGCAGCTGGCTGAGCTACCGCCTCGTGATCCGTCAGGCTGAGGTACTCTACCTGCGCCTCGAGGTCTAGCCGAGTCACGACGACTGGCTCTTCTTGGGAAAAGCAAGGAAATACGGTTACGCTACCACCGGCGGGGCTCACTCCCCGCCTTTTCCTATGGGCAGCAGGGATAAAGCTGCCCCACCAGAATAAACACTAGAAAGATTAGATTTCCGGCATCTCCGGGGAATCATGAGGAGGCAAAAGAATGGACTACGTCGTGTCAGAGAAGATCAAGCAGGCCTGCCAGCAGCTGAAGCAGCTAGAATCGGTGCAGAGCGGCATTGAGTTCATCAAGGCAGATGAACAGCAAACGTTGGAGGATCAGCTGGAGCTAGTCGCCATCGAGGCGCCGACGTTCCATGAGGTCAATCGGGCCCGGGCATTCGCCGCGAAGTTGCAGGAGCTAGGCCTGACGGATGTGCAGGTCGACCGCCACAACAATGCCTTTGGCATCCGACGCGGCAAGGGCAGCACCGGGAAAGCCATCATCATCGAAGGGCATCTGGATACTGTCTTCCCTCTGGGGACAGTCAGCGGCAAGCCTGAGCCAACGCAGGACGGCCTCTACCAGTGTCCCGGCATAGCCGATGACACGAGGGGGCTGGCGGCCGTGTTATCGGTGCTGCGGGCCTTTAACCATGCCCAGATCGAGACTCATCACGACATCATTTTCATGGGGACTTCGCGCGAAGAAGGTATGGGTGGCTTTGGTGGCATCAAGGATTTCCTGAACGATCACGATAACATCGTCGCCAGCATCAACGTCGACGGTGCCAGCACAGACTCCATCACCTACGAGGCAACAGGAATGAGAACCTTCGCCGTTAACTTCTACGGTATCGGCGGCCATGCCTATGGGGCATTCGGTAAGGTGGCCAACCCGCTGCATGCCGCAGCCCGCGCCGTGGCGAAGATCGCTGATATTCAGGTGCCCGAGTCTCCCAAGACCACCTACGCTGTGAGCAACTTCCATGCGGGCAACGACGCCGGTGTGCATGCCATCGTCCCCATGGCCACTATCAAGATGAACATGCGCTCCGACTGCCAGGACGAGCTAGATATCCTCTATGGGAAAGTGCTGGAGTGCATCAAGGAAGCCTGCGCCGAGGAGACTGCCCGTTGGGGCGCTGATACTATCACCTACGACATCGAAATGTATGTCGACGTGAAGGCAGGCACCCAGCCGGTTGATGCGCCCATCGTGCAAGCTACCTATGCGCTGATTCAGGCAAGCGGCGTGGAGCCTAAGCTAGGGCACGGCGGCAATACCAACGCCAGCCCGCCCATCGCCCTGGGCATCCCGGCGGTCTGTGTCGGTGGTGGCGGCAAAGCCGGGATGGTACATACGACAAAGGAATGGTGGGATCCCACCGATGCCTACCTCGGACCGCAGCTGATCTTCTACCTGGCTAATCTGTTGGCCGGCATCGAGGGCGTTGCCGAGTCCATCCTTTAGGCTCATCAGGTGAAGCTGGGGTTGCCTCAATAGCAGGTGCTTCTCAGCAGGGCACACCACCTCCGGCGCTGCCGATGGCTTCGGATTACAAAGGGGCTGTTGCTCGTGCAACAGCCCTTCTCCCTTGCTCGCTAGACCAGTCGTGTAACGGCAGCATTGCTCCCTATCACCCCAGCCAGCAGGCGACCTGATGGCTGCCGTTGACGCGCTGTAGCTCGGGTGCCTGCTGGCGGCAGACGTCAGTGGCATGCGGACAGCGTGTATGGAAGGCACACCCCGCAGGGGGATTGAGCGGGCTGGGCACCTCTCCTTGCAGGACAACACGCTCCCGCTTCTGTCCTGGAGCGATGCGCGGACTGGCCGAGAGCAATGCCTTGGTATAGGGATGCGCCGGATGCAGGAAGACCTCTTCCCTGCTCCCCATCTCCACGATGCGGCCGAGGTACATCACCGCCACTTCATCGCTGATGTGCCAGACCACCGAAAGGTTGTGAGAGATAAAGAGATATGACAAGCCGCGTTCCTGCTGCAGCTGCTTGAGCAGGTTCAGTATCTGACTCTGCACCGAGACATCCAATGCTGATGTGGGCTCATCACAGAGCAGGATCTGCGGATCGGAGGCCAGAGCGCGGGCGATACCGACGCGCTGGCGTTGCCCGCCGCTGAACTGATGCGGATAGCGATTGAACATCTGCTCATCCAGACTGACGGCGGCAAACAACTCGCGCAGGCGCTCCCGCCGGTCACCGGGGAAGCGATTGATGATCAGCGGCTCTTCCACACTCCGGCCGACCGCCATTCGGGGGTTGAGAGTGGCATAAGGGTCCTGAAAGACCATCTGCACCTGGTGGCGCAACTGGCTGAGAGATTGCCGACTGGTATAGTCGACTACCTCTCCCGCAACCCTCACGCTGCCAGCGGTCGGCTGCTCCAGCCCGGCAAGCATGCGGGCGACAGTGGTCTTGCCGCAACCGCTTTCCCCCACCAGGGCCAGCGTCTTGCCAAGCGGCAGGCGGAAGCTCACGTTATCAACAGCACGCACACCGGCTGACGTCGGCCTGCTCCAGAGACTCTTGCGCACCGGGAAAACCTTCTTCAGGCCTGCCACTTCCAGGGCGTATTGCTGGGCGACTGCCATCCTAAACCACCTCCCACCGATCTGCCTTGGTTAGTCCGGTTCCTGCCGCGTGACAGCGCACCTGCCGCTGCGGTCCGATTTCCAACATGCGCTGCGGCTGCTGGCATTCCTGGGTCGCGTTCGGGCAGCGGGCGGCGAAAGCGCAGCCCCGGATGGCGCCGAGATCACGCGGCACGCTGCCGCTGATGCTGTAGAGTCTGCCCTGCTGCTCGCCCCAGCGGGGCAGAGAGCGTATCAGGCCCTGACTATAGGGATGAGCCGGTTCGTTGAACAGTTGCTCCACCGAGCCTGTCTCCATAACTTCCCCCGCATACATGACGACACCGCGGTCAGCATATTCGGCGACCAGGCCGAGGTCATGGGTGATGAGGATCAGGGTCATGCCCGTAGAGGCCTGCAGTTCCTTCAACAATTCGAGAATTTGCGCCTGCACGGTGACATCCAACGCCGTCGTCGGCTCATCAGCGATCAAAAGCTCCGGCTCTCCCGCCAAAGCGATGGCAATCAGCACCCGCTGCCGCATGCCGCCGGAAAGCTCATGCGGGAAGTTGCGCAGCCGACGCTTGACGTCGGCGATTCCCACCCGGGCCAGATAGTCTCCGGCCGCATTCTCCGCCTGCCTCTTGCTCAGGCCCCGGTGGAGCATCAAGACCTCGCAGATCTGCTGCGATACCGTCTGCACCGGGTTGAGGGATGTCATCGGCTCCTGAAAGATCATCGCCAGCGAACTGCCGCGCAGTCTGCGCCGTTCTTCAGCCGAGAGAGTGAGCAGGTCGTCGCCTTTGAACAGGATTTGGCCGCCGACGATGCGCCCTGGATAGCTGAGCAGCCCCATGATCGAGAGCGCGGTAACACTCTTGCCGGAGCCGCTTTCACCGACGATACCCAGCGCTTCGCCCCGCCTTACGTCGAAGGAGACGCCACGCACTACTGGGCGCTGTGCGAAATTGATACTGAGGTGACGCACCAAAAGGAGTTCCTGCATCTGACTCACTCTCCTTCCACCAACTTGGGGTCGAGGGCATCGCGCAGCCCGTCACCGAAAAGGTTGAACGCCAGGACGGCCAGCATGATGGCGACACCGGGAAAAGTGGAGATATGGGGTGCCGACTGAATATAGTTGCGTCCCGAGCTGATGATACTCCCCCAGCTGGCCTGCGGCTCCTGTATGCCGAAGCCCAGGAAGCTGAGCGATGACTCCAGCAGGATCACCGAAGCCACATTGGTGGAGACCATGACGATCAGCGATGACCAGCAATTGGGCAGAATGTGTCGCGTCAGGATGCGCAGGTCGCTGGCGCCGTAGGCGCGCGCCGCCTCTACGAACGGTGCCTGCTTAACGGCGATGATCTCGCCGCGCAACACCCGGGCATACCCCGTCCAAGACGTCAACCCGATCACGACCAGCACGGTCTTGAAGCTGGGTCCGACGATGGCCACCGTGGCCAGGACCAGCAGAAACTGGGGGACGGTCATGAAGACCTCCACCACGCGCATAATCAGGAGATCAACCCAGCCGCCGCAATAACCAGCGAGGGCCCCCATGATGATGCCCATGGCGAGAGAGATCACGCCGGCCAGCAGCCCCACCGACAGCGAAGCCCGCGCTCCCACCAGCATGCGGCTGAGAATGCAGCGCCCCAGAGCATCCTGACCCAGGGGATACTGGGCGCTGGGGCCGCGTAAGCCTTCGCCCGGATGCACCTGATAGGGATCGTTGGGAGTCAGGAAAGGGGCGAGCAGGGCCAGCAAGGACAGGATCAGGATGATCACCAGCCCGATGACGGCCAGTTTGTGACCGAACAGCCGTTTCGCAAGATCCACTCTTCTCCCCTCCCTAACTCAAGCGCACGCGTGGATCCACAGCAGCGTAGAGCACATCAACCAGAATATTGGCAGCCACTACCGCTACCGAAATCATCAGCACTACTGCCTGCACCAGGAAAACGTCGTGCTGCAACAAGGCAGTCGTCAAGAGGCGCCCGAGGCCGGGCCAGGCGAAGATCGTTTCCACCACTACCGTACCTACGACCATGAGCGCCAGCCAGCTCCCCAGCACGGTGACGATCGGAATCAAGGCATTGCGCAGCGCATGGCGGACGAGAACTGTCCGCTCCTGCAGGCCCTTTGCCCGCGCCGTACGCACATAGTCTTCCTGCAGGACCTCCAGCATGCTGGTGCGTACCATCCGCATCAGCCCCGCCGCCCAGGAAAAGCCCAGGGTTGCCGCCGGCAGCAGGTAGTGCAGCCAGGTGCCGGTACCACTGGTGGGCAACCAGCCCAGGTTGACGGCAAAGACAATCATCAGGACGAGGGAAACCCAGAAACTGGGCATGGACATGCCGAGCATAGCGATGCCGGTGCACAGATAGTCGACCCAGGTGTGGCGCCGGGAGGCAGCCAACAGCCCCAGTGGAAAGGCGATGGCCAGCCCGATCAGGGTAGCCCAGAAATTGAGCTTCAGCGTATAGGGCAGCGTTGTGGAGATCAGATAGCTCACCGGCAGTTTGGAGATGATGGATTTCCCCATATCGCCAGTCAGCATCTTTCCCAGCCACACGAAGTATTGTACGAGGAAGGGACGGTCGAAGCCCCATTCCCGACTGATCTGGGCAATGACCTCGGGCGATGCCTCGCGGCCGGCCGCCATTCGTACCGGATCGCCTGGTGCGAGATACATCAGCCCAAAGACGATGAAGCTGATAGCCAGCACCAGAGGAATGGCCAGAAGTATTCGTTTGAAAATGTACTTTGCCAAGATTGACCCCTCCTAAGCAAGTCCGGCAGCGATTTGGGAGCAAAGAGGCCAGGCAACGCCAGGGCGCGCCCAGGCTACGCATACCTTAAACCGCGGGAATAATCAGGTGCCTCTATCAGTCTGACAGGGGCACCTGATGTGTGGGCAACCACCTATTTCGGCTAGTGAGCGATTACTTGGGCTGAACCTTGTAGAGCAGCTGATACTGGCCGGCCGCTTCCTCGGTCATCCCGGTATAGGAGCTGTTCAGCGCCGCCAGTTCATTGCGATGATAGAGCCAGAGTGTGGCCACATCCTCAGCCAGAATCTCCTGCACCCGGTTATAGATCTCCTTCCGCGCTGCCGGATCGCTCTCGCGACGGCCCTGCTCCAGAAGGCTATCTACTTCGGGATTGCTGTAGCACCAGTCATTGAAGCCGCCGCTGATCGAGCTGGAATGCCAGTAGTTATACTGATCCGGATCGGCCGAGGGCGACATGGAGAGCATCATCGCTTCGTAGTCGCGCGCGTCCAGGCGGGCGTTCATCAGAGACCAATCAAGGAACTCGAGCTTCATCTCAATGCCCACCTGAGCCAGCCAACTCTGCAGGAGAATGCCCTGATTCTTCGTCTGCTCGTTGCCGCTGCCAATGATCACGCTGAAACTGAAGCGCTCGCCAGCACTGTTCACCAGGATTCCATCGGCACCCGGCGTCCAGCCGGCCTCAGCCAGCAGCTGTTTGGCCTTGTCAAAGTCCTGGGTGAAAGTGCGCACATCCGGGTTATACCACTCTTCGTTGATAGGTGCGATGGGGCCGGTAGAAGGGCGGCCGGCGCCTTTCAGGATGTCAGAGATGATCGTCTCCTGATCGATCGTATAGGCCATCGCCTCGCGCACGCGCCTATCCTGGAAGAGGGCGTTGCGGTTGTTATAGCCTAGATAGGCAAACGTTAGTTGCGGAATGGAGAACGTCGTCAGCGCTTTACTATCCTGCATTCCCGCAAAGTCCTCCGCGGTCAGGCCGGCTGCGTAGTCAATTTCACCCTTGCTGAGGGCCATGGCGCGGACCGAGGCTTCAGGTATAGGCCGAAAGACGACCGTTGCGAGAGCCGGTTCGCCGCCCCAGTATTCGGCGTTGGCCTCGACTGTAAAGTGATCATTAGGAACCCATTCCACATATTTGAACGGACCGGTGCCGATCGGGTTCATGTTGTAGTTCTCAAAACCAACCTCGGGCACGTGATGCTCGGCCATAATCGGCAGCTGGGCAACTTTATCCAGGAAAGGACCATGGGACTCTTTCAGCTGGAAGACGACAGTCAGATCGTCAGGCGTCTCAATCTTCTCGATCATCTCGTAGTTAGTACGATGGACCGACTGATTGGACGGGTCCAGCAAAGCCTCATAGGTGTACTTGACGTCGGCCGCCGTAAAGGCCTCACCGTCATGCCATTTCACGTCCGGGCGCAGCTTGAATGTCCACGACAGTCCATCGTCGGCCTGGGTCCACTCAGTGGCCAGGGCGGCGACCAGCTTGTTATTGCCCTCATAGCGCACCAGTGGTTCGTGGATCTGCATACTCACGGTACGAGACACGACGTTGGTTAGCAGAATCGGTGTCAGGTTCACAATGTCGGCGCTGAGTGCAAACACGAAAGCGTCATCTGCTCCGCCCCCGATGGCGCAGCCAGTCAGGATCATAGCCAGGGCTGCGACCAGGGCAATCAATCTCTTCATTTGGCTCTCCCCTTTTTTCTCGGTTAACTGCCGTCTGTCGCAGCGTATTGTCATCCAGTGCTGCATAACATCCGGTCGTTGTGCATAACTATACACTACCCCTGATTGTTATGCAACCCCCTTTCCCAAGTTTTTTCCCGCTTTTTTTCACCCCATTAGAAAGACAACACACCTCCTGCTGCCTCATACACATGAAGCAGGAGGAGGTGCCCTCGTGCCGGATTTCGCCTGGAGTGTAAGCCTACTGCTCATTCTTGCCTTTCTGGCCGCCTTTGCGGCCCCAGCGCTGGCTCCATCTGCGCTTTGCTCAAATCTCGAGATGACACACGAGTTGCTGCGCACAATCTGGGAGGCAGAGCTAGAAAGTTACCGCGCCGAAGTCTTTGAGATCATTGCCCGACGCATGAAGAGCTATCGCGATGAGAACCGTGGCTATGGCGACATCGGTATCTATATCGAAGAGCTGCGGAGCGGCTTCACGCTGGGTCATGACGCAGAGCGGACCGAGCTGGACGAGCAGGGTGAGTATACTGGGTATTATCATACTGCCTCGGTAGCGAAACTGCTGATCGCCTATGCCTTCTACTACCTGGATGATCAGGGTGAGGTGAGCATCTGGGACACGTATACTGACCCGGTAGTGGGCATGAGCTATCAGTTTCAGCCTACTATTCACCGGATGCTCACCCATTCGGTCAACCTTAACCACAATATATTGCTGCGCTACCTGGGTGCCGATAGGCTGAAGGAAACACTGCGCCGCCTGGATCTTGATGATTCGCGTATCCCGCGCGAAATTGGGTGGGCGCCAGGCACCAGTGATGCCGCCAGTCTGGAGCGCTACGGCACCTTGCAGTCGCCCTGTACAACGCCGCGCGATCTAGGCAAGATTCTGGCGCATCTCTATCGCGGCGATGTGCTTTCGCCTGAAAACAATCACCGACTGCTGACGGCCCTGACCAATACCATCTACAACAGCCGCATTCCCCGCGCCATCGGCTACGCCGTGCCGGTGGCGCACAAGACAGGCACCAAGGACTGGGTCTACAACGACGCCGCGCTGGTGCTCCTGCCTGAGAATCCCTTTGTGTTGGTGGTCCTTACCCGTGGTGCCCCCAGCCGCGTGCAGACGCTGATGCGCCAGATCGCACTGGATATCTTCCGGTACCATCAGGAACGGGCGCGCAGCGGTGATCTGCGCGAAGCAGAGCTGCTTTATGCCCTGCTGAATGCATAAGTATGCAGGTGTGTTTGCATGCTTGCATAAAACCCTCCTGGAGCAAGTCAGGGATGGATATCTGACCCAGTGCAGCCTGAGCAGTATGCCGCGCCCTGGCTCAATCGCACAGCAGCTCCACCTGCCGCACCAGTTCCCAGATATCGAACGGTTTGCGCAGTATCGCGGCATACTGCTGGCGCGGCGGCAGCGCGTCGTCGTCCAGCATGTCGCCTGTCATCAACACCACGGGGATCTGGCACAACCCAGGCGATTGCTGCATCTTGGCCAACACACCGCGCCCGTCCAATCCCGGCATGTTCAGGTCCAGCAGTACCACATCCGGGATCTCACCCCCCAGCAAGAGATCAATGCCAGCCTGGCCGTCAGCCACGCTGCTCACCTGGTGCCCTGCTTCACTCAGCGCCATCTCCAGCACCATCACGATGCCCGGCTCGTTCTCCATAATCAAGACGTTTGCCATCTATACTCCTCCTCGCAAGAATCGATTGCTCGCTTCCTATAGTATCACAACAATCTGTCAAATCCTGTCGGTCTGCAGTATCTAGTATCGGCTTTCTTGATTACCTACAACTTACAGTGTTTTCAGTAGCAGGTATCGGCTTTGCGACCAACTCAAAGGGCGCGTTTCTTTTCTACCCCAGTGGCCTCTCGACACTCATCGACACTGTTTTTATTTCTGCCATGCTACAATTGCCTCGTTTGAACTACCTGGCTAGTGACGAGTGGGAAGGAGCATTAGGAGGGAGCAGGGTGAGCAGTGAGGCCGATCAAACCACCTGCGCCAAAGACAGGCGAATCGCCGAGCTGGAGTGGCAGTTGCAGGAGGCTGAAAAAGAGAATCGAGCATTACGCCGAGAGCGCACGTACAACCGGGGCCTGATCGAGGCGTCGCTGGACGGGCTGATAACGGTAGACAGTGACCTGATCATTACCGATGTCAACGAGCAGATGTGTCACATGGTCGCCCGCACCCGCGACCAGTTGATCGGTACTCCGTTTGCCAGCTATTTTGCGGAACCAGAACGTGCGGCCGCGGGGATGCTTTATGCTCTGGAGCAGGGAGCCATCAACTACTTTGAACTTGACCTGCCGGATGAGGCTGGCCGGAATCGGCTAGTCTCTCTCAATGCCGCCGTTTTTCGCGACGAAACCGACGCGGTACGTGGTGTGATTGCCAGCGCGCGGGACATCACGTGGCGCAAGGAGTTCATAGACGCTCTGGAGGCCCGGCGACAACGGCTGGACGGGATCCTTGAACTCCTACCCACCTATCTGGTTCTCATCACCGAGGACTATCGGCTGAACTATGTCAACCGCACTTTCCGCCAGCTCATCGGTGATGCTCAGGGGCACTGCTGCTGCCAATATCTCTATGGGCGGGACAAGCCCTGCGTAGTGTGCGGTGCCACTGAAGTGATGAAGTCGGGTTGCCCTTACGAGTGGGAATGGACGAGCCCGCAGGGTCAGACCTATCACGTTTTTAACTATCCTTTTGTCGATATCGATGGTTCGCACCTGATTCTCGAAATGGGTATCGACATCACCGAGCGGAAGGCGGCGGAGGAGGAAATCCAAACCCTGAATCGGGAACTGGAGGCCCGCGTAGCTCAGCGAACGGCCCAGTTGGCACGGGCCAACCAGGAGCTGCACCACAGCGAGGCCAGTTTGCGCGAAACGCTGCGCGAAAAGGAAATCCTGCTAAACGAAATCCATCACCGCGTAAAAAACAACCTGCAGATTGTCTACAGCATGTTAAATCTGCAGGCGCTGCATACAGACGATGCACCGGCGCGGGAGGTGCTCAACGAGAGCAAAAACCGCGTCTTTACCATGGCAATGATTCATGAGCAGCTGTTTCAGTCCGAGTCGCTGGCTGAGATCAACTTGCGCGAGTACATCGAGCGTCTGGTTGCCAACCTCTTCACTTCCTATGGTACTAGCGAGTTTGCGATTCGCTCAGTGCTCCATGTGGAGGAAGCAGCACTGGACATCAACCACATCATCCCCTGCGCGCTAATCATCAACGAGCTGATCTCCAATGCGCTGAAGCACGCTTTCCCACGAGGCAGGCTCGCTGATGGCGAAAAGGAGATCTCCCTGGAACTACGACGGGATCCGATTGACACCTACCAGCATGTCCTACGGGTCAGCGACAACGGCATCGGTCTTCCCCCCGGATTTGACGTTTCGGCCAGCAGGTCCCTGGGGATGCACCTTGTAGACATTCTGGTTCGTCAACTGCGCGGTTCACTCCATGCTGAAACAGGCTCAGGAACAGTGTTCACAGTGCGCTTCTAGCCTAGGGTATCCAAAGGCGATCCATAGTTTGGGGGGGAAAACGTTGAGGCAAACGCGTATCCTGATCGTCGAAGATGAGGCTATCGAGGCGTTGGACCTGGAGCATCGCCTGGATCGCCTCGGTTATCATGTCGAGGGCGTGGCCTTTTCGGGGGAAGAGGCAATCGGGGCCTTTGAAAAAAGCCAACCTGACCTGGTGCTCATGGACATTATGTTGCGCGGAGAGCTTGATGGCATTGCCACGGTAGAGATCATCCAGAAGCGCTGGAGAGTCCCCGTGATCTTCATCACCGCCTATGCAGACAGGGCTACCGTCGATCGAGCCAAATTGACCGGTCCCTACGCCTATCTGGTCAAGCCCTTCCGCGAAAGAGAATTGGAGGTTGCCATCGAGATGGCCCTCTACAAGCATGCCATGGAGCAGAAACTACAGAAAAGCGAGGAGTGGCTGGCCACCACGCTGCGCAGCATTGGCGATGCTGTGATGGCCACCGATAATCAGGGCCTGATTACCTTCATGAACCCGGTGGCCGAAGAGCTGACAGGGTGGCAGATCAGCGAAGTAAGGGGCCGTCATCTGGTGGACGTGGTGAAGATCATCAACCAGGTCAGCCGACTCCCGGTGGAAAATCCGGTTGCGCTGGTCTTGCGCGAAAACAGGGTGGTTGGCCTTGCCAATCACAGTCTGCTGGTCACCCGCGACGGCCGAGAAATACCCATCGACGATAGCGCCGCACCTATCAGGGATAACCAGGGCAGGATAATCGGCGTCATCCTCGTCTTTCGTGATGTCAGCGAGCGCGTGGAAGCTCAGGCGCAGCTGCAGCGCGCCCACGATGAGTTAGAGAAGCGGGTTCATGAGCGCACCGCCGATCTCATGGCGGCGAACGAGCGGCTGCGGCAAGAGATTGTGCAGCGCAAGCGAGCGGAGTCGACGTTGCAGCAGAAGACGAAGGAGTTGGCGGAGGCCAATCAGGCCAAGGACCGCTTCCTGGCCAGTATGAGCCACGAACTGCGCACGCCGCTGAACGCGATTCTCGGCTTCACTGGGATCCTGCAGATGGGGCTCTCTGGGCCACTGACGACGGAGCAGGAGCACCATCTGAACTATATCTATATCAGTGCCAGGCAACTGCTGCTGCTAATCGATCAGCTATTGGATCTGGCCAAGATCCAGTCGGGCAGGGTCGATAAGTTTCCGGCGGAGATCTCCTGTTGTGAACTCCTAACGGAGGTCGGCGGCATGCTGCGGCCATTGGCTACCAGCAACGATCTGCAGCTGGTGGTAGTTTCACCGGAGCCCGATATCAGGCTGATTAGCGACCGTCGCCTGCTCATGCAGATCCTGCAGAACCTCATCTACAACGCCATCAAGTTTACTGAACAGGGTGAAGTACGCATCAGTGCCGAGCTGGATAATATTCGTGCCGTCCCCCAAGTAGCCATCAGCGTAGCGGATACCGGTATCGGCATTCGAGAGGAAGATCAGCCCGCCCTATTCGAGGCCTTTGCGCGAGTGAGTACGAAAGCGGGACCGGAGGGCACCGGGCTGGGACTACATCTCTGCAAAAATCTTGCCGATGTGCTAGGGGGAACGATCACAATTGACAGCCAGTATGGCAAGGGCAGTGTCTTTACACTCCTTCTGCCGCTCAATGGCTAGGGGGGCACTAAAGATTGACTATGCGGGTTTTGGTAGTTGAAGACAACAAGATAAATCTGGAATTGATCACATACTTGCTCAAGAAGGCTGGCTTCGATGTCTTGCAGGCAAAAACGGGCGCAGAAGCCATGCGTCTGGCAAGAAAGAGGCAGCTCGATCTGATCGTCTCTGACGTACTCCTACCCGACATCTGCGGCTGCGATCTGGCTCGCCGCCTGAGAGGTGACCACCGATCTCGTCAGATTCCCCTGGTGGCAGTGACAGCATTGGCCATGGTCGGTGATCGAGAGCGCATAATGGAAGCAGGTTTCGACGCCTACATCAGCAAGCCGATCGATCCTCGCTGCTTCCTCGAGCAAATCAACAGCCTGGTAGAATCCTTAGAAAGGGGCAACCTCAATGGCTACTATTTTGGTCGTTGAAGACCACGCCATGAGTCGAGAGATTCTCAGCACCCTGCTGGGATCGGTGGGCCATGTGGTGAAGGAGGCCACGGAGGCAATGGAGGCGCTGGCCTTGGCCAGGGAAACGCATCCTCAGCTAATTGTCTGTGATGTTCTCCTGCCGACCATCGACGGCATCGAGTTCGTGCGCCGCCTGCGTCGTGAAGAGCAGTTCGCTGATACGCCAGTGATCTTCTACACAGCCGCCTTTCGCCACCCTGAGGGACTTGACGTGGAGGAAACCTGCCAGCCATACCGCCTGCTAACGAAGCCGTCAGATCCTCGGCTCATCCTGAACACTGTGGACGACATGCTGTCCAATGGTCGGTGGAGCCATGCCCCGATCCAACTCACCGAGCAGGCTCGCCAGTTCCTCTCGCTGCCCCACAATAGCGGCCTGCAGTTGCCGGTGCTGCTCGATCTCAGCCTGAGCCTGATTTCGCAACGTGACCCGAGACGATTGCTGCAGATTGTGGTTCGTGCCCTGCGGGCAATGCTCAACTGTCGACACGCGCAGCTCTGTATCCTCGATCCTGATGGGGCAGGATCGGGTTACTCCCAGGAGAGAATCAAGTACGCGGTTGCTGATGGAGATAACTGGGTGCCGCCCACCTGGATCCTGGATCAGGTGATGTCGGATGTCGCTCCATTCCGTGGGCAGGCTGATGCCGTCGACACTCCCGATCAACCCTGGCCCCCCTGTAGGTCACTGCTAGTCGTTCCCTTCGATACCGCATCCAGAGTCTATGGCTGGATCTGTCTGGCCGACAAGCGAGGATCGAAGGGGTTCTCGGAGATCGATCAGGAGATAGCGGAAACGGTGGGGAGAGAGGCCGCGCTCGGATACGAAAACATCCTGCTCGTAGAGGAGCTAAAGCGCAACGAGGAACATCTGGAGAAGCTGGTGGCTACCCGCACGGCCGAACTCGCCCGAGCCAATCAGGAGTTGCACAGGGCCCAGAAGCTCGAGTCGCTTGGAGTCCTGGCGGGCGGTATCGCCCATGATTTCAACAACAACCTGACCGTAATCCTCAACCTGATTCAGATTGCCAGGCTCAAGTCGGATCCGGTGAGCCCAGTCCATCGCTACCTGGGACAGGCAGAGAAGGCCTGCCATGAAGCCAAAGCACTGACTGAACAACTGCTGACGTTTGCCAGGGGCGGCAGCCCAATGCTTAAGCCTGTCCACTTGCCCGATCTACTCCCGGACGCAGTCAACTTCGCTCTGCGCGGCTCCAACTCGGTCAGTCAATTCATCCTGCCTCCCGACCTGTGGCCGGTGGAAGCCGATCAGGGACAGATAGGCCAGGTCATTCATAATCTCGTCACCAACGCCTGGCAGGCAATGCCTGATGGCGGCTTGATTCATGTTCTAGCCAACAACATCATCCTCGAGGAGGATAGCCCGCTCAACCTCAGCCCCGGTAGGTATGTCAAGATATCTGTGATCGATGAGGGGGTGGGCATCCCGGCAGAGAACCTGAACAAGGTTTTCGATCCCTATTTCACCACCCGGGACACAGGTAATGGTCTGGGCCTGGCCACCGCCTACTCCATCGTCCAGAAGCATGAGGGGCGCCTGACAGTGGAATCCCGTCTGGGCGGAGGTACAGCCTTCCACATCTACCTGCCGGCCACCAGCAAGCAGCCGTCTCCTTCAGAATCCGCCGCAGACGTGCCCCTGACCACCGGGCGGATCCTGCTGGTCGACGATCAGGAGGCTATAGCTGCCTCGCTGGCAGAACTGCTGCAGCACCACGGCTATGCCACCGATGTTGCCCTGGATGGCACTCAGGGCATCCGCCTCTATCAAAACGCCCTGGAGAGCGACCAGCCCTACGATGCGGTCATCACCGACCTGACGATTCCTGGAGGAATGGGCGGCAAGGAGATGATCAGGCGCTTGATCAAGCTCTGCCCGACTGTAAAGGCCATCGTCGCCAGCGGGTACTCCAACGACCCGGTGCTGGCGCAACCCGAGGAATATGGGTTTTGCGGCGCCATCGCCAAGCCGTACCGCATCGAGGACGTTATGGCTGAGCTGTCTCGAGTTATCTCCAGCGAAAACGCAGGGCGGGCTCAGAACTGGTCATGTGAGCAATCGCAGGCAACTGCCGCAGAGTGATGGCAGGCGAACCGGAGCGGGCGCAGGCCGCGCTAGCTGACCCACTCCTTCGCCAAATCCCTCCATTCCGGGTTCTCCCGGACGATCAAGGCAACCTTCTGCCGCCGCGGCCAGTTTCGGATCTCCTCCATCCGAGCTTCGGCAGCAGCCACGTCAGGAATGTACTCATAATAGACAAGTTTGTCGATGCGGTGCCGCGAACTGAAGCCAGGCACGATGTTATGCCTGTGTTGATACAGCCTGCGCTCCAGGTCGTCGGTCACGCCGGTATAGAGTGTCGTGTTGGCACGGCTGGTAACAATATAGACGTATAAGGCCATCATCCCCCTTCCACGCGTCCTTCGGGGCCTTGTAGCCAGGGCGGCACCATACAGGCGTTCCCTTCGCCACATTATTCTCGAAACTTTGGCATAATTCCTGCCGCAGCCAACAGATTTTTCGCGGCGTTCAGACAATAGCAGGCCAGGCTAGAAAACGAGAGCCGGACGGTCCCTGCGGACCTTCCGGCTCTCTCTTGTTCATTATCGTCGCCGCGTTGCATCTTACTCTGTCAGGGGACGGGGCGGGGTGAGGAATCGGGCAAGGAACTCGTAGATCTCGCGCCGCGACTCCCGCGCTTCCGGGGTGTCAATGCGGTTGAAGACGTGGCCGCCCGGCGCGTCCTGATAGATGCGCCACTCGAACTCCTTGCCTGCCGCCTGCAATGACTTGATCAGGTGCTCAACCTCCAGTACGTTCACGTCTTCATCGTTGGTGGTGGTGTGAATCAGGAGCGGCGTCTGCAGCTTCTCGGCATGCCAGGCCGGCGAGCGCCGCCGATACTCCCACGGGTCTTGCGCTGCACTCTTGCCGATGTGATAATCCGCCGCAAACAGCTCCTCGTAGCGCGCGCCCTTGTAGCCCATGCGAGCCACCAGATCGCTCACCGGCACACCGGCGTAGGCAACCTTGTAGGCCTCTGGATGGTTGAAGATGTTGAACAGGGTGATCAACCCGCCGTGACTCCAGCCGAGAATTCCGACGCGCTCGGGATCAACCAGCTTCATGTTCTCTACGGCCCAGTTGCGGGCGGCAAAAACGTCCTCTACCTCTAACCCACCGTAGTCGATCAGTTGCCAGAACTGCGGCCCATATCCTGTGCTGCCCCGATAGTCCGGCGCAATCACGATATAGCCCTGCTGCACCAGCTCCTTAACAATGTTGTGCGTGCCACTGCCGAAGTTGCTGTGTACTCCGCCGTGCGCATAGACCAGCAACGGGTAACGCTCATTTGGGTCCACATCCAGCGGCGTGAATGTGTAGGCCTTGATCTTCAGGGGATTGCCCTTGTCTTGCCAAGACTGCGCCTTCGTGTTGGCCGGCGGCGGCCCGATCAGGGTCACCTCGCCGATGGTGGCGTACCCCGCCATGCGCTGATACCAAAGCACGTTGTCAACCGCTTTTGCCAGGCTGTCGATAGCAAAGCGGGTGCTTTGCTGCAACATCCTCATCTGTTCCTGCAACTCTTTGATCTCGCTCAACTGAAGCCTCGCCTCCTTTGCTCGGTGAAACGCAATTCATACGCTTCTTACTGATTAGATACGAGGCAACCCAGAGCGTTTCCTGCCACAGCCGAAGAGTTTTGTTAGGGTGCAAGCTGCCCCCTCCCCCTTTGCTTCCCCTGGGCAAAAACGCAAAAACCCCAGGCAGGGAGCAATCGTCCCCTGCCCGAGGTTTCTTGGGATCGCTACTTCTTGAGGATAAACTGCCCGAGGCGCAGCTCGGTCTGCTCACCGTTCCGCAGCGCAGGTTGGCCAGCCATAAAAACGTGGTGGATTCCGACTGGTGGCTGGAACGGGTTCTCGTACGTCGCCCTGTCGGTCACCCGCTCGGGGTCAAAGACGGTGATGTCGGCCACCTTCCCTGTCTGCAGGAAGCCACGGTCGGTGAGGCCAATGATCGCTGCCGACAGGCCGGTGATGCGATGCACCGCCTGCTCCAGGGAGCAGATCCCCTGCTCGCGGACCAGGCGCAGGAAGCGCGGGAAAGTGCCGAAGTTGCGCGGATGCGGTTTGCCAGCGTTCTCGCTAGCGCTGAGCGGCAAAGCAGTGCCGTCACTGCCAATCGCATAGTCATTCTGCGCCAGCATGTAGGCGACGTCCTCATCGCTCATGGCAAAGGAGATGCAGGTGGCTGCAGCATTGGTCTCAATCGTCACCTTGGCAATCGTCTCAGGCATGGAGAGACCGAGTTCCTGGCTCAACTGCCAGATGTTCTTGCCATCGGCGATGGGATAGCGTCCACCGGTGGTGACCACGACCAGCCCCTCACCATCCCGCTGTGTTTCAAATGCCTTGCTCAGAAAGTCAATAATCTCCTGCCGCCGCTCTCCCTGGAGGTGAGCTATGGCCATTCCCCTGCCGCCCTGAATCGCCCATTTGGGGAAGGAGTTGGTGATGCCCGAAGAAGCCGCGGTGTAAGGATAGACGTCCACCGTCACGTTAATGCCGGCGGCGCGGGCGCGGGCCACATCCTCCACCAGCTCCGGCGCGCGCCCCCAATTGGCCTTGCCGCTGGCCTTGAAGTGGGCGATATGCACATGCGCCCCGGTCGTGCGGTTGATCTCGTACATCTCTTCCAGCGAGCGCAGGGCGTTGTTGCCCTGATCACGCATGTGCGAAGTGATGATGCCGTCATATTTAGCCACCACCGCACCCAGGGCGTTCAGTTCCTCTTGATCAGATGAGACACCCGGTGTATAACCCAGGCCCAGCGAGAGGCCCCAGGCCCCGGTCTGCATGTCGCGTTCCAGGAGCTGCTGCATCTCGCGCAGCTCCTCGGGAGTCGCCTTGCGGTCAGCGTAGCCCATCACACCGCAGCGAAGCGCGCCATGGCCGATCAGGGGGATCAGGTTGGTGCCCATCCGCTTCCGCTGAGCCTGCACCTTGTCCAGAAACTCCTGTAGCGACCCAGACGCAAACTCCCCCACCCAGCGGCCGGCGAACTGGCGAATATTGTCCAGCCGGTCGGCCGGGCAGGGGTAGATGGTGGAACCGCACTGGCCGGCCAGCTCACTGGTCACGCCTTGATAGAGCTTGGCTTCACCCCGCTCATCGCGCAGGAAAATGGTATCTGAATGAGAGTGTATGTCAATGAAGCCGGGTGTCACCGCCAAACCGGTCACGTCGATAACTTCTGCGGCAGCCGCATTGATTTCAGGTGCGATTTCGGCAATCTTGCCATCCTTGATGGCGACATCGGCCCGGTAGGCTGGGCTACCTGTGCCATCGATGACCGTACCGCCCTTAAGAATATAATTGTACACGCTTCTACCCCCTTCAATTAGTAACTCCTGACCTATTCCTCCCACCAAATCTTATCACAGGAGCTGAGAGACAAAACCCAAAGCTGGAGGAGAGATTTGTTGGACAATTGACGGACTGCGAGATGTTGTCCGGAAACAATGCTGGCCTGCTGCTTCACACAACAGCAGGCCAGCAATCAGCAAGCTCAGGCCAAAGCAGGCGTGTCCCAGTCTAGAACGAAATGATCAGCCCGCCCTCGCCGGCGTAGGTGGCCATGGTAGCGCCCATGGCATTGATGATCACATCGCGCGCGTTGCTGCGCTCGGTCAGCGCTTGCCCAATATCAGCCGCGTCCGCCGAATTCCGGAAATGAGTGATACCCACATCGCGTCCCGTGAGGTCGGGAGCAAAACCCTGGATGGTGTGCAGCGCCCGGCCAAGAAACCTCTTGCCGCCGCGCACCTTCTCCAGCAGCTGCACCTCCCCATCCACGTTGTGAAGCAGCGCCCGGATGTTAAGGACATTCGCCAGTCCCCCCTGCAGGCGACTGAGGCGGCCGCCCTTGACGATGTTCTCAAGGGTCTGGAGCAGAATGACGATCTTCATCCGCTGACGGTATTGCTGCAGCTCGTCCAGCGCTTCGCGCATGGTGCATCCAGCCTTCGCCAGCTCGCAGGCTTTGAGCACCTGCAGTCCATGCCCAAGCGATCCGGCCAGAGTATCGAACACATTGGCACCGACAGCGGATAAATCGCGACCCAGGCAGGCCGACTGATAGGTGCCGCTAAGCTTGGACGAGATAGTCAGGCAGAGTACCTGGCCAAAATCCGAGAGTTCGCGGAAGACGTCGGCAAAGACGGCCGGCGAAGGCTGCGAAGTCTTAGGTAGCGCCTGGCTGCGCGCCATCCTGTCGTAGAATTCAGCCTGGCTGATATCTACCCCTTCTCGAAACACTTCGCCATCGATGCTGATGTTCAGCGGGACAACCTTGATGTTGTGTTCCTTAACGAGTTCCTCCGGCAGATCACAGGAGCTGTCGGTGACTACCTGCAGCACTGCACCATCCCCCCATTCATGCGGTTGGGCCTGACAGAACATTCCTGTCTCTATGATGCCCACAAGGGGACAGTTTCTCCACCCTGCTCGATAGTCCTGCATACGAAAGAACTGTTCGGGTAAGATCGCGCCACTCGATGACTCCCAACCTGGGATTGGTCGATTCAGTCACATTGCTTCCCTCCCTTCAGGCGAGGTATGGCCGTACCCATATCAGGCTCATTCGGCAGCGGGGATCACTCCCCCTCCCCACGAGAGGCGAGGACTCGCCAGACGGGAGCTCCTCGCTATCGTCCCTGGCGGCCAGGGCAAACGCCTTCTCCAGATAGTCCAGCGCACTGTCCGGCCGGCCACCCTCGGCTTCGATCTCGGCCACGTTGACCGCCTCCATCCACCCCTGGAAGAGAAGGCTGCCTGTACGGCCGAAGAGTTCAGCCAGAGCAACCAGCTGATCGCCATGGCGTTTGGCGATAGCTGGCGCGCCCTGGCGACGCACGATTGAGGCCAGGCAGCTCAGGGAGAGCGCTATCGTGTTCAGGCTGCGTTCCAGGTTCGAGCGAGCGGTCCGCTCGGCCTGTTCGTAATCCTGTCTGCGAAAATACAGCTGCGCCAGTGCCGGGCTGGGGTCAAATTCGACGGCTGGCAGCAGCTTGCGGAAGCAGGCTTCAGCCTCGGCGTATTGCCCCTGATCCAGATAGAGGTATCCCAGCGAATGATAGGCCGCCGGTTCGTGTAATGCCAGTTGCAGGAGCAGCTCTCTGGCTTCATCCAGGTACGTCTTGTCCCCCTTCCGCTGCCCTAGCCAGGACGGGGTGAAGGCCAGCAATTGGCGCAGTTCCGGGTCATCCGGTTTGAGTCTCTCGCCCTCTCGCAGCCTACCCACAGCATCTCCTCTGCCACTGGCTCCGACCGCGGCCGCCTGACCCAGTCGAGGGCGAGACGTCGGGCGATGGTGCATAGCCACGGCCCGAAGCTCTCCGGACTGCGCAGGCTGGGAAGCCGCTGATAGGCCTTGATGAACGTTTCCTGGGCAATGTCCTCAGCCTGATGGAAATCGCCTGCGCGTGAACTGTGCGCCTCGAACAGCTCTGTCAATGTCTGCAACTGACCAGCGCGCAGGCTGGTGTTCAGGAACTGGCCGTAACCCATGGATAGGCCAATCAACGTATACCCGAGCTGCCAGATGGCCCCGAGCGTGAGGACTATCTGGCCGGCCGTACCTCCACTGCTGACGATGGAGTCCAGAGGTACGATCAGCCCGGCCGCTGCCCCCAGCCAGGAGACGAATATCAGCAGCTCATTGAAAGCCACCTGCTTCTTATAAATGCCGAGCTGGCGGCGGTAGGCAGTGTCAAAGATCCCGCGGTACTTATCGACCAGGACGCGGCGCAGCCCGAACAGACTTCTCTCATGGGCCACCTGGTCGTCAAAGACCAGCTGCCGCAGGTAAGTAAGCTTGCGTCGCTCTGGCAGGTTGCCCAGCAAGCCAACCCAGGACAGGCTGATAACCTTCTTCTCCAGGAACACCATCGGCAGCAGAGAGGCGATAACGAGGACAAGTACGAGTGGATGGGTCACCATGAGCAGGGCGATCAGCGCGGCCCCGGTTAGCAGATGGCTGACCATCCGCCGCAGCGCACTCACAGATAACATGACGTAAGCGCCCAGTTCACCCAGCAGGCGCACACTGTCGTGATACAGCTCCTGCTCGAAAACCTCCAGTGTCTGGACGCGCGCCACCCGCTCGATCATCAGGGCAAGGGCGCGCTGATCCACCTTATCGCGCAAGACGGCCTGCAGCAGGCTGGGCAGGTTTTCGGCCGAAGTAGAAAACAGGAGCAAAATGGCATAGCAGGCTAATGCTCTGGAGCTGCGCGCCAGCCCCTCACTGATCACGCTGTCCAGAGCGAGCTGCTGACTGCGCAGCAAGACGGCCGGCAGAAAACCCTGGAGCAGCATTTTCGCCAGAAACAGGGCGAACAACAACGGGCTCGGGCGGTTAAAGTGACGGCGAACTTGAGAGTGGCGATCAGGTTGCTGCGCTGCTGCATATCTCGTCCTCCCATCTGCACGTGGCAGAGGAATAAAAACCCCTCCGTCAATACAGACGGGTGAGAGGCGCAAGAACTGTCTTGAATCTGAAAGTAGAGCGGCGGGACAAGCGAAACGGGAGGGCATAACCCTCCCTTTTCGCCCTAGAGATTCTCGTTTTTCAGAGCGTCGAGGATGTTTTCGCGGCGCACGCGGTTGCGCGAATACTTCATGCTGATAAAGACAACCAGGAAGACGCTGATGGTGGCGATGGCCATTCCAGTGAGCGGCAGCCGGAACGGCATATCGACGCCTTCGTTAATGCTGCCGTGGATCAGCCAGGTGACCCCGACTGAGACGGGCAGGCCGTAAAGCAGCGCGCGCAGTCCGTAAAAGATGCACTCGAAGTCGAGCATGCGGTTGAAGCCTTTCTCGGTCATCCCCACCGACTTCAACATGGCAAACTCGCGTCGCCGCAGGTTGACATTGGTGGAGATGGTGTTGAAGACGTTGGCAATGGTGATCAGCGACATCAGGACGATGAATCCGTATGAGAAAACGGAGATGATGGTGATCAGACTGCGGTCCGACTGCCCGGCTTCAGCCATATTGTAGAGGTTGCTGATGGGCAGACCCTGGGTCTGGAGAACCTCGCGAATCTCTTCTTCGGCCTGCGCAGGTCGATCGGCTGTTAGATAGATGCTGGTGAAATTCGGCTCGCCCCAAAGGGCCGTTGCCAGCTGAGCATCGATGACGAGGAAGATCTCTCCGTGCTGAGCATAGGGCTGTACGCCCTGTGGCGCTGTATCGGCCAGCGCAGCCACTTGCATCTGCACCGCTGTCGGCGCTTCACCGCCGTCCCAGAGCGTCAGCTCCAGGCTTGTCGGCGCCGGACGGGCAAAGATACTGGTGTTGCGGTATCTGCCCTCCGCCGGGCTGTAGAAGTGCTGCTGGTCGATGACGATGGCTGCCGGTCTCTCTGGCTTCCGCAATTCAGCAGCATCAAGACCGAATCCAGCGGCATAGTCGCTGAAGGTAGCCGAGTCCACGGCGTGGATGCGCAGGCTTACGGTAAGCGCCCCCTCTTCCCCACCAGTCTCTGCTCCTCCCGACCCTTCGTAGTAATCGGGATCGACCTGCTCCGGCTGCAGCTTTACGCTGCCATAGTATGGCGAGACGATGGAGCCGGAACTGACACTGGGCAATGCGATAAGCTGGGCCCGGAGCGGCTCAACAGGGATCTGGGCCAATGCTGCGTTCACCATGTAATAAGAAAGGTCGTAGTTCGTGTTCTCATAGACGTTGCTCACACCATTGCGCAGGTATCCGGAAAAAGCAGTCGCCGATATGAAGAGCACCACGCTGATAAACAGCGAGAAAACGGTGCTGCGATAGCGGCGCCGGCTGCGCTTGAGGTTCTTCAGGGCTAGCTCGCCCGGGAAGCCGAACAGCTTCCGGGTCAGGCGCGAGGTCCTGACTTGTTTGGCGGACACCCTGGTCTCACTGGTCTGTCTGATGGCATCCATGGCCGAAATTCGGGCCACCCGGCGTGCCGGGATATAGGCCGAAATCAGTATCGTCACCAGCGCCAGCAGAGCCGAAATCAGCAGGGCAGGCAGCGGCACAACGAGATGGAAGGTAACCGCCTGGCCCATTACACTCCGCCCCAATACGACGGCCAATTCGGTCTCCAGGCAACGCAGCGTGACGGCGATGCCGGCTACGCCAGCACCGATACCCAACGGCACGCCGATTCCGCCAATGATCAGGGCCTCAAAGAAGACGGAACGTTTCAGCTGCCGAGCAGTCGCACCGACGCTGGCCAGCAAACCGAAGTGTTTCTCCCGCTCGCTGGTGGAGATAGAGAACGAGTTATTGATCAGGCTGACTGAGCCGACGACGATCAGTCCGAGCAGAATGGCACCCAGACCATAGAGGGCGGTCAGGAAATTGCGGTTACCGCTGATCCCCATAAAGCGCAGGAGCTCACTATTTGTCTCGATACTGCTGTACTCATTTAGTACAAGCTCTCTCTCTATCCGACTGGTTAGCTGATAGATCCGCCGCGGGTTACTGGCTCGGAAGTAGATCGTGATTTGTCCATCGCTGAGCGCCTCCTCGGCGAGTAGTGAGTAGAGCGTGAACCCTGGGGACGAGAAGCCTTCTATCGACCACGCTGGCCGACTGGCTAGGCCGACGATGGTGAAGGTCCTTGTCTCTTGCGGAACAAACCGCTCTGGATCGGTGTTATCCTCGCCTGATAAGTAGCTATTGTACTGATTCATGGCCCTCCCATCCGGCGCCAGGCGCTGCCCCAACTCCAGCGTCAGGGTTTCGCCCAGCCGATAGTTCACACCGCCTTCGGTGGCAATATGCGCCGTGATCACAGCTTCATCCGGCCGCTCTGGCAGCCGACCGCTCTCCAGACTGACGGGCATTGACTGAAAGGCCGCCTGATCATACTGCAACAGGTAAAGATAGGGCTTGCTGTCATGCCTGCTTCCAGGCAGCAGCGCATAGCCGCCGCCTTGCGCGACAGCCACGCCCTCCACGCCATCCATCTGTTGCAGGTCAGTCAGGTCGGCAACAGTGGCGTTATGCACGACTGCGTGCCAGTCACCCTCGTTAGCGATGGTGTAATCGATGATGTAAGCCTGCAGGCTGGCGATGAGCGTAGTTACGGCCGTAATCATCGCTGCCGAGAGAATAACGCCGATGATTGTGACAATCGTGCGCGTCCGGTTTTTTCTTAACCCCGCCAGGGTGACCCGGTTGATAACGTTCATCAGCGGATCACCTCGTCGCGGGCGATTCTCCCATCCTCGATGCTGATCACTCGGTCGGCCTGAATGGCAATCCGTTCATCGTGGGTAATGATGATCAGGGTCTGCTTATACTGCCGATTGAACAGCTTCAGCAGACTGACGATCTCCCTGCTATTCTTGCTGTCCAGATTACCGGTGGGCTCGTCGGCCAGCACCAGCGCCGGGTGGTTGATCAGCGCCCGCCCGATGGAAACCCGCTGCTGCTCGCCACCCGAAAGCTGATTGGGCAGATGATGCAGCCGGCCCGTGAGCCCCAGGGTGGTGAGTAACTGCTGCAGGTACTCCTGATCCTCTTCCCGACCGTCTAGCAGCAGCGGCAGGGTGATATTTTCTTCGACGTTGAGCACAGGGATAAGGTTATAGAACTGGTAGATCAACCCGATCTGACGACGCCGGAAAATGGCTAGCCGGGATTCGTCCAGACTGTAGATATCGGCCCCATCGATGAGTACCTTGCCAGATGTGGGGCGGTCCACGCCGCCAATCATGTGTAGCAGCGTCGACTTGCCCGAGCCGGAAGGCCCGATCACAGCGACAAATTCGCCTTCTTCCACCGTGAGTGACACGTTGTCCAGAGCAGTGACTGCGGTCTGCCCCTGGCCATAGATCTTGGTCAGGTCTTGCACCTGAAGTAATGGCATGAAAGCACCTCCATGATTACCCTTCTGAGCCGATTCTACAAAACCTAGGTGACTTTCCAGTGACTGCGCCGGTGACAATTTAGTCACCCTGGGCCGACACTCTACACTGCAGACTTGTAGAACCGCAGATAGAAGGTGCTGCCCTCCCCTGCCCTGCTCTCTACTGTGATGTCACCCTGCTGGCTGCGCATGATGCTGCGCGACATGGCCAGACCGATGCCGATGCTATCGGGCGAGGCATTCTTGCCCCGATAGAAGCGAGTAAAGATGTGGGGCAAGTCTGCCCTTTCGATGCCGCTTCCGTTATCGGCAATGGTCATCTCGCTGTACAGAGGATTATTCGACACAGCGATCTCAATCCGCCCGCCATGCGGTGTGTGCTCAATGGAGTTTTTCAGGATGTTGGTCAGGGCTTCTGTCGTCCAGGGGAGGTCACAACAGACAACTTCCTCGGAACCAATCTGCACGCAATCGATCTCTTTCGCCTCCAGGCGAATCAGCAGAGGCTGCAATGCTCGATCCAGAAGCGTCTGTGCAAGAACGGGGGCACGCTTCATCTGCACCACGCCAGTATCCAGCTGGGACATCCTCAGCAGCGCCGAGACCAGCCATTCCATGCGTTCCAGCTGAGCACGCAGGTGCGAGGTGAACTCGCGGCGACGGGCGAGGGGGAGCTGCTCATCCTGCAGCAGGTCGACCATCACCAGCAGCGAAGTGAGTGGGGTCTTCAGCTGATGCGAGATATCGGCCATCTGCTCGGCCAGGAGCAGCTTGTCGTGCTGCAGTTGCTCGTTGTACTCGGAGAGCATCTGTGTGACCTTGTAGATCTCGCTTTTCAGGATACTCAGCTCGCCTTCCTCGTTGTCTCGAATATCCAGGGCCGCGCCGCGTCCTGCGCTGAGGCGCCGCAAGTACTCGGACAGACGGCGAATGTTTCGGTAGCGCTGTGCGGTGAAAGCGGCGAAAATCAGCGAAAGCAGAATGACGCTGCTGAGGACAAGGAGCGCTGTCGGAGGGCCAATTAGCCAGCCGGCACCGATCAGCACCAGACCCAGCGCTGCCAGCGCCAGTAGTAACGCGCGCACTTCCCCAAAGCGCAGCAATCCGAATCCCCCCATCTAGATCTGATACCCCAGGCCGCGCACCGTCTTGATGATCTGCGGATTCTGCGGGTCATCCTCAACCTTTTCGCGCAATCGCTTAATGTAGACCGTCAGGGTATTGTCATTGACAAAATCGCCAGAAACATCCCAGACGCTCTGAAGCAGCTGCGTGCGAGTCACTGTCTGCCCGGCGTGGTTGATCAAGGTCAGCAGCAGGCGATACTCCAGCGCGGTGAGGAAGAGGTCGTTGCCGCCCTTGCTCACCTTCCCTTCGCTCAGGTTGACCAGCAAGTTCCCGTGGCACCAGACGGCCTTCGCCTCGACACCAGGCCGGGTGCGACGCAGCACGCTGCGGATGCGCGACTGCAACTCCCGCAACCGAAACGGCTTGGTGATATAGTCATCGGCGCCAATATCAAGCCCCAGCACCACGCTGCCCTCGTCATCCCGGACGGTAAGGAAGATGACCGGCGTATCGCCCCTGGCCTTAAGCTCACGGCAGATGTCAAATCCGTTGCCATCAGGCAGCGAAACGTCCAGCAGGGCCAAGTCAAACTGGGCAGCGGCGATTTGCTCGCGGGCAGAAGCAGCATCTGGACAGACGGTAACAGCGGAGCCCTCCTGTTTCAGGGCATATTCCAGGCCCAAAGCTATGGAGTGATCATCCTCCACCAGGATGATGCGCAGTTTCTGGTCCGGTCTCATTGGATCAACTCCTTTCCCCCTGTTAGTCTACCTGACCCAGGAAAAGCGACGCAACAGCGGCGCTATCGCCGCTGTTGCGCAACATCATTTTCAGTTAACACCACCGTGACTGTCACCGGCTCACTGCCCACGCATCATGCGCGCAAAGGCAGCGACGATCTCCGGATCAAATCTGGTGCCGGATTGGCTTTCAATCTCGCGTAGAGCCTCTTCCTCACTCATCGGTTCGGTGCCTCCAGGCGGACGAATGCGGCGCGAGAATACCCCAACTACGGCAACGGCCCGGGCCAGCCAGGGGATCGCCTCCCCCCGCAAGCCCCGAGGATAACCACTTCCATCCCAGTTCTCGTGGTGATAGAACACAGCATCAGCCAGATCCACCGTCTCGTCAAAGAGTTTCAGGATTCGGTAGCCGGCGATGACATGCCGCCGCGCTTCCTGTTTCGACTCATCATCCAGGTCTTCACTGGGGCCCAAGAGGTGGTCGTCCAGAACCACCTTGCCGATATCGTGGAGGTAACCTAGCTCCCGCAAGCGACGGAGTTCCCGTTCGGGAAGGTTCATGGCTTCACCCAACCGCTGACAGAGACGGCTGACCAGCTCGGAGTGCTCTTTCTCCCCCACCGACTTCTCATGTAAAGAACTGATAATCGTTTCGATCAGGCCCCGGTTGATAGCCTCCCGTTCCATCGTCTTCTGCAGGTACATCCTGCGCTCGGCGCAGTCGTAGACGGCCGCCAGGTCTTGGTCGGTAGTCGACTTGCTGGCGCTGCCGATGGAAATGCTACCCCGCACAGCCTTGACCTGCTCCTTGGCAAACTCCTCCTGGATCTGGGCTGCCAGTCGGCGGGCTTCCTCCAGGTCTGTTCCTGAGAGGATGATGGCAAACTCATCACCGCCGGTGCGGGCGATGACTGCCTGCTCGCCACAGACCCGGCGCAGGACGCTGGCGGCCTTGATCAGGAGCAGATCGCCTGCCGCATGGCCGAACACATCGTTGGTCAGTTTCAGGCCATTCATATCAGCCACCAGCATCGAAACGGGGATTGTCTGATTCTGCCGCAGCAGCTCCGCCTCAAAAAATCTGCGGTTATAGAGACCGGTGAGCGAATCGTGATAGCTGAGATAGAGCAGCTCCTCTTCGTGCTGGGCCAGGGCCTCGTAGGCTTGCTGCAGCTCAATCTGCTGCTCCCGCTTTTCTTTGGCCGTCCACACCCCAGTCATCAGCAACGTCAGCTGCTGCACGTCGTCCGTGTCGTAGGGAGCGGCCTTGTTGGCCAGGCCAACCACGGCGACAATCTCATCATTGATGACCACCGGGATGCTCATAAACCTCTTGAGCGGTATATGCCCCTCTGGATACCCCTTCTTCCAGTCAGCGTGCGACTCGTAGTCGTTGATGATCAACGGCCTGCGCTGCCGCACTACCTCGCCCCAGAGGCCGATCTGGCTGAGAGCGTTCATGGACGGCACACTGTCTATCCTGCACTCTGCCAAAGTCTCGGCCGACCAGGTGTTCACTTCGAACTCCTCAGTGGCTTCATCATAGAAAAAGATGTAGCCGAACCTGCTCTCGGTCATTTCAACGGCTTTGGAGAGGACAAAGTCCAACTGTTCCCGGGTTGACTCAAATTGCTGGGAAAAGACATCGATCAGGATCGAATAGCGCAGCAGCGTCTTTTGCTCACGTTGACGCCGGATTCTCTCCTCAGTGATATCCTGGACAACCGCTCCGACTGCGGGGCCCAATCCAGGCAGTTCGAGCGGGAGTTTGATGGCGCGGAAAGTTCGGTCCTTGATCTGCTGCTCGGCGACCAGAACCGACCCACTTGCCAGCGTCTCCAAATCACTTGCCTTGTCATGATTTGCCCAATCAGCGGCAAGCACGGAAGTTGCCTCCTGCCCCAGCAACTCGGAGCGCGACTTCCCGATGGCGCGCTCGAGAGCCCGGTTTACCAGCCGATACCTCTGATCCGCCGTCTTGATATAGATCAGCCGATCGTCTGCATCCATGAGAGCCTGGTAGACCTTCTGCAGCGCTGCCACTTCCCCGGTCTTTGCCCGATATCGGTAACACAATACCAGCAAGAGAATCAGGAGTGACAGAGCCGCTACCCAGGGAACAAATATCGATTGCTCGCCCATCTGACTTGATCACCTCATCCAAAATCCAGAGCCGCAATAGCGAATTACTTGTAGAAAGATTATGTATCAAGCAAGAAGTCAAACCAGACGTCACCATTATACACGACTCGTGCAAAATTGCACCAATTAACTGGGCAATTCGAGATGTTAGGCCAAATCATTGACCTGAGGTATTGTCAGCACGCATTAGCGCTAAGAAGGCATCTACAACCGCGGGATCAAACTTCCGGCCGGCCTGCTTGGCTATCTCTTGCACCGCATCCGGTTCGCTGTACAGCGCCGACGGCTCCGCGCAGCACGTCAGGTCAACGAAATTGTCTGCCACGGCAATGATGCGGGCAAGCAAGGGGATCTCCTCACCACGTAAGCCTTTCGGCAAACCAGAGCCGTCCCAGCTTTCTTCGTGATACAGGACGGCTTCGGCTATGTCCGCCGTCTCCTCAAATAACTGCAGGATCCGATAACCAACCGTAACATGCTGCGTAGCCGCCAGCTGATCTATGTCCACGAGACGCCCGGCCTTCAGCAGCTGCTCGCTGAGAACGATCTTGCCTATATCATGCAGATAGCCCGCATCCCTCAGCCTGCGGACATCGTCTTCCCCCAGGTGCAGGATGTACCCCAGCCGCTCACATAGCTGACTTACTCGCTGCGAATGTTCCTTCAGCAGGGGAACTCGCTGATGCAGCGTATCAATTATGCTCCCGATCAGCTCAGCATTGGTAACTGAGCGCTGCAGCGTCTTCTGCAGGTACATCTCGCTCTCCGCGTCGCGGAATACAGCAGCCATTTCCTGAGCTGGCTCGGTCTTAGAGGCAACACCCAGTGAGATGCTGCCCCTGATGGCCATCACTTTCTCGCGGGCGACGTCTTCCTGGATCTTGATGGCCAGCTGGCGAGCTTCATCCAGCCCGGTCCCGGGCAAGATCAGGGCAAATTCGTCTCCACCGATGCGGGCGGCGAGAGCATGCTCTCGACAGACCCGCCTGAAGACCTCACCAACCTTGCGGATCAGCTCATCTCCTGCCGCATGTCCAAACACATCGTTGGTAAGCTTCAAGCCGTTCACATCGGCCAGAATCAGCGACACAGGAAACTCGTTCTCCATGTTCTGCAACCCGGCCTCGAAGGAGGACCGATTGTACAACCCGGTTACTGGATCATGGAGGCTGAGGTACTTGATCTGAGCTTCCGCCTGCTTCCGTTCAGTGATATCGGTAAAACTGACGACACCACCGACGACTTTCCCGTCCACTAGCTGCGGATACGAGGCGTATTCTACGTCAAAGTGACTGCCGTCCGCCCGCCAGAAAACCTCATCATCTACTCTAGCACCCGTTCCTGTAAGCAGGGTCTGGTAGATGCTGCATTCTTCGAGGGGCATAGGCGTACCATCCCGCCGACTGTGATGAATCAGTGAATGGACCTGCTTACCTATCAGCTGGGCGGCGTCTGCGTATCCCAGCATCCGCAGGAAGCTGGCATTGCAGAATGTGCATCGCCCATCCACGTCTACACCGAAAATCGCCTCGGCCGTTGAATCGAGGATCAGCTGCAGCTTCGCTTCATGCTCAGCCAGCCGCTGGTTGGCCTGCTCTAACTCGGCTCCCCTCTGCCGAGTCTCTCCTCTGCTGGCCATCAACTCCTTGAGGCTTCGGGTCAGCATGAAAAGAGCTGCGGCCAGAATAAACAGTAGCCCACCCAGGGCCGCATGGAAGAAGTGCATCACCTCTTCGGAAACGGTGATCAATGCAAAGAATAGCAGGCTCCCCAAGAAAGCAGGAACCAGGACTAGATACTTTTTCATGGCTCCCCCCAATCACGTCGTGAAGACCGGACCTTAGGTTCCGTAATCAGTGTTGACCAGAGTGAGGCCCGGCCCCCTGTGCGCTAGCCTGCTGGTCGGTTATGGCTGTTGACCAGAGCCAGAACTTCGGACTCTGGCAAGGGTCTGCTGAGCAGATAGCCCTGCATGTAGTTGCAGTGGTGCTGTCGCAGGTACTGGAGCTGCTGTTCCACCTCGACACCTTCGGCAACCACATACTTGCCCAGGCGATGCGCCATGGCCGTAATGTCACCGAGTAGCAGCTGATCCGGCTCGCTGGTCAACACGCTGTCAACAAACGCCTTGTCAATCTTGATGCCGTTGACATGCAGGTTGCCGATACGCGCATAGGAGGAATAGCCGGTTCCGTAGTCATCGATGACCACATGGATACCCTGCTCGGTCAGTTCGCGAAGCCGCTGGTTAATGGGGCCATATTCATCCAGCATCAATGATTCGGTGATCTCGATGACCAGGTTGTGCGGGTTGACTCCAGTCTCTTCGACGATCTGCAGCAAGTCGGTAACAAACCCGTCTACCAGCAGCTGCGCAATGGAGATATTCACCGAAACCTTGAGGCAGCCGCCATAATCTGCCTCGAGACGGTGCAGGAAGCGGCAGGCAAGGCGCAGGATCTCCTGTCCCAGGGGGATGATCAAGCGGGTCCGCTCGGCAATAGGGATAAACTCCAGGGGCGAAATTGCTCCCAGCTCATCGCTATGCACACGAGCCAGAGCCTCCAGGGCCACGATTCGGTTGCTGTGCAACTCGACAATCGGCTGGTAGACCAGATAGAGGCGACTATCTCCCTGACCGCTGAGAATCTCCTGCAGCTTCTGCTCGATCAGCTCTTGACGCAGGAAGCTTTCTTCCATGGCCCGATCGAAGAAGCGATATCCAGACTGGCTCTGGCGGGCGGCATCGGCGGCGATGGCTGCCTGCCTGATCAGCTGATCGGCGTCACGCTGAGATTCGCCGTTGAACTCGACGACGCCGATGCCCACATTAGCATTGACGGCAGGCATCGGTCCATTGGCACAACTGAGAATCTGGTCGGCGATGGAAACCAGATCAGCCTGATGCTGATAGGATTCAACCAGAATCAAGAAACGCCCCAAGCCCAGATAGAAAAGCGGATGACACTGCCCCACAGACTGGCACAGGCTGGTAGAGCAGTGCCTCGCCAGATCGTTGCCGTACTGCAGGCTAAAAGTCTGGCTCAACCGCAGCGCTTGATTATCCACCAGCAGGATTGCGCGCTTCTTCTGCCCTCGCTCACGTTCGCGCCTGGCAGCGTCTACAAACTCGGCCAACTGCAGCTGGTTAGGCAAACCTGTCACCGGGTCGAAATAAGAGCGGTAGACTAGCTCGCGGTCCTTCTGGTAGTTGAGATGTACGACGCCCAACGCGATGATCGCCCCGCCAGCGAGAATGCCGCTAGCAACCAGGTTCACCCGGTGGATCATCTGGCTGGCGCTGGCCAAGGAATAGGTCATGCTCAGGGTTCCAATCTTCTGTCCTTCAACAGAGATCGGCAACAGGACCTGATAGACGTGTTCTCCGTCGTGGACAGTTCGTTCCGCATATTCCTGATCAGCCAGGATCGCCGCCTTGGCCTCATCGGAGAGCCACTCGTCCGAGATTCCTGGATGCGAGGAACTGGCAACTAACTGCATGTCGTTGTTCAGAAAGCTGATGCAGTGGATGAAGTCCGTCTGCGCCATCTCTTTCAACAGGTACTCAACCTCAAAATGCCCCAGAAACTGCTGGACGGTCTCAGCCCGAACACCGACCTGAACAAACCCGCCGTCCTCGTGCTGGAAATACGCATATTTGTAGTAGGTATCAGACTCGGTGTCCCTGCGGATTTCCTCCACGTGCTGGGTGGCTCCACTCTGCATGAAGTCATAGACGGGGTGGCCCGGGAGGGCTTTCCAGCCTTTGTACAGCTCGTTGGTGCAGATGATCTCCCCAGCGGCGTTGTAGTAGAAGATCTGGTCAACCTGCAGCGAATTGGCCAGTCGAGCCAGGAATTCGTCACATATCCCAGTGTCCTGTGGCACAGAGTTGAGCACCATCGAGCCGGCAGCCGTCAGCTTCTCCACCAGCAGAGCATCGATCAGCTCGGTGGCCTCCGCCGATCTGGAAAGCGACTGCGCATAGCCAGTGGCCAAACGATATGACTCATCGCGCGCCCTTCGATACGCGAAACCGCGTATCGCCTCGCCCACCAGGAAGAGCGACGCAAGTGCTGCCAGCAAGATCAGAGTTACAGGTAACAGATAATCTTTCCAGGTTATTTGCCTGGGACCGAATCTATGGGTCAACTCCAACCCCCCCCCAGAGGTGCAGTAGATGACAGAGTCTATATAGATTTGGTCTATTCTCCGTAATCGTAACAATTCCTGCTAGCGATTGCACTGAATTTGCCCAATCGAGGTAACTGACACCATAGTAAGACGGCGAAGATCGGACAGGCGTCGACACCGTAATGGCTGGCGGATCGAAGTCCGGCGAAATATGCGGGGGCGAGAGAGGAAAACTAATACGGAACGCGAATAATCTATAGCTAGAGAGCATTAAGAGAGGGGGCGTCTCCTATAGTGCAGGAATACGCTGTCGCCATTTTTGCCGGCGGCTGCTTCTGGTGCATGATCTCTCCTTTTGACGTATTGGAGGGGATTCTGGAAGTAAAGTCAGGCTATATTGGCGGGACGATTGAAAACCCGACTTACCAGCAGGTAAGGTCGGGCCAATCCGGGCATTACGAGGCGGTCCGCATCAAATACGACCCGCGAGTCATCAGCTATGAAAAGCTGCTCAGGGCGTTCTGGATGCAGATAGACCCCACAGATGATGGCGGCCAATTCCATGACCGGGGTCCGTCCTATCGCACGGCCATTTTCTATACGACACCCGAGCAGAAGGAGCAAGCCGAAGCCTCGCGGCGCGAGCTGGATGCTTCCGGTCGCTTCCCCGCCCCCATTGTCACCCAGATCCTGCCGGCCACCACTTTCTACGAGGCTGAGGAGCACCACCAGGACTTCTACAGAAAACAGCCGGAGGAATATCAGGCCGACCGCAAGCGATCGGGACGGGATGAGTTTATTCGCAAACACTGGGGAGATGAGTACTGGAAGATCTTTGAGCCGGAGGATTGAGTACGCCTGTCAGCTCGGGTAAAGCGCGGCACTATTTGGTGGGCGCTGATCCCTATGTTGTAAAAAGTCAGCAAATTGTGCTATGGTAAATACGCTATAATATTATCAAGGCTAACACTCTAAAGGAGGAATCTTGATGACAAAGGTCAACATCGACTGGAGCAAACTCGGGTTCGGCTACATGAAGACTCCCTACCGTTACATCTCCTACTGGAAAGATGGTCAATGGGATGAGGGACAGCTGATAACCGACAACGTGCTACATATCAGCGAGGGATCCACGGCCTTGCATTACGGTCAGCAGGCCTTTGAAGGGATGAAGGCCTACACCGCCAAGAATGGAGACATCCAGCTCTTCCGTCCTGACCGCAATGCTGCCCGCTTGCAGGATACCTGCGACAGATTGTTGATGCCGAAGTTCCCCATTGAACGCTTTGTCGATGCCTGCAAACAGGTAGTCAGAGCCAATCGGGAATATGTTCCGCCTTACGGCACCGGAGCTTCACTCTACATCCGTCCGTACATGATCGGCGTCGGTGACAATCTGGGTGTGCGTCCCGCTTCAGAATATATCTTCTCGATTTTCGTTGCGCCGGTCGGCCCCTACTTCAAAGGTGGCATGAAACCGGTCAACTTCGTCACCACCGATTATGACCGGGCCGCGCCCAACGGAACTGGCGCAGCCAAAGTTGGCGGGAACTACGCCGGCAGCCTGTTACCGCACGAAGAGGCTGTGAAGCGCGGCTTTGCCGACTGCATCTACCTCGATCCGCAGACCCATACGAAGATCGAGGAAGTGGGGGCAGCCAACTTCTTCGGCATCACCCACGATGACAAGTTTGTGACCCCGCGATCCCCGTCCATCCTGCCCAGCATCACAAAGTACTCCCTGCTGCATGTGGCCAAGGAGTATCTGGGTATGGAAGTCGAGGAGCGCGATGTTTACATCGACAAACTGGATGAGTTCAAGGAAGCCGGCGCCTGCGGCACCGCCGCAGTGATCACGCCGATCGGCGGCATCGAGCACAAGGGCAAGATGCACGTCTTCTACAGCGAGACCGAAGTCGGCCCTGTCACCAGGAAGCTCTACGAAACGCTGGTGGGCATCCAGCTGGGAGAGATCGAGGCACCGGAAGGCTGGATCGTGAAGGTAGACTAAGTATAGAAGAGGAATCGCAAACCGAGAGCCGGGGAGTTGACTGCTGTCAACCGCCCGGCTCTCTCTTGTGCGCTCCAGGCTTGCATATCAGAAACGCAAATTTTGTGGCCTACCTAGAAGGGCGCCTGGTACTGGCAGCGAATAGTACCACGACAAGGAGGTAGATTTGCATGGCCCAATCATTGAAGCAGTCTTTTGATCGCCTGTACCAAATGGATGCCCTGCAGCGCACGCTGGTGGTCTGGCTAGCTTTTCAGCTAATCCTCTGGCTGACATTCGGCATCGGCTACCTGCTGAATCAGGATGCGTGGATTGATGTGCCCGCGGTGCCGCCCTCGTCTGCGGCGGAGGGTGGCTGGTTAGGCACGCTGCTGTACATAGTGATCAGCAACTCCATCGTGCTGGCGCTGATCGTGGGCGGCAACCTGTTCGTCCGCTTCGGTCCGGTAACCCCTGGGATGCTGGTGCTGCTGGTTCAGGCAGTCAGCATCGGTTGGCTGGCTGGAACCAACGGGTTTGAGGTCCCGTTCACCAGTGTGGCGTTAGCCAACGCCCAGTTCCTGCGGGTAGGGCTTTGGGAAACGACTGCCTACGCAGTTGGTTGTGCCCTCACCCTGCCGAAGTCACTGCTAATCGCCGATGGTCTCTTCGCCCGGGAATGGACCGAGCAGCGCAAGCTGAAGGACCTCCGTTTCTCCAGTTCGGAAAAGGGCCTGGCGCTAGTCATAGCGCTCACTCTGATCGGTGCAGCACTGGTGGAGACGATCTATCTGACATGCTCCACATGATAGGATGCGATGACTCGCCGGGCTGGCGAGACTAAACTAGTCTTTGCGGAAAATTGGCGCTCCCCCGGGGACCGGAGGAGCGTTTTCTTATGGCTTTCTTGCCTGGCTTGATTCAGTTACAGCCTCCTGCTGGGCATACATCCTGTGCAGCTCTTCCCAACGCCCCCACGGGAAATCAACGTAGTGCCCAGCCAAGGCCTGGGGTACCCCCTCCAAGTGGGTGTGCCAGCCTGCCAGCAGGTTGGCCCGGTCGGCGCACGGGGGCAGACTGTGGATCAGAACCAGCTGACAGCCATCCGGCTCAGCGTGCAGCTCCCAACGTACCAACGTCTCCTCCCCATCGGGGAACTCCCAGGTATACTCCAGCAGAACCGGCTCTTGCACCTGCACAATACGCCCTTGATTCACATGCCCGGTGTTCTCAAACTTAAGCTGCAGCCGGCTGCCGGGAATCAGCTCCCACGAGGGAACCGCCAACCATCTGGCCAGAAGCTCGTGTTCAGTCAGCGTCGCCCACACCTCGTCCACTGTAGCTGCAAGCTTAGTCGTTAGCCGCAGCGAGTTGCCATCTACGCCTCCTACGACCTTGCTGCTCATCTCCTCCACCCTTTCCTATCACTTCGCCCAGCTTTCGCTGGTGGCAAGCCGACAGACTGGTACTAGATTCGCTTCCCTGCTGGCTATTCCCTGCAGCCTCAGCGGTTGGAGCCTACTGTTCATGCCACAGAACACCGCCCATAAGAAAACATGGCACGAGTAGCTGAACTATCCCCTGCCATGCTCCATCTCCCTAGCGTGGAACGATATGCAGCAGCGAGCGAAAGACCACCTGATCCTGCGCTTCGTTAACTCCCTCGACGTAGATCGAGCCACCGTCAGCGTGAGCAGCTTCCTTACGCAAGAGGATCGTGTCACGTGGCAGAGCCTCGTTGACAAAGTTGATCTCGATAGACGTGGCTTGATACCGGCGGTGATCCTCGATACGGAAGCAATCCATCACAAAATCCACATACCTGGAGTTGTTCAGGTGGCCGTTGAGATCGATATCGCTGTAGCCAATGTTGCGCTGATAGACCGGAACCAGTTCGCCTGCGGGCGACTGGAGTTTCCTCAGTCGGCTATCGATGGCGCGCTCGCCAGCTGCAAAGTTGATCTGTGCTATCTGGTCGCAGCGCCGCAGGCGCCGCTTCTTGGTATCGATCAGAGCCCAGGTGGCTACCGCCCGTGCAACCGGCTCGCCTGCTGCATCCAGAACGAGGGAGTGCCGCTCGAACTCATACTTGCTCGCCGGCAACAACCAGGTGCTTACAGTGACCGCCTCATCCCAAACCGGGTAACGGACCACGTCGGCGCGCATGCGCAGCACGACCCGCGCCAGGCCGAGGTCGTCCAGCAGCTTCATCTCGGATCGCAGTTGCTCGGCGGCCGCCTGCGTAGCTGCATCCTGCAAGTAGTCAAAGAGGCCGCTGAGCCGCAGTCGGCCGCTGAAGTCGACATCCGACAGCCCCACCTGGCAGCTCACGCTATAGACTGCACACTTCTTCATCCAGTTCCCCCCGATGCGTTGCATACAGCCATTATACACTATCGTCGAGGGGATTAACCGGACCCAGGCCAGGTGTTGGCTAGGGCTTCAGGTACAGGTAGATGCACCAGCCCAGGTAGTCGCGCTCCCAGCGCAGATACAAGTCCTGATCCTTGCGGGACCTGGCGAGCAGATCTGGAACATCGGGATCGTCTGGCTGTTCCAGGGCATAGCGTTCTATCGCCTGCGTCTGCAGCCATACATAGCGGTCCCAATCCTCCAGGCTGCTGTCCACTGTGTAAAGCGGAATCAGACCGGTAGCCTTCGCCAGCTCCACGTTTCCACGGTGGGTGGCGAAAAGCTCCCTGGGGGTGTTGCTCGCCTCCAGATACTCGGTCGGCGGCTCGGCTCGCCAGTATGGTTCGCCGGTGAGTACCAGCCCGCGCGGCTTAACCCAGGAAGCCAGGCGCGCCAGCGTACCAGCATACCCGCCATAAATCCAGCTGGCGCCGAGGCAGATGGCCAAATCCAGCGGTTCAGCGGGCTGGTACTCCGCCCCATCCATATGCAGCAGCTCCAGCCGGGAGGCAGGGTTCTGCAGCTGGGCAACCCGCTTCCGGGCATCAGCAATCGAGTAGGGGGAAAGGTCTACCCCGCTCCCCTGAATGTTATAAGCCTCGGCAATCCGGGCCAACGGCTCGGCCTTGCCGCAGCCGATGTCCACCACGCTAGCTCCATCCGGCAGGCGCAGCAAGCGGATCACCTGGTCCAGCTTCTCCAGGCTGGACGGGTTCATGATGTCATGATCGCGGTGCGAGATGCCATAGTACTTCCACTTGTCCACAGATATCGCCTCCATATTACTCTCCATTTCATGTACAGCTGCTTGAGCAGTCTCGTTATTGCCTCTTGCTTCGCCGCCGTCCCCACGAGCCCAGGCACAATATCACTTCAACCCCTCTGAAGACGACCTGGCGACTACTGCCCTCATTAAGTGTACGGCAACCGAACGTCCCCCAGCCAGCCCCACTTCGATTACACTCGTTCTTTCTCTGCTCGCGCAAGAAAACTCCCAGTAGCGTTCGCGAAAGCGGGCCCAAGCAGGGGATTACGCATAACTCGCCAATACTATGCATGAATAGCAGCGAGGAGGGTGAATGACATGCTACAGAAAATGCAGAAGCAGGTTCCGGACATGCTGGCCGTGCTGAAACAACTGGTGGAATTGGAGTCGCCGAGCACCAATAAGGCGGCTGTAGACCAGCTGATCCAGTTTCTCGTGAACGAGGTGGAAAGACGCGGCGGTCGCCCTGAGGTGATTAAGCAGACCGAGACTGGGAATCACCTCAGGGCAGAATGGGGCAGCGGCGAGGACCAGGTCCTGATTCTCTGCCACATCGATACCGTCTGGGACGTGGGCGAGATCTTGCAGCGCCCCTTCCGCGTCGAGGGAGACAAGGCCTATGGGCCCGGTATTTACGATATGAAGGCGGGCACGGTGCAGACGCTGTTTGCCCTGGACGCCATCCGCGCAGCCGGCTGGGACCTGGATTGCCGGGTAGTCGTCATCTTCAACTCGGATGAGGAGATCGGCAGCACCACGTCGCGCCCCCTGATCGAGGCAGAGGCGCGCCGGAGCCGGGCCGTATTCGTGCTGGAGCCTTCAGTGCCTCCGCAGGGTGCACTGAAGACCAGCCGCAAGGGCGTCGGCAGCTTCACTATGAAGGTCAGCGGCGTTGCAGCTCATGCTGGCAGTGCACCGCAGGACGGGGCCAGCGCCATTCAGGAGTTGGCCTTGCAGACGATCCGTCTGCATACGCTGACTGACTACGACAAGGGAACCACCGTGAACGTGGGAGTCGTGCGAGGAGGCTCACGCTCTAACGTGGTGGCCGATCATGCCGAGGCGGAGATCGATCTGCGCGTTGTCACCCAGGCTGAGGCCGAGCGAGTGGTACCGCAGATTCTCAACTCGACGGCGCATACCCCTGGCACTAAAGTTGAAGTCAGCGGCGGCATGAATCGCCCGCCGATGGAGCGCACCCCGCAGATAGTAGAACTCTATCGCCTGGCGGAGCGGCTGGCGGGAGAACTGGGCATCGCGATCAGTGAGGGGAGTACCGGCGGCGGGAGTGATGGCAATTTCACGGCAGCTCTGGGCATCCCCACCCTGGACGGGCTTGGCGCAGTAGGCGACGGCGCGCATGCTGTACACGAACATCTCTCTATCAGCAAGCTGCCGGAGCGCACGGCGCTGCTGGCTCGCCTGCTGCAGGAAGTAGGCAGGGCCTGACCTGGGCACCCTGGGATGGATAGTCAGAGGCGAGAGGGGGGCTTCCCTCTCGCCTCTTATCTTGCGCGTTGCGGTCATTTCATTATGGTAACCTTGCTGGCGTTGCCCTGATATGGATACGACTCCATCACCGGGCCAGACAGCTCGGCCTCCACCACCTGACCGACGGCCAGATCGGCAGCCGTAGCCGCTTCCCCGGACTGCCAGCTAATCGCCGTTTCCACGTCGATAGCCAGCCAGATGGGCATTGGGTAGCCGGCGGCATCGATGCCGTCAACCAGAATCCGCACCCGCCCCTCGGTGGTGATATCATTGATGCTGCCAGCGACAGTACCGAAGGCTGACTCGGAGACGATGACGATCCGCTCTGCACCTCCCTGAGCCGGATAAGACATCAACAGCGGGCCAGGCACATAGGCGCTGACCACCTGTCCCACGGTCAGATCGGCGAACTGAGCCGCCTCACCGTTGGCCTGTTGTATCTCCGTGTCTTCGCCGATGGTCAGCCAGGCCAGGAAGGGCTCGCCACTGGACATCGGGCCGCCCTCGAGCAAGAACCGCCGATACTCACCATCGTCAATCTCCTTGATGCTCCCGACAACTGTCTGGCCGTTCTCCTCCGGCAGCTCAACCTCGAGCAGTTCCTTCCAAGCGGCTGGGGACAAGATATCCAGCACATCGTCCGCCGCAGGCCGGGCCATGAATCCGAGGATGGTGGATAGCGCATCGGCCGAGACGAAAGCGACTCCGTCAATGAGCTCCGTGGGATGCGCCAAGGGAAGCATGTTGCGCCGGAAGTAGCAGATTCCGTCTTCGTTGAGTTCAGCCTCGTTTTCGTCGATCACAAACTGAGCGGTGCGTCCAGGCATGGCAACCACGACCGTCCTGCTTTCGGCCAGCCACTCGACTTTGCCACCCCTGACTGCTTCCACCGTCGCCCGCAGTGGTAGCATCAGGATGTCATTGCGCAGCAGTGGCATGCGGCGAAACTCGACAGCATTGTCGTCCACCAGCACACGCTGGGGCAGGCTGCGCCTGGCTTCCACCAATCGCAGTTCCAACAGGAGATCCTCTTCTACGAGGGGCAGATCCGACGCATTGCCCAGCTCAACCAGCGACTCAACGGCAAACGCCTTGGTCATATAGATGGAGATTTCCTCGATGATAGTTCCAGTCACCAGCACCTGCCGCCCCACCAGCTCCTTCAGTTGGTCAGGATCTACCTTGTCTCCGGTCAGGCGGTAGCCCTTGATCGCGTAGAATCCGCCCTCCAGTTCCTCATAGACCAGTTCGCCGCTGAAGCGCACCAGTGACCCAGGCGCGACACGTTCGATGTGTTCCACCTCGATGGCGGGAACCATGTAGAATGAGGGCTCAGTCGACAAAGCCCCCCTTACTGTCACAAGGTGGCCATGCAGGCTTTTCAGCAGATCAGGGTCGGCGATCAACCGATACCCCTCAACGGCATAGAAGCCGCCCTCTAAATCCTCCCATTCCACTACACCGATGAACGATCTCGATCTTACCGCCTCATCGCTCAGTTCAGGCCGCACCGCGATTCCCCCATGATCCGCGGGTAAGCTACGAGCGCTGGCCGGCAGCGGCAAAAGCAACATCACGCAGATCGTCAGGACGGAGCCTAACCTTCTCCAATTCGGCACTTCTTCACTTCCTTTCCTAGATATGATGCTGGATCACGGCGACGCCAGCTGCCGCGACCCCTGCTACCCTGGCCAGGAAGTAGCGTATTCGTCCCATTAGACGGAGGAGTGAGGCTTCAGGTTCCGCAATTGTTTCCTTCGCACGGCTGTGCCGTACATCTGTAGATAGAAGAACTGAACGAGGTCCATGTCCTGGGATAGGGGTAAGGCGTGCGGCGTGTTACGCGTAACATCTCAGGTATGGTATGCTGAAAATAACTACTGGTAGTCCAATGGGAGGGGAATTGATAAATGTTCAGAAGGCGGAGTCATAACCCAGTGTTGACACTGCTTAGCCTGGCGATCCTCGGCTGCATACTGCTTTGGACAGCCATAGCTGGGAAGTATGAATACCTGCTGGACGATACAGGGGTGACCATCACGCGTGGCCGCGGCATTACCATCGCCTACGATGAGATCACCGATCTGCAATACTTCGAGCAGCTGCCGAAACTGTCTATGCGGGTGGGCGAATCCATCGGCAACAAGCGCAACGGAACATTTACCGTGGCCGGGGTCGGCCGCGGCAAGGTCTATGCGCAGGATATCACACGGTCGGCGCTGATCATCTTTACGGAGGACACGTTCTACGCCATTACGCCTGAGAATGCGCAAGAGTTCATGGCGCAGATTCAGGAGCATTTACCTGACAAGTGATGGGCGTGACAGGCGCATGAACCGGATAACAAAGGGCCCGTGCACACTGTTTCTAGCTAAACGAGGTGCAGCGGGCCCCATCTCCTGTATCGATTGACAGTCTACATTTCAGTTGCTGACATCAACGCCATCAGCCCAGTCTGACTTTTTCCGGGGCAGGAAGATGTGCGCTTTCGCCGCATGTTCTTCGTCCAGCGGAATGCTCATATAGAAGAAAGTGTGCTCTTCAGACTCAATACAGCCCATATTGGGCTTTCCCTCCTTAATGCTCCTCTGCACCGGGCAGTTGGCGTGAACCTCGCCAAAGCCGGCCGCCTGGAAACAGGGTACGCCGGTGCTCTCCCCTCCCTGATTGAACTCATCGGCAAACCTCTGATTGTGCCAGACAACCTCGAACTGGCGGTTGACGATCATCACCGAGAGGAACGGCGAATTGACCAGTTCCTTCCCCAGCTTCTCCTGCAAGGCTTCAAGACTAACCATCTGTGCACTCCCTCCGAAAAGATTATCACTGCATCGTTCTATTTAAGGGGAAGCATTATCTCCTAACATGACGGAATAAACAAACTAACCCTACGGAAACCGAATTGTCACCTTAACAGAAGACACCCCGCGGGTGGAAAATTTGAGTATTCTCTGCCAAAACGACCGCAGATATGCTATGCTTTTCTATAAGAAAGGGGGATTCAGATGATTATCCGCAATTTAGGTCAGTACGCGCCGGTCCTCACTCACTACACAGAATTGCGTTCGCAGGAGAACCGGGTGCAGAGCATCTTTTACCTGAAAGGTAATCTGGTGCAGAACACCCGGACGACGAATGCTGGCATCAGTGCGCGCGTCTATCGCGACGGCTGTTTCGGGTTTGCATCCAGCCCAGATCAGAGCGACGTCAGGTCGGTGATCGCTGCGGCAACCGAGAACGCCCTGTTCCTCGCTGCCAGGGAGCGGAAGGATGCCGCGCCCTTTGCCCCTGAACGTCCGGTGATAGAAGTCAGCTTTGGCACCAGCAAGCCGCGGCTTACCCATCAGCAAGTGATGGAATTCGTCCGGGAAGTGGATGCCTACATAGCCAGCAAGTATCCCGACCTCTCCAGCCGCAGGGTGGGCGTCAACTGTCTGGACATGGAGAAGACGCTGATCACCTCCGACGGAGCATCGCTCTATTCGCTGCTGCCACGCTCCATCCTCAGCTTTGCGCTGGCACTGGACGCAGGCGATGGCCCCGTCGAAGTCTCCGAGAACGCAGGAGGGCTGGGGCATTTTGAAGACCACTTTACGGCGCCCGCAGATCTCTATCCTGCCATCGACCGCCTGTATGAACACCTGCGCAAGAAAAGCGAGGGAGTCTATGCTGAGGCCGGTCTGAAGGAATGCATCCTCGATGCCGCCCTGGCCGGAATTCTTGCCCACGAGGCCCTCGGCCACACGACCGAAGCAGACCTGGTGCTGGGTGGCTCAGTAGCTGCCAAATACCTCAATAAGCCCTGCGCCAGCCCATTAATCACCCTGGTGGATCTGGCTCACACCTACGACGGTAAGAATCTGCCGATGCCGATCTATGTTGACGACGAAGGCACCTACGCCAAGGATGTCTACATCATCGATCAGGGCGTGCTCAAGGGTTACATGCACAGCAAGCAGAGCGCCGTCGAGTTTGGCGTCGCTCCCACCGGCAACGGCCGTGCCTATCAGTATCATGACGAGCCGCTGATCAGAATGCGCAACACCGCCATCCTGCCCGGCGAAAGCAAGCTAGAGGATATGATTGCTTCCATCGAGGATGGCTATTATCTGATGAAACCCAGCAACGGTCAGGCTGACACCACCAGCGAGTTTATGTTCGGCGTCGTCCTGGGCTACGAGATCAAGAATGGTCAGCTGGGACGTGCCATCAGAGACACCACCATTTCCGGTGTGGCCTTTGACGTGCTGCAGAGCGTGACCATGGTCTCTGACGAGATGAAGTGGTCATGTGCCGGGATGTGCGGCAAGAAGCAGGCGATCCCCGTAGGTATGGGCGGTCCGGCCATCAAGTGCAAGATCAACATAGGGGGTAGGTAAGATGAACGATACCCTGAAATACTGCGTTGAGGCGTTGCAGAAGGCAGACGTTGATAAGTTCAAGTGCATAATGACCCAAAGCAACAAGCACGAGATGAATCTGCAGGGCACCGATTTCAGTCTGATCCGCACCACGGCCAACAACTCGCTGCAGATCACGGTGATTAAGGATGACCGGCGCGGGGTTATCAGCCTGAACCATCTGGAGCCGACAGCCATTGACGAGGCCATTCAGACAGTGGTGGAAATGGCCAAGACGTCAAACCCGGATCCGGACTATGACATCTCCCCCGCCCAGGAGCCGCAGCGCTTTCAGACTGGGCCAGAGGAAGCTGACACCGAGCGGATGTATCAGCTGCTGAAGGAATACAGTCAGCAGGTGCCGCAGCTCTTCCCCCAGATCAAGCTGATGGAGACGACCTTCGAGTTTACGAGGAGTGTCGAGCAGCTGATCAACTCCAACGGGGTTGACTTCGTGACCACGCAGGGCGTCTATACCCTCTCCTCCTCCTTCGCCTCGCAAGACGGCGAAAAGACGTCCTCGTTCAACTACACCGGGTTCGCCCTGCGAGACCTGGAGCGCAACCTGCTGGATTGCGCCTCGCTGAAGCTGCTGCTGCAACAATCGGTGGAGCACCTGGATGCCAGGCCGTTATCAGGGAAATTTGTCGGCGACGTGATCATCACCCCCGAGTGCCTGGGTGATATCATCTACTACTATGTGGCCACCTATCTTAGTGACAGCGCCCTGATCGCCGATACCAGCCTGCTAAAGGATAAACTGGGCGAAAAAGTGGCCAGCGAGAAGCTGACGCTCTCCAGCCAGCCGGTTTCCCCCGAGATGGCGATGGGCTACTTTGTGACTCGGGACGGCTTCCCTGCCGAGAACGTCACTGTCATCGACCAGGGCGTGTTGAAGAGCTTCCTGCTCAGCCTCTATGGTGCCAACAAGACCAAGCGGGAGCGGGCCAAGAACTCGGGCGGCTGCTGGGTGATCGAACCTGGTGACAAGTCGCTGGAAGAGATGATTCAGAGCGTTCAGCGCGGCGTGCTGGTGGCGCGCTACTCCGGCGGCAACCCCAGCGCAAATGGCGACTTCTCCGGCGTGGCCAAGAACAGCTACTACGTCGAGAACGGCAAGATCATGTATCCCATCACCGAGACGATGATCTCCGGCAATCTCCTCGACATCTTCAAGAACATCCAGAACATCTCCGCCGAGCGGGTAGATTCCGGCTACGGCCAGCTTCCCTACCTCCATACCAGCGGCGTAACCATCTCCGGGAAGTAGGAGTTGCAGAACAGAGGCAAATAGAACGCAAAGATCCGGGCGGCGGTTGATGGCGCCCGGATCTTTCTATATGCAGTTACATGAACAGCACCAGGCTGACAGCCATCACCGCCATGCCCAGCACAACGCCGTAGATGGCCAGGTGTTCCTCGGCGTAGGCACGGGCCGTGGGCAGCAGTTCATCCAGCGAGATGAAGACCATGATTCCCGCTACAAAGGCAAACAGCAGGCCCATCAGAGTATCGGTAAGAAACGGAGCCAGAACCAGATATCCCACAAGGGCACCCAGCGGTTCTGTCAGGCCGGAGAGCAACGCATGGAGAAAGCCCTTGACCTTGCTGCCGGTCGCATAGGTGAGGGGCACCGCCACCGCGATCCCTTCCGGTATGTTGTGAATAGCCACCGCAGCGGCGATGGCGATACCGCTCTGAGGATTCTGCAGCGCAGCCGAAAATGTGGCCAGGCCTTCCGGAAAGTTATGAATGGCGATCGCCAGCGCTGCCATCAGCCCCGAGCGCCGCAGTGCGCTGGCATTTTCCCGCTCCTCGCATTCAAAGTCGCGCGGCAGGCAGGGCTCGTGGGGATTCTTGTCCTCCGGAATCAGGTGATCGATGAGGGCGAAGGCCAGCATCCCGGCGAAAAAGCCCAGGATTGCCAGCCAGGACCCGGTCACGTCACCCCGAGCAGCCATGAGGATCTTCCGCCCCTCAGGCAGGATATCCATGAACGAAACATAGATCATTACGCCGGCGGAAAACCCCAACGCCAGCGACAACAGACGCGTGTTGACCTTCCGGGTGAGTAGAGCAATAACACCGCCGATGCCAGTGGAAAGGCCGGCAAACAGGCTGAGGCCGAAGGCCAGCCAGACGTTGCTGTCCCACACGTTTCCTTCCCCCATTCACTTCCCTGATGTGCACACCCGCCTCGAAGGCGGGCTACGCTAGCTTAGTTACCGGTATTATAGCGCAAACACCACTCGTAAGCATACTACTAAGAGAAACTATTCCTGTTAACAGTATCGGGTAAATGGGCGCCTCGTGCCGAGATGCAGGTGGTAACCTGCGGGGTCGCAGTTCATTTTCAGGCTGGGTGAAGGAAGGGCGACCCCTCCGGAGAAGTGTTAGGTCGATGCTAAACGAACAACGGTGGTGAGGTACTCATAATGAAAATGAGGCTGCTGGACATCCAGCCGAGCCAGCTCTACATCTCTGAGGCCAAGCTGAGGGATGTTGAGAGTTGGCTCAACCGCGACACTGCATCCAGCTATGCCGCCCTGCAGGTCAAGCAACTGAATGGCCGGGTGATTCTAACTGACGGACATACACGCGCCCTGACGCTGCACAGGCTTGGCTTTGAAACAGTCCGGGTTGAGTGGGATACCGATGATCTGGATTGGGAGGCCTACCAGATTTGTGTGGATTGGTGCGTCAGTGAGGGTATCTCGAATGTCACGCATCTCGCCAACCGGATCATCAGCGCCGAAGACTACGAACGGCTTTGGCACGACCGCTGTCGTCAGATGCAGGCAGAACTGAAGGAGAAAAGACAAAGGGAGGGGCAGTGACGAATGGAAACAAGTTATTACCTGGGCAATCGCCAGCGACTCTACGCAGGAATGGAAGATAATTCGCTGCTGGTCCTGTTTTCCGGCCAGGCACCGCGCCAGAGCGGCGACCAGTTCTATTCCTTCTTCTGCAACCGCAACTTCCTGTATAGCACCGGCTGCAACGAAGAGGGCATCATCTTTCTCGCCCGGAAGCAGGCAGGTGAGGTATCCGAAACACTCTACCTGAAACGCCCTGACCCGATGGCGGAGCGCTGGTCGGGCAAGCGGCTCAAGGCTGCAGATGCAACGAACCGCTCCGGCATTCAGCACATCAGCTACATCGATCGCTTCGCCCAGGACCTGCACGGCCACGCCATGAGCGGCGCGTTTGAGCGCCTCTATCTGGACCTGACCAAACTCACGCCGGATGAGCCGGCCAATACCGAGCATCGCTTTGCCCTCTCCTGCCGCGAGAGCTATCCGGCCTTGCCAGTGCAGAACATCCACCCGATCTTCCAGCAGCTGCGCATCATCAAGCAACCCTGTGAGATCGCTGCCATGCGCGAAGCGATCCGCATCACCGGCGAAGCCATCAAGGCGATGATGCGCGCCTCCCGCCCCGGCATGTGGGAATACCAATACAAGGCGATTTTCGATCATGTGCTCACCGATCACGGCGTACTGGAGCCCGGCTTCGCGCCGATCATCTGCGCGGGAGAGAACAACTTCTGCATCCACTATTACGCCTACACCGGGCAAGCGCAGGACGGCGACCTGGTGCTGAATGACGTCGGCGCCCGCTGGAAAGGGATGGTGAACGACGTCTCTCGCAGCTGGCCCTGCAACGGCAAGTTTACTGAGCGGCAGCGGCTGCTCTATGAGTGTGCCCTGAAGACCTCGGACCACATGTTCTCCATCATCAGACCGGGCATGCCCCACGCCGATGTGGATCGCCTTGCCCGCGAGTATTGCTATGAGCTGTTGCACCAACTGGGGTTGGTCGGGGACTACAGCGAAATCGGCAAGCTGATGTGGCATGGCGGCGCCCACCACGTCGGCCTCGACGTGCATGACGACGTGACCCGCGGCGGCATGCTCCAGCCCGGCATGATCTTCTGCGTCGACATCGGCATCTACTGCGAGGAGTGGGGAATTGGCTTCCGCCTCGAGGATAACTGCCTTGTTACCGAGGACGGCTGCGAAAACCTCTCCTGCGCCATCCCCCGCACCATCGCCGAAATCGAAGCCAGCATCGGGCACGGTGAACGCCGGGGACGGTTCTAACCGTTCACTTTTATGTCAACTGCCCTCAGGTCCAGAGCCAGGGAGACGGGGCCCGTCCCCTGGCTCTCGATGATTTGCGCTATGCCCTTCTCCTTGCTGCCGGGGTCACTCGGCGCTTGTGTTTTACTCCGGCTTCTTGCGCGGGATCACGCGCCCGCCGGCGTGGATGGCCCACACTTCTCCGTCCGCATCGGCCATGAAGCGCACCTCGTTATCACTGTACCTATAATGCCAGACGGCGGATGCAGATCCTGTGGCATACAGAGGGAACGTTCCCAGCCAGCCGCCGATGCTCAGCCCATCGCCGCTTTTCTCGATAGTGTAGGTGGCACCTTCGCCTGACTTATATGCGCCCACCACTTTCTCCATCAGATCTTCAGGCCAGGGTTGATGCCGGTAAGTGCGTCGCGGCTCTTCGATGGGTAGCCCCAGAGCCAGATTGATCAAGGCATGATAGATTTTGGCCACTGGCACACCGCTGGTGTTGCAGAGCACGACCGCGGCAATCCCTTTCTCCGGTACAAAACCCATATTCGAGGAGACACCCTTCAGGCTGCCGCCATGATCCACCAGGGTCACGCCGGCATAGTCCTGCACCACCAGGCCGTAGCCGTAGCGGCGGTTCTCCGTGAACTCCAGCGTTCTCTGCCGCATCCGCTCCACACCGGCTGCAGAGAGCAGGCGTTCTTCGCCCCACTTGCCGCCGTTGGCGTACATCTGCGCATACTTGATCAGGTCGTCGACACAGGATTTCAGCCAGCCGCAGGCCACAAACGGCGGGGCCACCTGCCAGTTGGACGAATGCTTCAGTTCCTCATCACGGGTTCGATAATAGAGCTCAGTTACGTTATCGAGCGCCTGTAGTTCCTCCACTGTGAACACGCTACGCTCCATGCCTAGCGGCTGCAGGATGTGGCGCCTGACATATTCCTGATAGGGCTCGCCGCTCACCCGCTCCACGATTTCACCCAGCAGACCATAGCAATCATTGGAATAGCTGAGATACTCGCCGGGCTGGCCCAGCATCTCATAGTCTCCGTTCTTCAGATAGTCCAGCAAGTCGGCCATGGTGTCAACCCGTGGATTCTCCGGCTTGTCCTTGGCCCCGTCCTCATCCTCGGATTCCGGCTCGTCCGGCACCGTATTGCCGGTGATACTGTAATTCAGCGTTGGAAGCGGTGGAAAACCCGCCGTATGCGTCAGCAGATGATGGATGGTCACCGCCTGCGCATCGGCGCCCGTCGGCAAGCCAAACTCCGGGAGATAGCGGACGACAGGATCCTCCGGCTGCAGCAGACCGCGCTCGGCCAGCTGCATGATCGCCAGCGCCGTAAACGACTTGGTTACCGAGGCCAGGCCGAAAATTGTCTGCCCATCCACCGGCAACCCTGCTGCCAGATCACGGTGGCCAAAGCTCGCCTGATACGTCACTTCGCCCTGCTCGGCCAAAGCGACCACGATCCCCGGTGCCTGATAGGCCTGCCTGATCTGCTCCAGGTAGTTCTCGAAGGCTGCGATACGCTCTGCACTATACTTCAACTACAAACCTCCTCTGCTCAGAATAGCTGACTGAATAGAGTCTTTCTTCTTCTCACACTTTCGCCAACAGCGGCAGGTTTCCTCTGCTAAACCTCGATTTATCATGCAAAGCGAATGCTAGTACAGTTACTACATCCTACGCTTCGCCCCTAGTCCTAGCATTCGGTTTGTCCAGGGAGTAGAATGAAGTTGGTGTTCCATGACTAGACAGGAGGCATCAGCCAGATGGAACAGTGGAGAAAAAACCTGATCATTCTGTGGGTTGGAACTGTCGTCGCCGGGGTATCATTTTCGATCGTCAGCCCCTTTCTGCCAGCCCTGCTGGAAAACCTGGGAGTTGCCGAGAACCTCGAGATTTGGTCGGGATGGGCGTTTTCAGCCTCGTTCTACAGCAGCGCCCTGCTCTATCCCGTCTGGGGAGCGCTGGCCGACAAATACGGCCGCAGGCCGCAGCTGCTGCGCTCTGCTGGGTGGACTCTTGCTCTGGATGCGGAACAAGCAATGGGATACACAGACTGCAGCAGGCAGCTCAGAGCTGCAGCCAGCTGGCGAAGCTGGGGGAAGAAAAACGGCATAGAATGATGAACGGTGGGGACGGTTCCCACCGTTCATTTTTATGTAAACTATGCTGGATCCAGACTGCACATACAGAAACCAGAAGGCGGCCACCCTGGCCGCCTATAGCTTGATCCTTCCCCCGCTATTCGCGGGTACATAGAACCCACGCCAATGAGGGATTACTCCTGAGTAGATGCCCTTGAGTCCGGGTGACAGATGACACAGCCGCCCTCCGCTTCCCCGCCCTGATAATCATGGCCGGTTGCATCTACAGTGATTTTCAGGGTAGGGATGCGACCGTACTAATCAACGAAGTAGCTGCCCTCATCGATATCCAGAATGCGGTTGCCGAGCAGCATCTCCGCCACCTGCTTGTCACTCCAGCGATTATGCAGCTTTCTGGTACACTCATGGTTCCCATCCGCGAAGAATATCTCCAGATCTTCATCCACTTCAACACGTACATAGTGCGGACACTCATTGCACAGTCGGAACAGCCCGCACTTGGAGTTGAAAGGTTGGTCCTGCGATGCAGTCCAGTAGCTCCTCCACCAGACGTCGCTGTCACCCATATCACGCACCAGATTGTACCCGGCAGCGTGCCGCTCCATCTGGCCATCTCCCTCGTGCCGGGTGATGACTCTTACCTCGATCTCCGACTCCCACCAGCCGAAATGAGAAAGATAGGGATCCAGGCTGGGAACCGTCGAGAATACATCTCGCGAAGCTTCGTAGTTCGAGCCCCCTGAATGGGCCTGCCGTTCATCAACGTCATTTGTCACCATAGATGCCTCCCCTGTTAGCTATTCTCCGTATATGTTTCTACATGGAGCAGCCAACGCCTTCAGCACACTCGGTGAACGCTGAGGCGCATGCAAAAAAGCCCGCGCGTGGCGCGGGCCGATGTTAACGTTGACCGTGCATTCTGTAATCTATTGTCTCTCTGCTATCTCTAAATGGTCCACTCGGCATGGACAATGCCTACCAGGTACCAGGCGTCACCCTCCTGCTCAAAGACCAGCCGCAGGCTGCGCCAGTCAATTCCCCCATATTGCGGATCAATCTCCGGGAAGTGAAACTCGATGAAGCCGCCGTTGGGGTATGCTTCCTCGATGTTGTTGATGGTGTTACTCCAGCCGATGCTGTGATTCCGGCCAACCATCGGTGCCTGGGCAAAGTCCACGTCGTAGACGAAGCGCCCGTAGTACTCGCCAAATGTAAGCTCGATGGGGTCGCCACTACCGTCATACTCGCCCCAGACGTATACGGTCGTGTCGCTGTCCAGCTCCGCAACCTGGTCGGTCGTGAAAACCCGGTCCTTCTCCAGATCGATGTAGGGATAAGCGGTAAATCGCAGCCCCTTCTGCGGATGCACTATGGACGCGAGACTCTCCCAGTCCCTGGCCTTGATAAGCTCGATGGCGCGCAGTGCGCTGAGCAGAGGCTCCTGCTGGGCTAGCAGCCCAAGGTCATTCCCAGCGTCCGGATCCTGGTTGACAAGCGGCATGCCCGAACAGCCTGCCAGCAGCCCTACCGTCAAGACGAGCAGTACAAGTAGACTAATCCGTCTGGTCAATGCTGACCCTCCTTCTGGCGTTTCTACGATGACATCTCTTCCGGGACTCCCGAGGCGCGCTACGTCGACAGCTGCCCGTGGTCGCCCCCAGGGTCCCTTGTCTGTTATGGACGCCCAAGCCGGCTCCTTTGTTGCCGCGCGGTCCCTGGCATTAATGCCCTGCCGCGCATCACGGTTAGCTTTCTCTGCTCTAGACTCGCCTTTTTCGACGGCGGCTTCTACCACACTCCCCGCTAGATCGTCCACTCGCCGTGGATGACTCCTACCAGATACCAGGTGTCGCCCTGCTGCTCAAAGACGAGCTTCAGGCTGCGCCAGTCGATTCCATCGTGCATTTCAGTTCCTGGGAAGTAGAACTCGACAAACCGCCCGTTCGGATAGGCCTCCTGAACATTATCGATGGCATTGCCGGTGCCGATGATGCGATCGCGACCAATCAGCGGCGCATTAGCGAAGTCTGCATCGTAGATGAAGCGCTCATAGTATTCGCCGAAGGTTAGTTGGATCGGGTCGCCGCTACCATCATAGTGACCCCAGTTATGCTTGGTCGAATCGGTGCCGAAACCGGCAACCTGTTCGGCAGTGAAAACCAGGTCCTTCTCAAGCTCAATGTAGGGATAGGCAGTGAAACGCACCCCTGCCTCAGGATGCACCATGGCCGCCAGCCCCTCCCAGTCCTTGTTCTGGATCAGTTCGATGGCCTGCAGTGCACTGAACAGCGGCCCTTGCGATTTGGCCAGCTCCCGCCAGCTTGCCACCTCATTCTCCAGTTCCTCGATGGCACCTCGGTCGACACAGCCGACCAGGAGACCAAACGTCAACAGTATGACCACACAAAGGCTGATAACTCTCTTCAATCTCAATCCACCCTTCTACAATCTGGCGCGCCTGCCTACCCCTAGGATACCTTCTACCAGCCGTTTCAACAAGTGATAGGAAACCTTTCGCAACAGCGCCACAACTCACCACTTAAGAGCGAAGACTTCAGGGCGAAGTGGGATGATCTGCCCCTCCATTTCACATAGAAAAGGCGCAGATGGATCAATCGTCTCATCTGCGCCCCTTTCTACTATTCTTGTCACCTTCCCCGAGTGCGCAGCAGAAACTGACGGGTGCGCTCCTGCTGCGGGTTGTCAAGAATCTGCTCGGGTGTGCCTTCTTCGGCGATCACGCCCTGATCCATGAAGGCCACGCGGTCGGCGACCTCGCGAGCAAAATCCATCTCGTGGGTGACGATGAGCATCGTCATGCCGCTATCCGCCAGCATCTCCATCACCTTCAGCACCTCGCCCACCATCTCCGGGTCGAGAGCGGACGTGGGTTCGTCAAAGAGCATCACATCTGGCTCCATGGACAGCGCCCGAGCGATGGCCACGCGCTGCTTCTGTCCGCCAGAGAGCTGTCTCGGCCGCGCATGGATGAACTGCTCCATCCCCACCAGCCGCAGGTATTTCAGCGCCACCTGTTCGGCTTCTGCGCGGCTGCGGCGCAGCACCTTCATCTGACCGACAACGCAGTTGCCCAGGACATCATGGTTGTTGAACAGATTGAACTGTTGAAAGACCATGCCCAGCCGGGCGCGGGTGGCGTAGATCTCTCCCGGCCTGTCGAGGATATTCTGCCCCCGGTAGATGATCCTGCCGCCGCTCGGCTTCTCCAGCAGGTTGATGCAGCGCAGCAGGGTCGACTTCCCCGAGCCAGAGGAGCCGATGATGCAGACGACCTCGCCAGCGCTTACCGAGAAGTTGATGTCCTTCAGGACCTCATGTGTACCAAAGGACTTGCTCAGGTGCTGAATCTCAATCACGTTTTCCATGTCTTTCACCTGCCTCCCCTGCTAGTAGCTGGACGAGCTGCGCTGCTTGCGCAGGATATCTTCCGGCGTCTCCACCTGCATCTGGTTCGCATAGAGAATATAGTGCTCTGGGCCGTCAAGCCTTCTCTCCAGATAGCGCAAGATCCGCGTGACGGTGAATGTCATCACCAGGTAGATCACACTGACGACGAGGAATGTCTCGAAGTAGTGAAAGTTGCTACCGGCGACAGATTTCCCCTGAAAGAACAGCTCGGTAACCGAAATAACGTTGAGCACCGAGGTATCTTTGATGTTGATGACAAACTCGTTGCCCGTGGCCGGCAGAATGTTGCGGATCACCTGCGGCAGAATGACGTAGAACATGGTCTGCCAGTGGTTCATGCCGATGGCCTGGGCCGCCTCGAACTGCCCCTTATCGATGGAGACGATGCCGCCGCGCACGATCTCAGCCATATAGGCGCCAGTGTTGATAGAGACGATGAACAGGGCAGCCGTCAGCCGATCCATGTGCAACCCCAGGGCGATGGCCGAACCGTAGTAGATGACCATGGCCTGAACAATCATCGGCGTCCCCCGGAATACTTCAATATACACGGCGAGGACAGCATTCATCATCCAGAGGCAGGCGCGCTTCGTGCGGCCTCCTTCTCTGGGAATCGTGCGAGCGACACCCACCAGCAAACCGATAACAACGCCGACAACGGTGCCGACGGTAGCAAGCAGGAGAGTCGTTCGGGCTCCCCGCAGGAACATCGGCCAGTATTCCGTCGTGATCCTGACGATCCATTCTAAGCTCATGGCTCTCCTCCTTATGGGATGGACCCGAATGCCTCAATTATGAGGCAGTCGGCTCTCAGCAGATCTAGCCGCCGATGGGCTGGTTCTTGATCGCCTCGTCCATGATCTGCAGGCGTTCATCCTGCGAGATGCCAGCCAGGATCTCGTTGATCTTGGTGGTCAGCCCGCTTCCCTTCTTCAAGCCCACCGCAACCACGGTGTCTTCCGGCGAGGTGGTGAACCCATCTGTCAGCTCGATCATCTTCAGATTGGGGTTAGCAGCAGAGGCGCTGACTCCCTCCGGGCGTTCGGATACATAAGCGTCAATCATGCCAGCTTCCAGGGCTACGCGCATCGCCGTAAAATCGTCCATGGCCGGCTGCTTCGCCACTCCAGGGATCTGATCGATGACGGTGTAGTGGAAGGTACCCATCTGCGCCGTCACCTTCGCACCCGCGAAGTCGGCCAGCGTGCTGGCGGCTTCGTACTTGCTGCCGCGCCTGACAACCATGACCAGGTCGGACTCATAGTAGCTATCCGAGAAGTCGATCCGCTCAGCCCGCTCGGCCGTGGGCGACATACCAGCGATGATCACATCAATCTTGCCCGAGGTGAGCGCCATCTCCAGACCGTTCCACTCGGTCTTGACGATGGCCAACTCCCTCCCTAAGCCCTCGGCGATACGCTTGGCGATCTCCACATCGTAACCGCCAGCGAACTCGGCAGTGCCCTCAATCGGGACAGCGCCGTTAGAATCATCCATCTGCGTCCAGTTGAAAGGGGCGTAGCCCGCTTCCATGCCGGCGCGCAACACGGCGTCGCCCTGCCCGCCGCACCCGGTTACCAGTGTCATCACAGCCAAGGCAAGCGCCAAGGCCAACATCCATCTATTTCTCATATCTGCCCTCTCCCTTTCTGTCAGTGAAATCTGTTAGTCCAAGTATTTCTGGGCAAACAAAAAGACCTAAGGCGAAGCTTAGGTCATGGAATACCTACACCTCCCCACTTTCCCTGAATGAAGTAGCACAACTCAGCAAACCGGGATTGCTTACTGAGACAGTTCTGCAGTTCATCACTGCAGCCCCAACCAGCTACACTTGAGGATGCAACTGGTTTCGGCGGCATTTCGCCCTCTCTGGCCTCATTGCTTCTCAGGCTCCACCAGAGATTCCTAAACGCCGCGCCTCTACCTCACCGGTCAAAGTGAGGCGTTGCTAGTATTAAGTTATCGCTAGTCTACAAGATAGGTGCCTGTCCTGTCAACCAAACTATATATATTTGCAGGATGATTGTCTCTGCAGGAGTTGGGCTTCTGATTATCACCCAGCCGATGATCGTTCGTTCACAGCCGCCATCACCCGACGCAAGACGTACATCGGCCTAAGCTGCAGGTCTCTTACATCAGCGAGCTTCTCGTCACCCAGCAGGATCTCCCCGCCGATCACTTTGACGTTCATGCCAGCGATCGCAAAGCCCTCGACAGCTGTCTCCTCAGTTAGTTGCCTCGCCGCCAGCAGGACTGCCACTGTATCGTCCAGCCGCTGCAGCTCCTTCCAGAGCCGCACCTCGGTATCAGACTTCAGGCTAAGCTCCGGCAGGTGTCGGGCCCGTTTCAGCAGATATGGCGTCGTATAGATCCGACGGCGGACGCCGTAGCCGGCCGGGAATACCGGACCGACCTCTCGCCACTTATCCACGAGGAATAGGACATAGTCCTCGCCTGTGCTCCTGCGACGACTGGGAATGGCGATTTCGGATCGCTTCACTAGTCTAGCTTCCACAACCTTGCCCCAGTAGCGAACCCCGTTGAAACGCTCCCTATTAGCTCCCTGCGGTTCATAGAGCGCGATATGCTCGATATGGAGGAAACCCTTGGGCAGCTCCCGCGCTGGGATGTGGTAGGTACGCATCTCAAGGTGGTAGTTAAGATGATCTGCGCCGTTGACCACTCCCACCAACACGCTCCGCCGGGCAAACCGCTCTTCATAGTACTCCTGCGTTCCCTCAACCTCTCCAGCCTGTTCTTGAGCAGTCTCAGGGGAAGCCAGAATCAGATCGTCCAGCATCTGCTCCACCAGCTGGGTGTTACCAGGTAAGAATGGGAGACCGCCGATGCCCACCTGTCCGATACTTTCATAGAAACGATGCGGTTCCCCGCCGTCCAGTCCGGCGTACTCGGCTTCATCTGCGTATGGAAAGAGAATCACCGCGCCAAATGTGCCTCGCCTGTACCCACCGTCCTTCTGTTGATAGACCAACGCATCGCGGTAACGGTGCATAGTGTTGATATCTTCCTCCAGCGGGCCGGGGCGCAGGTAACTCCTGGCGTACCAAGTGCCTTCCATGGCAGGGTCGATGCGGTACTTGGCATCGAACAAATAGCGATACTCCATATCTGAACCAGCCTTGCGTAAAGTTAAGACGTTGTCGGGTTTCTGGGATACCGTTGGCGATGTCGGCTGACGGGCATTATAGCTGAGAATATACTTCTCGCCATTCTGATCGTTGACGAATTCCAGATCCGCAGTGTGTCGCGTGTCCAACATGACGGCCAATCCCTCGCCCCTGACCATGATCGCGCTCTGCCGCCTCAGACGATACTTCTGGCGCAGGATAGAGCCCAGAGCCAGGAAGCACCAATACTCATAGAGCTGAGCGACGTCCTTCACGCTCAGCTCAAAAATCTCGCCCTGCAGGGACAGACCCTTGGTCAGCATCAGATAGTACCGATAGACCTCCCGGTAGCCGGAGGCCATCTGCAGCACCAGCGATTGACCGTCAAGCCTGGTCAATTCCCCACACTCGCGCAGAAACTCGGCGGTGAGCATGGCCTGCGTCCCGCGCTGCATGCGCTCAATATGTCCCACGACCTCCGGATCAGGCTGGCGGTTAGCTTCGAGGTAGCGCCGGCGTAGATCGCCCAACCTGCCCAGGATCCGTCTCAGCATCCATTTCACAACTCGGTTTTCGTAGGTATCGTAAGAAACGCGTTTCCGTGCATCCAGCATCCGCGCCGGCAGATAGACTGAGCCACCTATCCGCAACCCATGTCTGCCCTTCTGCAACTCCTGCGGGTGCCGTTCCAACCAGCGCCGCGACAGGCCATCCGTTCTGCGCACTCGTTCCGGCCGCACTAGCACATGGTCTGGAACGATCACCTGCTGGGGTGACTGTTTCACTCGCCGGAAAGCTGCCTGGAGACGGTCAAACAGAAAAGATACCACACTGTAGAACTCCGCCAGGCTGGTCTGGCGCTGACTGCCCAGCTTGGCCTGCAAATACGTGCGGCGGAGGAAGTCGAAGGCCAGGTTGTAGACTTCTTTGTTGACGTCGCTGAGCAGCTGCCAGTAGTCCTCTTTGTACCTCAGCTTGACTGGAAAGACCTCCAGCGTCACCGAGAGCGCTGCCCGACCGTCGACCCCTATCTCGAATGTGCTGAAACCAACATCGTTACGGAAGTTCAAGATCCCAGTCAGAGTGTGCCGCCGCCCAACGGGCTTAACGGCGTTACGCAGGTACTGATCCCGATGGAAGAAAGTAACCTCCTTGTCGCCCTCTCGCTCAATCACGATCTCATACGGAGTTTGTTCATAGAAGCAGGCGAAGACAGGCTGCAACGGAGCGTACGCGGCCATCTGCCCAGGTGCTGCTGGATCAAAGCAGCAGGCACAGATATAGTTACCCCTGATGCTCAGTGTGGCCACGTAATGTTCGGCCAGATTCTTGGGGATCACGCCTAGCCCCTGGGCTACTGGATGCATCGGTCGCCCCTTGATCGTCAGAGTGAAATCCTCGGTCTCGATATAGAGCAGCTTTACTTCCTCAGATCCAATAGGAGGTAAAGCCATCTTCCTCAAACCTCCGTAACATGATCGCTAGCTTGGCAGCACTGCGCGGATAGGGAAGGAAGTCGTGCGCCACCTCAAACTCCTCGAGCCGCGCCAGCAAGTCATCATTGGCTGTGGTTAGATCGACGCCGCCGCAAAACTTGAGCAGATCGATCAGCACCCGCCTCACTCTCTGCGAGCTCCCCTGAATGCGCGGCAGGATCTTCTGCAGCAGCTGATAATCGAACGCCACTGCCTCGTCCAACAGCTCCAGCTGGCGGTTGTGCACCATGTAGATCACTATCTCGTCGCGCACACGATACCCCACATGCAGATTTGCCTGCTGGAGGATGTCGTTGATGACAACCAGCTGGTCCACGATACCGTCCGCGAAATCGGGCTCAACCGCCAGGGCATCAGCCAGATGCACATAGAGGCCGCGAAACTGGCTGTTAGCTACTCTGATCGGCTCAACTGCGTTGCCAGCCTCCCGCTGATAGCCTTTCAGATCGACTTCTGAGAACTCAATAGTATTCGCTCGATCTAGCACCTTCTTACTGAATGGGTGCGTTGTCTCATCCATGTTGACTGTGCCGACCAAGTAGAGGTTGTCCGGCCAGCCTAGCCCTGAGTAACGCCGACGATCGGCTTCCGTCCGGAAATGGACCGGTTTGAGCAACGGGTTGGCGACGATACGCCCGTCCTCGAGCTTCCGCGTCTCCATGACACTGAGCAGGTCAGACAAGTAATGTTCAACCCGAGCCAGATTCATCTCGTCCAGAACGACCAGGTACGGCACGTCCGGATTCTGCGCACTCTCCTCGATAATGCCGGTTAACTCACCTGGGCGGAAGTTCCCCTCCAAGTCTACATAGCCCAGCAGGTCCGATCCGTCGTTCCAGTCTGGCCGTACGGCGATAGGGCGCCATTCGGCGGATATCGCCCTGGCAAATAGTCTCGGCAGCAGGCTTTTTCCCGTCCCCGAGATACCAGCCAGAATGACGAAAGGCTTGGTGCGCAGGCAGAGGTAGAAGTTGCAGAGGTCGGGGTAGGTGTACTGAAAGCCCTGTGCCAAGACGGACCCATGAACATGCTCAAGCAGTTCGCTTATGGATCGGGGTGGCTCCGGTGACTCGTCCATCGGCACTTCGCGCACCTGCCCTTCGATCGCCAGATTACCTCTCAGTTGCGCGTAGAGCTTCAGCATGTGCTCAAGGTCATCGAGTAGTTCACCGTCGTCCGGTATGTCCCCTCTGTCGTATTTGATGTAGCAGATAATCCCGGCCTCGTATTGCTGCGCCAGGCGCGCTTGCCCAATTGCTGCCCCTTCCTCCGCTAGTCCGGTTATGTCGATCTGCTTGCGGAGATCAGCGGCCTTGCCTCGTAACAGGGCTAAGCCAGATCTGCCTGGGTGCTGCTGCATAGTCTCGGTTACGCCTAACATCAGACATAAGTATACTGAGTCCATATCGGAGCCAAAAAGGTAGACTACGTAGACTCCCGATTGAATCGATTCTGTAATATTCGTATCCAATACTGCAACCCAGGGTACAGCTGCCCAATTTCCTTGGCCGGCAGAACCGATGATCTTATATGTGTCAGGAGCGACTAGCCCGCTGTCTGCGATGGCGACGGGAAGGTCGCGGGTCAGCACCTTGACAATAGGGACAGAACCACTGAAACGCTGACTGCGTGCCTCGGGATAGCTTTCCAGAACCTCGTTCAGTAGCGAGTTCAAGGATGACCGAACGACCCGCTCCTCGTAATAGTCATCAAGACGTTGCTCGACCAATCGGGCCAGCTCCTCCCTATCTGCAAGAGTCATTTGCGCCCAGAGCTCAGGAACAAACCCAATCTGCTCACCTGTTCGCCTGAGAAGACCAGCGCGGCTGTAGGCAGCGAATGGATTATCCAGAATAAGTGACCTGACCGCGGCTATGCTCATATCTGCAACTCGGTTAATGCTGGCGCGGGGCTGATCAACGGGAAGACCAGCTTTAAGGCGGTCTTCATAGAATGCCTTGAATGCCTGAACAACAGTCTCAAGTTCTACTAGACCGTCTGCGTCTAGCCGGGGAAGCATTGCTTTCAGCAGGACCAACTTATATGAGAACTGAAGGCTGGAGTCTGTAACATATTCCCTAAGCTTTCTCAGCAACGTATCAGGCACATATGCCGCCTCCTTCACTACACTTGACACAACTACACGTATGAGCCTCTTCAGGCGTACCCGTGGAACGGGCCCAAGCCATGACCACCACAACTAAAACGAAGGCCCACCGGCGGGCAGGCCTACGTCCTTCTGTAGAGAGAGCCGTTGCCAGTCTAGTTGCCCCTACCATTACGGCTCCGCGGCAACTCCTTCGCTTTGGTGCCGTCCCAAAGCGCCCTTGACGACCGCCTCAGTGTCGGCTGTAACATAGGCCCTCTTTACGGGAAAGCGAAGCAGGGTCAAGCCAGCGTCGGAGTATGCCTGCTCAATAAAGCGATCCCTTCTGGCCCGGGCTACTCTGTTATGCGAGGAATCATCCAGCTCAATAACTACAAGTGGTTGGATCTTCTCCTTATCACAGATCACAAAATCTACATGCTTGGACTGAATGCGGTTCCAGTGGCTCTGCCGCCCAGAGGTCCCTCTGGGCAGATAAAGAAGATCACCCATGCGTACCTTGGCGAATATGTGCACATCTTCATCCTTTAAGACCAACGACAGTACCTCAAAGAATGAACGCTCAGCTGCTGTAAACAGGTAGTCCTTCTTTCTATATGGTAGACGCTCGTAAGCGCTGGGCGACTTTGATCCAGATCCTCCGTTTTGCTGCCCGCGCCGGTTTCGCCCTGAAAACCATACAAAAACCGCCCAAGCGATCAAGGCCAGCACTAGGATTTCCATGGCTTTTCATCCTCCTTCTTCACGTCCGGCGTGTAAACCCAGCCATAATTCATGCAGATTCGCCAAGTTTTGAATATATTCGCCAAATCGGTGCAATTTTCCTCCCAAAAGGCTTAAAAAGCCGCTTATTTGTCGTTGCCCGAGGTCTACCGGCACCTCCCGGGTTTCCATCCGGACATGCCAGCATAGTACACCCGGTCTCTACATACCGTAGACCGGGAGGTAGGCCGATGATTGTCTGGGTAGTGCTGGTCGCTGTTGTGTTAGCGTTGGGGTGCCATGAGCTGGCCCACTGGTGGGTGGCGCGACGCATGGGTTATCTGCCGGAACTGCTGCAGCTTGGGCTGGGGCCAAGGGTCTGTAGAAGGAGAGTGGGCAGCGGTGAGTTTGTGCTGCGGCTGATCCCGCTGGCGGGACAGGTGAATTTGCCCGCAAGCTTTCGGGAGCAGGCCACCTGGCAACAGGAGTTCATGCTGGCAGTCGCGGGGCCAGCGCTGAATGCCACGCTGGGGTTGCTGAGTGCGTTAGTCTGGCTAATGGCCAGATTCTTCGCGCTGGGCCTGGGGGTAGGTGCGGCGCTCAGCCACGCCTGCCGCGGACTGTTGGTGCTTCTAGGGGCTCTGTTTGCTGCCTTCTCAGAGGCCATGCAGGCGGCTGTCGCCGTCAGCGCGCCAGCAGGAGACACGGTACTGGCCCAGGGCACGGCGCCAGCGGCGACAGCTTCCCCTGCCCTCTACTGGTGGCCGCTGCTGATCTTCGCCGCAGTGAACCTGCTGGTGGCAGCAACCAATCTGCTCCCCTTCCCTCCCCTGGATGGGGCGCGAATGGCGGCAGCGCTGCTGAGGGGGCTTACGGGTTGGCGTCTGCCCGCTGCTGTGGACGCGTTTGGGCTCAACCTCCTGCTGGCCAGCTGGGTGCTGGTGGTTGCCCGGCTCTGCGGCCAGCCCTGGCCCGCTACCCTGGTGATCTACGCCTGTGTCGCTGCAGGTGCCATGTGGCTGCACCTCAGGAAAGCGAAGGCCGGCCAGGCCTAGAATCCATCGCACAGGCGCTGCATGTTGGCTGCCCTGCATGGCGGCGCTGCGGAATCGCCAGTTGCGGCGGGACGGCGACGCTAACTTCCTGGCAGGGACAGGATTGGGCAAGGTGTGCGCAGAATGATTCAAGACAGAGTCGTGACAGCAAGGAGGAGTAGCGGATGGAGGCTGAGCGATCGGCGGGGTTGCCCAGGCGTGTGCCGGAGGAGTTGCGCCAGCTGCTGGAGGCGGCGCATCTGGAACGGGACGCGATCGGTATGTCTCGCGCGGCAATCTACCGTGTGAGTGGGCTGCCGCAGTGGGGTACTGCCTATTTGAAGGTGGAGGAATGCACGGAGGAGGATGACCTGCTTCGAGAAAAGCAGGTGCTGGAATGGCTGCGGGGCAGGCTGCCGGTGCCACAGGTGCTCTATTTCGATGAACTGGACGGGACGCAGTTCCTGCTGATCAGCGAGATAGCGGGGCTGCATGCGGCGGCGGAAGAACACTTTGTTTCAGAGGCAGCCATAACGGCAATGATTAGGGCATTGGCGCGCGGCCTGCGCCAGGTCCACGCGCTGGATTTCCGGGAGTGCCCCTTTCGGCGCGACCTGGACGTGGTCTTGGCGGAAGCGCAAGAACGGGTGGAGCGCGGCCTGGTGGATTCCAGCGAGCTAGAGCGCGAGAACATGGGGCGCGACCCCCGCGAGATACTGCAGGAGCTGCAGGACACCCGCCCTGCTGCGGAGGATCTGGTATTCACCCACGGCGACTACTGCTTGCCGAACATTATCCTGCAGGGCGACAAGATTAGCGGATTTGTTGACTGGGGCCGCGGCGGCGTAGCCGATCGCTACACCGATATCGCCCTGGCCGTGCGCAGCCTGCGCTACAATCTCGCTGGGCGTGCTGATCTCGACCTCATCCGCATCTTCCTGGGGGAGTATGGGCTGTCGCCAGCGGATGAAGCGAAGATCGACTACTATATCCTGCTCGACGAACTGTCTTAGCGTGTCGCATCCTCGCGAGCGTTGGGGACGATCCCCAGCGCTCAGTCTTATCTCAACCACACCAGCGCGCTATCGTCGCACAAAAAGAGGGGCCAGTCGCACTGGACCTGACCCCTCTTTTAATAGCTACGAAGCCTATTTGCCGAAGGCAAAGCTATCGTCTGGCTTAATGGTCACAACGAACTGCCGCAGCAGCTGATAGGCGTCCTCCAGGTCGCGCAGATCGACCATCTCAATCGGCGAATGGGTATAGCGGTTGGGGATGGAGATGACGCCCGTGGCGACACCACCCTTCTGCTGGTGAATAGCGCCGGCGTCGGTGCCGATCCCGGTCAGCACCTCCAGCTGGTAGGAGATGCCCAGTTCTTTGGCGCACTCGATCAGGCGCTTCTTCACGGTGCGATGCGCGATCATGCTAAAATCCATCACCTTGATGCCGGGGCCCTTGCCTAGCGCGAGGCCTTCGCCCCTGCAGTCGGGCGTATCGCCGCAGGCGGTAGCGTCGACAGCCAGAGCTACATCGGCGTCAAAATTGAAGCTGGCAACTTTGGCGCCGCGCAGACCAACCTCCTCCTGGGTGCTGAAGATGCCGTAGATGGTGGCCGGGATGGATTTGTGGCCCAGCTCGCGCAGCAGGCGCAGCAGCATTACACACCCGAGGCGATCGTCGAAGGCCTTGCCGATTAGGCGCTGCCCCTGGCTGGCCCCCAGTGTGGCCAGTTCGCTGGCGAAGCTGATAGGGTCGCCGATCTCGATGCCGGCCGCGCGCACCGCTGCTGCGCTGTCGGCCCCTACGTCTATGTAAAGCTCCCGATAGGGAACAACCCGGTTGCGCTCATCACCTTTGGAAAGGTGCGCCGACTTGCAGCCGATGACGCCCAGCAGGCGACCCTGCTCACCGCGCACCCAGACGCGCTGTGCCGGCAGAATGCGGTCGTCTCCCCCGCCGATCTTCTCAAAACGGATGAAGCCGTTGGGCTCAATCTTCTTCACCAGAAAGCCGATCTCGTCAACGTGGACCGAGATCATCACCGCCGGCCCACCCGTTCCGGGGCGAGTAACCAGCACGTTGCCCAAGGGATCAACCCGGTGCTCAACGCCAATCTCCGCCAGCTGTCCCGTCAGATAGCTGACCACATCGTCTTCCAAAGCTGAGGGTCCGGTCAGAGCCACCAGCTCGCGCAGTTGTTCCATCATCTTCTGCATGTCTGTAAACCTCCCCTATCCGCAGTTAGGTCTATTATATCGCTTCAGTGCCAGCGATGGGGGCGCTTCCTGGCGTTCTACTTCATGTCACGGGAGCTTGCTCTGGCTGAGCAGCTACTCCTCATGCCAGAGCCGATGCATGGAGCAGGAATCCAGCGGCGTTCCGGGGAAATAGGCGGGCAAATACGGTTTCGCAGGCCTGACGCGTACAGTCTGGAGATGGACATCCGTGGCAAATAAGAATACGGCGAGGTGATACGATGAGATTCGGATTGCGCAGGCCGAGCCTGAAGAAGCGGCTCTCGGCCCGCACGAGCCCCAAGCGGTTTGTGCGCCACAACCTTGGCCTGAAAGCGCCACGCGGCTGGGGTTGGCTCACCAACCCGAAAAAGGCAGCCTACAACCGCATCTACAACCGAACGACGTTCAGCATCGCGGACATTTTCAAGCTCTTCAAGTAAGGCAGGGGCCGGCATTGCAGTGTCCTCCAACAAAATCACCTGCCCTCCAGCCTGGCGGTGCATTTCCTGGGCAATGACAGGAATCGACATTTTGCTGCAAGACGGCGTTTGGGGAGGGCTGCTCCCGTGGCGGTGGCTGAGGCGATGTGCGAGTGCTGGCTGCACTGGCGAAGCGCGGTTTACATAAAAATGAATGCTGAGAACCGTCCCCAACGTTCAAAGGCAAGGGCTCACGCCCTTGCCTTTGGTTCACTACCGGTGTTTGCGGTTGCTGCCGGTAGTGGTAGACGCAGTCAGGGACGGGCTATTAGTGGTGTTGGGGTTGAAGACCTCAGAGACGCTCTGCGACATTGGCATGCTCGGAATAGCGTTCGTCTGGGTCTGGGTCTGTCCCCCGCCCTGTCCCTGCTGCATGTTGGAAATCTTATAGGTGGGCTCCTGCTGTTCAACGTAGTTGACCCGAGCCTCAAGCTGCTTTACAACCTGCTCCAATTGCTGGCTGCACTGGTGGTACATCTGCCTGGCCTGCTGATCCTCCGTATCCAGCGCATACGACTGCAGGTTGGCAGCTTCGCTGCGCAATGAAGCGAGGCTCTGGTGCAGTTTGGTACCTACTGTCATTAGCTGACCACCCTCCTTATGAGATTCCAAACGTATTGTGCACAATTTGCGGAATCTCAAACGAGCCAATTACTGTGATGGAATGGTCAGCCAATCTTTACTTTAATTTATACAGATCTTCATCCAGGAGACGTCGCGCTCGCTCGGCCGTTTTGGCGTCGCCCTGAAGGGCGTTCTCCAGGAACTCGGGATGGCTGAGCAGGAAGTTGCGCATGGATTGTTCGGGGTCCTGCAAGTAGCTGAGCACCAGCTGATACTGCTCTGCTGAGACGTATCCCCTTTCCCGCGCTTCGGCAAACAGGGTCTGATCGATGCGCGCCAGCGCTTGCATCGGCACACCGGCGCGGCGCAGCGCTTCGCCCCCGCCCTGCTGACGGTCGACGATGGTCACCGTCCCCACTATTTCGCCCCCCCGGTCGGCGATGGCCGGGATCCAGGCACGCAGGTAGCTGGATGCCTCGGTGATCAGGTCGGAAATGTGGAGCACCCGGCCGCCGCCCAGATCGGAGACGAAACCGGCCCCGCAATTGTACTGCAGCACAACCTGCCGGTCCTTGAAGATTGTCAGATGGGGCTTGTCCAGGAGCATGGCTGGCAGCAAGGAGAAAAACCAGTCGCGGCGTTCGCCGCCTGAGATGTACTGAATCTGATCGAGAGGCCAATTCTGCCGCAGGTATTTGGCAAGATCGTCGATCAGCTGGCGATAGAGCGGGGTCTTGGCGTACTGCTGGCGCAACTCGCGGGCGACGGCCGCACTGCATTCCAGCGGCTGGCTCTTCCAACCGTCAATCTGGGCCAACAGCCGAGTGGCGGCCTCTTCGCTGCCGTAGAGAAAATGCGTATTACAGTAGTAAGGGCCGATCAGGCCAGACGTATACCAGAACGGCTGATCCGGCGCCGATACCTTGATGGCACCGGTCTCAAACAGCCAGCCGAGGATCTTTCTCTCCAACGTGTTCGTGCGCAAGGTGACCAGCCTCCTCTTTCTCCCTCAACAGCAGAAAAGGGGGCCTGGCCCCCTTTCCCCGGGTTGTTATTTGTTCTGCAGCTTGATGGCCTTCAGCAGGTTCTTGAAAATGAGGATGCTGGTCAGCGGCCCGACGCCACCAGGCACCGGTGTGATCCAGCCGGCAACTTCCTTGACAGCCTCGAAGTCGACATCGCCAACAATGCCGTCTTCGGTCTGGTTGATGGCCACGTCGACGACTATAGCCCCCGGCTTGATCATGTCGGCGGTGATCATCCCCGGGCGTCCCACTGCCGCTACCACCAGGTCAGCGTTGCGGGTGTAAGCGGCCAGATCTTTGGTTCTGGAATGGCAGGTGGTTGTCGTCGCCCGCTCATGGAGCAGCATGTGGCCCAACGGCTTGCCGACGGTGGCACCGTAGCCGACGACTACAGCATCCATGCCGCGCACGTTGATTTCGTGGCGCGCAAGAATTTCCATGCAGGCCAGCGGGGTAGCCGGGAATAGCCCCTCCATTTCCGATGCCAGATAGCCGCGGTTGAGGGGGTTGACGCCGTCGATATCCTTCAGCGGATGCACAGCGGCCATCACTGTTGTCTGGTTGATATGTTTGGGCATAGGCAACTCGACCATGATGCCATGGACGGCGTCGTCCTGGTTGAGCTGCTCAATCAGCTCCAGCACCTCGGCTTCAGTCGCCTCGGATGGCAATTGATGCAGCTGGAATTCGATGTCGACTCGCTTCGCCATCCGGCCTTTGGATTTGGCGTAAGAGACAGAGGCGGGGTCGTCGCCTACCAGTAGAACGTCAACGCGCGGCACGAGGCCTCGCTCGCGCAGGCTGGCAACTTCGGCCTTAACTTCCTCGCGGATTACTGGGGCCAATGCTCTGCCATCGAGGATTTTTGCTGTCATATGTAATCCACCTCCCTAGATTCTGTGCACTATTATAACCATTTTTCCGGCTGGGAGGAAATATCCCATCAGCGATAGATAGCTTAAGGGCAGGATAGGCGATATCCACCACGAAAGAAGCAAGTATCCCCTATTCTATGAACGAGCCCATCAACGCTCTTAAGGAGGACCGCCTGATGCCAGACAATGTTGTTAACGCGCTGATCTTCCTGGGGGTCGGTCTCTTCTGGCTGCTGTTGACGATCTTCCCTCACCCGCTGATCTTTGTGTGGCGGACGATGCAGGGCAGCCAGGAGGCCGAGCTGGACCCGCAGGCAACCATCGACCTCAACCTTGATGAGCGGAACACCCGGCGCCTTCGCCTGGCCACGCTGACGGTGGCGGTGCTGTTCTTCCTTGTGGCCGCCTTCGACTATTTCAGGTGATGCTGCTGCGCCCCTACTGCTGGCGCACCTGATAAACCATAATGCGGCCCGGGGTTACGACCAGCACATGGGGCACACCATCAGCCGCGACAATCAGGCTGTAGCCACAGAGGCCATCAGCCCCCGTCAGTGTTGCTCTGCCCAGGACCCGCCCCGTCTCCAGGTCGACGAGTTGCAGGCGGTTGTTTGTTCGGTTCTCGCCAGCGACGATGGCCGCTATCGCGCCGGTCTCCGGCTCTAGCGCTGGCTCCAGCTTGAGCGCCTCGTAGCCAAACCAGGGAGCGCGATACTCAGTCTGCCAGCGCACCTCTCCCTCAGGACTGATGGAGGCCAGCAAGCTGTCCATCGTTCCGGAACGCCGCGTGCTAGTCGTGCCTTCGAAGGCAACCAGCCATCCCTGATCCCTCCCCAGGGGCGCGATATAGGTTCTGTAATAGGGCCTTTCCTGTTTCAGCCCTACGCTCCAGAGCTGGTTTTCGGCAGAGTCCCAGGCCGACACCCGCCCCGCTAGCGCTGTTACCACATGTCCTTCCAGCTGACCGAATTCAGCTTCAAAGCAGGGAAGCTGGAGTTTCTCGCCCTGAGCGGTAAGGCATTCAACCACTCGGTCACCTCCCTGCACATCTACAGACCGCAAAGCAACCCATGATTCGCCTGCCGGCGCAAACTCATACCACCCCGGCGGTACCTCCTGGGTGCCGCGCAGGCGACCGGCGAGATCATGAGCGCTAACCTTACCCATTTGCTGGGGGTCCGCTCCTTCCTCTGCGAGGGGATTCTCATAAAAGAGAATCAGCCCGTTGCTGAGCACATGCACGGTCTTGGCCGGCTTCCGCAGCGACCACTTGCTGCCCTCAAGCCCCAGCCGCTGCAACTCGCTGCCGTTATCCAGTAGAACATCGCCGTCAGGCAGGACGGCCAGTATCTCTCCCGGCGGCAGCGATAACCTTGCCTCCACCTGCAGAGTAGGCTGGGCCAAATAGGTCAGCTGCTGGGGATCGTCCACCGCGCACACCACCCAGAGATCACGCTCCCAGGCGTTGCCGACCACGTTGCCGAAACGACCGGATAAACTCTCCACAAGAAGCAGGTGGCTGCGCAGGCTGAACACACTTGTGACAGCGCTGGCAGCCAGTACCAGGGCGATTATGCCTATGGCTGCAGTCACTAGCCCAAACCGGTAGCGCCGCTGCTCATTCTTACTCTCGTTCTGGGCGAGTCGCCGAACGATCTGCATCCGCTGCAACCGATCAAGCTCTGCCCCTGGCGCCTGGCGCAGCGCGTTCGTGGGCATGCCGATTCCCTTGGCGAGGCTAGCCCAGATAAAGTCTTCGGGGGCGCCATCGCGGTAACGCCCTGCCTGCCGGGCGACGCAGCGCAACGCTTTTTCGATCAGCCGCGCCTGCACCTCGGGCGGCCGTCCCGCCAAAGCACCCAGCATCTGCGGACCATAGAAATCGAGGATGTCCACAAGTGCCTCCAGTTCCCCCGCCTGGAGTGCGTCCAACCATTCAGCTGCCCTGTTCATGCTAACCCTCTCCTTACACCAAGCGAATGAGGTCTGCTTCGAATAATATGACATATTCGCTGAAGAATACAACTCTCCTGCACGCGCCGGGGGCGGGAGCGCCAGCGAGCCGACAGGCATCGGCTACACGCCCTGGCCTGTCGGCTCGTCAATCCCAGTATGGAAAGCAGGAGGCTGCGCCTCCTGACGGGAGCCTAGCAGGACGCTAGATCAGGCCAGCACCCGGATAGCGGGCTGGGTCGCTTCGCATACGCGGCCGATCACCTGCGCCACCAGGCCTGCGGCCTGCAGAACCTCCGCCACCTGCTGCGCCTGGGCTGCAGGCAGAGCGACCAGCAGACCGCCGGATGTCTGGGGATCAAACATCAGGTCAGCCAGTTCCAGAGGCACGTCGGCGGCAAACGTTACAGCGTCACCGACGAATTCGCGGTTGCGATAGGCGCCGGCCGGCACCAGTCCCATTCGGGCGTTATCCAGTGCGCCGGGCAGAATCGGTAGCGCTCCTGCCCAGAGCTCAATTTCCACGTTGGCCGCCTGAGCCATCTCCCATACATGACCCAGCAGACCGAACCCGGTGATGTCGGTACATCCGTGCACCTGAGCATGCTGCCGCAGCAACTCAGCAGCGCGCCGGTTGAGCAGGCACATGCTCTCCACCATCGCCTGCTGATCGGCTGCGTTGAGGAATCCTGCCTTAACGGCAGTGCCCAGCACGCCAGTACCCAGGGCTTTCGTCAGGAGCAGGCTGTCGCCCACCTGAGCGCCGCCGTTGGTCCAGATCCCCTGGCGAGGGTCGATCACCCCCGTCACCGCCATCCCAAAGCGGGGTTCGGGGTTCTCCACGGTATGGCCGCCCAACAGCAGTACGCCTGCCTCGCGCAGTTTGTCGGCACCGCCCTGCATGATCTGCCCCATTTCCTGGACCGTCAGGCAGGTGGGAAAACAGGCCACGTTCAGCGCTGTGAGCGGCGTGGCGCCCATGGCATAGATGTCGCTGAGCGAGTTGGCAGCAGCGATCTGACCAAAGAGGTATGGATCATCGACGATAGGCGAGAAAAAGTCCACCGTTTGCACCAGAGCCAGGCCTTCAGCCAGCTCAATCACTCCGGCATCGTCGCTGGTTTCGGGACCAACCAGAACACGCGGATCGGTTAGCTTCGGCAGGTGCTTCAGTATCTCATCCAGGACACCCGGTCCCAGCTTGGATGCTCACCCGGATGTGCTGGACAACTGTGTCAAACGTTTTCTTGTCACCGATTTTCCTCCTCTGTCCTGATTTCCCCGGCACCGCGGAGATGCGCCAGCAGTTCTTCTGCCGCCAGCGTGCGAAAGCGGTCCGGATAGGCGACAACGTAGAACTGGCGCCGCAGGTTGATGCCCTCCACCCGAGCACAGGCAACCCGCCCCAGCGCCAGCAAGCTGCGCACCGCCCAGCGCGAGCAAAAAGCGTAGCCCAGGCCAGCCTCCACCGCAGTGAGAACGGCGCTGGTGCTGCCGGCAACAAATACTGTCTGCAGCCGGTCGGGATCGACGCCGACGTCCCGCAGGGCGCTCTCGTAGCCCACTCGCGTACCCGACCCTGGCTCCCTGGCCACAAAGGGAAACTCACCCAGTTGCTCTGGGCTGACCGTCTGGTTGGCCCAGGGGTGGTCGGCCAGTACGGTCAGCAGGAGCTCATCTTCAGCCAGCGGACTGACGGCCAGCCGACTGTTGTTTGGCAGAGCGCCGACCACGCCAAAGTCGATACGCCTGGTGTCCAGCCACTCCATGACCTGCTCTGTGTCGGCAATTTCCAGGATCAGCTTGACCTGGGGATGCTGGCGCAACCAGGGTGCCACCAGCTGCGGCAAAATATGCTCTCCCGGGATGTTGCTGGCCCCGATATGCACCGGGCCGCTCACCTCACCGGTCAGCTGGCTGATCAGCGTCTGCGTCTGGGTCAGACGGTATGCCATCTCCTCCGCGAACTGCACCAGCACCTCGCCGGCCGGTGTCAGTTCGCAGGTGCGAGCGTTGCGCACCACCAGCTGGGCGCCAAACTCCTCTTCCAGGGCTTGAATCTGCAGACTGACGGCAGGCTGCGTCAGGCCGATCTGCCGGGCAGCGGCTGAGAACGTCCCATAGTCGCGAACCGCAATCAGTGTCTGCAGACAATTCAGGTTCATCACATCGCCCCCATAACAGCAGCTTATATTATGTACCAAGCAGATTATATACCCCGCTGCGCGGCGATACAACTGGAGGACACGGCAAATAGCTGCGGATGACGATTCGACGGCCGAATAAAAATATTCTAGGATTGAACATACTCGCGAGATATTTGATATAATGGAACCGGGTAACAGCTTAGACCCTGCACGATTTCGCCCAGAAACTTGGGAGGTGGGCTAATGTTGTCAACCGAATGGCTACAACTCTTTAATCTTATGCACCGCTTGCATCGGAGTGCCCATCGCCGGGCAAGGGAAAGCGCCGGCCCGGGAGAGGTCGAGTATACATCGACCCAGATCGGTGCGCTGCATGCAATTTCTACTAGACCGGAATGGCGGATGAGCGATCTCTCCAAACGGCTCCGCGTCTCGGCCGGCAGCCTGACGACGATGATCAACCGACTGATCGAGGCCGGACTGGTGGAACGCAGCCGCAGCACTGAGGATCGCCGCGTGGTGACAGTTCGCTTAACTGAGGCCGGCAAGGAACTGCTGGCGGAAGGACAGCGCCGCTGGACAAGAGGACTGGAAGAGATCCTCTCGCAGCTCAGCGAGGAGGATCGCGCCAGGCTGGACAATGCCCTGCGCACAGCCACTGAGATTCTTCTGCAGATTACCTGATGCTGCCCGGGGCAATCTCGGAGCGACAAAAAAGCCCCAGACGGGGCTTTTATCTATTGATTTGGCGGGAGTAGGTGGGAATCGAACCCACCACGCACTTTTTTAGAGCGCGTTGCTGGATTTGAAGTCCAGAAGGCACACCAGAACCTATCTACTCCCGTGAGACTCGCAGTTGCACTACTGACTATTACTAGGCACTTCTTAAGTATATGCATCCAGGGTCTAATTGTCAAAGGGAGTGCCCCCGTGCCCCGCAACCATTGCCACTCCGATACTTCCTATGAATGATAGCAGCGAGAGAGGTAGTGACAAGAATGAGTAAACGCGAGCTGAGTCGGTATCATGCCAGTGAAGGATATCTGGGAAAGCTGCTGAGCTTCCGCAAGAACGCCAAGCTGTTTCTGGCCTTCGTGCTCCTGGGACAGATCAGCCTGGGTGCCTATGGGGTGACCTATAACCTCTATCTGCGCTCCATCGGCTATTCAACGAGCACCATCGGCATGCTGGTGTTTGTAGAGACGCTGGCCCAGGGGCTGACTGCACTGCCCGGCGGCATGTTCAGCGACCGCTTCGGCCGACGCCGCAGCATCTTCTTTGCGATTCTACTCAGTGGTATGGCTGCCTTTGGTCAGATCACCTTCACCCAGGCCCTGCCGTTGCTGTTTGTCTTCAACTTCCTGCGCGGCACAGGAACGATGCTGAAGATGATCTCCCAGTCGCCATTCCTGACTGAGAACAGCACGCCGGAGGAAAGAGTGCACCTCTTCTCGGCCAGCCAGGCGGTTTCGACCATCGCCATGGTTCTGGGCAGTTCGCTGGGCGGTGCCCTGCCAGCTCTGCTGCTCAGCCAGTCGTTCATCAATGGACTGGAGATCAATGCCCTACGAACCACGCTGGCCATTTCTATCAGCTTCTACTTTCTAGCGGCCATCCCGATCTATTTCATCCAGGAGGAACGGCGCAGCCGGGAGCGCCGGCCAGCGCTCTCGGAGCTAGGAGAAGCGCTCAAGTCGCAAAATGTCCGCCACATGGCTGTGTTCAACGGGTTTATCGGCCTGGGGGCCGGCATGGTGGTGCCCTTTTTCAACGTTTTCCTGCGCGATCAGCTGGGAGCGTCCACTGCCCAGGTGGGCACGATCATGTCCGTCTCGCAGATCGTCCTGACGATAGCGGTGTTGATCAGCCCGATCCTGGCCGAACGGCTGGGCCGGGTGCGAGCAGTAACGATTACCCAGGCGCTTTCGATCCCCTTCCTGCTCACGGCCGGCTATGTGCCCAGCCTGAGAATCGTCGCCGTGGCCTATTGGCTGCGCAACGCCCTGATGAATATGTCCTCGCCCATCTCGGGCACGTTTGCGATGGAGATGCTGCCGGCGGACAAGCGGGCGACGGCCAATAGTGTGTTCATGATGAGCGGCCAGGTGATGCGCGCCATCGCCGGAGCGCTTGGCGGCTTCATGATGGACAAGCTGGGCAATTCGTCACCCTATATCGTGACAGCGCTCCTCTATGCCTGTGCCACGGATTACTACCGCCGCCACTTCACACCGGTGGAACAGCAGCTGAATGAGCAACGCAGGCAACGAGCAGCCGGGTAGCCGGTAATCGTACCAGCTGTTGCAGTAACACCCACTGCCTCCCGCCCGGGTTGCAGTGGGTGCCTTGTTTGAGACGTGAATTTTACTGACAGGCAGGGCATCACCCCTGATACTGCGGGTGCAGCACGCGCACGTCGCCCTTGCGCACGGTGACCTTCTGCTGGTCAAAGTAGTCCAGCAAGGCCAGAGCGTACTTGCGGCTGGTCTGCAGCTGATCGCGCAGGTCGGCCAGGGTGATCTGGCCCTGCGCCCGCACCTGGGAGACGACCTTTTCCTGCGCGTCGCGGACGATGTCAGCGCTGAAGGCGATCGACTGGCTGACGCGCACCAGAGCGCCCTGAGTCTGCAGGGCGTTCAGCACTTCGTTCAGCTGGTCGGGTGTCTCCTGCAGTTCTTCCTGCAGCTGATCGAAATCCGGCGGCGAATGTGGTTCTGCCTGCAGTCGCTGCAGGATATGGTCGCGCAGCCGCGCGCTGCGGCCGCTAAAGGTAACACCGAAATCAGCCAGCGCCACCGCGCCGCCCTGCACGTTGAGCTCGCCTTCGGCGGCGATCATCGTCAACAGGGCGCCAAACTGCTTGCTGGACAGGCTCCTGGCTAGACGGCTGCGCAGCTCTTCCCGGGGCATCCCTGCCCGCAGCGGGAACCGTCGGTGATAATCCTCGAGAGCCTTCCTGGCCCGCTGCACCAGCCGAGCGAGATATTCGCTGTGCAGGTAATATGACCTGCCATCCACGCTGAGCACCAGGGCCTGATCCTCCGCCAGCAGTTGCTCCAATACGGGCGTCAGCTTCTCGGCTGGGCGACCTGCCAGGCTGAAGAGCTCCTCCTCACCGGGCAGGCGGTCGCTGTATTGCAGCAGCGTCTGATTGAGAATCTGCAGGTCACCGCCCGTCTCGCGCGCCAGGAGCTCGCGAATTCCTTCCTCTTTGAAGCGCTTCCGCTTGCGCGGATGCGCATCCAATACGCTGCCGCCACCGATGGTGTCCATGGGTGAATAGCTGCGGATCACGAAGCGGTCGCCGGAGAGGAGTGCCAGCGGCTCCTCCAGCCGCAGCTGAGCCAGCGACGTTTCGCCCGGCAGCAGCATTTCGCTATCCAGTAACACGACGCGGCAGAGCACTTCACTGGCACCGGTATAGAGCCGCACGCGCTGCCGATTCTCCAGCGGTTTGGCGGCGTCAGCCAGCAACTCCAGACGCACATCCAGCATCAGGGTGGGACGCAGCAGCCCTGGGGCCGCCAGCACGTCGCCGCGACTAAGATCTTCTTTATTCACGCCAACCAGATTCAGCGCCACCCGCTGGCCGGCATAGGCTCGCGCCACTTTATCGCCGTGCACCTGGACGGAGCGGATTCGCGTCTCCTGGTTTAGTGGATAGACGACGGCCGTATCACCAGCCTGCACGCTGCCCTCCAGCAATGTGCCAGTGACGACAGTGCCGAAGCCGGTGATGCTAAAGACGCGATCAATGGGCAGCCGGAAGGGCAGATGCTCGTCCCGCGGCGCAATCTCGGCCGTCAGCTGGTCCACAGCCTCGATCAGCTCCGGGATGCCTGCCCGGGTGACACCAGAAACCGGAATGATCGGCGCGTCCTCGAGAAACGTGCCCTGCAACCGGTCCCGCGTGTCCTCCTGCACCAGCTCCAGCCATTCAGGATCCACCATATCGATCTTGGTCAGCGCCACGACGCCGTTGCGCGTTTCCAGCAGGGAGAGGATATGCAGGTGCTCCATCGTCTGCGGCATGATCCCCTCGTCGGCGGCGATGACAAGAATCACCAGGTCGATACCACCGGCCCCAGCCAGCATATTCTTAACAAATCTCTCGTGCCCAGGCACATCCACAATGCCGGCGCGTCGCCCGCTGGGCAGGTCGAAATAGGCAAAGCCGAGATCGATGGTGATGCCGCGCTCCTTTTCTTCCTTGAGACGGTCGGTTTCGATGTTGGTCAAGGCGCGAATCAGGGTGGTCTTGCCATGATCGATATGGCCGGCGGTGCCGACGATGACATGCTTCATCACTGGCTAACCTCCTGCAGAATGGCCGCCAGCCGCGCCTGGATCTGCTGTTCTTCGCCGGGCTGGATGGTTCGCAGGTCAAACCAGACCTGATCGTGCTGAATGCGAGCGAAGATAGGCGGCTCCCCCTGCCGCAGCGCTACCTCCAGCTGGTTGGCAGCCATCTGCGCAGGGCGAACGGCCACTGCATAGCTCGGCAGCTCATAGCCAGGCAGCGAGCCACCTCCCACCAGAGCCGCACTTTCCACCACATCCAGTCGAGCCGCCTCGCCCACGAGAGGTGCCAGCTCGCCGAGCCACTGCCTGGCGCGCGCCTGCAACTCCTCGGCTGAGGTGGCCAACATCCGCAGCGTGGGAATCTCTCGCACTGCGCATGCTTCGTCGAGGTAGAGGCGCAGCGTTGCCTCCAGCGCGGCCAGGCTGAGTTTATCGATGCGCACCGCCCGGGTGAGCGGATGCTGGGCGATCTGCCTGATCAGCAGGCGTTGACCGACGATAATGCCAGCCTGCGGTCCGCCCAGCAGCTTGTCGCCGCTGAACGTCACCACGTCCATACCGGCTGCCAGCGACTGCTGCACCGTCGGTTCTGCCTGCAGATTCAGCCGCTGCAGGTCCAGCAGCACGCCGCTGCCCAAGTCTTCGACGGCTAACAGGCCATGCTCGTGGGCAATGCTGGCGATGGTCGCAGCCGGCACCTCTTCGGTAAAGCCGATCATTCGGTAGTTGCTGGTATGCACCTTGAGCAGCAGAGCCGTCTCAGGGCCAATCGCCCTCTCATAGTCATGCGGGTGGGTCTTATTGGTGGTGCCCACTTCTACCAGCCGACAGCCGCTCTGCTCCATGACCTCGGGGATGCGGAAGGAGCCGCCGATTTCCACCAGCTGCCCCCGCGAAACGATAACCTCGCGCCCCCGCCCCAGCGCCGCCAGGACGAGCAGCACAGCGGCAGCGTTGTTGTTGACCACCAGAGCGTTTTCTGCGCCAGTCAGCTCGCAGAGCAGATCGACAACATGCGAGTAGCGGGAGCCACGCCCGCCGGCGGCGACGTCCACCTCCAGCGTGGAGTAAGTCGAAGCGACTTCGGCCACCTGCTGGCGCGCTGCGGCAGCCAGCAGCGAGCGGCCGAGATTGGTGTGGATGATGATGCCGCTGGCGTTGATCACCGGCCGCAGACTGGGGGTCTGCTGCCGGAGCAGATAGGCGCGCAGCCTGCTCTCCAGCTGCCCCACCGCCTCGGCCACCTGCGGCCCTTGCCAGGCGCCGCTGAGGATCGCCTGCCGCCACTCACCCAAAAGGCCGCGCAACCCCCTGACTACCAGCGCATGGCCGTAGCGTTCCAGCAACGGCGCGATCTTTTTATCCTTTAGTGCCATATCAACTGACGGGAGCTGACGCAGCAGATCCGTCCTGTTCTCAGACAAACTTATCCCTCCCGTGCCCAGCCTAGATGCTCGTTATTGGCGTTCAGCATTGTCCAGGTAGTGCTGGGCGCTGACGGCAGCCATGGCACCGTCGCCGACGGCGTTAGCCACCTGACGCAGCGTCTTGGCCCGAATGTCACCGGCGGCGAATACGCCGGGCAGGCTGGTTGCCATTTCGGCATTGGTCAGCACATAGCCAGCCTCGTCCAGGCTCACCTGCCCCCGAAACGCGTCGTTATTGGGCGAGAGCCCAACATAGATAAAGATGCCCTGCACCGGGAGTATCTCTTCTGTCTCCGTCTGGCGATCAAAGATGCGCAATGCTTCGACCTTGTTCTCGCCTTGAATCTCCCGCACCAGGGTGTTCCAGTGAATCTCGACCTGCGGGTGATCCTTCACCTTAGCCTGCACCGCCGGAGTGGCGCGCAGCGCATCCCGCCGCACCAGAAGGTGCACCTTGGGGCAGAAGCGAGTCAGGTAAACGGCCTCCTCCACGGCCGAGTCGCCGCCGCCAACGACCGCCACCGTCTTCCCGCGATAAAAGGCACCGTCACAGACGGCACAATAAGACACACCGCGGCCGAGCAGGCGATCTTCACCGGGTACCCCCAGCAGGCGAGGGCGCGCTCCCGTAGCCAGAATGACGCTGCGGGCGCTGATCACGCCATCGGTGGTATGGATCTGCTTGATCTGCCCAGTCAGCTGCATGGTGGTGACCTCAGTCAGCTGCAGTTCTGCCCCGAAGCGCTGCGCCTGCTCCAGCATGGCCATGCTCAGATCGAGACCGTTAATGCCGTTAGGAAAGCCTGGGTAGTTCTCAATCACATCGGTGGTTGCCGCCTGGCCACCTGCTGAGAGGCGTTCGAGGATAACTGTCTTCAGGTTCGCCCGGGCGGTATAGAGACCCGCTGTCAGCCCTGCCGGCCCGCCGCCGACAATGGCGACATCGTATGTATTGCTGTTGCTCATCGCTTACAAAATCCTCCTTCTCGTCAACACGTATTCCCTTTTCCCCATTATGCGGTATCAGCTGAGCAATAAGCAAATGCCACGGGAGAAGCAAAGGCGTGCTGCGAACGCTGCGTTGCAACCACTCCGGACTGGAGGGCTACCTTTTCGCAGCGTTCCACAGCACGCCCTAACCGAGAATGCCAGGAGGCAAACAGCTAGATAACGTCGTAGCCGGCTTCCACGATGGCGTTCTTCAGGGTGTCCAGCGAAATCTTGCTGGGATCGTGTTTCAGGGTGACTTTCTTCGCCTCCAGGTCGACATTGACATCGGCGACGCCATCCAGGCGTTGCAGTGCCTTGGTGACGGCTGCTTTGCAGTGGCCTCAGGTCATCCCCACGACGTTGATGGTGATCTCTTGCACAGGAATACCTCCTTCGCTAAAATGTGGCATTTAGCGCATCACTGACAGGCGACGCTGCCAGATCAGTATCAGTATCAGTATCAGTATGCGTCGGCTGCACTGAGCCAACCCACCTTATTTCAAAAACTTCCCCAGAACCTCCATCAGCTCATCAATCGCCTCGTCGCCCCGACCGTGCATGATGGCGCTCTGCAGGCAGTCGCGCGCATGACCGTCGATCAGAGCCAGCCCCACCCGATCCATGGCGGCTCGCGCGGCGGCGATCTGGATGAGAATATCTACGCAGTAACGATCGTCCTCCAGCATGCGCTGAATGCCGCGGATCTGTCCCTCAATCCGCCGCAGGCGGCGTAGCAGGGCTTCTTTATCCGTGTGTTGGTTCATCGCGATTCATCCCCCCGCTTGCGCTTCGCCTGGCAATCGGCACAGTAGCCGAAGAAACGCAAACTGTGATCGGTGACATGAAAGCCGCTATCGCGCTTTACGGCTGCCTCCAACGATTCCAGAAGATCCTCGTTAAATTCCAGGATGGTGCCGCAGCCCAGGCAAAGCAGATGATGGTGATAATGCCCATCGGGATCCAGCGCAACCTCATAGCGCCTGCCGCCAGAACCCGTCTCCAGACGCGCCACGATTCCCAGGTCCTCAAACAACTCCAGCGTACGGTAGATGGTGGCCAGCCCGATCTCGGGTGCCATCGATCGAGTGAGATCGTAAATCTCCTCGGCTGTAGGGTGCTGATCGCTGCTATCCAGAAGGACCCTGAGCACCGTCTCCCGCTGGGGGGTAAGGCGCAGTTCCTTCTCCCTCATCAAGCGGCGAACCTCATCCATAGTTTTCTCCAATATCATTCACAACCTTTGCAATCAGATCCCTGCTTCGCTCCTTTATCCTACCCTTACCTGTATCCGGCTAGACCGCACGTTGTCACCGCTATTATTCGCTTACAGATGCCCAAATCCCTCTGCTGCAGAGAGAAAACGAGCACAGTTTCCCAAGAACAATCATGTTCTTGGGACAACTGTGCCCGGTGCAGCTCTCTTTATCTGGTTGCGCAGGCTGGGCAGTGGGGATCCCGCGGGATGGTAATCTGGCGCGAGGATCCGGTCCAGAGATTGAACTCCAACAGGCCGGGCTGCACCTTAGCGGGGGCTAGAAGCAGCTTGGCGACCCAGGTCACCTGCCAGCTGGCCACACAGATTGGTACTGTGCCCAACACGCCCACCTGAGCGTGCCGCTGCGGGTAGTCGCGGCCAGGCTCTCCCGGCAGGAGACAGCGGAAACAGGCGCTCCGCCCCGGCAGAATGGGCATCACCATCCCCGTCATCCCGGCTACGCCGCCATAGACCCAGGGGATTCCCCGCTCCAGGCAATAGTCGTTGATGAGCAGTCTCGTCCGATAGTTGTCGGTGGCGTCGACAATCACCTGCGCACCCGCCAGCACTGCTGTCGCATTGGTTTGATCCAGTGTCGCCGGCACGGCGGTCACCTCGACGCTGCTATTGATGGCCTGGAGGCGCCGTGCAGCCGCCTGCGCTTTTAACGTTCCCCGCCTGGCATCGGCTTCGGTATACAACAGTTGTCGCGGCAGGTTGCTCTCTTCCACCCGATCGGGATCGATCAGCGTCAGCCGCCCTATCCCGATCCGGGCCAGAAGCTCGGCGTTAGCGGCACCCAATCCACCGCAGCCCACGACCACCACCCGGGCCTCCGCCAGCTGCTTCTGACCTGAGAGCCCGATCTCCGGCAGAACGATCTGCCTGGCGTAACGCTCCATCGGCAACTCACGCCTCCTCAGGCAGGTTCGGCAGAACCTCGTTCATCGCCCCAGTGCGATAGCCGCGCAAGTCCAGGGCTACATAATCAAAGCCGAGCGCCTCCAGCTCCTGCACGACCATCTCTCGTACCTGGCAGAGCAACTGCATCTGCTGGGGCAAAACTTCGATGCGGGCGATGCTGCCGTGGTGGCGCACCCGATACTGGAGGAACCCCAGAGACTTGAGCAATTCCTCTGCCGCCTCCACCTGAGCCAGCTTGGCCGGCGTCACCGCAGTGCCATAGGGGAAGCGAGAGGCGAGACAGGCCATAGAAGGCTTGTTCCAGGTGGGCAAGCCCAGTTCGTGCGACAGTTGACGAATCTCTGCCTTGCTGATGCCGGCCTCCTGCAGGGGACTGCGAATGCCCAGCTCACGACAGGCCCTGGCCCCTGGCCGGTAGTCGTGCAGGTCATCAGCATTTGATCCGTCCACGACCGCCGCCAGACCACGTTCCTGCGCGATATCCTGCATAACAGCAAAGATTGCCTTCTTGCAGTGGTAGCAGCGATCAGGCGGGTTGTCCCGGAAAGCGGCAAAATCCATCCGTAGCGGCTCGATCAACTGCCAAGCGGCGCCGATCTCGGCGGCCAGCTGCGCGCAAGCCTCCCGCTCAGATCGGGGATAGATCTCCCCGCCGGCGGTCACCGCCAGAACTGTCTCACTGCCCAGCGCCTCCACTGCCAGCTTCAGCAACAGGGTGCTATCCACGCCGCCTGAGAAAGCGACGACTACACTGCCCAGATCGCGCAGAATCTCCTGCACGCGGGCAACTTTCTGCTTCATAGCTGCTCCTCCCCCTCGCTCCATGAGCACGGGCCGCTCGAAACCGCAGCCTGCTCCTCTACTAGAGTTCTACCTTCACAACGTCTCGTTCCATCGCTTCCAGACAGAGGGCCAGTTTGCTGCCCCAGAACGGTTCCTGGGCCAGCCCCTTGCGCAGCTGACGCAGCACGTCGACCGTGCGGCGCAGCAGGCTGACGATATCACCCTCGAGAATGGTCGTGATCTCGACGAGGGCCTCAAATTCGTCACCCTTGGCCCAGCGATAGCCGAGACTGGCCACGTAGTGCGAATAGATGATCTGTGGCCCCAGAACCGGATCGCTTTTCAGCTCCTCGGCGATGCGAAAATACTTGCGCAGGGCTGGCAGAGGCTCGCGTGCCGTGAAGTCGCTGAAGCGACCGACAAAATCCACGCCGCAGAGCAGGCCGCAAATCTCGGGCACCGACAGCTCGTCCAGCATCCCGGCGAAGACAAACTCAGTGATCAGAATCTCCTGGAAGTTGAAGCTGCTGGCCAGTTCACCCCGCGGCAGAATGTCTGATCCATCCAGATAGCCCAGATGCTCCAGGCGCCGCTTCAGAGAGTTATACTGCTGCAGCCAATCGTTGGCCGTGGGTAACATAGCGAGCTCCGCCTCAAGCAGAGTGAGGCGCTGGGCGATGTCCTGCAGCTGACGCTTGCAGCTGCGGCAGTTGCCGACGCGCCGACTGCCGCAGGCCCTGGGCTGGGTGCGGGAGAGCTCCTGGCGCAAACGGGCAACCGGGCGTTGCAGATACCGCTTCCCCTGCTTCAGCTGGCGTTCCATGCCGCGCAGCTTGGATCGCCGCCGTTGATAAAGAATGGGGCAAGCGATGCTGTCCACTGCGTCGCAGAATTGGCGAAAAAGGGCATCGCGGTCGGCCAGTAGTCTGGCCCGCTGCTCCTCCAGTTGCCGTCGAGTTTGCTCGTTGAGATATGCGGCAAAGCTGGAGCGATACGCTTCGCCAATCTGACCTTCCATCCCCCGCCGGATCAGGTTAAGGATGGAGTTGCAGCTGAGGCGGTATTGGCTGCCGATATCCTCCGGTCGACCTCTAGCGTAGTCCTGAAGGATCACGTTCTCTGCGTTGGATATCAGGGTGAAGACGTAACCCTGCGTATCGATGCCACGCCGCCCAGCCCGACCCGACATCTGTTGATATTCCTGGATGGTCAGGGGCCGCACGCTGCTCCCATCCCACTTGCGCTGCTCGAGGAAACAGACGCTCTTCACCGGATAGTTGACGCCAACGGCGAATGTTTCGGTGCAGTAGAGCAGCTTAATCAGGCGTTGCTCAAAAAGCTCCTCCACCAGGCCCTTGAGGACGGGCAACAGGCCGGCATGATGAAAAGCGATGCCGCGCTGGAGCAGACGTCTCAGCAGCAGAAACTCCCCATGCCCACTCAGTCCGTACTCCAGTTCACAGGCATCCAGCTGCCGCTCGACCTGGGCAGCCTCGGCTGCCGTGAGGAACGAGCGTTCTCGGGCCAGCTCCCGGGCCTTCTCGACACACTGGCGGCGGCTGAAGACGAACATCAGTGCCGGCAGATAATCGCGGCGCAGGGCTCGCACCAGCTGCAGGTGATCAGTGGGGCGCAGCCGTCCTTCACCCATAGCGTGCTTCAATCCATCCAGCGTACAGATTCCGGTCCCGGCGTTGAAATAGCGATGTGATAGAGGCACAGCGCGTTTCGTCTCCAGAACCTGTGCCACCGGCTGCTGGCGCACCGCCGATAGCCAGGCGACGAACTGGTCCAGATTGCCGATGGTGGCGCTGAGGCCCAGAAAGCGTACGTGGGGAGGTGCGAAGATCAGGCTCTCCTCCCAGGCCACACCCCGGTCAGAATCGATATAATGGATCTCATCAAAAATGACGTAATGAATATCCGCTGCGCTATCGGGATCGCTGAGCACCATATTGCGGTAGATCTCGGTGGTCATCATCAGCACCATCGCCTCACGGTTGAGCACCACATCGCCGGTGATGATCCCCACCTTCTCTTCCCCCAGGCTGGCCTTGAACTGGCGGTATTTCTGATTGCTCAAAGCCTTGATTGGAGCCGTGTAGATGACCCGGCGATTCTCACTCACTGCCTTCTCGATCAGGTAGTCGGCAATCAGAGTCTTGCCCACGCCGGTGGGAGCGCAGACGACAACGGAGCGGCCATCCTCGATGAGGTTCACAGCCTCGCGCTGAAACCGATCGAGCACGTACCCCTTATAAGTCAGCCTGTCGCCATGTTCTTGCACTGCTACACCCCCATCAAGCAAAACGTCAATCATCCCAAAAGCAAAAGGGCCGCCAGGGCAGCGGCCTCATTCTAGCCTCCCGCCATCGGGGAGAAAAACATCACGCTATCGCCATCCTGCAGGCAATGATCCAGCTGCGCCCGCTGACCGTTGACTACGGCCACGACCAGCTCGGATGCCACCCCTAGAGACTGCAGCAGTTGCTGCACTGTCATTGCTTCCTGCCAGGGAAGGGTAAAAGAATCCTTGCCCTCGGGGAAGAAGCGGGCCGCCTGTCCCCTGACTTTCACTTGAATCGCCACTTCCGCCCTCCTCATCTCAAACAGTGATCTCTATAATCTCTATTTCTCGTCTTCCCCTGGCAATTCCTGCTCGGCAGCCGCTCGGAACGGCGAACGCCGATGGGAGAGGCGCATCTGGCGCAGGGCCATGATCCACATGGCCAGGGAGAAGGGGACAATCCCCCACATCAGACTGACGTTGCCCGTGGAAAGGAGCAGGTCGTAGACACCGTGCAGCAGGACGGGTAACACCAGAGCCGCGCGCAGCATCTGCTCTTCACGCCGAGCAGTCCGGGCGAAGCGGGCTCGTCCCAGGAAGTAGCCCATGGTGGAGGCAAAGAGCGCGTGCGCCGGCACCGATAGCAGGGCTCGCGCTACCGCTACCCGGGTGCCGCCCTGAGCGACATAGAGGATGTTCTCCAGGGCCGCGAAGCCCAGCGAGGCAAAAATGGCATAGAGCATCCCATCGTATGGCTCGTTAAAGGCCGGATGGTGATACGCCTGGCGGCGGACCACCCAATATTTCAGCCCTTCTTCCACCAGCGCAATGAAGATGAAGTTCTCCACCAGCAGGTAGAGCGGACTCTGGCTGGAAACCAGGCCCTCCAAAAGGCCAGCGGCCAGAACACCGATCACGGCCGCCGGAATGGTGATCAGCACGCCATGCAGGAAGAGGCGGACCAGCAAGACACGGGGCTCCCTCTCATAGACATCCCGCACATAGAAGAATGTCAGCAAACCCCAGACTGGCACTGTAGCGAGAGCAAGAATACGGATCATCGGCCCGCTCCTTTCCTGCAGGTAGCATAACTATTCTACCACTCCACCCCCCAGCCTTACTAATTCATCCTGAGGACCGAAAAGGCAGCCCCGCGGCTGCCTTCCCCAAAACCGGACTATTTTGCCTGGTAGATGAGATCGAGATGCACCAACTTGCGCTTCTGGTCGGCCAGGCGAGTGCTCTTGCGATCGACCTCCAGAAAGGATCCATCGGTAAAGCTGATCTTCAAGCGGAGGATGATGGGATCCATCCCATTGGATGTAGCTTCGGTCACCTGTACGTTGCTGATTGTCTTGCCGGCAAACGCCTTCAACCGCTCCGCATCCGAGACAAACTGGAAAGCTTGAACCAGCATCTCGGGCTGCTGCTCCGTTGGTGTCAACTGCACGCTAATCAACAACACCCCCTTAGAGTTTTGAGCCGAATCCACTACTCTGAATATCCTATTCCGCCTCGAGCGACAATTCTCCTGCCGCCCCGCCGCTTTTCATTCGTGCTAATTTTGCCCAATAGGGAGAAGATTACGCTGTTGCCAGCAAAACGTCACTCGCTGGAAGGCTCCGGCAAAGGTAAGATGACGGTAAACACGCTCCCCTCCCCCACCTGCGAACTGACGTCGATGGTTCCCCGGTGCTCTCTCACGATCTGCCGACACAGCGATAGCCCCAGGCCGGTGCCGCTTTCCTTGGTGCTGTAGAAGGGCTCAAAAATGCGCTCGAGGATCTCGGCAGGGATACCTACGCCCGTATCGATCACCTGGACGCTGATCTGGCGCATGTCAGCCCGGGCCCTGACCTCTACCCGCCCCCCAGCAGGCGTAGCCTGCACCGCGTTGTTAGTCAGGTTGAGGAAGACCTGTTGCAGGGCATTGTGGTTTCCAGGAATGTGCGGCAGTTCCTCGGGCAGATCAAAAGTCAGTTCGACTCCCTCCAGCAGGGCCTTAGTCTTTGCCAGCTCGCCCAGCTTCGTCAGCAGAGCCACCAGATCGATCTCGCCCCAGCTATCCTGCTTGGCTTTGGCCAGATTGAGGAAATTGGTTATGATCTGGTTGGCCCGATCGATTTCGTCCAGAATATACTCGGCGAACCGCAGTTCACCACGCATCTCGCTCCTTCTCAGTCGGAGGGCAAGAAGCTGCACAAACCCGCGGATGGCAGTCAGCGGGTTGCGAATCTCGTGAGCCATACTGCCTGCAATTTCGGCGGACAGGATCAGTTCATCCTGCCGCCGCAACTGGCTCTTGAGTGCATGAAGCTCAGTGATGTCCTGCAGGCTGATTGCACGGCCAATGCTACAACCGCAGTCGGACGCAATGTCGGCCTTATTGACCAGCAGCATTTGCCCACCTCCTCCGGCGAGCAGGAGCTGCGGGTCATTCGTCTGCTCCTTGGGGAGATCAAACGAAAAACTGATGCCGAGTTGTTCCTGGAGATCGACAAAGCTCCGGCCGATTATCTGATCGCGCGGCAAGCGTAGAAGAGATTCGGCCGCGGCGTTGACTTCCTGGATCTCGCCATTGTCGGCGATGATCAGGAGACCCACAGGAGCGGCCGTCAGCAGGGCCTGCAGCTGAGCCGCGCCGCATTGCAGCTCGCGGCAGATAATCTCCCGCTCATAAGCCTGCAACTGGTGGCTATAGCGAAAAGTCCACATCTCAGAGACGATGACAGCCGTATTTTGCAGCCTGCCAGGCGAAAGGTCTGAGCCATAATCTCGTTCCAGCCTGGCTACAGGCAACCGTTCGCCCATCAGCCTGACAGCTACCTCAGCGGATTCCTGACCGCTGGGCTGAAAGGGAGCCAGGTCAGCCAGGTAAGCGACCGCTGACTGCTCGGCGGCCATGCCGATCGGCTCTTCCAGAACCAGTCGGCACCCCAGGTCGCTCAGCAGCCGCTCCATGCTCTGCAACGGGCGCTGCGGCAGGAAGAATGGCATCATCGTAGGCAGAACCAGGCGCCCCTCCTGCAGGTAGCGAAGGAACTGCAATGTCCCCAGCTGCTCCTCGCTAGGCTGGAGGTGGGCAACCGCTGCCCAGCGCCGGTTCAGCTGGGCCAGATGGGTCAGAAATCTTATCCATCCCGTGAGCTGACCCTCGTCGACGACGAGATCGGCCATGCAGCCGTCAGGCCCTGCATTACTCAGAGCTATGACGTAGCCCCAGGGGCAATGATCGCGAAACGCCATGATCAAGTCAGTCCAGTTAAGAAACCCGGCGAGCACCAACACGTCCGGCTCCATAGATTGCAGCGTCGCCTGCGCCGCCTGTGCTTGAGCTGTTTGATAGATGGCAATCCCTTCACTAGCTGTCGACCAGAGGCTGGAAGCATCATCGGATAGGACCAGTAAGCATCCTGACACCTGGTGTCTCACCTTCTTTCTCTGGTGTCTAAAATCATCACCGTATTATGACTCTTCTCCAGACTTAATTCACGTTCGCGGCTGGGGTTCCTGCAAGGAACCAAAAACATTGCACAATCCTGAAGCTACCTGTCGTAACAGGGAGCCCTCCGCATCCTGCTCGATCGACAAGCCATGTGCGCAGGAAGTGCCGTGTCCCTAACATCAGGCAGCGCTTCACTTGACAGGAGCAGCGGCGAGCCATATACTCAGATAAATGACAAGACATTGCGGCAATGAAGGGGAAAAGTAACTGCAGGAAGCGGCTGCAGAGAGCCGGGTGTGCTGGAAACCGGTGCTGGCCCTGTAGTGAAGAACACCCTGGAGCCTCCGCCCGAACGGTTCGCGCTGAACTCAGTAGGCCCGGACGGGAGCAGCCCGCTACAGCTGCCCGAGAGTTGACCTGCAACGCCGCAGGTAAATTGGGTGGTACCGCGAGCAACCCTTCGTCCCAAGCTGGACGAGGGTTTTTTTATTTGCCAACTGCTTTCGGGACACAGGAAAGGGGATTGATCAATGACTGCCATTACAGCTAAGCAACTCTATCGCCAGACAGCCGAGTTTGCAGGGAAAGAGGTCATCCTGCAGGGCTGGGTGCGTACGCTGCGCGCCTCCAGGAACATCGGTTTCATTGAGCTGAACGACGGTACGTTTTTCCGGAATGTGCAGGTCGTTTTTGACGCTGCGATCGAGAACTTTGCCGAAATCAGCCGCCTGCCGATCGCCACGGCTCTCAGGGTGCGCGGCGAGGTGAAGGAGACGCCGGAGATGCGTCAACCGTTTGAGATCCAGGCGCTGGAGATCAGCGTGGAAGCGGAGAGCGACGCCAGCTACCCGCTGCAGAAGAAGCGTCATACGCTGGAGTATCTGCGCGAGATCGCCCACTTGCGTCCCCGCTCCAACCTGTTCTCGGCAGTTTTTCGCGTCCGCTCGGTGGCGGCCTATGCCCTGCACCGCTTCTTCCAGGAGCGCGGTTTCATCTATCTGCACGCACCGCTGATCACCGGCAGTGACGCCGAGGGAGCAGGCCAGATGTTTCGGGTCACCACCCTGGATCTGATGAATGTGCCCCTGGTTGACGGCCAGGTAGATTTCAAGGAGGACTTCTTTGGCCGGGAGACCCACCTGACCGTCAGCGGCCAACTGGAGGCAGAGATCTTTGCTCTGGCCTTCCGCGACGTCTACACGTTTGGGCCAACGTTCCGGGCAGAAAACTCCAACACGGCGCGGCATGCAGCTGAGTTCTGGATGCTGGAACCGGAGATCGCCTTTGCGGACCTGGAGGAAAACATGCGTGTAGCGGAAGAGATGGTCAAGTACGTCTTGAATTACGTGATCGACGAGCTTCCCGAGGAGATGGCTTTCCTCAGTCAGTTTGTTGACAAAGGCCTGATGGATCGGCTGAACAACGTCCGCCAGAGCGAGTTCGGCCGGATAACATATACAGAGGCCATCGAGCTGCTGAAGCAGGCCGGGCAGAAATTTGAGTTTCCGGTCGCCTGGGGCATGGATCTGCAGACAGAACATGAGCGCTATCTGACCGAGAAGGTCTTTCAGAAGCCAGTCTTTGTGACCGACTACCCGGCGGAGATCAAAGCCTTCTACATGCGCCAGAACGATGATGGCAAGACGGTAGCCGCCATGGATCTGCTGGTGCCGGGCGTTGGCGAGCTGATCGGCGGCAGTCAGCGGGAAGAACGCTACGACGTGCTGCTGAACAAGATCCACGAGCTGGGCATGAACGAGCAGGACTACTGGTGGTACCTCGAGCTGCGCAAGTACGGTGGAGTTAAGCACTCCGGCTTCGGCATCGGCTTTGAGCGCCTGATCATGTACCTGACCGGCGTGCAAAACATCCGCGATGTCACGCCCTTCCCCCGCACGGTGGGCAACTGCGAATTCTAGTGGCGCACACTCAGCGGCGCTGGCCTCATGGGCCGGCGCCGCTGCGCTTTCCTGTGATATTTCCTCTGATTAAGTGTGCTATAATTTAGAAGGGTATGCCTTAGCGTTAGATTGCAGCATATCCTTTGTACAGCATATAGAGAATGGAGGATGAGCTATGGCCAAGGCTCTGTTGTCGGGCAATGAAGCTATTGCCCGCGGTGCCTACGAACACGGGGTCAAGGTGGCAGCCGCTTACCCAGGCACCCCCAGCACTGAGATTCTGGAAAACCTCGCCAGATACCCGGGCATCAAGGCTCAATGGTCGCCCAACGAGAAGGTTGCCCTGGAAGTAACCATCGGTGCCTCCATCGGTGGGGCGCGGGCGCTCTGCGCAATGAAGCATGTCGGCGTCAACGTGGCTGCCGACCCGCTCTTCACCTTCTCCTATACCGGTGTCCACGGTGGACTGATCCTGATTTCCGCCGATGATCCCGGCATGCATAGTTCCCAGAACGAACAGGACAACCGCACCTATGCCCGCTTTGCCAAGATCGGACTGCTTGAGCCGGCAGACAGCCAGGAAGCAAAAGACATGGTCGGCATCGGCCTGGAACTAAGCGAACGCTTCGATACACCGATAATGTTGCGCACCACGACCCGCATCTCCCACTCCAAAACGCTAGTGGAGATCGGCGAACCGAAGGATGTACCGACCAAGGACTATGTGAAGAACGCCCGTAAGTATGTAGCGGCTCCAGCCAACGCCAGGGTGCGTCATGTGGAAGTAGAAGAGCGTCTGCTGGCGATGGCAGCCTTCAGCGAATCAACTGAGTTGAACCGAGTGGAGATGGGTGACAGAAAGATCGGCATCGTCACCAGTGGCATCTGCTACCAATATGTCAAGGAAGCGTTGCCCAACGTTTCGATTCTGAAGCTGGGCTATACCAACCCCCTTCCCCTGAAGAAGATTGCGGATTTTGCTCAGTCAGTGGAACAGCTTTGGGTTGTGGAGGAGCTGGAGCCGTTCATGGAAGAGCAGATCCGGGCCGCGGGGATCGAAGTGCACGGCGGCAAGGGCCAGTTCCCCAATATCGGTGAATTGACGCCCAGCATGATTAGGACGGCTGTTCTGGGCGCTGGCGACGATACGCCACCGCCGGCCGCGGCAGAAGTGCCGGTTCGCCCTCCAGTGCTCTGCCCCGGCTGTCCACATCGGGGCGTCTTCTATGCCCTGCGCATGAACCGCAAGGTTGTAACCGGAGACATCGGCTGCTACACGCTGGGTGCCAGCCCCCCACTGGAAGCGATGGATACGACCATCTGCATGGGAGCCAGCATCGGCTCTGCCCTCGGCCTGGAAAAGGCGCATCCGGAGATAGCTGACAAGATCGTCGCTGTCATCGGTGACTCCACCTTCCTCCATTCCGGCATCACCGGCCTGATCGACACCGTCTACAACAAGGGCACGTCGACCGTCATGATCCTCGACAACCGGATTACAGCCATGACCGGACACCAGGACCACGCCGCCACCGGTCGGACACTGCAAGGCGAAGAGACGTCGGCCGTCGACTTTGAGGCCCTCTGCCGCGCCGTCGGCGTACAGCGCGTGCGCGTCGTCGATGCCGGGGATCTGGAGGCGCTGGATGAAGCCATCAAACAGGAGACGTCCATCCGCGAGCCTTCGGTGATCATCGCCCGTCGGCCTTGCGCTCTCATCGTCCCCCAGACCGAACCCCGCGTCCGGGTGGATAAGGAGAAATGCACCGGCTGCCGGATGTGCATGCGCATCGGCTGCCCGGCCATCAGCTTCAGCAACCGCAAGGCCAGCATCGACCCGGCCCTCTGTGTCGGCTGCGGTCTCTGCATGCAGGTCTGCAAGTTCGATGCCATGGTGAGGGAGGAGGAGCAGTAATGAAGAACTCACTGAGCATTCTCTTGGTCGGCGTCGGCGGACAGGGCACGATTCTGGCCAGCAGGGTGCTGACGGCAGTCGGTATGGCACAGGGATATGACGTGAAGATGACTGAGATCCACGGCATGGCTCAGCGCGGGGGCACCGTAGTTACCCAGGTGCGCATAAGCGAGCAGGTCCATTCGCCGCTGATTGAACCAGGCCAGGCGGACTACATCATCGCTTTCGAGCAGCTGGAGGCACTGCGGGCGCTGCACTTCCTGAAACCAGGCGGGACTGTGATCGTCAACAGCCAGAAGATCAGTCCGATGTCGGTGATTACCGGGGCCGCCAAGTATCCAGACGACGTGCTGGAGCAGATCGAAGCTGCCGCCCCTAACGCGGTGATTATCGATGCCCTGGGGATCGCCCAGGAGCTGGGCAACCTGCGCGTAGTCAACGTCGTCCTGCTGGGGGCGCTGGCCAGGAGATTGGACATACCGCAGGAGGCCTGGATCCAGGCGCTGGAAGAGAACGTTCCACCCCGCTTCGTCGAACTGAATAAGCAGGCTTTCGCCGCCGGCTACGCCGGCTGAGTATCATCAGGATGGACTATCGGCCTTTCTTTAGCTGAAGGATTGCAGATCAACGGGGACGGACTTCTGACCCTCTGGGTGAGGCTCAGAGAATCCGTCCCCTGTTGCGTTGTGCTATTATAAGCAGAGAGAAACGATGAAAGGGGCTAGCCGCATGAAGCGTGGTGACCGCTTGTTAATCCTGATCCTGCTCATAGGACTGATCGGCAGCGGAGTCTATGTGTTTGCCATGAACAACCGGGCGGGCAGCCGGGTGGCGGTGATCAAACAGAACGGCGTCGTCATCAGGGAGATCGATCTGGACGCAGTGACTGAACCGTTTGAGTTCCGGGTGGAAGACGGTCAGGGCGGATATAACGTCATCGCTGTCGAGAGGGGTCGCATCAGGGTGATTGAGGCCAACTGCCCCGAGCAGGTGGATGTGAAGCAAGGCTGGATCTCTGCCCCCCATCAATCGCTGGTCTGTCTCCCCCATCGCCTGGTGATCGAGATTCAATCAGGTGAAGCGCCTGAAGTAGACGGGATTGTGCAGTAGGTCGTAGCTGCGCTACGACCGTTGAGATTCAGGCTATCCGTCTACTTCAACCTGTAACACGCGTGCGTGGTACAGCTCCCAAAAAAAATTAGATCTCGGCGCGAAAAAGAAACGTCCCCTTAGCGGGGACGTTTCTGCAGTCCATACATATCTTCCACACGCTCTGCCATGTACTTATGTGCGTCTTCGATGGCCTGGTTATAGGCCAGTGGACCGATGTTTTCCAGGAAGAAATCCAGCAAGATACCCGCCTGAAACTCGCTGATCTCCTCATCCTTCTCATTGAAGAAGAACTCCTTGATTTTGCCAAGCATACTCTGTCGCACTTCGGCACTGAGTTCGATGGTTTGCATACAGAAATGCCCCCTTTACAAAAAAGTGGACCAGAGGACAGGCCAAACGGGAGAGTCTGGCTCTGTTGTTCGGTGCGATGCCACCTAGGAGCCGGTGCTGCTGTAGTGCCTGACGCCGAACTGCCAGACGGCGCATCCCAGCAGGAAGAAGGCGGCTCCTGCAGGCAAGGCCAACCATCCGAGAGAAGTGGGCACATCCCCCCAGCCACAGATGGCGGCAGCCGGATAGTAGCTGCAGACAAACATCGGCATGACGAAGATGAAGGTGTTGCGCAACCAGCTCGGCAAGAGGTGCGGCGGCACCTTCGCCACCTGATAACTGCCGTTCGTAAACATGTTCACCCAGTCCAGCTTCTCCATGGTGAAGAACGCCACGCCAGAAGAAAGGACAAAAATCCCGGTATAGACGAGATAGCCGCCGAATAACGCCAGCAGCAGCTGTAGCCCCTGGCCCGGGCCCAGGACAACGCCTTGCCGCCGGAGTGACCAGCAGACAACCAGCAGGCCACCCACAACTCGCGTCAGGCGGTGCAGGTGAAATCGCGTCCCCATAATCTGCACAAAGGTGCTACGCGGACGAAGCAGCACACGGTCAAAAATCCCGGTCCGCACCTGTCCGGGAAAGGCATCAAAGCCGCGCGAAAACAGCTCGGCCAATCCAAACGAGGCCAGCGCCAGGCCATAGACCAGCATCACTCGCTCGGTGGACCAATCGCCAATCGATCCAAACCGGAGGAAAAGCAGCATCACTTCCAGCGGATCGGTAACGACAGTAAAGGCGGTTGCCAGCATCTGCATCGGCCAACCCTTGTATTGCAGCCCGGAGAGAAAGTTCATCCGCAGGTAGCGGAAATAGAGACTGAACTCGCTCATTCGTCTACCCTCCCTGCACCACGAGTCGCCGCAGGCTCCGCTGCATCAGCAGCCAGCCCACAGCCGTGAAGACCGCCGTCCATGCCAGCTGGAGCAGGGCCACGCGAGGGAAAGCGCCTGGCGGCAGAGTTCCCAGGTAAAGCCGGAGGGGGAGGTCCTGCAGCCCGGCAAATGGCTGATAGAAGAGCCAGCGCTGGGCCCAGCTCGGCCAGAGCTGCAGCGGCAGGTAGGAACCGGCCAGGATATCGACCACAATGACAAAGATGGTAATCGGCCCATCTCCCCACTGGATGTTCATCGCCAACACATAAGTGAGGCTGACCAGGGCACAGGAGAAAAGCAGGCTGATAGCCAGCGAGCAGATAGCGGTCATGAAGCCGGGCAGGCTGGCCGGTGGCAGCAGCCGATAGGGCGCCGGGATCAACATCGCCACTGCGACGACAGGAAAAACCTGCAGCAGGAAACGGCCCAGGCGCGACGCCGCCGTGCGCCAGTACCAGTGGAAATAGAGGTCCAGCGGACGGCAGAGCTCAACCCCCACATCCCCATTTCTGATCTTCTCCCTGATCTCGGCATCACTACCGAACGTGGGCAACAGATAGAGCACAATCTGCCCCAGCCAGACATAGCTCACCGCCTGTGCCATGCTCATCCCCGAACTTGCTCCCGCCGTCTGTTCTCCATAACGATAGAAGACGGCGATGATCACTGTGTGGACAAACCCCCAGAAGATGTTGGTGCTCAGCTGGGCCCAGGCCACCAGCCGGTACTGTAGGGTGCGCTTGAGGTGCATGCGCAGGATGCCGCGTGCCGTAATGATACGCCCCATCATAGGCTCAGCTCCCGGTACATGCGGGCGATCATCTCTTCGATGCTCTGGTCCTCCACCACGAGATCGAGAAGTGGACAGGCTGCAGCCAGGGCAGCGATGATATCCTGGGCCGGCATCAGGTCAGGCCGAAAATGGACGATAACCTCGCCTTCCTTGACCAAAATGCTTCCCGCACCCGGCAGGGCACTGATGTTACATTCGCCGGCCAGCTTGGCTCGAATGCGCCGCTCCGGGCTATATTGCCGCTTCAGCTGGTCCAGTGCACCATCATAGAGCAGCCGACCGTGCCCGATGACCATCACCCGCTGGCAGAGCGTCTCGATGTCAGCCATGTCGTGGGTGGTGAGGATCATCGTCACTCCATGCTTCTCATTCATCTCTTTCAGGAAGGCACGCAATGCCAGCTTGGACACTGCATCGAGACCGATGGTCGGCTCATCCAGAAAGAGGATGCGCGGCCCGTGCAGCAGGGCGGCAGCCAGCTCGCAGCGCATGCGCTGTCCCAGGCTGAGCTGACGCACAGGGGTAGCCAGCAGGTCGCCGATGTTCAGAATGTCGGTCAACTCGGCCAGGCGCCGTCGGTAGTCTGCCTCTGGGACGCGGTAGATGTCGCGCAGCAGTTCAAACGAGTCCTGCACCGGGACATCCCACCAGAGCTGGCTGCGCTGGCCAAACACGACGCCGATCTCGGCCACGTGCGCCACCCGCTGCCGCCAGGGCACGCGCCCCATCACCCGACACTCTCCGCGATCAGGCACGAGAATGCCACTCATCACCTTCACCGTTGTCGACTTGCCCGCCCCATTCGGTCCGATATAGCCGACCAGCTCGCCGCTGTCGATGGAGAAGCTGATTTCGTCCAGGGCCCGAATCTCTCGGTGCTGGCGCACAAAAGCGCCGCGCAGCGCCCCCATGACGCCGGACGGCCGTTCGGCAACCCTGAATGTCTTGCTGATAGAGTTCAGTACGATCTGGCTCATGCGGTCACCTCCCATGGTTGGAACGTAATATCCAGGTCAGGGAGCATGCATCACCATGCTGTCAGGCTGCAGGTATCACCTGTGTGCAGATATTCGCCACAGACAGGGCATCGCCCTTGAGAGCGCATCCGATAGGTCGCTAATTGATAAAAAGCGGAACGGGACGGGATCAAGAGCAGCAACTGTCTAAGCCCACGTAAGTAGTTGCGAGAAAGCGCTCTAGTCTTCGGTAAGTTAGAGCCAAAAATCCTCGCGCCTGGCGGGCAAGTTTTGCTGCTCCCCTTCCTGTTTCGCTTGATTCCTTAATGCTGGAGACTTCGCCGCGCCCTACGGGGTGCTCTGGCGGAAGAGCTCAAGCCAGTGCAACAGTCGTTTTCTTTCTGCCTGGTTTTCACCCTACCGGATTACAGTCTACAGAGCTCCCACCCGCTGTAGGATCTGGCGCAGTTCTTCCTGCTGGCTCTCACCCAGCGGCAACATCGGACGCCGCGGCAGGCCGCCCTTGTAGCCGAGCATATCCAGCGCAACCTTCAGCCCGGCGATGCCGAACCGGCTGGTGACGGCGGCATTGGGTTCCAGGAGGCGCAGTTGCAGTTCTCTGGCCGTGGCGTGGTCGCCCGCCTGCATCGCATCGTAGAGCTGAACGCAAAGCTCTGGCAAGATGTTGGCGACAGCCAGAGTGCCGCCAACCCCGCCCAGCGCCAGTGTTGGATAGAGGAAACTGCCCGAACCGGCGAATACGGAGAAATCGTCCGGTGAACCAGCGATAATCTCCGCGATCTGGACGATGTTGCCACCACTATCCTTGACGCCGACGATGTTCTCGTGCTGCGCCAGTCGCGCAATCAGCGCCGAGGACATGTTGATGCCGGTGTTGCGCGGCATGTTATAAACCATCACCGGGATGGGTGAAGCCTCGGCCAGATCCAGATAGAAACGCTCCAGGGCGGCCTCGGTCATGCTCCCCTTATAGTAGTTGGGATTGACAACGAGGGCGGCATCAGCACCAACACTGGCCGCAAACCGGGTGAGGCGGATCGTCTCTCTGGTCGATTCACAGCCTGTACCGGCGATGATTTGCTTGCTGGGATCCGTGTTCTGCCGCACAAACTCCACCATTCGCATCCTCTCGTCCATGTCCAGCAGCGCAAACTCGCCATTGGAACCAAGGACGACCAGTCCGGTCAGCGGACTGGCCGAATAGCGATCGAGGTTGAACTTTAGGGCAGCATAGTCGATTTCATCATTCCGAAAGGGGGTAGCGATGGGGGCGAAAATTCCACGAAACATCAGCTATCTCCTCCTGCCTGACGCATATTTTCCTCATAGACCCGCTCCAGCTTCTGCACTGCCCGGTCACCATCAGCGGCCTGACCGAGTTCGTTGAGGACCTCAGCCATGATGCGCAGGGCGCGTTTGAGATCATCCAGGCTGGTGTTACCCATGTGGCCAATACGGAAGGCCTTACCAGCCAGGCTGGCCAGGGCGCCGGCGACGATCACACCGCGTTGCGCCAAGGCAGCCCGGAAGGCGGCGTCCTGCACTCCTGATGGATAAAGGATGCAGGAAAGGGTTGGTGCCGCCACACTCTCGTCGGCTACCGCCTTCATGCCAAACGTCTCCAGCGCCGCGCGCACCGCCCGACCCATGGCACGGTGGCGACGGTAGCGCTGCTCGAGACCTTCCTCCATAATCCTTGTCAGGGACTTCTCAAAGGCATAGACCATGTTCACGGCCGGCGTGGCAAAGTACTTGCCGGGGTCCTGCATGATCGGCAGCCAGTTCTTGATATCCCCATAGTAAGCCGGAATCCGCTCCATGGCCTGGCGCGCCTGCAATGCGGCCTGGTTAAAGCCCAGCAACAGTAGTCCCGGCGGAACGCCGATAGCCTTTTGGCTGCCAGTCAGGACGACGTCAAGTTTGTAGTCAGGGTTGCCCTGATAGGCATAGCTCATATCCTCGGCAATGCCGGCGGTGGCACAGACACCATCCAGAATAAGCAGGGCACCGCGCTGCTTGATCAATGGTACCAGCGTCTCCAGATCAGCCTCCACTCCGGTGGAAGTATCGACATGGGTGATGGTCACAGCTTTGTATTCGTGCTGGTTGAGCTTGGCTTCAACTTCGGTCGGATCGACGCGCTGGCCCCACTCGCTCTTGATGACATCGACCTCGATGCCAAAGCTTTCAGCCAGGGGCACAAAGCGGTCACCAAAGAACCCCTGGCTGAGCACCAGAATGCGTTCGCCCGGGGCAACCGTGTTCACCAGGGCCATTTCCATGGCCAGAGTCCCGCTGCCAGCGACGATGAAGACCTCGCCATCCGAATTGCCCAGCAGCTCGCGGGTCATCTGGAGTGAACGGGCGAATATTTTCACATAACGCGGATCAGTGTGGGACCAGGTCTCGGCCGCCAACGCTTCTCTAATCTCGTCGGTGACTGGCGTCGGGCCCGGAATCAGCAACAGTTCTTTGTTCGGCACGCTAAATATCCTCCCTTATCTTGAGATCCTGTTTCCTGACCTTGTTGTTCACATTCGCTAAGCCACAGCTTGCTCCTGCCGCGGACGGCTCCCCTGATAGTTATTCAGTCTAACCACTAACTTCTCCCGAGAACTGCCCTACATACGTCGGGATGCACCGCTTGATATGGCAAGCTATCCAATCCCGCCAAAACTTAACGTTGTAAAACAGTCTGCACCGGCGCTATAATAACTGACACAGAGAGAAACTATGAAGACAGCCAGGTGTCCAGTACTGAGCTGTTGGTTAGAGAAAGACACAAACGCTTGGTTAACTGAAAGGAACTGCCCGCTTTCTGCAACTCAGAAAGGGGAAAACAATGAACAACAGAATCAGAATCATGTCGACACGTATTGTGCTGACTTGTCTTGCGATTGCTCTAGTAGTCTCCTTGCTGCCAGCTTTCACACCGACAGCTGAGGCAGCAACCAGCTTCGCTAATCGTAGCGCTGTCATCAGGACAGCCCGACGCTATCTGGGACGTCCTTACGTCTTCGGTGCCAACGGGCCACGCTACTTTGACTGCTCCAGCTTCGTCCGCTACGTCTACCGGCAACACGGTATCTATCTGCCGCGGACGGCAGCATCCCAGTCCCGCTACGGTCGGGCTATTCCGAAGAGCAAGCTGGCAGCCGGTGACATCGTCTTCTTCAGGAACACGTACAAGCGCGGTATTTCCCACGTCGGTATCTATATCGGCAGTGGACGATTCATCCACGCTTTCCCACGCAGAGGTGTCACGGTTGATTCACTCTACCAGCGCTACTTCACCGTCAAGTACGCTGGAGCCAAGCGCGTCTTGCGCTAACTAATCGCCGAAAATCGTTACTGTGCAAAGCACAGTAACGATTTTTTACTTGCCAATTACCAGGAATTCAATGCAAAAGACAACAGAATAATGGTAGAATCAGAATAGCTACATGACCAGCAATACTTGCCAAGGAGGTTCCTGAATGTACCGAGCAAAAAAAATTGAGACAGATGATAAGCAGCTTTTCTATAGAGCCGTCAATCACCTGCTGGAGACTTTGGTAGGAGAAGAGCCAAACTGGCTGGCTAACCTGTCCAACGCAGCCGCCCTGCTGGGGCACCAGCTGAGCGATATCAACTGGGTGGGCTTCTACCTCTATCAGGGCGGCGAGCTGGTGCTCGGTCCTTTCCAGGGGAAGCCGGCCTGTACCCACATCCCGATCGGTTCCGGGGTATGTGGCACGGCAGCGCAGGAGGTGCGCACGCTCATTGTCGATGATGTGGACACCTTTCCCGGCCACATCGCCTGTGACTCTGCATCACGCTCTGAAATCGTCGTGCCGATTCTGGATGCAGGAGGCCGCTTGCTGGGGGTTCTCGATGTAGACAGCCCGTGCCTAAACCGCTTCGATCAGGACGATCAGCAGGGGCTGGAGCAGTTTGCCCAGCGCCTGGGCCGCCTGCCTGGATGGCCCAACACGCAATTTTAGGAATCCTTTCGGAAAAAGTTGAGCATTTTGCAGGAGAAACAGGTTTTGGGGCGAAATAGATTTGGTGGAGGAAAATCTTGTCGTAGAAGGAGGTGAAAACTGTGAAGAGAAAATCTATCGTACTCGCGTTGTTGCTGGTTTTTGCCCTGGGCAGCTCCAGCGTTGCAGCGGCGGGAACTGCAGTTGAACCGTCCAAGCAGCTGTTGGCACTGATCCGCATAGCAGATGCGACCATCGCGGCGGCAGTAAGAGTAGCTGAAGCCGGTGGCCAAGTCGCTGAGGATCTCTATAACCGGGGGCTGCTTAGCTACGCACAGGCCGAGGCCATCATGACCCAGTTGGCCGACCAGCTGAAACACGTCGAAACCATGGCGCTGAAGCCGGTGCTGAAACGGGCCGAACAGGAAGGCGTCGAGCTGGAATTTTCCTATTTCGACGTGGAGATCGGCTGGATCATCGTTGAAGTTGACCCAATACTAGTCGCTGGCAACGCCGGGTGAAGAAGGCGGCGGTAGCGGCGGCGGCGGCAAGAACTGAGGTGGAGCAACATGAAAGGTCTGAGGATAGTCAAGAGAGGCGAATGCCTGGAGGAAGTCTCCAAGAACAATACAAACCTGCGCTTGCTGGCCCGTGCCAGAGAAGTCGAGGTGATTCTGCAGTCAATCCGGGCCAATAATCTTTTCACTATCACGCCCTGGGACGGGAGTGAGTTTGTCTATGTTCTTGAGGGTCAGATCGAGTGCACCACAACTGGGTTAGAGGATGTCCTTGGGCCAGGCGATACCATCCAGGCGAGCCAGTTGATCCAGCCTGTTTATTTCAAGACCTTGAGCGATGTGAACTTCCTCTACGTCGCTTCACCACCGGTCTTCAGCTATATCAGCGAGACCATCACCAAATGGCTGGATCTCGCCAGCGAGATCGAGCAGAACGACATGTATACCCGAGAGCATTGCCGTCGCATTGAGAAGCTGGCTCTGAAGATTGGCGAGAGGCTGCGGCTATCAGGTGGGCAGCTGGAGCGTCTGATCAATGCGGCCTATCTGCACGATCTGGGGAAGACCGTTGTGCCGATTGAAGTCCTGACCAAGCCCGGCCCCCTTACCGAAGACGAATGGGAGCACGTCAAGAAGCATCCGTCCGCTGGGCGGAGGATGCTGCAGAACACCTTCCTTTCCGAGGTAGGGGACATAATTGAGCAACATCATGAATGGGAAGACGGCAGAGGCTATCCCCTGGGGCTGTCAGGCTCGGAGATCTATATAGAGGCCAGGATTATCGCTGTTGCCGACGCGTTTGACGCGATGACCAGCGATCGTCCCTACCGGAAGGCGCTGAGCAAAGAAGAAGCGATTGCGGCCATTGTGGCCCAGCGCGGCAAGCAATTTTCCCCGGAGGTAGTGGACGCTTTCCTGGAAGTAATCAACAGTATGGAGTGGCCACCCACACTGACAAATCCACGCCCCTAGCAAGGGAGCTGCACAGCTCCCTTTTCCTTTGGAGGCATCCCCTAGAAGCCGTACCTGATTGCCTCGTCTGATTACCCTACCCTTCCTGCGCTACCTGCCGACACGCCCCAACGGCATGCAGCCATCGGCGCACCTGCGCGATGCGCCGCAGCGTCTCCTTCTCATTCACGAAGATGACGATATCCAGTACATCCGCCACCTCCAGTTCCGGCGGCAGGGCCGCCCGGGGTAGACTGTAAACCCCGCTGGAGAAACGTAGCAGAACCTGGTCTCCCCGCACTTCTTCCACCAACGCCTGACACTTCATCCTTTCACCCCTCACCCAGATTCCTACCCTTGCTACATCCTATTACCGCTGAAGGCGGAGCATTACACGAATTCGGACAGGCCATTATACCGATGCTTTGATGATATAATCATGTACAAGCAACTTTATGCACGACAGCAGGAGGTCAAGCATTGTTTATTCGCCTGGGAACACTCAATGTTCGCCGTCAAATAGGCCGCAGCGTTCTGGCCCCGATCAGCATCACCCTGGACTGGCTGACAAGCTGGCCAGCGGCTGGCAGATAGTTCGCCTGCCAGTCATCGACGGCCAGCTGGAGGGCTTCTTGTTCAAGCAACCAGGTGACCTGGTCAAGCAGGGCGAGGTGCTGGCCTTTGCCGAGTCCTGGTGGGGACTTTGCTTCATTGAGTTTGTGGCCACTATGGACGGGAGGGTGGGTTTCTGGATGCCGGAAGCGGGTTATCTGGGCATCGAGCCGCCACCCGAACCCGAGGAGCGGCATGGCGATGTGGCGGTACTGCGCGACGATGGGCGTTGAGTCTCTTTGAAGTGCTCCGCACGGCGCGGCTTGCTCGTGGCGCTCTGTTGTGCCTGCGGTGATACGCTGCCTTCAGAATTCATGTGTCAAAGGGAACACCCACTGTAACCCAGTAAGGCACAGTGGGTGTTCTTGCGAGAGCCCCATATTACATTAATGTAGCTTGTTGCTGCCTAACGTTCGTTATAGTAGTTGAACCAGGCCAGGAGGCGCTCGTAACGGTCAACGCGGTGGACCGGGCGGCGCAGGCCGTGGAACTCGCCAGGGTAGCGAATCATCACCGCCGTCTTTCCCAGGCGCTTGAGGGCTGTGTAGAACTCCTCGCTCTGTGATACGGGGCAGCGCAAGTCGTTCTCGCCGTGCAACAGCATGAACGGCGTCTCGACCTTGTCGGCGTGGCCAATGGGCGAATGCCTAATCAGGTGCTCGCTATCGCGCCAGGGCTGGCCGCCATATTCATACTCATCCGCCCAGATTATGTCCGAAGTGCCGTAGCCGCTGAGCAGGTTGGAGACGACTGCACCGCCACAGATAGCCCGGAAGCGGTTGGTCTGGGTGGCAATCCAGCAGCTCATGTAACCGCCAAACGACCAGCCATGCACAAACATGCGCTTTGGATCGACCAGACCACGCTCGATGAGGTGATCCACACCGCGCATCAGGTCGTCATAGTCAATCACGCCCCAGTTCTGGTCGATGGATGCTGTGAACTCCTGCCCATAGGTGGTGCTGCCGTGCGGGTTAGTAAAGAGCACCACATAACCCTGCCCGGCAAAGATCTGCCCCAGGAACATGAAGGCCGGGCCGTAGGCGCCGTGGGGGCCGCCATGAATCAGCAGCAGCAAAGGATACTTCTCCGTCGGCTGATAATCCAGCGGGTAGATGATCCAGCCGTCGATCTCCTGACCGTCACTGCTCTCGTAGGTGAACTTCTCCCACTCACCAAGGCGAACCCCCTCCAGGAAGGAGGCGTTGGCGTCCACCAGCGGCTCGGGCATCGCGCCCAGCAGATAGAGATCCTCCAGTCGATCAGGCTGGGAAGCCGAATAGACGAGGACGTCACCATTGCCAGCGATGCTGGTGATCGCCAGGTGCTCGTCGTAATGCAGCTCCTCTACCGTTCCGGCCAGGTCAACGCGGTAGATGCCAGCGGCACCGCGCAGCGACATCAGGAAATAGAGCTGATCGCCGGCCCAGTAGGCGCTGCTCCCTCGGTAGCGCAACTCGGCACCAGCATGAGCGCCAAAGGGACGGTCATACGGCCGGGTGATGTTCCTGGCAGAGGCAACAGTCAGCGGCTCTGGCTCCTGGCCGGCAGCCAGCTGGTCGAGGTACCCACTCACATCCAGCAGCCAAAGGTCCCTGGTGGTGGAAACGTTGTAGGCCTGATCATCGCCGACAAAGGCAAGCACGTTGCCAGACGGTGACCAGAGGGGCATGCCGGACGGCCCCGGTGCAGCATAGAGCAGCCAGGATCTCCTGGACTCGATGTCCCACAGCCAGAGATCCCGCTCCTGTTCGTAGTCGGCTTGCTCGCTGAGTCGAGCACTGGTCACGAGATAGCGGCCATCCGGGGAGATAGCGGGCAACTCGAAGTTATAGTCACCAGAGGTGATCTGTTCACCAGCCGGCTCCAGATCCTCCAGTGGGGCCCCTTCCGGCACCGGAGTAACGAAAATCTGACGCTTCAGCTCCCCGTAGTAGCCAATCCCATCCCCCCGGTAGCGCAGGCCGGTGATCACCTTGACCTCGTTCTTCTTGCCGCTATCATCCTTCTTCTTTTTATCAGGGTCCAGCGATTTCTTGGCCAGCTCCAGCAGCCGTTCGGCATCATGGTCTGGAGCGCCCGGGTAAGGCGTCCAGCCCTCGGGTTTCTCCAGGGTATTGGACAAGTAGACGATGCGCTTTCCATCGGGGAACCATCTGAAACCGCCAGCGACGGTTTCTTTGGTAGGCAACCGCCAGGCCTCTCCCCCATCCAGCTCCATGATCCAGATCTGGTTCTTTTCGCTACGCGAGGAGAGGAAGGCCAGGCGCCGGCCATCCGGCGAGAACCGCGGCGAGCTATCCTTACCGGTATTGGTCAGGCGCTTCCTCTCGCGGCTCTGCAAGTCCAGCAGATAGATGTCGGTAAGGCTCTTGTCCTTCTCCTCATCAATCCGTTGCACAACATAAGCCAGATACCGCCCATCAGCTGATACATCGGCGTCACCCACCGTCCTGATGGCATACAGGTCCTTCGGCAATAAACCTCGCTTCTCCATACATTCACCTCCGCAAGTCTCCGGGGCAAACACTAGTCCTGCGCCCACCCCTGTCATGCTTTTCGCTAGCCCGCTTCTAATCCCTGCACTCTCAACCCAGCGGCTGAAGATACTGCCCTGCCTCAATGCGGAGGATGCTCATCAGAATCTCTCCGTAGAGCTGACCGTTGATGCGGCCACAGGCGCGGCGCAAGCCTTCCTGGCGAAAGCCCACCGCCTGGTAACAGCGGATGGCGCGCAGATTGTAATCGCGCACCAGCAGCTCGATCCTGTCAGCCTGCTGCTCGCTAAACAGCCAGGTCAGCAGGCGACGCAAGGTCAGCTTGCCCAGACCTTGATTGCGGAAGGGCGCAAAGAGGTTGATGCCGATGGAGAAGATGACAGGATCGTCCAGCAGGCGCTGGCAGACGATCACACCGATGGCTTGCGCCAGCTCCCCCTCCCCCAACTCCGCCACGAGGTAGGTATTGCTTTGGGCAGCCGCGAGATTCCAGCCCCCCGGAACCGGATCCCCGTCAAAGTAACGCACCTCTGGATCATGCTCCAGTTCAGTCAGCAGAAATAGATCAGCCCCGGTAAACGGCCGTAGGATCAGGCCGGAACTCATACGCCTCACCTCTTGCATCCAGACTCATATGGACAGTATACTACACGCCATTGTGGCCCAACTTGACAATTTGCTCAGCCGCACCCTATAGTTAGGTTAAATAATTTGAACTAATCGCCGACACTCGTGAAAGGAGGCAGCCGCGTGTTAGAACAGGCCGTTGAACGACTCTACCTGAAGTTCCGTTTCTTCCACTGCACGCGCCTCTTGCCGTCAGTACAGGAAGAGGGATTGAGCGCAGCAGAATCCATCAGCCTGGAGGTGATCTACCTGCTGGGCCGCCCAACCATCAAGGAGTTCGCCGAACACATCAACCTATCTCAACCTAATGCAACATACCGAGTTAACAATCTGGTCGCTAAAGGGTATGTCCGCAAGATGCCGTCCTTGCAGGACAAGCGCGAATACCATCTGGAAGTGACCGAGAAATTCACTGACCACTATGGCCTAAACGCGTCATATATACGCAACATGCTAAGAAACATTCAGGACCACTTCACCCCGGAGGAGATAGACCAGCTGGAGCAGTTTGTTAACCGGGTCGTTGACGAGATGATGGAATAGACCGGGACAAGGGCATGTTTTCCCAGGGCACGGCGAGCGCCGTGCTTTTTTGCGTCTGGAATCAGATGCGCAGCAAGTGAATTTCCCTTGACAGGCGGCCAATTCCCCCATAGAATTGATTCAAGTTTTTTAATTAAATTGCGCAGGGCCGCTTGCTCGGTGGCCGGCAGGACGATCCGCAAGGAATCCGAAGGAGGCAGTTCATTTGTGGCTATCCGAATCATTACCGACTCTAGCGCCGACATCTCCCAGGAGGAAGCCCGGCAGCTGGGAATCTCTGTTGCTCCCTTGAGGGTAATCATCGACGGCAAGGAATATGATGACGGTGTCGATCTGGATGTCGACGATTTCTACGTAAAGTTGCGCGAGGCAAAGAATCTGCCCACCACATCGCAACCGTCACCGGAGCAGTTTCTTGCGCTGTTTCAGGAGGCGAAGGCAGCCGGCGACACGGTTATCGCCATCCTCATCTCCGGCGTACTCAGCGGTACCCTGCAGAGCGCCCAGATCGCCCGCGACATGGCCGACTACCCAGACATCCACATTATCGACAGCGAGACCACCATCATGGGACTCAGGCTGCTCGTGGAACTGGCGGTGCGGATGCGCGACGCAGGCGAGTCGGCGGCAGACATTATTGCCGCCGTGGAGGAAGCAAAGCATCGCGTCTTCCTGGTGGCCATGGTTGATACCCTGGAATATCTGGTCAAGGGCGGCCGCCTCTCTCGCACCAGCGGTATGGTAGGAACCCTGCTGAAGATCAAACCAATCATCACCCTGACCAAGTCAGGCGTTCAGGTGTTGGGCAAGGCCCGCGGTTTTGCCGCCGCCAAGGAATATTTGCTCCAGGAGATGCAGAAAGCGGGCGAAGCCGACCCGACTATGCCGATCTACTTTGGCTATACGGCTGATGCCAGCCTCTGCGATTCCTTCCGGGCGCAGGCTGAAGCAACGCTGAAGCTCCGCAACGTCGTGACCCGCGGCGAGAGCGTCGGTTGCGCCATCGGCACCCACGCTGGTCCCAACGCAGTGGTCGTCGTCTACCTGAAGAAACAGGCCTGACAGATCAACCGCTGATCGCTCGACAAGTGCGGCGAACTTCAATCATTTGAATTAGTTTGACATAGCACGCCTCAGCCGTTAGAATTGAGACGAGCCTGATATTTTCTGGTATTGGATAGGAGGCGTGCTATGAAACGGGTAGTAAGCATCAGCTTGGGTTCATCCACCAGAAACAGTGTAGGTGAGATCGAGTTTCTGAACGAAAAGGTCCGTATGGAACGTATCGGCACCGACGGTGATTTCAACAAGCTCCTGCAACTGCTGCGCGAACTCGATGGACAGGTTGACGCCATCGGCACAGGCGGCATCAAGCTTCATGTGCACGCTGCCGGCAAACCCTATCCATTGAGAGGTTCTAATCTGGTAGCCCAGGCAGTTAAGCGCACACCGCTGGTGGACGGCAGCGGTCTGAAAGACACCATCGAACGCTACGTCTTCCAGCTGATGGAGGAGCAGGGCATCCAGGTAAAGGGAACCAAGACGCTGCTGATGGTGGGAGTAGACCGTTTCGGGATGGCTGAGGCACTCTGGGAGATGAAGGCCGATGTGGTTTATGGCGACCTCCTCTTTGCCCTGAACCTCCCCATACCGATTCGCTCATTACGTGCATTGCAGTTCTATGGGGGCTTGATTGGCCCGTTCCTCAAGTTCATCCCCTTCAAGTGGCTATACCCGATCGGCAAAGAGCAGGAGAAAATCACACCGCGCTTCACCAACTATTATCAGTGGGCCGATATTATCGCCGGCGACTTTCTCTATATTCGGCGCTACATGCCGGATAATCTGGACGGCAAAGTGATTGTCACCAATACGGTTACGGCGGCTGACGTCGAGGAACTGCGCAAGCGCAATGTGCGCACCTTGATCACATCTTCGCCCAACATCGGTGGCCGATCGTTTGCCACCAATGTGCTGGAAGCGATGCTGGTAGCGCTCTCCGGTAAGGGGCGTCCGCTGACGCATACAGAGTATATGGAGCTGCTGGAGCAGATTGATTATCAGCCGCGCATTGAGAACCTGCAAGTTGGGAGCGGGGCTCAGGTGGCCAGCAACGACTAGATCGGCGCTCCAGGGCAGGATTTTCATAACTGACAAGCAAAAACAGCATAATAAAAGAGGGCAACACGCTGCCCTCTTTATCGTTTCTGCGCGCCGATTATCCCTGTGACTGGTAGCTGTTGATCAAAGCCTCCTGGGCCATTTTGATCATCCGTTGCACCATCTTGCCGCCAACAGCGCCGCAATCGCGAGAGGTCAGGTTGCCCCAGTAGTCTTCGGATCCCTGGTAGACGGGCAACCCCAACTCCGCAGCAATTTCATATTTCATATTGTCCAATGCCTGATGCGCCTGCGGGATGAGCTGCCTGTTGCTGGTATCGCTTCCTCGTGCCATTTCTGCAATCCCCCCTTTCACTGACTAGCGTTCCCGCAGAGCAATGGAGGCATGTTGCAGAAAATAAGGCGCGACAGCTAAGGTTTGGCGACGCACTGCAGATGATGTTGGTCCTACAGGCAATTGCATGAAGCGCGTTCTGAAAACCAGGGAATTTCCCGGCGGATTTTAGCAGCGCACCCAAACATGACGTTATTTCGAGGAAGTCCTGCGTGATGTTTGTTCTGTGTGATCAAGGAATGTCCCACATCCACTGGGCACGATTCTAAGCGTAAGGGCGAGGTGAAGCGGTTTGCGCTGGAGAAGACAGCTAAAGTGCCTTGGGCTCGCCCTCGCCCTTTCCTGGTTGCTTGGCTGTCACGGCAATACGGTGGCGGCCCCGCCATTTCGGCCGCTACACCGCCGAGTGGTGGTAGTCGACGCCGGACACGGCGGGATCGATGCCGGCAGTCAGATCGCTGGCGGCGTGGCGGAAAAAACGATTAACCTGCAGCTGGCGCTGCAACTAAGGGATGCACTGCAACGCATGGGAGCCACGGTGATTCTCACCCGTGAAAGCGATGTTGCGCTCAGCCGCGAGAACAGGGTCTATCGCGGCCGCCACCGCGAAGACTTGACCTGTCGCGTCCAGATTATCAACTCGCTGCAGCCTGACGTCTGGATCAGTCTGCACTGTAACAGTGCGCCAGGTGATACCCGCGCCCGCGGCGCCATCGTCTATTATCATCGCCGCAACCCTGCCAACGCCACCCTGGCGCGCGCCGTGCAGAACAGGCTGAACAGCCTTGACCTGCAACCGTTCGCTGCCAAACCGGTCAGGCACAAGCCTGTGGCGGCGAATTATTTCCTGTTACGCAATAGCCAATCGGTAGGCGTCCTGGTGGAGGCTGGCTACCTGAGCAACGCCACAGATCTGCGCCTACTGCAGGATGCAGCGTGGCAGCGGGCCTTTGCCGAGAACCTGGCATTGGGCATCTGGGACTATCTCCGTGTCGGGCCGGAAGGGCCAGCGGAGTATCTCCATCGCGACACTGGAGAGCTGTCAACCAAGGGTACTCAAACGCTTCGACGAGGACAGGGCATCACCCCGAAGGCGCCTTGCGATCGGCCGTTAGTTCAAAGTAAGCGGAACGGGACGGGCTGTAAGGTACGAGCCGATGTTTGACAGGCGAACATCGCTTTATTCAGCACGCACGCAAGTATCTGCGGACTTGTTAGAGCAGCAACTGGCTGAGCCCGCCCTTGCAGTATTCCGCTAGTGCATCATATCCTCAAGCGTCATTCAGAACCTGAGATCATCCCCTGAGGCGGGCGAGTTTTGCTTCTCCCCGTCTCGTTTCGCTTGATACAATACTCTGGAGGCATCGCCAGCGCCGGAGGGGGTGTGCCCTGGCTGAGTGATGCCGCTGTCCTACTCGCTTGGCTCGGCCCACTTCGTCTGTGCCTGCACATGCAGGGCACATTCCAACCGCTTTTTCTGCAGGGCGCAGGCCAGCACATTGGGCTTGTTGAAATCGCCGTGGGTGAACCATGCGTTAGCCGTACATCCACCTGAGCAGAAGAAGCGGGCCCAGCAATCGACGCACTCATCTTTCTGGTAGAGGTTGACCGCCTGCAGTTGCTGCGAAAGCTCCAGATTGGTGAGACCGGTCTGCACACTCCCCATTTTGAACTGGGGAAGGCCAACAAACTGGTGGCAGGGATAGAGATCGCCGTTAGGCGCCACCGCCAGGTAATCGTACCCAGCGCCGCAGCCGGTCACCCGCTTGATCAGGCAAGGGCCATGATCAAGGCTGATGTTGAAGTGGAAAAAGCTGAACGGCTTCCCCGCCTGATAGCGCTGCACATAGAAATCAGCCAGCTTCTCGTATTCAGCCTCCAGCTGCGGCAAATCCTCCGGCCGCAGCGTATAGTCCATCTCCGGCGAACCCACGACCGGCTCCAGCGAGATGACATCAAAGCCCAGCTCGACCATGTGTCTGGCGTCGGCAGCAAAGTCGAGATTGTGGCGGGTATAGGTGCCGCGCACATAGTAGTTATCGTTGTTGCGGGAGGCCACCAGCTGCTGCATCCTGGGCACTATCCGCTCATAACTGCCGACACCGCTGGGGAACGGCCGCGCCCGATCGTTCACTTCCTGACGCCCATCCAGACTGAGCACGACAGCGATCTTCTCCTGGTTGAGAAATTCGACGATCTCGTCGTTAAGCAGCGTGCAATTGGTGGTCAGTGTGAAGCGAAACTGCTTGCCGCTCTCTCGCTCCAACTGATGGCCGTAGGCAACCAGTTCCCTGACAACCGGGAAGTTGAGCAGCGGCTCGCCGCCGAAAAAGTCGACCTCCAGGTTAATGCGCGGGCCGGAGGTCCTGACCAGCATCTCCAGCGCTGCTCGCCCCACCTCGACCGGCATCAGTTCGCGCTTACCGCCAAAAGGCCCTGTCCCGGCAAAGCAGTAGGTGCATCGCAGGTTGCAGTCGTGAGCCAGGTGCAGGCAGAGTGCCTTGACCAGCGGCTCCCCCACCGGAAGTTGCGGCTCTGGCAGCGGTTCATTCGCCAGCTGCTCCGTAACGGCCAACTGCTGCAGTTCCTGCAATGCTTCCTGCACCTGGGTCCAGGGATAGCTGTCCCCCAGATGGGCACGCACCGCCGCCTCGTTCAGCGCCGGAGCGTCAAGTATATCCCAGATCAGCTGATCGATCTCATGCAGGCTGTTGCTGTTTTCCTCAAAGAGATATTTATGGCCAAGAATTTCAAACTTGTGCAACCGATATTCCTCCTCGTAACAGAAACCAGTGCCTATATTGCCGTATCATTATAGCACAAGCGCACAGCCGGCTAGCGACTACTCCCTGGTGAGCAGGGCCAGGGCTAGCGCCTGCTTCGCCACTATAGGCGACCTTCTTCAGCGGTCCCGAGCCTTCTGCGCACATCAAAAATCTGACCCTGGCCAGGCCAGGGTCAGATCCGCAAGCTCGTAGAACTCGCCTATTTGCTCTTCTGCTCGCAAACCTGGTTGCCGACGGTGCAAGACGTCTTGCAGGCCGATTGGCAGGAGGTTTGACATTCCTTGCAGCCCATATGGGCGGTTACCTGAGGTCTGCTTCCAGCGTGAATCGTTTTGATATGCTTCATTATGTACAACCCTTTCCCATAAGTTTGCACTGTTTATTATAGCATAACCACAAAGGCAGGTGAAGATGACTGCCTGGCCCGCAGCACTCGACAGGCGGGGCTAACCCTCCAGGTAAGCTCCTATTCTGACCGTCAGTCCAGCACCGCCAGATTGTAGATCTGCGCCAGATCCCGCAATACCCTGACGCCAGCCAGGCTGTTGCCTTTCTCGTCCAGAGCCGGAGCAATGACGCCGATCCCCATTTGACGGGGGACTACGGCCATGATCGCCCCGGAGACGCCGCTCTTGGCAGGGATGCCTACCTTGATGGCAAATTCGCCGGAGGCATCGTACATGCCGCACGTATACATGAATGTGCGGGCGATGCGCAGAATCTCTGCTGAAAGCGGCGGATCGGCCTCGGGCCCCTGGGCCAGGCGCCGCGCCAGTCGCGACAAACCCTCCACATCGGTCTCGATGGAACACTGGCGGAAATAGAGGTCCAGCACATCATCCACATCGCCGCTGATGGCATGGATATCCCGCAGGAAATAGCCGATGGCCCGGTTGCGATCGCCAGTGGCCTTTTCTGACCGGTAGACCCGCTCATTGAACCCTACTTTCTCTGGCCCAGCGATGGCGGCAATGAAGTCATAGAGTCGCTGGAAGCGCTCATCCACATCTCTGCCCTGGATCAGAGCAGTGGTGGCAATAGCCCCGGCGTTGATCAGCGGGTTCAGCGGACGCAGCGAGGAAAATGTCTCCAGCTTGACAATGGAGTTGAATGCGTCGCCGGTGGGCTCCATGCCGATCCGGCTGAACACACCATCCGCCCCCCTGTCCTGCAGGGCCAGCATCAGGGCAAAGACTTTGGAGACACTCTGCAGAGTGAATCGCAGATCATAGTCGCCCGCCTGATAGAGCCGCCCATCGAGGGTTGACACGGCAACCCCAATTGCATGGGGATTGCTGTTGGCCAATTCGGGGATGTATGTGGCCACCTGCCCCAGGCTGGTCAGGCTGCGGCTGGCGTTGATTACCGCTTCTAACGTTGCTTGCATTCCCTCACCCTTTTCGTCAGGCTCTCCAACCCTACCTCACTTAGTCTGCCCCACTGCCGCCTACTCCTTGTTGCGCACCCCGGCTGGCACGTGCCCAGTTGGTACCACCTGCGCAGCCAGGTCGCAGTAGTGTCGCTGATCGTCAAAGAAAATGTGCGGTCGATATTGACGCAGGGTAGGCACCTTGTCCAGCCCGCCCAGGAAAAAGGCCTCATCTACCTGCACGCCCCAATGCCGTAGCGTCTTGATAGCTCGCTTGTGCGAAGGGGCGTTGCGGGCCGTGACCAGGGCCGTGCGAATCGGCACCCTTGCCCCTGACTGATAGGCCTTCTGCAGCCGATTGATCGCTTCCAGAAAAGGCATAAAGGGACCGGCACCCAGCGGCTGGTCTGATTTCTCGCGCTCATGCTGGAGGAATCCAGACAATCCCTCCTGCTGATAAATCTGCTCCGCTTCATCGCTGAAGAGCACGGCGTCGCCGTCAAAGGCGATGCGGATCTCGTCGGTCTCATCATCGGTAAGATCCAGCCCCCTGAGAATGGTCGCCGCAGCGTAGCCGTGGCTCAGGGCCAGGCGGACATCGCCTGGGTCAGCCGAGAGAAAGAGGTCGGCCTGGAACGCCGGCAGATACTGATACGGAGAGCGGCTGCTGGTGAACGCCGCCCGGGTGATTGGCAGCGCATAGTGCTCGATGGAGTTAAAGATGCGCAGGCCAGTATTGGCGTCATTCCGCGAGATGAGGATTACTTCCACCGCCGGCTCATCTGATTCCGGATAGCGCAGCGCCAGCAGACGCTTGATCAGCGGAAACGCCACCCCTGGCTGCAGCACATCATCTTCGTGCTCAATCTGATATTCCACATAGCGGGCCAGCCCCTCGGTTTCATAGACCCGATGGCTCTCTTCCAGATTGAAGAGGGCCCGGGAAGAGATGGCGATAACCAGGCGATTCTCAAGTAAGGCCGACATGAGACTTTACAGCCAGCCCTGCCCGGTAGCTCCGCTAATGATCAGGCAGCCCAGCAGCTGCCTGTAGGCCGAGAGATAGCAGTCGGACTGGACCGCTACCACTTTCGGGCCACGCCTCTCCACGCCGGGGAAGAGAGTGCACATGTGGGCCATGCTGGTCAGCTTGGTGGTCAGCTGAAACTCCACAGGGCCAGGGATCTGGTGCGGCTGCAGCTCGGGCAGACGTTCCAGAGCCCGCTTGGCGGCTGCCTTAATCAGCTCATACGTCTTCTTCGGCGATAACAGCTTGGCGGCATAGCGATCGATGGCTTCCTTGGTGGCCACCGTCTCGATGTCGCCCAGGAAGCGTTTTGCTTCGGCACAGACAACGTTATCGCCCACCACCAGCGCTACCGGCACGCCGTAAGCACCGGCAATCCCGGCATTGATGGCGGTCTCGCCGACAACGACACCGTTGCGCTTAATCTCGGTGACAACGCCACCGTAGATGGTGTGATTCATCACTGCGTCTTCATTGCCTTCGTGAGCGTGATAGCCGATGAAAAAGACGGCATCGAAAGTCTCGTCGATGCACTCCATCTGCAGCAGATGCTTGTTGCTGCCGCTGATCAGCGAGGCCCGCTGATCCAGCTCTTCAATCAGGATGTTCGTCATGCTGCCATGCGCATCGTTCACTAGCACCTCGCTGGCGCCGGCCTCAAAGGCACCCTCGATGGCTGCGTTTACTTCCTGCGTGAGCAGTTTGCACATCCGGGTATAGCCGGCGTCGCGCATATGCTTGGCACTGGCGATACCGGTACCGCCTTCCATATCAACTGAAATGTAAACCTTCATTAACAATCCACCTCCGCAAATGATAATTCAGACCTGGTCTGTAGCTCAGGCAAAAGAACGATCGCTTGAGCAAAACACTCCTTGCAGCATTTCTACAGGCGCAATGCTCTCTCCTGCTGAATAGGCTCGTCCATTTTCCGTTGCCAGAGCCTCTAGGGACGAGGCATAATGAGGTTATAATCAACGAGGGGATCAGGATAATGACTAGACAGAAACGCCAGCCGGCGACAGCCGAGATTCTGCGCTTTTTTGTTCCGCTGGCATTGAGCTGGATGCTCTTGATGCTATCGCATACAATCATCAGCGCCGGCCTGGCCCGCACCACTGCTCCCACCGTGTCCACCGCCGCTTATGCTCTGGCACTCAGCGTCGCCAGCATGGCTGAGGCACCGCTGGTAATGATCCGGCAGACGACAATGGCTTTTGTCCGAAGTCGGCAGACGTTTCGCGTCGTGCGAAGTGTGTCGTTGATCAGCGTCGGCGTCTTTGCCCTGATCGTGACAGCAGTCGCCTACCAACCTTCCCTGGGCCGATTGGTCTTTCAGCGGCTTCTGGGTGTGGGAGACGAACTCCTCGCCTCTACGCTTCACGCTTTTCGCATTGTCATGTTTTTCCCCATCGCCAGCGGTCTGCGCTGCGTCTATCAGGGCGTAATCACCGTGCGCAGGCGCACTGCCATCCTCTCCATCGCCATGATCTGCCGCGTCCTTGGTATGAGCCTCCTGATCCTGGGCTTTACCCGCTACGGCTGGGTGACTGGCTCCTGGGTAGGGGGGCTGACGCTGCTCACCGGTCTGCTGATCGAGGGAAGCATTGCCTTTTTTTCCGGGCAAAGGCTAGTGCCTGAGGGCTCGGCTGAGGTCAGGTACAAAGAAGTCTGGCGCTTCTATCTGCCGCTGGTCGCTTCCGCCCTGCTGGTCAGTATGGGAAAACCGTTTATCAACGCAGCCCTGGCCCGCATGCCCGATAGCGCTGTAGGGCTGGCCGCCTTCAGCATCGCCTCATCGCTGGCCTGGGTGTTCATCAGCGCGGTCCAGACGCTCCATCAGGTAGTGATGGTTTTTGCCCGCGATTTGGAAGGACAGGAGGCGATACTCCGCTTCATCAAGGCCTGTTCCATCGTCGTCACGGCCGTACTCTGCCTCGTCGCCTATAGCCCGCTGGGGAACTGGGTTTTTACCAACCTGATTGGCGCACCAGCCGAAACGCTATCGGCGACACTGGCTGCCACTCGCACCCTGGCCTGGTTCCCGCTGATCATCGGCTGGGTCGAGTATAGCACCGGACTGCTATTGCTAGAGCAATCTACCCGCGTGGTCAGTCTAGCCAAGACGATCAATCTGGGCGGAACGATCATCTTTGTGCTTCTCCTGGGCCCGCGCCTGCCAGGAGCAGTAGCGGCTCCGCTGGCTCAGCTGTTCGGCTTTGCCTGCGAAGGAGCGGTCCTCTATGCCGGCAGATGGCTGCTGGCGCGCAACGTCAACCGACGAATCGAGCAGCTCACGGGCTAGCCGAGGGCCTACCAGTAAAGACAGGAGGAGCCGGGGATTGCATAGTAAGAGCAATTCCGCCGGCTCCTTCGTTATTTTCCTGTGACTTAAGCGCGCCTTTTTCAAAGGCAGACTACTTCCCGGCCGCCTGCAGCGCTCAATCAGCCGCGGCGGATTGACGATCATTCCGGGCTGGTGAGTCCACCCGTACCCCTCGACTGTCAGCGGGTCGCCCGTCTCCAGGGCCAGGCTCCAGAATTCGTCTGGAGTGACATCGGGCTTCACCTGGCAGGCCAGCGCGTACAGGCCTGCGATGTAGGGAACTGACCAGCGACCACAGCCTCAATCACCCACCACCTCCTTCCTCCAATTCAGCATGTTCACTATTGAATACTCAATTTCCTTTCTATGATGCCGTTGTTTTCCAGCCTGCTTCACCCTGCGCCGTCTGCCACGGGCATATTGCCCATGCAACTATCGCAAATGATAAAGGCCATGACTGCCACAAGAAAACTCGCGGATGGCTGCGGGATATCAATGCATAAGGATCCCATCGCTTCCGACTTATGGTGAAGGGGGGAATTGGGTGCGCAACCGTACTGTCGGACGTCCGCGCGTTGCAGCCCGCATGCCCAGACATGTCTGGCTGTCGCTGCTTGTGGTGCTCCTGCTGGTAACGATCGTGGTGGGAAGGCTGGCGAACTAAGCGGCGCATCACCGATTGCGCCAACTGACTGCAGATGAGTTTGATCAACTGAAAGAGCTGCTATCTCAGCCGCTGAAGATCAATGTCGTGCACGATGACGGGATCGAGCTCCTGCTAATCCAGCCAGAGGTGATTATCGAGATTTGGGGTCGCATCGCACATACACTAATACTACGCCCCCTGAAACTGGGGCGTATTTTTTGACTCAAAGGCGAACATATGTGTTATAATAGGCCTGCGGCGAACGTAAGTTTGCCCATAGTGAAAAATTCATGGAAGGTGTAGCTGCAATGTCAAAACGCTATAACGAGCCGATTATGCTTCAGGTCTCCCCCGGTCAGGAGCCACAGGGGTTTGTCTGGCGGGGGCGACGCTATCAGATTGAAAGTGTCATCAAGCGCTGGACAGTGAACGGCGAGTGGTGGAAGCAGCCAGACAACCAGCGGCTGCATGCTGTGGTCACGGCCAGAGCGCGGGGGCAGTCGGGTCAATACGAAATCGTCTATCTTAAGGCAGAGCGCAAATGGATTTTACGGCATGTCTATGACTAATTTTGTGCATCTGCACGTCCACTCCAACTTCAGCTTTAAGGATGCCACTCCCCACCCGCACGAGCTGATTAAAGCGGCAGCCTATTATGAGATGCCGGCGGCGGCCATCACTGACCACGTCACCCTGGCCGGAGCGATTCGCTTCTACCGGGCGGCCGAAGGCAGCGGCGTGCGACCGATCATCGGCAGCGAAATCGAGCTTGGAAGCGGCCATCATCTGACTCTGCTGGCCGAGAATCTCTCCGGCTACAGCAACCTCTGTCGCCTGATCAGCCGGCTGCATCTCTCCCAGCCGGGGCAGCAGCGGCCAGTGGCCGACCTGGAGACATTGCACCGATATCGGGACAACCTGATCTGCCTTTCCGGCTGCGCTCACTCGCAGCTGAGCCAGGATCTGCTGGCCGGAAAGCGGCAGGAAGCGCTGGACTTCTTGCGCCAGTTGACGGAAATCTTTCCGAACAGCTGCTATGTCGAACTGGAAAATCCCCGCCTGCCGGAAACGCCGGATCTGCTGGCGCAGCTGGCCCAGCTGGCCGAGGAGCTGCAGCTACCGCTGGTAGCGACTAATAATGTGCACTTTATGCGCAGGAAAGATCACCCGATCCGCGATCTGTTGACTTGTATGGGCGAGAACCAGACTATCTATCAGCCCAACCCATGGCGGCATCGGAACAACCAGCGCTATTTCAAAAACTCAAGGGTGATGAGCCGGCTGTTTGCCAGCTATCCGGACGCATTGGCCAATACGCTGGTCATCGCTGAACGCTGCCAGCTGCAGCTGCCGCTGGGGGAATATCGCTTCCCCTATTTCAATTTGCCGGAAGGGCAGACTGCCGAGAGCTACCTTCGCCAGCTCTGCGAGGAGGGTGCCCGGGCCCGCTACGGCCGGCGCCTGCCGCCAGCAGTCACCCAGCGGCTGGAGCATGAGCTGCAGGTGATCACCCAGTTGGGCTTTTGCGAGTATTTTCTGGTGGTCTGGGATATCGTCAACTTCGCCCGCCAGAACGGCATCCGCTGTGCCGGACGCGGCTCAGCAGCCGACTCGCTGGTCACCTATCTGCTGGGGATCACGGCCATCGATCCAATAGAGTATGATCTGCTTTTCGAGCGCTTCCTCAACCCGGAACGGAAGGGTATGCCGGATATCGATATCGATTTCGACTCCAATCGGCGTGACGAGGTGCTGGCTTACGTCTATGAGAAGTATTCCACCAGCAATGTAGCCATGGTCGGCACGGTGAACACCATTTCGGCGCGCAGTGCGCTGCGCGAGGTGGCCAAGGCCATGGCCCTGCCTAAGGCTGAGATCGATCGCCTGGCGCGCTTTTTGCCGCACATCTCCGCCGATCGCATCGAAGAAGCGATTGCCGAGCTGCCAGAGCTGGCGGGCGAATTCCCTAAAGGGGAGCCCTGGGATACGCTGGTCAGGTTCTGTGCAGCGGTCAACGACTTTCCGCGCCACCTGAGCGTGCACCTTGGCGGAATGGTTATCAGCCGCGAGCCGCTGACCGACCTCGTTCCCTTGCAGTGGAGCGCCAAGGGCGTGATCATCTCGCAGTATGACAAGGATGATATCGAGGCGCTGGGGCTGGTGAAGATGGATCTGTTGGGGCTGCGCATCCTCTCGGCGGTGGAGGATACGGTGCAGGATCTGCAGCAGGAGGGCATCCGGGTAGATCTTGCTCATCTGCCGCTGGACGATCCAGCGGTCTACGCGCTGCTGCGGTCTACCAAGACAGTGGGCGTCTTTCAACTGGAGAGCCCCGGCATGCGCGAACTGCTGGGCAAGCTGCAGCCCACCGAATTTGCCGACCTGATTGCCAACATCTCGCTGATGCGGCCCGGGCCGATGCAGGCCAACATGGTGGAGCCGTTTATCAAGCGGCGCCACGGCAGGGAACCGGTGCTCTATGCCCATCCCTGCCTGGAGCCGATTTTAGGGTCAACTTACGGCGTGATCATCTATCAGGAGCAGGTGCTGCAGATCGCCAGCGCTCTGGCCGGCTTCACCCTGGGGCAGGCCGACTTGCTGCGCCGTTTTATGACCCATGATCGCTCCAAGGAGGAGATCGCCGGGCTGGAGGGCGAGTTCGTACAGGGGGCGAAAGCGCGCGGGGTGAGCGAGCAGGTGGCCCGAGAGGTCTTTCGCCAGCTGACAGCCTTCGCTGCCTATGGCTTTAATAAAGCCCATGCCGCCACGTTCGGGCTAACCGGCTATCATACGGCTTATCTGAAAGCGCACTACCCGGCTCACTTTCTCACTGCGCTGCTCAACAACCAGCCGATGGGCTTCTACCCGCCGCGAGTGCTGCTGCACGAGGCGCGGCTGCTGGGCATCCCCATCCACCCCATCGACATCAACGCCAGCCAGCGCGATTTTACCGTGGAAAAGGGCGGCATCCGCGTCGGGCTGCGTGCCCTGCAGGGACTGAACGACCAGCAGATCGCGGCCATCTGTCAGGCGCGCGCGGAACGCGCCTTCACCAGTTTTGATGATTTCATGTGGCGGGTAGCGCTGCCGGAGCAGGCTGTGGAGAATCTGATCCGCATCGGGGCCTTCCGGCAGATCGCCCCCGGCATCAATCTGCTGGCCGAGCTGGCCGCATATACGCAGCAGGGAAAGCAGCGCAAGGAAGGCCAGTTCACCCTGCCGCTACCGGTGATGCAGGCCGACGGCCAGGTCACCGCCTCGCAGCCGGTTTCGCTGAAAGAACGCATCTTTACCGAGATGGAACTGACCGGACTCTATATCTCCGGTCATCCCTTAAGCCTATACCGGGCGAAGTTGCAGCACTACGGAGTGATCGACAGTCAGCTGCTGCGCTCCTATCCCAACGACGAGAGAGTGCGCATCGCCGGCATCGTCGTTTCGCGGCAGAAGCCGCCCACCAGAAGCAAGCAGCGCGTCATCTTCCTGACCATCGAGGATGAAGTCGGCCTGGTGGAGGTAACCGTCTTCTCCAACGTGCAAAAGAAATACGCCCAGGTAGCCCTGGGCGCAACACTGCTGTTGGTAGAAGGAACAACCTATCGCACCGGACCGGAGAGCATCACCGTCACGGCGGAGCACCTCTTCGACCTGCGGCGCGTGGCGAAGGAGATATGAGCACGGCTCAGGGAACGACTGAGCCGTTATGTTCTCTCTAATTATGCTGTTCTGTCCAGCGGGCCAGCGTGCCACGCATGGCAGCATAGACCGGGTAGATGACGATGGAGCTGATCACGCCGCGCAGCAGGTTGAACGGGATCACCGCTGTCTTGATCAGCGGCAACCGCGCCTCGGCGGGGATGCCCCAGGCACCCAGGGCCCAGTAGTAGTTGATGAAGAACATCACCGCTGTCAGCAGGAGCGTCCCCAGCAGGAACCCACCCAGCAGACCGCGGGTGTCTCTCCAGCGTCGATAGACAAGAGCGGCACCTCCCGCATATGCCGCGCCAGAGGCAAACGCCATGAAGGCACCAATCGGTCCGCCTTCACCCTTGAAGATCAGGTGCAGCAGCGACTTCAGCAGCGAAATAACCGTCGCTGCCACCGGGCCCAGCGCAAACCCGCCCAGCACATTAGGGATATCACTGGGGTCCCACTGCAAGAACGGTGCGCTGGGAATGAGGGGGATCTGCAGCACATACATCGAGACGAACGAGAGGGCTGCTAAAACGGAGATCATTACCAGACGGCGTGCATTGCTATGCATTACTCTTCCTCCTTGTTTGGACACGCAAAAATGCCCTGGAATGACCTCCAGGGCATTGTTTTCACAGCTTGCATATCAGAGAAAAGCAAGCACCTTCTCACATCCGGACTTTACCGTCGGTACTGGAATCTCACCAGTTCCTGCCTTGCGGCTCGTGGACTATACCACCGGTCGGGAATCTCACCCTGCCCTGAAGGTTTCTACAGACGATTATAGGCATCGTTCCAGGGCAGTGTCAACCGGCAGACAAGCCGTTATTGGGGCGCAGCTGCATTCCCGTCCGCACCATCCTCTTTCTGCTCCAGCTGGCGCAGTTGACGCAGGATCTCTCTAGCATTGACGACGGCATCATCCGCAAAACAGTTGTTGAACATGATGTAAACGGTACCGGTCTTGTTGGCCAATGATCTGATCCGGGGCACCCAGCTCTGCAATTCTTCCGGCGAATAGAGATAATGAAAACGCTCCACCACCGGAATATTGCGCGCAAACCAGTTCTGCCAGTTGCGGCCGTTGAAGCGAACCACCGCGATGTCGGGCGCCGTAACCGCAGTAATCGGCGGGATGGTGCGCGGCGGCGTGAACTGGGGCTCGTCCACGGCCACGTAAGGCAGGTTGTGCTCTTTCAGGAAGCGCAACGTGGCCACAGCCTGTTCGCGGTCCCTCATCCAGCTGATGTGGCGGAACTGAATGGCCAGGCGGTAGTCAGGCAGACGTTCCTGACATTCGAGGATATAGGCCCGGTTCTCTTCGCTGGCTACAAACCAGGGCGGAAACTGAAAGAGCACATAGCCCAGCTTGCCCGCCTGCTCCAGTGGCCGCAGGGCGCTCTCAAACATCTTCCAATCCAGAGGGTCAGCCTGCTGACCGCGATTGTGCAGGGTCAGGCTGCGATAGGCCTTGATGTTGAAGATAAAGTGATCCGGCGTGCGCTCGACCCAGAGGATGGAGTTACGCTCGGACGGCAGGTGGTAATACGAGCTGTCCACCTCCACCGTATCAAATTGCGTGGCGTAGAATCGCAGGCGCAACTCCGCCGTGCGCGCTTCCGCAGGATAGAAGCGGCCGCACTTGAGCAGCGTCGGGTCGGTCCAACTACAGGTGCCAACGCGGATCATCGGAGGTCCCCCCTTCTCCATCGTCAGTTTTCGGCCGAGGCATCGGTGCGGACGATGGGCGCTTGCCCCTCAGGCACTGCGCTATCCTCCCCCATTATGCTTCGCGCTCTCCCTACGCCGTAATATCCTTGCGTTGGTAGAAATAGTAGCTCAGGCCGACAAAAAGCGTGATTAGTCCGAGGGCCAGGGCAGTGTAGCCGCCCTCCACTCCGCCGTTAGCGACGATCTCTGCCGCATCGGCATAGCGGAAGGGGCTCAAATGGCGTAACCAGCCGGCCCGCTCTGATAACTCGCCGATCATGTCAAGAAAGAAGGTGGCAAGCACTAAACCCACTGCCGCCGGTGTCGTGCCCCTGGCCTTGGGCAGCAGCAACGAGAGGAAAATGCCGGCGCAGTAGAACAGGAGGTGCTGGATCAGACAGGCCAGGAAGAGATGCAGCGCCACGACATGATCATAAGGCCCCTGCTGGTAGAGCTCAAAGCCCAGGAAAGAGACGGCGCAGGCGACGACGTTCAGCCCAGTGACGAGGATAGCGCCCGCCAGCAACTTCTGAGTGATGATCTGCGCGCGACTGACCGGCTTTGCCAGCAGGAATTCGATGGTATGCTCGCCCTCTTCCTTGGAGACAATCCCCGCCCCCAGCATAGCCACATAGACGCTGCCAAAAAGCGTGAGCATCAGGTGGCCCTCAGCGCCGAACCAGCCGAGGAGATCATCCATGCGCAACTGGTCGAGGTTGAACGCTGCAGAAAACTCGGGTGGCATCTGGGAGAAAAGCTCGGTCCATTTGTCGCCGTCCCGGGCGATGGCCGGGAAAAAGCTGAGCACATAGAAGATGAGCAGAGCGATGGAAGCGCTCCAGATCAGCCAGGCCTTCCAATTGCGTTTTAGCTCGCGGCGAACGATGTTCATTGCTCTGCCCCCTCCCTCTCGTAGTAATGCATGAAGACATCCTCCAGCGACGGATCTTCCAGCCAGATATCGGCGATCTCCTGGCTGGCCAGAACCGCCAGCAGCTCCCGAAGATTCCCCCCAAAGAGGAACTCCAGGTAATTCTCCTGCCGCACCACGTCCTGCACCCCTGGCAGCTCAGCCAGGTTCACCTGGTCTGTGGCCTGCAGGCGCACCCGTTTATAGCTGCTGCGCCGCAGCCGTTCAACTGTTTCCACCCGCACCAGCCGTCCCTCCTTGATGATGGCTACGCGGTGGCAGAGGCGCTGCACTTCGCTGAGGATATGGGACGAAAAGAAGACGGTGGCACCCCGCCGATTCTCTTCCTGCAGGATCTCAAAGAAGCGCGCCTGCATCAGCGGATCGAGGCCGCTGGTGGGCTCGTCGAGAATGATCACCTCGGGCTGGTGCTGGAGTGCCTGTACGATGGCCACTTTCTTGCGGTTGCCCAGGGAGAGGTCGTCAATCTTCCGTCCCAGCTCTACCTCCAGTTGATCAGCCAGCTGATTGCGGCGGGCATGACAGTCGACTGAATAGAAGCTGGCGGAGTAATTGAGCAGCTGCTCAGCAGTCATGTCGTCGTAGTAGCTGACTTCGGAGGGGATATACCCCACCTTCTGCTTGATCTGCACGGTATCTCGCACAACGTCCAGCCCCAGAATACTGGCGCTGCCGCTGGTGGGATGGATGAAGTTGAGCAGCGTCTTGATGGTTGTGGATTTTCCGGCTCCGTTGGGGCCGATGAAGCCAAAGATCTCGCCTGGTTCAACTTCCAGGTTGAGCTCGCAGATGCCACGGGCCTTGCCATAGAACTTGGTCAGGTTGTGAGTCTCGATCGCCTTGATCGTCAATTCCTCCTCTCGAGTTACCGCTGGCGGTGACGCAGGCCGCACTTGCAGCGGGCTAGCGGTGAACCCGCCGATGAAGGGCAGCAGGAGCGAGAGGCAAGGCGTCCCTCCCTGGTGCCCAGTACCCTTTTCGCCGGGCGCAGGCAACAATCCTACTGGGGTGGCTGAAAAGAAAAGAAGGCCCTGCGGCCTTCCTGGATAGTGGCGCCCGATCAGCGCCGGCGAGAGCCTGCTCCCCAGATCCCGCCGATGACGCCGATGACGGCATTGGCGGCAACCTTCCCCCAGCTGGTAGCCCCGAGCGTGACCGGAATGCTGCTGATCAGCATGGAGGCCCCCAGAAGCAGCAACCCGTAGAGGAGGCCGACCAGGCCGCCATGGATCAACCCGGCACCTCCAGCGGCCATTGTCGCTCTGCGCCCACCCAGCAGCACGGCGAGAAAGCTGGTGAGATATGCGGCGTAGAGCATCTGCCGATCGGGGAGATCGGTCACTGTAAAGACCAGACTCCAGATGAGAAAGAGCACGAAGGAGAAGATGATGGAGAAGACCAATCCCGAGAGCAAGGCACGGAAAGAGAAGCCGACGCTGGCTGGCGGGGTTACAGGCCTCAAAGCGCTGCGACGACTCGGACTGCGCACGGACATGCCCTTCACCTCCCTTATAGGCGCTGATCAGGCGCACGTGTGCATATCCTGACCCACGCCTTCTTATAGACAATCTATTAGGGGGTGCGGACAAATATGAACAGGCCGACCAATCACGGTCGGCAGAAGGCTGCTTCGTTGTAGAACTCCGTCTCCCAGCGCCCCAGAACGTGCTTGACATAGTCGAGGGTGCGCCCCTCCAGAATAGCCTGTCGCAAACCACTCATCAGGTTCAGGAGGTAAGAGATGTTGTGAACGGTGACCAGGTGAACTCCCAGAATCTCCTGGGCCTTGATCAGATGACGCAGATAGGCCCGGCTGAAGTTGCGGCAGGTGTAGCAGTCGCACTCTGGATCCAGCGGCGAGAAATCCGCGGCATACGTGGCGTTGCGGATGACAACCCTGCCCTGGCTGGTTAGAGCCGTGCCGTGTCGGGCAATGCGCGTGGGAAGGACACAGTCAAACATGTCGACGCCACGAATCGTCCCCTCCAGCAGGCAGTCAGGAGTTCCCACCCCCATCAGGTAGCGCGGCTTTTCCTCTGGGATCAGGGGAACGGTGACGTCCAGCATGTCATACATCAGGGGTTTCGGCTCGCCGACGCTGAGCCCGCCGATACCGTAGCCGGGGAAATCGAGATCCACCAGGGTCTTGGCGCTCTCCTGACGCAGGTCGGCATAGACGTTGCCCTGAATGATGCCAAACAAAGCCTGGTCGTGCGGGCGTCGGTGGGCTGCCTTGCAGCGTCTCGCCCAGCGGTGGGTCCGCTCCATTGCCTCTTTGGCGTAGGCATGGTCGCAAGGATATGGAGCGCATTCATCAAAGGCCATGATGATATCTGCCCCGAGGGCGTTCTCCACGGCGATGGTGCTTTCCGGACTGAAAAAGTGCTTGCTGCCGTCGATGTGCGAGCGAAATTCCACGCCATCCTCAGTGATCCGGTTCAGGTCGCTCAGGCTGAAGACCTGAAAGCCGCCGCTGTCGGTGAGAATGCTGCCGTTCCAGCTCATGAACTGGTGCAGACCGCCGGCTTCGGCCACCAGCTCGTGACCGGGCCGCAGGTAGAGGTGATAAGTATTGCTGAGGATGATCCTGGCCCCCATTTCCTCCAGATCGCGTGGAGCAAGGGCCTTAACGGTAGCTTGTGTACCGACCGGCATAAAGACGGGGGTGTCGATTACGCCATGCGGTGTAGTCAGGCGCCCCGCCCGGGCCCGGGTCTGCTGACACTGGTGCAACACCTCGAACTTGATGGCCATAGTTCTCCCTCCTCAAACAGTGATGCTTCAGATGATCAGCATGGCATCGCCAAAACTAAAGAAACGGTAGCGCTGGCGAATCGCCTCCTGATAGGCCGCCAGTACCCGTTCCCGCCCGGCCAGGGCGCTGACCAGCATAATCAGTGTGGACTTGGGAAGGTGAAAATTCGTCAGCAGGCCGTCCAGCACCTGAAACTGAAAACCGGGATAGATGAAGATGTCGGTCCAGCCCGACTCGGCCTGGAGGGGCAACCCGGTTCGACCTACCGTCTCCAGCGTACGCGCGGAGGTGGTGCCCACGGCAATCACCCTCCCGCCAGCCGCCTTGGTGGCATTGATCTGTTTCGCGGCCTCCGGCGGCAGCAGGTAGTATTCCGAGTGCATCTGGTGTTCCTCGATGTTCTCGACTTTCACCGGGCGGAACGTGCCCAGCCCCACATGCAGGGTCAGCTTGGCCAACCTGATCCCCCGCCCCTGCAATTCCTCCAACAGTTCGGGGGTGAAATGCAATCCCGCCGTGGGCGCTGCAGCTGAACCAGGATCGTGGGCATAGACGGTCTGGTAGCGCTCCCCGTCTTCCAGCTTGGCGTGGATGTAGGGCGGCAGCGGCATCTGTCCCAGGCGATCCAGCACCTCCAGGAACGGCGCCTCAGAGAAGAAGCGCAGCAGGCGTCCGCCGGCCGGGGTGGTGTCGAGTACCCTGGCCGTTAACTCACCGTTCCCAAAGCTGATTTCTGTGCCAATACGGACGCGACGCCCCGGGCGCACCAACACCTCCCAATCGTTCAGACTGAGCTGGTGCAGCAGCACGACCTCAATCTCGGCCGCCCCCCCTACCTTCTGGCCAAAGAGGCGGGCAGGCAGCACCCGGGTGTCGTTAAGAACCAGACAGTCGCCCGGGCGCAAATAGTCGCCGATCTCGTAGAAGCGACGGTGCTCGATGCTACTGTCCTCCTGATGCAGGACTAACAGGCGCGATTGATCGCGCACAGGCAAAGGCACCTGAGCGATAAGCTCAGGTGGCAGGTCAAAATCATAATCGTTGATACGGGTCATGATCATCAGTCCAGTCTAGTCTAGTCTCCCAGTCGCGTGATCTCGATACCCTGATAATAATGCTTGAGGATGTCCTCATAGGTATGTCCATTCTGCGCCATCGCCACCGCCCCCCACTGACTCATGCCGACGCCATGGCCAAAGCCAGAGCCGATGAAGGTAAACGCATCTGGCTGGGCAGCAAGGCGCACCGTAGCACCATTGGCCCCCTGGATTGCGTAGCTGTCAGCTCGCGATAGCACCGTCGCTCCCTGCGCCGTCAGCGCGCGTAGGCCCTGCAATTGCTGCTGCACGATTTCACCATCGGCTGCCTGCACACTGACAGGCGTCAGGTCAGTCTCGATCGTATACATGCGACTCTTCAGGTAATACCCTGGCAAGCGGGCTGCTTCCCGCTCCAGAACAACAGTCTTGCCCTGGCTATCGCTGATGCGTAGACCAGTCACCCGGCCGGCTGCCGTACGCCCGGTGGGCTCCACCGAGACGATCCTGCCTAAGCCTGCACCCTGTTCACCCAGCAGGTCAAGGAGCTGCTGCGAGGTGAGCGTCTCTTTCCAGCTGCTATAGGGCGAGGTGCTGGGGTATAGCTCTTCCACCGAACGCAGGTAGACGATCGGCCCGCCAATCCAGACGTTTTCGTTGTTCTCAGTATACCCACCTGCATCAGCGTGATAGTAGACAGGGATCAGGCTCCCCTTGTGCGTGATGACCAGCCCTCTGGTCTCAGCAACAGCCTGAAGGACCTTCGCATTTACTCTGGTGTACTCGCCAACCACCTGGCAATGGGTAGAAGCGCAGACGTCAAAGCCATTGCTCTGGTGATAAGATCGGCGCGCTTCCAGGAGGTTGCGTGCGCAGACAGCCTGCGCTTTCAGGGCTTCCAGCGGAAAACTGCTGGACATTTCACGGGCCACCAGGCAGGCGAGGTAGTCATCCATCGTCTGGTAAAGAACAACCTGCAAGCGCGCATTTGTCTGCAGACTGAACTGCACATACCCTGGATACGGCTGTCCCTGGATGCTTCCAGCGTGGATGGTAGTTAAAGGAGGGGTCCCGCCGGCGGCACCTATGTAAACCTCGGTGGAAGGCACGATAGCCACCGACTCGCTTTCCAAAGCGACAATTTCGACCTGCATCGGACCTGGCTTGGCTACCGTCCAGTCCACAGCTGGGTATTCGCTATTGAGCTCAGCGCACAACGCCGCAGCGGCAGTATCGCTGGCCGCTTGCCCCACGGCGACGCGCCAGCAGCTACCCGTCCAGACGAGAATCGCCGCAAAGCCATCGCCCCGTAGCTGCGTACAGAGCGCCTCGGCTGCAGCCAGATCAGGCAGATCCCCGCTTTGGGCACGCCGCGAGCCGATGATCTCGCCAGGGGGCGAGATGTGCTGCCTGAGCGATTGCAGAGCCTGCTCGGCCAGAGTGGTACTGGCGAACGCAGCGGTACGCAGATAGTGCTTGCCCAGCTGACGCACGATATACCAGCCGCTGGTGCCGTGGGCAGCCAGGTCAGCCCGGGCAGCAGCAAGGCTGCCGTATGGGCCAAACTGGAGGCGGATAGCATCGGGGCGCACGCCCCAACCGACGTCGCCAGCCGCCTGAAAGATTGGCTGCGGCTGCGTCTCGCCCTCCGGTAGCCGGGCCAGAGCCAGGCCGCTGGTCGAGCTGAGGCGAACCTCAGGCACGGCCGAATCGCCATAGAGCAGGCCGACACGCACCGGCGCGCCAAAGGAGCTGCTCTGGGCTGCCTCGGTTGGTATCAAGAGTGTGCACAAGATCACTGAGGTCAGTAAGAATGGCAACCAGCGCCGCATAACTCATCCTCCAGTTCGCCCGAAATTCCCGCGGCGCCCCCTACCCTTGTTGAATCTCAAACCCTAAGGGACTTAATGGGGCAGCCGACTCCACATAATTCGTCACAGCCCGACATAATCCTGCCAAAGCCGCCGGGACGGGACGGAGGGCAAAAGGAAACGGGGCGTTTGCAGCCCCGTCCTGAGCTATTCACTTCGCTGGCGCCCCATCAGCCGCATGCCGTTGGCGATGACCAAGAGGGCGGCGCCGGTATCGGCCAGCACTCCCATCCAGAGCTCGGAGCGTCCCCAGAGGGTGAGCAGCAGCACCACGCCCTTGATCAGCAGGCTGAGAGCGATATTCTGCCTGATGATGGCCAGCGTGCGGCGGCTGAGCCGCACCAGCCACGGCAGCTTGTGCAGATCGTCAGTCATCAGGGCGATGTCCGCCGTCTCGATGGCGGTATCGGTGCCAGCTACGCCGAGAGAGATGCCCACAGTGGATACCGCCAGAGCAGGCGCATCGTTGACGCCGTCGCCGACCATGGCCACCTGCCCATCGGCCGCAAGCAGCTGGCGCAAGGCGCTGACCTTGTCTTCCGGCAGCAGTTCCGCCCGGATATCGTCAACCCCCAGCTGCTGACCGATCACCTGTGCAGCCCGCCGATTGTCGCCAGTGAGCATCACCACCGAATGAATTCCCGCGCTGCGCAGCCGGGCGATGGATTCGGCGGCCTCGGGGCGCACCACGTCGGCAAAGCCCAGCAGGGCTAGAATCTGCCCGGTGCTTACCAGGTAGACCACCGTTTTCCCAGCGCTCTCCAACTGCTCCACCTGGCGCGCTTCTGCTGGCGAGATAGTCAGCCCCAGCTGGCTCAAGAGGCGCCGGTTGCCGATGGCCAATTGCTGGCCGTCCACCGTACCGGTCACACCGCTGCCTGGCCAGGCCTGGAAGTCCTGCACCGTTGGCACGACTAACTCCTGATCGGCCGCCGCCTGCAGCACCGCCTGGGCCAGGGGATGCTCGGAACGCGACTCCAGCGCCGCCGCCTGAGCCAGGGCCGTCGACGGTTCGGCACCAACGGGAATCAGGTCGGTCAACACTACCCGACCAGCCGTCAGGGTGCCGGTCTTGTCAAAGGCCACTGTCCGGATGCCACCCATCGCCTCCAGAAAGGCACCGCCCTTGATCAGCACTCCCTGTCGCGAAGCATTGCCAATGGCGGACACGATGGAGACCGGCGTGGAAATCACCAGCGCACAGGGGCAGGAGACAACCAGGAGAATCAGCGCCCGCTTGAACCACTCGGCAAACTCCGCCCCAAACAGAGGCGGTACAATAGCAATCAACACCGCCACCCCGATGACGATGGGGGTGTAATAGGCCGCAAAGCGATCGACGAGGGCCTGCGCCGGGGCCTTCTGCGCCTGCGCTTCCTCGACGAGGTGGATGATGCGCGCCAGGGTGTTATCCGCTGCGCGGCGATCCACCCTGATTTCCAGGCTGCCGCTGCCGTTGATTGTACCGGCAAAGACCCGATCGCCGGCGACTTTGTCCACTGGCATTGATTCACCGGTGATGGGAGCCTGATTGACGCTGGAGAACCCGTTCTCGACCACCCCATCCATGGCGATGCGCTCCCCTGGGCGGACGATGATCACGTCCCCCAGCCTGATCGCTTCAATGGGCAAAGATATCTCCTGACCGTCGCGCAAGACCGCTGCCTCTTTGGGTGCCAGCTTCACCAGCGAGTGAATCGACTGCCGGGTTTTGTCCATGGTGTAGGCCTGCAGGGTGTTACCCAGCGAGAAGAGGAAGACGACCATCGCCGCCTCGTGCCACTCACCGATGGCCACCGCGCCCAGAGCTGCTACCGTCATCAGGAAGTTCATGTCCAGAGTGCGATTGCGCAGGGCGAAAAACCCAGAGCGAGCAACATAATAGCCGCCGCAGACCATCCCCAGCAGAAACAACACGCGGCTGAGCGGCGTGTTGTGCAGCAGCAGCTCGGCTACCCAACCACTCGCGAGAAAAACTCCGGAAATGACTGTACCCAGGACGCGCCGCCCACCCACTGAGCTAGTGTCTGCAGCGGCCTCGGCCTGTCCGCTGGATCGGTCGAGAATCTCCGCCCGATAACCAGCCTGGGTTACGTGAGCCACCAGCGCAGCTTCTGCGCCCGTCGGGGCAAACTGCAGAATACCAGTCGAAAAAGAGAGATTGGCCATCTCCACCCCGGGCAGTCGCTGCAGCTGCTGCTCCAGTTTGGCTGTGCAATCTGGACAGTCCAGACCGTGCACCCGCAGCCGCCCCTGCTGACCAGGTCGGGTAAGCAGGCGGCTCTGGTAGCCCATCTGGTTGATGCGGCGCTCTATGTCCCGAACCTGTACCGACTGATCAGCGATAACAGTCAGCCGTGCTGTGGCGTAGGTGAGATCAGCGGCCCTAACGCCTGCCATTCGCCCGATAACCTGAGCCAGCTTGGCGGCACAATCCGGACAATCCAGGCCGTCGACCTGGAAGACCAGCTGGCCGTGACGGCCGCCCAGCACTTCGGCGGCTAGCTCCAGCGCTGGCGCATGCAGGGCCGCCGCGACCTCAGCGTGAGCATGCCCATGGACAGAGCCGTGACTATGGTCATGCCCGCAGTCGCAGGCAGCGGCATGGTGATGCGCATGGTCGCCAGAATGGTCGTGACCGCAATCGCAATCGTGCTGATGAGCGTGTGTGTGCTCGCCATGGCTGTGAGCATGCTCGTGTTCGCTCAGATGATTGTGGTCGTGGGCATGGCTATGCTGTTCGCCTGTGTGATCAGGCTCATGCTTGTGGTTATGGTGGTGTTCATGTCCACAGCTGCAGTGATCGTGCCCGTGCGACGCAGGGGCATGCTCTGTTCCGCTATGTGGCGCATCTGGTCGCTTTGTGTTCTTCCCCATTGCTGCTGACTCCTCTCCCTAAACGGTATGCCGAATATGATCCAGCGCCTGTCTGAGCAGTTGCAGCACATGCTCATCGTCCAGGCTATAAAAGACTTCTTTGCCCTCCCGGCGATTCTTAACGATATGCAGATTGCGCAAGACGCGCAGCTGGTGCGAGATAGCCGACTGACTCATCCCCAGCACCTCGGCCAGGTCGCAGACGCAGAGCTCGGCGCTGGAAAGCACCTGAATGATGCGCACCCGCGTTGGATCGCCCAATGCCTTGAAGATGGCGGCAAGGCGATCTACCTCTTCCTCTGGCAGGAGCGCTTGCCGAGCCTGCTCCACCGGCCCCATGTGCGGAGCGTACTCCTCACAGCTGTCCAAAAAATGCTGGAACATGCGCTCACCCCCGATTTTATATATGAATATCTGTTCATATGTTCACGCTTTCATTATATGCTAAACTGAGCCGTTTGGGAAGGTCAATGGCACAAACAGAAAGACCAGGCTCATTTGCCTGGTCCGATGGAAGGAAATCTGGGAATCAAACAAACACTAGCGACTGCCCGCACCCTTCGCCTTCTGGCGGGGAGCGTAACGCTCCACCTCGCTGTAGATGCAGCCGCAATACTGCTGCCGATAAAGCCCAAAGTCTCTGGAGAGCTGGACGCTGCGCCTGAAGCCGGGACGGAAGTCCTGATAGTAGAACGGAATGCCATATTGCTCGCCTACCGCTTCGCCCACCTGACGAATCAGATCGTGCTGCTGGAATGGGCTGATCAGCAGCGTGGTGGTGAAAGCGTCAAACTTGCCATGCTTGGCGATCCGTGCCGCCTGCTCCAGCCGAATCTGGTAACAGAATCGGCAGCGAATCTCCTCCCGGTAGACCGTCTGCCGCAGCCAATCCGTGAAGTCATATCCACCGGGCTGCAGCATGGGCAGGTTCATCTGTTCCGCCAGTTTTTCAAACGATTCCAGACGGCGCTGATACTCCTGATAGGGGTGAATGTTGGGGTTGTAGAAATAGCCGTATGGTTCGTGCCCCGCCTCACGCAGCGCCTCCACGGAATATGAGGCACACGGTCCGCAGCAAGCGTGCAGCAGCAGTTTCATGGCCTGCCACTCCTTTCAAGCAGTGAATCTATCTTGCGTCGCGTGAGCTCGCCCACGCGATCGATATACATTAAGACATCCCGCGGATTACATAAAGTCTGCAAACTATGATCAGCGTTAAGGAACTTGCTGCAGGCGCCGCCGCCGAAGCCGAGAATGTGCTGGCGCTCCTCGATCATCAAAATGTTATAGCGGCACTCCGTCCCCGGCAGCGCCCAGCCGATATTCTCCTGCCCGCCGAGAATGTTGCGTTGGCGATAGAGGTAATAGGGTCGATAGCCAGCCTGCTGCAGCAGCTGCCGCGCCCGCTGGGCCATCGCCTGGGCTGTTTCAGCATCTGCAACCTCAAAGCCCGCCGCCGTGCCCTCCAGAACATAGCGGGACGCTCGCTTCGGCGAGAACATATGGATGGTGACGTTTTCGGGCCTCATCCCCAGCACCCACTGCAGACTGTCCTCGACCATCGGCAGATCCTCGCCAGGCAGACCGAGGATCAGATCCATGTTGATCACCGGAAACAGCGGCCGGGCCGCAGCATATGCCTGCTCGATGGACTCAGCCGTATGATTGCGCCCGATCAGCCGCAGGGTTCGCTCGTGCCGGGTCTGCGGGTTGATGCTGATCCGCTGCACATCCTGGCGCTGCAGCAGAGCCAGATGCTCCAAACTCAGAGTCTCCGGCCTTCCGGCCTCCACGGAGAATTCCTGCCAGGGCTGAGGCAACGCCTCTCGCAGCTTGACGAGAATCTGTTCGAGTTCGGCGGGGGCCAGCGCGGTGGGCGTGCCACCGCCCAGATAGACCGAATCTACCGTAAAGCCCTGCTCCTGCAGGAGCTGCCCCACCTGCTCGATCTCCCCCACTACTGCGCGCACAAACTGCTGCCGCGAACTGCCCAGTTCACGCAACGAGTGCGAAGGGAAGGAGCAATAGAGGCAACGGGTGGGACAGTAGGGAACGCCGAGATACACGCTCAGCGAATGCTGCCTGATGCCGATCAGCACCGGCCGCTCCAGCATGGCCACCTGCGCCAGCAGCGCCGCTTTCTCCGGACTAACCCCGTAATGATCCTGCATCCGCGCTGCGGCTTCATCCACGCTCATCCCCTGATCGAGCCAGCGGTGAAAGGGTTTGCTGGGGCGGACTCCCTGTAGGCGCCCCCACGGCTTCGACTGCATCAGCTTCCTCCTCTCCCTGGCATCTGCAAGTACAGCTTAACATAATACGAGTCGCTGGAGAACTGCCCCGGCAGCCAAAGCGAGGCGTGATGGCATAAGGTATAATGACCAGTGTCAGTCTCTCGTCCTGCAGGTAGAGCACACCTGGTCTGGCGATCAGGGAGGAATGAGCAAAGAGGTGCGTAGACATGAACAATCCTGCAACAGGCCAGTCGAACCGCTTGCTGCTGATGACAATCTTGCCGGGACTGCTCTGGTCAACCGTGTTCCCGCTCTCCAAGTGGTTGCTGCAGACAGTTCCCCCCACCACGCTGGTCGCGGTTCGCTTTTCAGTGGGCGCTGCCTGCCTCCTGCTGTTTGCGGTTTACAGGTACTCCTGGGCCGCCGTCCGTAGCGCAGGGCGCCGCCGCTGGCCGTCTTTCCTCTTGCTGGGCTTCTTCGGTTTCTTCACTAATAACTTCTTGCAGAACCTGGGGCTAAACTTGAGTACGGCGTCCAGCGCCAGCCTGCTCAGCACCACCGATCCGATTTTCACCGCCCTTCTCTCGGCTCTGATCCTCAAAGAGACGTTGACCGGACGCAAGCTGCTGGGGCTGACGCTCTCCTTTTTCGGCGTCTACCTCGTCACCACCAACGGGCAGTGGGCTATAGACTCGTCAGGCGGGCTGGGGAATGTACTGGTCATCGCCTCGGCCATCGGCTATAGCGTCTACACCGTTTTCTCCAAGCGCCTGCTGCACGCGGAAGAGCCGCCCATTGTCGTCGCCTGGTCAACTGCTGTCGGCGCGCTCCTGTTGCTGGTGGCGGCGTTATTGATGGATCCGCCCACCAGCTGGACACAGCTCTCCGGCTCGGAGTTGCTGATCCTCAGCTACCTCAGCATCGTGCCAACGGTAGTGCCAGTAGTGATCTACTCCTATTTGCTGCGCCAGGTGCAGGCCTCGCAAGCGGCGATCACCCTTTTCCTCATCCCGGCCTTCTCGCTGATCTGGTCCGTCCTGCTCTTGCACGAACGGCTAACCTGGCCGATGCTGCTGGGCGGAGCCCTGATCCTCAGCGGCGTTGCCCTTTCGCTGAATCAGGGGCGGCGGGCAGCGCGTCAAGTCGAACACTAAGGCGCTCTGTCCGCGTCGTGCGAAGACCAGTGATTGCCCATTTCCCCGGCATTCCGGATTCGTAAACGTCCTGGCGCGTGAATAGCTTTATTAACGAAGATCACGTGACAGGGAGAGGATTACGATGACGCGAATGCCGATTTTTTTATTGCTGGCCGCCCTACTCTTGTCAGTTTTGCTGTTGGGCTGCGGCAAGCCAAAGCTGGTCCAGCCGCAGAACCTGCCTGCCCTGGAGATTCGACCAGGCGAAACACTGCCAGACCTGCCCGAAACGCTGGAAGTGACCTATTCTGACCGGACTACGGCTACACTGCCTGTCACCTGGGCCATCGAGGATCTGGCCAACAGGAGAATCTGGACAGATACGACCGTCAGTGGGACCGTCGTAGATGATATCGGAAACCTGCTGCCGGTAACGCAGCCGATCGTCATCGGTGAGGATGACCGGGCGCTGCGCATCAGCCAGCAAGAGCTGACCGAAGATAACTGGGCCGAGTTGGTGACGAAGGCGCTGGACTATCATCAGGTCGATTTCAGCTTCTATCGCGACCGGTCGGTCGTCGCCTACGTACTGAACAAGGAGCTGGTCTACCTCTGGAAAGCCGGCGAGCTCCTCAGCCAGGTGGTCCCAACAGACTACGGGCCGTTCCATGATCTGATCTGGTCGCGCGACGGCGCCTATCTGATGGCGGTTGCCGCGACCGACGCCGTCGCCAGGGTTGATGTGATCGATCCAGCAACCGGGCAATGCAGGACCTCGCTGCAGACGCTGGGCGGCGCCTTCTGGTCGCCTGCGTCGTCCGAACTCCTCATCGCCCGGCGGACCGACATCGAACTGGCTCAGGCCGTTGGTGACGGGATGGCTTATGAGCTGGCAGTCTACGACGTCGCCACGGGAGCGGCGACGGTGGTGGTGCCGGCTGATCCGACCTTCGTCCTGACACCTGTTGGCTGGGACGGCCCTGACACGATCGTCTATGAGCGGGTCGATCTGACGAGCGGGACAACAGACACCCAGCTGCGCCAGACGATAGAGCGCTAGTCGCTACTCACCATCTGCTGTACAACCCGGCGACTACCTGCTCGATGGGTGCCTTTCTCAGCTCAACATCCAGCACCCCGTCCAGCTGCGCAACCTGAGCGAGTATGGTCTGAATGGGGACGACGGCCGCATCAAACTCATATTCGACGACTCCCCGGTCCTGCGACAGCAAAGTCGCCCCGCTGATCTCCGGCGCCACCTCGCCCTGTTGAGTCAGCCTGACGATACTGAGGTTGCCAGCTGCTTCGCGCAGCTGCAACCAACTTCCATCAAAGGCCACCCGGCCCGCCGAGAGCATGATGATGCGCTGGGCCATCTCCTCCAGGTCGTCCATGTCATGGCTCGTCACCACAATGGTCGTGTTCTGCTCGCGATTGATGCGCTTCAGGAAGTCGATCATCTGGCGCTTGGCCAGAACATCGAGCCCCAGCGTGGGCTCGTCAAGGAAGATGACATCGGGATTGTGGAGCAACATCAGCCCCAGGTCGGCCCGCATGCGCTGCCCCAGGCTGAGCTCACGGGCGAAGGTGCGCAGGATGCCAGAGAGGCCCAGCAGCTCGGTGATCATGGCAAATCGCGCTCTATAGTCCTCGTCAGAAATATCCCAGACTGCTTTCTTCCACTGAAAGCTTACTTCAACCGGGTGATCCCACCAGAGTTCGGTGCGCTGCCCAAAGACTACGCCAACTCGCCGCATCAGCTCGACCCGGGATGCAGCCGGGTTCATGCCCAGGACAGCGACTTGCCCTGAAGTCGGCTGCAAGATACCAGCAAGGATTTTGATGGTCGTACTCTTACCAGCACCGTTGGCACCCGCGTAGGCCACAAATTCTCCACGCTCGATCTGCAGACTAACACTATCCAGCGCAGTGACAACCCGCATTTCAGGGCTGATCAGGTTGCGCAAGACATCCTTCAGCTTCCCGCTCCTCTGCCACTGGACAAACTCCTTGGTGACATCGACCAGACTAACGGCGGTGTCCGCGCACTGTATATCTAACTGAGCCGCGTTTTGCATAATACCTCAATCCTTTCCGAAATAGCGTTGCCGCCAGAACTACAAGTACGGCGGTCATAATCAGCAGCAGGGCGTCGGGCAGACCATCCAGCGCCTGGCCCAGCAGCAGGTTGGCCGGGAACCAGGCCGCCAGACCGACAGGAACGGCGGTGCAAAGCAGCGTCCTGGCTGCCAGACTGAGTCCGCCGATGGGGAAGCTCTTCAGCGCGGCAAACAGTCCGAGGGCCGTAGTCGAGATCTCTTCTGCCGCGACCGGCGCATAGAACGCGATACTGCCGAAGATATATGAGAAACTGAGGACAACCCCCACCGAGCAACAGATGGCCAAGAGAAAACCAGGAACAAAGAGTAGATGCAGGCTCCTGCCCAGTTGATGCAGCGCCGTCAGCGTCAAGCCCAGGCCGCAGAGCAGCGTGCTGTTTCCCGAAACCGGCAGAAATCCCTCGGTCGCCAGCTGCATCCAGAGCGGCACCGGCTGCAGCAGTCGATGATCAAGCTGGCCACGGCCGATCAGCCGACTTATCCACGCCACGTTGTTCATGTTGAAAAACATCTGAATAACACCATCAACCGTGCAGGCATAGCCCAGCATGAACAGTACCTGGCTCTTGTTCATACCGCCAATATTGCCAAAGCGCTCAGCCAGAAGGAAAACACCGGCGATAGCAGACAGATTGGCGATGACATCGGACACGATAGCGGCGATACAGTACCTGGTATCGCGCAAGAACCAGAGCAAATCGAGCCAGGCGTAGATTCGCCAGAGTCTGAACAACTGCTTGAGACTAGCCACCATAGGACACCATCCTTTCCTGACTGTGCCTGAGCATGATCAGCGCCAGGGGCCAGAGGATGGCGTTCCAAAGGAGCTGCAGCGAGAGGAGACGAGCCACCTCCGAACTGCCGCAAAGGATCAGCAAAGGAGCGCTGGCCACTGACCCAAAGGGCAGCAGCTCAAATATCCGTCCGAGCCCCTCAGGAAGGAGCGCGAAGGGAATCAGCGCGCCCGAGAACAGCTTGATCACGGCCTGGCGGATGCTGTAGGCAGTGTAGCTCGCGTGCTGAACATGGATGACGAGTGACGCGAAGATAAAGTCCAGGGCAAAGCCCAGCGAGATGGCGCAGAACAGACTGACCACGAACGGCAGTGCGTTGCTGAGCAGCGGAGCTAGATCGATCCCAAGTAACGGGGAGATTGCCAGCATTGGAATCGAATAGAGCAAGAGCCCAGGCAGCCACGATCCAACCGTCTCGGCGATCAGCTGGAGAACGATAGGCAGTGGATGCAGGTAGTTTGAGATAAACGAACCTTCCCAGAAGGCCGTGGTAGCGGGTGTTACCACATTCAGCTGCTCGCTGAGCACCGAGGAGAACAGTGTATACAGCAGCAGCTCCCCCAGTGTAAACCCGCCCAGGTCAGCCCCCTGCTCGGCCAGCGACCGCCAGAGCAGCAGCAGGATGATCAGGCGAGCCAACTGCATGAGATACCCGCCGAGAACGTAAAGCAGTCCCCCGTCAAAGCCGCGGGTGGCTGATAGCCGGGCGATGATTGTGTACTTTTGCATGATGGATAGCCCTCCAGTCTATAAAATAGAAAAGCCACGGGCCTGTTGCCCGTGGCGATATCCTCAGCGCAGCCTGGGCCCTGCTCGTGCTAAAAGCAGGCCACCAGCTCCCAAAGAAAAACACCGCGGGCATGCACCCGCGGCCAAACTGCATAATTAGCCTGGAAACCCTGACGATGCTAGCAACAGGGTCAGGCTGCAGGGTGCCTGGGTGCTAAATTTGGGTACACTACTCCCTTGGTGCTTTTCCGGAATCCCCCGATCCGCTTCATAAGGACAAAGTTGACAGTGTCAAACCCCTTTGCCAGCATGCCAGGCCCCTCCCTTCCATGGTTGTTCCTGGCTATCTTACCATGTTGATGTGCGGCGCACAAGCTTTTTTTTGCTTCTCCTGGAGATAGTCATAACAGCCAACGGCGAGCTCTAGAAAGAGGCCCCTGGGGTTTGACTTAGCGAGTAGATCTGCCCGCACACCAAGAAGGCTGCTCGGTGCTCCCGAGAAGCCTTACTCTCCCAATTAGTTCGTGCTATCCCTGCCGTCGCAACACATAGGAAGGATGCATCAGACCCGTCGGCGGGTAATATTCTTCCCCGACACGGACAAAGCCGAGGCGCGTCAGTGTCCGCTCGGAGGCCTTGTTCTGCGGATGGTGACCAGCCACGAGTTGCGTTAGCCCCAGCTCGCGAAACGCATAGGCGATGACGGCCAGACTGGCTTCGCTGGCATAGCCCTGGTGCCAGAACTCCGGCAACAGGTGGGCACCGAGCTCGGCGCTGCCTGGCTGATGGGGCTTCAGACCGCAGCAGCCAACAAAGGCTCCGTCGTGCTGGCGGAAGATCGGCCAATACTGCATTGCCTGTTCTCGCCCGTACCTTACTTCCGTCGCCAGCCGCTCTGCGATCTGCCGCTCTGTGAATGGGCCGGTTGAAATGTACCTGCTCACAGCCGGGTCTCCCCAGAGCCTTCTGGCCAGGTTGAGGGCATTTTCCGTCCAGCGAGAGAAACCCAGCCTCTCAGTCTTCAGCCAGTACGTTGGCATCTTCGTCACCCCACCCTGTCAGAGCAGTCGCAGCTGCTCCTGTTTCTCCGCCGTCTCCGGTTCGATGCCCAGATGCTCAAGGGCCAGACGGGTAGTCATCCGCCCGCGCGGCGTACGCTGCAAGAATCCCAGCTGCATCAGATACGGCTCCAGCACATCCTCGATGGTTTCTGGAGCTTCGCTGATGGTGGCTGCCATAGTGTCCAGGCCCACCGGGCCGCCGTCGTACCGCTCGATGATGGTTCGGAGCAGCTGCCGGTCGGTGGCGTCCAGACCCAGGGGGTCGATCTCCAGCATCTCCAGTGCTGACTGGGCGATGGGCAGGGTGATGACGCCATCGCCCCTGACCTCGGCGTAGTCGCGTACGCGGCGCAGCAGCCGATTGACGACCCGCGGCGTACCCCGTGCCCGCCGGGCAATTTCGGCTGCGCCTGCGGCATCCAGCCCGATCCCCAGGATCTTGGCTGAGCGAAAAGCGATAGTTTGCAGGTCGTGCTCGTTGTAGAAATCCAGACGGCTGATCACACCAAAGCGATCCCGCAGTGGTGCCGATAGCGACCCAGCCCGGGTCGTAGCGCCGATCAGGGTGAAACGGGGCAGGTCCAGGCGTACCGAGCGGGCGCTGGGCCCCTTGCCGATGATGATATCCAGCGCGTAGTCCTCCATGGCCGGATAGAGCACTTCCTCCACGCTGCGGTGCAGGCGATGAATTTCGTCGATAAACAGGCAATCATGCGGTGCCAGATTGGTGAGTAACGCCGCAAGATCGCCGGGCCGCTCGATGGCCGGGCCCGAGGTGATGCGCAGATTGACACCCAGTTCGTTGGCGATGATATGTGACAGGGTCGTCTTGCCCAGGCCCGGCGGACCATAGAGCAGGACGTGGTCCAAAGCTTCGTTGCGCTGCTTGGCGGCCTGAATAAAGATGCTCAGCGTCTCCTTCACCTTGTCCTGACCGATGTACTCGTCCAGGTAGCGGGGACGCAGGCTACCCTCGATTTCCTCATCGCCCAGCAGCGGAGCGCCGGCGATAATGCGATTATCTTCCACTGCCACCCCTCCTATCTGGCGCTGGAACCAAGGTATTTCAATGCCTCACGCAAGAGGCTATCCAGACTTTGCGCCTGTTCAGGCCTTGACCTTATGGTGAAGCGCAGCGCCCCCTCTGCTTCCTCTGGGCGGTAGCCCAGCGAGATCAGGGCGGCAGCTGCCTGTGCCGCGACGTCCTGGTCAGCCGGCGCGGACTCCGTGTCAGACTCGAAACTCGCCCCCAGGCCGAGAGCGCCGATCTTCTCTTTCAACTCGAGCACTAGACGCTGCGCCGTCTTCTTCCCCACCCCCGGCACCTTGGTCAGCATCGCCAGGTCATTGGTGACGATGGCCTGATAGAGCCGCGAGGCGTCGGCACCGTTGACGATGGACAGGGCTACTTTGGGTCCAATGCCGGTGACGGTCAGCAGCAACTCAAATAGGGTCAGTGTCTCGGCATCAGTGAAGCCATAGAGGGAAAGGGCATCGTCCCGTACCTGCAGATAAGTAAACACCGTTGCCTCTTCATTCAGCGGCAAATTGCCCCGCATCCGCTCCGGCACGAAAACCTTGTAGCCCACTCCCTGGACATCGACAACTATGTACTCGGCTGCCTTGCTGGCGATCCTTCCCCGCAGATAGGCGTACATCTCACTGCTCCTTCCACAGTCTGGATAGATTGCTATATTGAACGCTGTTCAGATGACAGATGGCGATAGCCAGGGCGTCGGCCGCGTCATCGGGGCGGGGAATCTCAGTCATGTTCAGCAGCACCTTGACCATCTGTTGCACCTGCTGCTTCTCCGCCCGCCCATAGCCAACCACCGCCTGCTTCACCTGCAGCGGCGTATACTCGGCCACCGACAGCTTGCTCTGCGCTGCAGCCAGGAGCGCCACCCCCCGCGCCTGACCGACCATAAAGGCAGTCGTGGTATTGCGGTTAAAGAAGAGCTGTTCCACAGCCATCGCATCCGGCTGATACTTGTCGATCAGATCACATAGTCCCTGGTATAAGGTCAGCAGACGTGAGGATAGCTCTGTCTTGGCAGGAGTGCGCACACAACCATACTCCAGGGCACGTCCACCACCCCGGCGGCTGGGTTCCACCAGGGCATAACCGGTGATAGCGATGCCGGGATCGATGCCCAGGACCAGCATGAGCCCCGCCCCCTCTCCGATGTGTTAGGCTGCTTTCGCTGATGCAGGCAGACCTCGCCTTGCGAGGCGTGTACTGTCCTGTCTTGCATATCTTCGACAACACAGGGCAAACACCTGCTTGCCCCGGGAGAAAGGGCGAGTCCATGAAAAACGCGTCAGGGGAGGCAATGCCTCCCCTGACGCTGTTCCGTTCCTAGCGGGGTCAGTTGATCATCGGTCCAATCCTTCCAGGACTCTGGCCAGTTCTTCCTCGGAAGAGACAATGATCCCTTCCTGGAGGCGCTGCTGCTCGGCTTCCGGCAGTCGGCTCACCGGCATCTCTGCATAACGCTGCTGCAGGTGTTCCGCCAACCTTTCCTGCCCCTGATAGACAGCCACACAGCCGTCCAGCTCAGTCACCAGCCAGACTGCCTGACACTCAGGGCAGAGGGTCGGCAGCCTGCCGCTCAGCGTGACATCGTTGCCCTGCTGCAGTTCGATCTGCATCGTGGCTATTGCCTGATTGAGTTCTCTCTCATCGATGCCCAGCTGCGATGCCTGAACTGCTCCCTGGGAGAGATGGGCCTCGTGTCCACAGTCGAACGTCCAGTGAAAGATCAGGTTTAGGTCAGGACTGAGGCAGTTCTGCCAGTGCTGCTGGTACGACCGACGGGAGTTAGCCATCCGGCTGGGCCCAATCGAAAGATCGGGCAGGTAGTCCCGCAGATACCAGCCGGTCAGCACCAGAGCGAGCACCAGTGCCACCGAGACTATGAACTTCCGCGACATCGTGTTCACCTCAATTAGTGGTACTTCATGGGATTATTCTAACCACTAATTGGCAGGATATTCACTAAGCCCGCGGAAAGGAGGTTTCTTTCAGACCGGGCGCGTCCGAAGGGGTGTGCCCTGACTGGGGCACGCTGCTTGTGCAACAGCCCGCTGCCCTCGTCGCACCATTTGCCGGGTGAAAGCGCCCCGCATGCAGAAAGGCCGCCCCTCGGGCGGCCCCACAGCGCGTTAGTCCTTACTCTTCTCTGATATCGGCGTTAGTATAGACGTTCTGCACGTCGTCGTGCTCCTCCAGCGCGTTGAGCAGACGCAACACCTTTTCGGCGTCTTCCCCCTCCACCTCGACTGTGGTCTGTGGGATCATTTCCAACTCAGCCGACTCAATCTCCACACCGGCTTCCGCCAACTGCCTCCGCACCTGCTCCAGCTGATCAGGGGCAGTGATAATCTGGAAGCTCTCGTCGTCTACCTGCAGATCCTCGGCGCCGGCCTCCAGCGCCACCAGGAGCATCTCATCCTCAGACCGGGTATCCACGGAGCGATCGATCATAATGCTGCCTTTCCGATCGAACATATAGGAGACACAGCCCGTCTCGCCCATGTTTCCGCCGTGCCGACTGAAAAGATGCCGAATATCCGAGGCGGTACGGTTGCGGTTATCGCTGAGCAGATCGACGATCACCGCTACTCCACACGGTCCGTAGCCCTCATAGGAGAACTCCTCGAATGCGTCGCCCTCCTGGCTCCCCAGACCGCTCTGAATCGCCCGCTTGATGTTATCGTTAGGGATATTCAGCCGGCGCGCCTTATCGATGGCGAGGCGCAGGCGGAAGTTGACGTCGGGATCACCGCTGCCGCCGGACTTCACCGCAACGGTGATTTCCCTGGCGATCTTGGTGAAGATCTTTCCTCGCTGCGCGTCGGTTCTGGCCTTCTTATGTTTGATATTTGCCCATTTAGAATGACCTGCCACTATTGTTCACTCTCCCCGAAAATTAGACTGTTAGGCATGTGGTAGCCAACACCTCTAAGGCGTCCTGGAATACCAGCAACGTATAGACGAATAACTCTTGGTCAAGACACTAGAGCTTCGGACTAGATATTGATGGAAGGAATCGCCGGAAAGCCCCGCTTGTGGGCGCTGCCCCGCTTCAGGTTCTCTACCTTCTCTCTGATATGCGGTTCGGCCTCTCCAGTCAGCAGATAGCGATCCAGCTGTCCATAGGTCATCCCCATCTCCCCCTCGTCGGTCTGCCCCGGCCACAGGCCAGCGCTGGGCGCCTTGTTGATGATCACATCTGGAACCCCCAGATAGGCCGCCAGGTCGCGCACCTGCCCCTTGACCAGGTTGGCGATGGGCATCAGATCTACGCCGCTATCCCCATGCTTGGTAAAATAGCCGATAACCAGCTCTGCGCGATTGGTACCCCCCAGGACCAGATAGCGATGTAGCGCCGCGAAGTAGTTGAGCACGGTCATCCGCAGCCGCGGTTTGATATTGGCTACTGCCAGGCGTGGTGCAGCATCCGGCACAGCCAGAGTATGACAAAGAGTATCGAATGTCGCCGTCAGGTCGACGGTTTCTACCGACAGATCCAGAGCCTGGGCACAGAGCAAGGCGTGTTCCTCATCCTCTGGATCGCTGTGGCAGGGCATTATCACACCCAGCGCCTGGGCACCGAAAGCACGTCGGGCTAGCCCGGCAACTACCGCCGAATCAACGCCGCCGCTCAAGCCAAAGACAGCCCCTCGACAGCCAGCCTCTGCCACCCTGTCCTGCAACCACTGAACCAGCTGTTCGGCCATGACTGCAGTTTGCAACACTCTTCCCCTCCCTCAGACATTGAAGCGGATATTGAGGATATCGCCATCCTGCACGATATAGTCCTTGCCCTCCAGCGCCAGTCGGCCCTTTTCCTTCACCCTGGCGGCGTTCCCCAGCTCCGCCAGGTCAGCATACTTGATCACTTCGGCCCGAATAAAGCCTCGCTCCAGATCGGAGTGGATCTTGCCGGCAGCTCGCCGCGCAGTACTACCCCGTTCGACGGTCCAGGCCCGCACCTCGTCTTCACCGACGGTAAAGAAAGAAATCAGCCCCAGCGTCTCGTAGGCGACCTGAATCACCCGGTTGATGGCCGGCTCGTCAATACCCAACTCCTCGAAGAATATCTCGCGGTCGGCCTGATCCAGCTGGTTAATCTCCTCCTCAATCTTAGCCGAGAGCTCGATCACGGCCAGCCCCTTGGCCGCGGCAACTTCCCGCAACGCAGCCTTGCCCGGATAATCCTGATCGACATACTGCTCCTCATCCAGATTGACAACGATGATCATCGGTTTCTCAGTCAGGAAGGTGTAGCTACTCAAGAGCTGCCGCTCCTCCAGCGTCAACTGCAGCGCCGAGAATGGCTGCTCCTCCTCGAGATGAGCCAGGCACTTCTCGAGCACCCTCAGCTCCTCCTGCTGTTCAGCCGTGATCTTCTTACCCTGTTTGATGCGCGTAATCCGCTTGTCAACAAACTCCAGATCAGCCATCAAAAGCTCAAAGTTGACCGTCTCCAGGTCGCGGACCGGATCGACACTGTCCTCGACATGCAACACATCCGGGTTGCGAAAGGCGCGCACCACGTGAATGAGAGCATCCACCTGACGCACCCCATCCAGAAAAGCATTGCCGACTCCCTCGCCCTCGCTGGCCCCTCGCACCAGGCCCGGCATGTCGCTGACTTTCATCTGGGCATAGGTGGTCTTTCTCGGTCGGTAAAGCTGCGACAAATGGTCAATGCGTTGGTCAGGCACCCGAGCGATGCCCACGTTTGCTTCGGTCTTGCCGGAAAAAAACTGCGATTTCTCGACGTTGGAGCCGGTGAGCAGGTTGAAGAGAGTTGTCTTACCGACGACCGGCAGACCGACGATTCCACAAGAGAGCATCTGACATTATACCGCCTTTCCCAGCAGGTCCTCACATACCTGCGATTGTTGTCCTGTCTGCTGGCTGTCTAGTCTTCGGGCTGTATTGCCTTACCGACTATGCCGTAGATGTCCTGCAGAATCCGCTCAACTCGGGCGGCTTTCTCCTGAAACTCGCGAATCAGGGAGTGCTGGTAGACAATCTCAGCAAGCTTGTCCAGATTCTCCCGTTCCTCGTCACTGACCGACTTACCGCTCATCTCCTGCAGTTGCAGCTGCATGCTCTTGCGAGTGAACTCGTCAAACATCTGCTTGGCATTGGGATCGGCTTCTAGCCGGGCCCTGGCCTCGTTCAGGGCGACAACGTCTGGATGTTGGCGCAGGGCGCGGGCCAGCGCATGTGCATGATCATAAGCGTTCATCGATTTTCCCCCTCCTTAGTTGCTGCGGAAAGGAGCTGCCCCCGGCTCCATCGGGCTTCCCGCTGCAGGTCAGCTAATCTGCCCATATCATAACAATTTCTGCTGCGCGGCGCAAAATCCTACCTGGCGAGGCGGGGGCGGTGCGGGAGCTTCTAAAATTGGCGAGTACCGCGAGAATTGGCCGTTTCTCGAGATAGATGCGCAGGTCAGTTTAACACAGGTAGGAAAGCTCAAGGAAATGCTTTATAATGATTTGGAAATATACTAAAATAAAAGAAATGGGAGTAAACGAGTTCAATGATGAGTGTGGAGGTGAAACCCATGAGCACCACTATACTGCGTATGCAAGGCGTGAACCGTCAGTTTACTGGTGGAACAGTAGTACAGGCTCTGGCCGACATCAACCTGGAGATCGAGCAGGGTGAGTTTGTTCTGGTCCTCGGCCCCTCTGGCAGCGGCAAGACGACGCTGCTCAGCGTTATGGGCGGTCTCGACCGGCCAACAGACGGCGAGATCTATCTGGATAACCAGGCAGTGCACAGATTGAGCGAAAACCGCCTCTCCCTCCTCCGTCGCAAGAAGGTGGGCTTTGTCTTCCAGTTCTTTAACCTGCTGGCCAACCTGACCGCCCTGGACAACGTTGCCCTGCCGCTCAGGATGAACGGGCTTTCCGCCCGCCGTGCGCGCGAACAGGCGGAAACGTGGCTCCGCGAAGTGGGCCTGGAGCATCGCACCCACCATTTTCCGGGTGAGATGTCTGGCGGTGAGCAGCAGCGGGTGGCTATCGCCCGTGCTCTGGTGACCCAGCCAGCGATTGTCTTGGCCGACGAGCCAACCGGGAACCTTGATTCGGCCAACGGCGCCCTGATCATGGATCTGATGCACCGCATCAACCGAGACCAGGGGCAGACCTTCGTCGCCGTTTCACACGACCATTCCTTTAAGTCTGTCGCCGACCGGGTCGTGTACATGCACGACGGCCGGATCGCGGAGATTGAGCGGATGACGAGGTAGGGACGAGCCCATACCAACCGTCAGAGGAGGGACGACACAGATGTACTTGCAGTTGGGCTTTCATAACGCGCTGGCCAACCGCGGCAGGACGATCATGGCCGCCTGTGTGATGGCCGCCGCCGCACTGATCCTGACCGTTTCGCTATCGACTTCATCCGGATTCATTCAGAGTCAGGAGCTGCTGCTGCGCTACCAGATGGGTGGCGATATCATCATCTTTCCTGGCAAGTTTGTCATCGCCCAGAACGAGCTGGCCGCCATGCGGGAACCCTGGGAGTGGAAGGACCACATCGCCCCCTGGCAGAACGAACTGCCCGGATTTCTGCTCCGCTTGCCATACGATGGCTACATGGGCACCGCTAGCCAGAGTAAGACTATCGATCTCGCCAGGGTACAGGAGGTGGCGGCGCGGCACGCCGAGGTCAGCCATGTCTACCCCTACTATTACCTTCCGGCCATCACCGCCTATCCGACAGCACAGGGAACCATCGGCATGGTAACCCCGCTGCGGGGGCGCGACCCAGTGCTGGATCAGTCCTGGAACCTGGCTGAACTGTTCAGTCGAGCGACCCAGGCCAGCGGGGCGCCAGACGGATCCGAACCGGATGAACCGGCAGAGGAGCAGCCTGCCATTCCGGAAGAGCTGCAGCGCTACCTGCTGGGGGAGACTGGTGACACAATCATGCCCTGCGTCATCAATGAAGCGGCGCTGCCATTGGGTGTCCCGGCTCCCAAGCCTGGAACGACACTCACTGTGATGGTACCTATGATGGGAGAGAACGGGCGCTACGACTTCGCTCGATTGCAGCCCTTCAACCTGACGGTAGTCGGTAGTGTTTCGGTACCGGTGGCCGCCTACACCGTGGAGGAAAAAACGCAACGCCCCTTCTATTGGGTAGGCGGCTTTATCAGCCTACCCCTGTCGCGGTGGCAGTCCATCGCTCAGCAGGTGGGGGCACCCCTCGAGCCTACTGAACTAAGCCAGGTAGGTCTCGTGCTCAAGGACACTCTGAACGCCACTCAGGTGGCCAACGCTCTGCGACGAGACCTGCCCGAATATACAGTGCTTACCGCCCCAGAGATCCGGGGGATGGTGATGCGGGCCACCAGTCAAACCGGGCTGCCCATCGACATGGATAACCTGTTTCACCTGCTGACCGTCCTGATCACCGGTCTGATTGTTGCCGCCAACGCATTTCTAATGATGATGCAGCGACGGCGGGAAATCGCCGTCATGAAAAGTCTGGGAGCCAGCCATCTTAACATCCTGACCATGATCCTGACCGAGCTGGGTACGCTGGCGCTTTTCTCAACTACCATCGGCTTTTCGCTCTTCCGGCTGCTCATCTACAATCCGGCGTTGGCGCGAAGCGGGATTGACCCGGCCACGATCTGGCTCTGGACTCTACAGATGGGAGCCACGGTCGTCGGGATTCTCACCGGAGCAACGCTGCTCTTTGGCCTGATACCGGCCGGGAAGGCCGCCCGAACTCCGGTAATGGAGGTGCTGCGCGATGCCTAGCCTGTCTGAACAATATCGTCCACTTCTCACGGTCAAGTCGCTGGGCAAGCATTACCCAGGAGTTCGCCCGACCTATGCCTTGCGTCAGGCCAGCTTCCGTGTCTATCGTGGCGACTTCGTGGTCATTCTGGGGCCGTCAGGCAGTGGGAAAAGCACCCTGCTAAATTTGCTAGGGGGACTGGATAAGCCCACCATGGGTCAGATTCAGCTGGACGACCAGGCCTACGGGGCGCTATCCGAAGCTGAACTGACGGAGTTGCGCCGGCAGCGCCTGGGGTTCATCTTTCAGTACTTCAACCTGCTCAGTTCGTTAACGGCGGTGGAAAACGTCGGGCTGCCTCTGCTCACGGCTGGGCTGCCCCTGCCGGAGGTGCGGCAGCGCTCCCTGGAGATGCTGGAGCAGGTGGGTCTGAGCCATCGCGCCGAGCATTTTGCCGGTCAGCTCTCCGGCGGCGAGCAACAGCGGGTGGCCGTTGCCCGGGCACTGGTGCATCGGCCGGATCTGGTTCTGGGTGATGAGCCCACCGGCAACCTGGACAGCAAGAATGGACAGATGATCAAGGATCTGCTGCGCCGGCTGAATCAGGAGATGGGACAGACGTTCATTCTGGTTTCCCACGATGCTACTTTCCGCCGCCTGGCCAATCGGGTAATTTACATGAGCGACGGCGAGATCGACCGGATCGAGGTGAAGCAACGTGATTCTGATTAGACTGCTGGACATCATTGCCGAGTTGTTCAGGCCGCGCAATCTGGTCGATTTTGCCCGGAGGACTCGCCTGATGTGGCCGATTACACGCCGCTTCCTGCAGAAGAGGCGCCTGCAGTTCGCCCTGATGAGTCTGGCGGTCGCCATGGGCTTTACAGCCTACCTGACGTTCCAGGCCATACTCGGCAACGATACCGAGCGAGTGATGCGTCAACTGCAGCTACCCGAGCTTCCGGTAAACATAATTGTCCGCCATGAACAGGCTATCTCGGCCGCCGAGCTGGAGAAGATCGCGGATATCCGCTTTCTGGTGGGGCTGGTGCAAGCGCTGGAAGCGGAGGCGTATCTGGACGGCTGGGCCTGCAGGTTGCTGGGCTTTGCTCCCGACGAGACGTTTTGGCAGGAACAGATTGAGCTGCAGGGCGGCAGTCTGGAGCTGACAGAGAACAGCGTGCTCTTGCCGCAACAACTGGCCGATGAGTGGAAAGTTGGCCCAGGAGATCAATTGTACGGCCTCAGCGCCGGTCGTCTGGGACCGATCAACGGCGGTGTTCTGGAGATCTGCGGCACCTATACCAGCAACGTCGTGCTCTTTGACCGCCCCATCGTCCTTGCCACTTCGCCGCTCATGAGCGGGCGAAGCCTGCAGGAACCATCGACTGTCTTTCTTGACGTATACGCCGCGGATGTCAACCGAACATACCGGGAGGTCAGACAGATCCTGTCCCCATCGATTGACGAGGTGCAGCCGCTGCGATATCGCTGGCTGGTACCCACGGTGATGACTGGTTCCTGGGTTCGCGAGGCGGCGCGCCCTTTCACCATCATCTACCAGACGCGTGGCGGCTTTAATTCGCTGGCGGCGCAGGCCCAACAGGTAGTGGCCAACAACTACAGCAGCGGCAACGTCATCATCGGGTTGGTTTTCATTTTCTCAGCAACATCGGTCTTCAACATCCTGCTGATTGCGCTCCTAACACGACGGCGCGACATCGGCATCCTGAAGACGATTGGTTTTGATGACATGTCCATCTTCACCAACTTCCTGGTGGAAGGCTGTATCGTTGTCGGAAGCGGCATCATCGCCGGGGTATTGCTGAGCCGTGTTGCCTTCGCGGTGGTGGAAAGCCTGACTGGCTATGTGCTGGGCTCCAGCCCGGGGCTGATTGCCCGCTCGGCCCTGATTTCCTTCATCATTTTCATGGCATCGGCGGCGATTCCCGCCGACATGGCGCGCTATACAACGGTTATCGAGCTACTGCTGGAGCGTCCGCTGCGCTCCAGTTGGGAAGAAGACCCGCTAAAGCGGCGACCAGCGCAGAATCGCGCTCTGGTTAACCGGAGGGGTTGAGCGGCGACGCGCGTCCCTAGAAACCTGACCTAAAGCCGCGAAAGGCTGCAGCAAGCGATTTGCTGCTGATTGCTCGCTATGGCGGCTGATGCGATAATGTGAGTCAAGACGAAATGCTGAAGGAGGCTGATCGCTTTGTGGCCCATTCTGATTGCTCTGGCAGCCGGGTTTCTTTTCGGCTGCATCCCTGGTGCCCACCGCCTCCAGAAAGCAAACCGCATCGTCAGCACCGTCGCCTTGTTCTGCATGCTGACTGGCATGGGCGTTGAATTGGGCGGCGACCAGAAGGTCATGGCCAGCCTGAGCACTATCGGGCTGGCCGGCGCCCTGATTGCGGCTGCAGCCATCCTGGGAAGCTTGCTGGTCATGCGTAGCCTACTGCCTGCGCTGCAGCAGGTATACGCGACGCAGGATGAGGATGGAGGGGAGCGATGAGCTGGCTGATAGTGCTCTCAGTGCTAATCGGGCTCCTGGCCGGCAACCTGCTGCTTGGGCCGAGTCAGATCGCGCTCATAGCGCGGCTGAGCCCCTGGGCGCTGACTGTGCTTCTCTTCTGCATTGGCTTTGACCTGGCACTGGATCGGCAGAACTGGCAGCGCTTTCGTCAGCTGGGCTGGCGGGTCCTGCTGGTTCCGCTCTCCGGCATTATCGGCAGCCTGGTGGGCAGCTTGTCAGTAGCCTGGCTGGCTGACCTGACCCCTTGGGAAGCGCTTAGCGTAGGGGCCGGCTTCGGTTGGTACAGCCTTTCCGGAGTCCTCCTGAACAGCCTCGGCTTTTCGCGGCTGGGGGCTATCGCCTTTCTCAGCAACGTCCTGCGCGAGCTAATGACAGTGCTCCTGATCCCCTGGCTGTCGCGCAGGTTTGATCCGCTGATCGCCATCGCCCCAGGCGGAGCGACGACAATGGATACGACGCTGCCGCTGATCGCCCGCTACGGCAACACTACGGCTACGCTGGCCGCATTTGTTAACGGCGCTGTGCTTTCCAGCCTGGTGCCGCTATTAGTGCCTTTCTTCGCCAGGCTGATCTAGGCGAAGCGCCTGTACGCCTGTGCTCCTGCGACTCTGGCAGCCGGCCCAAATGTGGCAGGAAAAGTGCAAAGCATGGCGAATATTGATCGCGCATAGGATTGAAAGGCTGATGCCTTTCCGGCAGAAAGGCCGATTTTCTGCCAACCACATGAACCTAGGAGGGAATATTTCTTGGACGACCCCGGAGGTAGTAGCTTCTTATTATTCATCCCCGTTCTGCTGTTGCTGTCAGCGCTCTTTTCAGCATCCGAGACTGCCCTGTTCTCACTCAGCACTGTGCGCACGCGCCAGCTGGAGGAGAAAGGTGTGAAGGGGGCAAAGATCATCTCGCGCTTGCTCAGCAACTCCCCGAAAACGCTTTCCACTATTCTGATTGGCAATACCATAGTCAACACCTGGTGCACAAATCTGGTCACAACCCTGTTCCTGATCTTAATGGAGGTGCGCTGGGGAGCCAGAGCAGCTGGAGCAGTGGCGTCCGTCGCCACTACAATACTGCTGCTGGTGTTCGGCGAGGTGACACCAAAGTCGATCGCGGCCGCAATTCCGGAACGCATCGCGCTGCTGGTCTCCCGCCCGATCCAGTTTTTCTCCTGGTTGTTGGCTCCGCTGGTCAGACTCTTCGATATCCTCACCGTTTCCAGCAAAACAGGGCTGGATGAACCGACCGCCACCAGCGGCGTCACCGAGGAAATCATCAAGACAGCAGTCAATATCAGTCACGAAGAGGGCGAACTGGAAGAGAAAACTCGCGCCATGATCTATGGCATCTTTGCCAGCGACGACACTCCCGTGGAACAGCTCATGACGCCGCGGGAACGGATAGTGGCTCTTCCGCTGGAAGCATCGGTGGATGAGGCCATTCAAACCATGGTCAGCGCTGGTCTCTCCCGGCTGCCTGTCTATCGTGGCGACCTTGACCACATCGTCGGCATGATCTATGCCAAGGATCTGGTCATCGCGCTCTGCCAGAACCAGAGGGTTAACATCAGGGACTTGATCCGCCCCGTGATGCGCTGTCGCCCGCAACGCAAAATGAATCACCTACTCCAGGAAATGCGGGCCAGGCGAGCCCAGCTCTGTATCGTCGTCAACGAGCATAACCAGCCGCTCGGCCTGGTGACGATGGAGGATCTGCTGGAAGCCATCGTCGGTGAGATCAGCGACGAATATGATGGCTCCATCGCAGCAACAAGGGGGCTGGTCTCTTGTTAGAGATGCTAGTCGCCTTCCTGTTCTGGCTGATAAGCTTTTTGATGGTTGGCTTTTTCGCCGGTTCGGAGACAGCCCTGGTGCGTATTGACGACCTGACGCTGAAGCACACGCTGGAGCGAGGCGCCAAGGGCGCCGAGACGGTGCAGCAGTTGCTGGAGGACAAACAGAAACTGCTCGCCACCCTGCTGGTGGGCACCAATCTGATGGTGGTTATCTCTACCGTTTTGGCCACCGTTCTCCTGCGCAACGCGCACCCTTTTGGTATTTCGGGATCGGCTGTAGCCACCTGGGGCATGGTGGTGCTGATACTGATCTTCGGCGAAATCATCCCCAAGCGCCTGGCCACCAGTCATTCAGTCAGCTTCGCGCTGCGGGTTGCGCGACCGGTGAAGTTCTTTAACTGGCTGTTTGGTCCGGTAGCCGTAGTGCTCACGCAGATTCCTCGCAGCTTCGGCCACAGGATTGCCGATGAGGTCGAGAGCCCAACTATCAACACTGATTCGCTGCTGACGATGGTGGAGATGGGTGAAGAAGACGGGGCGGTGCTAGAGGAAGAGCATGACATGATCATCGGCGTTCTGGAGGCAGATGAGACTCTGGTGCGCGAGATTATGGTGCCCCGCGTGGACATGGTGGCCGTCGAGGTGAATGATCCGGTGGAAGAGGTCCTCCGGAAGATCGTGGAATCAGGCTTCTCTCGTATTCCCGTCTACGAGAACACCACCGACAACATCGTCGGCGTCCTCTATACCAAGGATTTGCTGGCTAGCGGACTCCTGAACCACTGGAGCAGGCAGGAATCAATCTCGGTAGGCAAGATCATGCGCACCGCCTACTTCGTGCCCGAGGCGAAAAACGTCGCCGACCTGCTCAGCGAGATGAAAAGCCTCCATATCCATTTGGCCATCGTCGTCGATGAGTATGGCGGCACGGCGGGAATCGTCACCATTGAGGATCTCCTGGAAGAGATCGTTGGCGAGATCCAGGATGAATATGACGGGGATGAAGAGGAAGGAGCTATCGAACTGGACGAGGGTGAATGGCTGGTGGACGCCCGCCTGCCCATCGATGAAGTAAATGAGCTGCTCGACGTGGATCTCCCCGACGATCAGGTGGATACCATCGGTGGCTTGGCCTATCTCTGGTTCGGCCGCATTCCGGCCACCGGAGAGATGGTCAGCCAGGATGATTACGGCATCACGCTGGTGATCGCCGCCGCCAGCGGCCTGAAGATCGACCGGGTCAAGATAGTTCGCCACGCGGAAGCGCGGCAGGCCGCCGGGCAGTGATCGAGATGCGCCCTCAGGGGTGATGCCCTGCCTTACACATGCCAACAAGAGAGAACCCACTGCAACTCAGGAGAGAGGCAGTGGGTTTTTTGTGACTGCCCCTTCTCTTTGCACAGTATTCGTTCAACGCGGTAATCAGTCGGCCAACTTCGCCACCCAGTAGATTATCTGCTAAACTGGAGGTAGTTCTATTGTAGAGACGTCGGTAAAGCCTTTCTGCATCAACAGCATCCCGGAGGAGACTATGCCACGCCTAAATCGAGATCTCTGGTTTTTCTATGCATCATTGCTGCTCTTCTCTGTCGCCAACGGGGCGTATATGGTTTCGTTACCTGCCTATGCACGGGAGCTGGGGGCCAGCCCGGTGGAGCTGGGGGTGCTCGGCTCAGTGGGCATGGCTTTTTCCACCGTCGCTGCCCTGCCCGGCGGCTGGCTGGCCGACCGTTTTGATCGCAAGCTGCTGATGGTGATCGGCTGGGCAATGTGCATTCCGGTGCCGCTTATCTTCGCTGCAGCCCAGACCTGGCAGCAGCTGATCCCCGGCTATGCCCTGTTTCATCTCTCTCTGTTCAGCAATCCGGCTATGCAGGCCTATATCGCCAGCAAGGCTGATCCGGGCAAGGCCGGCTTCACGTTCTCCTTTGTCTTTTCCTCTCTGGCTGTAGGTGCTATAGCAGCTCCCCCGTTAGGGGGATGGCTGGCGGAGACGGTGGGCCTGGACATTGTCTTCTACATATCGGCGGTGGTCTATTTCCTTTCCACCGCCGCCATCCTGTTCATGAGCAAGGATAAACCAGCTACTCTCGAGGGGCGGGGAGCGGTGACGATTCGCTCGGTGTTGACGCCGCAGCTGGTGCGCCATCTGCTGCTATTCATGCTGGTGATGACTGTGGTCCATATCCCGTTCAGTTTTATCACGCCATACATGCAGGAGGTGGCGGGTTACGACCTGGCCCGCATTGGCCTGCTCACTTCAGCTGCAGCGCTGGGGCGCATGGTGATTTCGCCTTTCTACGGACGGGTGGCAGATCGCCGGGGAACGCTGCCTGCGATCAGCTACATCCTGCTGGCAGTCGCCGCCGCATACGGAATGATGATCGGCACCAGCTGGCTACCCATCTTTGTGTTGAGTTTTTTCCTGCGCGGCAGCAGCGATGGACTCAACTCGCTGATGGCTTCCGAGATCGGGCGTATCAGCTCCAGAGCAGCTGCTGGTATGAGCTTCGCTCTCTTTGGACTCTGCACCAACCTGGGGTCGACTGTCGCCCCCTACCTGGGCGGGCAGCTCTATGCCCTTGCCGCCCGCTGGCCATTCGCCTTGGCAGCCGCTCTCGCGCTGCTGCTCTCCGCCTACTTCATCTGGAATCAGAGCAGACAGGTGCGCAGCATGCAGTCTCGACAGCTGGCTGAGTAGCTGGCGGATCAAGTGTCCCCCACCCCTTCGTTGGTGCATACTAAACCGAACTTCCTGACTGGAGGTACTGAAGTGACGAGAGTGGTATTGATTCGCCATGGAGAAACCAGACAAAACCGGGCCGGGATCATGCAGGGCAGGATGGACGTGCCCTTGAGCGACGTTGGCCAGCGACAGGCCGAGGCGCTAGGACGCCATCTGGGAAGCAAGTATCGCCTGGATCGGCTCTACAGCAGCCAGCTGCTGCGGGCGCAGATGACGGCAAAGGCAATCCAGCGTCACCAGGATTGCGAGCTGGTGATCTGCCCAGAGCTGCGCGAGATCGACGTCGGTCGGTGGCAGGGTTTGAGCTACAGGCAGGCCCGCGAGCAGTTTCCGGATGAGTGGGCTGCGCTCGAGACTGATCCGTGGAACATGCAGCGTCCCGCTGGGGAATCATACCGGGAGGTCTCCCAGCGCGTGCTCGCCTGGCTGACCGAGACGGTAGAGCGAGCCGCTGATCGGCAACAGACAGTAGCCATCGTCACCCATGGCATGCCGGTTCGTGCTATTCTGGCTCATGCCCTGGGCGCCTGCCCTGTGGCGATTGGCCTGGCGCTGACTGTCGACAACACTGGCGTATCGCTCCTGGAGTATAGCCATGAAAAGGAGCGCTGGCAGGTACGCACAGTCAACTGCACCTGCCATCTGGAGTAGATAGTCAAGAGATAGAAAGGATAGGGGGAGCAAAATGACACTGATCATCAAAGGTGGAAAGCTATTCGACGGACTGGGAGCATGCCTGACGGGGCGGGCGGTAGTGATCGAAGGCGGCAAGGTGCGCGACGTATTGCACATCGAGCAGCTGCCTGTAGAATCCAGTGCCCAGGTGATTGACGCTGCCGGCTGTACCGTAATGCCTGGCCTGATCGACTGCCATATACATATCTGCGAAAGCGGGGCCGCCGACAGCACCCTGGAATCGCTGGAACCTGACGGGCTGCTGGCCCTGCGCGGTGCGCATAACGCTGGGACATTACTGGGCTGTGGCTTCACGACGGTGCGCAGCCTCGGCACTCAGCATCACGTAGATATCGCTTTGCGAGAAGCCATCGCCCGCGGCTATGTGCGCGGCCCACGCATTCTCGCCGCTGGCGAGGTGATTACGATGACAGGCGGGCACGGCTGGAGAGGTGGGAGGCAGGTGGACGGGCCGGACGAAGCACGGAAAGCAGCGCGCGAGCAGCTGCGGGCCGGAGCCGATGTAATCAAGATCATGGCCACCGGCGGCGTGATGACTCCTGGGGTGGATCCTGGCTCGCCTCAACTGACCATCGAGGAAATGCGGGCAGCCGTGGAGGAAGCGCATAAAGCTGGCCGCCGGACCACGACCCACGCTCAGGGCACTGTCGGCATCCAGAATGCCATTCTCGCCGGCCTGGACTGCATCGACCATGGCATCTTTCTCGATGAGAAAACGGTGGAGATGATGCTGGCGCGAAACGTGGCCCTCGTTCCTACCCTGGTGGCGCCATACCACATTGTGCGCGGCGGCATTGAGGCAGGCATCCCCGCCTATGCGGTGGAAAAAGCGCAGCGCATCGCTGATACACACCGCGCCAGCTTCCGCCTGGCGCTGCAGGCTGGCGTGACGATTGCTTTCGGCACCGACTGCGGCACTCCGCTCAATCAGCCGGGACAGAACGCCCTGGAGCTGGAGCAGATGGTAGCTGAGGGCATGACACCGACGCAGGCCCTGATGGCAGCCACCAGTGTTGCCGCCAGGGTGATCGATCGTGAGCACCTGATCGGCAGCATCGAGGCCGGCAAGCTGGCGGACGTTCTCGTCGTGCGGGGAGACGTGACGCAGGATGTGACGCTGCTCCAGGATGAGAGCAATATCCTGCGGGTCGTCAAAGACGGAGTGATCTGCGTCGCCCGCTAGCCCCGACCATATTCCCTGGGAAAGCGAATGCATCCCGCTGATGCCCTCCGGGCTTACAGTGGGATGCATTATTTGGTATGTACTAAATAGACAGGGCAGCGCCCACGAACGGCTGGACAAGTGTCACAGGCCCTTTCTCTATGCTTTGATCCTTACCCTTCGGCCGCGCAGAGCGACCTGCAGCCGGGGTGTAGCTACAGTATCATCGGGCCGTTCGAGGTCGGCCAGCGACTGGACGATCTGCAGATCGGGAGCGACCAGATCAGTCTCCAGGGTGACACTCCCCAGCTTCGCCCAGGCCGAGAATCGGCTCGGCTCTTCGGCTGCCTGCAGCTCCAGACTGATGTCCCCTCTCTCGGCCAGCACTCGGCCGTGTACCGCACTCCCAGTATAGCTGACCCGCCCATTGCGACTAAGCAGGAGCAGATCTCCGACACTCGCATCCCTTATCTCGATACTGCCGTTCTCGGCGGTCACCTGTAGACTAGCGGCGGCAACACCACTGACCACCACCCGCCCGTTCTGGCTAGCCAAATCGATCTGCTGAACGCTGGCCGGTACCTCCAACTCAGCGGAAAGGCTTTGCAGGCCAGCGAGTCGTTCAAACCGAAGGGTGATTCGCGGCAGCTGCCAACTCAGCCGGTAGCAGGCAGCCATCGCCGCCTGCGCCTCTGCCCTGCTGGCGGCCTGGGCGACCAGATTCAGTCTGGCACTGCCAAGCGACCTGGCGTTACCCACTACCTGGAGAGTTCCATTAAATGTCTTCAGGTCGATTTGCAGCGGCTCTGGAACTACTCCCTTCATCTCAACCGGGAATGAGAATTGTCTCACTGGCCCCTCCTCAAGACTTTGATGCCACCGGTTTCTGTCGCCAACCGCAGCCGGGCGCCGCCACCCTGGTAGAGCCCTGCCATTTTCATCCCTGTGAAGTCGTCCGACTCAGGTGCCCTCGCCTGCAGCGGCAAGTGACACTCCACCGAGCCAGCTCTGGTCATCAGTTCCAGCTCTATCCCGCGATTCCCCGGCCAGCTGAGTTCAATGTCGCCAACAATCGTCTTCACCACGTTCTCGCCATCTCCCAGACCCAGCAACTGCAGGTTGACACGTCCGTTGTTGTTGCTCACAATCAGGTTCTGCGGATAGCTGTTGCTGATCAGAATGTCCCCATTCAGGCAGGCGAGATCAAGGTCGCCGCGGCAATTGGTGATCGTCAGATTGCCGTTGGCTGTCTCGGCCTTGACGCCGGCATCCATGCCGCTGATCTCTACCGGTGCCGCGGCGAGCAGCACCTGCAACGGATGCTGCACAGGAACCTTTAGCTCTAGTGGCAGCGGCACGCTGGGCGATCCGCTCACGCTGGTCTTCAGAGTGAACGCGCCGTCCGACTGGGAGATCTCGTGCCGAATCTGCCCGCTGCAATGGGCCTCGAGAGTCTCCCCCTCGGCAGGCAGGACACGGATCGGCCCCAGACCATGACGGATGACGATTGTGTCAGTCGGACGAAGCGTGAAGACCAGGTGCGAGTACGGGGGCACCGGCGGACGATGTGGCTCCGCGGGGCTGGGTGTCGGCTGCGGAAGCCGGGGCTTCGGCGGCGTAGGCGGGCGCTTCGACGCTGGGGGCCGCACAACGGGCCTGCTGCCTGGAACTCCACCGGCCAGGGCAGCTAGCATGTCATCTTCGGTCAGCTTGCCCTCCAGCAGCAGGCGCAGCACGACAATAGCTTCTTCCGCGTCCACGGCGGGCAGCATGCCCGCGATGGGAACAGCGTTGTCCGGTGTAATCAGCTTCTCAGCAAGGGCGGCGAGTAGCTGATTGACAACAGGCTCCTCCAGCGCGTGCATCATGCTCAAGATGGGCGGCAGGTCGTCTGGGGACAACGTCCCTTCCGTTAGCATCTCCAAGACGTCGCTGACCTGTTCCTCCTCTAAAGGGCCCAACAGGTTGAGGAACTGCTGACAGTCTTCTGCAGCCAACCTCCCCTGCTCTACCAGGTCCAGCAAGCGAAGGCTATGTTCCTCCTCCAGGGGCAGCGAAGCGCGCAGTAGCGGCGCTACTTCATCCGTCGCCAGCATCCCTCTGCCGACTTGTTCCAGCGCAGCAAGTCCTACCTCCTCGTCCACGCAGCGCAGAGCATCCAGCAGGTCGCCAGTATCCGCAGCCGCGAGAATCCCCCGGCCAATCAGCTCCACAACAGCCAGCCCCAGCTCCTCTCCTGCCGACTCCAGCTGCTCCAGCAATTCGCAGGCCTCAGACGCAGACAGTATCCCCCTGCCTACTTGCTCCAATGCAGCAAGAGCGAGCTCTTCGCTGGCGGACTCGAGGCACTCCAGCAGTTCGCAAGCATCGGCTGCAGCCAGCATCCCTCTGCCCACGTGCTCCAACGCCGCTAGACCTATCTCTTCAGTGACCGACTCCAGGCACTCTAGAAGTTCGCAAGCATCGCCTGCAGCTAGCACCCCTCTGCCCACGTGCTCCAGCGCCGCTAGGCCTAGCTCTTCAGTAACCGACTCCAGACATCCCACCAGGTCGCCAACTTCAGAGATGTCCAACGTGCCTCGGGCTACCTGCCTGATCGCGGCAAGCCCCAGTTCTTCGGTGACTGTCTCGAGGCTGCCGAGGAGGTCGGACGCATCTGCCGCCGTCGCGACCCCCCGCTCGACCAGCTCCAGCACCCTCCGGCCCAGGCTTCGGTTAGCCGAAACCAGACCTTCCAGCAGCTCGCCCACGTCATCAACGGAAACCAATCCGCGCCGCAGTAGCCCCTGTACTTGCACCTGCAATTCAGCTGGTGCTTCCTCCAGCGCTGACGCCAGCTCAACGATCTCATCCCCATCGATAATGCCATCGCACAACTGCCTGCTCAATTCCAGGGCCATGGACTGATCCAGCGCTTCCAGCGCATCGAGCACCTCGTCCAGATTCTCCTCCTCCAACAGTTCGTCCTGCAGCGCGTTGCGCAGCAGCCTGCCCAGTTCCGGCGATAGGTCGTCCAGTCGTGAACTAAACATTCTCCTGCCCCCTTTATATCCTCAAATGTTCTCTAAGAAGCCTTAACGCTCAAGCTCAGAATTATTATAGACGGCCCCCTTTCAGGAACGCAATACCCCACGGTGGTATATTGAAGGGAAAAATTGAAGGTATGCGGCAGAACACTTACTCTAATTAGTGCTCTGCGGCACACCTTGCCGACACGCGATATCAAGTTGGAAACAAACGCTGATCCTAGTCCTGCAGGGGGACTACCTTGTGTTCATCGCTCATTGGACGTCGCACCGACAATAGATACCAGGCCAGCAGGTAATGCAGCACCAACGCCAGGAGCGCGGTATAGAAGACGTTCCAGAAGCGATGATACTGGCGATAGCCGGTAAAGACAAACGCCCATTCCAGGGCTACCGTTGCCAGCGCGAAGGCGGCGGTGAAGAAGAAACGCCCAGTACCAGATCTGATCTGCAACAGCCAGTGACCGAAGATGATCACCGTCGGCAACCAGACCAGAGTAAGGAAGATAGGAATCCCTCGATATGACGCGATCTGCGTGTAGTTGAAACTCCACAGGCCCAGGACCCAGACGGCGACGATCTGGATGATCGCTGCCAGCAGAAACCCGCCGACGACACCGAAGGGCAACAGTTTGAGAATCTCCCGGCGCGGCACGAAGATCAACATGCCGATGGCTACCAGTGTAAAGAGTATAATCCAGACCAGACTCTGGGCCACGCCGTCCACCTCCGCAGATAGAGCTTGCTAGTATTGTCACCCTCGGCGGAGCGGGTTATGCCAGATCTGTCCGGTGGGCTGCGCTATTTCTCTGGACGCAGGGCGGGAGCCGATCGGACACGCTCCAGTTCCTGTCGCCAGATCACCAATCCGGCATAGAGGATCAGGAGGGCGGCACCCAGGTAGCGTACCATCGGTACCCAACCCCAAGCCTCCACCAGGGTGGACCAGCCAAAGAAGAGGAAAAGCGTTACGCTCAACCCGCGCATCACCCATCCGGGAACCCGCTGCAGCAGCTGTCCGACCGCGATAGCCAGCGAATCGGCGATGATCATACCGCCCACTGCTCCAGCCCAGGTCGCCCAGGGCCGCGCGTTCTCCACAACTGCAGCGACTACTGCCAGCTGGGTCTTGTCCCCCAGCTCGGAGATGAAAAATGTCAGAGCAATGGCAAAGACCGGCCAGCGGGTTGCCAGGCGCGAGGGTTCAACGTCCTCGTCGTCCTCCTCAGTCTCGGGGCGCAGGCAGTGAAAGGCGAAGCCGAGGAAGGCCAGGGCAGCGACTGTCTTGACATAGCCAAACGGAATCAGCGAGCCCAGCACCTGGCCCAGGGCGACTGCCAGCCCATGGGTGACCACGGCTGCTAATGTCAGCCCGCCCAACACCTGTCGCCAGGTGTAGCGGCAAGCCAGGGCGACGATGATCAGCTGGCTCTTGTCCCCCATTTCCATGGCAAAGATCAGAGCGAAGGTGGTAAGAAAGGCTTCCATCTGATATCCAACTCCTCCAGCAGACTTCAACGCCCACAAAACTGAAGAACCTTTAGCACGAACCAGCGGCCGCGCTAAAGGTCTCGCATTTTCAGGCTAGGCCAGGCCCTATCGGGCCAGGATGTTGACCACGGCCGGCGCCATGGGCACCTGCTACTCCCCCTTAACATCGAACCAAGTATACCAGAGTATGGCCGCTGGGACAAACGTAGAACGGACCCCGCGAAATATCTCTGCATCAGCCTGACACCCTTAGAGGTGACGGCCGTCTGTACCAGGGAAGTGAGTTCTGCTGCGGCAGCACTTACATAACTAACCGATTTTCAGCACAAGTCAAGACTGATGGTGATGAAAATACGGATTTGGGGGCGATTTTCATACCAAGAGTTGCGATTGTCACTGACAGCACAGCCGACCTCCCGCCAGCACTGGTTGAGCAGTGGGGCGTTACCGTCATCCCGCTGACGATCAACTTCGCGGTCCAGCAATATCGGGATGGGGTTGACTTGACGAGCGAAGAGTTCTACCCCTTGCTCCAGGCTGCGGAAAGCCTACCCACTAGTTCTCAACCCTCCCCCGCCGAGTTTCAGCGGGTATACGAAAGACTTCTCAAGGATCATGACAGCATCATCAGTATCCACCTCTCCAGCGGCCTCTCTGGAACACTGCAGTCAGCGGCTGCCGCCAGGGACGCTGTGGACGGTGACGTCAGGCTATTCGATTCCAGGTCGATCAGTCTGGGAATCGGCTGCATGGTTGCCGATGCAGTTGAACTGGTCAGGCAGGGGCGGACGCCGAATGAGATCATCCGCCAGCTGGAATTAGCCCGCGACAAGACCGAAGTCCTGTTTACGCTGGACACCCTGGAGTACCTGCATAAGGGGGGCAGGATCGGCAAGGTTACAGCGGTGCTGGGCACCCTGATGAACATCAAGCCGATCATCCGTGTGGTGAATGGCGTCTACGTGCCAGCCGGCAAGGCGCGACGCCTCAGCCAGGCTCTCCCCGAACTGGTCAGGATCTTTCAGTCGATCTCGGCAGGCCGCAGGATCCGGAGGATTGCGGTGGCCCACGGTGCAGCCCAGGATGCGGCGGAGCGATTGGCCAGCCTGCTGACCGAGGCCTATCGGCTGGAGCCCTATTTGCTGACGCAGGTCAGCCCGGTGATCGGCGTTCATACCGGGCCCGGTACTATCGGGGCAGCCATCCAGATGGAATGACAGCGCTGCCACACAGGAAGTGATCGCATTCCGGCACCGCCAGGCGGGCAAGCTAGTTGGCGCAAGCCATCTGCTCAGTGTCACTGGAGGTGCCAAGAATGCAGCCCATGCACTATTTCGATAATGCCGCCACGTCCTGGCCGAAGCCGGAATCTGTCTACCGGGCGCACGACCAGTTTATGCGGGAAGTCGGTGCCAACCCAGGGCGCTCCGGTCACTGCCTGGCCAAGCAGGCAGACCAGCTGGTAGAAGAAACGCGCGCCCTGCTGGCGCAGTTTTTCAACGCTCCCGATCCAAACCAGGTGGCGTTTACCTTCAACTGCACTGACGGCCTGAATTTGGTGATCAAGGGGCTGGTCAGTCCCGGAGACCATGTCGTAACCAGCACCCTGGAACACAATTCGGTCAGCCGCCCCCTGCGGCGCCTGGAACAGCACGGTGTGGAGGTGACGTATCTGCAGCCTGATGCCGAAGGCTATCTCGCAGCCGAGGAACTACAAGCGGTCATGCGCCCCGAAACCAGGCTGGTGATCCTCGCCCATGCCTCCAACGTGCTGGGCACGGTGCAGGATGCAGCGGCACTGGCCCGGGTCACTCATCGACATGGCGCTCTGTTCGCCCTCGATGCGGCCCAGACGGCGGGGATCTACCCCATTGACATGCAGGCGATGGGCATCGACATCCTGGTAGTGCCAGGGCACAAAGCGCTGCTGGGCCCCTATGGCACGGGAGCAGTTATCACCCTGCGGGATGTGGGCATCGAACCCTGGCGCGATGGCGGTACCGGCACCAAGTCCGACTCCCGCCTGCATCCCCGCGATCTGCCTTATCGCCTGGAGGCTGGCACGCTGAATGCCGCCGGCATCGCCGGACTAAAGGCAGGCCTGGAGTTTATCGAAGAACAGGGGCTGGAACGGATCCGTTCCGTCGAACAGGGCCATATTCAACAGATTTTAGACGAGCTGGATCAGCATGATCAGGTGACTGTTTACGGGCCGAAGGCCGCTGATCGGCGTGCCGGGCTGGTGAGTTTCAACCTGCGCGGTCTTCCTCCCGATCAGCTGGGGCAGCAGATGAACGACGAGTTCCGGGTTGCCGGTCGCCCCGGGCTGCATTGTTCACCCCTGGCACATCGCACGGTGCGTACATTTCCGGAAGGCAGCTATCGGCTCAGCCCAGGTTTCTTCACCACCGAGGAAGGGATCGAAGCGGTGCGCAAAGGCATCCGCGAAATATGTCGTTCCCTGCGCTAGCCCGGCCTTGACAGCAGTTCGAATTCCTGCATATAATCCCCATATAAACGATGATGCGGAGGAGTACCAGCTGACCCTACTCACAGAGAGCCGATGCGGGTGGGAAATCGGTAGAAAGGCACTGGGAACAAAGCCGCGGAGTGGCGACAAGAAAAACGGCAATCTCCGGACCGAGTCGCCCGGCTATCCCCCGTTAAGAGGATCAGAGCGGGCTGCAGTGTTTGCAGCCAAGCAGGGTGGTACCGCGAAATAACCTTTCGTCCCTTCAGGATGAAGGGTTTTTTGTTTGCTTGCCGAGGCGCAGGCCTCTGGCAATCCCCCGATTAACCAAGCCAAGGAGGAGAACGCAATGCAAGATTTCCCACAATACCGCCTGGACAAGCTACAGCTGCTTGATGAGCTGGGCATTTCCGCCTGGGCCGAGCGGTTTGAGACGACCCACACGCTAGCCGAAGCACAGGAACTGCCGGACGACACTGCTAACGTCCGTGTGGCCGGACGGATCATCGCCATCCGCAAGATCGGCAAGCTGACCTTTGCTCATCTGCAGGACCTGCAGGGCAGGATCCAGTTTTCCCTGCGGCAGAACGAAGTCGGTGAGCTGTATGATCGATTCCACCGAACCGTCGATATCGGTGATTTTGTCGGTGTAGTCGGCACCACCTACACGACCAGGACCGGGGAAAAGACGGTGCGCAGCGAGGGGTATGTCTTCCTGGGCAAGGCACTGAGAGAACTGCCGGAAAAATGGCATGGCTTAACCGATATCGAGCTTCGCTATCGGCAGCGCTACCTCGATCTGATCACCAGCGAAGATAGCCGGCGCGTCTTTCTGCTCCGCTCGAAGCTACTGCGCTCGATTCGCAACTTCCTCGATAGCCGGGGGTTCATCGAGGTGGAAACGCCGATCTTGACTAACCAGCCGTCAGGAGCGCTGGCAGCGCCGTTTGTTACGCATCACAACGCGCTGGACATTGACACCTACCTGCGGATTGCGCCAGAAACCTATCTGAAGCGCTGCGTGGTCGGCGGCTTCACCCATGTCTACGAGGTGGCGCGGAACTTCCGCAACGAAGGCATCAGTCCGACGCACCTGCAGGATTTCACGATGATCGAAGGCTACAGCGCCTACTGGAACTATGAGGACAACATGCGCCTGATGCGGGAATTGATCCTCTACCTGCTGGACGAGCTGTTCGGCACGCGGACGATTACGATCGGCGAGCAGGAGATCAACTTTGATCAGCCATGGCCGGTAGTCACGTTTCGCGACCTGATCCTGCAGGACGCCGGCATCGACATCGACGCGCATGAGGATGCCCGATCGTTGCTGCAGGCCATCCGCAATAAGAACATCGTTCTGGAGCACGAGAATCTCGAGGCGCTAGGCAAGGGCAACCTGGTCGACCAGCTCTACAAGAAGGTCAGCCGGCCGCAGATCATCCGGCCAACGTTCCTGACGGCACATCCCGTCGAGCTTTCGCCGCTGGCCAGACGCAACGACGCAAACCCGAATATCACCGATCGCTTCCAGCTGATCGTCAACGGCGCCGAAATCGTCAACGCCTATTCGGAGCTGGTGGACCCGATCGAGCAGAGGCGGCGGCTGGAGGAGCAGGCTGCGCTGCGCCGCCAGGGAGACGCCGAAGCGATGCCGATGGATCACGACTACCTGCGCGCCATGGAGTATGGCATGCCCCCCATCTCAGGCTGGGGCATGGGGATCGATCGCCTGCTGCAGGTCTTGCTGGATCTGCCCAACATTCGTGACGGCGTGCTCTTCCCCCTGATGCGCCCCCTGCACGAGCAGGATTGACCGAATCCTTGCCCCCCGATAACGATCTGAACGGAACTGTCAGGACCCCGGGTGGTTGCCGGTCGCCGAGGATGGTTATTACTACTACGACCAGAGAAAGCTCGCTGCGGCAGGTCATGATCACCTCGCGACCAGCACACCGCCATAACAGGAGTGAACGTATCGTTGGGGGCTTATGTTAACGAGATTCTCCTCATCATCATCTTGATCGCCATCAACGCCTTCTTTGCTGCGGCGGAGATAGCGATACTCTCAGTCAGAGAAATCCGCGTCCGGAATCTGGCTGAAGAGGGCAACAGGGCAGCCAAAGCCGTACAGCGGCTGACGGAGAACTCCAGCCGGATGTTAGCCACGATTCAGATCGGCATCACTCTGGCCGGCTTCCTGGCCAGCGCTTCGGCTGCTGTGGGGCTTTCGGCCGGTCTCGGCGACTGGCTCGCTAGCCTTCCCGGGCTGGCTAGTGCCGGGCGCTCCCTCGCTGTCGTCATCGTCACCCTGATCATCTCGTACTTCACACTGGTTCTTGGCGAGCTGGCGCCGAAGCGCCTTGCCCTGCAGAAGGCCGAAGCGGTAGCACTGCGCGTGGCCCGGCTTATCGAATGGCTGGCCAGGGTAGCCGGACCCGTCACCGCGTTTCTCACCTGGTCCACCAATCTGGCTGTGCGGCTGCTGGGCGGCAATCCGTATGAGCAGGACGACGAAGTGACGGAGGAGGAGCTACAGGCTTTCGTCGCGGAAAGCGGCACGCTGGATGAAGGCGAAAAGGACCTGATTCACAGCGTCTTTCAGTTCGGCGACAGCAGCGTCGCCCAGGCGATGGTGCCGCGGATGGATGTGATCGCTGTCCGCGACGATAGCAGCATTATCGATACTATCACGCTGATGAGCCAAACCGGCTACTCGCGGTTACCCGTCTATGAAGGTTCCATCGACAACATCATCGGCATCGTCAACCTGAAGGACCTCCTCCCCCGCCTGCTGGAAAGCCGACTGGAGGGAGAACTGCACCAGATCGCGACAGCACCTGTCTACATACTGGAGCAGAAGAAAGCCATCGACGCCTTTCACGAGATGCAGGAACAACGCGCCCACATGGCTGTAGTCATTGACGAGTATGGTGGGACAGCCGGCATCGTCACTCTCGAGGATCTGGTGGAGATGGTGGTAGGCGATATCCGCGACGAATATGACCAGGATGAGGTGGACGAGATCCGGATTGTGGGAACCGGGGAGGCGGTGGCCGTGGGCCATGCCATCGTCGGCGAGATCAACGATGAACTGGGCTGGGATCTGCCTGAGCAGGATGATTATGAGACCATAGGCGGGCTGGTCAGCTATTATCTGAACCGCATCCCGGAGGCCGGCGACGTGGTGCAGGTCAACGGCATCAATATCGTGGTCGAGAAAATGGATCGACGCCGCGTGGAACGAGTGCGCCTCAGCAGGGAATAGAGCCGAGCTATCGGCTGCAGGTCGCATAGTGGCCAACTATTCAGCGGGATGCGCCTTCAGGGATGATGCCCCGGCTTTCGCATGTTAAACAAGGCACCCACTGCAACCCAGGAGGGAGGTAGTGGGTGTTATTGCTGCACAGCCCCCTCATGATTGCAGCAGTCTCGCACACCAGGCGCCGCGCAGCAACCCCTTCAATCCTTGAGACTGGCAGCAGGGATGGTGCTTTGCCTCGCGGAATATAGGAAGAGTAAGCCTATTGACAATCTGGGATTGGAGGGTAATCGGTGAGAGAAGAGAAGTTCACTGCTGCTGGCTTGGAGGAGGCTACCATTGCTGAGCTGCAGGCGGCCATGGAACTAGGCCAACTTACCGCCAGGCGCCTGGTGATGCTTTACCTGGAGCGCATCGCCAGCTATGACAAAGCAGGGCCAATGCTGAACAGTGTCCTGGAGATCAACCCGGAGGCGCTGCAGATTGCCGAGGCGCTGGACTACGAACGGCGCGATCGTGGCCCGCGCGGGCCATTGCACGGCATTCCTATCCTGCTGAAGGACAATCTGGATACCGGGGACAAGATGCACACCAGCGCCGGTTCGCTGGCTCTGGCCGACTCCTACGCTCGGACTGACTCGTTCGTCGCCGCCCAGTTGCGCAAGGCCGGGGCGATCATTCTGGCCAAGGCCAACATGACCGAATGGGCCAACTTCATGACCAGAAACATGCCCAACGGCTTCAGTTCGCGCGGCGGCCAGGTGCTTAACCCCTACGGGCCGGGGAGGTTCGACGTGGGCGGCTCCAGTTCGGGATCCGGTGCCGCCATCGCCGCGAACCTGGCAGTAGCTTCCATCGGCACCGAGACATCCGGCTCCATCCTCAGCCCGGCTAGCGCCAACTCAGTGGTAGGAATCAAACCCACTGTGGGGCTGGTTAGCCGCAGTGGCATCATTCCCATTGCCTGCAGCCAGGACACGGCTGGCCCGCTGGCTCGCACTGTGCGCGATGCAGCACTGGTCCTCACGGCCATTGCCGGCGTAGATGAGCAAGACCCGGCGACGACAGCCAATCAGGGCGCGCGCGATTATGCGCAGTTCCTGGACAAGGACGGCCTGCGCGGCGCCCGGATCGGCCTACCCCGCTCGCCCTACTATGACCGGCTGGGCGAAGCGCGCCTGGCCATCATGGAGCAGGCGATCGCCGATCTGCGGGCCGCCGGCGCAGAGGTCATCGACCCGATCTCCTTCCCCGCTGCAGGCGAGCGGTTCGACATCAACGTGATGCTCTACGAGTTCAAACCCTGTCTCAATGCCTATCTGCGTCAGGTGGCCCCCCACGTGCCAGTTCGCTCGCTGCGCGAGGTAATTGAGTTCAACCTGGCGCACGCCCAACAGACACTGCGCTACGGCCAGACGATACTGCTGTCAGCAGAAGAAAAATCCGGCACGCTGACGGAGCCGGAATATCTGGAAGCGCGGCTGCGTGACCTCAGGCTTAGCCAGGATCAGGGGATTGATCATGCGCTGCGGGAATATCAGCTGGATGCGTTGCTCTTCCCCGGCAATTGGGGTGCGGGCCTGGCCGCCCGAGCTGGCTATCCATCCATCTGTGTACCCGGCGGCTATACGGCAGAGGGACAGCCGCTAGGCGTGACATTCACCTCCACCGCCTACAGCGAACCGACACTGCTCCGGCTGGCCTACGCCTATGAGCAGGCAACGCTGCGGCGGCGGCCGCCTACGCTGTAGAAGAGCCCGCGCCACAGGGGCTACAGCTATATACCCTTTTTTGCCCTCAGGGGATACTTAGTGAGCAGGTAAGGTTCTGACGGCAACCTGGCCATACCAGCGAGGCCGAGGCTTGTCCGGTTCATCAGCAGAAAATGGGCCTGTCGCAAGGCACGTGCATCATCACGCGCGGTGCGGCAGGCCCTTTGCGTCTAGTTGCCATCAGTCCAGGAAGCGCTGCACCTCCACCAGATACCCATTGGGGTCGCGGGCGAAGAAGTGGTATATCCGGAATCGCTCATTGGTTGCTGGTGCCGTCTCCGCAGAATAGCCGGCGTCAAGCAGAGCGTCGTACCTCCCATCAACATCATCGGTCACGAAGGTCAGGATCGGACTGCGCCCCTCCACCGCCACCGGCAGGTGGAGGCAGAAGCCGACCATACCGCCACCTGGCACCGCGTAAATGCGACAGGCGCCCTGATCCCTGGACAGCTCCAAGCCGAGGCCGGCTGTATAGAACGCATGGGTTGCGTCCAGATCCCTGGTTCCGTAGAAACCAATAAACATCGCTACTGCTCCAGCTCGCAGACAGCCCGCCCTGCGCGCGGACTGGACGCAACCACCGTTACCTGTCCGCCTTCTGGCAGATATACCACCCACTCCGCCTTGCGGCGCGGGTCGACACCCGGGGTCGCGCGGCCCGGCAGGTGCCCCAGTTCCTTCCTGGCTTCGCCATGCAGGACTCGGCCTCCCTCAGGCAACTGCACCTCCACCACCACTGGCGGCACAATCTTGTTCTGCTCGGCCTTGGCACTGCCGGAGGTGGGCAGATAGCCCGCGTTCTCGACGACAGCAGTGACGCGGTAGCAGTTGTCGGCCAGAGGCTCCAGGCAGGCGAAGCGCAGTTTCAGTTGGGGCAGCGTTGCCGCATGCACCAGCGAGAAGCGCATGTTCTTCTCGCATTCTGCTTCCAGCAGCTGCGCCGGTGCGTTCTGGCGCACCGCCTTCGGCAGCCAGCCACCGATCTCCACCGTTCCCAGTTGCGGGTGTTCAAACTCGCGCCAGTTGACAAACCCAGCCCCACCTAGAACTTCATCATTCCATTTCAAGAGCTGCAGCGCGTCCTTCTCACGCTGCTTTTCCGTCAGTTGCATCATCTCGCTCATGCTGCGCTTCGGCAATCCCGCCTGGGCGTTGATATCCCAGAGCTCGGTGGCATAGGAGATGATGCCCAGGTAATCGTAGGCAAAATCCATGAAGCTGCCGGCCGAGGGCCGACTCTTGTTAAAGGTGAAGCCTTCAAAGATGGAAACGCAGGGATAGCCGGTAATCTCCTTCCCCCGGTCACCGATGGTCTGCATCATCCGCAGATCCTGCGGCGGCATGTTGCGGTCGTAGTCGGTGCACATCGCCCTGAGGATTACGCCGCCCGACGTATGGTAGCTGAGGGCGCCGGCGATGTTCCTATGGCTGAGCAGGAAGTCACCCACCGCCCGCGTCTCCGGCTCGGAGAACGGATAGGGGCCAGAACCGCGCACCTGGGTTTCCGGCTTCCACCACATCGGGTAGTTGCGGTTGAAATCCAACCCCAGCTTGCGGGGAGCGATCTTGACCTCATAGCCATCGTAATCTTCCAGGTACCCCTCTGGATAGAGGCGGTAGAACGGCCCCTGGATATCGTCTGGTCCCCGGCGCACCAGGAGCCGCGGATCCTCGGCCGAAACCTTGTAGTCCCCCAGCTCGTCATCCCGCACCCGCATGGTCAGAATATGGCCATCGCCGTCGACATCAGCGCTGTGCAAGCCCTCCCAATGGGTCGGCTCGGGGTAGGTCCACTCCCGCACACTGCTGCGTAAGGTCTGGGGCGTTGTCAGGTAGAGCTCCGCTCCATCCGGGCTGACCCGCGGCAGGATGTAGAACACGATGTTATCCACGAGGTGCGTCACCAGACTGTCGACGCCGTAATTGGTCAGCAGGTAATCGATGGTGTAGAGACAAACTGCCGAGCCAGTCACCTCACCGGCATGATGGTTGCCATCGATGTAGTAGCCCGGCTTGTCCTCGGCCGGCCCAGTGTTCCGATTGGTGATTTCCAGGAGATAAAGTTCTCTACCCTGATAGCTCTGGCCAATGGAATAGAGTCGGGTTAGCTCAGGATAGTCAGCAGCAAACTGCTGCAAGGCCGCCTCCAACTCGGCGTAAGTCAGAAATCGCGTATAATCCAGTCTTAGCTCTTCCATTGCTTCGCCTCCCGCATAAGGTATATTCCTGACTTCTCACACAATGCCCGGAGTCCTGCCTGCCTCACCAAGAAAAAGCGTCAAATGCCCGCTATTTAGCCCATTTTTATGGGGCCCAGAGAATAAAAAGCAAGAGCAGTTTTTTGAAACAATCGCAGTTTTATGGAAGAGTTATCTGACTTTTCGTGCTAGCATAGGGCAGGTTCCCTGTACCATGGGCGAATTGTTGCCATGTATAGAGGAAAAATCCTTGGGAGGTGCATCAGTTTGAGAGCAGGAAGAGCGCTGGCACAGGTGAAACGGCTGATAGCCATAGCGTTGGTGTTAGCCCTGGCTGCGCAGGTGACAATCCCTGCGGCGGGCAGCATCGCCGTAACCGGTGCCGGAATCTCGCAACCGTCGCCCCCGCCTGCAGAGATGGGAGAACAGGACCCAGATGCGCCAGGCGAGAGCGACCCGCCGGCGGGAGAGTTGCCCGCGAGCGGGCACCAGACTCAGGACAACACGCTCAGCCTTAACTTTGTTTTTCCTGAGTCAGGGAAAGTCATTTTCGGCCAAGTAGAGCTCGTGGTCGAGGTCATCCATAGCGAGCCAATTGCCGGCGTTGCATTCTACCTTGATAACCTGGGCACCGAGCCCCTGGCTCAGGTGGAGAAAACTGCTGAGGGAAGCCTTGTCTCATATGCATGGGATACCTCGGGTGTCTCTGACGGCGCGCATACTGTCTTCGCACAGGCTTACGACGCCAATCAGACGCCACTGGGGGAGCCGGCAGCACTATCTGTTTCCATCAAGAACGAGATGGACAGCGGCATCACCCTGCGGATCTTGGCCCCAAACGGCGAAGTACCAGATGGGGTCATCTTCAGCGTCTATCGACGCATGACGGAGGGAGAGGAAGGCTACGACCCCTCTGCGCCATATGACAGACTGTGGAGCACCTGGGTTACGGACGGCTTTATCAGGATCCCGCCAACCCTAGCACTGGACCTCCACACCTATGTGGCGGTGATTCAGGGAACGTTCGATACCGAAAGCCAATCGGCTGGCTTTGTCTATGTGCAGCAACTGGAAGCACCTATAGCGTCAGTGATCGACGGTTCTGCAACCGTTCCGGTCCGCTTTTCGCTGACAGGGACCTCAGGTGAAAAGCTTCCCTACCCGGGTTTTTTCCTGAGGCTAGAAGATGATTTGGGTTTCAGAGTTACTACCATATGTCTGGAACCTCACGACGAATTTGAACAGCTATTCTATCTGGATGAAGGGACCTACGACACTTTCGTGCATTGGAGCCAGCCCTGGGCGACCGACTTCATCTACGACTTGCCCGAGGAGCTGAATGCCGAGCCGGTCTATTTCCTCAGAGCTAGCGAGCTGGCTATCTCAGAAGACACTAGGACAGTGAGCTTTGGCCGAGAGGGCAATGTGCATGTTGTGGGGCAGCTGACTGACGGTAGTGGGGAGTCACTGGAGACCTTCCAGCTCGAGGTCGCCTGGACCCCAGAAATAGACGACATAATCGATGGAGATGGCTGGGATTACCTGGTTCTCAGTGGCAAGGAGCTGGTCCTCTCGCCTGGTGAGTACGACATCAGATGCCGCTACTCGAGGTCCGATTGGAGCTATATACTTACCGCCGAAGGGCTCAGCATTGACGGCGCCCAGGCTAATCTCCCATTTGGCGGCCAGGTCACATTCAGCGGCGAAGTGGCCAAGACTCCACTTCCTGAAAGCGAACATCTGGAAGTGCGATACAATCTGGTGGACGAATTCGGGAACAAGATCACCAGCATAACAAAACCACAGGACCAATATGCAGAACGTCTGGTAAGAATGTACACCTATGACGAGCTGGACAGTGAATACTACAACAGCAAGATTGAAAGTTGGAGTTGGACAGGGAACATCAAAGGACTCCACTTGTGCACTGCTGGAGCGCGATTTGTAGAAGTGAAATCCGCGCTTGGCCCCCTCTGGAGCTATCGGGACTTCTCCACAGGGAGGCTTGGTTTTACGGTGGTTGAAGACGAGCAGCCAACCCAGGAGGCCAAGGCGATCCAGGTTTACGACTACAACGGCAACATAGCAGAGGCAGGCCTTGAAGGATTCAGTCTCTATTCCCTCAAGAAAGGCGAAGATGGAACCAGGTTCTGGGGTTGCGAACTCACACTCAAGACTGACAACGATGGGAAGCTCCAGATCCCGACTGACACGGAGTTGTCACCTCTTGGCAATGTGTTGACATTCCATGGCGGCCCCGTTGATCAGCGCCTGTTCTACTGCGGAGACGTCTTTACCGATTTCGACGATCTGGGCGATGAGGTCAGATTAGCAGATTGCACTATTCAGCTGGATATCAGCATAAAGGGGGAGTCTCCGTGGGGCAGGCTGGTTGCCTTCCTGCCAGATGCCAGCAATGATTCCTATCTTGAACTGCAGCTGCTAGACGGATACACGCTCTTCGTCACGCCTGGTCACTATGCCGCTTACGGAACGGCTTATGACAATGGTAAGCCGTGCATCTGGCTGCATCCGGTTCAGCACATCACATCCTCGAGGACCATTTACGTCGGGACAGAGAATCCGGTAGCCCTTACCGTCAACGCAGCCGTCGGCTACCAGCTGGGCTTTGGCGAGGATTCCTGGGATGCACCCGGCGCTATCGCCCATCCGGACACGCGCATACAGGAATTCCTGTTCTTAAGTGATTACCAGAGTTATCAGCTGCTACCAGGTGACTATTACGCTCACGTGTGGGTCTCTCGACCTGATCCTGCGAACGATCCAGGGTCGTACGAAGGTTATCAATGGGAGTATGGCATCAGCCTGGCCAACTCTGACAACGAGGTCCTGAGACTCTTATCTGACGAGAGTTTTATCCTCGGCGGCGAGTTCAAGGCGGACTTCACTCTCGATGCTGATCATTTGACCACAGACGATACGCTGCGAGGCCAGGTTCTGATCACGGATGCACAGGGCAACCGGGTCTTCGCTGTCGGCCTGAGAAGCATCTACCGTCCCATGTTCTACCAGGATTACCACGAACGAGTGACTATTAACGCTGCTGGCCAACTGATTATCCCGCAGCCGGAGGTGATGGTGCAGTCCATCACCTGGCCGTTTATCTATCCCTTCCTGCGCCTCTACCAGATCAACCCGGACGGAACAGAGATCCGCATCCTCAATCAGTGTGCGGAAAACTACTTCTACGACTTCGAGCTGCCGCTGCAAGCACTGGAACCCAGCAGATATCGCCTGGAGCTAGCGATCTCTATGGGCGACGAGATCCTGACAAAATCCAAGGAGTTCACGCTCAACCCCAGCAGCGCGGCCGTGCTGGATAAACTGCCCGTGGCCACGAATCAGGCCACACTAGACATCAAGGGTAGCGCAGGACCGGGCGCTCTGGTGACCATCTACTGCCGTTACGAAGGGACTGGCGAACGCGAGGCTGTGGGCACTGCTACAGCAGATGGCATCGGACGCTTCAGCCTGCAGGTTACGCTCCCGCAGGACGCACCGGACGGCAAATACTCCTTCACTGCGCAAGCCGAGGGAACCCCTGAATCTCAGCCAGAGGTAGTCGAGCTGGATCGAGTGGCACCTGAGCCGCCGACCGAACTCGAGGGCGAAGCGCAGGACTCGACTCACATCAGACTGCGTTGGCTGCCGTCGGCAGATGACGATGTGGTCAGCTATCGCATCTCGCGCGATGGGATTCCAATAGACACACTGACGCCAGATAAACCCACTTCTCCTGACAAACTCACCTATCTCGATGCTGGCCTTGCGCCAGCAACCCCATATGACTACTCGGTGGTGGCGATTGACCGGGCCGGCAACGAGTCAGGTGCCGCTACTATCTCCGTCTACACCGGAGTGGGCGAAGATACAGAACCACCAGCAGCCCCAGCCCAGCCTATGGCTAGTTACGCTGGGGGCGGCAAGGCGACCATTACCTGGCAACCCACCACCGACAACATCGCCGTAACCAGCTACAGGCTGTTCCGGCTGACCGATGACGGCGACGAAGTGGAGCTTTGTACCGTAGACGTGCCCAATCCAGGGGATACGCCGGACCTGACTTACACCGCCGAAGGGTTGCTCAACGAAACTCTGTACAGGTATGTCGTGCGAGCCTATGACGCAGCTGGCAACGCATCAGCCCCTTCCCCGGTCTGCGAGCTGCGGACGCCAAAGCTGGAAATCTATTCGCTAACCTATCGCTTCCCCGGCGAATCCGGACGGCCGGACCGGAATCTGGTCTACCCGGGCACCGAGTTCACTGTGCGGATGGTGGGTGAGGCTGGCCGCACTGCCTCGGTTGAAATCACCTACGACGCTCCTCTGGCACAAGGGGGCTTCGAAGAGAAGGTCACTACAACAGACCTCACCGAAACCGCATCCGGTATCTACACAGGCGAGTTCAGGCTGCCAGCGGGCGCAGCCCGGCTGACGGGGCTTCGGGGAATCCTGACCGATGGAGAGCATCCCGCTTACAGGGATGTAAGTGTCTGGCTGCAGGTGGCAGCTGACCTGACCGTAAACATCCCGCAAGACGCTCTTGAAGAACTAAACGGATTGCTGATCACTGTCTGGAGCAACTCCCAACGCTCTGGTCGGACGGCGATGATCAGCACTGATTCAGCCTCATACTCTTTCAAACGGCTCGAGCCTGCTGCAGACTACCGGATTACGGTGCAGGGCCCGTTTCATCGCTACCTGGTTGACCAAGGCAATGTGGCATTAGGGCCTGGCTCGAAAGGCCACATCGAGCTGCAGCCGAAGCGGTTATCCTACATCACTGTGCGTGTGAGAGACGATAAGGGCAACGTGCTGAAAGGGGCCAGCGTCTTCGCCTACAACGAACATACCCGCATGGCGACAACCGCGATCACTGACGAGGAAGGGCTGGCACCGCTAACGCTCAATACACTTGAGGGCGAAGAGATACGGCTTGAGCTCAGGCCTGCTGGCGAGTTGCTGTCGCTCCCTTACCCTTACGAGGATTTGGTGCGAGCAAGCCGTGCGGCAAGGCCAGGGGAACAGACAATTGATCTTACCCTGCCTTTACGGTCGATGGGCACGTTAAGCGGCGTCGTTACGCTGGACGAAATCGGCAGCAAGCCGCTGCCGGGCGTAACCATCAATGCGGTTCATGTATACGCGGGCAGGTCATTCCACAATAGCACCGTCACCGACGAGAATGGTTCATATACGCTCTATCTACCGGCAGGAACGAACATACTTACGGCAACGACTCCCATGGGTCACACGCTGCCAACTCAACAACAGCCCGTCACTGTGTCTGCCGACGAAGAGACCAAGGCGGATCTAAAGGTGGGCATGCGGGCCTGGAGCACCATCGACGTGCAGCTGGAGACCAAGTTCATCGATCGCCCACCGCTGTTGGTGGAGGGCATGGATTGGTGGACAGCCCATCACTTCCATCTGGATGGTTATGATAGCCTGGGCAGGCGCTATACCGGCATCCCGCTGAAGATGCGTGTAGAGCCAAACGAAGAAATCACGATAAAGGTCGATGGGCGTGAGGCTGGACTGCCTACAGCCGAGAAAACCGCGCGCGTGGACGAAAATCGCCAGGCAACGGTAACGGTCCAGCTGGAGGAATATGGGCGGATAGTTGGACGCCTGGTAGACGGTCAGGGCAACGACTTCCGTCTGGGCGACAACCCACTGGCCTGGACGGTGCAGCTGCTGGAGATAACAGCCCAGGGATCTCGCCGTGTGCACGCCGTGCACCTGGATGACGCCACGTTCCAGATCTCGGTGCCGCGTCCGGGGAAATACGAGCTGTTTATCTCGCGCCCCTCGGAATATGTGGGGCAAGTTCAGGTGAAATACCCGATGGCAACCGTTGGGCCAATCAGCGTCGATCTGTATGAGATCAGGGATATCGGCGATGTCAGCCTCTCCTGGGACACCACAGATGCCAAGGCCTATTTCACCGCCAACAGCATCGAGGTGTCAGCTCTTGGCGTAGTCAACTGTGCCCTGCGCGTAGGGCGTAATGCCCACAACACGCTGCCGATGCAAGATGCGCGGGTTACCATCAACCTGCCCGAGGGCTGCACGCTGGTGGATGGAAGTCTGTCGCTGGATGGACAGCCGATCACGCCAACCAGCGCGCATCCTCTGATCATCGAGCTGGGTGATCTGGAGCTGGCAGGCACAGCAGAGAGGGTACTGAACTTCTCGCTCGAATTATCAGATCCCCTGCCTAGTGCAGAGAGGGTATTGATCTCGGGCCACTTCCTCTGGAAGGAGAACGGAAAGGAGCAGACGATTAGCCCGGTACCTGTCGAGATCATGCTCGCCCGGGTGACGCTTAATGCGCCCAGTCTTGTGGTAGCCGAGGACCGAAAGACGACTGTCAGCGGACGCGGACCGGTTGGCGCAGAAGTGGCAATCTACGACGGGGAGGACCTGCTGGGCATCGCCACCGTGTCAAAAGGCGGCTACTGGCAACTACCCGTGACACTGCCAAACCGGGGATATCCGGTACGGCATGAATTGCGGGCAGTCTGCCAACACAACGGTGAGACTCTGCAGTCGGACAACGTCAGCATCATGTATAACCCCAACGAACCGATCATCACCAAGGTTACGTTCCGCCAGGGCAAGGACGGACGTGTGGTCACTATCTACCCCGGCGAAGGCATCGCCAAGTTCCCCTACGTGGTGCGGCCAGAGGGAGGCAAATTCGAGGTGGACGTCACGTTCAACAAGCCCGACCTGGTGGAAAACGTCAGGGTTGGGGTCGGCTCGTTCAGCGCTGGGGCCGAAGGCGAATCCGGTAAGCAATATCATGGCTCAGTCGGATGGAGCGGAACCCGCTTTGGTTCCATCTGGGTTGAATATGATACCAAGCGCGATGCAGATGATGTGCGGCAGGAGGCGCTGACCGATGCTGAACTGCGCTATCAGACGCCGCCTGGCATGCGCGACTATAGTCCGACGGTTGATAAGGACTTTGGCAGCGGGTGGCGGCCCGATGACCTGCCGGGTGACTGGCCAGCAGACAGTCAGTCTGCCGCGATAGACCTGACCTTTGGCTCCAATTCACAACTAAGCGGCCGGGTTGAGGTCACTCTGGCAGATGCCCCAGACTATCAGCCTACTGACGATGGTATCCGCGTTGCGGAGCCAGACGTCTCCGTGTATGGGCTGAAGGTGATGGATCCTACCTTCGCTGATGGCACGATGACCCTGTGGGTAGAGGCCTATGTGCCAGTCGATAAGGTTGCTGTGCTCAACGCTCGACAGGGCCGCATGGCCACAGCCAGTGTTGGCGGTTTCGTGCGGCAATTGACCAAGTTCAATGTCAAGTATCTGGAAGAGCCCATTGACGGCTATGAGAACTACAAGGATGCCAAGGACATATTGTCGGCGCCCGGCATGTTTGACGTGTACGGCGACCTGCTGGATCAGGCCGACAACTGTGGCGCCCACTCCGACGTTTACCGCGATCTCATCCAGCGGGCCGCCAATCGCAAGATGGCCGCTGAAGGCGTCAAGTGGGGCATGAAGCTGGCCGGCTGCCTGCTAGCCCCGGTGTCCTTCGGCTGGGGGACGGTGGCGCTTTTCGCCGCCTCCGAGCTCATCGAGTGGGCCATCGACGATCAGGTGGAAGATCGGCTCGAGTACATCAAGAACGAGATGGCGGCCGATCCTGCCTGCCGCGGCGAGGACGAATGGTGGCACGAGCTGGCCGCTGAGATTCGCCGCAAGAAGGTTGCCGACGTCACCTGGATTTGGGATCCCAGTGGCATCGTTTACGAGGGCGTGATGGATAATCCCGTAGAGGGTGTGAAGGCGACGGCCTATGAGTATGACCCGGAGGAGGGCCAGTTCATCTTCTGGGATGCGGACTGGTTTGGCCAGGAGAACCCGCTCTACACCGATGGCGTGGGCTACTACGGCTGGGATGTGCCAGAAGGACAGTGGCAGGTCACCTACGAGAAAGAGGGCTATGCCCCTGCACTGAGCGAAGTACTGGATGTGCCGCCACCTCAGACCGAAGTGCACATCAACCTGATCAACCTCAGTCCGCCAGAAGTGCTCGTTGCCGCCGCTCGGGCGCAAGGGAAATACCTGCAGGTCACGTTTGATCAGTATATGTTGGCCGAGACTCTGAGCAATGCGACTGTGTGGGTGACATACCAGGGAGACGCTGGGACAGAAGAGGCAGGCCTACAGTATGTCAAGGGCGAGGTTAAGGCCTACAACGCCGTTGTGTCCTCGGATGACCCGGATGTCCAGATCACCCGCCAGCTGCGGTTTGTGCCAGAGAGTGAGCTAACTGTGGGGAAGGATTACCAGATAACCATCGATGGCATCGTGCAGAGCTACGGAGGCATCCCCATGGGCGATGTTTATACCGAGACAGTGACGGTTCCTGAGGCAGACGCGGTTGTGCCTGAAGTCAGCAGTCTGCAATTGGAGCCAGACTATACCCGGATCGACCTCAGCTGGGAAGGTCCGGTGGGCGCGGGGCTGCAGGTCGAGGTAATCTGGAAGGACAGCACTACCGGCGAAGAAGTCGGGCGGAAAACCCTGACGCCGAGCAGCGGGAACTATCAGATCCCTGACCTCTTCAGCGATACGCGTTACTCGATCACAGTGCGTGTCCTTGACAGCCTGGGTAACGCCTCAACTGGCATTACGCAACAGGTAAAAACCAAGAAAGTGGATATGCCTGCGGAGCCTGACGGGCCCGACGATCCCGAGCCGCCCCAGCCGCCGCTTGATCCAGATCCGCCGGTAATACAGCCGCTAGGCGAGGTAACGGTGCCACAGGCGCAGGGCGGCGATGGCAGTCTGGTCGTCAGCTGGCAGGATCCGAAATCGGCAAGTCTGAAACAGGTGAAACTGGTCTGGAGAGCCAAGGGAACAGACCAGCCCCTCGGTGAACAGCTAGTTGAGCCAGGCGTACAGACATTCACCATCACCGGCCTGACCAACGGGATCGAATATGAGGTGAAGATCAGTACCATCAGTCGGCAGAACAAGGAGTCAAGTGGAGTAATGATCAGCGGCATGCCGCTGCCATCCACTGCAGAACAGGTAGCCCTCAGCGGCGAGCAGCAGACTATGGCAGCCTTTGGCGGAGACATTCGTCTCTTCTTCCCTGCCGGGGCAGCTGCGGGCGGGACTCGACTGCTGGTGGAGCAGGGGGCGTTCACCGATGAGTTGGCCGACGAAACCCTGACAGCGGCAAGCTGCATGTATACCTGCTCCATAGGTGAAGCGCAGCTTGCGTCGCCCATCTACCTGACTCTCAAGTATGGGCAGACCCTGCTGGGCGCTGCCGATGGCCGACAGCTCGGGATCTATCGACAGGACGCTGAGGATCCAGAAAACTGGGTCTATGTCGGTGGGACTGTGGATCTCTATAACCAGCAACTGACGGTGCAGATCGACAAACTGGGGACGTACGCTGTGCTGCTGCGTTCACCCGTCTTCAGCGATATGCAGGGGCACTGGGCTGAACAGGATGTGAAGGTCATGGCTGCTCGCTACCTGGCAGCCGGCATCGGTGGAGGGAAGTTCGATCCAGATCAGCCCATCAATCGGGCAGAACTGGTCGCCTTCCTGGTCCGTCTGGTGGAGTACAGCGGCCGGGGCGCAACCCTGGATGAGACACTGCAGAGCCCGATCTTCGCCGATGTGGCACCGGAAACCTGGTATGGCGAGGTCGTAGAAAAGGCAGCGCGGCTGGGTATCGTTGATAGCGGCAGCAAGCACTTCCGACCGACAGAGCCTGCGACCCGTGAGGAGATGGCTGACATGCTGCTGAGAGTGCTAAACGCACTGGGCATCGGGACCAGCACAGGCGAGATCCCGCCGCTGCCCTTCACCGATGCAGCGCAGATCTCCCCGGAGATGCGTCCGGCTGTAGCGCAGATCTGGTATAAGGGCGTCATGGGGGGCATGGGCGGCGGCCTGTTCCAGCCGCTCGGCACGTCCACTCGCGCCCAGGCAGCGGCCGTTATGCTGCGCGTCCTGGAGCGCGCCGGACTGATCACGGTGCCGGCGGTGGCGGAAGGGCGTCTGCAGAAGGCCGAACAAGGCACTGCCGAGTTCATGCTGGTCGACTGCGTTGGCAGCGCTGCCGCCTATCACCTGACGCCGATCAGCGAAGAAGTGCGGCGGCAGATGACGGCCCTCGTCGGCCAGACGGTGCAGCTCACAGGGCTGCGTGAGCAGGAAGACCCAGAAAACGCGCCAATCCCCAGGCTCCGTGTCCTGGGGATCGGCGAGAACTCCGGCTTGTGACTGAAGAAGTAAGCTTGAGCCCGTGTGGCTCAACGGGTAGAAGGCTGCCGCATTAGCAGAAGCACATTAGGCCAGGGCACAACCCTTCTGCCGCAGCGATGTCTCCATATTTAAGGTATCAAGCGAAACGAGACGGGGAGCAGCAAAACTCGCCCTCTTACTCCCGTCTCGTTTCGCCTTTTCTTACTCACGACTTATCGGAGTGCGCCCTCAGGGGTGATGCCCTGTCTTTTACCAGGACTCTCAGACTGCAACAATGCACGCCACTGTAACCCGAGGAACAGTGGGGTGACTGCGACAGCCTCGTATCACTGAGAGATGAGTCCCAGCATCAGGGCTTATCACTTCTGGCAGCCGGGGCAGTGGTAGACGCTGCCGCCCAGATACGCCTCCTTCTTGATCTCGCCTCCACAGACTGGGCAGGGAAGGCGCCAGGTGTTCTTGCTCATCCGGGTGATGTAGCCGCCCGGTTGGCCGAAGAAGTCTTTCTCGGTGTCGCGTCCCCCCAGTTTCACCATCTCCTGCAGCGTTGACTTGACGCTCTTGAACAGAACCGCCAACTCCGCATCAGTCAGGGTATCCATCTTCCGCCGCGGACTGATCCTGGCGTTCCAGAGGATGTCCTGCAGAACACCATTACCTAATCCCGGGATGCGCTGCTCCGTAGCCAGAAAGGCCTTGGCGCTCTTAGTGCGGCACCTGTCGTCGAGCAGGCTGGTGAAGTAGCTCTCATCGAACTCCCCGCTAAGCGGCGCTGGCTTCCGGCAGGCAACCTCGTAATACGGATTGTCAAACTCCCCCTCTGGGAAGCACCAGATCCCGCCGTACATCTGCAGCCGCACAAAGACCGCCGCGCCATCGTCGAGCTCGACCAGCAGCTGGTGCTTAGTGGGGCGCTTCTTCCCTGCCGCGACGTACCGCAGCAGAGCCCCGTCTCCAAACACCAGGCGAACCCCATCGAGGACGATCTCAACCATGCCGCCGTGCGCCTCTGCGCCTAGCACCTGCCGGCCGCTCAGTCGCCGACCATACTCAGCCGGATCGCCATAGTACCAGGCAAACTTGTGTGGCGAATGATCAGCTACAGCGGAAACGCAGCGTCTTCCGCGCAGCGTTTCCTCAATCTGTCTGGCCAGGGTGATTGCTTCAGGTAACTCTAGCACCCGAGATCCCTCCCTCCCAAACCCGTGGGTTTAGATGTGCAGTCGCAGCCTAACTTCGTCATTGGTATTGCCAATCCTTGTTTTGACTCAAATTTTACCCACTATTCTGCCTTGTTACCGGGTGATTTGCCAGATACAATTCTTGTGAATGGGAGAATCGAGGAGGAATCAGTGTAGTGTATGAAATCGCCATCGAACGATTGGAATCGGCCGCGCAGCTCTTCCCCGGTAACAAGTTAAGCATTGCGCTGGCGTCGATTGCCAGCGGAAATACCGGCGGCCGTCTCTGGTCGCTGGATGAGACGGACTTAACTCAGCTGACATTGTTCTGGGATCAGGGCAACAACGTTTTCTACCTGGGCGGGCACAACACCAGTGCGACGGCGGAGCAGGCGCTATGCCGTCTGGTGCGCGACGTGGTTCGCCAGCAGGCAATCGAAATCGGCGCAATCTATTTCAGCAGTCGCGCGATGAGTTCCGACATGCAACCGTTGCTGCAGTCTGCCTTTGCCGACCACCTGCACTTGCAGCGGCCCATGCTGTTCTACCTCTACGAGCAGCCGGCAATCTGCACCTCCTGGCCTCTGGCGCCAGACATTCAGCTGTTGCCGATAGACCAGTCTCTGCTGACCGCGACGGACTACCGGAACTTGGTCCCGATCCGAGCCGAGATTTCCTGGATGTGGCCATCCATCGAACGTTTTCTCGAGCACGGCTGGGGCGTTGCTGCTGTTCACAGAAATGAGACAGCTGTCTGCTGGGTTACCGCCGAGTACGTCAGCGCCAGGCAGTGCGCTGTCGGTATCGAGACCAGCCCCGAGTTCCGGCAGCAGGGGATAGCGACGGCCGCTGCCGCTAGATTCGTAGCCGAGAGCCTCCAGCGCGGGGTTCAGGTTGGCTGGGAATGCGAAGCTGACAACCCGCCGTCAGTGCGGCTGGCAGAGAAACTGGGCTTCACCCTGGTGGAGCGATATGACTTCCTGAGCGGCAACTTCAGAAGCTGAGGCGTATCTGTCCCAGAGTTCATATGGCCTCTAGGGGTTGCCAGCAGCTGGTCTGCCTCTCCAGTGCTATGGATACTCAACCACTCCAGCCTCGCTAGCTTTGCACTACCCCAATCGATAACGTCCAGCGGCTGTCGACAAGCTGTGAGACCAACCATCGTCAGGGCCAGAAGCAGGCAGCCCAGGCGTCGCCCCCATCGCTGGTTCATGCAGCCACCTCCTGTTGGCATTTTCGTCCACACGGTAACACAGCCCCCAGGCACCTGCAAGACAGTTCTGACGGATCTGCCCAGAATACCCCGCTAGCAGCAGGGATGTACGATTTTGCCCGCGAATAGGTAATAGTGACGCTAGTCAAAGAAGGAGTTGATCGCTTGAGTAAGAAGGTTCTCACCCCGCAGGACCAGTTTCGCCTGCAGATTCTGATGGATGCTCAGATCTCGCCTGACGGCAAGAAAGCTGTCTATGCTGTTTCCAGCACCAGACTGGAGGATGAGAAAACAGAAACCGCCCTCTGGCTGCTGCGCCTCGACCAGCCTGACAGCAAACCATTCCGCCTGACCGCTCATCCCACTGACGGCTCGCCACGCTGGGCACCGGACAGCCAGCGGGTGGCGTTCACCTCGCGCCGCAACAAGGAGGAGAAGGCCCAGCTGTATGTGATCAACATTGACGGCGGCGAGGCGGAACTGATCAAGACCGAGAAGTCGCCTGCCTCCACCCCACTCTGGTCACCAGACGGTAAGTCCATCGCCTTCAAGGCCATGGTGGAACGGGCAGAAGGCCCTCGCTACCCGGGCGAGCCAAAAAAATCAGAGGAGAACAAGGGTAAGGAGGACGACAAGGCCAGGAAAGATCAGCCGCACGTAATCACCGATGTCGATTACCATAGCGACGGCCGCGGGATGACATACACCGAGTATGCCCAGCTCTTCGTTGTCAACCTGGAAGACGGCGAGTGCCAGCAGCTGACCGAGCGCGAGGAACGCATCGGCGATTTCATCTGGAATCAATCGGGTAGCACTCTGCTCTATCTGGTGCGCGACTATGACCCAGTGGGGATCAGGTATACTACCGTCATCCGTGAGGTCACCCTCAGCAACAAGGCCAGCAGCAAGGTGCTGGACTTTGACGGCACCCTTAACCGCATCGACCTGGCACCCAACGGTCGCTGGCTGCTGCTTTCGGGTAGCGATAACAGCTGCCCACCAGGCACGGGGAACGCCCGCCTCTGGGTGATTGACTTGCAGAGCGAAAGCCTGCCGCTGGATTTTGACCAGGCTGTCTGCCTCACCGCCAGTATCAACGCCAGTTGCACGCAGCCCCACTGGCATCCCAGCGGTCAGAGCGTCTACTTCCTGAAGCACTGGCACGGAGCAGCCGAGCTGTGCCAGGTGCTATTTGCAGATGAAGAGGTTGGCCAGGCAGTAAGGCTGCCGATTACGGATCTGGGCTGGATCGCCCACTATGACGTGGCCGATAACGACTCGCTGATCTTCATCGCCCACGATTTTGTCCATCCGCCGCAGCTGTTCCTACGGCAGAAAGATGGCCCAAAGCAGCTGACCAGTCTGAACGAGGAGTTCCTGGCGGAGTTTGAGCTCTGCCCGGCCGAGAAGTTCACCTACAAGGGTGCGGACGACTGGGATATCGAAGGCTGGTTGGTGAGACCGCTGAACTATGAACCAGGACGCCGCTATCCAACCGTGCTCAGCGTTCATGGTGGCCCGACCGGTGCCTACTTTGACAGCTTCCAGTTCCCATTCCAGCTGCTGGCTCATCAGGGCTTCGCAGTAGTCTTTACTAACCCGCGCGGCAGCGTCACCTATGGCACCGAGTTCGCCCAAGGCTGTGTCAATGATCTGGGCGGCAAGGACTTTGAGGATATAATGGCAGGGCTGGACAAGGCCATCGAGATGGGCGTAGTGGATCCGAACCGAGTTGGCATCACCGGCTGGAGCTATGGTGGCTACATGACCTGCTGGGCTGTCACCCAGACCAACCGCTTCCAGGCAGCGGTGGCGGGAGCGGTGATCACCAACTGGTATACCCTGTATGGATGCACCGACGTCCATATCTACGACGAAGGGCTTTTCGGCGGTCCTGCGTTTGATGCCGAAGAAATGATGATGCAGCGCAGCCCGATGCGCCACGTGCGCAACGTGACAACACCGTTGCTGCTGCTGCACGGAGAGCTGGATATTCGCTGCCCCATCAGCCAGTCCGAGCAGTTCTACCGCGCCTTGAAACGCCTGAACAGGGAAGTCGTCTTCATCCGCTATCCTGGCCAGTACCACGGCATCCGCAAACCGAAATTTGTGGTGGATCGCTGGGAGCGAACTATCGCCTGGTTCAAGCACCATCTGGTAGAGAACAACTAGCCCGATACCATGAAGAACCCACGAGGCCGATCGAGCAACCTTGCCCGATCGGCCTCGTCTATTCTGGACGACCAGCATAATACTGCCACCATTTCCTAGCCCCCCATGAACCAAATCGGCCCCCCTTGTTGTCGAAACCCAGAAAGATTTTTGGAAACAGGTTAATCCCTATGGACATTGTTACCGCCATATGGATAAAATGTAGAGTAGCCTCAAGGCGAAACCCGGAGGCACAGCAAGAAAGAAAGGATGGTCGTTTTCGTGGACGTAGACGGTTACCCGCCTAGTACGAGGAACAGAATAATACACACCAGGGAAACGCCCGTCCTCCAGCGATGAGGCTTATTTCGCGCTGCAAATGACGACGCTTCCCTGGTAAAGGGAGGCGTTTTTATTGTTGTTGACAAAACTGCGGCAGGCTGACGCTGCCGAGCTTGTGCTGCTTTTCACGGAAGAACTCCCGGCCGACCTGGCCGAAGCGATGGCCGCACTCTCGACCGAGGAACTGATCGAGCTGATGACCAGCCTGGAACCGGCTTTGTTGGCTCCGGTGCTGGAAGAGATGGATTACGCATTCGCAGCCGAACTATTGCTGCAACTCCCGCGCAGACGAGCGACCGAGCTGATCGGCGAGATGGCCAGTGACGATGCTACGGATCTCCTGACTGAACTGCCCCCTGAAGAGCGAGAGGAGATCCTGGAGGCGCTCAATGGTCAGGCCAGCCCGATTCGCGCCCTGCTCGGTTACGAGGAGGATACCTCGGGTGGCATTATGGCTACCGAGTTCCTCGCCGTGCGACCCGAGTGGACCAGCGAGAAGGCCCTGGAAGCCGTACGCAAGACAGCTCAGAGGGCGGAAACAGCCTATTATGTCTATGTAACCGACGAAGACCAGCGCCTATTGGGAGTCCTCTCACTGCGGGAGCTGATTCTGGCGGCTCCTAACGCGCTGATCTCAGAGATCATGCACGAGGATCCATTGACCGTGCGTCCGGAAGATGATCAGGAGGCCGTAGCAGCCCTCTTCCGTCGCCACCACCTGCACGCCCTGCCGGTGGTCGACGAAGGTCAGGTGATGCAGGGAGTCATCACCGGCGACGATATCATCATCGTTGTCGACGAGGAGGCTACGGAGGATATTGAGCGCATGGCCGCGCTCCAGCCCAGCGATACCCCCTATCTGGCCACTCCTGCACCAGTACTCGCCAGACAACGCCTGTTGTGGCTGTCGATCTTGATGATCTCTGCCACATTCACCGGCAAGATCATTGACCGTTTCCAGGGGGTGTTGAGCGAAGTATTGCTGCTGGCCGCATTCATCCCGATGCTGATGGATTCGGGCGGAAACGCCGGCTCGCAGGCGGCTACGCTGGTGATTCGCGGTCTGGCTCTGGGCGAGATCCAGGCGAGGGATTGGTGGAAGGTGATTCGTTCCGAGCTGAAAGTAGGTGTACTGACCGGACTGGGACTGGCGCTGATCAACTTCTCTCGTGTGGTCTTCATTTCGCACTACCCGTTGGACATCGCCCTGGTGACCAGCTCGACTCTGATCGCGGCGATTATCATTGCCAAACTCACCGGTGGACTCTTCCCCCTGGCGGCCAAAGCATTGCGTCTGGATCCGGCCATCATGGCCGCTCCGCTGATCACCACCATCGTCGATGCTCTGACGTTGCTGGTCTACTTCACACTGGCTAGCCGCTGGCTCTCGATCTGAACACGAAACTTGCGGGACAGGGATTGCGCTGCGGGCACCCTGTCCCATTGCTTTGTTCTCAGGCCATCCCCATCAGCCGTAACCCAATCAGGATGATGGCCGTATCGGCCAGCACATGTGTCAGCCAGGAGCTAAGGAAATGATCAGTTTTGGCGTTCAGCCAGTCGAAGATGAGCCCGATGGTAACCAGCCCCAGTAAGGCCAGGATCATCAGGCCAGGGCTGAACCAGGTCCGAAAGATGGCGATGTGATAAAGCGCAAACAGGAGCGAGGAGTATCCATATGCTAGCCTCGACCAACCCAGCCGATGCAGCGTCAGGAAGACGAAGCCGCGAAAGAACCACTCCTCCAACAGCGAGTTGCCGAAGGTGACATAGGCCCCAACCAGCAGGAAGTTGCTCGGGGTGATTCTCGACTTCTCCTGCAACTCCCGCGCGATGGCCGGCAGGTCCAGCGCACTCTGAAAGAGGAAATAGGCCAGGAAGATCGCACCAAAGGCCGCGGCACCCAAAAAGAGGCCGAGTTTGAGTGACGCGGGCAGCATCCGAAGTCCCCTGCGGACCCTGCACTCGCCCACCTGGGGCGTGCTATCAGTCAGCCACGCATAACCCCAGGGTATGCCAGCAAACAGGACAAGCTTCACCAGCGTCTTCACCAGGTAGTTCACGCCTAACACCTGCTCCACCACATAGAGAAGCAGACAGGCCAACGCCGTGCTCAGTACGATCAGGGCCACCCGGCGTTCTACCCCTATCCCCTGCCGTTCATTTACCAAGCTGACTCCTCCTTTTTCACCTATAGACAGGTTAACATGCTGGCGAGAACAGCGATAGCCCATTCTCCACCTGACCCAGGTGACAGCCGAGTGCTCGCTGGCGATGCACTAACCGCTTCCGCGAAACCATTGCTCCCAGCAGGATTATTTTGGACTGTTGGGGAAATAAGAACATAGCGCGAAAACTGTATCGGAGGTGTCCAGATGAAGGATTTGTTTGTCTTTACCGGAGCCAGCGGACATGTTAACGCCACCATCGTTCCCCTGAAAACCGGACAAGTGATCGTTGTCGACACCAGCGGGACAGAGGCCGATGGCAAAGCCTTTGCCGAAAAAGCCAAACAGAACAGGATCCTCTTTGTGTTCAACACCCACGAGCATAGCGACCATCTAGCCGGCAATGCCTGCTATGACGTCCCCATTATCAGCTCCAGCGCCGCCCGCGCGGCCATTTTGCAGGATGAGCAGAAAGCAGCCGGCGACCGCGGCGTGCCTAACGTGCATTTCGGCGATAAGCTGGGAATTTACGCGGGTGAGGAGATCCTCTTCCAGCAGATGGGCGGCCATTGTCCTGGCAGCGCCGTGCTCTATTTCCCGGAGCGTCGGCTGCTCTTCACCGGCGACCTGATCTTTAACGGCAGGGTACCCTGGATGGGCCAGGCCGACTTCCAGCGGTGGATCGACAATCTGGCTGAGCTGGAGAGTTGGGATCTGGAAACGGTCGTTCCCGGACACGGCCCGGTGGGTGGGAAGGAGATACTGCGCGCACAGCGGGAATGGCTCTCCACGTTTGTGAAGGAAGTGGTCACCTGGCACAAGGAAGGAAAAAGCCAGGAGGAGATCTTCCAGGCGATGGCGGAGAAACATCCGGTTGCGCCTGGCTGGCACGGGATGCTGCGCACAGCCATTCGGCGGGCGATTGAGCAGTACTAGAGACGCAACTTGCAGGAGGGGGCCCTAACTTGCCCCCTCCTCGCTACCGTAACCGCAAGTACAGGAGGGAGACAGAGACGTGACCAAGCTGGATCTGAAGAAAGAGTGGAAAGAGTTCTATACTGCCTCCCAGCGTAAGCCAAAGATAGTGCAAGTTCCGGCGCGGGATATCCTGGCCATTGACGGCCGGGGAGATCCTAACACTTCGCCTGATTATCAGGCGGCGGTAGAAGCGCTCTATAGCCTTTCATACACCCTCAAGTTCATGCATAAACGCCAGGGCACCGACTATACCGTGCTGCCACTGGAAGGTCTCTGGTGGGCAGATGACTACCAGGCCTTTGCAGAGGGCGATCGGGAGAACTGGCAATGGACCGCCCTGATTGTGCAGCCAGATTTCGTCAGCGCTCGGGATGTCGCTCTGGCCATTGACCAGCTTAAAGCGAAAGGCAAGGACCTCCCCGCTCTCCCGCAGGTTCGCTATGAACGGTGGGAGGAAGGGCCGGCCGCCCAGATCATGCATCTCGGGCCATATGACGCGGAGGCAGAAACTATCGCCAGGCTGCATGAGTTCATCCAGGAACAAGGGCTCTCCCTGACCGGCAAGCACCATGAAATCTACCTCAGCGACCCACGCCGGACGGCTCCAGAGAAACTGAAGACGATAATTCGCCAACCCGTGTCCAGATAATCCCAGGGTTTGGGCGCTGGAGGGGCACCTGCTGAAATAGGTAATAAAGGTCAAAAAGGCACGCCGAGGTCATCCCCGGACGTGCCTTTTCGTGCCCCTCATAATTAACGGTGAATTCCCCAGCTATTGAGTCTTGCCGAGCCAAGCCGGGGCCGCTGGTGCACTGTCGATTCAGAAGCGGGATCTCTCGCAACTAAACTTGGTGCTTACCCGACGAGGACGTCCTCGATCTTGTCAACAATCAGCCAGTCGTCCTTGTTCCCCTGCCGCTCCAGACAATTCTCCCTACCCCAGCTGCTTGACGAACCACCCGCCCGGAATCTGCTGGCCGATGGAGGGAACGACATATGTTCCTGGACAAAAGGCAAGTCCTAGCTTCAGCTTCAGAGCATAGTTGGCCTGCCTGTCCAGCGACGACCAGCTGCGCAGCTGAAAGCAGCCCAGTTCGCGGCTCCACTCCAGCGCCTCAAGCTGCAGGGCGGAACCCAGGCCCTGACGCCGGTAGGCTTCGTCAACGTGGAAGGTCTGCACGAAGTTCTCGTAGACGTTCCTACCGGACAGCGACAGCGACGTGGGCGGCTCCGATGGCACCTCCAGCTCCTGCTGCTTCAGCGAAATGTGGCCGACAACTCTCCCGTCGCAGAGCGCGGCTATGAACCGTACGCCGGGGAGTATCCCCTGCTCGTTGCTCACCCAGCGCCAGTCACCGCTGCGCTGCAAGTGCTCCTCCAGCTCCGCCCACAACTCATGGCCTTGATCTATCCTGGCAATATTCGGCGTCACAATATCCCCTCCCATCATCCCTACCACTCTAGCGCCAACTGAACCACCCTTCAGTGTACTGTTCGATTGAGAAACACAAAATCCCCTCCGACGTATCACACCCTGGGAGGAAACGGACGCGGCCTGCAGAAGAAGTGATGCGCTGGATTCAAGGTGATTCTTGCCTTAACACCTGATTCACCCCGCGTAAATGACAACACACCGAATAGGAGAAGCTCAGGTCAACTGCGCAAGTAGCGCACTATGCCTCTCCCGGGAGGTCGCCAAAAGAAAGAAGGGACAGGGATGAACCGAACCAGGCGTATCTGGCAGACAGTGCTCGAGGATTGGCTGGGCCGGCCGCTTGAGATCACGGATCTGGAAGTGATCCGCGATTGGTCCAGCTCTCAGGTGATCCGCCTCAGCACGAGGCTTAACGGTCAATCGGAAAACATCTATGGCAAGCTTGCCCGCGACGGTGGGGATGCGGAGCTGGGCATCTATGAGCTGGCTGCTCAGGTACCGGACTTCCCAGCACCCGTCGGCTGCGGCCGCCTGATCCAGGGAGAACGCTGGTTGCTGCTACGGCAGGCGCAGGGCGTGCCGCTCTATCAGACGAAGGATCCGGAGCAATACAGGGCGGCGGCCCAGGCGCTGGCCGCCTTTCATCAGCTGGGCAACATGGCAGGCTGGGCGACCAGGCTACCGTCTCTCCCCTCTTTGGTGGATCACCTGCAGCAACTGGTACCGACGATCTGTGATCGGGTGCAGGGCGAGGTGACCGGGGGCGCTTTCAGCAACGTCGATCTGGATCTGCTCTGTGAGGTGGAGAGCGACCTGCTCTGGAACTGGGAAGCGCTACGGGGCGTGTTGGCCTGCTACCCCATCAACCTGCTGCATGGTGATGCCCACAGCGGCAACCTGTTCATCGACGGCGGGAAGATCCAGCTCATCGACTGGGCCGGCGCCGCGTTAGGGCCAGGCATGCTGGATCTGGTCGGGCTGATCGATACGGGGCTGCGTATGAACGAGCCCCTGGGTGACCCCCAGGACCTGCTGCAGGCCTATTGGAGCTGCCTGTCGGCGAAGGCCCGGCAACAGTACGCAGCACCGCGTGAAGCCTATCAGGTACTGCGCATCTGCCGCGCGCTTCTGGAGCTGGACTGGTTCACCCAGAGCGGTGATGACTATGGTGAGCGCACGAATCGGGAGCTAAACATCATCCAGGAGAGCCTCTGGGCGCTGTAGGGTCCAGAAAGCCTTAACCTGATCAGGGGCTGTTGCTGGGCACCTTTCAGCAGGCGCCGAGCAACAGCCCCTTGTAGACGGTAAGCGCAATACTTGAGGCCAGGAGGTTACTTAAAGGACAGCGAGAACAGCGGCTGCAACTCCTTATTCGTCAGGTACTCATCCGCGAAGAACAGGAACGTGGGCACGGTCCTGATGACGCTGCCGCCCGGTCCTTCTATCGTCTGCGCGGTTCCGGTGGTCACAGCTTCTGCCGTCCCCTCGAAGAAGCGGAACGTTGCCTGCGGATGGCTGATCAGGAGCAAGCTGCTGTCCCGTCCCTGCACCCCAAAGCGGATAGGCGTCACCGTCTCGCACCCCTGCAGAAAACCGCCTTTCTGGCGAATCCGCTCACCCTGATCGTCATCATATTCAAACCAGGCCTGGCGCAGATCGCCGAGAGCGGGGAAGACTTGGGTCATCAGCCTGACATCCTTGATATAATGCCCGCCGGTCTGCGCAACCTCCGTATAGCAGCAGAGCAGCGGCAAGCCTGGCAGCAGCAGGTAGTGCTGCCTCAGATCCAGCCCCCGATAGCGCTGATGTCGCCGGACGCGTAGTGTAACCAGCAGCCCCTGCCAGATATTGCCCCAACAGTCTTCTCGCCGCACAAAGTCCACGGCACGTTCTTCCTTGAGCTGATCTTCGAACCTGAAATGGGTAGGGGCTGAACCGAGGCCGCCGACCCAGGGATTCCACCACGACATCGGCCGTGGCTGGGGAAACGAGGAGTACAGCCATTCGTCACCCTGGTACTGCAGCGAAAACAGGTTGTGGGCGAAGCTGGGCGCCACCCTGATCTGCAACACACCGTTATCGGCGACGAAGACCTGTTGACCCTGCACAGATGAAGTCGTTGTAGCGACTGCCCGTGACTTGTCGGTGTAGAAGACGGTGGCCCTCCGCCGCTCCAGGCTCTTGGGAAGATCGGCCGTAAGGCAGAGCTGATCCCAATGATGACCGCTCTCGGCCGGGAGCTGGAAGGTGACAGGCTCACCCGCTTCAGCTCCGGAGGATACCAGCTCGGCACTAGCACAGCTGCCCCGCCGCGCCTGCAAAGAAAAGCGACCCTCTAGCGGTTCAGCCCTATGCTGTCGTACTCTCGCGGTAAACTCCCTAGTCACAAACGGATTGCCGGCATTCACTTCGAGTTCCAGATGGTCACGTGCATTGAGGGTTCGATTCACTGGCTGCTGGGTGGTGAAGGCTCGCCATTCCTGCCAGGTGGCAATGGCACCCAACGACAACCAGACCGGCTCAGTCTGCCAGCTGGCACCAGGTGCCAGCGGTGCGGCGTGGCCTTCCAGGTAGATCATCCAGCCGTCGAAGCTGGGATGGCAGCTCGTCGGCCAGCCAATCCCTACCGGCTGCGCCGGTCGGGGATAGAAGATCCAGTTCTCCCTGTAGAGGGCTGGTTCCAGCCAGCTCAGGCCAGTGTTGGGGAACTTCAGATAACCGTCGCCGTACGGAGCAACAGCCCGGCCATCGTAGCTATAATAATAGCTTTGTAGCAGGTGCAAGTCGCCTGTAGCCTCATCACCCCTGTTCCTGACGCGATATTGCTGGCTAACCAGGCCGTCAGCGGCCAGTCGGCAGAGATACGTCAATTCCAGAGACGTCGGTTTCTCCAACTGATAGACGGCTTCTAGCACCATCTCGGCCCCATCTGGGAACCAGTGTACCCTGGGGGTGATGTTTAGCAGGACGTCCTGATAGGGTTTGCCCAAGAGTGGTGCCGAGATGATGGTGCTATAGGGCCCGCTCTGGGGGCTGAGCACCCGCAGGCGTCCTTCGCGCTTGGTCAATTCCACGGCATATTGGCCGTTAATAATCCGCCAGCCGTCCTCCTGCTCGGCACCGCCGCGCCCTTGATAACTTGGCACCAGAAGATGGGCGTCATAGTGGAACGTGATTTGCCCGCCGCTCTCGAGCCTCGCCACCGCCTCCATCTGCCCAGAGAAAGCGATGCCTGACTGTAGCGTCAGCGGTAGTGCAATACACCCCTTCTCCCCCGCTCTCAGGCCGATTTGCGCTGTCCTCTGGGCAAAGCTGCCGCCCGGGAATTCTGGCAGCTGAAAACAAAAGCTGGCCGCCTCCGACAGGTTGCTGCCTACGTTCATGTAAACTGTCTGCTCGCCGGATCTGAGGTAACCGCCAGGCACCAACAGCTGGCATTCGGCCGGCGGCTGAGCCTCGATGCCCACCTTTAGCCGGGCAGCCTTGCCGTTGAGCCGCACATCGGCAACGGCGGCGGGGTAGGTGGCCAGATCAACCGGTTTCTCAGCTGCTCCCACACGGCAGGTACTGACGAGACTGGCGCTGCCCGTCACCTCCAGCCGCGCCTCAATCTCATTCTCGATGCTGTCGTCCTGCCCGCCGCTGATTTCCACCATTAGGGGACGACCGCTCTTGTTCCTGATCTCGTAGGTAACTGGATATTCGGCCCCATAAACCAGCTTATGGGCAGTGGGCGTGGCGCTGATCAGATAGTCATCCGTCTCGATCAGTCTGATGCCGCGCGAAGTACGGTCGATCTCCACCCGCAACCGCCGGCCGCCTCTTTCCCAGAGGTACTCAAGATAGTGGTAATCGTCGGCTTCGCGTCCATCCGGCTCTACTTTCAGCTCGCGCCGATTATCCTGATACCAGTCAAACCAGGTGAACTCCTCCTGCAGAGCCTCGGTCTGCAAGAGCAGTGGAATCAGGTTGATCAGATGCACCGCCCCATCGGCTTTCTCCCACAAGAAACCGCACTTCTTATAGAGCGGGACGGCCTTGAGATTCCCCGCCCAGGTGAAGAGGTCGAGGCGGGTGTAGCCCATTTCCCGCGTGCGCTCCAGCGCTTTCAGGATCAGCCGTTTGCCTATGCCCCGGCCCTGGTGGGAAGGAACGACATTCAGCAAGAACAGCTGCAGCGCCTGCGGGTCTTCCAGGAACTGCACCAGGTTGCAGTAGCCAACTACTTCGTCCCCCTCGATAGCCAGGAAGGTATGCAGATAGCCACCCGTCTCTTCCTCCTGCCGCACGTTGTCGGCCGTACGGGGTTCGCGCTCGCCCCCCCATGAATCGTTACTATCGTTCCACATTTTGGCGACCTGCTCGGCATAGCTATGGTCGTATTCGATAATCTGCACTCCTGACTGGGACATCAGCACCTCCCCCTTCGCTTTGCTCTCGCTATTAGTTACCATCGCTATCCATAATTCTTGCCCAGAATTGGTTTCCCCTGCCCGAGGATGGGTGAAGAACTGTTCATAAACGAGGGAGGGAGACAGCGTTGCCACGCGAACTAAACAACGATGCACACTTGAATGTCACCACGAGGGGAGAAGCGATATGATCGTCTATGTGGATCGGCTGGATGGAATTAATAACGAGCTGACCCGGAAGGAGGTCCCTGCTCGTGAAGGGAACGATTGAACGATACCTGCAGTTGTTTTTTCGACTGCAGCTGGCCCAGTGGGAAAATTACGCAGCGGGCGCCAAACACGATCTGGCGGCGCTGGACGGGGAGATTTACGCCTGCCTGCGGGACGGAGAACTGTCGGCGGGCGATCTCACAGCGGAAACCCTGATTTTTTGGGGCGTTCGCCGCCGCGGGCTAGTGGACAGGGATCCAGCAGTGTCCAGGCTACGCAATCGACTGGATGACTGGGATAACTACCTGGGCGGATTGTTGCCGGTAGACCCGGCAGAGCGACGCCGGTTGCTGGCAGAACGGATGCGACCGGATGTGCTGCAGCTGATGCAGCTGCGCGACCGGCTGGCGCGAGAGCAGGGGTTCCCTTCCTACCCGGAACTGGTTCTCCAGACAGAGGGACTGGACCCAGGCTGGGTACGGCAGACGGTGGCCGACTACCTGCACCGCCATCTGGACGAAGCTCGTGAGCTAATCGCTACCAACAAGATCCAGTGGGCAACCTGGTTTACTGACCTCGAGCAGCTGGGCAACATCCAGCTCAGGCTGGAGGCTGAGGCAATATCGCAGCAGCTGCTGGAGCAATTAGGGCTGGCTGACGCCCTGCGCTGCATCTCCCTGCAGGTGCGTGAAGACGGTCTGGCTGGCTACACTGGAGTGATTCGACCCAGGTCAGATGTGCGCATCCTGATTCGCCCGGTCACTTCCCTTTCCCGTCTGATCACCCTCTGCCACGAACTGGGGCATGCTGTCTGTCATGCACTGAACCAGGCGAAGGGGCTCGCCCAAACCTGGACTGCCTCCTATGACGAGGCGATGGCGGTACTGCTGGAACAGATCGGCGTGCAACTTCTGCTGCCGGAGGACATGCAGCGACAGGCCCGGCAGATCGCCCTGCTGGAGAATGTGCGCTGCGCCATCAGCTTCCTTTTTGAGCTGGAGCTCTGGCGCCAACCGCATCGGGCAGAGGAACTCTATCTGGAGCACTATGGCCAGCTGGGTCTCGAGCTGGGCAACCCCCTGCTCTGGGCACTGGACAGCTTCCGCAGTATCGACCCGGTCTATATCCAGAACTACGTGCTGGGCGCTGTGCTGGCCGAGCGAACCATCGATCGCTTAGCCGATCTCTATGGGAACGACTACCGCGCCTGGGGCGAAGGCTTGCGCGAGCGCTATGCCGCCGGGGCTTACAGCCGCCGCGATGAACAATAAATCAGGGACGGGCCTCCGAGAGTCAGAGGCCCGTCCCCGTTAACTGAAAAGCTATTCCTGCGTCAGTTCACTCTGGATCTTGCTCGCTAGCCGCTCATACGTGCTCAGCGATAGCGGTCGATAATCAGCGATAACCTCTTCCAGCGCTTGCCGGATCTCGATTACGCTGGTCAGCAAACGACTGGCATCCTCCTCCGTTAGCCGGCCAGTCCTTTCCACAGAAGCAAACACATCTTTGGGCAACTCCAGCAAGACACTGAGCGGACTGCTGCTGCCGATACTTCTCTGCCTGAGGATTACACTGATATCCCAGATATTAGCCTGATATTCTTCTGCGTCAGCGATCAGCCGCGCCTGCCAGTCGTCAATCTCCGCCCGCCACTTCAGCGAGTGCTCCATCCCGTCCAGCTTCCAGCGCATGTCATGCAGAAGCGCGTTCTCCTGCCCGACAAGGACAGCGCGGTAGCTAGCCATCTGCCAGCCCAGCCACCCAGCGGAAATCAGTGCAACTAGCGCGATGGCCGCTAGCCAGCGGTAGCGGGCAATCAGGGGGATGCCCTTCTCGGCCCAGTCGCCGCCGCGGAATGTATCATAGACCAACGGCAGAGTCAGCCAGAGATACCAAAGCGACAGGGCAGGAATAACCAACCGCGCAGCCACTGCCACAAAGCCAGCCAGCACACCCAGATACGTCTCTGGGACCAACACGCCAATCACCAGGCTACACAGCTCAAGCCACCCCAGGATAGCAGGGTATCTACCTAACCCCTGCATCGACCGAAAATGGGAGAGGAGCAGCAGACCCGGCACGAGGATCAGCCAGATAGGGATAGAGCCATCCCCCAGCGCTATGAACGGAACGGCAACCATGCCCAAGGCCGCTAAAGCTATCCCCAGCCACTTGCGAGGCAGGGTAACCTGCCGCAAGATGAGCAGGTCGAGCAGAACCACCAGAAACGGTCCGCCTAACGCTGCATATGCAATCATCCTGTTGATCATCAGTTAGCCCCTCCTACCGTGTATGGACTGGAAACGGTAAACGAAAAACCCTGCCTGTCAGTAAACAACGTCTGGTCGCCAGCCAGGATCCGCTCCAGATTATCCAACATGAAGCGTTTACCCTGATCATCATAGACTACTTGATCATATTCAACCCCATTGTACTCGCGCTTGACCAGATGAATGCCGTACTTAGCCGACAACGGCAAGACCCTGGTACCCACGGCTCCCGTTGGACCGGTCTCCTCTGCCAAAATCCCTGACGCCCGCAGTTACCTATTGAGCTGGGTATCAGTCAGCTGGCCGCCCAAGGGGTCTAACACCTGATTGATCGCCCGCACCACCTGCCTGATACCCAGCATAACCTGTGGCATTCCTTCTTGGTGACATATGTATTCTTGCGTTAATCCAGGGAAGATGCCAATCTGACCAGTTTAATCCTGTATCCGGCAACACTTTCGCTAATTTTCCCGTCTAAGTTTTGATACTATTATATGGACATGGGCTTAATCAGGGAGTTGAACGCCTTGCCAAGCAACATAATCAAAGTCAATAGTCTGAGGAAGGTCTACCGGATCGGTACCGAAAGGGTGATCGCACTCAACCATATCACCCTGGGTGTAGCTCCAGGCGAATTCGTCTGCCTGTTGGGCACCTCCGGCTCCGGCAAATCTACCCTCCTGAATCTGCTCGCTGGTCTGGAGAAACCCACCGCTGGCAGCATCGTTATCAAGGGACAGCGCGTTGACCGCATGAACGAGAAACAGCTGGTCCGGTTCCGGCAGCAGAACATCGGCTTCATCTTTCAATCATACAACTTGCTGCCGACGATGACTGCCCTGGAGAACGTGTCCCTGCCGCTACTGTTTCGTGGCGTTCCCAAGCGCCAACGCGACGCGCAGGCGCGCGAGATATTGCGCTTCGTCGGCCTGGAGACGCACCTCATGCATCGGCCAACGCAGATGAGCGGCGGTCAGCAGCAACGGGTCGGCATCGCCCGTGCCCTGGTCACTCGTCCCCCGATCGTCTTCGCGGACGAACCCACCGGCAACCTGGACAGCAAGACTACGCGCGAAGTGATGCAACTGATGTCGACGATGACAGCGCGCGGCGGACAGACACTGGTTCTGGTCACCCACGACATGTCCATCGCCTCCTATGCGCACCGCATCATCCACATCAGTGACGGTAATATCGTCAAAATCGAGCTAAACAGGAAGAGGTCGAGTTAGATGAAAAGATTAGTTACACTCCTGGTCTGCATGCTGCTAGTTGTTGCCCACGTCTCCCCCCGCTCCGACCGGCGCGTTGGCGGCGAGCCTGCAGCTGGCACTCGAAGCGGGTGAGCCCACCGCGCCGAGCATGGAGATCGTCAACTACTCGGTTCGCGGGGTGCTGGGCGTCTCCAGCGTCTACGAGCTAAACTTGACGCTGGATTGGACCGTGAGCGAAGGGGATGCCGCCAACTGGCGCCTCACCGGCCTGCAAGCCGCTGCGACCAAGGACGGCTTCCAGCAGGTCAGGCGAAACAGCAGCACCAGCTATTCTATTTCACCCCAGCCGGTCGATAAGTACGGCGGAACGTCGCTCCCCACTACCAGTAAGCGGATCAGCGCAACGTTTTTCTTCTTGAAAACAGGGGCAACCGACACACTGGAACTCGAGCTTTCAGCTACCTTCGATACTGGGGCGAACACCGACTCAGTCTCGGTAACCGATACGTCCAGCGTGTTGATGGTCAAGACAGCACCCGATCCCGAGCCGCCGGTGTTTGAAGAGCCTGACCCAGAGCCGCCGGTAGACACGACGAAGTACAGACCCATCGTCACCGTAGCCGACGACGCCCCGCTGCCGCTGCTGGATCAGAGCACCGAGGTGCTGACCATCCCGATTCGGAACACGGCATCTTACCGGGCCAGCAAGATTCAGATCGAGATGGAGCCGGTCAATGCCGCCTCGCCGCTTTTCGTAGCGGACCGGATGGTAGTCAACGCCGAAATCAGCACGCTAGGCTATAACGAGACGAAGAACGCCGAGTTCCCCGTCAAGCTGGCCCCGGGAGCACTCAGCGGCATTCACGCCGTGCAGCTGACCTTCTCCTATCAGAACAACCATGGCGACCCCTTCACCAGGACGGAGACGGTTTACATCCGGGTACAGAACCAGAATGCGGCGCCGCGCCTCTCGGCGGCGACCAGCAACCTGCTGCAGATCGGCAAGAGCTCGATCATTCGCTTTTCTATCAGGAACAGCGGCACGAGCGATGCCCACGATATCAAGCTCACCCTGCTGGGGCTGAGCGCCAACGGCGTGTCCACCTTCAACGACGTCGACGTCAAGTATCTGGACCTGATCGAAGGTGACAGCTTCGAGACTGTGGAGTTCAGCCTCTTTGCTGCTCCCTCCCTCACCGGCTCAGCAGCTGAACTGCAGGTGCGGATGGAATATACCGACGTGAGTGGTGTAGCCTATTCGGAAACTAACACTGTGTTCCTGCGTCTGTTGGGAGCGGAAGCTGACGAGGGATCCGGCGTGCCGCGCCTGATTATCAATAAGTATAGCGTCACTCCCAGTGACATCAAGGCCGGTGACGAGTTTGTGTTGACTCTGGACCTGCAGAACACCTCGCGTTCGCGGGCCATCTCCAACCTGAAGGTCACCATCCTGCAGCCGGAGGGCGTGTTCTTGCCGCGGGATGCCAGCAACACGATATTCATCGAGGCGCTCCCCCCACAGGAGGTCGTGACCGCCACACTGCCTCTGACAACGAAAGCCGATGCCGATAACCGGCCATATTCGCTGCAAGTCACCTTCGATTACGAGGCTGGCCAGGGGCACTCCTATCAATCACAGGACATCATTACCATCCCGGTGCTGCAGCCGCCGCGCCTGATGGTTTCCGAGCCGGTGATCTGGGGCGAAGCATACGTCTATCAGATGTTGCCCATCAACGTTGATTTCTACAATCTGGGCAAGACCACCCTCTACAACCTGATGGTCACGGCGGAGGGCCCCTTCAGGATTGAGGGGAGCACCTATTTCGCCGGAAACTTCAGCCCCGGTTCGCAGGATGCCTTCAGCTTCGCGGTAACGCCCACAGAGCCAGGCCCGGCGGCAGGCTCAGTTATCTTCCGCTTCGAGGATTCGGTGGGCAACGTGACTGAGGTAGTCCGCAGTTTCAGTTTCGAGGTCATGGAGATGTGGATACCAGAAGATCCGGGAGGCTATCAGCCGGAGCCGCAGCCAGAGCCGACCAGCCCCTGGCTTTGGATTGGGATCGGCGGCGGTGCCCTGCTTATCGTCGTCATCGGGCTGCTGGTACTGCGTCGGCGGCGGCGAATCAAGATCGAGCTGCAGAACAGTGAGGACCTGACCGCAGCTGCACAGATTTCCGTGCCGGAGATTGAGTATGTAGGGTTCGATGAGCCGGAAACAAACGAGAAAAAGCCGGAGGATAGTGATCAGTCATGAGACAGCTGGACGTGTTGCTGCTCGCGCTGAGAAACTGCCTGCGCCGCAAGGTTCGCTCAATCCTCACCATACTAGGCGTCGTGATCGGCACTACTGCGGTGGTAGTCATGCTCTCGCTGGGCATCGGCATGAGCGAGAGCTTTGAGCAGCAGATGCAATGGATGAAGAGCCTGACCATCATTGAGGTCAATCGCTACTACTACGACCCGAACAACCCGGGGCCGAGTGAACCCGCTCCGCTGGATGACAAGGTCATCGAGCAGATCAGCCAGATTGAGGGAGTCAGCGCGGTGACGCCGATCATGCGTCACTCGGGCAAGCTGATCTCTGGCAATTATCTGGCGTGGGCCAATCTCTTGGGCGTGAACCCCGAGGCGTTGGAGGCGCTGGGCTATGAAGCGGCGCAGGGTCGGCTGCTTAACCCGGGAGAGCCGGAGATGCTGCTCTTTGGCGCCAGCACAACCCAGGGCTTCTACAACCCCAAGACGCAGCGCTGGGGAAACCCGACCGGCAGGCCCCTGGTGGACGTAATGACGGACCGCCTTCAGCTGACGCTGGATCAGAGCTATGGCGAGGACTGGGCTCAGCCCGGCGGCAAGAAGGCAAAGATCTACCGCGTAAGGACCGCGGGCGTGCTGGAATGGTCCGAGGCAGAGGCTGACTGGCATATCCTGGTCGACATTAACTGGTTGAAGAAGATTGTGCGCGAATATAACACGACCATGGGGAACATAGGGCCTGCAGATAGCAACTATGACCAGGCGATTGTCAAGGTGCCGGATGTCAATCAGGTACAGCGTGTGGCGGAGCAGATTCGCGAGATGAAACTGGGCACCTATAGCCAGCAGGAGATTCTGGATGGGATGCGGGATCAGCTCTTCACGATCCAGGCCGTCTTGGGCGGTATCGGTGCCGTTTCCCTGCTGGTGGCGGCTATCGGTATCACGAACACGATGACCATGTCTATCTACGAACGCACTAAGGAGATTGGCGTGATGAAGGTTATCGGTTGTCTGATCACCGACATTCGCAAGCTCTTCCTCTGGGAAGCGGGCATGATCGGCATGGCGGGCGGTGTTATTGGCGCAGGGCTCAGCCTGGCTGCGTCTTTCCTGCTCAACCAGTTTGGCGGAGCCTTGGGTGACTTTATCGGCGGAGGCGGATATGCGCCCGATGGCACACCGCTGCCGATCTCAGTGGTACCCCTCTGGCTGGTTCTGGCCGCCATCGGCTTCGCCACCCTCGTAGGGCTCGTCTCCGGGTTCTACCCGGCCCATCGCGCCATGCGGCTCTCGGCGCTGGACGCGATACGCAGCGAGTAGCTGACCCGGGAACTATGCAAGAGGTCACCTCAGGCAACGAGGTGACCTTTTTTCCTGACGGAGGAAACAAAAGCATCGCTAATGCGTTAGAATCTAGTGAAGCCATATTTCACAGAGAGGAGGACTCGAGTGAGGACACGCATTGTTCTGGGACTGGTCCTGCTATTTACGTTTATCTTGCCCCAAACCGCCTGGGCTGCTAGCGACAACATTATCCTCTTTGGTAGAAGTGCCACCCTGCCCGCCAACGAAACAGTGGACAACGTGGTCGTTTGGGGCGGCAGCGCTCGTATCGCCGGAAGCGTACGCGGCAGCGTCGTTGTTATCGGCGGCAGCATTACTTTCGAGGATGGCGCCACCGTCGACGGCGAAGTAGTCTGCCTGGGAGGATCCATCGAGAGGCTAGGCGAGGTGCGGATTCGGGGCGAGGAGATTGCCATCGGCAGCCTGGGTGGGTGGAATCTCAATCTGGGCTGGCTGGGCGGCTGGTTGCGCTTTAGCTGGTCGGCCTGGAAGGCACTGGGGACGATCGTTCTCGGGCTGATCGTCTACGCGCTTTTCCCCCAGGCCCTGCAGAGGATCAAGGGGGCCATCTCCACGGCTCCAGACCGCTCGGTACTCTTCGGGTTGCTGGGATTTGTGGGCTTGGTTCCCCTCTGCATCCTGCTGGCCATCACCCTGGTGGGCATCCTCCTGATCCCGGTGGTGACTCTCGGTGTCGCTGTGGGCGTTCTCCTGGGCCAGGTGGCCTTCGGATATTTTCTCGGTGAGAGGCTGGCGGAGCGATTGCAGTGGCAGCTTTCGGAACCGCTGTTCCCGGTGGTTGGCCTGCTGTTGATCAGCCTGGTCGCGGCGTTCCCCGTTGTCGGTGGGCTGATCAGGCTGCTGGTGGGCTTGATTGCGCTGGGAGCGGCGATACTCACTCGCTTCGGTACGCGGCCGCTGGAGATTGAGGTGAAACCATGAACCGCTGGCTAAGGGCGCTGCTGCTGGTCGCGGGGGTATGGCTGATTCTGGTTGGCAGTTTCCAGCTGCTCCTGCCGGGCATCTTCAACTGGATAGGACGCTTCGGATTTGACTCTCTGACAAGGGCAGAAAGGACAGAGCAGTTCCTCGAGGATGCGGGTGGCCTCTCGCGGCTGCAGGTGGAGGCCATGAACGGCAAGATCACCCTGGTTGGGGCGGAGACAAACCAGATCGAGGTCGAAGTAACCTACCGGGTGGACGGAGTCGCCGGCGGCTCGGCCGAAGCAAGGCTGGAGCGAATGCAGACAAGGGTCGAGCGAGAGGGCAGTGAGCTGCGCATCATCGCCGACTATGGAACGCGCAACCCCTCCAACCAGTCTATCAACTACTACATCACGCTTCCCAGAGGGCTGACTACGAAGGCATCCAGCATGAATGGCAGCATAGAAAGCGACGGACTGGCTGGACACCTCGATCTCTTCACTATGAACGGCACGGTCCGCGCTGAGGCCGAGCAAGGGCCGCAGACGTTGCGAGCCAGGACTACGAACGGCAATATTCAGGTGGAGATCGCTGCCGGGGCTGAGGACTATGACTTACAGACCACCAACGGCAACGTGATCGTGGTTCTGCCGCCCGAGCTGGGGCTGGAGCTGCAGGCGAGGACCACTAATGGCTCCATTGAGCTGGGTGGCGGCGAGTGGTCGCTGGCTGGCGGGAAGCTCTCCAGCAAAGAGGTCGACGCTCGCCGCGGCGACGGCAGCCTCAGGCTTGTGGCGAAGACGACCAATGGCGATGTAGAGATCGAGGAGAAATAGAGCGCGGTGAACAAAGCAAAGAGGCGCGGCCAGGCCGCGCCTCTTGCATTTACCTGGTTTATTCCAGGTTGAGTTTGTGACGCATCGCATGGGTGGTGATGACAAAGAACAGGGCGGAGAACGCAAGAGCGATGACCCAGCCCAGCGGTTCGGCCACTTCCACCGACAGGCCAAAACGTCCCATTGCATCGTGAGTGGCTGCAAATGTCTCGAAAAATGTCCAGCCAGAGAGGCGAGCAGAGGTCCAGGCATAGCTACCGATGCCCAGCGCCGCTGCTGCGATTCCCACTGCATTGCCGAGCTTCTCGTTGCGGACTGACGTCTGGGATAGTGTGATGCCCATGAAAATCCCCAGAACCACCGGCAGCAGTGTAAGGTTGATGCCGAGCAGCAGACGCAAACCGGTCTTTACCAGCCCCCAACTCAGGATGTTGCTCAGCGCCTCCAAAAAACCCGGCCGGGATCTGCTCTCTGTTCAATAAGGCAAAGAGGCCAAGTGCCGCCGCCAGCATCAGGTTGAACCAGATCAAGGTGGTGATCACCTTCGAGAGCAGCAACTTGGTAGCGCTGACAGGCAGCGTGAACATCAGGTAGCCTTCGTTGCTAAACAGGTTACGACGGAAGTGCTGCACCACCAGCGCAACACAGAAAGCGGGAACGGCCGTCATAGTGGCAGTGAATACAACGGTAAGGCCCAGACCCAGCAAGCCTTCATCGCTCATATATGGCGCCAGCAGGCCCAGCAGCAGGAGCACGGCCGCCATCGCCAGAAATCTCTTATAGGCAAAACGCAGATCGAGATGGATCAAACGAGCTAACATCTAAATACCTCCCTGAATAACTGATCTATGGACTTGCCGTGTTCCTGACGCAGAGCCTCAGCCTCTCCCTTGAGGTTAACCGTACCTTCCTTGAGAAAGACGACATCATCGAACACAGTCTCCACATCCGAAATGATATGCGTGGAAAGCAAGATCGAGCTTCCCTCGGTGAAGTTGTCCAGGATGGTGGAGAGAATCACCTCACGCGCGGCCGGGGTCGACACCAGCGATGGGTTCATCCAGCACATAGAGCTCGGCGCGACGGGCCATGGTCAGAACCAGCATCAGCTTCTCCTGCATACCCTTGGAGAGTGCAGCGATTGGCTTCTCCTCTGGCACCTGCAGCGAGCGCAACAGCTGCCCGGCGCGATCTGGCTGAAAGTCAGCGAAAAAACCGACCGTAGACTGTCATCGCCTCCCGCACCCGAAGCCAGGTGGGCAGCGACATTTTGTCCGGCAGATAGCTAACCAGCTTCTTGCTTTCCACCCCGGGCTGGTAGCCGCATACGCTCACTTCGCCGGTGTAATCGGCCAACAAACCATTGACAATCTTGATCAAGGTTGTCTTTCCGCTCCCGTTTGGCCCCAGCAGACCGACAATCCGACCAGGCCTGACATCAAAGGAAACGTTCTGCAGTGCCATCTGCTTCCCGTAGCGCTTGGTAACATCCGAAATCCTCAGCAGCGCTTCACTCATCAAAGATCCCTCCATACTTCTTAATCATCTCTCCCACATCTTGCGCCGCATATCCCAGCGCCGTGATTTCCTCCAGGAAACCTTTAACCACCTCGGTGATCAACTCTTCCCGCAGCGTCGCGATCAGCCGAGCATCGTTGGTGACGAAACGGCCTGCAGTCCGCTCTGTATAGAGCAACCCTTTCCCGCTCCAGCTCACTCATCGCCCGCTGTAGCGTGTTCGGGTTGACCCCCAGTTCCAAGGCCAGCTCGCGCACTGGCGGCACTTTTTCACCTGGCGCCAGCGCTCCGCTGAAGATGATCCGTTTGAAACCATCAACAATCTGAGTGTAAATCGGTAAGGCCGGGTTGAACTCCAATTTCAATGCACCACCCCCGTTCAGGTCTGTCCAGGCCAGTTCCCACAACTCGCTTGTGTTAATGTGTTACTGTATTAGGCACTTAGTATAATAAGACAAGAAGAAGGCAGTGTCAAGGGTTTTGGGAATATCGAGGGAATGGTTGCCTTTTCCTTGTCATTCTGAACGGAGTGGAGCGGAGTGAAGAATCTCACTCTTCCCTTGCGCTTAGAGGCGCTGAAAATGCGCACAAAAAACGGCTACCCTCGTCAAGAGGGTAGCCATTCAGCGATGTTTAGAAGTTTAGCCCGGGTCGGCGTCGGGAAACGAAGCTAAGAAACGCGTCTCGCGCGGCGTCCGACAGGCCGCTGTTCTCCAGATCGCGGCGCAGGTCGGCGGCTGAGCCAAGGCCGGCCGCATAACCGTTTAGCCGGGTAACCAGCGGCTCGGCCAGAAACTTCTCCAACAATTCGAAGCGCATACGTAACTCATCATAAGCTGGCCGGATGCGACGCAGGTAGTACTTCTGATGGTAGTCTTCGGCCAGATGAAAAACCGTGCCGCGGAGGATTATCCTGGTGTATATCTGTGCCCCGGCGAGCTTCCAGCCTGGCCTTGCTCGCCTCGGCTTCCTGCCTGCTGCTGATCGCTGTGGCAGATGATCAGCGAAGCATATTGCTGCGAATAGGCTGGACGGGCTAGGATTGTGCTCCTGCCAGAAAAGCCATCTGAGCAGATCCTGCATAGCGCACACGGGCCGGATCATAGTCCAGTCTGCACCGATTCGCTGTGGTCGCCGAGATCGTGATAAGTCGGGCCTTCTCTTTGGTGCCGCCGGCATAGCCAACGCGGGTGCGGATCACACCGGGAATCAGCCCAAACTGGGCGTCTGGTCCCCAGAATCAGCCCAGTGCAAACGTGGCGGTTGCTGCGTTTTTGTTGTCTGCCGTGTCCACTCTCTTCTCCTCCTTCCTGCATCTCGTTCAACCCTAGCTTGCGCAGCTGCCCAGCCCAGCATGAGACGTTCGGTCAGTTTTGAGTGACCAACCTCTCACGGGCCTGGCTTGTCCTTTGATAGAATAGATGGGAGTGCATGGTCAAGGAGGTGGAGAGATGACAACGACCCGAGATTTTACCGTTGCCACTTTTGTGGTTTGGCAGGAGCAAGTGCTTCTGCTTTGGCACCGCAAGCTGCAGATGTGGCTGCCGCCTGGCGGACACATTGAACCCAACGAATTGCCCGATGAGGCAGCGGTGCGCGAGGTGCTGGAGGAAAGCGGCATCCACTGCCAGCTGGTGGGAGAACGCCCCTTGGCGGTCGATTATCCACGACAACTGGTGCGCCCGGCGGGAATTCAGTTGGAGACGATTACTAGCGAGCCAGAACAAGAACACGTCGATCTGATCTACTTTGCATGCGTAGCACTGGATACGCGGCCGCAGCGCAACAGCGAATCCGAGAGGATCGGCTGGTATTCGCTGGCCCAGATGCGCGAAATGGATGTAGCAGAAGACGTTCTGCTCTGGGCAGAGAAAGCGGTGGAATACGTAGGCCGCGCAGGTTGAGACGTTTGGGCCCGGTTTGTATGCCCAAACATCTCAAAAAGCGGGCTGCAAGCTGAGAAGATTAGCCCCAGGCCTTCCCCACGATGCGTTGATAGTTCTCGGGATCGGTGGCTCCCTCGGTGTTGAAGAACAAGACGACGGACTGCTGGTTCAGACCCAGGGCCTGTTTGATGTGAACAAACTCGGGCTGCTGCAGGGCGGCAAGGAAGCCGGCACCGATGGCACCCGATTCGCCGGATACGACAGGCGAGTCGCCCGGCAGGGGGTGGGCTAGCGCGCGCATTCCCAGCGCAGCGACCTCATCGCTGCAGCTGGCAAAGCTGTGCACTGCATTCCGCAGCAGCGCCCAGGCCTGCGGGTTAGGCTCGCCGCAGGACAAGCCGGCCATGATGGTCACCAGGTCTCCACTCGCGCGGTGGGGCTGCCCATCGCCTGCCTGTAACGACTCATAGTAGCAGGCGGCACTGGTCGGCTCCAACAGCGTGATGCGCGGCGCCATTCCCTGCGCCAGGATGAAGGAGGCAACGCCTGCCGCCATCGAGCCCACGCCAGCCTGCAGCATCACGTGCGTCGGCCGCAGGTCGGCCTGTTGCTGCAACTGCTCCAACGCCTCTGCAGCCATGGTGCTGTAGCCGACTGTGATCCAGGCCGGTATCAGCTCGTATCCAGGCCAGGCTGTATCCTGGATCAGCAGCCAGCCGTGATCTTCTGCCATGCGGGCCGCATGTCGCACCGCATCGTCATACACCATGTCGGTCACGACTGCCTCGGCTCCGAGAGCAGTAATCGCCTGCACGCGTTCGGCCGCCGCGCCCTGCGGCAGGTAGACCACGGCCCGCAGGCCGAGCTGTTGCGCCATCCAGGCCACGGCCTTGCCGTGGTTGCCGTCCGTCGCCGTGACCAGAGTCAGCTGGGGAAGCCGCTCCCGCACTGCTGACGCCAGGCGAGTGAATGTCAGCGAGGACTGATCCAGGCCGAGGCGTTCAGCCAGGAGACGGGCAATGGCATAGGAGGCCCCCAATCCCTTAAAGGCTTTCAGACCCAGCCGGCTGGACTCATCTTTCACGAACACGCCCTTCACGGCCAGTTGCCTGGCCAGTCCTGACAATCCCACCAGGCGGGTCTCGGCAAAACCAGGCAAACTCCGATGAAAGCGGCGCGCGGCCGCTGCATCGCCCAACAGCTCGCCCGGCAACGACACATGTTTCATCTGCTCATTGACCATTAATCTGATCTCCATGCTCTCCTCCTCGCAAGCAGTTGCTTCTGGTCCCCATGCTATCACAGAGCGGCCACAGGTAACAGGGCAGGTGATACTGGCTGTTCCAAAGTAGAAAAGCGGCCCAGGAAGGGCCGCTCGCTCAGGCTGCGGGATATGTTCAAGGCCTGCTTACTTGATGCCGAGCTTAATGCGCAGGTTCTTCAGCATGTCCTCGGTCATGGCGTCCAGGTCATACTGCGGATCCCAGCCCCATTCTTCGCGGGCAGCGCTGTCATCCAGAGAGTTGGGCCATGAATCGGCGATGGCCTGACGCACTGGATCGACATCATAGGTCAGCTCAAACTCAGGGATATGTTTCTTGATGGCGGCGCCAATTTCCTCGGGCGCAAAGCTCATCGCGGTGATGTTAAAGGCGTTGCGATGCACCAGCTTGTCCGGATCAGCCTCCATCAAGGTGGAAATGGCCATCAGGGCATCAGGCATGTACATCATGTCCATCTTGGTGCCCTCGGCGATAAAAGATGCATAGCGGCCATGCTTAAGGGCCTCATAGTAAATATCTACGGCGTAGTCGGTGGTGCCCCCGCCTGGCAGAGTGGTATAAGAGATCAGTCCAGGGAAACGAACGCCGCGAGTATCCACACCATACTTGAGGAAGTAGTAGTCCATCAGCAGTTCGCCGGCCACCTTTGTCACACCGTACATGGTTGTCGGCCGCTGAATAGTGTCCTGGGGAGTAGCATCCTTCGGTGTATTTGGCCCGAAGGCGGCAATGGAACTAGGCACAAACACACCCAGGCCTCGCTCACGCGCAATCTCCAGGACGTTGAACATGCCGCCCATGTTCAGATTCCAGGCCAGCTTCGGCTTAGCCTCGCCGACAGCCGAGAGAATGGCTGCCAGGTGAACGATCTGGTTGACCTGGTGCTTGTCCACCGCGGCAACGATCTGCTCAGGCTGCATCACGTCAATGATTTCATAGATGCCATCCTGTAACGGGCCAGCCGGAACATCCGCCCTGATGTCGCTGGCGATGACATTGTCATCACCATAGATCTTGCGCAGGTGCACCGTTAGCTCAGAGCCGATCTGCCCCAGTGCGCCGGTGATCAGGATCTTCTTCATCATACATCCTCCCATTCTTTGTGTCTGGCAGAGATCCCTCGTGGTCGGGTGCGAACTTCATTGCCCGGGAAATCTCCACTCGCAGTATATGCTTGTTTCGCCCCCACTGCAATTCCGGCTACTCCCGGAATCTGCAGCACCACTGCAAACCTATCCGCTACCACCGCGGATCAACCTAGTTCCGCCCTCTGCTGGCGTCGCTCCCAGTAGCGCCGGGCGACAGCTGCATCAGAAAAAGGAATGCTCGTCTTGCCGATCTGGATGGTGTCCTCGTGCCCCTTGCCCAGCACCAGCACCAGATCGTCCGCCTCAGCCATGTTGATGGCCGCCTCGATGGCTTTCTCGCGATCCAGCTGCAGCAGATGCGGCTTATAGATGCCGCGCAACGCTTCCCTGGCGATCGCCTCCGGGTCCTCGTCTTCCGGGTTGTCGTTGCTAAGCACGACAAATTCGCTATAACGGCTGGCGATCTCGCCCATCAACGGCCGCTTGCCGCGGTCGCGATTGCCGGTGCAGCCAAAAACCGTGATCACCCGTCCCCTGGCAATACGACGTGCGTGGCTCAACACTTGCTCCATGCTGTCCGGTGTATGGGCGTAGTCGATGATCACTGTCGGCTCCGTGCCGATTACCTCCCACCGCCCCTTAGGCAAGGACAGCCTGGCCACGTTATCCAGGTAGGCGAAGGGGTCCTCCCCCAGGCTGATCAGACCGCCCAGCGCTGACAGCAGGTTATAGACGTTATGCATACCAGCCAGGGGGGTGTTCAGCCAGGCAGTGCGCCCGTCAATATCCAGGAGAAACCTGAAGCCGCTCTGGTTGAACGTGATCTCCCGCGCCTGAATCCGCGCCGACTGCAGAGTACTGATGGTCAGGCTGGCGGGGAATTCTTCAGCCAGGCGCGCACCATAGGGATCGTCAATATTGATAATGCCCACCCGATGGGGCAGGGTAAACAGACGCCGCTTGGCCTGAAAGTAATTCTCGAACGTATGATGATAGTCCAGATGATCTTGCGTCAGGTTGGTGAAGATCACCCCCGCAAAGTCCATGCCCAGCGCCCGATCCTGATCGAGGGCGATGGAAGAGACCTCCACCGCCGCCACCCTGGCGCCCTCATCCTGCAAGCGCCGCAACAACCGAGCCATCTCCAGGGCGTTAGGTGTGGTGTTGACCGTCCGTTCCAGCTGCCTGTCCTCGGGAAAAAAGACGCCCAGAGTGCCGATGGTCGCCGCCGGCACCCGCTGCGCGTTGAGCAGGCTGGCAAGCAGATGGCAGGTAGTCGACTTGCCGTTAGTCCCGGTGATGCCGATCTGCTGAATCGTCCGCGCCGGTTCACCATAGAAAGCATAGGCCAGGTCGGCCAGGGCAGCCCGGCTATCGTCTACCCGCAGGTAATTTGCATACGAAAGGTCGCGCTCGCCCACAATCCAGGCTGCCCCAGCAGCCAGCACCTGGGCAGCAAAATCATGACCGTCAACGTTAGGCCCCTGAATGCAGACAAAGACGCCGCCTGGCCTCATGCGGCGCGAATCCTGGTAGATACCCTCCACCTTGATTGCTCCGCTGCGGATGCCCTGCAGCAACTCGGCAAACTCCACAAACAGCCCTCCTCTGGCCGCTTTCAGGCCTTGTCCATCGTTGCGCTATCACCCAGATCGCGGCCCCGCAGTCTGGCGGAGATGGCCCTCCAGATGCGCATCGCCCACGGCGAAAAGCGGTGCCAAATCCAGTAAGGGAAAGGACGGATCGGCAACTCATATTCGCCGATAAACTCCACCAACTCCCCGCCAAAGCTCTTCTTAAACTGATAGAGGCCATAGAGTGGCGCCCCTTCAGAGCGATCCACCGGCACGCCGAAGAAATCGAAAACTTCCGCACCGCGGCTTTTGGCCCAGCGCATCCGCGCCCAGTTGAGCCCGTAATAGCCTCGCAGCCGCGCGTGCTGGCGCACCATACCGCCATAGACAGCCCAGGCAATGCGGCCGCAGACCACGGTGATACCAGCCGCTACCACCTGGCCTTCGTAGAAGCCCAGCATCAGCGAGGCGTCCTCGCCCATCTCCTCCAGCAGGCGCGTATAGTATTCAGCCCGGCGCTCAAGGAAGCGCTTGCGTCGGCTAGTATCCTGCAACGCCTCCATCAAATAGGGAATGTCCTCTCTCGAGCCCAGCCGGAACTCCACCCCGTTCTTGGCAGGATAACGGATGCTGTAGCGCGTCTTCTTGGGGAAGGCGGCCATCACCTCATCCTCACTGCCAGCGATATCCAGCCGGAAAGTAGCCCGCGGCTGGGTGCCGCCAAAGGGGTGATCGCTGATCACTGGCCGGAACCCGGTGGCCTTCATGGCCTCGGCTCGCTCCGATTCCGTCCAGGCCGGGTCTACCTTGAGCGCAAACGCTCCCAGCTGCCCCAGCTCGCTGCGCAACTCATCCCAAAACCTGGGCAATTGGCTGGCTGCCGACTCCTGAAGGAGGATCGGCCCGCGGGGTGCATAAGCCAGCCACCAGGGAAAAAACGGCGGCTTGCGCAGCCAGACGGTGATAGCGATGAGCGGCGCTCCATCCTGCTCGAAAAGGTAGTGGCGCGGTCGCCAACTGACCGATTTCAGCCGCGCCCAGGCAGCCGTCTGAGCAAAATCCGGCTGGGGCGCCTGCTGAATTAAATCATCAAAACGGCCGGAAGAATCCGGCACGACCAATCTCAACATATCTACCTCCTGACGGACTAGCCGTTCTGCCTCTAATTATAGGTTTGACAATTTTTTGAGTCAAGCTACCGGTTCCGGCCTTGTTCCGCAGCACACAATCAGGACTTTTTGCCGGGTATGCGGCAGGGAATGGCTGCTAGGCGCTGAATTGTCTTAGTAAGATTTAAGTGGGGGCTGACGCTCCGGCTCGAAACAATCAGTAGGGAGGTAATATCTTGGCACGTAAGGTTGACATCGTCTTCAATCGTTACTACCGGTATGATGAGATCACTGAGTACCTGAAAGCCGTAGCCGCCGCCTATCCAGGGCTGGCAAGGCTGGAATCGGTCGGGAAGAGCTACGCCGGACGCGACATCTGGGCGCTGACTCTGACGAATCAGGCCACCGGTCCGGACAGCGAGAAGCCGGCCATCTATGTAGATGGCAACATCCATGCCGGCGAGGTTACCGCCAGCGCCGTCTGCCTCTACACCATCCACTATCTGGTGAGCAACTTTGGCTCCGATGAAGAGGTCACCCACCTGCTGGACACGCGCGCATTCTACATCCTGCCCCGGGTCAACCCCGACGGGGCCGAAATGTACCTGACGACACCGTACACGCTGCGCAGCAGTGTCAAGCCCTATCCCCTCTCGCTGGAGGAAGTGGATGAGCTGCCAGGGCTGCGCGCTGAAGATATCGACGGCAACGGCGTAATCCTCACGATGCGGGTCCGCGATGACCGCCGTGGCGAATGGAGAATGTCCGATAAGGATGCGCGGCTGATGGTAGCCCGCCGGCCTGGCGAGCGCAAGGGCCCCTTCTATCACGTCTACACAGAAGGCATCATCGACCAGTATGAGGGAGAGCCGTTTGCGATCAAGGGCAGCCCCTATGGGCTGGACCTGAACCGCAACTTCCCGCAGAACTGGGATCTGGAGGTGCGCGGTGGCGGCAACTACCCCGGTAGCGAACCCGAAGCAAGGACGATCATCGACTTCATCATCCAGCACAAGAACATCAACCTGCTCAACGCTTTCCATACCTACGGCGGCTTCTTCTTCCGCAACCCCTACCAGTATGGGGACGACAAGATTGACCAGGACGACCTGCGCGCCATGCGGGAGATCGCGCGCGAAGGAACCTATGTAACTGGATATCCGGACATCAAGTCCAACAACCGGGCGACACTCACCGAATGGGCCTACGAGCAGCACGGCCTCATCGCCTATACCACCGAACTCTGGGATCGCCTGGGACGGGCCGGCATCCAGCGCGACGAGATGATGAAAGCGGACACCCCTGAGAAGCGGGAAGCTATCCAGCTGAAGTTGCTGGAGTGGAACGACCGGGAGCTGGGTGGCCGCGGCTTCTACAATTGGACTGAGTTTGATCATCCGCAGCTGGGCAAGGTGGAGATCGGCGGCTGGCATCCCAAATTCGTGCTGCAGAACCCGCCGCACCATCTGCTGGAGGCAGAATGTCACAAGAACGCGCAGTGGGTACTGCGCCAGGCAGCTGCACTGCCCGAGGCTTCCCTCGGTGAGATAACGGTTGAGAAGGTACGGGATGGCGTCTACAAGCTGACTGCGCTCTGCGAGAACATCGGCTACCTGCCGACTTATACCACGAACAAGGGCAAGGGCGTGGGGGCGGTTAAGCCAGACGTGGTCCGTCTGCTGGGTGACTGCCAGGTCCTTGCTGGCAAGCCAGAGGTGGAGATCGGCCATCTGGAGGGCTATATGAACGGACAGGGACGCGGCCCGGCCAGGTCCTGTGCCCGCGCCAGCTGGCTGGTGCAGGCTGCCGCCGGCAGCGAGCTGACAGTGGAACTCGAAACCCAGCGCGCCGGCGTGGATCGCAAGGGCATTAAACTGGAATAACAGTCGCGTCCAGAAGACTGGTCGCATCGATTACTGATAGAACACAGGGGGCGTCCGGCTCGCGCTGGACTGCCCCCGCTGATTCTTCGCAGGGGAGGAGAGACAGAATGGCTGTAAGGACAATCAGGCAGCTGGGCGATCCAGTCCTCCGGCAGGTCGCGCAACCGATTACTGCGTTCGGCACGCCAGAATTGCTGGCACTGGTGGACGACCTGCGCGATACGCTGCACGACTTTCAGGCGAAACACGGGACGGGTCGCGGCATCGCCGCCCCCCAGATTGGCATTAGCCAGCGCGTCATCTACATGGAATGCCAGGGGAAGGCCTATACCCTGATCAACCCGGAATTTGTGGCGAGGAGCAAGCAGATGTTTACCCTCTGGGACTCCTGCTTCAGCTATTTCGGCATCGCCTTTCAGGTGGAACGCCATTACGCCGTCACCGTGCGCTACTGGGATGAGACCGGGGCAGAGCATGTTCTCGAAGCTGAGGACGAGCTAGCCGAGCTGCTGCAGCATGAGATGGAGCATCTGGATGGGGTGCTGGCCATCGACCAGCTGATCCCGGCCGGTAAAGTGATGGAGCAGTCGGAGTTTCTGAAGCGCATGTGACGTCTGGGAACCGTCCCCAACGTTCACTTCGCTGCACAGAAAATGAGCAGGCCTCCTCGTGGAAGTCCGAGAAGGCCTGCTCGCTCACTTGTTAACGATGGTGTTAGGCCAGCACCTCTACTCGTCCTCAACTGGGCCCCGCGTACGTTCAGCGATACGCATCCGGCTGATGGTCTTGGCCAGCAGGTTGATTCCCAGGTAGCCGGCCTTCCCGCGCAGTGGCGAGAGGCTGTAAGAGTTGCGGGCGCTCTGCTCCACCAGGCCGCTGAGAGTCAGCTCCCTGAGGTGATGATACAGCTGCCCACCCGCCAGTCCGGTCCGCTCAGTCAGCTCGGAAGAGCTCAGCGGACCTTTAGCCAGAGCGCGCATGATCTGCAGCCGCGCCGGATTGGAGAAACCGGTACAGAAGCGAGCCAGTTCCTCGTCGGCAACCAGGACGCGGTCCACGTCCACCTCCGAACTGGCTGAGTAGATAGAGTTAGTCAGTTCCCCTGCCTCATGCTCCAGCAGAGCAAAGAGCACGGTAACGCCCTGCTGGCGTGCGTCTTCGTCTGCTACTTCGCGCATGATAGTCTGCAGCACAGCATCCACTTCTGGCGGCGGGCCGCCAGGCCCATCCGCTCCGTGCGGCAGTTCAGTGCCTGCCTCGCGGATCTCCTCCTTCAACTCCTGTGCCAGCTGGTGCAGCTTTTCGATCTCCTCCACCAGCGTCGTCACATCCCTCACCAGCACCACTCCTTCCTGTTTTCCGTATTACTGTAGTCCGGACTAGTGTAAGTATACAGCAAGGCAGGATTGGCTGTCAATACACTCCTCTGAATTTTGGTTACATCAACACGGAGAACCGTCCTTGTCATCGCCAGACGAGACGGTCTCCTTCGCGCTGCAGATGGGTGCCCAGTCTGGCGGACCGGGTAGCGATGGTGTTCAGGATACCTTCAGCGGCTGGACCACTGAGGATGGACGTTTTGCCCTGATCCATGAGGATCGGTGTCAGTTCCAGCCCGGTTACTCCGTCCAGGCCAAGAGAAAGCGTAGCAACGTAGCTTTCGCGCTGTGCCACGTTATAGGGGTGGAAGAGGAAGTTGCCCAGGCTATAGATTATGGGACTCCCCTTGTATATCTCCACTCCATAGGGCAGGTGCGGATGGTGTCCGATGATGGCATCAGCCCCGGCGTCGATAATCTGCTTACCCAGGTCACGTTGCCAGGCAAACGGCTCTGTATGCCGCTCATATCCCCAGTGCAGGGAGACGATGACAAGTTCGGCCTGCTCGCTAGCTGTACCGATCGCCTCAAACATCAGGCTGCGCCATCCGGGCACATCATGCATAGCCAGACCGGGCTTGTCCTCGCCGGCTACCCAGGCCGTCTGCGCCCAGCCCGGCAGAAAGTCGCGCTGGCCGAAGGCGAGAAAAGCGACGCGCAAGCCGTCAACTTCGGCAATCCAGGGGCGCAGAGCCTCCTCCTGGTTGCGGCCGGCGCCGGCATAGGCAATGCCGTACTCGCTGAGGTGCTGCAGAGTATCGAGGAAAGCCTCCTCGCCGTAATCCAGCGCATGGTTATTGGCAAAGGAGACGACATCGATGCCGGCCAGCTGCAGCGCCTCCAGCGCCTCCGGCTTGCCGCAGAATGTATAGCGCTTGTTGGCCACGGCCGCACCGCGATGGCTGACCGGACCCTCCAGGTTGACAAACGAAATGTCAGCCGAGGTGACTAGATCGCCCATTCCCGTGAATACAGACTCCGGCCCATGGCGGGCTATGTTCTCGCCAGGCAGCTTGTCCAGCATCACATCGCCCGCCGCGAAAAGGGTGACGGTGGGTACCGGCTGGGTAGCAAAGCAGACCAGCTCGTCCCCATTCAAAGATAAACTGTATTCAGTCGCCCACTCCCAGGCGTCGATGGGGCTGAGCGTCACTTCCGTCCCGTCGGCGCTCCAGTTGGCCTCGTAGTTGACTGCGGGCTGAATCTGCAGCTGACGCCGACTTTCAGGGACGCTTCGGTCCCAAACCAGCAACACTGCTTCCCGGCGGCCCACCTCCGCCTGCGGGAAAGCCAGCAGCTCCGGAGATAGCGATGTTTGCCAGACCAGCGCAACGGCAGCCAAGGCGACCGCCATCAGCAGCAGGTAAATCCAGGTCTTTTTCGTCAAGGGTCTCATCCCCTTTCGTCGTCTGTGTTATGTACTTAAGGAGATGTGACAGGAGTCCTGCTAGCCTGGAGCGTACCTGAGCCGATTTCGCAACCCGGATGCCCAGGAGAAGGGTTTGGCAAGACACATGGCCAATATAATGAGCAAAAATACTGTGAAGTGAGGTGCTGAGCATGTATTTTGATCAACCAGGGCGGGAAAACACGGCTGCGGTAGTTGAGGCCGTGAAAAGGGTCGTGCAGGAGAGGGGAATCGGATATGTCGTCGTGGCCTCCAACGAGGGGGATACCGCGGAGCGATTCCTGGATTGCGGCGCGAAGGTCGTCTGCGTCACCCATCCCTACGGGTTCCGGGAGCCGGGCGAAAACGAGATGAGCGCCGAGAAGCGCCGGGAGCTGGAGAGCAAGGGAATCACCGTCTATACCAGCAGCCTGCTTTTCGGCGGCGCGGAGCGGGGCGTCAATCGACGCTTCCAGGGAGCGTACCCGGCCAGCATCATCTCCAGCACGCTGAAGATGATGGGCCAGGGCACCAAGGTCTGCGTGGAGATCGCCGTGATGGCGCTGGATGCCGGCCTGATTCCTTACGGCGAGAACGTGATTGCGGTAGCCGGCACCCGACGCGGGGCCGATACGGCGCTGATCATGCGCCCTGCCCACGCCAACAACATCCTCGACACCTGGATCTCCGAAGTCATCTGCAAACCCCGCTGATAGGGCAACGGCTCGCTGCTAACTGGCAGCGAGCCGTTTTGGATCGGTAGTAGAAAGGTGGTGCCCTGTCGCCACCGACTCTTTGTGCTCCAATTCCCAGGACAATATACTGTCTATGCTGGCACCATCACAGTATCCAGTGCAGCGTCCGCAGGACCTCGAAATAGCAGTCCGTCTTGAAGCTGACGATGTTGGCAGCCTCCCGCTTCACGCCCGGGAAGTAGGAGACTCTTTCGGCATGACCATGCTCCTTGAAGAAAATCTCGACCTCAAATGCGTCGGGCAGCTGGGTCTTCGCCGCCGCCAGGTCCTGACGCACCGCCTGCTCCGCTGTCTGGCGGATGCGATTCACCACGACCTCGGGCGAGTAGCTCCTCGTCAGGCCTCCCGTGCCGCTCTTGGTCGGTACGGTGAGCAAGCTGGGATGCAGTTCTTGCTCGTCTTCACACAGCATGGCGTCGCCGGAGAGCAGCACAGTGGGCACACCCTCCAGAGCACAGGCCCAGCTGTAGATCATGAATTCGGAGGCATAGCGGCCATTGATCTTGACCCAGGCTGGCCTGCCTGTCAGAGTATGCGAGAGGGGGTTTCCTGGCTTGCCTGCTCCGGAATGATAGCCGACAAACATGGCGCAGTCAAAGGTGTGGTCGATCCCCTCCACCATGCAATATGGATGCCCCGACCAGCTGCGCAACAGGACGACGTTTTCCGGCATCTGCGCCGGATCGATGTTTAGGCCAGAGCCATGGGCATCCTTGATATAAACTTCCGTCGCGCCCCCAGCAAAGGCCCCTTCCACAGCAGCCAGCACCTCCCGTGTCATCTGTTTTGCGTGCAAGGCTCCCGCTGCTTCTGCCGTATTGGTTTCCCTCCAGTGGGTTGTGGTAGCGATGCCCTCAATGTCCGCGCTGATAAAAACCTTCATCCACTTCTCCTCCTTCTTGTTGGCGAATTCCTGAGAACTACCTCTCAGCATCAACCCCACAGCACAATATTCTGAAGCGGAAGGCTAACTCCTTTTCTGGACTTCGATTTATCGCTTTCGTCGGCCCCGAGATTATCAGGTTGGCGGACCCCGTCCCCGTCACACCAGGTTGGCCACCTGCTCGACGTCCTTGTCACCGCGCCCTGACAGGTTGACGACGATGGTCTGGTCACTGCCGAGCTGGGGTGCCAACTTGATGGCGTAGGCGATGGCGTGTGAACTCTCCAGCGCCGGGATGATCCCTTCCAGACGCGACAGCGCACGGAATGCGGACAGCGCCTCCTCGTCCGTAATCGCTACATATTGCGCCCGGCCGCTATCCCTATAGTAGCTATGTTCAGGGCCAACACCCGGGTAGTCGAGGCCGGCTGCGATGGAATGTGCCTCGAGGAGCGCCCCCTGCTCATCTTGCAGGGTGTAGGAACGAAAACCGTGGAGCAAGCCGGGACGACCGGCGCAGAGCGGGGCCGCGTGCCGGCCACTGGCTAGACCACGGCCGGCTGGCTCAACGCCGATCATCTGCACATCCCGGTCAGCATAGAAGGGGGCGAAAAGGCCGATAGCGTTGGATCCGCCACCCACACAAGCCACCAGATAGTCAGGCAGCCTCCCTGTCTTCTCCAGAACCTGGCTGCGGGCCTCGCGGCCGATTACTGCCTGGAACTCGCGCACCATCAAAGGATAGGGATGCGGCCCGACTGCTGATCCCACGAGATAGAAGGTGTCGTCGGCGTGCTGCGCGAAGTCGTGCAGGGCCGCATCCACCGCCTCTTTCAGCGCTCCGGCACCAGCCGTAGCCCCTACCACCTTCGCGCCCAACAGCTCCATGCGAGTGACGTTCAGCGCCTGCCGCTGCATGTCTTTCGCGCCCATGTAGATGACACACTCCAGCCCGAGCAGGGCGCAGGCGGTGGCTGTGGCTACACCATGCTGTCCAGCGCCAGTCTCGGCAATGATCCGCCGCTTGCCCATTCGCTGGGCCAGGAGCGCCTGTCCGATGGCGTTGTTGATCTTGTGAGCGCCGGTGTGATTGAGGTCTTCACGCTTAAGAAAGATGCGTGCCCCGCCTAGCGTCTCAGTGAGCCGCGCTGCGTAGGTAAGCGGGCTGGGCCGTCCCACGTATTCCCGCAGGTAATGGGCGTATTCCTCAAGAAAATCCGCGTCCTGCCGAGAGCGTTGGAACGCCTCTGTCAGCTCCTGCAGTGGTCGCTCCAGGGCCTCGGGAACAAACCGTCCGCCAAACTCTCCAAAATAGCCTTCGTCAGTGGGTTGGTACATGCGATTACCTCCTTAAGATTTGTGGTTGTGCGCAGACCGCCTTAGCCCAGAGGTAACAAAAAAAGGCCGTCACCCCTGCAAGGGGCGAAAGGCCTTGTTCCGCGGTACCACCCTTTTTGACCCGAGCTGCCTCGAGCCATCTTTGTCGGGCACGGCAGGTCGACAATGCGCGCATTGTCCGCTTGATGCCCTGTGCCGATAACGGCGGCCAGCCGGTGGTGCCTACTCAGAGCTGGCCAGCAGCTCCTTTTGGGCCACGCCTCCTGGGTCCATTCACCCGACTTCCTGCTGCACCGGCATCACACCAAACCCGGCTCGCTGAGCAGCCACCTATCGCTTACTCGTCCCCCTCATCGGCATCGCACTTTATGTCGGCCACACCCGCGCCAGTTGCGTCGCCTTTATTGCGACTAATCATAGCACCGCCTCCTGTCAGCGTCAAGAGGTCGCGGATAGAAAGATCCCTGCTAATATGGAGCTCACGAAGCCCGGTAACAGCGGGGAGACGCGAAGCTACCCCCGTAGCTACAAGGAATCTGGTGCCCGAAGGTGAAGTCTTTTTCGCGGGAGGATGAACCTTCAAACACTGAAATCCGACTAATAGATGACGGACCGACTGGAGGGCGCAGGAGGGGGGGTGCGGCGCATGGAGGATCTGGAGCTGATGCAGCGGGTGGCGCGGCGCGATCAGGCAGCGTTTCGCTCGCTCTACGCACGCTACGCCGACCAGCTCTACCGCTTCGCCCTCGCCCGGCTGCGCTCAGAGGGAGCGGCGCAGGATGTGGTGCAAGAGACGTTTCTGACCGTCTGGCAACAGGCGGAGCGTTACGCCGGCCTTGCATCGCTGCGAACTTACCTCTGTGGCATCTGCCATCACAAGGTGCTGGATTATGAGCGACGCCGGGGGCGCGAGCTAGCGCTAGCATCGCCGCTAGAGGAGCTGGCCAGCACCTCTCCCCCGCCAGAAGCCGGACTCACTGCCGCGGAAGCGCTGCAGAGCTTACCGAGGGAGATGAGCAGTGTGCTGATTCTGGCCTTCCATGTGGGGCTGCGCTACGAGGAAATCGCCCAAGTGCTGCAGATTCCAGTCGGGACCGTCAAGAGCCGGGTCTACCAGGCCCGGCGCCGCCTGCAGGCGATGCTGAAAGGGGATGAACCGGGTGTATGAGATGAACTGTGCCGCTGTGCACGTCCTCCTCCTGCCGGCTGTCCAGGGCAGAGTGCGGGGAGAATTGGCTGAGGACCTGCAGAATCACTTGCATGCCTGCGCCAGCTGCCGCACCGCCTACAGCGAGCTGCAGGAGCTGAACGATCTGGTGGAAGCGGCTCTGGCCGACCAGCCACCAGCCCCAGACACGCTCTGGAACCAGATCCAAGGGGCGATGCAGGCCGACGATGAGGCGAGCACGGTTGATCTGGTAGCATCGCTGCTTCGCCTGCTGAATGCGCTGGGTGTACCGGAGTGGGCCACCGACCCGTTACTGGGCGGATTAGGCCTGGCACTCAGGGCCAAGCCTGCTCAGTTGCAGGCAAAGCTGTTGGGCACAGTTGCCCAAGACCTCCTCTGGTGAGGAAATACCCTGGAAAGGAGATTAATCAGATGAGTGAAAGCAAGAACCAGAGCAAGGAAGACATTCAGAACGTAACCGAGATGCTCGATATGGTCAGCGAGAAGATCCCGGCCCTCCTGCGGGGCATCAAGGAAGCCTTCTTCTCGGAAGAGGCCGGCCGCGAGACAGGTAAGGCGGTGGGCGCGTTCTATCAGGAGCTGATCAAGGCCGGATTCAGTCACGACGACGCCACCAGCATGGCCATGGCCTATATGAACAGCGTGCGCAACACGATGCAGGGGCTGAAAATCGAGAAGTCAGACGACAATTAGCCATGGGTACGATCACTGCCATCGCCAGGCTGACTTTTCGAATGTCAGTTCAGCTGTTCTCGCTGAGACGAGCCCGGGCAGCGGCGTTAGGTGGCTTTCGCCGTAGCCTGCAGGAAGCAGGCTTGCCAGAAGCAACTGTCAGGCAGCTGGCCGCAGCCTATCCGGATATAGGTATTGGTGACCTCCTCGGGCAGAAATCGGGCGAGCCGCCCGCAGAGTAGGGCAGGAAAATACGTAACGGGGCTGTCGTCAAAATACCCACTGCTTCCCTTCTGGGTTGCAGTGGGCTCCTGCTTTGACAAACGAAATTCACGAGAGGACAGGGCATCACCCCTGAAGGCGCATTTCATAGGTCGTCAGTGAGGTGCCAACCGATGCTTGCAGGCAAACATTGCCTTATTGACATCGCAAGTCCCTATCGGGACTCAGCGAAACGAGACGGAAGCAAGTACTGCGGACTTGCTGGAGCAGCAACTGTCCGAGCCCATTCTGGCAGTCGTGCAAGCTTGAGCCAGACTCCCTCCATGGCATGATTGCCCAGGGCTCCGGTCTTGATAGGGCGAGTCTTGCTGCTCCCCGTCTCGTTTCGCTTGATACGCAGATTCTGGAGACATCGACGTGCCAGAAGGGGTGTGCCCTGGCTGAGGAATATTCCGCATACGGTGCACCACTGCATTTCTCATCAGGTAAGGGGCGGGAAATCCTCCTCGTCCTCCTCGTCCTCCTCGTCCTCCAGATACTCGTCGTCCAGCTCATCGTCATCGCCAAAGATCTCAGCCAGCTCGGCGTCAGAGATATCCCAGAGCAGATCTTCATCATCTTCGCTGTCATCGTCCCACTCGATCTCGTCAGCGTCACTCTCATAGTCACCCAGGAAATAGGCGTCATCAGCATCGTTCTCGTACTTGCGCTCCACCAGGGGGTCGGTGCTAATGTCCAGATACATTCCCCGGATCTCCGCAGGCGTGTAGCCCTTGAGGATCCAGAGCGGCGTCTCGTCCCGCAGCCGCTGCAGCCATTCCGCAGCCGCTGCTTTCCCCTCCTCGCTGGAATCCATCAGGTAGGATTGAAGCTGCTCCAGGAGGTCGGGATCGTCATTCCGCAGCCCGTTCGCCAGAAGCCGCAGCAGGAACCCGGCTGCATGCTGATCAATCCCCAGCTGCAACATGTGTTGCCTAAACTGCTGGTAGGCAGGGCGCTGCAGCAGCGCGGTCGCCGCATCCCGGACCTCCTCCGGTGTCAAAGGCCGCGGTTTGAGACTCGGACGCAGTTCCTGCTCCTGCTGCAGCCAGAACGGCGACACCAGTGCACTGTGCCCAGTCCAGCCGTCGGCGAAGCGATAAACATAGTCCAGACCCTCGCCCACCCAGTGAATCAGGCCCGTCAAGCGGTCAGGGGCAACTGTAATCCCCAGCTGCTGCAGCACCTGCAACAGCTCGCTGTCCGACAGGATACCGTAGTAGCTGAGCACCCCAGCCGCCATCTGCAGAATCTGAGTATTCTCCGCCGCCCGCCGCCGGAACTCTTCCCCGCGAATATAACCGCCCCACCGGGAGCGAATCTCATCCGGCAGCAAAAGGATGGGTTCTCTTTTCTTGTTCAGAGCTGGAAAGAGCAGCCCCATATCGCGCAGTGAGAGGACGCGCTCCTCCACCTCATCGTAGTCAGCAGCCACCAGGCGCCCTGAGCTAAGCGCCACCCGGCGCATCAGGTCTGCACAACCCTCGTCCAACAGGTCTAGACGGTCTCTTGCTGCAGCGACCAATACCCTGGCCACCGGTTTCAAAGACAGATCCGCCATTGCCTCGAGATCGATGTCGTTGATCTCGATGATATCGGCCAGATCCTCTTCATCCAGCAGCGACAGCAGCCCGAGCATGTCGGTACGCTTTCCGAGAGGACGCAGCAGGTCAAACTCCTCGTCCTCTATCCAATCCCTTTCATCCCAGTTATCCATCCCCAGACCTCCCCTCGCAAATCATCTCCCCTGAGAGGAACCTACACCCGAGTGATCTCGATGCCTTGGGGCGTATCTTTTACCGCATAGCCAAGTTCCTTGAGCTGATCACGAATCCGGTCAGCCTCGCCCCAGTCCTTGCGCTGCCGCGCAGCCTGCCGCTCCTGAAGCAACATTTGCACTGCTGCCGGCAGCTGCTCCAGCATCAATCGCTCCTCTGTTTCAGCTGGCCCGCTGCATAGGTCCAGTGCCAGGACGCGATCAAAATCCCTGGCCAGGGTAAACAAGTCGCTACCCAGGTCTTCGTGTACCGCCTCCCAAAGCAGCGCCATCGCCCGGGGCAGGTTTAGATCGTCGTTGATGGCAGCCAGGAACTGCTGGCGGTACTCGGCGGCTCGCTGCCGCCCGCGTTCGCTCTGCGGTTGCCGGGCGCTCTGCTGCACCTGCTTGCGCAACCCGCGCAGCCCTTTCTGCGCTGCCTCCAGAGCGCTCCAGGTGAAGTTCAGCTGCCGCCGATAGTGCGCATTGAGGTTGAAGTAGCGATACGCCAGCGGCTCAAACCCGCGCTCTACCAGGTCGGTGATGGTGTAGGTGTTCCCCAGGCTCTTGGACATCTTGCCGCCATCCACCAGCAGGAACTCGTTATGCATCCAGTAGCGGGCCCCTGGCTGACCGGTGCAGGCGGCAGTCTGAGCGATCTCGTTCTCATGGTGAATAGGAATGTGATCCACTCCCCCAGTATGGATATCGAAGAGATCGCCGAGGTACTTGCGGCTCATCGCCGAGCACTCGATATGCCATCCGGGATACCCCATTCCCCAGGGGCTCTCCCACTGCATGATGTGCTCCGGTGGCGCCTTCTTCCAGAGGGCGAAGTCGGCCGGGTGTCGCTTCTCCAAATTGACATCCACCCGGGCGCCGGCGCGCTGTTCATCCAGTTTGATGCCCGACAGCAGTCCATACTCTGGATACTTACTGATGTCATAGTAGATCCCGTCGCTGGTCTCGTAGGCATAGCCACGCTCCAGCAACTCCTCAACCATGGCGATCATCTCTGAAATATGCAGCGTAGCCTTGACCAGCAAGGTAGGCCTCAGGATGTTCAGCCGACCGATATCCTGAACGAAGAGGTCGCTATAATGGGCAGCGATCTCCCAGGGCGTCTTCTTCTCGCGCTGGGCGCCGACCAGCATCTTGTCCTCGCCCTCATCCTCGTCGGAGACCAGATGCCCTACGTCGGTGATGTTCATTACGTGCTTTACTTTCAGGCCATTATACTCCAGCATGCGCCGCAGGGCGTCAGCAAAGATGTAGGCTCGCAGATTACCGATGGAAGCCGCCTGGTAGACCGTCGGCCCGCAGGAGTAAATTCCGACCTGGCCGCAGCGCAGCGGCACAAACCGTTCCTTCTCCCTTGTCAGTGTATTCTGCAGATAGATGTCCAAACTACTCCACCTCCCAAATAAAATCCGCGATCCTCGCACAGAGACGAGGGATCGCGGTTCCACTCTGTTTGAAGCAGCAAAGCTTCCACTTGATTGCGATAACGGTGCAACCGGCCCGGCCTACTGGCCTGAACAAGCCAGGCGTTCGGTGGGCTGCTCCAAGGCGCAGGCGCAAGATCGGCCACGGGACTGTTGCAGCCAGGCAGCCCCTCTCTGCAGAGACCGGAGTCCTACACTCTCCTTGTCATCGCTGTAAGGATATTTTACCCCAAAACCTGGCGCTGTCAACGCCTGCCCGTCCTGTGTGCCAGAGACCCGTTTGGGACTGCCTAGCTGCGCAGCGGGTACTCTGCCAGCGCCTCCAGAGCCCGTTCCACATCGGCAGCGGAGTTATACGCGTGGAACGCCATGCGCAGCCCCGAACGGCGCGCGCTGGCCCGGATGTTCCGTTCTGCCAGGAAGCCTACCAGCGAGCGTCCATCTTCCACCTGAACGCAGACGATGCTGCCCAATTGATCGGCCGGCGTCGTCACCCGGTAACCCAGTTCGTCCAGACCGGCAGCGAGCTGCCGAGCCAGCTGGCACACATGCTGACCGATCTGCTCAACGCCCAGCGCCAGCAGCAAATCCAGCGCGTGATTCAGCTGCGCCAACCCGGCCAGATGATGGCCGGCCGTCTGGAAGAGGGCTGCCTGCGGCAGCAGCTGGTAGTCGGGGCTGGTCAGCTGGCCTCTCGCCATTCCCCGCTCGCCCTGCAGCGCAGCCGACATCCCCAGGAAGGGTGGGTGTAACCGGGGCGCCACCTCCTGCGCCACATAGAAGAATCCGGTGCCATGAGCAGACATCAGTCCCTTGTAGGCGGCAGAGACCAGAACGTCCGCCCCCAGTTCCCGCGGGTAGACCGGCAGGATGCCGACTGCCTGCACCGCATCCAGCACAAACAGTGCGCCAACCTCGTGCGCCAGCTCGGCCAACTCACGCGCCGGCAGTAGCCCGCCCGGGTCAAACGTGACCAGCGAGGCGGACACCGCCCTGGTACGCTGGTCGATAAACGGCGCATAATCGGCCGGGTGCAGCGATCCATCCCGGGATGGAACCAGCCGCAGTTCCACACCGCGCTGCCGCAGGTTGGCCCAGGGGTAGAAGTTGCTGGCGTGCTCAACCGCTGAGATTACCACGTTATCGCCGGGTTGCCAATCGATGGCCTGAGCAGTGATGTTCAACCCCTGGGTGGTGCTGCTGCAGAAGGCTAGTTCGTCAGCATCCACCTGGAGTAAGCGGGCTAGCTTTGACTTGACCTCCGCGGGCAACTCTCTCCCTCTTCCCTCTGGATCCAGTTGTTCCCAGGCCTGCAAGGCCTCGGCGGCGGCCTGAGTTGACGTGGGTGACGTCAGTCCACGTTGGCCGGTGTCCAGGTACGTAAGCATCCTCGTGACCGGAAATAGCGTCCGAAACTCGGCGGGGGATTTCATTTTCTTTCGCTCCTTTCATATCTGGCGTCTGCAAGATAAGTCCACACAATCTGCAGCGGTGAAGCGCTGCTGCTAGATTCTCCACTTCTCCCCGCTACATGCAGCTCCTGCCGCACAGGTGCAAAATCTCACCGCTTTCTCGCTTCGCTCATACGCTGTAGCATCAGTTATGCCAGAGGAGGAAGAGATATGCCCAGCATCCTGCAGGTGCGCACCCGGTATAACCGCCGCCGCGCCGTCAGCTATGCGCTGAGCCGCTATAACAACCCCAATCCCAAATTCGCCAACATGGATCAGATGGGCAGCGGCGGGGATTGCACCAACTTCACATCCCAGTGCCTGCTGGTCGGCGGTTTCCAGATGGATTTCCGCGAGACCGGGCAGGCCACAGAGTGGTGGTATCGCCATGTGGATGGCGAACCGTTTGACCAGAATCACGATGACTGGTGGTCCTGCACCTGGTCGCTGCCCGAGACGCAATTTCAGTATCTGGCCGCAAACCAGGGTCAGGTCGGCGATCTGCTGCAGAACCCCTCCCTCGCCCGCCGCCTGGAGCGGGGCGACCTCATCTACTACGACTGGGACGGCGAGGGTCGCTTTGGGCACAGCGCCATCGTCACGGCCAAGAGCCGCAGTGGCGTACCCTACGTTACATATCGCACGCTCCAGCCGCTGCGCCCGCAGCGCAACGTACACTGGACACTGCGCTTCCGGCGCCAGGCCGCCCGCATCTATGCCATCCACCTGACGGACCGGCCGATCGTCTATCAGGTGCCGCCAGATTACTCACGGCTGATCCCCTGCGAGCAGGACCGCCGCCGCGACTGATGCAGAGCAGCAAAGAGGGGCTGTCACCTGACAGCCCCATTCCTGCGTTGTGGTTACCGCGCTCCCTTGTCATACGGCACACCGGCGGCCTTCGGCCCTTGTGAGCGCCGTGAGGTGAACGTCAGCACAATCAGCGTGGCGATATACGGCACCATCTTGTAGACAGTGTTGGAGATAGGCAGGGTGGCCAGGAACGGTATGCCCGAATACGTGGCGCTGATCGTCTTCATCAGGCCGAAAAAGAACGCCGCAAAGAGAATCCGCCGTGGCCTCCATTGGCCGAAAATCAGCACCGCCAGAGCGAGGAAACCGTAGCCAGCCACCGTGGCATTGAAGTTGGTGGAGGTAGGGATGACGAAGACCAACCCGCCGATACCAGCCAGAACTCCTGAGATCATTACGCCGGCATAGCGCATCCGGTAGACGTTAATCCCCACGGAGTCGGCTGCCTGGGGATGCTCGCCGCAGGCCCGCAGGCGCAATCCGAAACAGGTTCTGTAGAGCACGATGGCGGACACAATCAGGATGATAAAGCCCAGGTAGGTAGTGATGTAAGTGTTACGGAAGAACAGGCCGCCGAGGATCGGAATCTTGCTGAGGCCTGGCACCGCGGCGATGCGGAAGGTGTTCCGGAAGTTAACTTGCTGTACACCGTTGATCATCCGGGCAACATAGACGGCCAGGGCTGGCGTCAGCGTATTGATGGCTGTGCCGCTGATCACCTGGTCAGCCTTCATGTTCACCGACGCGTAAGCGTGCAACAATGAGATCAACATTCCGGCTGCCGCTGCCACCAGAAGGGCCAGAATCAGGAGCGGCTGCCCCGACATGGAGTCCTGAAAAATATTGATAAAGAATATGCCACAGAACGCACCAAAGACCATGATCCCTTCCAGGGCAACATTGATGACGCCGCTGCGCTCGGAAAACATGCCCCCCAGAGCAACGATCAGCAAGGGAATGGTGAAAAACATCGTTTGCTGGACGATGAAATAGATGGTATCAGCCATTGGCCTGACCTCCCCCCATTCTGCCGCTGCGGCGGCGTTCCATAAACATCCGGATAATCAGGGCAAAGGCGCTGAAGTAGATGATAGATGCCACGATGATGTCGATGATCTCGGGAACAAAATCGTAGAGCTGCATGAAAAAGCCGCCCACCGTAATATAGCCGATGAACAGCCCGGCAAAAAGGATACCGATGGGGTTTGACTGGCCAAGCAGGGCTACGGGAATGCCCTGGAAGCCCTCAGCGGCCAGGATATCGACGACTTCAATATGCTTACCGGTACCCGCCAGGTAGAGCAACCCACCGCCGAGACCGGCGAGCGCACCAGCGATCAGCATCGAGAAGATGATGCCACGCTTCTCATTGATTCCGGCATACTGGCTGGCAAAGCGGTTATGCCCTACCGCCTTCAGCTCGTAGCCAAAGGTGGTTTTATTGAGGATAATATGGATGATGATCACGGCGAGAACGGCAATCAGAAAACCGCCGTTGACGTTTGATCCCGGGAAGATGGCTTTCATCCCCATGGAAGGGATCACCGCGCTGCGGGCCACAGGCAACGACTGGTTGCGAGACGAGTCAAAAATCGTGGACGCCACCAGATGGTTGACGAGATACATGCCGATGTAGTTCATCATAATCGCCGAGATAACCTCATTCACGTTGGCATAGGCCTTGAGCAGGCCGGGCAGTAGCGCCCAGAGCGCTCCCAGTACCACCGAAGCCAGCAGGGCCACCACCCAGTGGATAGGCCCCAGTGACGGGTAGAGGACGCCGATGGCAACAGCCCCATAGGCACCGACGATTAGCTGCCCTGGCGTACCGATGTTAAATAGACCGGTCTTGAAGGCAAAACCGATGGATAGTCCGGTCAGGATGATGGGGGTAGCAAAATAGAGGATCTGCCCCACACTGCGCATTCCATTGAATGTCGCGCCGAAAAGGATTGCGTATAGCCCCCCCAGAGCCTGTGCAGGGTTACTGATCAGAAGAATCAGGAATCCGAAAAGCAGCCCGACGATGATGGCAAACACTGAGGATAGAATGCCAGTGTTTGCTCCTCTCCTTCTCTTCAACAGCTTCACGTCTTCACCCTCTCCTCTACTCAATTGGAGACCTGGGCACCTGCCATGTACAGGCCCAACTGTTGCTCGCTGATCTCCGTCGGATCCACGTCGGCGACGATCGAGCCAGCGTGAATGACCAGGATACGATCACTTAGGTTGAAAACCTCGTCCAACTCCAGAGAGACCAGCAAAATTGCCTTCCCAGCGTCCCGTTGCTGCACCAGCTGCTTGCGGACAAACTCAATCGCACCTACATCCAGTCCCCGGGTAGGCTGAACGGCGATCAGGAGGTCGGGGGCGCGATCGATCTCGCGGGCAATAATCGCTTTCTGTTGATTGCCACCCGACATCGACCTCGCCGGGGTTTCTAATCCCTGACCACTGCGAATATCGTAGGCCTCAATCAGGCCCGCCCCATATTCGTCGATCTGCTCCCTGCGCAGGAAGCCGCGTCGCTGAAACCTGGGCTCAAAATATCGCTGCAGGATCAGGTTTTCTGCCAGCGTATATTCCAGCACCAGACCATACTTGTGCCTGTCCTCAGGAATATGGGCCAGACCATGGGTATTGCGGTAGCGCACTGATTGGGCGGTGATGTTCTCGCCATTCAGGTAGATATCGCCGGCCACGGGCCTGACCAGTCCGGTCAGGGCAGCGACCAGCTCAGACTGGCCGTTTCCATCAACGCCGGCGATGCAGACGATCTCGCCGCGCCGCACGCTGAAGCTGACATCGTTCACCGCATTTCTGCTCTGTCCCTCGCCCTGTCGCGCTACCGAGAGACCGCTTACACGCAGTACCTCTTCCCCCGGCCGCGCCGGAGCCTTGCTGATCTTCAGGTCAACCTTGCGCCCCACCATCATCTCCGAGAGAGTCTCCTCGTCGGTATCGGCTACGTCCACAACGCCGACCGTCTTTCCTCGACGCAGCACGGTGCAGCGATCAGCTACCGCCTTAATCTCCTTCAATTTATGAGTGATAAAGATGATGGACTTCCCTTCCGCCGCCAGATCGCGCATGATCTGCATTAACTCTGTGATCTCCTGCGGCGTGAGCACGGCGGTTGGCTCGTCGAAGATCAGGATGTCGTTATCACGATACAGCATTTTTAGAATCTCAACGCGCTGCTGCATCCCGACAGTGATATCCGCGACCCGATCATCTGGGTTGATCCGCAGGCCATAACGTTCGCTCAGCTCCATCACTTTCTGGCGAGCTTCGGCCATCTGCAGGAAGCCCCGTCGCACCGTCTCCACGCCCAACACGATGTTATCCAGGACGGGGAAGTCTTCTACCAGCATAAAATGCTGGTGCACCATCCCGATGCCCAGTTCGTTTGCCTGACGCGGATCGGCGATGTGCACTTCCTTCCCCCGAAGCTTGATCGTACCGCGCTCTGGTTGATATAGACCGAATAGCACATTCATCAGGGTGGACTTACCGGCACCGTTCTCTCCCAGTAAGGCATGGATTTCACCCTTCCTTATCTGCAAGACGACATCATCGTTAGCAACAATGCCGGGAAACTCCTTGGTGATTCCCAGCATTTCGATGATGTATTCCATGAGACCCCTCCTGACTTTACTATCTAGCAGTTCTCATACTGCCTCGATAATAGCATGAAAATGACAAGCCCGGCAATTAAAAAGAGCAGTACCACAGCTGATGCTGTGATACTGCTCCTCATCGCCTACGATCTAGTCAACCAGAGTGACCTTGACAACCTGCGCCGGAATGGCAGCAGCTGAGTCTACGTCAGTGTCCTTCAGCAGGGTTACCTCGCCCTTCTCCAGCTTCTCGTAGATGGCATCGTAATCAGCCTGAGAGAACTTCGCAAAACGGGAGTTCTCCATCGGCAGGCCAACACCATCAACAGTTACGTCCAGAGTGACACTCTGGCCACCAGGGAACGTGCCGTTATAGTAGGCTTCCAGACCACCGTAGACCGAGTTGGCAAGCTCCTTCATGGCCGAGGTGATGACTGTCGTTGACTCGCCAGACTGATCGACGTCAACACCGATAACCTTCTTGTCGGCAGCCTCGGCAGCGGCCATGACAGAGTTGCCCACCGCGCCACCGCAGGCAAAGATCACTTCGGTGCCGCTGTTATACCAGGAGGCGGCCAGCGCCTGAGCCTCAGGGGTAGCGTCAAATCCGCCGGTGTAGTGGTACTTGATCTCAACGCTGCTGATGCCCATTTCGTTGGCGGCATACTCAGCGCCCTGCACGAAGCCATAGCCGAAGCGGACGACGGCCGGCACGGCCATACCACCCATGAAACCTAGTTTGGTGAAGCCTTCCTTGACAGCAGCGTAGCCAGCCAGGAAGCCCGCCTGCTCCTCCGCATAGAAGACGGAGTAAACGTTATCCTCGATACGAGCCTGGAAATCTCCTTCATAGTCGCCGTTGTTCGGAGAGCCATCCAGCAGGATGAACTTGACGTCCGGATGCAGATCCTGAGCCTGGAAGACAGCCGGTTCAAACAGGAAACCCGGGCAGACGACAACTTTGGCGCCACCCTCGACCGCCAGATTGATGGTGTCAATGTAGGAGGCGGTAGTCTTCTCCGCGGGCTGATAGTACTTGTATGTGATCTTGTGTTCTTCTGCGTAGGCCATCAGGCCTTCCCATGCACCCTGGTTGAAAGACTTGTCGTCGATCGTCCCGATGTCGGTAACCAAGGCGAGCTCATACTTCTCGGAGCAGCCCGCCATCAGCGGCAGCAGCAGTGCCAAGGCCAGAGTCAACAGCAGTAACCTTTTCAATTTACACCCTCCTCATTTTCTCCTACCATTAGGCTCGTCTCGAATATATCACACAGAATTGCTGTTTTCAACCAGTGTATGGTGCTATAGTGTAGGCACATTTTCCAGTACAGCCTGTTCGTTCTTGCAGGTTAGTCATACAGGAATGGCGAAGAAAGGCGGGAGAAAACTGACGGAGGTAATGCAGCATGATGGACGGCTACTTGGAGATTATCACGGGAGGGATGTTCAGCGGCAAGTCCAGCGAGTTGATTCGCCGCGTTAAGCGAGCTCAATACGCCAAGAAGCGTGTGCAGCTTTTTAAGCCGATGATTGATAATCGCTATAGCAGCAACCATATCGTCTCCCACGACCACCATGCCCTGGAAGCGGAGAATCTGCGCAGCATCACCGAACTCCCGGCGCGGCTCAGGGCGGATACTGATGTGGTAGCCATTGATGAACTGAACTTTTTCCACCCCCAGGAGACAATAGAAGTGATCGAAGCCCTGTTGCTGGATGGGATCAAGGTGATCGGGGCAGGGCTGGACATTGACTTTGCCGGACGGCCTTTCGGTGCCATGCCTTACCTGATGGCGATCGCCGATGAGGTGGACAAGCTGAATGCCATCTGCATCCGCTGCGGCGAGAAGGCCTATGTCAGTCAACGGCTGGTTAACGGCAGACCAGCCGCCTCCACCGATCAACAGATCGAGGTGGGAGGCGATGAACGCTACGAGGCGCGGTGTCGGCGCTGCTGGGAGCTGGCCGATCGGCCCAACCGCTCCCGAATCCGCTCTGGCGGCGGCTCAGCCGACGTCGCCGACTCGGCAGTGCAGGGGGAATAAGCAGATGGAGCGCAGAAGTGATCGGCAGCTGCTGCAGCCTGGCGGCCGGCTGCGGCGGCAACCCTATCTGGTGGGGATCGCGGGTGGGAGCGGCTCCGGCAAGTCGACGCTTTCGGGCAGGCTCTGTCAGGCGCTGCCTGACCAGGTAACGCTCATTCGGCACGACAACTACTACCGGGATCAGAAGCACCTGCCCCTTGTGGAGCGCCTCAAGACCAACTACGATCATCCGCTGGCCTTTGAGACCGACTTGCTGATTGAGCATCTGCAGACGCTGCGCGAGGGCAAGGCGGTCTACATGCCGGAATATGACTTCACTAACCATGTCCGCCGCGAGACCGAGGTGAGAGTTGAGCCGAGAAGGATCATCATGCTGGAGGGTATCCTCATCCTCGAGAATGCTCAGCTGCGCGAACTGCTTGACCTGAAGCTGTACGTCGATACCGACTCGGATATCCGGATCCTGCGCCGCCTGGTGCGCGACGTCAACGAGCGGGGCCGCTCGGTGGAATCGGTGATCGATCAATACCTGAATACGGTCAAGCCGATGCACGAGCAGTTTGTGGAACCGAGCAAACGCTATGCCGATATCATCGTGCCGGAAGGTGGTAAGAATCAGGTGGCCATCGACATGATCGTCTCGCGGCTGAAGGCCGAGCTCGAGCTCTGAGTTCAGGGAACGCGCCCGAAACACCCTGTTCAGGGTGTGGCAACGTGATGGATCCGCAAGACGTAAGGAGGCGTGCTGCCACGCAGGAAACCGTGGCGGCACGCCTCTCATTTCACTTAACCCAGTACCTGCTCTAGACAGCGGCAATGGCGCGCTGGATGCGGGCCAGCGTTTTCTCCCTGCCCAGGGCCTCCAATGTGGGATAGATAGGCGGCGACACCTTCCCGCCGGAGATGATCAGGCGCAACCCCATGAACAGCTCCCGGTTGCTCCAGCCAATCTCCTGCTGCACCTGAAGCAGCGCTTGCTCCAGTCCTGCCTCAGTCCAGTCGGACGCCTGCAGGGCGGCATGGATCTTCTCCAGCCCGGCCTGCTTTGCGTCCTGCTTCTTCAATGTCGTCACCAGATCTGCCAGAGGCAGTTCCGGCTCCTGGAAGAAGTAGTGCAGCCACTGCGGTGCTTCGTCGAGGCGGTTCAACCGCTCATGCACCAGCTTGGCCAGCGTGATCAGCCAGGAACTCTCCACCTCGCCGTCCACCAGCCCTGCTTTCTGCAGAAACGGCAGCATCCGCTCGGCCAGCTCGGCGGCGCTGAGCCGGCGAATCCATTTGGCATTGATCCAGTCCAGCTTCTTGATATCAAAGACGGCATTGCTGATGGAGCAATCCTCCAGAGAGAACTTCTCCAGCAGCTCGTCAAGGGAAAGGATCTCATCCTCCACCTCGCCTTTTGGACTCCAGCCGAGGAAGGCGAGGAAGTTGAGCATCGCTTCCGGCAGATAGCCCATGTTGGCATACTCGCCGACAAATGTCGCTCCCATGCGCTTGCTCATCTTGCTGCGATCTTCGTTAAGCATGATGCTGAAGTGGGCAAACTGCGGCACCTCCCACCCCAGGGCCTGATAGATCAGCACCTGCGACGGCGTATTGGCGATATGCTCTGCCGCCCGGGTAACCTGACTAATTCCCATCAGGTGGTCGTCCACCACGGTGGCAAAGTTGTAGACGGGAATCCCGTTGGACTTGAGGATGACAAAGTCGCCGATATGAGCTGCCTCTACCTGGATCCAGCCGCGCACCAGATCGTGAAAGCCGACTACCCCTTCCCCGGGAGTGATCAGGCGAACGGTGGGAACGCGGCCTTCGGCCCGAAACTGTTCCCTCTCGTCTCTGGTCAGCGAACGGCAGCGGCCACTGTACTTGATGTCCTGCCTGGCCGCCTGTTGCTGGGCTCGCTCGGCCGCCAGTTCTTCCTCGCTGCAGAAACACTCATAGGCTTTTCCTTCATCCAGCAGCTGCTGAACATGCTGCCGGTAAATATCCAGCCGCTCGCTCTGACGATAGGGGCCGCGCGGGCCTGGTTTGTCCGGCCCTTCGTCCCAGTCCAGTCCCAGCCAGCGCAGCGCGCGCAGCACGCCCTCCTCGGCATCGTCCACGTGACGCTTAGTATCAGTATCGTCGATCCGCATGATGAACGTACCATTATTCTGGCGGGCAAAGAGATAGTTATACAGAGCAGTGCGGGCGTGTCCCACATGGGCATCGCCGGTGGGACTGGGAGCCATGCGCACCACCACCGGACGTTTCAGCTCCATCTTGGCATCCTCCTAACCTAACAGTGATGAGTGTCAGTCTTCAGACCAGAAGCGCTGCTGCAGTCTGCAGCCCAAGCGTGCCATCAACCACGCCGTCAGGGCAACGGAGCCGATGATCAAGACAGCAGGGCCAGCGCCAGCAGCAGACAACTCTTCTGAGAAAAAAAGCAGGGCATTGAGGCTTCCGGCTAGCAGGGCGAGACCCGCTCCTGCTGCCGGACGCCTGCGCCAGACAGCCAGAACCACCGACATCAGCAGGGTCGGCAGCATGACCAGGGATATGGCGTAGAAATACTGGAGCGGTGTGGGCGCTGGCCCCAGCCAGACGAACTGGGCAACCCAGCCCAGGCTGAGCGCCGCAGCCAGTGCCATCAGCCAGGCAAACATTACCAAGCTCTCCTAGACCACCCGTAGCAGGTGATAGTTTTTCTTACCCTTACGCACCTCGATCACGCCGTTCCGGGCCAGAGCGTCGGTCACAACCAGATTGGGGTCGTCAACTCGCTCCTCGTTCAGGTACACCCCGCCCTGCTGCACGTTGCGGCGGGCGTCGCTCTTGGAGCTGAAGAGATCGGTGTACAGCAGGAGATCCAGCAGGTTGAGGCCGGCGGCTAGAGTCAGCCGGTCCAGATCAGTGCTTGGGGCACCATCCAGGCGGCCGCCGTTCCCAAACAGCGCCTGGGCTGCCGCCTCCGACTTACGGGCTTCCTCTTCGCCGTGCACCAGCCTGGTGACTTCAAAGGCAAGTACGCGCTTGGCTTCATTGATCTCAGCGCCCTCGAGACGACCCAGACGGCGCACTTCATCCATCGGCAGGAAGGTGTAGAGGGCCAGGAAGCGCTCCACGTCTGCATCCTCCACGTTGCGCCAGTACTGATAGAACTCATAGGGCGACGTGCGTTCTGCATCCAGCCAGACAGCACCGGATTCGGTCTTGCCCATCTTCTTGCCGCTGGACGTCATCAGCAGCGGAATGGTCAGGCCATAGGCCTCCTGCTGCTCCAATCGGCGAATCAGGTCGGCGCCAGCAATTATATTCGACCACTGGTCGTCGCCACCCATCTGCAAGCGACAGCCGTACTGGCGATAGAGCATCAGGAAATCGTAGGCCTGGAGCAGCATGTAGTTGAACTCCAGGAAGGACAGGCCGCGTTCCATCCGCGCCTTGAAACACTCGGCGGTGAGCATCCGATTTACTGAGAACTGTGAGCCAATCTCCCGCAGAAAATCGATATACTTCAGCGGTCGCAGCCAGTCAGCGTTGTTGGCCAGAATCGCCCTCCCCGCCGAAAAGTCCAGGAAACGCGCCATTTGCGCCTTCTGGCGCTGCACGTTGTAATCGATTTCCTCCAGCGTCAAGATCGGCCGCATCTCCGTCTTGCCGGTGGGGTCGCCAATCATGCCGGTGCCGCCACCCATGAGCGCGATAGGGCGATGGCCGTGGCGCTGCAGATGTGCCAGCGCCATGATCGTGATCATATGGCCGACATGGAGACTGTCCGCCGTGGGGTCATAGCCCACATAGGCGGTAACCTGTTCACTGCCCAGCAGTTTCCGCAAAGGCTCCTCATGGGTGAGCTGCTGAACAAAGCCGCGTTCCTTCAAGACGTCGAATACATTTTCCATATACACCCGCCTCCTCTACACGGGAGGGTCTCCCGCGAAGCGTCTGTCTTTTCCCTTCAACTTACCACAGCCACGGGGCTGACGCAAGGTGAATTGTGCCCCCAGCACCGTTCGCCCATAGCAGATAAAAAGCTATACTCAAGTAATGATTGTCAGTGGAACCCCGCGCCTGCCTGCCGCATACATTATCCGCAGGAGGTGATAAGAATGGCAGTCAGACTACCAACTGGCCACACCCACTTGCTCCTCACCCGCACCAGCATCAACCGAGAGCACAGACACCGGATCGCGACTACGTCCACCCCACCGATTCTGCTGCGCAACGGCAACCACGTGCACCGGGTTCGTTCCTACACCACGTTTGACAGGCGGCATACGCACCGGATGAGCAGGCTCACCGGCCCCGGCATTTCGCTGGGCAACGGGCGCCATGTGCATCTGGTGCGGGCACTGACAACTGTCGATCGTGAGCATCGGCACGCTGTCAGGGCCGAGACCAGCCAGGCGCCGAATATCCCAGCTTCGGTCGTACGTCGTGCCTTGCGTCGCAACTAGCGCAATCCTGCCCAGGCGTCAGGCGCTGCAGCCTGACGCCCCCTCTTTTGTAGCCCCCTTAGTAATCACCTTCGGCCCGACACCGCCATAGTGTGCAGTATGGCCAGAGCCAGCTTTCTGGTCAAGTCAGGCAAGACAGGGGTGGAGACATGGTTATCGTTACCGAACATCTGAGCAGCAGCGCCCTGCGCTGGCTTCAGGAGAGGGTTAACTGCTATTATGAGACGACATTGCACCGCGACCCGGAACGCCTCTACCGTTTGCTCGGTCGGGCGCGGGGGTTGATTGTTCGCAATCAGACATATGTTAGTGAAGAACTGCTGATCCATGCCCCGCGCTTACGGGTGGTGGGGCGACTGGGAGCCGGGCTGGACAATCTGGATCGGTTGGCTCTGCAGCAGCGAGGCATCCCTGCCGTCTATGCCCCAGGAGCCAATGCGAATGCGGTGGCCGAAGCCTGTTTGCTGTACATGCTGGCCCTCGCCCGCCGCCTGCTGCTGGCCGATCAGTCTGTACGGCAGGGCCTGTGGGAACGCCACCGCTTTCCAGGGAGCGAACTGAGGGGAAAGATAGTGGGAGTTATCGGGCTGGGTGCAGTAGGTGAGCGCCTGGCAGAACTGTGCAGTCATCTCGGCTGTCAGGTTCTGGTGCACTCGGCTCGCGCCAAGCCGGGGTGGGAAAACGTCTCCCTGCCAGATCTGCTGGTCCGGGCCGACTACATCTCCGTTAACTGTGCGCTGACGCCACAGACTCTCGGACTGATCGGACCGTCAGAGATAGGTTTGCTGAAACCCAGTGCCTTCATTATCAATACCGCCCGGGGGGGCATCATCGACGAGGATGCCCTCTACGAGGCGCTGCGGCAGCGCCGCATCGCCGGTGCCGCGCTGGATGTGCGTCAGTTTGAACCTCCTGGACAGGACCGGTTCAGCGAGCTGAACAACGTCATCCTCACCCCGCATTTGGCGGGCTGGACGCGAGAGGCGCAGGAACTTGTCTGCCAGACAGTGGTTGAAGATGTCTGGCGTGTACTGCAGGACCAGCCACCGCGCTTTCCGGTACCGACCCTAGGATGATACTAGTTAATCTGAGGCACATTGGCGTCCACAAAAGGAATAAACAAGGCCTAGCCACTGGCCTTGTTTATTCTTTGGGGGGTAATGTGGTTGTCCATCTTGCCTGGAAACCTGGAGTTAGCTATAGGGGTTGGGCGCGCTGTTACTCCCTCCTCCACCACCCGGAGGAGGCAGCGGTGGGTCCGGTGGCGGCGGCAGGACGGATAGCTCGGCTAGCACTGGCTGCCACTCTCTATTTACCTGACTCAGTGCAGCGCCGGCTTGTCCAATGCCAAGCCAAAACGAAACAATCAGGCTGAGGATAAGCAAGGATGTCAATGCTCTCTTCATTCTTTACACCCCACTTTCTCAGTCTCTGCGCCCACAATACACGAAGACATGCTACTTTAGCAATCATAATATTGCTTCAGAATTAAAGCACATGCACACATCCTTCAGGGATGGATTACTACCCGACTGACAGTATTCTTAAGGTTTGGCAGGAAGGCGCAGAACTCTGGGCGAATATTCTGGAGGAGTAGTCTGCGTGACGGGAGGTACAGTCAAGCATGCTGGGAAAGAGAATCCGCCAAGCGCGGCTGGAGTTGGGCATGAGCCAGAGCGATCTGGCAGGGAAGGATTTCTCCCATACTTTCATCAGCCAGATCGAACGGGGACAATATCTGCCCTCGGCAGCAAAGCTGGCGATAATCGCCGAACGGCTGGGGAAACCGCTCTCCTACTTCCTGCCGGACAAAATTGAGCAACAGATTGTCAAGGCCAACGTTAACCTGCGCCGGGCGGGAGCCCTGGCCCGGACTGGTAAAATCGATCAAGCTGAGGCCATCCTGCAAGAGTTCACCGTCGAGGTGGTCGAGGCGATTCCCAGACACCTACAGGCAGAGTACCACAAATTGATGTCCTACGTTCTCTTCCCGCGGGGACAACTGGCCCACGCCGTGCGCCATGCCCTGACCGCTGAAGAGATGTACGAACAGCAGGGAGATGTAGCTAACCGCTGGTACTGCTGTTACAAGGCGGCGCGCGAGCTTCACATAGCGACGATCTATGATCAGGCGGTGGAGCTGGGGCGGCGGGCACTGATGGCAGTAAGCAGCCTTCCACAATTTGTTGTTCAGGAAAGGATGACCCTTTACCTGCTGGGGACGGCCTGCTACATGAACGGCAAATCTGAGCTGGCAAAAGACTATTTTGAGCAGGCGACGCTCTTACCCCAATCTGATGATTGGCAGACACTGGTGCAGGTTTATCTTGGCCATTCCACTTGCGCCATCGCCGATCAAAACTGGGAAGAAGCGCTAAACTGGGCCAATCGGGCCAGCAATCTGGCTGAAGAGCATGAACAGGGAGTTCTGGTGATTCTGTCCTCCCTGATGGCCTGCGAGCACTGCATCAGGGCGGGACAGCTGGAGCAGGCGCAGGCCATGCTGGATGAGATCCTCCATAGCCCCTATTTGACTGCTGACCTAAGGCGCATCGCCTATCGCCAATGCCTGCTCCGCCTGGCTGAACTTGAGGATTACCCGATAGAGCTTTGCCAGCAATATGAGACAGCCCTGGAGGAATTGCTGCCGAGGGCGGGTTCTCAGTGCTGGGATGAGGTCTGTGCCCGCTGGGCGATCGCCAAGAGTCGCTTGCGTCGGGACGCTGGCGACGCGGTCGCCGTTGTCAGCCACTTTGCCGATCAGGCACTGGCTTTTCATCACAGGGGCGATGCGGCCGGTATGTTCGAGTTCGCAGCCAAGAACCTGGAACGGGCTGGACGGGTGCATGCCGCCTACGAGATGCTGAAACGAGCTTACGAGCTGCGATGAAGCCACAGCAGGGGAGGTTTGAACCATGAGTCTCTTCAGGCGCGATATAAACGACTGGACTTCATGGACCGGAGTGTTTCAGTCAATCGACGCCTGGCGACCGTTGATTGAGTACATATTCAAGAGGGAAGGCCTGCCCCTGGCGGACGTTGAACACCTCACTCCAGGCACCAACGCCGTATTCAAGATCGGCGGGTTTGTGATCAAGATATTCGCACCGCTGGCATCGGGGCTGGATACGGCTATAGACATCCAGACCGAGACGTTTGCCATCAAGCGCTTGGCAGCCGCAGGAATAGCTGTTCCCAAAATCCTTGCCTCCAGCGCCATCGAGGACAAATATCTTTTTCGCTACATGATCATGGAGTTTATCGAGGGGAAGGAGTTCACCGATGTTGCCGGTACCCTTGGCTACGACGAGAGGGTCAGCTTCGGGCAGAGAATGCGAGAGATCACCGACAAGCTGAACACTCCCTGCGAGGGCTTTAACGGGATCGACGTGGTGAATGACGAAGGCAGATACAGGCGATGGGATAAATTCCCTGCGCAGTTCCGGCAGGAACGTCTGAACTACATTAAGGCGCATGATTATGGTGAAAAGGTTTTTGTTCATGGTGACCTGTGCAGCGACAACATTCTTATTACCGACACAGGTGAGCTGTACATCATCGACTTCGCCGATGCCGTCCTCGCTCCTATCATCTATGAACTGGCCCATATTGCCAGCGAGCTATTCAGGTTTGACGAGGCATTCTTAACCGGCTACTTTGGCGAGTATGATAGCGCCTGGCTGACCGAGCTCTGCTTTAACGGCCTCCTGCTGCACGACTTCGGTGGGGACATCATCGAGCTGCATGTCGCCAAACCAGCTGAGATTACCTCCCTGAAAGCTTTACAGCAACGCCTCTACAGCGTGATCGAAGAAAAGAGGCGTTAGTTGCGCGAAGCCGAAAGCAAACCTTGCGTGGATGAAAATCCCATGCTGGCGGTTGGGTAATGTTTCTACCAGCAGGAAACAATCCACTTGATAAGGCTTTCGCCTCAGAACAGTCTTAAGGAGGTTTGCTTGTGAACGGTCGACTCGCAATGCACGAAACGCTGGATCTGCATGAACTGGTCGGGCTGAAGGACGTCTGCGCACGCAAAGCGTCAGCGATGCAGATGATGGTTCAGGATCCCCAGCTGCGCCACTTCCTGCAGCAGGATATCCAGTCATCCACGCGACATGCACAGGAGATTCAGCAACTTCTAAGCAGCACGATGGGAGGCAGGCAGTAATGTATAGCGCCCAGAGTAACATACATAACCAGATGACCACTTTCATCGATGACAAGACTATCGCTGCGGACCTTCTCAACGGAGTCAAAGCGGGAATCAAATCCACCGCCAGCGCTCTGACCGAGGCCGCAACACCAGAGGTGCGGCGCACCTTGCAGCGTCAGCTGCAGGATTCCCTCAACTTCCACGAACAGCTGACCAACTTCATGATGCAGAAAGGCTGGTATCACGCCTATAACGTCAACCAGATGGTGCAAAGTGACATACAGGCTGCCCAGAAACTGCAGTCGCTGATGCAGCAATCACAATCCATGCAGGGGCAGCCCTATCCCCGGGGTCCACAATACCAGCAGATCCCGCAATACGGTCAGTTTGTGCAGCCGCAGTACAACCAGACCCGCCATTAACTGAGGGTAGCGCTGTCTGGCTGCACAGGGAACCCGCACTGCCGATGTGCGGAATCCCCAACGGAATGCGAGCGCACTGGGTGGCAAAGGGCTGTTGCCCGAGCTGGATTCCCATGCAGACAGGCATCACCCTCGAGGGCGCATCCGACGGGTCGTTAGTTTGAAAGAAAGTGAAACGGGACGGGATAATGACTCCCCGTCCCGTTTCGCTTGACGCCATATGGGTCGGGGGTATACCTCAGGCGTTTGAGACAGGCATCAGGCCCGTATCTGGCCGGAAGTATCCCCCATCGCAGCGCCCGAGGGGGCGTGTCCTGGCTGCTAAGCGCTTACCTATGCGACGCCCCTTTCACTTCTGCGAAGCAACTGCCCTCCCTTTGGGAAAAGCTAAACGAGGGTGTCAAATTTTCTTGCGGCGATCTATTGACACCCCTGCTGCCTGAAACTAAAATATAACTAACCAAGTAAGTAATTAAAGGAGGAGCACAGATGAGAGCACGTGAGATCGCCCCGAACATCTACTGGGTTGGTGTGGTTGACTGGGATATCCGCTACTTCCACGGACCCGCCTACTCCACCCACCGCGGCACCACCTACAACGCCTATTTGATCGTTGACGAGAAGGTGGCCCTGGTCGACACGGTCATGAAAGGATTCGAGGAAGAGCTGCTGGAAGCCATCCGCGAGGTTATCGACCCGGCCCGGATTGACGTGATTATCTCTAACCACAGCGAGATCGACCATTCCGGTGCCCTGCCCCAGGTGATCGCTGCTGCCCCTAATGCCAAACTCTACTGTACCGCCAAGGGCGCTGAGTTCCTGGAGCAGCAATTCCACGGCGGCTGGGACTACAACGTGGTGCAGAATGGCGATGAGATCAAGCTGGGCCAGCGCACGCTGACCTTCCTGGAAGCACCGATGCTCCACTGGCCGGACAGCATGTTTACATACATCAAGGAAGATGCCATTCTCATGCCCAACGATGCCTTTGGCCAGCATTACGCCAGCTCAGAACGCTTCGATGACGAGGTGGACATAGCTGAGGTGATGCAGGAAGCCAGGAAGTATTACGCTAACATCCTGACACCGTTCTCCCGGCAGGTAGCGAAGAAGTTGCAGGAAGTGCAGGAGCTGGGGATTCCGATCAGGATGATCTGCCCCAGTCACGGCATTATCTGGCGCCAGGACCCGGGCCGCATCGTTCAGGCTTACGCTGAGTGGTCCACCAATCCCGGCGCAGAAAAAGTAGTCATCGCTTATGACACCATGTGGGAGAGCACCCGGGTGATGGCTGAGGCCCTGGCGCGGGGCATCGCCCGCGAAGGCGTTGCTTACCAGCTGTTCAGAATCTCCAGCAGTGATCGCAACGATATCATCACTCAGATCAAAGAGGCCAAGGCCGTAGCCATCGGCTCCCCCACCTACAATCGCGGCATGTTGCCCACGGTGGCCCCCCTGGTGGACGATCTGGTTGCATTGCGGCCGTTTGGCAAGCTGGCGCTGGCCTTCGGCTCGGATGGCTGGGGTGGTGGTGCCATCGGCGCCATCAACGAATATCTGCGCAAGGCTCGGTTCGAGCTCTTCTCAGACGGAGTCGCTGTCAAGTGGCGTCCGGACAAAGCTAAGCAGGAGGAAATTGAGGAGATCGGTGCCAGCCTGGCCAGGGCCGTGAAAGAAGGAACGGCCAATGGAACTGACGCGTAAGACCGAGTACGCCATCGCTATCTTGACGGAGCTGGCCGAGCAGGAATCGGATCGACCACTACAGTCGAAGGAAGTGGGTCGACGCCGCAACATTCCCCAAAGCCTGGTGCCCCGCATCGTGGCCACCCTGAGCAACAAGGGCTGGATAGAGGGAACGCGCGGCGTGGGCGGTGGTATCCGCCTGGTGGTCGATCCGGCCACTATCTCGGTCCTGGATGTAATCGAGCTGATTGAGGGCCCGATTCATATCAACTACTGCCTGAAGTCTGGCCAATGCGCCAAGGAATCTCGATGCCTGCTGCATCGCGTCTGGGTGGCGGCTCAGGAGGCAATGGAGGGCGTGTTTCGCAGAACAACCATTGCCGAATTATGCCGACCAGCCGCGGATAAGGACACGGCGCCGTAACCGGGGAAATTTGGAGAGGAGCGATCCTGAATGAGAATCAACCAGAAGGCCGAACGCCTCGCCGAGATACTGAAGCGCCTTAATACCGGCGAGAACCCCGAGCAGGTGCGCAAGGAGGCACAGCACCTGATCGAGCAACTGACGCCGGAAGAGCTATCCCTGGCTGAGCAAAAGCTGGTGGACGAGGGACTAGCCGAGGAAGAGCTGCGTGGGCTCTGCTCGGTGCATATGGAGATGCTGCAGGATGAGCTGGAGCAGATGAAACAGGAACTGAGCGGCGGGCATGTGATCGGCACCATGCTGGCCGAGCACGAGATCCTGCTGACGTTCCTGGATCAGCTGGAGGAAGCCAATCAGCGGGTACAGGGCGCCAACGGCTACAACGAGATCGATGCGCGGCAGATCGCAGAGCTGGGTGAGAAGCTGCTGGAGGCCGAGAATCACCACCAGCGGGAGGAACAGGTTCTCTTCCCGGAGTTGGAGAAGCGCGGTGTCTCTGGCCCGCCGCGGATCATGCGGATGGAGCATGATGACATGCGGGTCATGAAGAAAAGGGTGCGGGATATCGGCCGGGCCGCCGAGAAGCAGGAGCTGCCTTTCGCCGAGTTCCAGCAGCAGCTGAACGAAGTGGCGCCCAGGCTGGTCTTCGCCCTGCGCGACCATATCTTCAAGGAGAACAACATCCTCTACCCGACAGCACTGAACATGCTGGAGGACGAAAAGCTCTGGGCAGAGATGAAGCAGCGCTGCGACGAGGTGGGCTACTGCGAGTTCACCCCGCAGGACTGAATGTTGGGGACGGTCCCACCGTTCACTTCACTCATGAGATGTCGAGAAAGCACGGCACGCGCCGTGCTTTCCTGCTATGTAATACTGCGGTCTGACCCCACGCTTCATTAAACTCAAGAAAACACCCACTGCAACCCAGGGAGGCAGTGGGTGTTATTGCGACAGCCCCTTCGTGTCTTTCCAGATGGTGGTGCTAGCGCCTAGAGTGAGTTGACGGCTTTCTCCAGGCGATGCAGAGCCTCTTCCACGATGCTGCGCGGGCAGGCGAGGTTAAAGCGCTGGAAGCCCTCGCCGCCGGGGCCAAAGGCATAGCCGTCATCCAGGGCCAGGCGGGCTTCGTTGCGCATGAACTCCTGCAATTCGAGATTGTCCATGCCCAGATCTCGCATGTCCACCCAGACCAGATAGGTGCCCTCGCCATCGATGACCTTCAGCCGCGGGATATGCTTGCGGATATACTCCGTGAAGAGGCGTCGGTTCTCATGCAGATAGTCCTGCAGCTGTTCCAGATAGTCGTCGGCATAGCGGAAAGCTGCCTCGGTGGCTACCATGCCAAACACGTTGCCGCTGTTATGCCCAGCGCGCAGATTCATGTACTGGCGGCGCAGCTTCTGGTCGGGGATAATCACGAAGGATGTGGCCAGACCGGCAATATTGTACGTCTTGCTGGCAGACATCAGCGTGATGGTATTCTGCTGGATCTCGGGTGACAGCGAAGACGTGACAGTATGCCTGGCGCCTTTGACCAGCAGGTCGCAATGGATCTCGTCGGAGATGATCAGGCAATCGTGCTTCAGGCAGATCTCAGCCAGGCGCTGCAGTTCGTCTCGTGTAAAAACTCGACCCGTCGGGTTGTGCGGGCTGCAGAGCACGAGCGCTTTGATGCGCGGGCTGCGAGCTGGGAAGGTAGTCCGCACCTCAAATAGTGATTCCAGCTGCTCGAAGTCCACGTAATAGCGCCCGTTCTCCAGCTTCAATGGGTTGTGAACCACCTGGCAGCCGTTGTTCTTGATGGCGCTATAGAACGGATAATAGACCGGCGACTGGACGATCACCTCATCGCCTGGGTGGGTGAACGCTTTAATGGCGCTGTAGAGGCCGTTGACGACGCCAGCGTTGAAGAGAATCCACTCTTTCTCGATCTTCCAGCCATACCGCTTTTCCATCCGTTCGACGATGGCCTCGTAAAGGGAATCGGGGGCGAAGCTATAGCCATAGATGGGGTGCTCTGCACGCCGCCTGATGGCCTCGACTACTGGCTCGGGGCAGGGGAAGTCCATATCGGCTACCCACATACTTAACACGTCGTCACGCCCGAAGTTGATCAGGTTGCGGTCATGTTTGCCGCAGTTGGTATTGCGCCGGTCGATGATGCGATCAAAATCGTACCTCATAATTGTCTACCTCCTTGTCTCTTCAGATTGATTCACCATTTCCCAAGCCAGTCCTGCCGCGGCCCCTGATGTCCTAATTGCGCCAAATCCCTGTCACACTACTAGAAGCGAACCAGCCTCTGCCGTCGATTGCGGAAGTGGCAGAGGTTCTGGAAAGTCATCTGGCGCAGCAGGGCAACCGTATCAGCGAAAGCATAGCCAACGTCTTCAGGCCGATGCGCATCGGAAGACAGGGTAATATCAAAATCCAGCGAGCGCAGGTGGCGCAAGAGACCCAGGCTGGGGAAGCGGGTATGCCCGGGGCGCAGCAGGCCGCCGGTGTTCACCTCCAGGCAGATCTGGCGACGCAGCGGCCGAATTCGCTCCAAGAAACTGGCCTCGATGCGGCGTCGGTCATCCCAGCGCGGTGTAAAACCAAAGTAAGCGATATTGCCAGGGTGCCCAAGGATATCAAAGAGACCGCTCTCCACCGCCTGGGCCAGGACATCGTAGTATTGGCGATAAACCTGCAACAGATCGCGCCCCTCCCAGCTGGCCGCATCAGCGTCGAAACACCAGTCCCCCAGCCAATGCACCGACCCGATGAGAAAGTCCAGCGGGAGACCTTGCGTCACCTGCCGGATGGCGTCCTCCTTGCCGGGGATGTAGTCGACTTCCAGCCCCAGCTTCACCGGCCAACCCCGCTGCTTGGCGCGGGCGATCAGTTCCAGGAAGTCATCCAGATGCTGTGTCTGCCGTTTCGCCACCCAATCGTTATACAGGGCTGGCCTGGCTTCGACGAAACGATAGAGGTGCTCGACGATCCCCAGTTCCGCTATGCCGACGCGCTCGGCTTGCCGCAGGAACTGCTCCAGCCACTCCAGCGTATAGGGGCCGCGCTCCAAATGCACATGATAGTCTGCCAGCAAACCCCATCCCCCCTCCTGCTTTCTATGGCAAGAGATACGCCACCCAGCTGTCGAATCCCTGCCCCCAGATGACGCGCAATTATTACAGTGACACCAGAATGACGCAGGAGTTAGCGAAACGTCCCGATCCGCACCGCGTCGATGATGGCGCCGGCTGGCGCAGCTTACTTTTGCCGCAGCAGAGACAGGATTTGAGGCCATTCAGCCCGAAAGTCCTAAGTGTCCGAAAATGCTTAAGATGCAAAGGAGCTGATCCAATGGGTAAACCTGTGCTGCGTTTCGACGACTATTACCGCTACGCCGAACTGACGAGGGCGCTGGAAGAACTGACAGCCGCTTACCCCGACTTGTGCCAGATGGGCCGCGTCGGCCAAAGCTGGGAGGGGCGCGACGTCTGGTATGTCACGCTGACCAACCAGGCGACCGGCAGCCACGACAGCAAACCTGCCATCTACATCGATGGCAATACCCACGCCGGTGAGGTAACCGGCTCGATGGTTGCCCTCTACACCATTGACTATTTACTCAAGAACTATGGCGTAGATGACAGGGTGACCTGGCTGCTGGACAACCGCACCTTCTATGTCATCCCCCGCGTAAACCCGGATGGAGCTGAGCTCTATCTGACGACACCTTACATGCTGCGCAGCAGCGTGCGGCCCTGGCCCTACCCGGATGTGAGTGAGATGCCCGGGTTGTACGCAGAGGACATCGATGGGGATGGTTACATTCTGCAGATGCGGGTGCGCGACGACCAAAAAGGTGAATGGAAGGTCAGTCAGCGCGATGACCGGATCATGGTGCCGCGGCTGATGGATGAGCGCGAAGGGCCGTTCTATCGCCTCTACACCGAAGGCTTGATTCAGGACTTTGACGGCGAGCCATTTGCGATCAGGCCGACCCCCTGGGGACTGGATCTGAACCGCAACTTCCCTTCCCAGTGGAACAACCGGATCCGTGGCGGCGGCGACTACCCGGCGTCTGAGCCGGAAATCAAGAACGTGGTGGACTTCATCCTCAGCCACAAGAATATCGGCGCGCTGGAAGCCCTGCATACCTCCGGTGGCATCCTCTTCCGTTCACCCTATACCTATCCGGAGTCGCAGATGAATCAGGAAGACCTGCACCTGCTGCGCACGATCGGCCGGCGCGGCGAGGAGCTGACGGGCTACCCGGATGTGCCCAGTACGGGCGGCACCTATGCGGCGACCATCGTCGACTGGGCCTACGAGAACTGCGGCATCCCCGGCTTCACCCCCGAGCTGTGGGATATGGCGGGGCGTGCCGGCATCAGGGTTGACTGGCTGAGCCGGCGGCCTAGCACACCCGCCGAGGCAGAGGAGCGCGAGCTACAACTACTACGCTGGAACGACCGCGAGCTGTCGGGGAAAGGCTTTTTCCGCTGGCGCAAGTTTGAGCATCCGCAGCTGGGCGAAGTGGAGCTAGGCGGCTGGAACCCGAAGTTCGTGCGGCAGAACCCACCCCACAAGTTTCTCGAGCAGGAGTGCCACAAGATGACCCAGTTCCTGCTGGCGCATGCAGCCGCATTGCCGCAGGTGGCCATCGAAGAGACCAGCGTCGAGCCGCAGGGCAAGGGCGTCTATAAGGTATCGGTACTGGCGGCCAACCACGGCTTCCTGCCCACCTATCTCTGCAACAAGGGGCGGGAGATCAAAGCGATGCGCGAAGACAAGGTGACGCTGACGCTGCCTGAGGGCGCCGAGCTGCTGCTGGGTCGGCCCGAAGTGGAAATCGGTTACCTGCAGGGCTACTTCAACGGCCAGCGCGGCTATGGAGGGCCAGCGCACTCGGCGAAGCGCGTCGATTTCCTGGTGCGGGCGACGGCCGGTAGCACCATCGGCGTCACGCTGACTTCGCAGAAGGGAGGTACCGATAGCGTAGAACTGACGCTACCGTAAGAGCGAAGGCTGGAAGTGAGATATCAGCAGGAGTGAGCGGCACATAGCGACACCCACTGCCTCCCCCCGGGTTGCAGTGGGTGCCTGCTTTGAGGCGTGGAGTTCACGATACCTTAGTGCGGGAGACATCGGGCGGTCGCAGGGGTGTGTGCCTGGCTACGGTGCTGGTGCTCATGCAACAGTTCTGCCACATCCTCCAGTGGGCAAACTGCTGCAGACAGGTTAGGATAAGAGATGTGAGTGATTCGTACGGATGCAACGGGCATGGGGGTGGATAGGATATGCATCGCTTTTCACGGTTGGAGATGCTGGTGGGCGAAGCGGGGTTGTCCCGCCTGCAGCGAGCCAAGGTGGCCGTCTTTGGCATCGGCGGCGTGGGCTCGTATACGGCGGAGGCGCTGGCGAGAAGCGGCATCGGCCAGCTGCTGCTGGTGGATCACGACACGGTTTCACTGACTAACCTCAATCGGCAGATTCACGCCCTGGAGGGCACCATCGGCCAGCCGAAGGTGGACCTGATGGCGGAGCGAATCCGGCAGATTAACCCGGATTGTCAGGTGATACCACGCCGCGCCTTTCTGCAGGAGCAGAACTGGCAGGCGCTGCTCCCAGCTGACCTCAGCTATGTAGTCGACGCGATTGACACGGTGAGCAGCAAGCTGTTGCTGGTGGAAAAGTGCCGCGACCTGAGTATCCCCATCATCTGCAGCATGGGCGCCGGCAACAAGCTGGATCCCACCCGCCTCACAGTGGTGGATATCTCCGAGACGCACACCGACCCCCTGGCCAGAGTGATGCGCCGGGAGCTCAGGCAGCGCGGCATCGAGCGGGGCGTGAAGGTGGTCTATTCCAGCGAACCGCCGATCACTCCTGATGCAGCGGTCGTCGAACGGCTGCGTACTGCTGGCGACATCCCCGTCCATCGGCGCCTGGTTCCCGGCAGCAGCGCCTTCGTCCCGGCGACGGCCGGCCTGATCGCCGCGAGCGTCGTCGTGCGCGATCTGCTCGGCTGACCGTGAGCCTCGGGTTTATCCCCCTCCCAACGTGGCATACTGGAAGGTAGAACCATAGGAGGCGGGTGGATACCGTTGAGCTGGAACTGCAATTGGAAAAGGTTCGGAATAGTTATCGCCCTGCATCTGGTCGTGATCTTGCTGGCAGTCTGGGGTGGATACGTGCATTTCTCGAGCCTGTATCAGGAAAAGCTGAACGAGGTTATTGAGGCATTGATTGCTGAGCCGGAGGCCAAGCCAGACGTCAACGCCACCACCGAACCGCCACCTGACGTAATGGCCGACGCAGCAGGCTGGGACCTGCCCCAGGGAGCGAAAGCGGCCGAGCCAGCCGCCGAGTCTGCGACTAGGCCGCCCCAGGTCGGCTACACACCGATGCCAGAAACGCCCCCGGCTGGCAAGCAGACAGCGCCGCTGGCGTTGAGCGACGCACTGATAGAACCGGCTGCAGTCGCCGCTGCAGCAGGGCTCAGCCTCAGCGCCTCGGAGCAGAGCGAGTTGACGTCCATCATCGGGTTCATCAGCCAGATGACACTGGAGGAAAAGCTGTTTTGCCTGCGGGCAGCTAGCAGATTCACTCCCGCCGAGCTGCTGAGCCTGTACCGCCTCGCCCGCAGAGGCGATGGGCCATCCATCGAGCAGTTGATCGAGAAGCTAGAGGCGAAATTCAATGTCGATGAAATCGCCAGAATCCGCAACCTGGCCCTGAGGTATCGCTAGCGCCCCTGAAGAAAACAACACCCCTCCAGATGAGGCATTCTGGGGAGGGGTGTGTTGTTAGTTACGGATATTGCCGAGGCTTAAAGGAAAATGATGCCAAATACTGCGGAAAGCGCGATCAGCAGGATCGGGTGGACCTTAGTCCGGGTCAGCAGGACAAACATCACGGCGGCCATCACCCAGGCCTGCCAGTTGATCAGGCTCTTCTGGCCCACCGACCAGACGGCGGCCGTGATCATCCCCACGACGACGGGGCGCACACCTGTCATGGCGGATTTCAGCAGGGGCGACTCGCCAAACCGCTTGATCAGCATCGCCAGAATGAGCACGATGATGAGAGAGGGAGTGACCACTCCGGCTGTGGCCGCGATGGACCCCAGCACGCCGGCCTGGCGGAAGCCGACAAATGTCGCCGAGTTGATGGCGATGGGACCCGGCGTCATCTCAGCAATGGCCACGATGTCGATAAACTCGGCCGCGCTGAGCCAGGCCAGCCTCTCCACGACCTGCTTATTGATCAAGGGAATAATCACATACCCGCCGCCAAAAGCAATGGCGCCAATGCCAGCAAATGTATAGAATAACTGCCATAGCAGCATCATTGCTCACCTCTTTCAGCTTGGGGCTTCTCCCGCAGAACCAGACCGACTACGGCACCTGCCACGATCAGTACAGCCGCGTGCAGGTCGAAAACGATGATCCCCGCGACTGCCAGCAGGGCGATGATCCAGCCCCGCTGATCGCGGAGTATCTTGCGTCCCATCGAGTAGGCGGCAGAGGCGATCAGGGCCACTACCGTCGGCCGGATCCCCGCGAATGCCCGGTTCAGCCAATCAAGATTGACCCGGCTTAAAGCCCAGGCGATGAACATGATGATCAGCAGCGACGGCATAACCGTCCCCAGCAGGGAAGCAATAGCGCCTGGTACACCGTTCAGGCGATAGCCCAGATAGATGCCGGCGTTGACCGCAATCGGCCCAGGAGCAGACTGGGTCAGGCCGATCATGTCAATGAAGTCATCTTCCTCCAGCCAGCCCTGATTATCCACCAGTTCGCGCTGAATGAGAGGAATCATGGCCAGACCGCCGCCGAAGGTAAAAGCCCCAACTCGGAAGAAAATCGAAAATAGCTTTAGCAAGCTCGGCCTGGCCGTCATTTTGCTGTCAGACATGCTTTCACTCCTTCACTAAGCGCCTCCGTGAAACGCCCCTCAGCCAGTGCTGGGCCTGGTGCGCACAAAAATGAGGGGATGGCACCATCCGGCTATCCACCCCTTCTCACGACACCGTCACGGAGTTCACTTTCAATAAGCTACAGTGCCTATTATAGCCCATATCCAACCGCTAGTTAAGAGCACCAAATGGAAACGCAAGATGTACCACTATTCGGGACAGGCCGGCGACAGTTTTGCGACTTGGCTGGCAAGAACCAAACAGTTGTAATATAGTAAATGTGGAGATCGCTTTAGGCATCTCTGAAAATACGAGGCGGGGTACACCACTGGCGGGTCGCCCCGGAAGCAGGTTGGTTCGAACAATGCAGGGAGGTAATCAAGATGAGCAAGCTTGACCTGAAGGACAAGGGTTTTGCCACCAGAGCCATCCACGGCGGACACGCAAAAAACGCAGCAGGGGCATTAGTCACCCCGATCTACCAGGCCTCCACCTTCGTTTTTGACTCGGCGGAACAAGGCGGCAGAAGGTTTGCGCTGGAGGAGGAGGGGTACATATATACCCGGCTGGGTAATCCCAACAGCAGCGAACTCGAGCAGCGGGTCGCCCTTCTCGAGGGCGCCGAGGCAGCAATGTCGATGGCCTCTGGCATGGGAGCGATAACATCAGCTTTCTGGACGGCGCTGAGGGCCGGGGATCATGTCGTGGCCGCCGATACCATGTACGGTTGCACCTTTGCCTTTCTGAATCACGGCATCAGCCGCTACGGAGTGGATGTGACGTTTGTCGATATCCGCGATCCCGAGAACGTCCGCCGTGCCATGCGACCGAATACCAGAGTCGTCTACCTGGAATCCCCGGCCAACCCCACCATGTATATCGCCGATATCGCCACCATCAGCCAGATTGCCCACGAGACAGCCGACTGTCTGGTCTTCGTAGATAATACCTACTGTACCCCCTACCTCCAGCGGCCCATAGAACTGGGAGCAGACGTGGTGCTCCACTCGGCCACCAAGTACCTAAACGGCCACGGCGATGTCATCGCTGGCATTGTGGCCGGCAAGAAGGACTTTATCGATCAGGTCAGGCTGTTCGGTGTCAAGGACATGACCGGCTCTGTCCTGAGCCCCTTCGATGCCTACCTGATCTGCCGCGGATTGAAAACCCTGGCCATCCGCATGGAAAAGCACTGCGAGAATGCCATGCAGGTTGCCGAATTCCTGGAGCAGCACCCAGCGGTAGAAATAGTCTATTATCCAGGATTGAAGAGCTTCCCGCAGTATGAGCTGGCCCGGCAACAGATGCGGCTGCCGGGAGCGATGATCGCCTTCGAGGTGCGCGGCGGTGTCGCGGCAGGCAAGCACCTGATGAACAACGTCCAGCTCTGCACGCTGGCAGTCAGTCTGGGCGACACAGAGACGCTGATCCAGCATCCGGCCTCGATGACCCATTCACCCTACAGCAAGGAGGAGCGGGAGGCTGTCGGCATTACCGACGGGCTGGTCCGCCTCTCAGTAGGACTGGAGGATGTAGAGGATATTATCGCCGATCTGAAGGCGGTCTTGGATACACTTTAATCGGTGCAACATCAGGCCCTGCAGTCGTGGACTGCAGGGCCTGAGTTATGGGATAGACTATGTACCCTCAGGCATCTGGATGGCCAGCCCGCGCTTGCGGGCGCGGCTGCTATTCGTTCGCTCCCGGAGCGAGGCGCCGGAAGAAGGCCTTCGGGTCAGCTGGTCGCTCCAACGGGAAGACTGCGGGATATTCCGTCACTCCCACCGGATCCTTGAGACCGAAGCGCCGCCAGGGGTTGCAGTGCGGCGAGCCGATGGCGATTTCTGCCTCACCAGCCTGGACATCATAGATCGCCGACCAGAGTGTGCCGAGGGTGTTGCTGTAGTAGTGGCAGCAGACCCCGTCGGGCAGTGGCGAGCTGAGCACGCGGCGCAGATCTTCCTTCGCCACCGGTTCTGGAGCGCAGAGCACGCGCTGCAGCGCCTGATAGCGGGCCACCGACTGCCACATCCGCCCCTGGTCGAAAGGCAGCATGTCAGGATGGTTGTAGTGGTTGGTCGCCAGCAGCACACGCTCCGCCGTGTCTGGCCCGATACGCCAGACGGCCCGCTGCGAGCAGGCGATCTCCACCAGCGCTGCCTGACCGCTCCTATCGGCCAATAGTATATTGACGTTGAAGGAAATCGGAATCTCCCCCAGGACCTCCAGGGCTTCAGCCACGTTGTGGCAGCGATCGAGCAGCGTTCTAATCGCCACCCAGAAACGCACACCTCCCTCGGTCACCGGCACGTTCGGCGCCCCAGCCGACATCGTCACCACCAGCCCGTGCTCGTTAAACCCATCCAGCCGCCCAAAAAGGGCCACCGAAAAACCCAGGTGGGCAGCGTTGCCCTGCACCCGTGTCGTCACCAGCCGAAAGTCATCGTTGAAGCCCCACTCATAATTGCGCCCCACGTAAAACCGTCCGTCCTGCATTCGGTCGGGCGACACGACAAACTGGCTGCATTGCCCTCCCACCTGATAGGAAAAAGCGTAGTAGACGATCTCCTCTGGACTGACGCCCAGAGCATCGGCAAAGCCGCGGATCTCATCGTTGACACCCGGACAGTAGCGGTCGAAAAGCTTCATCGCTTCCTCTGTCTGTTGCGGCGTCAGCGGCGGCGCGTCCTCTGGCGGTTTGGTCAGGAAACTGACCAGACCGGGGTCGCCCTTGCACATCTCTCCCTGCGCCCGGCCCACTTCATAGGCCGTGCCCTCCAGCACCACATGCCGGAAAATGACTTCTCGCTGCTCCAAACGATTCTCCATCACCTAACCCCCTCCCACCATACTCAAGCTCAATTGTATCACTATTCAGCAAGAGGTAAAGAGTCTCCCCTTCGCTTCCCATTGCTCCTATCCACGCCAGGAGACTGTTGCACAGGCAATTGTCTCCCGGCCTCAACGCATCCCGCGTGTCCAGGGGGAGCCTGACAGAAATCCTTGTGGACATAGCAGAAGGATACGGTAAGAAGGGGCTCTCGCACACAGGCAGTGCGAGAGCCCCTTTGACTGATTGCTCAGCCGCCCTATCCCCTATTTTCCTCCCACCGCATTCTCGTTGGGTACGCCGATTACCCTCACGGTATAGCTGATTGATTCGCTCCAGCCCGGCATGAAGGCACTGACGGTGAACGGATGGTTGCCAGGCTTTTCAATGAGGATGTCATAGGAGAAGCAACCGGCCTCATCGAGGGGAACGGTTTCGCCGTTGATGGCGACCTCCAACCCAGGCAGGGCTCGCCCTGAGATAGCATGTTCGCCCAGGAGTACCCGCCTCATTTCTGGATGGTCAAAGGTGACAGCCTGGAAGCGATGCTCCTCAACAGTGGTGTTTCCAGCCAGGTCTCTGCCCAGCAAGGTGACACTGGTACCCTCGCGCAGGTCGAAGCTCGGCAGCTGGTGCTTGAAGCTGCCATAGTCGCCGCCTCTGGGCAGGTCAGGGTCTGAGAAGTCAGCGTGGCTGATGACTACGGCCTTCTCACCGTTGACCAGCACTTCGCCGCCAGCCTCAATCAGCCCAAACATCTGGTCTTCTATCAGGCCGCTGATGAAGACTTCGCCTTCGTCACCGAACTCCAGCTTGACTTCGTGGAACCTGGGCGCCGTACTATCGGAGATGATGCGTGCGTAAGCCATCGCTCCGATGTTGTCGGCATTGGTCATGTTATGCCAGGAACCGCCTTCGGTCAGCTGGAATTGCGGATAGATGGTTAGCGTCCCCTCGGGAATGGTAACACTGGCATCGTCACAAGTGCCATCCCAGGTGAAGCTGTAGGTCCCCGGGCCCTGCGGGCCGGTGTAACCAAAGTAGCTGTTGCTGAGGCCATGCACACGGAAGCGCACATTGTTGACCGCACAGCCCAGCACATAGCTTAAGGTTACCTCCCGCTGCGTAGCATCTGGGTTAAGGGAGATGTAATGCGGGGTAGCCGTCAGCTGGCTGATCACCTGCCCGTTCACAAAGTGATAGGGCACGCGATAGGTATCGTTAGGATCATCCACGTTCTCAAAGTAGATATAGCCGCAATACTGGCTATCCCCCGGAACGCTGACCGGCAGATCTTCGTCAACCTGTAAGGTCACCGACAGCGTCTGGGTAGCCCCTGCGAGGACAGTTACAGTATCGTCAAGGATCAGCTGATAGGCGTGATCTGGATCGTGTTTCGCCACCCGAATGCGGTAGGTGGCCGCCCGAGAATTGTTGCTGATCAGTTCCAGCGGAAGAGTCAGCGGCCCTACCTGGGCGTCCTTGAAAGTGAGGCTGCCCGGGTTGATGAAGAGCTTGGTGTTCAGCGCGCGCGGGATGCTGATCATGCCGGCGCCCTGGTCAATGGGTCGATATGACTGGCCGTTCTCCTGTCTGATATCCAGGGCTGTGTTCATCAGAGCCAGTTTCACCTGCTGGGGCGTCCAGTGAGGATAGGCTGCCCGCAGGATGGCAGCAGCACCGGCAACGTGCGGGGTAGCCATGCTGGTGCCGCTGAGGGAAGCGTACCAGCCTCCATCCTCGCCGAGGAAGGCGTTGGCTACCGGTTCTTCTTCCTCGACAGGATAGGGAACGGGGGCAACAATCGATGTACCAGGCGCGGCAACGTCAGGCTTGATATCCAGCAAAGCGCCGGATCCGCGGGAGCTGCCGGCATTCATCAGATTGTACTCGCCGATCCTGATCCTGATGGTCCTGTCAGCCAGCGTCTTGAACAGCAGCCCGTCTTCGAGCGTAAGGCCCAGGCTGGGGATATCGCCGGCGCTGCCCAGAGTGCCGGAGACGACTCCACCAGAGACGTTGTTATAGACGATCATGGCTACAGCTCCGGCGTCCCTGGCGTTGTCATGTTTCAGGCGGAACCCGGTGTAGCCAGAGGGGCCACCGCGAGAAACCAGAGCGACCTTACCTTCTACCAGGCTATTGCCGTCCGCATCACGGAAATCCTCCGGGAAGGCGCCGAATCCGCAGTCCACAAACTCCAGCTCCTGGTCGGCCAGCTCCCCAAGCGCGGGTGAATAGGTAAAGAGTGAAGCCACATGGTCGCGACCGGTGCCAACAGAAGTGATGATCGGCTTCAGTCGCGCATTGGAGTTGCCGACGGAAATGGCCAGCTGGGAGTTGGCATAGGTTCCTGTGGTGCGTTCGTCACTGCCGTTATTCCCATTGGACACGGTGAAGACGATGCCGGAGAGGACGACGTTATCCACCGCCTTGGCCCAGGGAGCGTCAGGATGGCCGTAGGCCGAGCCCATGCTCATCGTCAGCACATCAACACCATCCCGGATGGCCATTTCCATGGCTGCCATCAGGCGCGAGGCAGTTCCACCGCCACCGGAGCTGACACGATAGTTGATCAACTGTGCTCCGGGGGCTACCGCCGCCACTGTGGAGCCGACGTGAGTCCCGTGGCGCCCATCGACGCCAATCCTGCCGGAGGCCTCAATCGGCTGGTTCTGCCAGAAGTCCCAGCCGCCGATGACGCGGTAATCGGGGCCGAACCCTCCGCCCAGGGCAGGATGCGACCAGTCTATCCAGCCATCGATGACGCCGACAACAACTCCGCTGCCGTCGAACCCGGGTGGGATTTCCCAGGCCGTGGGAGCGCCGATGGCCGGCAGGCTTTCACCCAGGTCTTCATAGACCTCTATATCAGGATAGACGGCCTTCACTCCAGGAATGTTTTCCAGCTGGGCAACTCTGTTGGCAGGCACTTCAATGGCCATGCCATTGAAAACCTGGGTATAGCCAGCATTAGCACCAGATGCAGCCCGCTGAGCGCCGCCAGGTACCGGCTGACCCGCCAGTCGGCACGTGTATCCAGACGTACCCGTGCCCAGCTCAACGCAGCGATGCTCAGGATCTTCGCACCCAGATTCAGCAGGCCAAACCAGAAGACCGAATCCAGATTTCCGACTTCAGGTAATCCCAGGGTCTTCAGGAAGTGCGCCTCCCAGAGCCGATCAAAGCCCTCTGAGGCAGCCCCGGCAAAGAAGGTGGCTACCATCAGGAGCACCAGAACCTGCTTGCCCCGGATCGCCGCCAGCCCGGCGCGCAACGTGCCATCCAGGGCACCGGATAGCCTCTTCCCGGAGCGCGGGGCGGGCCGGAAGTTCTCCTCACGCATGGCCCGAATCAGATAGACAGCCAATCCGGCATGGAGCAGAGCCCCCGCCAGGAAAGGCAAGTGCAGCGCCCAGCTGGACAGGGCAATGCTGATGAACATCCCCGCGAGCCCTGCCGCCTGGGATACCTGACTGGAACGCAGGAAGACTGGACTGATGTTCTGCTGGCCGATCTCGTCCGTCAGCCAGGCATCCTGCGCTCCGCTGATGCAGGTGGCGCCGACACCGCGGATGATCTCGCCCACCACCAACAGCAGAAACAGCGGAAAACCCGCCGGCAGGATATGATTGGCCATCCAGGGAATCCCGCCGATCAGCAGACTGGCCAGGCCGATGATCAGCACACCGAGGATCACCGAGAGACGCCGGCTGCGCAGGTCGGCGATAAGTCCGGTAGGGATCTCGCAGAGCAGAACAGTGATTTGATGCGCAGTGCCAATCAGCACCAGCTGCAGCGGGCTCATCCCGAAGAACGTGATGTGATAGATAGCTGCCAGTGTAAACATGATGTTGGAGCCCAAAGAAAGCGTCGCGTTGCTGATGATGAAAACCCGCGCTGCATCCGACTTGCTGCTGCCCAAACAGAGCACCCCCGCGTAAGCGTATTCCTTCTCAATTCTTTCTTAGTCTACCTGCTGATTCGAGCCGCGTCCACAGGGGCCAGCCAGGTGAGGGGCATCCCCCCAGTGTTGACTTGTTGCAGCGCCTTACTCGGCGGCGCGCTGCAGCATGCGCGACCCGGCCAGGGCAGCCCAGGCAGCAGATTCGCCGTCGCGGAAGTAGAAGCGTACGACACGCGGAATCTTGAAGGTGAAGGTCAGAGTGGTGGCACCGCTCATCCGTGCCGGATATTCACCACTGGCGTCGGCGACGAGCAGCTGTCCGTCCTCTCCCTGCCTGACTGTAATTCGCCCTCCTTCGGCGGCGCGGTAGGTGCCCAGTATCCGGGCGATTTCTGCAGCATTGGGCGTATATTCAGGTTCGATACTGCGCGGCCGATCTAGCGGCAACCCGAGCGCCGTGTTCACCGCACCCAGCCAGAGCAGGCTGGCTGAAGCGCCGCTGGTGTTGGTGAGAACAGCCACCACCAGCCCCTGTTCTGGAACAAAACCGAAGTTGGAGGCGACTCCCGGCTGACTGCCGCCGTGCTCGACCAGAGTGTAACCCCAGTGATCCGGCGTTGCCTGCAGCGCGAAACAGTACCAGGTCTTGCGACCGCTGCGGTACATGGGCTGCCGCATCATGGCGATGCCGCGCCCCGAGACGATCGCCCGTCCCTGATACTTGCCGCCATCGACGAACACCGAGCCATACTTCAGCAGATCGCGTACGTTGGAGCGCACACCACCCCCCACCTCGAAATTGCCCAGGGCCGGCCAGGCGGTGACCTGCCAATCACTATCCGCCGTGTTCCAGATATAGGGCACGGTCACGTTGGGGAAACGGGTCAGTTCTTCGATACTGTAGGTAGAACGGTGCATGTCCAACGCGTCCAGCACGTTCTGCGTCATGTACTTGCGGTAGATCCGCCCGGTCAGGCGCTCGATGATGGCGCCCAGCAGCAGGAAGGTATCGTTGCAGTAGCTGAAGTATTCGCCCGGCTCGCCGAGCATGGTGTAATCCTCGTTGGCCAGAAACTCGATGTGGGCGTCAAAATCGGCGATATCCTGCCGGCGCCGCATCGGCGGCAACCCAGTGGTGTGGGAAAGCAGATGGCGCACCTTGATGGCGCTCATGTCGGTCACACCCTTGAATCGCAGCTCGGGCAGATATTTGATCACCGGATCGTCGACACTGAGCAGTCCCGCATCCACCAGCTGCATGATTGCCAATGCGGAGAACGACTTGCTCACCGAGGCAATTCCAAAGATAGTATCGGGGGTAACAGGCAGCCGCCGCTCCAGATCCCGATAGCCAAACCCCTGCTCAAAGACAACTTCTCCCCAGCGAGATACGGCGACTGCCGCACCTGCGATATGCTCGCGCTCCATCACTTCTCGCACAAAATCAGCATATTGGTTCCAGTTTTCCGTCAATGCCTCCACTCCTCTCACTACATCACCTGCGAAACGTCTACCCGCCCTAGCCCACCTCTACGTTTGCGTCCACTGTTTGATATTTCGCCTGCGGCAGGACACTTCCTGCCGCCCTCCCGCCCTGTCACCCTGGTGCTGCCTGGCGCAATAGAATATCCAGAGAGGATGTGATGGTATGCAGGAGCGACAGCTCAACTTTGGGGTACTGATTAACCAGGAGTGGGCAGACGCGCTGGAGAGCCAGAAGGGCGTCTTTGATGCGGTGATGTACGCGTTGGCAGCCGGCCATTGCGGCGTGCGCCTCTATTTTTTTCGGTGCCGGGATGTTAACCTGCGCCGAGGCGCGCTGCGCGGCTGGGTGCCGCAATCAAGCGTCGAGCCGATCACCTGGGCTTATCAGGAAGTCCCCTGCCCGGACGTCTACTATGATCAGATCAAACTGCCCCATCTGGATCACACCAGGCTGGTCAGCACGGTGCGCCGCCGCCTGGCTGCTACCTCCATCTCCCTCAATCCAGTGCGCGCACTACCCAAGTGGAAAACCCATGTCGTGCTCAGCCGCTTCCCCGATGTAGCGGGCCTGTTGCCAGAGACGCAGCTCTGCCGCAGCCCGCGCAGCATCGCGGCGATGTTGCGTCGCCACCGCGCTGTTCTGGCCAAGCCGGACCGGGGCAGTTGGGGGCAGGGCATCAGCCGCATCACGCGGGCAGGGCGCGGCCGCTATGCGCTGCAGCTATCGGCAGAAGACAAGCGCTGGCGCAGCATCAGCGCTGCTGGCGCCTACGCGATCTGCACGCTCTACGCCGGCGGCGACCGGGTGCTGCTGCAGCAACAGATCCCACTGATGGAAACCAGCGCCGGCGAGGTAAGCGACATGCGCGTCGTGACCAGCAAGAATCGGCAGGGCGAATGGGAGGTGACGCAGAACTTCCTGCGGATGGCGGCCCCTGGCCGCTTCACTACCAACTGGCATCAGGGCGCACGCAACGAAACACTGGCCGAGGGGCTGCCGCTGCTTGGCATCACGGAAAGGGAGGTGCCGCAGGTAGTAGCCGATCTCCATCTGACCGCGCTGCGGGTAGCCGCCCGTCTGGAGCAGGGCTTTGGACGACTGGCGGAGATCGGCATCGATCTCGCTCTGGACAGGGGCGGCAGGATGTGGCTGATCGAGGCCAACGCATCCCCCGACAAGGGAACGGATAGCAGCGACCGCTGGGAGCCAGTACCGCACATCTTCCTCAATATCGTTGAATGTGCACAGCACCTCGCGGAGCAGCATGCTCCTGCTGCTCAGGGATCTCGACCAGGGCGCCTGACATGAGAAAGAGCCGATGCGCTTGCATCGGCTCGCGGCAGTTCTGCCTACGTAACTCCTCCAGTTCCCGACCTCAGTCTAGGGTTTAGCCCTCCCCACCGTTGCGGCGGCGGCAGAACAGTCTTCTGCACTGCCTCTCGCAGGATCTGCGGCAGCGGCGGCGGCGCCAACCGCGGCGGCATCTGCAGACTCTGCGGCACAGGCGACGGCAGCGGCGGCGGCAGCGACGACGGTGGCGACCATAGTTACGTCTGGACATCCAGTATCACCTCCTGCTGGCGCTGGTGTCCGCGGAAAGCGGGTCACCATCCAGAGCGCCTTTATCAGCACTCTATGCAGACAGTGGCGAATATGTCACTCTATCACTGAACATAGATTGCAGGTGATATCCGGTGACCTTATCATCGGCTGCACCCGTGCCATTTGCGCCACTGCCACAGGCCAGCTGCGCGCAGCCCCCTTTCCGGTTCCTGCCAAAGGATATCCTGCCTTGATATTTCAAATCTCAGGATTAAAATTATTAATCCCGTGTTTACATTCTCTTGCATCTAAGCTATAATCGTGATTAAAGACTGTGCTATTCCATGGGAACCGGAGGTGATTCGATTGGATCAGGATCAACGGCTGCATCGGCAGCTGGCCCCACTATGGCGGTTTACCCGGCCGGTTTTGCCCCTGCTCTTGCTGGTGGTGCTGCTCAACATCGTCCAGGTAGCAGCCAACATGGTCTTTCAGACAGGGCTGGGGACCGCGTTTGACGCCGCCCTGGCCGATACCGGCATGAGACCTTTTCTCAGGGGAGTCCTCATCATCGCTGTCGGTGTGGGGGCGATGGATGGGGCGTTTTTCCTGCGCAGCTGGCTAGCCGGCATTACGGCGGAAAGGGTGTGCTTTGCCATCCGTTCTGCCGCCGTGCGACACCTGAGCCAGGTGAAGACCGGCACGCTGCAAGCCGCGCATAGCGGCGACTTCATTTCCCGTCTCAGTAACGACCTGAATCTCGTCCGGCAGATGTACAGCGCCGATTTTCAGATGATTGTGCGCGGGCCGTTACAGTCAGCAGCCTGCCTCGTTTACATGATCGTGATCTCACCGCGGCTAACTCTGATCTCGTTGGCGGTGATCCCGATTCTGATGTACATATCCACCGTCCTCAGCCGCCCCCTGGCTGCCCTGTCGAAAGCTGCCCAGGCCGAAATGGCTCAGGTCACCGCGCTGGCCCAGGATGCAGCCAGCGGCATAACAGTTACCAAAGCCTTCAATCTGCAGCGTCTGCTGGCCGAGCGCTTTTTCGGCGCTGGCAGCCGACAGACCGAGGCCGCCATCCGCGTAGCCGGTCAACAGGCCAAGCTTCTGGGCACATCGCTCTGGCTGGAACTGATCCCAATCCTGATTCTCTTCGGTCTTGGCGGCTACGAAATGACCGTGGGACGGATATCGATGGGCGATCTGGTCATTCTCATCAATCTGTCAGGCAACCTTGCCTGGCCGCTGGAAGCCGTGATGAACGCCTATGGACGGATCAAGGCGGCAGCTGGATCGGTGGAACGCATCATCGGCGTTTTCGAGCTGCCCACGGAGCGGGCCGCGGGTCATTCTCTGGCGATGCAGAGCAGTCCGTTAACCCTGCAACTGAACAACGTCAGTTTCGCCTATACGGCTGAGCGCCCTGTCTTCTCCAACTTCAACCTGGAGCTCACTGAGGGTGAAACGCTGGCCATCGTTGGACCCAGCGGCTGCGGCAAGAGCACACTCCTGGGCCTGCTGCTAGGCCTGCTTGAACCAACCTCTGGCGAGATCCGGCTCAACGGTCAGCTGGCAACGGAAACCGACCCCAGGGACTGGCGCCAGCTTTTCTCCTACGTGCCGCAAGACGCAACACTGTTTGATCTCAGCGTGCGCGAGAATATCCGCCTGGGAAGACCAGACGCCAGCGACGCCGAAGTAGAAGGGGCAGCGCGGCAAGCGTTTGCCCACGAGTTTATCGTCAGGCTGCCCGACGGCTATGACACAGTTCTCGGCGAAGAGGGTGTGGGCCTGTCGGGAGGCCAGAAGCAACGCCTGGCCATCGCCCGGGCAATCCTCAAGCAGGCTCCATTCCTGCTGCTGGATGAGGCCACTTCTGCACTGGATACCGAATCAGAAGCCAGGGTGCAGGAAGCCATCGCCCGCCTGCAGGGCGAGCGCACCCTGGTGATCGTCGCCCATCGCCTCTCCACCATCCGTTCGGCGGATCGCATCGTGGTCGTCGACGACGGGCAAGTGGTTGAGGAAGGCACCTATCCTCAGCTGATGGCCAGGAACGGCCTCTTCGCCAGCCTCTATCAGAAGGAGTTCGCCGCAGAAGAGCAGGCGGCTATGCCTGCGAATGCTGCACGGGGGGTGCTGGCATGAAACAGCGAAGTACACTCAGTCGGCTTTACACCTACCTCTACAACTATCGCTTTGGATACATAGTTGGCACCCTGATTCAGGTCGGGGCATCGATCACATTCCAGTTGCTCATCGCCTATCTGGTGCGCGGACTGACCGATGCCGGGCTCAGCGGCGATGTCCCGCTCATCATCCGGGTCACAATGATCAGCAGCGCCATCGCCGGCGGCGTAGTCCTGATCGTCCCCTGGGGCGTGCGCCAGCGCTCCGTCGCAGCCGAGAGAGCTGCCCTGGATCTGCGCCAGGATCTTTTCGTCCAGGTTAATCACTTGCCGCAGAAGTACATGGAACAGACCCACAGTGGCGACATTGTTTCGCGGCTGACCAACGATGTCACGGCAGCCAAAGACGCCTTCAGTGACATCATGGTGCAACTGTTGCAGGTTGTCGCCAGCGGCATCGTCTTTGCCGTCTACCTGTTCACGCTCAGCTGGGAACTGGCCCTGATCACGCTGGCGGTTGGCCTCATTCCCATCGGATTCAATCGTTGGATGGGGCGCCCACTGCGCCGCGTCAGCCATGAGGCACAGGCGAGCCTGAGCAGTCTCAACTCGCGCCTGAGGGACTTGCTGGCTGGAATGTCAGTGATCCGCGTCTTCCAGCAGGAAGAGCGCTTCCTGGGTGAATATGGCGCTGCCAACCAGACTGCGCTGGCGATAGCCGGACGGCGAGCTCGCCTGCAGGCGGCGGTGAATGCCCTTAACGACTTCCTTGGCTTCCAGGGTCTGATCTGTGTGATGATCGCGGGCACCTATTTCATCATGACCGACCGCCTCAGCGCCGGCCAGGCCATAACCGCGATTCAGGTCATGCAGCATGTGCTCCGACCCTTTCTGGTGCTAGGCGACCTTTGGGCGCGAATTCAGCAAGCCCTGGCTGGCGCCGACCGCATCTTTGAGATCATGGATCAGGAGCCCGAGCAGCTGCCAGCACCCCAGACCGAAGTCGAGGTGGGCAACGGCGCAGCCCTGCGCCTGACCAACGTCAGCTTCAGCTATGATACCAAAGCGGTGCTCACCGACGTTTCGCTGGAGGTTCCTCAGGGTAAGGTGACCGCTCTCGCCGGCCCCAGCGGTGGCGGCAAGAGCACCCTGTTCAAACTACTGCTGGGCCTCTACCCCTGCACTGAAGGCACCATCGCTGTCCTCGGGCGCGATATCAACAGCTACGATCTGCAGGCACTGCGCCAGCTGATCGCGTTCGTCCCGCAGGACTCCTACCTCTACTCGGGCACGATTTACGATAACATCGCCTGGGGCAGGCCGGAAGGAGCCAGCGAGGCAGAGGTGATCGCCGCCGCCAAGGCGGCCAACGCACATGATTTCATCATGCAGCTGCCCAACGGCTATCAGACAGAGATCGGCGAGCGAGGCACCCAGCTCTCTGGCGGCCAGCGTCAGCGACTGAGTATTGCCCGGGCAATATTGAAGGATGCGCCTATCCTGTTGCTGGACGAAGCTACCTCCAGTCTGGATACTGAAGCAGAGGCCCTGGTCCAGGAGGCGCTCAACCGCTTGATGCAGGGCCGCACCACTCTAGTGATCGCACACCGCCTCTCCACCATTCGCAATGCGGATTGTATCCACGTCATAGCGGATGGTAAGGTGGCCGAGTCAGGTACGCACGAGGAACTGCTGGCCCTGGATGGAATTTATCGCTACCTGCACGATCTGCAGGAGAAGGAAGTAGCCTAAAGAATTCTGAGCGGGTGTCTGCCACAGGCGGGCACCCGCCCTTGTATACCCCCCTTCTTGTCACTCTGAACGAAGCGGCAGCGCAGTGAAGAGTCTACTCCCTTCCTCCTGCCACTCCATACAAAGCACTAGCGCATTGAAAAGCCTGCCAGCTCAGACTATCACTCTGAAAGAAGCGCCAGCACAGTGAAGAGTCTACTCACCTGCTGCCACGCAAGCTGAGAACACAGGTAAGTTTCTTGGAAAAATTTCTGGAATTAACTCATGAATACTGCTAGACTGAAGAAGACAATTGCCTGGCAGTATTTATCCGTCTCATACCCACCATTTCTCTGTGCTCCTATCATCCGTTTTTCTGCGTAATTGGGGCTGCTTATCAGGGTAAGCGAGACGACTATTTTGCGTGAGGTGAAATTAGTTGATTAAGGTGAGCAATCTGCACAAGAGCTATGCCAACAAGGAAGCAGTGCGCGGCATCTCCTTTCAGGTGGAAGCTGGGGAGATTTTTGGCTTCCTGGGCCCGAATGGCGCTGGAAAGTCGACCACCATCAAAATGCTGACCGGTCAGTTGGCGCCCTCAGCCGGAGAAGCCATCGTGATGGGGCATCGCCTGCCGGAAGAGCGTCATGCCCTGACTGGTAACATGGGTGTAACGCCAGAGAACGCCAACCTCTATGAGCGGTTGACGGTGATGCAGAATCTGACTCTTTTCTGTCGGCTTTACGGCGTCCCCACCAGCCGCAGCATGGAACTGCTGCAGCTAGTTGGCCTGGCCGATTCGGCCAGGACCCCAGTAAAGAAACTCTCCAAGGGAATGCGGCAGCGGGTTTTACTGATCAGGGCCATGCTGCACTCACCTGAGTTGCTCTTTCTCGATGAGCCGACGTCCGGCCTGGACCCTGGCTCGGCGGCCGGCATTCACGACATTCTGCGCGACCTGAACCAGCACGGAACAACCATCTTCCTGACGACGCACAATATGGCCGAGGCGGATGACCTCTGCCACCGCGTAGCGTTTCTCCACAATGGACAGATTGCTGAGATCGGTCGACCGGAGGATCTGAAGCGAGAATATGGCTCTGATCGTCTGGAGGTTGTGGTGCAAGAGGGTGACCAGCAGGTCGAGCATAGCCTGCCACTCTGCGGTCCCGAGACGGGACGCCGGGTGGGAGAATGGCTGACCAATGGACAGATCGTCTCCATTCATTCGGTGGAATCGACCCTGGCGGACATCTTTATCGCGGTAACAAAGGGGGAATCGGCATGAGTCTGCGGCGCATTGGTGCGCTCCTGATCAAGGAGATGCAGGATATTCGGACCAATACCAGCCAGCTGGCGATGCTCCTGATCGCTCCGCTGATGACCTTTCTGTACAAAGGTGTGCTGAACATGCCGGCCGATTCATCCTTCACCATCGGCTGTCTCTTTGCCATTGTCATGACTGGCATCTATAGCCCATCGATGATGATCGCCGAGGAAAAAGAAAAGCACACGCTGCGCGTGCTGATGCTCTCACCGGCTACCCCCTTTGAGGTTTTTGCCAGCAAGGGACTGGTGACCCTGCTGATCGTCTTTCTGCTGGCGCTCTTGATGCTGCCCGTCGCTGGAGTCAGCGTTGGTACGCCGCTGCTCTTTGTGCTAACCATCTTGATTGGCACCATCTTTGTCATCCTGCTGGGCTTTATCATCGGGCTCCTATCGGCCAACCAGATGGCCACTGGCTACATCGGTATGCCTGTTTACCTGGTGCTGCTGATGGTGCCCATGCTGGGACAGGCCACTCCGTCCCTGGCCAAACTGGCCAAAGTCGTCCCCAGCAACTATATCGGTGACGGTATTTACGAGGCGCTGCAGGGAGCACCGCTGGGCGATGGTTTGCTGGAGCTTGGGGTGCTGGCCGGTGCGGCCATCGTCGCCCTGGTCCTGCTGATCATCTTCTACCGGCGACGCGAACTGGCAGAATGAGATGTGGGGTCTGTGAACTGAGACCCTGTGTAAGCTGACGACATCCAAAGGACTCCTCCTCCACTGGATGATGGAGGGGGTGTCTTTCGTGTACTGGCAGTAACCTGGGCGCAATTTGCCGTCACCTCGCGCGCGTGGGTGCTGCTGCATCACACGAAGCCGCGCTATAAGCACCCGGCTCTCGAGTTGGTGGCAGAACTGAACGGCGAGATTGTGGGAATTATTGATGTCGAAGCTGAGCCTGCGCCGGGCGAGTTGGGCTACGCCAGGGACAGCCGCTGCGGGTTTGTTTGGGAATTTGGTGTGCGGCCCGATCATCGCGGCGAGGGAATCGCCCGTCGCCTGGTGGAGGCGGCGCAAGAGTGGCTGGATAAACGCGGCATTAAGCGGATGGAGTTCTGGTCGATGGATGAGACAGCGCAGCATGTATAAGGAGGATCCGTTTGGGCTGCAGACCGCCTACGGAACCTGCCCGCTGGAATCGCTGCCGGCCTTGCGCTAGGAGACGAGGGGCCAGGCCCCTCGTCTCAAAAGAACTGAAAGTTAAAACAGCGCACCTGCCTTCCGTGAGGCGAAGTGCGCTGTTATTGTCTTGTATCTTAGGCGAGAACAATAACCCAGGCCCGGCCCAGGTTAACCACAACCATGGCTATACCTAGCAAAACCAGCAGCTTCTTCATCAACGCATCCCTTCCATTTCTACTCTCGGGCCTCGGATAAGACCCGGTAACACTGACATTGTATGCAGGAGGGGACACGTTTACAACCACCTTAAGCCAATCTTAATGTAGACAGGCAAGTTGCATATGTGAGACTAAGCGTTGCAGCTTACCACCGCTCGCTGTGGACCTTTTCCGTGGTGTATCGCTCGCTGGGCTGCCTTTCCTCCGCTGGGTGCCCAATTGGTATCAGGCAGAGCGGAACATGCGTTTCCGGAATCTGAAGCAGTTCTCTTACCTTCTGCACCGGTTCGGCGTTAGGATGGATTCCCACCCAGACAGCGCCCAGTCCGAGAGCGGTTGCCGCCAGCAGGAGGTTTTGCGTCGCGGCCGAGCAATCCTGCTCCCAGAAGCGATGCTCTTTCTCGCCGCAGGGGACGACGCAGAGCGGCGCCTGGGCCAGCATTTTGGAATAGCGGTGCACCTTTGCCAGCTCATCAAGAGTGGCCCGATCTCGAACGACAACGAAATGCCACGGCTGTTGATTGTGGGCAGAAGGTGCGGCCATTGCTGCCCGCAACATGGCCTCAATCGCTTCTGGTGAAACCGCCTCTGCCGTGTATTTGCGAATACTACGCCGGCGATGCAATAACGACAATTGTTCCATCATACGTCTCCTCCTTCTTTAAAATCGAGTATGGTATTCTCGGCGTAAAGCCAAAATGGAAGCGCCAGATCAAGCGGCTCCGCCACCATTGGGTCGACAAGCATGACCCCCAGCGCGTTCTGTGCCACCGGATCCAGCAGCTTGTATCCTGTCAGATTCGGCACATTGGGATTGAAACCCAGACCTAGCTTACCCACTGCCACCCTGTTGCCAACCATCTCCAACAGGCTGCGCAGCGTCTCTTGTCCTGCTTCTGCCTCCCACGCCACCAGCTCGCCCTGTGCAAACTTGAGCCGAATGTTCTGCACCTCTGTGCCCCGATGCAGATAGCGAGGAATGAATAGTTGGCCGTTCAGGCTGCGGGGTTGCGGCCTAAAGAGGATCTGGCCTCCCGGCAGAGTCAGGTCGCTCAACCGCTCCGCGCTGACCCGAGAATAATCCAGCTGGCCAGAGTTGATTTCAACGTCAGCCCCATCTTTCAATCTAAGCTCCAACTCGGCATCGGCGCCGCTGGCAAAGCGAATGTGGTCAGCCGCTTGCAGCTGCGCGGCCAGCTCTCGGCCACGACACGCCAGCTCAGTGACAGGGGTGCTGATTGCCCGCCAAAACGTATCGTACATCAGTGCATAATCCATGCCCAGCTCTAAGGCGCGTTCCGGCGTCGGATAGCCAATCTCAACAGCGGCAAACCGCTTCGGCCCCTGCGTGTAGGCCTTCAACTCGCCTTCCATAATCGCCTGCACTTTGGCTGGATCCAGATCGGCAAAAGCCGCCGTGGTGGTAACTGCGTCCAGCGAAACCCACAGATCTGTATGGCCATAAAGAAACGTCGTGAAGGGCGGTGCTGTAGCCAGTTGTTCTGGACTGAGCTCGAGTAGCATCTGCCTGATCTGGCTGGTGTTCATCAGGCGCAAGAATCCTTCCGCACCTGCGAGGCGGCACTCCAGCAGCATCGCTTCCAGCAACTCTGCCTGGTGAGAAGCTCCTTCCAGCACCACCCGCGCTCCTGGCTTGACCTGCAAGGCATGGCAAACCAGCTCATGGGCTACCGCCCGATGATTGATTCTAAGCTCTTGCTCACGACGCTGCCGCAGCAGATCGCTGTGCACCGCACTGACCACAGTCTGCTCGGCCGGACTGAAACGACCTACCGCCTGGCCGAGATAAAATGTGCGTGCCGTCGCGCGATAAAAGCGTTCGGTGATGCCGTTGACCTGTTGCTCGCCGACAACTTCGATCAAGCCGTTCTTCTCAAGTTCCTTCACATGATAAAACAGCTTGGCATGCACTTCCCGCATCCTATCTGCCAGCTGTTGCACGCTGGCAGCTTCCCGAATCAGCTCTTCCAGCAGCTTCAGCCGCAGGGGATGCCCCAGAGCCTTGATGGCAGCAGAATCGCGTAGCAGCTTCAGGTCCTGCATCGGCCCACCTCCCTGACCATGATCCTTACGGTAATTATAGCATGTTTTGGCACTGCAGCAGATCAGTTGTCGGAAACGGCGGCCGTGGCGGCGCAGAGTGCGGCATATTGCGGATGCAGGCGCGCCATGAGGCTGATCGCGAGAACCAGCAGTCCGGCCAGGCCGATCACGCGGCCGCTCCCCAGTCTGGCTGCAGCTAGCCCGGCCAGGCCAAGCCCCAGAAGCAAACCAACCCGCATCATGGCCATGAAGCCGCTCATAGCCCGGCCTCGCGCCTCGGCCGGGATCTCCTCCACCAGAATCCCATAGAACGGCAGCGTCAGCAGTCCATCAGAAGCCCCCAGGCAAAACGCCCAGCAATAGACGATGGGCAGATTTGGCTCCCAGAGGAAAACAGCCGTAGCCACCCCGATCAGCCCGACGGAGCTAATCAGCAGCTTACCCTTATTCAAACGTTGCGCCAGCAGGCCGGTAATCAATGTCAGCAACAGCGAGCCGGCAAACATGCTGCTCTCGACCAGTCCATACTGCCTGGGACTCGCCCCGAGTTGATTGTTGACATAGTCGGCCTGCAGCACATTTAGTGCACCCAGGGCCACCATCACCGGCAAGAGGACGGCCAGCAGGAACACGACGCGCGAGTTCCCGGCAACGACTTTGATGCCTTCACGGAACTGGTGACCAAGCGATACTCTGGACATCGTGTCTGCAGCCACCCGCGCCTTCTCGGACATGCTTCTACCCAGAAGCAGCAGCACGCCGGCGGAAAGGACAAAGCTTGCCGCGTCCATCAGGAAAGCGGCGCCAAGACCCATCTGACTGACCAACACTCCACCCAGCAAGGGGCCGACCAGACCGACGACCGACTCTGTTGTCTCGCTCAGGCTGGCTGCCGATAGATATGCCTTTTCGCCCACCAGGTCCGGAATCAGGGCCTGACGTGCAGGCAACGACAGGGCAGCGGCTGCCGACATCACCAGCACCAGCGGAATTAGCACCCAGATACTCTTGGCCTGACTGATCATGAGCACAGCAACCAGTCTGACCAGGGCAGCGATGAGCATCAGCCGGCGACGCGGATAGCGGTCTGCCAAAACACCGGCCAGCGGCCCGACCAACAGACCGATGCCGGTCTGCGCACCGACAACGGCCATCAAAGCCAGCGGTGAAGAACTCAAGGTAGTCACCAACAGTACCAAAGCGATTCGGTAAATGGCGTCTCCCAGACTGGATACGGACTGCCCCAGCCACAGCAGCAGGAAACTGCGATTCGCCAACAACTGCAGATAGCCCGCGAACTTCATTGAATCGACTCCTCCTTATTTCCGCCAAAATTTTTTTTGGCGTTATCCTGTCAAGAGTATACGCTGGGTCCCGGCTCATTGTCAATACGTTCCTCAAAATTATTTTTGGCGAGGCAGAAGAGACTTTCCCCTGGTGACAGAGCGGCTGATGCGGCATTCGGCGCAAATGCCTTGACCGGGAGGAGGAACTTGGCCGTATTGGTGAAATGGCAAACATCATGGCTAGTAGCAATCAATGGATAGGGTTTATCGCCACCAGCCTTACAACTGCTGCTATAAACTCTGCTTGACGGTAGAATTACATCGGTCTAACTTGAACTGTAGAGAGGAGGTGAGATTATGCAGATCAAATTTGATACCACTGCCAAGATTCTGTTAGCCAGTGCAATACTGCAATGCTACTACATGCTTATACAATCCTGGCTGGAGACCTATACAGTGGTCAATGTCCTCTGGGGAATAGCCAACCTCGCCCTCGTCTATCGCGTTTTCGCTTCCGCATCCCGCGCTTCCAGCGATAAGAAGTGAGCTAAGGGAGAAGCGGCCTAATTCAGTAGCAGCTAAATAAGTTCACCAGGGGGACCGAATCAAACGTTCCCCTTTTTCGTGCCCAACTCTCGCCGGCAAGAACGGATTCTTACAGCCGACTGGAGGGAATTCCCTTGCCGCTGTCGAACATAGGAGCTGAAAGACGTTTTCCGGCCTGTGCCGCATAGACTGTATCAAGACAACTATGAAAGCGAGGGATGAGATGGTGGGATGCCTGCTGTGGACAATTCTCTTTGTGCTCTGCTGGCCAGTTGCGCTTCTTTTTCTGCTGCTCTACCCCATCGTCTGGCTGCTCTCCCTGCCGTTCCGGCTGCTGGGGATAGCCGTGGGGGGCATATTTGCCTTCTTCTGGACGATTATCACGCTGCCGCTCAGACTGCTGCGTAGCATCTAGACGAGCGCAGTCCGCTGGGGAGGGACAACAGATGCAAACTATCGAATGGCTGAAAAAGAACTGGCTGGCCAGCGGGCTTACTGCGTACGTCGTCTACCGCCTCATGGCGAACCAGGGGAGCCTTGTGACTAATTATGTACTCCTGATCGCCCTGCTGGCGTTCGCGCTGCGCCCGCCAGAGTGGCGCGCGCGGGTGGCCACGCTCATTTGCCTGGTATTGATCGCCACGATTTTCGTACGGGAAAGCTATATCGCCCCTCGCCAGTTCCTGAACCTGGTGAGCAACACGCCACCCCCCTGGTTTGCCCCGGTGAATGTGGAGGTCTACATGGGAGGCGAGCGCCTGATCGTCTCGCCGATGGATAGAAACGTCGGCTCTTACAGCAGCATCGCCTGCTTTCACACCGAGGATGGGCTGACTCTGGCTACTGCCCACGGCGTCAGCTATGATTCCGGCAAGGTGCTCGTCCGTCTCGACGATTCGCCCGATGCACGCACCGAATATGCCACCATCGCCTGCAACGATTTTGGTGTCGTCTTTCCCACCCTGCGGGAGCCAGTCGGGGAGAAGATACCGATCGCCAATATCGACGAGATTGAGCTGGCCAAGGCAGAAGTGCGCCAGCTTGGCAAGGCACCGATTGAACTGGAGGTAAAGGGCTATCATTATTCTGGCCCGGTGACGTTTCTCGTTCTCTGGGGAGAGGAACCCGCCCGACAGGGTTACAGCGGCTCACCTATCATCCAGAACGGAAAACTGATCGGCTCGGTCTACGGCTACCTGCGTGTCAGCAATCGTATCTGGCTGGCGCGGTTGGCCACAGACCTCTATCAGCAGGTCAGCACAATGACACCCTGACCGCGGAGCCCCTGGCGAATCCTCTTTCCGTGTGACCAATCAATGGAAAGGGTGAAAGCAAGATGTCAAAGTACAGGGACGTCTCCTTCAACCCCAGACGGATTTCTCAGCCAAAAGCCAACGCCGAGATGCGCATCCTCGCCGAAAAGCTCGGCGGCGAGATGCAAGGCAGGTGGTGGGTGGCGATACCCGGGGCATGGCCGTCCATCGTCGGCGGTTCCTACCGTGGCTACCCCGTCAAGGTAACCGGGCTGTTCCATATGATGCCGGGCGACCGAGCCCATTCGGTCTCTCTGATTCTCTCCCTGCCCGCAGAGACGGAGCACCACCTGAAGCTTCAGAACTTTGTCAGCGTGCGGTTTGCCTTCTACGTTGATCTGGAGCAGACAGACGGCATGCCGACGTACAGCATGGATGATGAGCTGGCGGAGAAGCTGCTGCCGCCGGAGATCCATGCCAAGCTGGTTCATTCAGGGCTCGACTTCGTCCTGACACTGAGCCATGATCGCCTCGTACTCAGCGTTTACGGCCTCTATGAACACACACTCCACCTGCAATTGCTTGACCTCCTCGCCGACATGGCCGACGCATTAGTCGACACTCAGGCCTCCTAAGCGGCGATCAGGGGGAAAGCATTTTACCACCCTTCGCGGACTAACCGAGTCTCGGGAGCTGCAGGCGAATCGCCTACAGCTCCCTTTCTCTTTGCGGCCGCATGTCAGAAAGGGCTGCCTCCTGCGCGTGTCATTTGCCAAAAAATTAAGTCTAGTCAGCAGGGATTCCCAGGCAAAGCGAGAACTACATCCAGTGTTCGCTTGGCTTTATTGCCCCGCCCTCCCGGAGAGATTTGACGGCACGGGGGTTACCGTAGGTGTTATCGACGGGCGCATCGATGGAGAAGCACAATGCCGACCATGACTACCAGGTTATGCTACCTGATACGATCGAACTCCAGGGCAGAGCCACGGCTAGCCTGCCCGTGAGCCTCGAAGTGGGAGAAAACCTGCCGCCCAGCGATGAAAATCGGAATGACTACTGCGGCTTTATCTACTTCGAAAACGTCAACGACCCGCAGGATACCTATCGCGTGCCTTATCACTTCGTCAATCAGCTGGTGATCAGCCAGATGACGGTCGAACCGGGGCACCTGTCCTATAGTCCTGGCGGCAACAACGAGGTAACGTTCTCGTTTGTCCTCAGCCGCCCAGTCAACGATCTGCGTTTCCGCTTCCACGGGCATGCCACTACCAGCTATTTTGGCAACACTGGCCCGCTGGCTGCAGGCAGCCACACGGTCGTTTGGGATGGAACGTTTGATGATCCGGAGTTCGTCATACCGGAGGGTGTGTATGCAGTTTACCCACAGTATCAACTGGAGGCGGGCGGTACCTACCGCAACATGCTCAACACCGGCAACCAGACGTCGCCGGCGCTTGCATACCTGCTGATTGACAATACTGCGCCGAAACTCCTGGACGTGGGTGTCCGGATTGCAGACGTCGAAAACCACCTGCGTATCTCCGGTAAGGTCGATGACATGATCCGCGATACGCTCTATGATGTTGCGTCCGTCTACCTGTCGGGCACGAGGCTGGAAACATACAACGAGGCTGACATCAGCGGGCCTGGCCGGGGTTATGACTTCACCTGCTTCGAGGCAGATCTTCCAGTCGATCTGCACGCAGCCCAGGTCGTGTTCTCGCTGGAGGCCAGGGATAACGCCGGTAACAGCAACCTGCAGGAGCATGTCATCACTCCCCTGGTGGTGGACAATCCCATCAGGGACACTGCCGACGATGATGTTTACACCGTCTCCGGCAGAGTCATCAGGGGGATGACTGTATCAGTCGCTGGGGTAGATGCCACGGTCGAGGCAGATGGCACGTTCAGCGCGACGGTCAACGTACCGGATGCCGTCAATTTCATCGATATAATTGCTGATGTCCCTGAATGGGCGAACTTTGAGCCGCTGGTGCACCGGCTACAGGTGGAGCGCGCGGGAAGCGCCGCAGTTGAGATCAAGTTCACACCCCGCACGTTCAACCTGAAAAGCAACGGGAACTGGGTCAATCTGGAGATAGTGGCTCCCGGGGGCAGCAACTTCGTTAGCAGCGACATCGCCAATGCACGCTTGCTGATCAACGGAGTTGCCCTGTCAGCAGCACACGGGTCGGCTAACAAGTCCAAGCTCCAGCTCAAGTTCGACGCTGGGGCGGTGGCTGAGTTATTCGCTACGCCGGGGGAGAAAACCGTTACGTTTGCAGGCACAGTTGCTGGCCAGCCTGTCTACGGCCAGGACACAGTAAGGGTGATCTCGCCGGGCAAGTGATCTCAGTGTTCGACTGAATCCAGTATCTAATGCATAAGGAAGGGGCTGTTGCATGAGCAACAGCCCCTTCCTGTTCCAATCGCATCTCTATCTCAGCAGCTGGTCGAGCTCACTCACGACGCTCTGAAACTCGTCCATAGCTGCCTGAATCGGGCCAGGCTGTGACATGTCCACACCGGCCCGTTTGAGCACATGCAGCGGGTAATCCGAACTGCCGGCACGCAGGAAGTCGAGATAACGCTGGACAGCCGGCTGACCTTCCTGGAGGATCTGGGTGGCCAGCGCGACGGCCGCGGAATAACCAGTGGCGTATTTGTAGACGTAGAAGCTGCGGTAGAAATGGGGAATCCTCGCCCATTCGATATCGATCTCGGGATCGACGACGATGTCCGGGCCGTAATACCTGGCGTTCAAGGCGTGGTAGATGGAGCTGAGCAGGTCAGCCGTCAGGGCCTCACCTCGCGCAGACCGGCTGTGCGCTTCCCGCTCAAATTCGGCAAACATGGTCTGCCGGAAGACGGTGCCGCGGAAACCCTCCAGGTAGTTGTTCAGGTAGTAGGCGCGCTGGTGGGGATCGTCGGTCTTGCCCAGCAGGTAATGCGTCAGCAGCACTTCGTGAACAGTGGAGGCAACCTCCGCCACAAACAGGCTATACCCGGAATAGACATAGGGCTGGGTCGCCTGGCTGAGGTAGGTATGCATCGCATGGCCCAGCTCGTGGGCGAGAGTGAAAACGCTGTTGATATTGTTCTGGAAGTTGAGCAGAATGTAGGGATGCACGCCGTAGGTGCCGGCAGAATAGGCACCGCTGGTCTTCCCCACGTTTTCATAGACGTCGATCCAGCGTTCCTCTACGGCGCGCCGCACGGTAGCCTGATACTCCTCCCCAAACGGTGCCAGCGCTTCGATGACCAGCTCGCAGCCTTCTTCATAGCTGATCTCCATGTCAAAGCCCTGCACGATGGGCACGTAGAGGTCATAGATGTGCAGCTCATCCAGCCCCAGCGCCCGCTTGCGCAGGCCCACATAGTTATGCAGCCTGGGCAGATTGCTGTGGATGGTGGAGATCAGGTTGTCGTAGACCTCGATGGACACGTTGTCCGGATGCAGAGCGGCGTGCAGAGATGATTCGTAGTGGCGCGCCTGCGAGAGGAAGGCGTCCTTCCTGACAGAACTGGCGAAAGTGGCCGCCAGGGTATTCCTCAGTTCCCGGTAGGTGCCGTGCAGGGCACGGAATGCCCCGGCACGCACGCGGCGGTCTTTGCTCTCCAGCAGGCTGATGTAGCGACCCTTGGTAACCTCCACCTCTTCCCCATTTTCGCCGATGATAGTGGGGAACTTGATGTCGGCGTTGTTCAGCATGTTGAAGATGGTCGAGGGCGCCTGCGCCACCTGGCCGGCCTGGGCCAGGAGGTATTCCTGTTCAGCCGAGAGGACGTGGGGTTTACGCCGCAGCACCTCGTCCAGCATCTGACGGTAGGTCTGGAGCTCCGCCGCCTCAGCCAGATAGGCCTGCAGCTTCTCCTCCGGGATGGAGAGCAGTTCAGGGGTGAACCAGCTCAGCGCCCCGCGCATGCGGATCCAGAGATTGCGCACGCGGTCGCTCATCGCCACATAGGTGGGGTTGGTGTTATCCTCATCCTCGCGGCGGGAGGCGTAGAACGATACCTTGCCGGCGATCTTCTGCACTTCTTCCTGCGCCTTGATACACGCCAGGAGCTGTGCCGCCGACTGGCCGAGGGTTCCCCGATACCTGGCCAGAAGGGGGATCATCTCTTCCACGCGTCGGTAGTCGTCCTCCCAGGCGGTGTCGCTGGGATAGATGTCGGTCACCGACCATCTGTACTGCTCCGGAATTTCGTGGCGCAACGGCAACTGTTGGCGCTTGGTGGACATACTATCTACCTCCTAAGCAAGTTTGTTCAAACTTGCGAGTTTAATAGGGCGATGTTTGTTTGCCAAACATCGGTTGATACCTAAGTCAAGTCCGCTAGGACTTGCGATCTAAATAGGGCGATGTTTACCAGCCAGTATACTGTTCCACGCCACTCAGCCAAATCCTGTTCACCCTGCCTATAGTTGCACATCCGCCCGTTTTGTACACTGGAGCCAGCCTTAACAGCGAGAGGAGACAGCCTGGTGGCTGGCGAAGACCTGGATAACAGTACAAGAATGAGGTGCCCACAATGCAGCCAACGCCCCGCCATCCCTACCTGTACCTGGCCAGCGGTGTCATCGCGGTTTCCTTTGCGGCCATCTTCATCAAGCTGAGCAGCGCACCGGCGCTGGTGATTGCGGCCTACCGCCTGCTTTTTGCATCGCTCTGCCTCTCACCGGTGGTATTGCTCTGCCACCGCCGGGAACTGGCCACGATTCAGCGACGCGATCTCGGCCTGATGCTCCTCTCGGGCTGTTTTCTCGCCCTGCACTTTGCCACCTGGATCAGTTCTTTTCAGTATACGACGGTGGCCAGTTCTACAGTCCTGGTTTCCAGTCAGCCGCTGTTTGTGGTCGGCCTCTCCTACCTGCTCTATCGCGAAACCATCACCCGCCGCCAGGCCCTGGGGGTAGCAGCGACCATCGCCGGCAGCGTCATCATCGGCCTCGCCGATGCAGCCGGCGGCAGCAGCGGCGCCTCCCTCTATGGTGACTTACTGGCACTGCTGGGCGCCGTCTTTGCCGCCCTCTATTTTCTCTGCGGCAGGACGGTGCGGCAGCGGGTCTCTGTGCTGCCCTATTCGCTGGGTGCATATGCATCCAGCGCTCTGGTGCTGCTCACCATCTGCTGGTTGAGCGGCACCCCGCTCGCTGGCTATCCCGGCCGGGAATATCTGCTTCTCCTCGGCCTCGCTCTCGTCTGCTCGGTGATCGGCCACAGCGCGCTCAACTGGGCGCTGGGCTGGCTGCCCACCAGCGCCGTCGGCGTCTCAGTGCTGGGCGAACCCATCGGTGCCACCATCTGGGCCGCGCTCCTCTTCCATGAGATCCCGACAGTCGGCCAGATCAGCGGTGGCATCATCCTCCTGCTGGGCATCCTTACCTTTCTGCTGGCGCCAGCAACGCCAGCCGAGCCAGGGCGTCCCCCAGCCTCCAGGGAGACGAGCTAACGCGCCGGGCTGGCGCCACTCCGGTGCACACAAAAAAGGCAGCCGGCAAGCGGCTGCCTTCTCCCGGATGAAACCCTATCTTCATTCCATCTCTTCTACCGATTATCCATCAATTGCCGGAGCCGCTGCGTGACGGCCTCGGCCTGATCAGCTTCGCGCACAATGACCAGGATGGTGTCATCGCCGGCAATCGTACCCATAATCTCGCTATAGTCCAGCTTGTCCAGCGCAGCTGCCGCTGCCTGCGCCGCGCCAGTAAATGTCTTGAGGATGACAAAGTTACCCGAGTAGTCTATCTCCAACAGGGCATTGCGCAATGTGCGCAGCATGCGGTCGGTCAGGCTGAAGCCGGCCTGCCCCGCCAGCTGCTGGTAGGCAAAGCGTCCATCGCCGATGGGCGATTTCACCAGGCCCAACTCCTTGATGTCGCGTGAAACAGTGGACTGAGTCGCAGAGAAACCTGCCTCATGCAGTATCTGCAGCAGCTGCTCCTGCGTCTCCACCCTCTCCTGGCTGACGATCTCGAGTATCTTGGCCTGCCGTTTGTCTTTCACATTGCTCACCTCTGAATACTCTTTCACAAGTTAACTGTAACCTATCGGAGCGATTTAGCGCAAGAATGGATTCGCCCCCCCTGCTCCAAGAGAGTGGACAATGGTACCAATAGCCCCCCTATTCTCCCAATTGCATCGTTGTTTATCCATCTCTGTCAAAACCTTATGCAACTCGCTGGTCATTTCCTCAGTTCTGTAGCGAAAGCCAGTCCCATATGACTTGTATGGGGGGGTTGTACACCCCGGGATACTGGGCAGAGGGGGCGCTGGCGCCATGAGCACGAGGAGTCCGGCCGGCCGGAACACACTGATCCTGACAATTACCAACATCATCAACCGCAGTCTGGGCTTCGTTTTTCGCATCGTTCTGGTCCGCCTGGCGGGGCAAGAGGCCATCGGGCTCTACCAGATGATGCATCCGATCTTCTTCATTTTCCTGGTCATCGCCACCGCCGGCATTCCTATCGCCGTCTCCAAGCTAGTCGCCGAATACCGTGCACAGAACAGGCCGGCGCTGGTCAGCGTGGTGCTCAGAACATCACTGACCCTGGCTCTGGCCCTCGGTTTGGCCGCCAACCTGCTGCTGTTTGCCCTGTCTGGTCTGCTTTCCCGCGAGGTGCTGGGCGAGCCGCGTACCCAGCTGGCCTTGCTGCTCATGGCTCCGTCGATGCCGCTGCTGGCGCTTACCGCCGCCTTTCGCGGCTACTTTCAGGGCATCGAACAGATCAAGGTGGTCTCCACGGCGCTGCTGGTGGAGGAACTCACCCACATCATCGCCTGCCTGGGCTTTATCCGTCTTCTGGCTGGCGGAGGGCCTTCCGCCATCTCCGCCGGGCTGGCAGCTGCCGGTTTTATCGAAGAAGCCGCAGGCCTGATCGTCTACCTGCTGGCCTATACCGTCTACCGCCCCCGGGTTCCGGCGGGTGAGCCGCAGGTGTCGCTGCTGGCCATGGCTAGCCACCTGCTGCGCACGGCCACGCCGACTACCGCGACCCGGCTGGTGCACTCGCTGTCGCAGCTGCTACAGAGCGTGCTCATCCCCAGCGGGCTGCGCGTCGCCGGCTATACGTCCAGCCAGGCGGCCATCGCTTTTGGTGAACTGACCGGCATGGCCCTCAATCTGCTGTTCATCCCCTCCATGTTTACCATATCATTGGCAACAACGCTGCTGCCGCAGCTGACGAACGCCATAGCCCGCAGCAGCCCGCGAGAGGCAGCGGCGGCATTCCTGCGTGCCCTGAAGTGGGCATCATTCATCAGCCTGCCCTGCTCTGCCCTGCTGATCACGCTGGGCGAGCCGGCCTGCCTCTTCCTTTTCGCCTCCCGCTCGGCGGGGCGGCTGCTACAGCTCCTGGCCTGGGGCGGCGTACTGCTTTACACACAGCAGATCTCGGCGGCGGCCCTGCAAGGCCTGGGCCGGCCGTCCCTGCCCATGTTCTCCTCCATCCTCGGCACAGCTGCCAGTGCTGGTTTACTGCCGCGACTGACGGCCAGCCACGGGATGGAAGGCGCCGCCGTGGCGGTAATGATCGGCATGGCGGTGAATGGTGCGGCTGGACTGAGTATGGTGCAGGCTCGCCTCCCCTTCCTGCAGCAATGGCTGCCCTGGCTGCTACGCACCGGAATCGCCGCCGTCGCCTGCGGCTATACAGCCCACACCATCTACCTCTGGTGCCTGCCCACCATGAGCTCTCTCCTGTCGATGCTGCTGGCAGGACCGGCTGCCCTGCTCGTCTATTTTCTCGCCTGCAAGCTGGTGCGTGCCATCTAGCCGAGCGCGCGCTGCCGACTTTGTCCTGCAGCAGCTGAGTGCTAGAATGAGAGCAAGAAAGGTAGTGTGGTTATGCATATCGTTCTGGTGTCGCTGAACAGCAAGTTCATTCACTCCAACCTGGCGCTGCGCTACCTGCGGGCAGCGCTGCGCAGGCAGGGTAGCAGCAATACCTGCCAGTTGATGGAGTTCCAGATCAACGACGACCTGCGCCGGGTTGCGGCAAGCATCGGCCGCCAGCGGCCTGACGTCCTCGGCTTTTCCTGTTATCTGTGGAATATCGAGCAGACGCTGGCGCTGGCCAGCGATCTGAAGGCGGTCCTGCCGGATGTGTGGATTATCCTGGGCGGGCCGGAGGCAGGGGCGCGGGCGGCGGAGCTGCTGGAAGCGAGTCCGGCAGTGGATTATGTGGTCTCGGGGGAAGGCGAGCGAGCTTTTCGCGAGCTGATTGAGGCGCTCGAGGAAGGCAGGCCCCAGCTGGATCTGCCCGGAGTCTGGCGACGCGCCGCCGCGGGCGAAGTTGTGGGACAGGCTACAACCTCCCCGCTGCCACCTGAGGAGATCCCCGCCCCCTACGCAATGGATGAACTGGACGAACTGGCCCACAAACTGGTCTACTACGAAAGCTCGCGGGGCTGCCCTTTCCGTTGTTCTTACTGCCTGTCTGGCGGTGATCGCGTACGCTTCCTGCCCCTGCCCCGGGTCTTCGACGAGCTGCGCGTCCTGCTCCAGGCCAACATCCCGCTGATCAAGTTTGTCGACCGCACGTTTAACTGCCATCCCGAGCGGGCGCAACAGATCATGGAGTTCCTGCTGCGCGAACGCGGAGACAGCCGCTTTCACTTTGAGATTTGCGCCGACCTGCTTGATGAGACGATGCTCGACTTTCTGCGCCAGGTACCGCCCGGCGTGTTCCAGTTTGAGATCGGCATTCAGGACACCGATCCCGAGACGCTGCAGGCCATCGGCCGGCGGATGAACTGGGACAAGCTAGCTGCCAACGTGCGCGCGCTGAGGGAAGTCGGCAACATCCATCTGCATCTCGATCTGATCGCCGGGCTGCCCGAGCAGACCTGGTCCACTCTCCGACGCTCCTTCGATATGGTCATCGGCCTGCGACCGCATCGCCTGCAGCTGGGCTTCCTGAAGGTCCTGCCTGGCACAGCCATTGCCGCGCAGGTGAAGGAATGCGAGTATCAGGTATCGGCGGCACCACCCTATGAGGTGCTGCAGAGCAAGTGGCTCTCGTTTGTCGAACTGAACAAGCTGCACGCGATGGAGGAGCTGTTGGAGAGCTACTATAACTCAGGGCTGCTGGAGGAGACGCTGCCGGGGGTCTGGAGCGAGCAGTGGACGAGCCCCTTTGACTTTTTCAGCGAGTTTGCCGACTGGTGGCTGGCGCGGGGGCATGAGAAGGTGAAGCATGGTGTGGACGAGCTGCTGCATCTGGCGGTCGACTTCCTGCCACCAACACCGCTGGTGCGCGGCTTGCTGGAGCTGGACAGAGCGCGGGTCTCGCCCCGCTTCCCGGCCACATTCAAGCTGCCAGCAGCGTACCGCTCAGCCTGGGAAAGCTACCTGAACCAGCATCTGGCGGAGTTTGCACCCCGCAGCTATAAGCAGGTTACGCGGAGCGTCTTTCCGGTCTGGCTGAACGAGGAGACATTGGGCTACCTGGGGCAACCGGCAGCGGCGGTGGCCGTGGTGGACCAGCGCGAAAAGCGGCTGCACGGCTGGGTGACGCTGGGGGACGGTTTACCAGATTCGCTTTAGGTCAGGGACTGCAAAATCGGCCGCTCCCCGAGCAGCCGACACCGTACAGAGCAACTGACAATATGCTAAGATATCTACATCTGATAGACGCAACTCTACTGTCTGGGATGGAGGCAAGACGATGACAATGACGTGCACAGGGTTTCGCTTAGGGCCACGAATGGAGATCGACCCCTCTGGGGAGCTGCAGCTCGATGGAGTGAGCCTGTCCCGCCTGGCAGCCGAGCACGGCACGCCGCTCTATGTGCTCAGCGAGGGCACTGTACGCGAGAACTGCCGCCGTTACCAGAATTCTTTGGCCGCTGCCTATCCCGACTTCGTCGTTGCCTATGCCAGCAAAGCCTTCCTCTGTCAGGCGATGTGCCAGATCATTGCCCAGGAAGGGCTCTGGCTGGACGTGGTTTCTGGCGGCGAACTCTACACCGCGCTCAGCAGCACCTTCCCACCGGAGCGGATCATCTTTCACGGAGTGAGTCGCTCACCGGATGAGCTGCATCTGGCCATCACCAGCGGCGTTGGCCGCATCGTCGTCGATAACTGGGCCGAACTGGAGCGTGTGGAGCGGGTGGCGCGCGAACTGGAGCGCCAGCCCCTGGTCTGGCTACGCCTGAACAGCGGCGTCGAGGCCCACACTCATCACTATGTGCAGACCAGCCTCCTGGACTCCAAGTTCGGTTTTCAGCTGGAGGAAGCGGGTGAGGTGGTTAAGCGCTATGGCGAGAGCCCTTACCTGCGCATTGTGGGCCTGCACTGTCACATCGGGTCGCAGATTCTCAGCCTGGAACCCTTCCTGGAGAACCTGCGTATCATGCTAGAAAAATATGCCGCGCTGCTCCACCTGGGTTGCTCCCTGAGCGAACTCAATCTGGGGGGCGGCTTGGGCACCTACTATACCGACGGAGATGTGGCGCCTCAGGTGGAACAACTCACCCAGCAGCTGGCGCAGGCGGCGCTACAGCTGGCTGAGGAACTGGGAATCAGGCCGCCTCGCCTGATCCTTGAACCAGGGCGAAGCATCGTCAACGATGCCGGGCTAACCCTGTACCGGATCACCGGCAGCAAGCTAATCCCCGGTGTGCGCAAGTATCTCTTTATCGATGGCGGCATGAGTGATAATATTCGCCCCGCCCTCTATGGCAGCCGCTACTCAGCTGCCCTGGCCAATCGCATGGATCGGCCGGCAGAGGAGCTGGTGACCATCGCCGGTCGCTGCTGCGAGTCCGGCGATGTGCTGCTGAAGGACGTCTGGCTGCCGGCATCCCGCCCTGGCGACCTGCTGGTAATCGCGCGCACCGGTGCCTACAACTACTCCATGGCCAGCAACTATAATCGCTTGCCGCGGCCGGCCGTCGTGCTCGTCAATCAGGGCGTAAGCCATGTCATCGTCAAGCGCGAGACCTATTACGACCTGATCCGCCTCGACGCCGTGCCCGACCACCTGCGCTAAATCAGATGGAAGGCCTGATCTCGACCTCGAAGAGGCGTGGCCAGGGCAGGCGAACCTGCCACGTCCAGCCGTCACCCAGCGGGAAGAGGGTAGCCCAGCGCTCGAGGCGCGACTGCATCTGCCACTCCAGCTCAGCGTTGACTTCAGCGAGGCGCTCGGGTGGGATGTGATCGGTGGGAATGCCCTGCGCCACACACCAGGCGGCGAGCTGGGCGCGCACCTCAGCCTGGTAGACGACCTCGTCGGCGACGTGCAGGAAGCGATACTCCCAGTCGGCGGCGAGGCGGTCGTCTGCAGCGAAGCTGGACGTCAGCCTGGCCAGGTCGGACGCGACCGTGCCGCGCACAGCCAGGTGGGCCACCACCGAACCGATGCTGTTGGATGCGGTGTTCCAGCCGGCGTATGAAGTGATCGCCGCCGCGTCGACCTCTGCAAAAAGCGCTTCCACAAAACCGCGGTCGGCCTGATTGACCAGGGCGACATCGATGACACCCACCTGTCGGCCTTGCCGCTCAAGGTGGGTGATTTGTTCAGCCAGAACAGGGACCTGTTCCGCACCAGCGTGGGCATGGATGAAGAGCTGATTCGCAGCAGCGTCTCCCGCTGCTGCCTCCTGGATAACCCCGCCGACAAAGCGGATCTTCTCGGCAATGGCTTCTTCCAGCCCGTCGGCCTCATAGGGCAGGACCAGCGTGGCATCCCCCGCCCGCTGGAAGTGCAGCGCAAACTGAGGTGTCCTCCCCTGCTGCGCCACCACGAGGCGCGCCAGCGCCAGCATGCTGGTCTCGTCGGCTCCAGTCAGAGCGAAGACGCGATCAGCGATTCCCGCTTCCCCCGCCTGCTGCAGCAGTTCGCGCTGGTGTAAATTGGACAGGCCGTAACGGGCCGAATCGTCCAGGGTGAGGACTACCCGGTCAGCGAGGCCCTGGCGCACCAGCGAGAGCAGGGCCTCGCCCACGGTCCGGTTGGCATTATACACAGCCAGATAATCCTGTAGAACGTCAGCTGGCAGCGTCCTCTCCAGCGTTTCCAGCTCGCTCACTAGCGTCTGGCCTGCCGCAGCACGTCCGCCCAGCTGCGCCACCTGATCGATCAGCTGGCCGTAGCGGGTCAGCTGCTCGCGGCGCGCCCACCCTGCCGGGTTGTCAAACTGAGTGGGCAGTTGCCGCGGCAGCACCTGCAACAGGGTGATGTCGACGTCCCCATGCTGCGCCAGCAGCTCCTCCAGCTGCTCCAGTCGCGTCTCCAGCTCGGTATAGGTGCCTGGGTGGCGCGACGCAATCAGACCGCCACAGAGCAGGTTGTTCGTGGCTACGATAGCAGCGTCGGCTGCGTCCAGATTGTCCGCCAACCAGGCGAAGAGCCCTGTGGTGTCGCCAGGTTCTGTGTAGTAGTCCATAGTTTCCGGCGGCGGCAGCCGTAGTCCCCATCCAGCCAGCCGCGCCAGCAGCTCCACGTGTTGCGTATTCACTGGGCGGCTATCCAGGGGCAGCAGCAACACCAGCGGTGATGCCTCGGTGCGACTCAGCCGATATACTACTCCCCCTGCCGCGAGCAGAGCGGTCAAGGCAAGCACCAGCAATGGCCAGTGCCGCCTGCCTGGGATGTTGCCTGTCCTCTCCGTCATTCTCATCCACCATCTCTCTGTCTCTCGATCTGCTGACGTCCTTCCAGCGCAGAAGCGCAGGGCCGCCAGCCTCCTGATATGCCTAGTATAACAGAGGGAGGCCGCACCACAGCAGCCCCCTCTCAGCTTCACGTCTTGTCCCAATCTGAATCCCTGCTCCTTCCTGCCTCAGCAGTCGACAACCGCGACGGCGCAAGCCACCTTCCAGAGGCGCCCCAGGAGCAGCAGCAGGCTGCAGGCAACGTAGAGCGCACCGCTTAGCCAGCCGCTTCCCAGGCTGAGACAGAAGGCCGCGATGGTCAGCAGGCCAGACGCAACACCCAGCAGGGCCCGGGCAGCGAACAGGCTGATCCAGCCATTCAGGGGTGGCCAGTAGCGCACGTCGGCTGCAATCCGCGCCCGCTCCACCGCCAGCAGTACCTTCATTATCCACCAGCCCAGCAGAACGCCGCCGAGCCCAATGTAGAGCAGCGTCGGCCGCTCGAGCAGCGCCAGCAGCAGGCGGTCGAAATTGAGATAGACGACGATGCCCAGCAGCAACACACAGAGGGCGACGACCACCGCCAGCTGGTAGAAGCGGCCAACCTGGGGCCGGCGCGGACGCCAGCCGCGGCTGAGCAGACGATGATAGATTATCGCCTCGAGGAACGGCGTGGCCAAGAGCCGCAGCGCCAGTACCAGCGCCAGCAGGGGCAGCACGCCGCTTCGCAGCAGATAGAGCGCTACTTCGCCCAGCAGGAAGATGTCAGGCTGCAGCGCTGGCACTACCTGCTGCAGGGTGGGAGCGACCAGCGTACGCCCCAGCAGGAAATAGATAGCCCACCAGAACGACGACCAGAGCAGTACCCACCAGTAGAGGCGGCTGGCACCAACCCGCCGCCGGGCCATCGATGACACTTCCCGCATCCTTCGCTCACCACCCCAGCAACTGAGCAAGCCAGTGCATGAAGCGGCTGAACCAGATGAAGATGCGGTTGCCCAGCGTTACCTGATACTGATTGTTAAGCCGAAAGCTGTCCAGAATGAGCTGATACGGCGCCGGGTCCAGCTCAAGGCTGATCAACGCCTGTTCGTGCTTAAAGGTGAGCAGCGGCTCGCCGGCGCCTGCGTCCCAGAGCAGGTCCTGCGCCACCCCACCCTCATATGTCGCTCGCAGGCGCAGCCTCAGCGGCTCCTCGACGAGGCGAGCAAACCGCACTTCCGTCTCGTAAGCGTCGCCGATCCAACGGGTGGTCACCCGCTCGATGCCATAATCCTGCATGCCCCCACCGTAGATATAGTGATCAAAGAATTGTCCCCAATCCTGCCCGGTGACGTCTTCCAGCACCTGTTGAAAGTCGGCCGTGCCCGGATGCCGAAACTGCCAGCGCTGTACGTATTCCTGCATCACTTGCTGCATGGCCTCCCAGCCCAGTCGCCGCTCGATCTCGTGCAGCACCAGCTTGCCGCGAATATAGTTGTTCGTCTGATAGGAAAAGGGGCTATACTCCCAGCCTGGCTGCGTCAGGGGCTCAGGCTGAAAAATCCGCACCGCCTCCAGCGCCAGATTTACCTCCCGTCCGAACGCCTCTGCCATGATCCTGTCCTCGAAATAGCTGGTGAACCCTTCATCCAGCCAGGCTTCTTCAAATTCGTTACTGGCCACCAGGCCGTAGAAATATTGATGGACGATCTCATGCACCAGAACAATATAGAGCGAATACTCATCAGTGTTGCTCCCGTCCCAGCCGGTGACCAGAGTGGGATATTCCATGCCGCCCGCACCGCTGGCGCCGGCTGTCGGGCAGACGAGAGTCAGCACCGGATAGGGATAGGGAGCCAGCCAGGTGCTGAGCCGGTTCAGCGTCTCGATGGCCGCCCGGAAATAGGCATCAGCCAGATGCTCATGCTCCGGCTGCAAAAAGAGCTGGATTCTTACCGGTGACTGATGCGGCGGGCTCCAGAGCGTGCTGCGCTGAATGAAATCATTGTCCGCCGCCCAGGCAAAGTCGTGCACCCCTTCGGCTTCGAAGATGTACTGCTTGCGCCCGGGCGCGACGAGCGTCGGCGCCTGCACCAACTCGCCAGTGGCCGCCACAGTATGGGTTGCCGGCACCTCGATGGTCACGCGAAAACGTCCGAAATCGGCATAGAACTCGGTGTTGCCATGATATTGATGCGCCACCCAGCCATCAGCCTGACGCCCGCGCGTTCCCGCCAGCTCATAGACCGCCACTTTGGGGAACCACTGCCCGGCCATCACGAACTGCTGGTAGCGCCCCATGCGGGCAAAGACAATCGGCAACCTGACGGTGAATTCTATGTATAGTTGAGCCGACTCGCCCGGCTCCACCGGCGCAGGCAGGTCCAGGCGCGCCAGCGTCTGGTCGCGGCTGTTGCCGTCATCCGGCTGGACATAGGCCCAGTCCAGATCCTGCCCGTTCACCTGCAGCCTGTGGATGATCATCTCGCCATATCCATCAGCAGCGAGACGGTCGCCGCGCAATGCCCCGCCGGACTCAGCCAGGAACGTCGAACCCTCCCTGAAAGCGTTGGGATAGAGATGAAGATAAACCTGATCGGTGGCCACGCTGCCCTGGTTAGTCCAGATGATCGTCTCCTTTCCGACCAGCTCAGTGATTTCATTGTTCAGACTGACCGAGATGTTATAGTCAACCACCGATTGGTAAGGCAGAACAGACTCAGCCGCGTTGACCTCCATCGGCAGAGATGTAAAGCAGAGCAGCAACAGAAGCAGCAGACACAGATAGTGCCGGAATTTATATCTACTGATGGGGCTCCCCTCCTTTCTCCGCACTATTCTACCATCTTTGCCGGAATCCCTTGTGAGGCATACTAACAAACGATGCGAAGATCAAGATAAGGATGGTGAAAATAATGGAAGTGGAGCAGAACGTCGGCTTATTTGATGCCTACCTGCGTATCACCGGCGGCCTCTGGCTGCTGGCCTGCGGTATCGTGCGCAAGTCAAACCTGATGATCGGTCTGGGTGCGATGAAGGTGGCGGAAGGGATCACAGGCTGGTGCCCGCTGCTGCAGATGCTGGGCCTATCCACGATTCCGGAAGGCGAGCTTTGCTGCTGTGACGACGATTTTATGGATGATATCGACGATCTGGAGCCGGCCGACGGGAGCGATCTCGGCCCGGACCCGGTGCATTGATCTGACGGATCAACAACGGGAACAGAACGAAGCGGTCGACCTCAGCCATTGGCCGGTCGACCGCTTTTTTGATGATGCGCAGCCCCTGTCTCCCCAACCAACAGGTAGCGCCGCAGGTACTGATCTGTTTTCGATGTACTGCAGATTACTTGCCCTCGATCAACTGTTTGATCTCATCCTTCCTAGGAACGCGGCCGGAAACCTTGACCCGACCATCCATAATCAGGGCCGGAGTTCGCATAACTCCTGCGGCGGCGATCTCCGCGAGATCAGTGACATAGACGATTTCGTCGCTGCGCCCCAGTTCCTTTACGGCATCTTCCGTCAGCTTGAGCAGCTTCTTGCAGTTAGCACAACCCGGACCGAGAACTTTGATTTGCATCTTGATATCTTCCTCCTTTTTCTTAGACCAGAATCGGTGTTAACCAGTTGAACAGGTAACCGATGACAATGATGCCGACCATCACCACTGCAATAAATGTGCCAAGCAGCTTCGGCTTCACTGCCTTGCTGAGCATAACCAGCGATGGAACCGACAGGGTCGTCACGGACATCATAAAGGCCATGATCGTCCCGGCGCCAACGCCCTTGGCAAACAATGCTTCTGCCACAGGAATGGTGCCAAAGATATCGGCATACATTGGGGCACCAAGCACAGCAGCCAGAATCACGGAGAATGGGTTGCCCGAACCAAGGACGGTCTGAATCCACTCTTCGGGAATTACGTTGTGGATTACCGCTCCAATCCCCACTCCAACCAGGATATATGGCCAAACTCGGCTGAACACGTCACGCACCTGCTCAAGTGCAAAGCTGGATCGCTCCTGGCGGGTCATGCTTACATCGTCGGCTGCGGCAGCAACTTCGTCGGTCTGCACCGCACCGCGCCGGATGAAGTCGGCGATCTGGTTTTCCATGCGCAGCCTCCCGATCAGCGCTCCTCCAGCCACCGCCAGGACCAACCCCATCACCAGATAGGACACGGCAAGGCTTAGCCCGAAAACATCAATCAGAAGCAGCAGGGCAGCTGTGTCCACCAGCGGCGACGAAATCAGGAACGAGAATGTGACGGAGAGCGGCAGACCAGCCTGTGTGAACCCGATGAAAATCGGAATGCTGGAACAGGCGCAGAAAGGCGTCAACGTCCCCAGCAACGCACCGATGATGTTGCCGGTGAGCCCCTTGATCCGGCCCAAGATTCGTTTGGTGCGCTCCGGCGGGAAGAAGCTCTGAATATACGAGATGACGTAGATCATCACCGAGAGTAGGACGAAGATCTTGATTGTGTCATAAATGAAGAACTGCACGCTGGCACCAAGTGGTGTGCCCAGATCCAGCCCCAGCTTCCCTATTAGCCAGCCCACGCCATCGTTCAGCCACTTCATCTTCAGAAGCTGGTCGTTAAGCCACGAAAAGATTCCCATCGAATCAAATGCCTCCTCCAATTCTCACTCCTGCTACGCGATTCCGGTGCGGACAATTCGGGCGAAATCCTCCGGCAAGCCGGCGGCGAGAATTCCCTGTGCAGACTTCTCGAAATCATGGGGAGCTTTCACGGTGGTGACAGCGATTTGCTCACCCAGATCAATCAGCTGATAAGCCACATTCGGGTTGCCGTGCTTCGCTTGCCGGCACTGCCGGCGGCGTTGATCACATGCCGTTCCCCCAACTGGCGGTGGTAAGCGAGATGTACTCGCAGATCATTACATCGGCACCGACCTTGCTCAGGAACTGGGACAGTTGTCTGCTCCGTTGGGCTACCCAGATTGTCAGATACTTTTCAAAAAGCCCGTTCCGCCTATTTCTGCGGCTGCTGTCTCATTTGCCTTGCTTAAGACCCTTTTCTATCCAGCGTACAGTCACGGCAATTCTTCTCTCGTTCCGCCAGCAATTCGTCGAGCTTATCCCAGTCGGCCGCCCCGCGGGTCAGACGGGGAGCGCTGATCGCCCAGCCCAGCCACTGCAGCGTGCATTCCAGGTGTTCCCGCTGCAATTGATAGTAAACCCAGGTCCCCTCTTTGCGCTCGCTGACCAGCCCGGCGCGTTTCAGCACATTCATCTGCTGCGAGACGGCCGGCTGAGTAATTCCCAGCATTTCCACCAATTCGCAGCTGCAGAGCTCATGATCTGCGAGTAGCAATAAAATGCGCATCCGGGTCGGTTGCGCAATCGCCTTCAAAACTTCTATCGTCTGCTCCATGCCTTCCTCCCTATTCAAAACCAACAAGAGTCATAAAGTTAAGCAGCTGCTTATATTATCTTACGCACGAACAGGGAATGCAACCCCACCGCATAAAAAGGGCGCCTACCCGTCAAAACGAGGTGAGTCGCCCTGCCTGACCCAATGTTACGTGCCGCCACACTCTACATTCTTCTAAATGTTGCGTCGTTCTGTGAACTTCTTTTAGACTGTGAAATTCATCCCTGGATATCTCTCCGGAAGCCAGACGGCGGCGCAAAATCTCCATTGCGTCCTCTCGCGTATCCTGCCGGATGAAATCGCTGTGGAACGCCCAGCTACGCAGCAACCGGAAGACGAGCCAGATCACCGTCCCCCAGGCGAGAGCGCTCAAGACCATGCCCACGAGCATCACGCCCCAGTGGCCACTGCCCCGATACCAGCCCCACATCATGAAACAGTCACCTGCCTCTACCTGGAATGTATCAGGTATTCTTCCCTGCGAGGCAGCTAATGATTTGCGGGTTGACCCGCCGCACCAGACTCCCATCCCGGAACAGGCGTGAGGCACTGGACCGCGTTCCCTGGCCCAATGGCTCACGCCTGTGGATGTTCGCTGGATCCATCCTATGAAGCACGAAGCGGCAGGATGAATGCCGCGCTGACAGGATGGCACGTCCCGTTGCTCGAAATTAGCAGTGTGACGCGGGGCTGCCCCCGCGTCACACCAGCATCATTCCCGTATCGTCTACTTCCCAGCGACGGAGAGGCGGGCGATCTTCAGCGTCGGCGAGACGATGGATCCGCGGCCGAACTTGAGGTCGTTGCCCACTTCCAGCACGTCGTTCAGCATCCGGAAGAAGTTACCGGCGATGGTGATCTGGTTCACCGGCCGCACGACCTTGCCGCCCTGCACCAGGTAGCCGTAGGCGCCCAGCGAGAAATCACCGGAAACCGGGTTAGCGCCAGAATGCAGGCCGGCCACGCTGATGACGATGATCCCTTCCTCGGTGCCGGCGATGATCTCGTCATAGCTCTTCTCGCCGGCCGCAATGTAGAAGTTGCTCGGCGCGATGCCCAGCGGGCTCTTGTAGGAGCGCTTGCTGGCATTGCCGGTGGACTCCACTCCGTCGATGCGCGCCGTCTTCAGGTTATGTAGGTAGGTCATCAGCTTGCCATTCTCCACCACCTGCTTGGTGCGGGTAGCAACGCCTTCTGCGTCGAACGGGCAGGAGGCCGGACGGCCCGGCATCAGCGGATCGTCGATGATGGTGATCTTCTCGCTGAACACCTGCTGGCCGATCCTGTCTTTCAACAGGGACATTCCCTTCTGCACATTCTCGGCAGAGAAGGATGCAGTCAGCACGCCCAGCATCTGCGAGGCCACGTCGCGCCGCAGGATGATGGGGTATTCACCGGAGGGAACAGTGTCGGCCCCAAAGAGGGAGACCGCCTCGTCCACCGCCTTCCTGGCGATCTCATCCACATCGAACTGAGCGAGATCCTCAATCTGCTCCATCTCATGCGCCGTCTTCGCCTCCCGCTCCTGGCGAGCCACAACGCTGAGGCCAGCCATGGCCGAGTTGCCCCTATACACCAGGTTGAGGCCCTTGGAGTTGATGATGCGCCGTTCGCCTGCACCATCGCCAAAGAAAGCCTGCACGTTGAAGACACGCTGATCCAGAGCATAGGCCTTCTCCTCCAGAGCCTTGGCCAGGGCGATTTTCTCTTCCGCCTGGATTGCGTCCAGCCTGGGGTTATGGCCTTCCAGCTGGGCATAGCTCTCGGAGCCAGCGAAGATCTCCGCCACTTCATCGCTGTCCACCAGCTGGGCGTTTTCCCTGGCATCGTTGATCAACATCTGCAGCGAGCTCTCATCCAGCTTCTCGGTGTAGGCATAGCCCATCTTGCCGTTGTAGAGCCCCCGGAATGACAAACCAGCATCCTCTGCCAACGAATAGCTATCGATCTCGCGCTTGAAGATGCCGACGCGGAACTGGCTGCCCGACTGGAAGTAGACCTCCATATCGGTAAAGCCGGCTTCCTTGCCAGCTGCGAACAGTTTTTCTGCAAAGAGCTCAACTCTCATTTCCTAGCCCCCTTCTGGCCCCCAACCGTGATTTCGGAGACGCGCAGCGTTGGCTGCCCCACATTGGCCGGAATCGAGCCGCTGGCCGAGCCGCACATGCCCTGACCGCAAGCCTGGTTGCTGGCAATCATATCAATATGATGCAGGATCTCAGAGCCCTTGCCGATTAGAGTGGCGCCGCGCACTGGTTCGGCGATCTTGCCGTCGCGCACCATGTAGGCTTCACGCACCGCGAAGTTGAACTCGCCGGTGGCCGGCACCACTGAGCCGCCGCCCATATATTTGGCGAAGATGCCGAACTCTGTGGCAGCGATTATCTCTTCCGGAGTGGAATCGCCGGCAACGATAAAGGTGTTAGTCATGCGAGAGGTAGGCGCAAACTTGTACGACTGGCGTCGCGAGTTGCCGGTCGGAGCCATGCCCATGCGCCGCCCGTTGAGCTTATCGATCATGTAACCCTTGAGAATACCCTTCTCGATGAGGACATTGCGCCGCGTCGGCGTGCCCTCGTCATCAACGTTGGAGGAACCCCAGTCGTTCGGAATGGTCCCGTCATCCACGGCCGTGACCAGATCCGACGCGATCTTCTCGCCGAGGCGGTCAGCAAAGACGGAGTTCTTTTTGGCCACCGAAGTCGCTTCCAGGCTGTGCCCACAGGCCTCGTGGAAGATGACTCCGCCAAACTGGTTGTCAATGATCACCGGGAAACGTCCGCTGGGGCAGGGCTCGGCATCGATCATGGTCGCTGCCGTCCGCGCCGCCTCGCGCGCGTAATCCTCGATATCGATTTCATCGTAGAACTCGAATCCCCTGGCTGCACCCGGTCCCTGCAGCCCTACCTGTTTCTCGTTCCCCTTGGAGGCGATGGCGTTAATGGAGCAGCGCGTGCGCACGCGGCGATCCTCCACCAGCAGCCCCTCGCTGTTGGCGATCTGAACACGCTGGTCCTCATCCAGATAGGTCACCCGCACCTGCGAGATCACCTGGCTGTAGTTCTTGGCGGCGTTATAGGCACGCAGCATCATGGCCACCTTATCGCTCTTGGGGACATCGCCTGGATAACGCAGGATGGGATGCCGATTGACCAGCTCCTGCTTCGTCAGGTCGAGCACGATGTCCAGCTTGGTGCCAGCCACCGCATCGGCCGCCGTCTTGGCCACCTTGAGGAGATTGGCTTCGCTGTCATCGTTGGTGTAGGCGTAAACGTAGTTAGTCTCTTTGAAGATGCGGATGCCGATGCCGTAATCCCGACCAGACATCCCTGTCTCAATCCGGCCGCCGACCATGTCGAGGTTGGTGCCATACTTGTCCTCTACAAAAACCTCGGCAAAGTCGCCGCCGGTGGAGAGTGCCATCAGCAGCACTCGTTCCAGTAATGGCTTTGACAACATCTGCTTTCTTGACCTCCCTTGTCCGAAAGTATCAGCCCTGCAAAGCCGCACGCCAGCAATCCACCACGCGAGTTAATTTGAGCATGAAACTTTGCATGACTCCAAGGATTATATTCGCCCCTCGCGACGCTGATTCCTGTTCATTCCGACAAATTTCAAGTGGCACACTAGCGCTGACAGCATGGCTGCACACTATGCTGCCAAGGCATACAAAAGCCGGTGCGGCACTGCCACACCGGCTTTCTCACACTTATGGATCAGCGTCCTGCTGCTTGCGGGCTGCCTAATCAGTACTATCCTGCTCTACCTGGCCAGCCAGCGGCCTGAGGCTGATCTGGTAGATATCTTTCTCCTGCAGGTGAGTGATCAGGCACTGGCAGCAGATCTGATACTCTTCGCGCGTCACCTTGATGGGATGCTGCTGTTGCCGGCTGAACTCCTCCCAGGTGGGGAGCAAGGCCGCCCCACCCCGCCGCCAACGGATCTGCTTCTGCAAGCCCGACTGCCAGCAGAGCGCCTGATAGTAGCAGCGCAGACAGTGGGTGCGCAGTTCGGCAAAATAGACATGGCCCAGCTGGCTGTAATGGACGAGGCGCTGGCGGTATGACGAGTCCATGACGATATACGGGGCCAGCACGCCAGCCACCGCCGCCAGCAGCCACCATTCGCTGCTGATCGGGTAGTCACTGACCAGTCCATAAAGCGCCGAGAGTAGCGGGAAAGCCCCGAGCGCCAGCAGTGCTACGGCCAGCAGCAGTCGGTGCCGAACTGCAGTCGGCAGCCGGTGGGGCGACACATCAGCGATGTCCAGCTTGGGCAGATATTGCATCAGCGCCAGCTCCAGCTCGATCCGCCGGGCTTCACTGGGCAGCGGCATCGCTTCTACTGCCTCACCTGCCTGGTTGACCAGCAGCAGCGCCTGCCGCGCGTCATCCACGGCGTAGCCTGCCAGGCCGCGCCAACTGACCACCAGGCGCGGGTTAGGGTAGAGCCCGATGATACCCAGGTCGCCGATGATCACTTCCTGCCGACGCAGCAACGTAAAGCCGACGGTGCCACCGACCAGGAACCCGCAGAGCATACGCAGCAGCAGGCCCAGCTCGGTAGCCGGAGCGGCGAGGCTCACCAGCGCTGCCAGCGCCAGCTGCGCCGCAGACAGAGCGGTCAGCAGCCAGAACCAGCGCCTGAGATGCCATTCGGCCCGCCAGCGCGTCACCACTCGCTCCACCACCACATGGCGAATCGGGAAGAAATAGCGGGGGATAAACTGGAGCGGGTTGCTGACCAGGATGATGATCAGGCCAAGGACAAACGCCAGTATTGTCAGCATGAAACTCACACAATCATCTCCTTAGTACAGCAGTGTGAACGCGCCGCCTGTAGTGGACTGTTCGTCGAAGGCAGAATTAATTCCTGCCTATGCCTATGCGGCTGGTTCTGAGCGCGTTCCTTGGCTACACATGGAAAGACGCCTACCGTTGCGTAGGCGTCTTCCAGGAAGACTTCATCAGCAGACCTGTAAGCCGAGTTCTGTTCCTCCTCACGGAGGCGGTAATCATCTATCTAGGATGCCAGTTACCTGGCACCTCCAGCGACCAACCCGGAGGAACGGACGAGCAGCCCTTAACTCCTCCCTATTAGGTCTTGCTCCGAGTGGGGTTTACCGAGCCAACCAGTCACCTGGTTGCTGGTGAGCTCTTACCTCACCTTTCCACCCTTACCGGAAAACCGGCGGTATCTCTCTGTGGCACTAGCCTGCAGGTCGCCCTGACTGGACGTTATCCAGCACTCTGCTCTGCGGAGCTCGGACTTTCCTCAGACGTGTCAAGCACGCCCGCGATTACCCAGTCTACTGATGAAGTTTTGTCAGCAATCAAAGCGCAAGTCGCAAGCAACTTGCTGGCGTAAAGATCATTTTAGCAGCTGGCCACCATTATGTCAACAAGCTGCATATTGGCAACCTGTTCGCTCAAGCCCAGTTCCAGACATCATGATTGGCGGTGCTGACCAGCACTTCTAGCTCATCTGGCCGAGCGTTTTGCCTGAGCAACTGCTGCAGCACCGTCAAGACCGGCCATTCGGTGGCATAATGACCCGCATCCACCACCAGCAAACCCTGTGCCGCAGCATCCTGCGCCTGATGGTAGCCGACGTCACCGGTGACCAGCGCATCAGCTCGCCCGCTGGCCGCATAGACCAGATCGCCGCCGCTGCCGCCACAGACGGCCACCTTGCTGATGGTACCGCGCGGCTGGCCGGCGAATCTCAAGCCCTTCAATTGCAGTTTCGCTTTTATCAGCTGCAAAAACTGCTCAACTGACAACGCTTGCGGCAAGCTGCCGATATAACCAAGCGAGCGTGCTGGGCCAGGATTCTCTAGAGCAATTATATCATACGCCACTTCTTCGTAGGGATGCGCCCTGAGCATGGCTCGCACCACGCTGCGCAGTCTCGCCGTCGAAACGACGACCTCAACGCGTTCTTCATCAGCAATTTCCAGCTTGCCGACTTTTCCCAAAGAAGGGTTGCTGCCGCTCAACGGTAAGAAACGCCCGCTGCCAGGGCTGGAAAAGCTGCAGTGGCTGTAGTTGCCGAGATGACCGGCACCGTGATCACCCAGCGCCTGGCGCACAGCAGCAGCATGCGTCAGCGGCACATAGACTACCAGTTTGTAGAGCTGCTCGCTGCCTACCGTTTTCAGCGGCTCTAACTCGCTCAGGCCCAGCTGCTCAGCCAGCGCCTGGTTCACACCGGTGGGAGAGACATCGAGATTGGTATGGGCGGCATAGACAGCGATGTCGTGCTTGATGAGCCGTTCCAGCAGCTTCCCATTGGCCAGATCAGTACGAATCGCCTTCAGCGGCCGAAAAATCAGCGGATGATGCGCGATAATCAGGCTGCTGCCGAGCGCAATCGCCTCTTCCACCACAGCCTCGTCCACATCCAGCGTCAGCAGCACTCGCTCGACCTGCTTCTGCAAACTACCGACCAGCAGCCCGACGTTGTCCCAGTCCTCCGCCCAGGCTTTGGGCGCCAACTGTTCAATCCAGGCGATAATCGTCTGTGCATGCACGCTCATCGCAGAACACCTCGCATTTCAACGATTGCTTCTATCAACTGCTGGCGCTTGGCTTGCGCCGACGGAGATTTGGCATTCTCCAGCTGATGGACGATGTATTCCAGTTCAGCTGTCCGGGCAGTGACCCGCTCAGCAAATAGCTCCGGCTGCCGCCGGAGTAGAATCGGCCCCAGCTCCGCTTCCAGCGGCGTCAGAGCTGCCTGCTGGCCAGGTTCGGCAACGATTATTTCGTAGATGATAGCGTTTTCCTTGATTAACGCTTCGTCCACGATCCGCAGACCGTTTTCCACCAGCCAGCGCCGCAGCTCAGCGCCGGCGATGTTGGGCTGCAGAATCAGGCGCCTGACCGGCGAAAGCTGCTCCCGGCCAGCCGCCAGAATGTCACGGATAGTGACCCCGCCCATGCCGGCAATAGCGATCACATCCGCCTCCCCAGGGCGCAGCACGCTCAGCCCCGAGCCCAGTCGCACTTCCATCCGCTGCCTAAGGCCGAATGCTTCCACAGTCTGCAGCGCGCGCCGGGCCGGATCTCGATTGACTTCGCCGGCGATGGCGAACTCGATGCGCTCGTTGAGCAGCAACCAGGCCGGCAAGTAGCCGTGATCGCTGCCGATATCGGCCAGGCGCGCGCCCGGCGGGACGAAGCTGGCGATTGCCTGCAAGCGAGAACCGAGGTTCAGCTGCACTGCTCCCACCTCCTGGCTAGATTGTACCATAGGGATCAGCGACTATGCGCCGGCAGGAACCAACTCTCTCGGTGGCGAAGGTGGTCTGGGTTGAGGAGGAATAGCATGGACGGAGATATGACATCCGGTGACATTTCCAGGGCGCTGCTCTATTTCACGCTACCGCTGATCCTTTCAGGCCTCTTGCAGCAATGTTACAGCATCGCTGACTCGCTGATGGTCGGCAACCTGATCGGCGAGAAGGCGCTGGCCGCCGTCGGCGTGGCGGCGCCCATCTCCAACGTATTCATCTTTGTGGTGACCGGCCTTGTCAGCGGGTACACCATTCTGCTCTCCCAGCTATACGGCGCCAAGGATTACCCGAAGGCAGCCAGGCTGACCAGCACCTTCTTCTGCTTTGTGCTCGCCTGCGCCCTGCCCATCGCGATGCTGGGCTTTACCCTCAAGGGGCGCCTCCTGGCCGGTCTGAGCACGCCAACCGTGCTGCTGCAGCCGGCTGGGGAATATCTGGCCGTCATCTTCCTGGGCACTCCCTTCGTCGTCCTTTATAACCTCTATGGCTCGCTGCTGCGGGGTATCGGCGACAGCAGGACGCCGCTCTACTCCATCGTCGTCTCCACCGTTGTCAACCTGGTGCTAAACTTTGTGTTCATCCGCCTGGGATGGGGTGTGCGCGGGGTTGCCGTGGCCACGGTGATCGCTCAGATCGCCTCCAGCCTCTTTCTGTTTGCCTACGTCCATCGCCGACACCCGAGCTTCCGCATCAGGCTGCGGCGCGAGGCTATCGATCTGGTTCTCTTCTGGGAGTGCCTGCGGCTGGGCATCCCCCGCATCATCCAGTCCAGCCTTTCTTCCGTGGGCTCTCTGGCGCTGCAGAACATCCGCAACTCCTTCGGCACTGATGTGGTCACGGCCATCAGCACCGCCTACAAGATCGATTCGCTGACCCTGCTGCCTATCATCAATATCTCCGTCGCCATCTCCATCTTCGTCGGGCAGAACGTGGGCGCCGGCGACATGAACCGGGCCAGACAGGGCCTGAAGCACGGCCGCCGCATCATTCTCCCGGTTGCCGTTGGCGTCACCGCCATCGTCGTCGCCTTTGGCGGCACGTTTATCAAGGGTTTCGGCGTATCCGACTCAGTCGCGGCCATCGGCCAGCGCTTCTTCTACTTCCTGGGCCTCTTCTATCCAGTGATGGGCCTGCAGAGCGCCTATTCCGGTTTCCTGCAGGGCAACAAAGACGTGGCTTTCACTTCAGCCGCCCACATCATCTCCCTGGGAGTACGTGTCGCCCTCTCCTACGCCCTGGCCGGACTGATCGGCCCCGACGTGATCGCCGTCAGCGAGATCTTCGCCTGGTGCCTGGGTGCGCTGCTCTGCTACTGGCGGTATAAGAGCAACCGCTGGCTGCGAACAGAGCCTGGGTTCGGGGAAGCAGAACAGGCGGCGCAATAGACGATCAAGACAGTGCAAACCGTCGCGACAGCTCGACCCAGCCCCGCCCATCCCTGAACAGGCACCTGCGCCTAACTCCGGATCTAGTGCTAGTTCTGGAACAAATTGAGACAACACACTCATAGACTCAATGATGTGTCATGCTGCCTATAATAACATAAACCATTATAAGTTGCGGGAAATTGTAAACAGAAATTGTGATTTGAACTTGACTGATCTGGAATATTCTGCTATTATTTCACTGGTTTTTATTAAGAGTGGGAGTGATGACTTTGCAGGAGAAAATCAGACTAATTGAATCAGAGGTGTCGTCAGACCGACTGCTCTCTTACGTTGAGGGCTTTATCCAGTTTCATCGTATCCAGGCATCACCAGGTCATAGAGACGCCATCAATTACATGTCGAACCAGTTGACTGAGAATGGCGTCAGCAACCGTGTTCTCAGCTACCCCGCCGACTACGGCGTGGACTACCTCGGTTATCGTGTGTTTCAGGAATGGAGCTGCAAGGATGCCGAGCTGCGCCTCACCTCACCCGAGTGCATCACCCTGGCAGATTTCAAGGCCTACCCTACATCGGTCATCCAGAAGAGCGGCCCTTGTCACCACGACGAGCCGCTGGACATCGTATATCTTGACAAGGGGCCGGACGAGCAGAATTACGAGGGGCTTGACCTCGCAGGAAAGCTGATTTTCGTACGCGATGCACACATGCCGTATTTCGAATGGGCGATCAAGAAGCGTGGCGCACTGGGTATCATCAGCGATTTTTCGGCAGACGGGCGCGGCACTCAGCGCTGGCTGGAGCTGGCCACTGTGTCCAAGTATCGCTCGTTCTGGTATTACGAAGAGCCCGATGTCACTCCGTTCGGCTTTTCAATTCGTCCGACTGACGGCGAAAGGCTGGCCCAGATCTGCGCCCAAACAGCGCGCGAGCACGAAAAGGACCCATCTCGCCCCAAGTGCCCGCAGGCGACATGCTTTGTCGATTCTTCCTTCCAGCCCGGGCAAATCGAGTTGGTGGAGGCCGAGATCAAGGGCGAAACCGACGAAGAGGTGTGGATCACCGCGCACAGCTGTCATCCGCGTAGCTGCGCCAACGACAACGCCAGTGGCGTGGCCGCTGCCACTGAAGCGATCTGCGCCATCAACCGTCTCATCGCGGCCGGCAAACTGCCAAAGCCCAAACGCACGCTGAAAGTATTACTGATGCCGGAATTCACGGGTACCTTCCCCTATCTGGCAGAGCACGCCAATGTGAAAAAGTGTGTCGGCGCCATCAATCTTGACATGGTGGGTGGCAAGCAGTCGCTAGGCTATGGGCCACTGTCAGTAGTCGGACTGCCCTATTCGACGCCGTCTATTGCCGACGACCTGTGCGGCGTCGTGCTGAATGAGCTGAAAAAGGAAGCTGTAACATTCGGCGGCGATAGAATTCTGCCGATGTTCAACGCTCTGCGCGTGCCGTTCATGGGTGGCAGCGACCACCTGATACTTTCCGATCCAGCGATGGGAATTCCGACGCCGATGCTGCTGCAATGGCCAGACACTTTCTACCACACTGGTGGCGACACGCTGGATAAGATCTGCCCGCACCTGATCAAGAAGTCGAGCACATTGGCAGCTGCCTACGCCTACCTGTTGTGCACCCTCGAGCCGCAAGACCTGGCGACGATCTTCCGCGAATCGCTCAGTGAATTTGTCGCCGCATGCAACCGCACCATCGAAGAGCACAAGCCCGGAGACATGCCGCTGGCGCAGAAGCTGGGATACATACACGAGTACTATACGGCATGTGCCGACAGCGCGGTCGCGCTCTTCACGGGCGAGCAGGCAGCGGCGGCCAAGCGTATCACCGCAAAGCACAAGGCGACGCTGGATGCGCTTTACGCAAGCCTGGCACAGCAGGACGAGCCGCCGCTGGAGGGCCAGACCGACAGCAGAGTACCAAAGCGCCTCACTAGCGCCATCGTCATCAATGTCGAGCAGAATGCAGGGACGCCGGAACTGAAGCAGACAATGGAGGACTTCTCCAGGGAATGGGGCAGCAAGCTCAAGCGCTCGACCTCGTTGCTGGTGCAGTACCATATGGACGGGCAGCGCACAGTGGACGAGATTGCAGACCGCGTGCTATTTGAGACCCGGGGTGAAAGCCGGCAGGCGGTGGTTGAGTATATCTACCTGCTGGAAAAGCTCGGTATCTGCGCGTTTTGAGGCATGACGGTAGCAAATGTCTCCTGCCGCACAGCGCGGCAGGAATACGCGATTGAACTGCCCGGGCTGGAGCGCCCGCTACCTTATGTCAGGTTTGACGGCGCTCAACCCGGCCCGCACGCATTGGTTGTTTGCGGAATACACGGGGGCGAGTACGCGGCGATCGCCGCTGGGCGACTGTTAGTGGCCACGGTACGGCCCGAGGAAGTACTTCAGAGGCCCCCGATGTCAATTACGGCCGGCTGGCGCGGCAGATTGAGGCCGAAGCACAGCGCCTGGCGCAGGTTGGCGACACCGCTTTGGGTATTCGTCTGCGCCTGGCACTGGCTGACCTGGCCAGAGTCACACCGAAGGCCAGTGAAGAAGAGATCGCCGCTGGAATATTGCGCCGCGCCGCTCGAGCCACGAAAGTAGACTTTCCTTCAGGGGCTGACTCGGCGGCAGTAGAGACGGAGGTCGTTCGCCAGTGCTTCAGGGAGCAGGTTGAACAGCTGCAAAAGCGATTACAGAGCCTCTCTCTGGAGGAGCAGGCCCAACTGGAAGAGCACATCGACCAATGGTTAGGCAGCCTCACTCAGGACGAGCGCGAGGCCTTGCGCGAAGCGATCGGCGTCGACCAGCTCTCAGCCAGTGCGCTGACCCGCTTCCTGCGCAACGCCTCCGGCGTCATCGTCGCCCAGCTGCTGGTAGGCAGCTTTGGTTTCGGTGCCTATCTCTTTCTGACGACCTTCATTCACGCGCTTTCGCTGCTGTTGGGGATTACCTTTTCGTTCGGCACCTACCTTGCGGCTACCACTGCTCTGGCCTTCATGCTCAGCCTGCCCTTCACACTGCTGGTACTTCTGCTCTCGGGCGGCCTGATCAGTCGCCGCCTTGGCCAGACACTGGGCGACCAGATGGCCAAGCTGGTGCTGCTGGCAGGGCACTTCAGGATGATTGAGATTGAGCGCAGCCAGTAGCCCGCGGTAGGCAGCCCCTCCTGTGCAAACATATAACGGCTGACGCACAGCCTTTCGCTGTTCGTCAGCCGTCGCTTTACAGGGGCCTTTGCCTGACCTAGAACTGCTCCCGCAGCTTCCGGAAGGCCGGCAGCGAGCGTTCGATCATCTCATAGGAGACACAGTAGCTGAGCCGCACATAGCCTGGCAAGCCGAAATCGTCGGTTGGCACGATGAGCAAGTTGAGCGCTCTAGCCGCATCGGCAAAGGCATGAGCATCTCCGTTAGGCGCCTTGACCGTCAGGTAGAAGGCGCCGTCGGGATGGACGCACTCAAAACCCATTTCCATCAGGGATTCATACAGCAGCTGGCGGTTCCTGCGATAGGCTTCGAGATCAGGGCGGACCTTGGCGCAGCGTGCCATCACCCGCTGCATCAGCGAGGGAGCACAGACGTGCCCCAGTACCCTTGCCGCTCCGGCAACAGCCCTAAAGATGTTCTCAGCATCGGTGACCGAATCAGGCACACAGACATAACCGATGCGCTCGCCCGGCAAGGAGAGCGACTTGGACCACGAGTAGCAGATGATGGTGTCCGGGTAAATCGGGGGGACAAAGGGCACCTCGATCCCGTCGTAGACCAATTCGCGGTACGGCTCGTCGGAGATGATGTAAATGGGGTGGCCGTACTCGGCAGCCTTGCGCTGCAGGATCTCCGCCAAGCCCTGCAGATTCTCTCGCGTATATACTGCCCCTGATGGATTGTTGGGCGAGTTGATCAGTACCGCCTGCGTGTGGGCGCTGATCAGTTCCTCCAGAGCGGCAAGGGGGATCTGGAATGTCTCGGTATCGGCGGGAACCGGCACATATCTGTTGCCGGCGCCTTCGATAAAGGGCTTATACTCGGGGAAATGGGGTGTCGGCGTGAGTATCTCTGTCCGCTCATCAATATGCAGTGCCTTAAGGACAGCGATGATGGCCGGAGATACGCTGCAAGTCATGAAAAAATTCTCCGGCCGCAGCCCGGCGCCGAACCGCTCGTTCAGATCCTCGGCTACAGCAGTACGGGTTTCTATTAAGCCCGCTGCTGTGGTATAGCCATGCACCGCCAAACTCGGCTCGTTCTGCAGAATTTCGATGATTGCCTGGTTAACCTCCGGCGGTGTCGGCACACTCGGGTTTCCGAGACTATAGTCGAACACGTTCTCGGGACCAACGCTGGCGGCTCGCTTAAGACCCCACTCAAACAACGCGTGTATCGGGGAACCCTGCCCTAGCTTAAGCATCCGTTGATTATACATAACCGCATACTCCCTCCATTTTTCTATGATCCTTTCTGATTATTATGATACACTATTTTCGTGCCTTTGTGTTTCATCCTTGCCCCTAACATCTGCCGGAGAACACCCGGTTCCCCAACAGCCGAGACGCGATTGGCTCAGGCCGCGCAACGGACCGGGCTAGAAGGGAGGACTCCTTCCGTGAGAAAGCAGAAGCGCCACCTGATCCTGCCGCTCCTGATCATGTTCGGGTTACTGCTGCAGGGATGTATGAACGAAGCGGTGTTAATTGACCCAGAAACTGGCCTCGACGATCCAGCTCTAATCGTTGCCGAGGAGCCTGAAGGTGATGCAACTCTTTCGGCAGGGGCCGTTCCGGTGCTCCTGTATCACGCACTGAAGCCTCGGTCCGAATATCCGCAGAACACCAACGGTGCCGTCATAGCCGTGGAAGAGTTCCGCGATCAGATGTACTGGCTAAAGGAGCAGGGTTACGTCACCCCAGCGCTCGGCGATTTCCTCAGTTGGGTGAAGGGTGAAGGCGGTCTGCCGCCCAAGTCCATCCTGCTCACCTTTGACGATGGTTACAGATCAGTGGCGACGTACGCCTGGCCCATCCTCAGGGAATGCGGGTTCACTGCGGTGATCTTCCTTATCGGAGCACTTGTTGACGACGCCACCTATCTAGCATGGGAGGATATCTGGGAAATGCAGCGCGATGGCATAGAGTTTCAGAACCATACATACAACGGCCACCTAGGAACATCCAGCGCCCCCGAATTCACGACCTGGACAAGGGAGCAATTTGCTGCCGACTTGATGCAGCTGGAGCAGACCTTCGCTGAGAACAACCTGGGCAAGCCGATGGCCTACGCTGCTCCTTTCGGCGCCACAGCGGACTATACGCTAGAGGTGCTGCAGGAGCTGGGCTACGAGATGGCCTTTACCACCAGGTTCGGCGCAGTCTTCCCAGGCGACAACCCCTTTTCACTGAAGCGAATCACCGTCTGGCCGGGGTGGACCCCTGAGCAGCTGGCGAGACAGGTTGACCGCGCCCTTGCCACGGAGAGGTAGATGGTTGGTGGTGCAGATCGATTCAACCAGACGCGGGGGAAAGCGGACACGAGAGTGCCATATGGCACAGCCGTCTGCGAACGTGAGAGGCTGGAGCTATGTTTCGTAAGGCGAGTAAGCGTCTTGCCCCTAGCCTGTTATTTGGTTAAGAATGAACTCCCGTCAGGGGTAAGCACTCACACTTCCCCGTTAGAGGGGGCCCTCGAACAGCCAAAGCCCGAGCGATGATCCGCTCGGGCCTTCCCATTCTTGCTTGATTCCGTCTTCAGCTCTGGCTAGTATCCGTTCACTCAGCCGGAGCAAGCTTCACCTGCCCCAGGCCAAAGACAGTGTTCTTGCCAAGGTGTGTGAGCTCGCTCCAAACCAACAGGGGCAACAGGATCCGCAGGGCTGACCCTGTGAGGACAAACTGGCCCACTAATCCACCCAGGCGCAACTGCTGCTTCTGGCGCGAAGAGTATCGCTCCAGTTGATGCCAGCTGAGTTCGCTCTCGCTGATGCTGCAACCCTTTGCGCCTTGGATTATGGCCGGGAAGTCTACCTTGCTTATATTTGCTCCGGCACAGTCCTCCGCCAGCTGGGTGAGGCGCCGCACGGCAGCACGCAGAATGAGCTCGGGATCAACCCTGTCGCTGCGGCTGCGGAATCGCTTCTCAGTAGGGTTGGCGTCAGCAGCTGAATGCATACCTTGTCAGGTAACCCAGCAGCCCTCTGGCTCAACATCCTCCCAGGTTACCGCAGGCCGAGTGGGGCAAGAGTCTGCCGCTCCCGTGTTGGTAGATGGTCTGCCTCTCACCTATCAGGCTTTCTATTTCCACCCGCAGCAGACCTAAACCTGGCCCGGTTGATTCCTAACCCCATTTCACCCAGAGCTAGAAAATGCCAGCAGAAAATGCGGCAGGTGTTCCTGCCCCTCGCCATAGAGCACCAGGCGAGAACTCCAACTCCGTGCTCGCTGCGCATACTCGCGCTGCTCGTCCAGCGGCGGCTCGAGCAGAAAGGGGCGCGCCAGCTGCTTGCCCTCCTCCTGTTTATGCGCCGGCTCAAAAAACTCGGGGTAGAGGCAGACCGAACTCAACATGCAATCTGCGCAAGCCCCTTTAAGTAGCGCAGACTGCCCGCCGAAAAGCATGTCCAAACCCGCCGCGCAGAGCAAAACCCCCTTAAACTCGGGCAGTAGCATCTTTTTCCTTCGGGCTTAACGTGAACCGATAGCGGCTGGCACTAAAAGCCGCAGTTGCATCCTTGAGCTGACTGACGCCCATCAATAAGTCTGTCATGCTCTCCCTCCCTTCTGTTGCCACCGAACGCGTGGCAGTGGGCAACATCTGTGTGGAGATTCGACACATTGCTTCGTGTTACCTTCCTGTCATGTACAGGCAGCCCACCCGTACCAGCAGGCACTCGCCGCCAAGTCTCTCACTGAGGATCTACCTGAAATCTACGGAGACCCCTTTAGAAGAAGGAATCCCAAGCACCCCGGCGGCGACGATGGATAAGAGATCAGCACACTCTTGGCTCCTGCTGGAAGATGCCTCCTGGGTATTCGACGCAATAGTCTCATTTTCTTATCTTACAAAGGAAGGATTTGGAGCATGATGTCGAGAATGGTATGCCTGACAAGTAAATTGACTGGAGGTGTGATCATGTGCTGCGATGAAACGAGAGCCAACGAAATAAGAAGACGGACTCAGGGCTTTTGGAGGGCAAGGCACGATCTAGATGACTATCACTACTATCTGCAATGCTACGTGGAGGAACTCCTACCGCATGAACTGAGATACATCGAGGAGTGTGGCCAGAGACCCAACTGCGATCTGCAAGGTAAGACACTGGTAGTCCTAGTCGGCGATAGCATTGAACCGCTGCTGATCTCTATCGCTCAACTTCGACCACGCAGTGTTATTCCAGTTGTGAACAGGCGTTACAGCGGAGATGTCACCGGTCAGACCCAGTATGAAACACTCTGCGAGCTCATCCAGAAACTCCCAGCCGCATACGGCAATACGGAGGTTGAGCACTATGGAACAGTGCTGCAGGGTACACATCCTCACCATGTATTCGCACACCTAAGAGACCAACTGGCCGGGCGGGGTGATTTGGTAATCGACATTACCGGCGGGAAGAAGTCGATGGTCGCAGGCGCTTTTCTTTACGCTGCCTACTCCAACGCGTATGTATCATACGTCGACTTCGAGGAATATGACCCTGAAGAGAGACGCCCCTATGGCTACACGTGCTATCTGGCCCAACTAGAGAATCCCTACGAAGACTTTGCCCTGCGCGACTGGGAGAAGGTGCGTCAGCTGTATGAAGCCGGGGCCTACCGAGGGGCGATCCAAATGCTCGATCAAATGATGCCGGTATTAGAGAGTGACCTTTTCGAAGATGAGCATCGCCAGGCGGTAGCTAAACTACGCCAACTATTGGAACTATACGACGCTTGGGATGGCTCAGCTTATCGCAGAGCGCAGGGTATCGCCAGGAATGAGATGTTCCGAAATATATGGCCCGCCTTACCGACCATACTATCGTGTCTCACTGATGAGGTATTGAATGCCCTGGCCGGAAGAAAGGCTACGCTTTACCAGCATCCTGTAGTCTGTTACGTCTATGCGAACGACCAATTGCACAAGGCAAGGCGCCTCATGACCGTCTCCGAAGACTACCGTGCTGCACTCGTTCGCGCAGCCGAGGTCTCCGAGTTCCTGATTAAGGCACGTTTGGCTTTAATTGACCCACTCCTGAGGGGGACAGATGCAAGTCTGCGAAGCTTCCGAACCGAGGATCGAACTCTGCACACCGACCTGCAGATTCTTAAGCTCCACCAGCATCTGTCCGTTCGTGTAGACCTGGATGCCGATTCGCCACACCTGGAAAGGCTACGCCATCTGGCCGAAAGCGACTTCTGGGCTGGCCCCGATTGTTTGCGTATTCGTAGAAACAGAGCAATCCACGGCGTTGTTCCTGTGAGCAGAGAAGATGCTGAAACGGCCATCACCATTGCCCAGGAGAACATCGACGAGTTCCGCAACTGGCTCGATGAAGTGCCAGCCAGGCAGAGATATGAGGCGATCACCTGGGCACGCGTGAGAATAGAATGCGGGCTCGATTTTGTGCCAGAGGTGAGAAGACGATGAAGTATCTGTTGGCAGCGGAGGCAGATAAGATTCAAGACATGATCTTTCGGGCAACCCGGCTGCAGAGCATCGTTGGCGGCAGTCAGTTGTTAACCGATTGGTGTGCCGACATGGCTAAAGCGATGGGTAGCTGTGGTATCCCGGACAAGGACATCGTAGTAGCTGACGGTGGAGCTTTCCGTGTGATCTTCTCAGACTTTGATCAGGCTCGGCAGTGGACAGAAGTTCTGGCTGAATCGTACTACAAGAAGTTCGGAACCACGATTACCATCGTCCCGCCAATTGAAATGCCAAACGGCAGCTACCAGGTGGCCTCTCAGATTGTTCAGCGGCAATTGCGCAAGGCAAAGAACCGACCCGCTGCAAGGGCGACAGACCTGCACAATCCGTATGTAGCTCAATGCAGCGTCTGCGGTGTGGGTTTGGCTGAGGCTATCGGAAAAGGCGCTAGACTGTGCTCGGCTTGTGCCATCAGGCAGAGTAACGATCGCAGCTCATTTCTACAAGCTTTCATCGACGAGGTTGCGTGCGGCGACTGTGCTGAAGCCGGACTGACCTGGACCACCGATATAGACAAGCTTTCGAGGCACGATGCCCGCTCCAACGTGGCCTACCTTGCTGCAGATGGAAATGACATGGGGGCATTATTTGGCCGCTGTAATCAGGAGCAAGCGAAGTATCTCTCAGCTGCCCTGCCCGACATTATGCGTCAAGCCCTGGCAGAAGCAACACGACAGCAAATTAAGCGGATTCACTCCGATAGCGGAGAGGGGTCGCATTTGAGCCCGGTTCTCCCCTTGATCATCGGAGGCGATGATCTGTTTGCTGTACTAGCTACTCCCTATTGTCTAGATTTCGTCAGGTTGTTTGCAGGCACCTATCTTGCGAAAATGAGCCAGACCCTACGGGAGATAGGCTTTAAGGACGTGACACCCAGCCTATCCTGCAGCCTTGTGATATCCAAAGGCAAGTACCCGCACGACTTTGCGCATGAAAGAGCAATGGCACTCCTGGAGCAAGCCAAAGCGGTCGCCCGAATGCGGGCAGCCGAACAGGGAACAAGTCTGGTAGCACTTGGCTTTTGTGCAGATGCACTAGATAAGTCTCCCAGGGGCCAATATATCGACACGCTTCAGCCCTATGCTCTTGCAGACGATCAGCAAGACGGCCTCGTTCCTCTGAAGAGCCTGATTGACGCGCGCTACAGACTGCGCAAGGTGCCGACCTCTCGCCTGGCAGAATTCCATCTCCTCTATGATATCAACGCCCTCCCGAGTGATAATTCTGGGCCCGAGTGGGAGGAATGGACGAGGCAACTGAACTTCTTGCTCGATAGAACGGGGCGCGACACTGAAGATCACAAGGACATAAAGGCTGCGCTCGAACTGCTGGGCAGTGCTGACCCCAATCATGGGTATATGCGTTACAGCTATCATTCAAGAAAATACGGCACTGCTCTACCAGATTTGCTCAAATTCTGGGACTATGCCAAGGATCTTTCACGCCCAGAGGAGGATTACGAAGATGACCGTTAGGCTGGTTTTTTCGCTACATATGTTAAGCGACTATCATACAGCTGCTGGCTATGGGTATGGACAGACAATGGACTCGGCCTTGCTGAAAGACGACAAGGGATTGCCCATTATCAGAGGCTCTAGCCTGTCCGGGCTGTTCCGGTCGGCAGCAAAAGAACTCACATCTGCAATGGGGCAATATGGAGAGAGGCTCATAGATAGCATCTTTGGAAATGCAGGCCAGAAGGGGCAGTGGGCATTCGGCGCTGCTCGTCTAGCAGCTTCCGCCAGGCACATGCCACTTACGCAGATCCGGCAGGGAGTAAGAATCGATCCAGCATTGCGCCGCGCACAAGATAAGAAGCTATATGCTCTGGAAGTCGGTAGCGCCGGGCTAACGTTTGAATTTGACATCGAACAGCTAACTCCGAATGAGACTGAGCTGGACGAAGCTGCCGTTCTTGTTGCAGCCGCGCGCCTGGTGCGCGGACTAGGTGCTCAGGTCAACCGCGGCGCAGGCCGTTGCCTGATCACCCTGAAAGCGGTCACCGGCCATACGGGAAACCTGGATCAGGATGGCCTACTGCAACACCTGGGCCTGGTGGTTAAGGGAGCGGCGAGGAAAATGCAATTCGACCGCCAGGTCGCAGAGCCGATTACCCCAGACGGCCTATCACTTAGCTTCCGCGTGCTGGCTCGCAACCTAGAGCCACTGATGATTTCCCGACAGAATCATCCGGGCAATGGTTATGACTCTTTGGACTACATCCCAGGCAATGTATTTCTCGGTGCTCTGGCCTCTCATTATCTCGCAGCTGGCCTCGCTGCTGATCAACAGTTTCTGGAGCTCTTCCGATACGGCGGTGTTCGTGTAAGCCCACTATATCCAGCAATGGTATCGGGTGGTCGGCAGCTTTCTCCCACCATTCCTATACCAGCAGACATGTTGACCTGCAAGCGTCAGGGTCATTTTAGCACCTCGCCGCACTCAACAGATCTCGAGGCTATGCAACGGCGAACCATATACCGGAGACGTGCCCATTCTGCGAAGCTGCTACACCGATGGTCAGCACCAGCGGTTTCCTGGCCCTGGCCCCGAGCCAGTCAAGAGTGCAGGCTAGATATACTTCACAGACGCACGTTGCCATGCGTCCCGGAGAAAGACACGGGGCTGACGAACAGGTGTATAGCTACCAGGCTTTGGATCCTGGCCAGTATTTTATTGGGCAACTTCGTTTTGCCAATAAGGAGGCCGCAGCGAGGGTGCTTGGCCTCTTCAGACAGGAAGGCTCAGATTACGAGCTATCATTGAGACTGGGTAAAGGCACAACACGCGGTTACGGTATGCTGCAACTGAGATTGCAGCCGAACGAGGACTCACCTTTGAACCCATTACCCCTAAAGCAGCGAATCGCCGATATTGACAAGCCGATTACCCTGACATTCCTCAGTGATTGCATTTTACGCGACAGCTGGGGACGCCTTATCTCCGACTTGTCGTCGGAGGCACTATCCGAGGCTCTGGGCCTGGATCTGGAGGTCAGGAACGTTTTCGTCTCTGTTCGCGAAATCGAGGGGTTTGACGCTGTAGCTGGACTACCCAAGTCACGCGATCTGGCCATCAAAGCTGGTTCGGCAGTAGGTTTCCAGCTCAAACCTGGGACCGACCGGCAGGCAGCAAAGGCCCGCCTGGCCCAGCTGGAGACCGAGGGGTTAGGATTCCGACGACACCAGGGGTATGGCCAGGTTGCCTTTGCCCATGTGGTCTACGATGTTAACCAACTGGACCAGGCCTCTGATACGCAGATTACCATGCCGCGTCCGTGGCGCAGCCGTCCACTAAGTGAAGACATCTGGCGCGCTCTGCAAAGAGAGTTGACCCTAACCGAGCCTCAAATGCTCAATGTTCATAAGCTCAATACCAAACGAGCAAAGCGAGCGCGGGAACTAGCCAGGTTGCTCTATGCCTGGGCCAACAAGCCAGTTGCGGAGTTGATAGCACTCGTGGATGCGTTAGGCGGGCCAATTACGCTGGAGTCGTTTGGAATTGAGGCCAGCGGCAGCGAGCCTCTCTTCGACGAGGCTTTCAAGTCTGCACTGAAGGGTGACATTAAGCGCCTGGACAGTTGCACGAGAACCGTCTTGTCAGCTGATGCCCCATACAACACCCCGGAGATGCAGATGGCGCTCCGGCGCCGTAGCCTGGCCTGGCTGGGTGAAAAAATCATGCTGGCTGCAAAAAAAGTGGAAGGGGGTGCTGCGAATGACTAGGTATCTCATCAAGATGACAATGGTTACGGCAACTCAGCTTCACATAGGCAGTGGCCGAAGAAACGATCTCAGCGATAGCCTGCTTTTTCGCCGGGCTGATGGCCAACTGGTGCTCCCTGGGACCTCGCTGGCAGGAGCGTTACGATCAAGGGCAACCCACCTTTTCCCTGCCCTGACCAACGGCCACCAGTGCAACGCGGCTCGGTTCCCAAACAGGAAGGAAGTCTGTGGCTGCCCGGTATGCCGTTTATTCGGTGATCTCTATACCGACAGCAAGGCCTCCGCACGCTTATCCTCCCGCCTGCGCGTACACGATTCGCTCATCTCGGCGGACGCAAGCATCGCCATTCGGGACGGGGTAGGGCTTGGGCGCGATAGCCGGGCTGCAGCGGACGCCATCAAGTTTGACTATGAGACGTTGCCAGCTGGCACACGTTTTGTGCTGCAGCTCGAGGCTGATCTTGAGGATGAACTGCAGCAGCAGCTACTGGCCGCCTTGCTGGCTGAGGTGGGCGAGGGCAGAGTCCTGTTTGGAGGAAAGTCCGCCCGTGGTCTGGGCCGGGTCGCTTTGGAGAAGGTAGAGGCCAGGCCCGTACCTCCGTTCTCGGCAGGAACTCTGGCAGGCTGGATGGATCTGCTCAGACAGGATGACTGGTTCACTGGAGCAGACTTTACGACAGACTGGTATGAGCAGCGGTTGGAAGAGGCCCGACAACTAGCCGACAGGGCTGACTTGCCAACTCACATTCACCTGGACGCTGAGCTTCGATTCACTGATGCTTTCCTGACACGAGATAGCTTCCTGGCGGTCGCCAGTAGATTTGACTCGATGCCGCTGCTCAGCGGGGGGGGTGCACAGCGACGGACATTTCTTTCCGGGTCAGCCATTCGCGGCGCACTCCGCTTTCACAGCGAACGCATCCTCAGGACACTGGCCGCAGACTATGCAATTGACCCCTGGCTAGCCGCCTGCGACCCGCTGATCGATAAGGACAAAGGCAAGTCGGTCTGTCACAGTGACCCGGATAGGCAATGCTTGGCTTGCAAGCTGTTTGGCAGCACTGAGCGCGGTAGCCGGCTCACCATTGCGGACGCTCCCCAGGTGGGCGATGTGCTGATGTTCGTCCAGGATTACCTGGCGATAGACCGCTTTACCGGCGGTGGCGCTGATCGCAAAAAGTTTGATGCTGTCGCCTGTTGGGAAGCCTACTTATCGTCTAGCAGTTAGCGCTTGAAGATCCGCTCGATTGGGAGATTGGGCTGCTGCTTCTGGCACTGCGCGACCTGAATGACGGCCTATTTGGTTTCGGCTCAGGACGGGCCAAGGGGGATGGGAATCGCCCGTCTGCACGACGACGCAACCATGACCTGGATAGGGCGCGGCGCTGAGGCTATTCCTGGCGAACAGACCTGGTCGGGGGCACTGCCGGCCAGAAAAGTATCACTGAAAGACTTGATGGAAACTGACGATATTCAGAAGACGGTAGAAGCCCTGCAGAGCGAAACCAAGAACCTGCCAGAAAGGAGCGCTGCAAGTGATTGAGGAGTTGAAGCGGCGTAGGGCAGAAGATCTCTGTATCCTTGGCGGAACAGTGAACGAAGCTGACTTGCCGCTGTTGATGTCAGCCTTCAAGGTGGACGGCAACTGGTCTATCTGTGAATATCCTGACAGGTATCAGATCCTGGTGGGAAAGCCAACAGATACTACCCATCTAGAACGTTGGCGACACTTCGGGCCCACCGGTGATCTTGACGTCCGTCTGGACGACGGCGTCTACTACTGGCGCTTCATAGGGAAACCGGGTGAGTTCAAGACTGACGGCCTGGCTTCCAGAGACTTCTGGGAACATAACCCCAGCGTCCCCCACCTTGCCGAACGCAACATAACGCTCTACCTCTGGGGAGAGAACCGCGATGGCCAGTTCTATGAAGCCAAGGTGGCGCGAGCCAACCTCGACTACCCGGTTGACGCTGAAGCGCGGCGGGCAGTGATCAGAGCCAGAGTCTATACCTATATGGGCCGCCAGCAGTTTGCCTGGTATACCGGACTGGAGGGATGGAAGTGAGAGGAGCTCGAATGAGGGGTGTTATCAAGAGATATTTTGAAGATAGAGGCTTCGGCTTCATCGCGGCAGACGGTCATGGGGATGTCTTCTTTCATGTGACTGAGACTAGCTTCCCACCCAGAGAAGGCTTGAGGGTGGAGTTCTCACTGGCGCCAGCAAGAGACGGCCGACTAAGGGCCAGCCGGGTGCGAGAGGTGGCCGCTAATGATAACAACGCTGGCGCGAGTGCTGGCTGGTTTCTGAATCCTTATAATTTCGTGCGTAGCTTGCCTCCAGCTGAGTCTGGCTTCCTCGCCAAGCAGCCACCGGCATCCCATGCATATTACGAACAAGGCAACCTGACCGGCCAGCTAAACTGCACCCTTACTGCAATCACTCCGGTGTTTATAAGCAGCTCTGAGCCAATACGCGTGTCTGAAGGCCACCCGACCTATCAGTTCTTCGAGATTGATGGACAGCCTGTAATCCCTGCGAGCAGCTTGCGCGGAATGATACGCAACACGTATGAAGCAGTAACCAATTCCTGTTATTCAATCCTAGACGAAAGACAGCTCTCGCGGCGAATGACTACCAATGAAGGCAAGGACATGGTACCTGCACGGGTGATTGAGGGCCCGAACGGCCTTAGGCTGAGCCTGCTTCAGGGACGCGCAGACCCTAACTTCCGCAATTTGCAGCCGGCTGCTTGGGTCCGGCGCTATGACCCACCTAACAGGCGGCGACCCAGCCGCAGCAGAGTGGACATGAAGGGGCTCCAACATGGAGATGAATGTTGGGGTGTCCTGAAGCCCATGCCGCATGGAAAGAGACCATTCTCATTCTGGAATGTAGAGGCACTGTTCACTACCAGGTCAGAAGCCGAACAGCATGCACGACATAGTCCGGCTTTGCGCGGCAACAGAAACGTGATTGTTGAGCGGGGTTATCTCTGCATTACGGGCCAAAACATGGAGAACAAGCACGACGGCTGCTTCTTCTTCGGTCAGGAACGCATGGTTCATCTTACTGAGGAGCTTATGAAGGGTTATGAAACTATAGTGCGTGACTACCTTGACCTTAATGAAACCAAGCTGGCAGCTAAAGGTGATGAGTTACCCGAGCCAAGCAGGTTCATGCGTAGACCTAACCCAGACAAGTTGAAAGCCGGTGACCTGGTGTACGCAGGTATTGAGAACGGACAGGTCGCCTTCCTGGTTCCGGTTCAGCTAAGTAGACGTATGTTCCCCAACAGCATCGGCGAACTGATACCGCAACGGCTCCGTTCCTGTAACGAGTATAATCACCTCTGCCCTGCGTGCCGCTTGTTTGGGTGGGTGAGAGGTGAGACCAGCGAGGGAGACGGGGCGAGGGCTGCTTACGCTGGGCGCGTTGCGTTCTCTTATGGGCGTCTTAAGGATCCGCCTAAAGCTAAGGACGAAGAACAACATACTTTGGCCGAGCTGTCAAGTCCCAAACCAACCACTACATTTTTCTACCTGAAAACCCAAGACGGTAGTGCACCTTACATATCCAAGGAAGATGGCTACCAGGCGGAATCTCAGGAAATACGTGGAAGAAAGTTCTACCGCCACCACTCAGATTTTCGCTGGCAGGAAGGAGAGCCAACCATTCGGAACCGAACCATTCGTGACCCAGTGCCCCCCGGCACTGAATTCACCTTCACAATCAGATTTCATAACCTGACCGAGGAAGAGCTAGGTGCTTTGGTCTGGGCGCTAGAGCTTGAGTGTGGGATGTACCACCGCCTGGGCTTCGGCAAACCGCTAGGTCTAGGTAGTGTACAGATCAAGATAGACCATGCGATCAAGTACAATCTGCAGGACCGCTACGCCAGTCTTGAAAATGATGGTGCAGGAGAGCTTGATCTTGACCACTACATCAGTCTGTTCAAACAGAAGATGTCGGACACATACGGCACTGACTTCATGGAACTGGAACCAGTGGTTGATCTCAAGGCAATCCTCAGCGAGCATCCGGATGGCCTGCCAGTTCGCTATCCGGCACCGCCGAACAACCCCAAGGGGGAGAATTTCCGGTGGTTTATGGAAGCGCAACGTCAGAGAAAAGCCCTATCTCTTGCGCACGAAGACAAGGGGCTGCCGCCGTTGGGCTAGAGCGGAGTTGTAGAGGTCAAGACTCAGCCTCGAGGGCTGAGTCTTGACCAAGCACTCACGCTTCCCCGCTAGAGGGGACTGAAACAACCAACCCACCAGCACCAGAAGCAGCGCTCAGCGAAGGATTGCATGAATCTCTTTCCGCGCTGAGGCGCGCTTAAAGCGACTACATGGGCGCCATGAATCGGACACGAAACAAGCCCGAGCCGATGCTCGGGCTTGTTTCGTGTCCGATAATTCAGTTAGCCTTATCTCTAACTTCTCAAGTCATAGCAGCAGTCCTCGCTCGTTGCTATAGGGCACATCCACCACTGGCGGCCAACTAGAGCCTTGCACGAGGCCCTGCCGCCTCAGGCGTTGCAGCTGGCCCCACGAGATTGGCACCAGAAGCTCGGCCGCCGCCAGCGGCTCCCGCTCCTTGCACAGCGCGTATTCGTCCGCCAGGGAGCTGGGCAGGGCTTCTGCTCCGTCAAACAACCTTTCAAACGCACCCTCCAGGCCGCTCTGCGCCGAAAACGGCCGTAGGGAACGCAAGACGGCGTGCCGAAACTCCTGAGCCGCCTGGTGATACTTCCTCTCCCACTGCTGCAACACCGGCCCAGCATAGATTGCATCCAGCCAACCGGTTACCTGGCCTTCATCCAGCGGTTGCTCATCGATCTCAGCCAAAACGCTCAGTGCCCCCTGCACCAGCTCGGGCAGGTAGATCCGCTGACCGTCCGTCGGTTCTGTGAAAACATGCGCGTCTGCTAGCCGCATCCGGCGTCCGCGGTTAACCCGGCCGAAACGCTGCAGCAGAGCTTCTAGCGGGGCAGGATCGGTGAAGATGGTGTCAAGATCGATGTTCAGACTGACTTCTACGACCTGCGTCGAGATAACCAGCACCGGGCGGCGCAGCTCGCTGTCTAGCCCGGTAGCTTCTATGATATGCCGCTCTTTAGCCAGGCGGTCTCTGGCCGTAAATCGTCCATGCACCAATACCAACTCGCCCTCAGGCAGTAATGCCTGCAGCTGCGCATAGGCCTCCTGCGCCCGAGCAACGGTGTTACAGCAGACGAGCACTGATGCCCCCCCCTGATACACCGAGGCAATCTGCTGCAGGTTAGGTTCGTCCAGCAGGTCACCAGCCAGCAGGCGTACTTGGTGACGCTGGAACCTCTGATAAAGCATCGGCTTAGCGCTGATCTGACGCGGATCGCCCAGAGCGGCATGTATGCGCTGCATGACCACGGCAGGCAGCGTTGCTGTCATCACGAAGAAGCGCGCAGCAAACCGCTGGCGCAGGTAGCTGATGAACTCGAGAATCATGGCCAGGCGTGAAGGCTCGTAGGCATGTACCTCGTCGAAGACAAAAGCAGCGCCAGCGAAGTCAGCCAGCATAGCCTCGTATCCTTTCAGTTGATAGGCTGCCCGCAGAATCTGATAAGGGCTAAGCACCTGTACCGGCTGGTGGCGCAGCCGGGCCAGATTACGACCGGCTCGGGCAAGGGCGGCCGCGTGGGGGCCGACAGAGTCGCTCTCCATCAACCGCCGATAGAGGGCCAGCAGGCTGCGTCCGTGCAGCAGGCCCACCTGGTCTGGCAGAGAGCTCTGCAACCGATCATACATGGCGTTCATGCTGGCCTGATAAGGCAGAGTATAGAAAAGCTGGCCAGCCCCATCCTCCGCCTGGCGGCCGGCCCAGAGCAGCGCTGCCTCGGTCTTGCCGCTACCGGTAGGAGCGGAGAGAATTGCATCTCCGCAGGTCTCGGCTGCCTGCCGCTGATGTTGATAGAGGCCCGCTTTAGACCAGCCCCATCTACCTAGCAGACCCTGCACGGAAATAGTCAACCCTTGGCGAGGGGACAGCCCGGCTGAGCCGGTGTGGTCCGCCTGCAGCATGAGGCCGCGCAAGATGGTTCCGCGCAGAACCCATTCAGAGGCGTCTCCCCTGTCGAGAGCCCGGATCAGCCGCCGATAGGCGCGGAGTCGGCGCCGCATGCTCTGCGCTGCCTGCTCGGGAGCAAGGCAATAGAGCAACTCCTCCTTCCTAGGATAAGGGGCTGAAAGCGCAACATCAGCTTCAAATCCAAGGGAGGAAATCCAGGCCGGCAGGTCCTTTAGGAACCAATCGGCCAGGGCTTCTACAGCGGGCGGGCTAAGCTCTCCCACCAGCTGCGTCACCGGGTCGTCGGCCTCTTCAGCATAGACACCACCATAGAGCAGGTTGATCTCTGCTGGATCGCGATGGTGTGAGATAATGGCCGCCGTTATGGCCAGATCCTCATCAGCTGACAAGCCGCCAGGTATCCAGTCGAGGAAAGCCAGCGACAGCACCTCGTGACGGTGTCGCCACAGAGGCCCCTTCCCTCGTACGCTGGCCTGAAACCCTACCGCAGCCTTGCCGAAGTCATGGAAGAACCCGGCCCAGAAGAGACACCTCCAGAGCGCCGGGAAGCCAGCCAACTGCGCCAACTGCGGCGCTTGCTGACGAGACTGACGGACCTGGCAGAGTACGTCCCAGGTATGACTGAGCAAGGATTGGCCCTGCCGCTCTTTCGGGGCAGGGCTCTTAGCCCAGATGTATTCGCAACTACTGGGCCAGGGCGGATGCATCATGTCCATCGGCATCAATCCAGCTGTGAAAGATCAGGCCCAGATGCTTTCCATCGACGGGCTGGCTGGTGGGGTCAATCCAGAACTGCGGCGGCTGCTCGCTGCTATGCAACAGTTCACTGGAAAAAACGCGCCTTTTAAGCACCACGTAGCGCTCGAAGGTGGGGAAGCGACCGGCCTGGTAATCCACAAAGCGGCACATGAGCACGGTCACGCCCCGCGTGGTATGTCTGATGAACTCAAACGGCGCCAGTGTATGCTCCAGATAGCAGTCGGCACTGCGCCCTAGCTCCACGGTGCGCACTTCAGTATAGGCAAACAGATCCTGCGAACGCCCTAGTGCCACCGGATAGCGCGGGCGAAGGAAAGCGCCTTTCCATTCTGGGCGATTTAGGTACAGCACCAACCGGGGCCGGAAAAGCAGCTCACGGCGGAAAGGGTTGACGCCCCCTTCCTGCACTTTGGGCAGGTCGGTTCCCTGCAGCTTCCCCGACGACTCGCTGACCACGTGGACGTGCTCTATGTCCTCAAACCGCGTCTGATAGGTAAAGTGATATGCGAATTCCACCCCCTGCGGATCCACCAGCTCACCCAGGGCGCTGCAGACGTGACCATAGATGGTAGATGGCGGGGGCACCTCATAGGTCGGCTGCACCCCCATCATGAAGTGCGGATAGCGGAATGAGGTTACACTACCCTCGGCAACCACTTTCAGCACGCGCATCCGGCCAGACACCTCAGTCAAGCCAGGAAGCGTTCTGCGCGAGTGCCTGCACCAAGTCCCCAATCACTTCGCGCGGATGAGCAACAACGATCTTCTCTGCCCATTCCTGCAACTGTCCGCTTTCAGCAAGTGCCGCCTCAAGGCGCTCCCGCTGCTCATCCTGATAGCCCCGCACCCAGCCGATATAGACCTTGGAAAGAATATCATCCCTGTGAACCTGCAGGGCTTCTGCAAGAGCTGCCAGGTTGACGACAGGCTGCCCCTGTGCGTCTGCCGAAATGATGTGACCGAAGATGTTGTTGCCACCCCTGGTCACAGCTAGAACCAGAACATCGGGGCTAACGTCGGTGTAATGAATGGTCTGCTTTGCCCCACCATCAACTACGGCCATGGCCTGAAGCAGGGCACTGATTCGCTGTACACGCTCGGCATGCGGCAGGCGATAGGCCTTCTGCTCTGGAAGCTCAACCAGCCCTCTAGCCGTGGCCTCGTCAATCCTTGTCTGGTCGAGATTGAGGAAGCCGCTGCGTTTCTGGTAGCTGAAAGTTCCGGCCTCGCGGAGGTCCAGTGAAACCAGCCCTTGCAGTGTTGTCCGGTAAAACTGGTGTTCATGCGGAACAGGGTCGCCCTCGTGGCGAGCCATGACACCAAAGTCAGTGGTCAGGCGCACCGGGGCAATGGAGACCAGGGTGGACACGCGCAGCGGCGAAACCCTGGTAACTGTCTCGCTTGTGGGCGTTTCAACAGCCCGGGCTGCATCCTCCGCTCTAGCTCTGGCTGCGCTAGCTCTTCCGGAAGGAGCCCGCATATAACCGAGCAGATCGTCATCCCAGTAGCGAATCGGGTTGGCATCGGTGTAGGCAACCTTCTGCTCGCGAAACACAGGCGCGGCCTGCCATCCCCAGTCACCCTTCTCCAAGGTCTGGCGCAGCCAATAGCGATACGCCTGCGCCGAGACATACGGATATGCTCCTTCACGTGTGCGGATATACTTGACTCCAACGCTGTTGTCGGTCATCGCTCCTTCTACCTTGCCCAGGTTGTTAAGAGCAGCGGCAGGCGCATCAATTAGCATCAAACCAGCGACAAACGACATTAGAGAACCTCCTCCCCGTCTGATACAGTTGACTCATTGTTCACATCTGGCAAGTCGTCTAGATTGGCCTTAATCCACCCCAGCTGGTAGAGTTGCTCAACTAGTCGGATCAGCAACAGGTCACGCGCCAGGCGCCAATCGGCGTAAGGCAGCTCTTCACCCTCCTCAAAGACGGCAATGAAAGAATCAAAGGTGATTGCCGGCGGCTGCCCTCTCCGCAGCATGCCAACATTGGCCCTTACCAGAGCGCTACGCAGCGCAGCGTAGTTCCTAGCCATCAAGAACGAGTTGAAAAAGCGCTTGTCGTTTTCAGCGTGAATGTATTCCGCCAAGACATCACCCAAATCGCGGATGGCATTGATGCGTTCTTGCTTCATAGACACCACCTTCCTTAAGAAAAGCTCGGTCAGATTCCAGGAAACCAGATCAGCCTCCGAGCGCAGCGAATAACTGGCCCGTGGGTCGCCCTTAAGACGCGTTCGCGCTGGCACGCGCAGGAAATAGCGGCGGATGAACTGATTCGCGTTTTCTGGCAATCTGAACAGGTCTTCGTAAACGACATTAAACCGCGGCGTAAAACCCTCTTCCTGCCTTCTTGTGCTGGAGATTTCCCAGCCCCTGGCACAGACCTTGTCCCAGGCATTGCGATAAATGGGATTCATGGCAGCCTGTATGAAGTCGAACACCTCCAGCGGCAGATGGTAGATATGCAGGTCGGCCCCCTGCCCGCTGTTGGTGAAATGGTAGGCCGTTATCGAGAGCAGGTTCCCTTCCTCCACCTCCTCCTGCCGCAGCCGATCTGCTTGCAGCAGGTTGTCGATGAGCAGCGTCAGTGCTCTGCGCGGTTGCTCTGGGAGCTTCTTCTCGCCACCCTCTCGGGCTAACTGCACAGCCTCCCGATTTTCTTCCAGGAAAGCCTTGGCGTAGCTGAGTGTAATATCGGGATCACTGGAGTGCACCCCAAGGAGCCGCCCGGCCACTTTCGCACAGCCCAGAGGCAAGGCGTGCAGTGCCAGCAGTGCTTCGCCGGAAATCGGCAACCCTGGATTACCTTCGGCATGGAAATTGATTACGCCCACCCCCGTGGTGAGGGGAACATGCTGCCGATAGGTGCGCCCTGGAGGGAGTTCGTCCTTTAGATCCAGGGAAACAGCTACGGCGGGCTTACCCGTGAACACGCATCGCTCATCGGTGATCGGTGTCTCTGGGCGGTAACAGCGCAAGATTTTCTGCGCATACTCCGTTCTCTTCTCGGGCTGCCTATTATAGGCAGCGTTTAGGAATCCGGCGTTGGGAAAGGCCACTGTCAGAAAGGATTTTAGCGGGTCAACCACGTAGTTCGTTTCCATGTAGTCGGCGACTTGGTCCAGATCAGCCAGTGTCAGGTCCTTTGGGCTCCGCTTTTCGGCGAACGCCGCTATGGTGGCAATTCCTATATCCACCAAAGGATGACCAGTATAGCTTAGCAGCTCTCATCCCTCCTCTCTGTTGAGATTAGTCAGCGTGCCATATAGGAATTCTGATGGCAACATCTACCTTAGTACGTAGGTTCGACACTTGACACCGTAATTCCTTCGAAAGTTTGTGTAAATCTGGCCGAACGCTACTGCCATTGCCTGTGCAGAAGGCACACCCTCGACAGATTTGATGCAAGCGGGAAGGAACATGACGTTAAGCAGCGAATATTACCAATCGGTGGGGTGCGGATGTGGGGCAGACTAGGCATACAAGACCTTGAAGGGTTGCTTTTCGAATAAGCCCCCCCATTTTGTGCAGTTGAGCCCCATTCGAAAATTCCGGGCGGTCCCGCGAAACAGCGATGCCCACAAAGCCCGATATCATCGGGGTCTTGAGATATCACTTTCGAACGGTTGCACTCACACTTCCCCGCTAGAGGGGACTGAAACAATTTCGCGCGGTGTAGATTCAGGTATGCGCGTACAAGTTGCACTCACACTTCCCCGCTAGAGGGGACTGAAACGCTGGTGCCTGCACCTGCACCTGCGGCTGCGGCTGAACCTGTTGCACTCACACTTCCCCGCTAGAGGGGACTGAAACCCAACTGCCTACGGGCCAGACATACTGGCATTTATGTTGCACTCACACTTCCCCGCTAGAGGGGACTGAAACTCAATCGCTCGATAGCCCGCCGATTGGCGCCGTGATGTTGCACTCACACTTCCCCGCTAGAGGGGACTGAAACCCTTTTTTCCACTCATTCCCACCTAATGCAATAAGGTTGCACTCACACTTCCCCGCTAGAGGGGACTGAAACGCTTGGAAGCTCTGAGATGGAATATCATACCAGAATTTGTTGCACTCACACTTCCCCGCTAGAGGGGACTGAAACGCTAATCTCTGCCGAGGAGCGCGAGCGACTAATGTCACGTTGCACTCACACTTCCCCGCTAGAGGGGACTGAAACTCACGCAGAGCGTACGGATGTTGCATCGCGCCGCCCGTTGCACTCACACTTCCCCGCTAGAGGGGACTGAAACTCAGAGATTAGTCGGTTCGTCGTCGTCGTCGTCATCATGTTGCACTCACACTTCCCCGCTAGAGGGGACTGAAACAGACGTCGACAACGTAGAGGAGGCCGAGGCGCGGTTCAAGTTGCACTCACACTTCCCCGCTAGAGGGGACTGAAACCGCCGTTTCCGGCCCCGCATTACCGGCGGGATTTACCCGTTGCACTCACACTTCCCCGCTAGAGGGGACTGAAACAGCCGCGCCACGAGCTCGCGCCACGTGGGGCGCGCAGCGTTGCACTCACACTTCCCCGCTAGAGGGGACTGAAACTGCCTGCTCCGCAGTGTCGTACACACGCACGCCGACGGTTGCACTCACACTTCCCCGCTAGAGGGGACTGAAACGATCCGCTGGATCGTCCATCACGCAGAGCGTACGGATCGTTGCACTCACACTTCCCCGCTAGAGGGGACTGAAACCTGCCGCCAGAGAGCCGCCACGGAGCTGCTGCCCGGGTTGCACTCACACTTCCCCGCTAGAGGGGACTGAAACCTTATAACGGCTGGAAAAATCGGCAAACCTGGAACGTGGTTGCACTCACACTTCCCCGCTAGAGGGGACTGAAACATGGGTTAATGCCGGCCCTATCCAAGGCCCTCCCGGGTTGCACTCACACTTCCCCGCTAGAGGGGACTGAAACACGAGTCATCAACCCCACACCAGGCGCCATAGATTCGTTGTTGCACTCACACTTCCCCGCTAGAGGGGACTGAAACCCTGCTGGTTGGGATCTCCATGCAGCACTGTTGCCAGGTTGCACTCACACTTCCCCGCTAGAGGGGACTGAAACACGCCACGCCGACGGGCCGGCTCCAGTCCGGCCCGGTTGCACTCACACTTCCCCGCTAGAGGGGACTGAAACTCTATAAACGAAACGGAGACACTTTCACTAAGTTGCGTTGCACTCACACTTCCCCGCTAGAGGGGACTGAAACCGTCAATGCCTATGGCTACAAATTCAGCGGCGCTCGTTGCACTCACACTTCCCCGCTAGAGGGGACTGAAACTTAGATACCAGCTGCCAGTTGGTCTGCACGATACTAGCGTTGCACTCACACTTCCCCGCTAGAGGGGACTGAAACGGGCAGTCCGCGTGTGTCATATATGCACCCGGGGTGTTGCACTCACACTTCCCCGCTAGAGGGGACTGAAACTCCAGCACTACGCCATCCTTATCAAATCTGAATTTTCGTTGCACTCACACTTCCCCGCTAGAGGGGACTGAAACGTCGGTCATACTGGAGTCGAGAGTGTACCTAGGCAGTTGCACTCACACTTCCCCGCTAGAGGGGACTGAAACGCCCAAAATCCCTCAGACGGCACCAATGCCACCCGCAGTTGCACTCACACTTCCCCGCTAGAGGGGACTGAAACGCTTGATCCAACCAGCCTTGATCAGCTGCGCGTCGTCCGGTTGCACTCACACTTCCCCGCTAGAGGGGACTGAAACCCTAACTGGGTGTTACAAGGGTCCAGTTAGTTTACGCGTTGCACTCACACTTCCCCGCTAGAGGGGACTGAAACAACCAGTATTTGCTGGCGATCATGTTACCAAATTCGCGTTGCACTCACACTTCCCCGCTAGAGGGGACTGAAACAGGTGATTGCGTAGCGTCTCCCTAATGCTGTCGTCCGTTGCACTCACACTTCCCCGCTAGAGGGGACTGAAACTAACACCTAACAAGAATGATAAGAATGAAAGAAGGAAAGTTGCACTCACACTTCCCCGCTAGAGGGGACTGAAACCAGCGGCCTACCAGATCACTGTCCCTGTCGTCCCGTTGCACTCACACTTCCCCGCTAGAGGGGACTGAAACACTGATGAGGCAAGCTGGTGACTTGCTGAAACGTGAGTTGCACTCACACTTCCCCGCTAGAGGGGACTGAAACCCCAAATTTTATTATACAGTAGGGCCGCCGTGCGGCGGGTTGCACTCACACTTCCCCGCTAGAGGGGACTGAAACTCGTGGACGCGGCTCTGATGGTCGGCAGTCTTAGCGAGTTGCACTCACACTTCCCCGCTAGAGGGGACTGAAACGATCGGCCAGTCCCTCTCTGGTCCAATCGTAATTGACCGTTGCACTCACACTTCCCCGCTAGAGGGGACTGAAACCTGGCAATCAGCTTGTACTGACCTGCGCCTGCAAATGGTTGCACTCACACTTCCCCGCTAGAGGGGACTGAAACTCGCTCGCTTAGCAGCAGCGACGGCAGCAGCGAACTGTTGCACTCACACTTCCCCGCTAGAGGGGACTGAAACACCTGCGACTTCGCTTATATTCATTGTCGCATTCGTTGGTTGCACTCACACTTCCCCGCTAGAGGGGACTGAAACCCAGCGCATCAAAGGCGACAACTAGCACATCCACTGTTGCACTCACACTTCCCCGCTAGAGGGGACTGAAACTCTCCACGATCTCAATTTCCTTCTGCTTCCTTTTCTCGTTGCACTCACACTTCCCCGCTAGAGGGGACTGAAACTGCCGTTTTCGTCCCTGTAAAACTCGTCTGCGTAAAAGTTGCACTCACACTTCCCCGCTAGAGGGGACTGAAACTGTTCCTACGGGCCCGACATCCTGGCGTTCATCGAGGTTGCACTCACACTTCCCCGCTAGAGGGGACTGAAACAATACTCTCACGAGCCCGGCAGCGCGGTAACTGCGGTTGCACTCACACTTCCCCGCTAGAGGGGACTGAAACGCTAATCTCTGCCGAGGAGCGCGAGCGACTAATGTCACGTTGCACTCACACTTCCCCGCTAGAGGGGACTGAAACAGACGTCGACAACGTAGAGGAGGCCGAGGCGCGGTTCAAGTTGCACTCACACTTCCCCGCTAGAGGGGACTGAAACAAACGAGGAAGTCATGTGGCTGTCGGCGGCCCTGGCGTTGCACTCACACTTCCCCGCTAGAGGGGACTGAAACTTAAAGGAGCCCAGATTTACCTCTGGACTCCTCTTTTATTGGTAGCTTCTTGGTTGCGCTCAGCGATCTCCGCAGTAACGCCGGTACTCGCAATCAACACACTTCGCCCCGTAGCGGCCGGCGGTCGGTTCGGGAAGCGCTTCACTTTCGATCATGCGGCGCATCTGTACCAGTACATCGCGCAGGTATTTCACCCTCTCTTGAGTGATGGCAATGCGTTTTGCGCGCCTGTCGGCCAAGCTGTAAACATACCCCTCCGGCACATCGACGCTGTATTGTTCTGCCACCAGCATGGCATATGCGACCAGCTGGTACTGATGCCGGGTCTGCAGCGTCTTGCTCGGCTTAAACTCTACCGGAATCATCCGACCGCCCTGCTGCTTGATCAGCATATCCACCTTACCCTGCAGGCCGACTGAAGGAGCGGACAGACTGACGTTGTGGAGGCGCTCTCCCTCAGGGAGCGCGGCGTAGCGTCGCCTGCCCCTTTCATCTTGCTCCAACTCCGCCTGGTGTCGCTGAGCACCTACTGCCATTTTCAGGGTCGGCAGCTTGCGGACCGGTTGCACATAGGTGAAATAGATGATACGAGGACAATAAAGAAACTGGCGAATATCAGTTGGGCGTAGAGTAATCACCCTGGTTCCTCAACTCCTTCTTGAGCTTCAGATCCCTGTCGCAAATGGCGAAGATGATGATATTCCCTACCTTGCGCCCCAGTGTATGGCGCAGGCGATAGATCAGCTCCTCGCGCCGGTTGTTGCTGATCTCACCCCAGAAAGCACTATATTGAATACGCTCCAGGCCATAGTCTTTGCACGCTTCGGCAACTTTGTATCGCACCCGGTCACTCTCAATATCATAGATTACGAGCGTCTGCATCGCTTACCACTTCGCAACAAACCCTTTGTAGGTACCCTCACCACGCAGGGTGGCTGCAAGGTGCCGAGCTTGCGCTACGATGATGTGCTGCAGCTTGCGGTTCCGCCTATTGTAGCTATCAGTGTTTTCAAGGCGGCTGCGAATGCGGTCTGCTACATCGCGCCGGCTGGGCAGGTCAAGAAAGTCGCCTTCTACATTCGGACGATAACCACGCAATAGCGCGGCAAGAACCGCTCTGTCAACCAGCGGCTGCCTGAACTCCTCCACAAAGTCATAGACAAGGCTGGGCTTGCCCGGTCTGTCCACATGTAGAAAACCACCATAGGGATCGAGCCCTGCCAGGACTAGAGCACTCCACACCTTGGAGTATAGGATGCCGTAGCCATAGTTGAGTAGCATGTTGACCACATTGTCTGTACCCTGGTGTTCACGCCGTGAGAAGCTCAGGTCTGATGGTAACAAGAGGCCAACCCCGCTCCAATAATTGCGACCCGCCTGAGCCTCTAGCGTCATGATGCTTTCCCTGGCCTCATCGACGCATTCACCCGCAACGTCCGCCAGCTGCTTCCGCAATTGGCCGATCGCTCTGATCAACGGTACACATGCGGCCGTCAACTCCTTATCGTCCTTACGGCTCTTTAGGAAGTACTTGAGAGTATTCGATTGATTGGCTAGTTTGGCGTCAGCCGAAGCCTTCACAAACTGGAGGCCCCGCCGGTCGTTATAGGCCGCAAGCTGCTCTCGGCGCGTCTTGATGCTACCGTTCATCTCTGGCGAGCTAATGATCCCGTAAGGTTGCCCGTTCCGGTTTGCGAAAATTATCTGGATGCCGCGCTCCATGCATTCCTTGATAGCGTCACTACTGATGCTCACTCCGTTGGATGATATCAGAACCTGTTCAACATCGAAGAAGGGTTGTTCTTTGCGTTCACCATCCCTGGTTCTGACAACAAGGCGTTCGCTCTTCTTTCCCAGGCTACATCCATAGGTATCAACAGTAACAAGCACTCCGCTCACCCCTAACAAACATTTCTAGCTCCTTTATTGACATCGCGGTCGGAAACTATTCAATCTGCCTGACCAGGTGATAGCGCTAGGAGGAAAAGCACGAGCAAGTAGCGTATATGACCTACAAGCGCTTCCTCGCTAGTGGGAAAGCTAGACGTGAAGGCGTCGCACGCCGATTTCGAATAAGGCCCCCTTTTTCTGCAGTTCCGCTCCATTCGAAAATTCTGGCCACCCACGAGGGAGCGCGATGCCTGGAAACCTCGATGGCATCAAGGTTTTGAGATGTGGCTCACGAACGTTGCACTCTCACTTCCCCGTTAGAGGGGACTGAAACTAACGTGTTCCTCTGTTGCCAGACTCATCGGCTCGTTGGGTTGCACTCTCACTTCCCCGTTAGAGGGGACTGAAACTCGTTCCAGCTACAGCGGTAAGAACAATCTCGTCTCCAAGTTGCACTCTCACTTCCCCGTTAGAGGGGACTGAAACTGGTAATGCGGCAGGTCGGTCACAAGCCCGGCCAAGTTGCACTCTCACTTCCCCGTTAGAGGGGACTGAAACCGAAGTGACCGAAGTGCCACCGAGGTATGCAGGCAAGGTTGCACTCTCACTTCCCCGTTAGAGGGGACTGAAACTGCGCACCTGTGGCCCTGCGCACCTGTGGCCCTGCGCGTTGCACTCTCACTTCCCCGTTAGAGGGGACTGAAACCCCTCCCTTCATCAGTGCCTTGGGCCCGCGGCCCCTGGTTGCACTCTCACTTCCCCGTTAGAGGGGACTGAAACCGGCCAGGAGGTAAAAGAGATGAGAAAACCGGGATGAGTTGCACTCTCACTTCCCCGCCAGAGGGGGCCTATTCGGAAGGGTCTTGGGCTAGGGAACGGTTAGTGGTCAGAGTTCTTAAGAATCAACGATGCATGCTGCGCTCGTCTAGGAGTGTCTAGTGGGAGAGCGTAACGTATAGAGAGGCGAATGGAGGGCATTGTGATGGCGGGTGCTTTGCTTAGTGCGATGATCTGCTGGATATGTGCGCTGATTTTCCTGGCTATTGGCGCCTGGGCGCTGGCGAGGAGTACGCCGATGCACTTCTGGGCAGGCACTACGGTGAAGCCGGAGGAGATTACGGATGTGAAAGGCTATAACCGGGCCAATGCCGCGCTGTGGATTGGCTATGGTTCCATTTATGTACTAGCCGGTATCCTCGCGCTGATCTATGGCCCTACACCAGCGGGGATTCTAGTGGGCATCTCGTGCGTCCCTGGGCTGTTTATTCTGATCGGTATCTACCTCCTGATCTATCGGCGCTACAGGGTGAAGTAGCCAGACGAAATTAGCCCGCAGCCCAGCTCCAGCCGCCTAACGGCAGCAGAGCACGGACTGCGGGTTTTCTCATTGATCAGCCTCCATCTCTCCCCCTCCAGCCACGTCCGCCAGCGGGAAGCTCAGTTCGACCACGAACAGATCGCCGATGATCTCGATGTTGAAGCCGCCGCCCTGTAGCTCGGTCAGGCTGCGGGCGATGGCCAGCCCGAGGCCACTGCCCTCGGAATGCCGGGCCTGATCGCCGCGCACAAAGCGTTCCATGAGTTCCTCAGCAGGGATGTTCAGCTCCTCGGCAGAGATGTTCTTCATGGTCAGGCGCATGCTGCCCGGTTGTGTCACCAGATCGAGGTAGACCCGGGTTTGGGGCAGGGCGTGTTTCCTGATGTTCGAGAACAGGTTCTCCAGGATGCGGCTCATGTGCCGGCGATCTGCGCTGATCAGCACCTTCTCCCGAGGCAGGTTCTGGATTACCTGCAGGTTGCGCTCCTGCAGTCGATCGGCATACTCGCCAGTGATCTGCTTCAGCAGCTCGTTGACGTTGATGTCTGTGAGATCGACGGAAATGTTGCCTGTGCTGGCTTTGGAGACCTCCAGCAGATCCTCGATCAGCTCTTTCAGGCGCTGCGATTTCTGGGTCAATACGGCGAGGTAATGGGCTGCTTTTTTGTTTTCGAAGTCTTCCTTCTGCAAGAGATCCACATAGTTGATGATCGAGGTTAGCGGCGTCTTGATATCATGCGAAACATTGGTGATCAGCTCGGTTTTCAGGCGCTCGCTGCGCATTTGCTCTTCCAGGGCTTTCTGGAGTCCGGAGCTGATGGCGTTGAGCGAGTCCGCCAGCTCGCGAAACCCATAGCTGAACTCCTGGCTGTTCACCCGCATCGCCAGCTGGCCGGCGGCGATCTGGTTGGTGTAGGTCTTAAGTTTGCTAAACTGCAGCGTCAGCTGGAGAATGAGAAAAAACACAGCCCCGTTGAACAGGAAGAACAGCAGGCTGGACGGCAACCAGCCCAAGCTGATCAGCAGCATGGCATTGATGATACCAAACAGAATGACGGCCGCTCCAACCCGATAGACATCACCCAGATGGCGGAAGATCTCCCGGACAGAGACGAAGAGCCGGTAGATGAAGGTGTTGGTAAACAGGGTATCGGTCCGCAGGCGCTTGGTGATGGTGATGCACCAAAGCATGACGATGCTGTAGTAATAGAAGCCCAGCAACCCTAAGACCAGGATAGCTTCCATGGTTACTATGGGCAGGTTGTGCAAGGGAATGAGGCCGAGCATCCCCAGCAAGATGGCGAATGCGGTCAGCACATCGCCGTAGATCCGGTCAAATGCATTGAGCTCGATCTTGTCTCCGGCCGCTGTAACACCGGCGCTGCCCAGGAGGTAAGCAAAGAGCAGTATGTTGATGATCACGGCCAGCGGCAGGGCGGCATTGGCGATCTCCCAGAACCAGCTGAAGGGCCAGAGCAGGTACAGCTCGCCCTGCAGCATGTTTTCGCCATAGAGAACGATGCTGCCGGAGACCAACATGGCACAAATACTGAGGTAGAGCCCCAGAAAGGCCGCGATCTTGAACATCAGACTTGTTTGCAGGCTTTTCATCCTTACAACCTCTCGATCTTATAGCCGAGCCCCCAGACCACCTTCAGATAGACCGGATTGCTGGGGTCGGCTTCGATTTTCTCGCGAATATGCCGAATGTGCACGGAAACAACGTTGTCTGAAGCAACCGGCCTCTCGCTCCAGACCAGTTCGTAAATCTGGTCGGTGGAGAACACCCTGCCCTTGTTGACCAGCAGCAGCTTGAGAATCTTATACTCAATAGGCGTCAGGCTGACCGGCTGCCCACCCACAGTAACTAGCTTCTGGGCGTCGTCCAGCATCAGGTCGCCGCTGCGATAGACATCCTGCTTCACCTCGCGGCTTCCGAGAGAAGCATAGCGCCGCAGCTGGGCCTTGACGCGAGCGATCAGCTCCAGCGGGTTAAACGGCTTGGTGACGTAATCGTCGGCTCCCAGGTTGAGGCCGAGCACCTTATCGGTGTCCTCGCTCTTAGCGCTAAGCATGATGATCGGGATGTTCTTCTCCTCGCGGATGCGGACGGTAGCGTTGATCCCATCCATCTCTGGCATCATGATGTCCATGATGACCAGATCCACCGGCTCCCGCTTCAGAACTTCCAGGGCCTCTCTCCCGTTATAGGCGGCGAGAATCTGGTAGCCTTCATTCGCCAGGTAAATCCGGATGGCTTCCACAATCTCGCGGTCGTCGTCGCAGACCAGGATCGTAAACTGGTCCATCTAATCACCACCGTCTATTGTGCTATCGTCTAGTTCTACAGTGACAATGTAATGCCCTGTACCGTCGCGGGAAACCTCAAAGGGCAGGTTCCCGGGTACCGGGATCGACCCATTGCTGGGCAGAACACGGTAGATCAGGTAAGTCCGCTCAGCGACACCGGCGCGGTAGAATGTGCCAGGCGTGAGCGCTTCGATATATTCCTCCAGGCAGAGGCCACTCCCGGTGATAATCCGCGCGTGCGGCAGGCCCACATAGCGGAAATGCCAGTGTTCGTAGGGAACGCCCGTAATCTCTTCCTTCCCTCTAGGATAGCGCAAGATGAAGCCATAGTCGGCAGCGTTGCTGAGCAACCAATCCCTTTCCCGCATGCTGGCGAAAGGGTTAAGGCCAGTCCTGAGCACCTGCAGGTCAACCGCAAGACCCGTCTCGTGCTCGCTCTCGCCGGGCTGCGCTACCAGGCGTGAATCCTGCGATCGCGCGAGCAGCTGCGTCTGTTCCTCTGCAGTGCGGTAGCCGCTGGTGATAATGATGCTGGTATGACCAGCTGTTTTCGCTGCATCCAGCAGCCGTTCTACCTGTTCCAGCGTCTTCTCTTCCAGCTGGATGCCGGCACTGTGTAGCGGCACTCGCCCCAGGGCGGCTGCCAGCCTAAACCCCGTTTCTTCGGCAGCATACGGATGCGCCGCGTTGACCAGGAGGAGATGGTCGTCGCGAAATCCATCGGCCGCAACTGACTGAAACGCGATGCCATCCACTGCCACTTCCTGTAACACGACAGTACCACTGGCTGCCGGTTGCCCCAGGGAAAGCATCTCAGCAACAACGCTGAGCAGCAGTATGACGCCAACGTGCATCACTATTCGTCTGGGGGAGATCCGTCGTCGCTTCTTCATCGGCGCAGTCACCGTCCTTACAGGTGACAGTCTAGCCCAAACCCCTTAAGCCTCAACGGAGCAAAAACCTAAGAATTTCTTAAGTCTGGGATGGCAAGCGTATTCGTCTACGACGTGCACCTCGAATGTCCTGACACACCAAGGGGGCCCCTCGCTTCAGGCGGGAGGCCCCCTTTATTGCTTTCCTCGTCTTCGGTTTCACAAGGCATACTACCTGTCGATGGGCAGGATCCCAGCTGATCAACGCTGACAAGCGACGAAACCGCTCTTGGTTTCTCGCTTAGTGATGGCGATCCAGCCACCGATCGAACGTGATGACAGCTTCCTTGCCGGCGATTTCCCCCAGCAAGCTGAGGAAGCCTGCCGTAGAACACACATGGCGGATCAGCCGCTGGCGCAGCAGTTCTGTCATCCGCGCTTCGCCTATCAATTGCTCCAAATCGAAGAGAAGCAAGGCTCCTTTGGTGTATAGCACAGGGTGAGCCTCTTCCGCCTCGCGCTCGATCCCACGGATCGGAGGCAGCCCAGGCAGGCGCGCCCGCATCCTTGCCAGGCTGGCTGCCAGCGCCTCTTCACCCAGACGCGCCCGCAAGGCCTTCTGTGCCGAGAACTCTGCGAACGATTCGTTCAGCCAGTCTTCCCAGGTGGAGACGTCTGCGCCGGCCCACCACAGATGAGCAAACTCATGAGCAATATAGCGCAGCAAGCGGGCGCGTTGCTCTGGCTTGTGGTCCGCCAGTGACGAAAGCACTATCAGGCCGGGGCGGGCATAACCACCACCTTCCGTGCGCGGCGCCACTACTACATCGACCTCTCGCCTTCCACTATCAGCAAACCAGTCCTGGAAGAATTCCAGCACCCAGAGCCCGTCAGCGACGAGGCTGGACAGCCCAGTCTCGTTCTCCCCTGGGACATGATGTACGCGCAAGCAGGCCCCTCCCGCCTGACTACTGATCTGATGGAGGTTGGGGGCCGCGATGATGGAGATATCGCTCACAGGCGTGAGTGACGACAGCTGCCAGAGGCCGGCATCCGTTCTCGCTACTTCGCCCGTTCCCACCAGGCTGTATCTGGGCGGCAAGCCTACTTCCACCTGATAAGTGAAAAGCCCCCCATGCGGGTTCCAGGGGAACCAGGGCATGTACAGGCCTATTTCCGCCCAATTCGGACTCAAGCGATTCACGCCCCAGGGCAGCGGTTGTGTCAACGCCCCCCGATAATGCCATTGAAGCTCGCATGTCTGATCCGGCTGAAGCGGGCGCGCCCACCTCAGCTGCCAGGTATCAGCTTCCGGAGTAAACGGAAAATCGCAGCCTTCTCGTTTTTCGTAGGATACCAGCTCTGACCCCGTCAGCTGCTCCATCTGAAGATTGCGGTGCAAGAGGAATGATGCCGTCTCGCTCTTGGCAGTTGATCGGTAAAGCAGCCGCACCTTGGCTTCCAGGCTGCTGCTATCCGGATTCAGAATCAAAGTAGCTATGTAATGGGTGACGTTCGACATTGGAGTACCTCCTCATCAATCAACCTGGGCAAGTCATCACGACACTCAACAAGACTAACCCCCATTATAAGAACAGTCAAGCCAATAGTTAACTATGGCAAGGGAGCGGTTAACCAACAGGAATATGGCGGCACTGACCAGTGTGGCCCCCGTAGCTGCTGTGTGGTCCCTCCGGCCGCTTCCCGATGGTGCTGCAGGCTATCAGCGACGCTATCCCCCGTGCGAATCGCCTTCTCCGGCAACCTGTATTTCGACGACGGAGCAGGCAGTCCCCTGACCTCCATATCAACTCGCCACCGCATAGATGATGTAAAGCCCCCTTGACATCGCACCACATGCTGAATATACTGATGTAAAGTGGGCTTTACATGGAGGTGGCGGCAATGCAGAATCGGGTTCGCGAGCTGCGCACTGCGGCCGGTATCACTCAGGAGCAGCTGGCGCAGCTTACCGGTGTTACCCGGCAGACGATCATTTCGATCGAAAACGGGAGGTATAATCCGTCACTTCTGCTGGCCTATAAGATTGCGCGTTGCTTCGGGTTGAGCATAGAGGAAGTATTCCTGTGTGAGGCAGAACTGGAGGGTGAGAAATGATTGAGACAGAGAAGCGTCGCTTTCATCTCCGGGGGATACGCTGGACTAACCTGCTGGCCACAGCTGCAGCGCTGCTCGTCTTGCATCTGGGTGAAGACATGGCAGCGGGTATACCCGCCCCAGGAAATCTATCGCTGGGGTTGATTCCTAAGTATGTTCTGATCTTCTGGGTGGTCAATCTGGCGTTTGATCGGCTGGTCAAGCGTTCGCCCAAGCCGGTTCAGCGTTTTCGCGGGCTTGCGGTCATCGTGCTACTCTTTGGGGTGATTTTCTTCGTTCTGACCTGGTCCACTGCGCGGGAGCTAGTGCACTCCGGAATGCCCCTCGGCCTGGCGCTGCAGCGCACCTCCCTCTGGCTGATCTGCGGCGTAGCAGCGCTGGCGGCCGGAATCGGGCAGTTCTACTGCGCCTGGCTGACTTCCGAGCGAGACGCCAGGGAGCACCTGTCCAGCATCGGCCAACCGATGACGCGGGATGAGAGGGACGAAGAAGTGATGAAGCGCTCCGCGCAGGCAGCGTTCATGGTGAGCATGCTACTGTTCTTCCTGGTCTTGCCGCTGGTCGAACTGTTTGTCTGGCACCGCTACCCTGTCTTCTCCCTGCTGGTCGGCGGCCTGATTGGCCTGTCCTGGATGATCGCTTACCTCTATTGGTACTACCGGCTCTAGAGCAGGCCAGGTCCAGCCGACCCTAAGCAGGACTCGGCTACTCGGATGACGAAACGAAAGACCAGGAGCCTCTGGCGGATCAGCCAGGCGGGCTTTTGGTCAATTCTTTTTAGGAAAAGAAGGTTATCGGAGTGAAACCAGACGACTTTCTGAAGTTCGATAGCGTTCACAACCGGCTGCTGGGCAAAGGCGTTGATCTGGAAGCGCTGGAGACGGCCTATGGCCAGATCGCGCGCTGCGCACAATATAGCCTGCTGGTGCACGAGATGCAGTCTTGCCGGGCGTGCCCGCTGCACAGGGGCGCGCAGCGGATGGTGCCCGGCATCGGCTCGCTCCTCTCCCCTCTCATGCTGGTCGGCGAAGGCCTGGGCGAGATGGAAGAGTTGCTGGGCGTCCCCTTCATTGGGGATGCCGGCCATATCCTGACCATGACGCTTAACACCATCGGCGTCGACCGGCAGCAGGTATATATCACAAACATCTGCCACTGCCGCCCTCCAGGGAACCGCACGCCCAGCGAAAGCGAGGCGGCGGCCTGCTATCCCTGGCTGCAGCGGGAACTGCGGACGGTGCGGCCGCGGGTAATCGTCACCCTGGGCAACACAGCGATGCAAACGCTGCGCCAGAACCCCCGGCTGAAGATCACCACGGAGCGCGGCCAGTGGCATACTTATGATTTCTCTGGCAGAGAAATCGCCCTCCTGCACACCTATCATCCCAGCTACGTGCTGCGCCAGCTGGATAGCCGCAGCAATTCTGCGGTGAAAAACAACTTCTATAAAGACTTGCTGATGGCCGTGGAGAAGGCCCGCGAGCTGGTGCCGGAATACAGCTGGACGCTGCCGCAGCGGTAAGGCGGCCTTGGGACAAAGGCCTGCTAGCGGTGCTGGTCGACCAGAATCGGGTTTCCGTCTGGATCCTCAATTACAAAATACGCGGGCCCACTGGAGTTGACGTCGGCCTCCTGTAGAAACTGGAGGCCTTTGCTCCGGAGCTGCTCCTGCAGGACCCTGACATCAGTGAACTCGTCGATTTCCTCACCTTCCCGGCTCCAGCCGGGATTAAAGGTGAGGATGTTCTTCTCAAACATGCCCTGAAAAAGGCCGATAGTGCAATCGTCATTCTGCATGATCAGCCAGTTCTGCTTAATGTTCCCCCCAACAGCCTCAAATCCCAGCTTCTCATAGAATTCCCTTGACTTGTGGATGTCCTGCACAGCCAGGCTCACTGAGAAATTGCCGATGCTGCTCATCGTCCTACCTCCCTATCTGCATCCGCTCAGATTGTATTCATGAGTTGGCCCCCTCTTCGCCAACGAGACAGCGAAGTCCTGCCCAAGTGGGCAGGAAGGAACCTGGGAATACAACAGGAATCTGATAATTCGTAGAGGACCGCAAGAATGGTCAAGAACACCCCTCTGCAGGGTGGTATTTTGACCTGGGGGTGAGGAAGTGACCAGTTGGGAGAAGATCGAGGCGGTACAGCGCATGCAGGATTACATCGCGGCGCATATCCACGAGAAGATAACGCTGAAGAACCTGGCAGATGCAGCTGCCTATTCGCCCTGGTATGCAGCCCGGATCTTTCGGGAACTGACCGGGAAGACGCCGTTTGAGTATATCAGGGCGCTCCGGCTATCTGAAGCCGCCGTCAGGCTGAGGGACTCGGACACGAGAATAGTGGATGTGGCACTTGACTTTGTGTTTGACTCGCACGAGGGCTTCACGCGGGCATTCTCGCGGCAGTTTGGCATTTCGCCCCGCGACTACAGCAAGAGAAGGCCGCCGCTTCAGCTCTTCATGCCCAACCGGATCCGCGACTACTACCTCAGACTCCAGAAAGGGGAGATTGAGATGTCAGAGCAGGCGAACCTAAATACTGTCTTTGTCCAGGTGGTGGAAAGACCGGCGCGCAAGTTGATTCTCAAGCGGGGCCGGGAGGCGACCCATTACTTCGAGTACTGCGAAGAAGTGGGCTGTGATGTCTGGGGCATTCTGTGCAGCATCAATGAGGCGCTCTTTGAACCGGTGGGAATGTGGCTGCCCGAGAACCTGCGCACGCCGGGCACGTCGGTCTACGCGCAGGGAGTCGAGGTACCAGCTGACTATGCGGGCGAGGTGCCAGCAGGGTTTGACCTGATCGACCTGCCGCCCTGCAAGATGATGATTTTCCAGGGCCAGCCGTTCAAGGACGAGGAGTTCGGCGAGGCGATCAACAGCCTCTGGGAAGCCATGAAAAACTATGACCCGGAGATCTACGGTTTCACCTGGGCGGACGAGGATGGACCACGCTTTCAGATGGAACCGCGCGGCTACCGCGGCTACATCGAGGGCCGCCCGGTACGGCAGATCTAATCACTGCAATATGGGAAGGGGGCTGCTGCACACGCAAGGGCTTCTCAGCCAATTAGTCAAGGGCGGTACGTAAGATTCCTGGGGCAACTTGCACACGACAGACAGTTTTGGTCGAGCATTTCTTCTATAACGTATCACTCCCACCATAGTGACACTTTCGCTGTCCAGCCACGATTCCATATGTTTGCCTTGACGCTAGCTGGCTAGTCTGTTAAGATCATCCCTAAATTGCTTGGGAGTGTACCTAGGGTTCCGCAGCCTTTAGGCTGGTCTGGTCCGAGCGGTACAGGCGCAATTCGGCGCTACACCGTGGGTAGAAAAGACCCTAGCGGCAGGTTCCAGCATCAGGCGGGGACTGCGAGCTGGGGTCTTCTTGTCCCCCGAGACCCTGGAGGCGGTCCCCAACCTCAACTACAGAAGGGAGCCAGCATCTATGACTCATCCTGACTCATCCAACCGCTCCACCAGCCGCGACTCGTTCGTCAGTAGCCTGGGAGCAATCATCGTCACTCTGGGGTCCGCCGTCGGCCTCGGCAACATCTGGAAGTTCCCAGCTCTGGCCGGCCAAAATGGCGGCGCTGCATTCGTTCTGCTCTATCTGCTCTGTGCAGCCGGCGTCGGGCTGCCGGTGATGATCGCCGAATTGCTGCTGGGGCGCATCGCCCGCTCCAATCCCATTTCTGCCTTCCGCAAACTGGCTCCGGGCAAAGCCTGGTATCTGATTGGCGTTAGCGGCGTGATTGCCGCGGTGGTGATCATGGCCTTCTACACTAACGTAGCAGGCTGGGTTTATTCTTACGCCTTCAAAGCCCTGACCGGCCAGCTGGTGGCCGACCAGGCAGGCGCCATCTTTGAGCAGACGGTGGCCTCACCGGCAAGCTCGCTGCTCTGGCAACTGCTGGCCCTGTCCGTCGCGGCAGGAGTGGTGATCATGGGCGTGAGCAGTGGTATCGAACGGGTGCTAAAGCGGCTGATGCCCCTGCTTCTGGTCCTGCTGATTATCTGCGACGTGCGGGCGCTCTCGCTACCGGGCGCACAGGAGGGCCTGGCCTTTCTATTTCAGCCGGACCTGAGCAAACTCACGGTGAGCGCAGTGCTCACTGCCCTCGGCCTGGCCTTCTTCAAGCTCTCAGTGGGCATGGGGACGATGCTTACCTATGGCAGCTACATGAGCGATGAGCAGAGCGTTCCCGGCACAGCCGTCAGGGTGGCGCTGGCCGATACTGCGGTCTCGATGCTGGCTGGTGTCGCCATCTTCCCGGCGGTATTTGCATTTGGGCAGGAACCCACCATGGGACCAGGCCTGCTGTTTGCCACGATTCCGGCCGTCTTTGCCGAAATGCCCCTGGGCAGCATCTTCACCTTTCTTTTCTTTGTGCTGACGGCCATCGCTGCCACGGGAGCGATGATCTCACTGCTGGAGCCCCCAGTAGCCTTTATCCACGAAACACTGAACTGGTCGCGCCCCAGAGCTGGCCTGCTGGTGATGGTGCTGATCGCTGCACTCGGGCTGCCTGCCACTCTGTCGACCAACGTCTGGGGGTCACTCCAGGTGTTGGGGATGAGTTTCTTTGACTTCTGCGACTACCTCTCCTCCAACATCCTGCTGCCGGTCGGCGGCATTGCCACCGCACTGTTCGTGGGCTGGGTCTGGAAGAGGCAGCGCTTTGTCGCTGCTGGCAGCAATCAGGGCACGCTACATAACCAGCGCCTGCTGGGCGTGGTTCACATGCTGCTCAAGTTTGTGACTCCGGTTATCGTCACGATCATACTGCTGAACGGACTGGGGATTATCACACCGTAAGCAGAGCAGGATTGCTGCATCCGTCCCACACAAGCCCTCTAACAATGCCCATCCAGTATGCTCGCAGGGGTGAAACCCTGTTCCCTGACACGACAAAGGCGTGCTGCAAAACGCTCCCGAGATGAGCATTTTGCAGCACGCCTCCTATTTCTATCGTCGCAACGCTGCGCAGTTACTCCGCCTGATAGACCTGCCTTCCACCCAGATAGGTAGCCAGCACTCTCACGCTGGCGATCTCCCCGGGTGCTACCTCGCGCAGGTCGCGCTCCAGCACCACCATATCGGCCAGCTTACCCACGCTGAGGGTGCCCTTGCGGTCCTCGTCGAAAGAGGCGTAGGCCGAGCCGATGGTATAGAGCTCCAGCGCTTCCTGCAGCGTCAGGCGCTGGGACGGCATCCAGCCGCCCTCCGGGAACTGGTTCAGATCTTGGCTGGTGAGCGCGATCTGAATCCCGATCAAGGGGTTGCAGCTCTCCACCGGGCAGTCAGAGCCGCCTGCCGTGGGGATACCCATCTGGCGCATGGTCTTCCAGGCGTAAGTGTGGCGCATCCGCTCGGCGCCCACCCGACTCTCGACGATATGCAGGTCGGTGCCGACAAAGCCTGGCTGAATGTCGCAGACAACGCCCAGACGCTGCATCCTCTCCAGGATGTCAGGCGTGGTGATCTGGGCGTGGATAATGCGCGGCCTGGCATCCTGCTGCGGCCTCTCGTTCAGGGCGTTCTCAATGCCATTAAGCAGCATATCCATGGCGCGATCGCCGATGGCATGCCCGGCCATCTGCAGCCCCTGGCTATGGGCGAACAAGAGCAATTCGTTGATCTGCTCCTGCGGCAAGACCTCGACGCCGCACGTACTGGGGTCGTCGGCATAGGGGGCGCGCAGCGCGGCCGTCCGTCCACCCAGCGACCCATCGGTCATCAGCTTCAGCGGCCCGTACTCCACCGTGCCGGCAGGGAACTGATATTCTTCGCGCAGGCGGAGATATTCCTCGATCCGCTCCACGCTATGCAGGCGCACCTGCAGGTTGACGCGGACCGGCAGGCTGTCTTCTTCCACCAACTGACGGAGCGCCTGCAGCTTCTCCCCCATGCCTGAGCCGATGTCGTCGCTCTGCACGCTGGTCAGGCCGAAGCTGGCGGCCTGCCGCGCCGCCGCCTGGAAGTAGCGCTTATAGTCGGCCACGCTGTTCTCAGGCAGGTGGCGGGAGACCAGGCCCTTGGCGCTCTCCCGCAGAATACCGGTGGGCATCCCGTTCTCGTCAACGTCAATCACTCCGCCGGCGGGCTGGACTGGGTCCTGTCCGAGGCCAGCTATTTCCAGCGCACGGCTGTTGACTACACCGATATGACCGCAGGTGCGGGAGTAAAGGATGGGGATCTCGGTGGAGATCTGATCCAGGTCATGTCGGGTGGGCAGCTGCCTGTCGTCAAACTTGTCGTGGTTCCAGCCACCGCCAACCAGCCACTGCACGTCAGGATGGGCCTTGAGGAAGGCGCGACTGACCTCGATCAGCTCCTGACGGGAACGGACACCGTTCAGCTGCACCTGCTCCAGCCGCTGGCCGAGATTGCCCAGATGCATGTGGCTGTCATTGAAGCCAGGAACTACAGTACGGCCAGCGAGGTCCACAACCTCTGTTTCCGGCGAGCAGAGCGCCATGATCTCCGCCGTGCTGCCGACGGCGACAATCTTCTGGTCAGCTACCGCCAAGGCCTCTACCTCGGGCTGCGACCGATCGAGGGTAATGATCTTCCCATTGACAAACGCGCGTTCAATTTGCATCGTATCGCCTCCTAACCAAATCCTGGGGACCATAGAAGTGATCCTTGCGTGACAAATACCAGCTTACACCTGATCAAATCCGCTATTTGATCGCGAACTCTTTTAGTTTATGCGGGTCTGGCCAGGCCTTAAGCTCCTCCACATAACCATCTTCATATTCCACTACCAGCAGAATCTCATCGGCCACCACGTCGTTCAGTTCCAGCTCCCAGACCTGCTCCTTGCCGGGCACCTCTTTGGCCTTAGTCACCGGCAGCGTCTCGGTCAGTTCGCCGTTCAGATAAACGTGTGCTTCGATCTGCCTCGCCCGAAAGCACTCAACCAAGGAGGGCACCTGCGCAAACTGCAGCGTCATGTTGATCCGCTTGCCACTGGACGTGCCACTGCCCCCAAAGAACTGGATCGGCATCGGCCGATAATACCATTCGGAGATGATGCTGGCGCGGCTGGCCCGAATCTGCGGCCCTTCCTCTACCACCTGATACTCGTATGCTTTAGCGGGATCCAGGGTGAGCACAGCTGAAAACTGGGCACCCTGCCGCCGGGTGCTGACGGAGGTCCATTCAGTTGCGCCCTGGGGGCGGTAGAGCACTGAAACGTTGGCATCGCGCGCCACTTCCTGCAACATGAACTGTAGCGTCAGACTGACTGCCTCACGCGACGACTTGCTGGCATCGGCGACAAACTCGCTGCTCATCAGCCACATTTCCGCTGCCTGGGCACCAGAAAGCTGATTAGCGATGGATTGCAGCCGGCCGTTCAGTGAATGCACAGTGTTGGTCACCTCAGTCAGCTGCGCTTGTAGTTGACCAAGCTTATCTGACTGCAGGAAAACTTCCCGCAAGGCAAAAGCGTTGAATAACAGGCTGAGCGCAAGGCTCCCCAGCACTAACCAGCTAAGATGTTTGTTCACCAGGCAATACCTCCTGCGAGCTCATACCCCACATATTCAGCGCTGAGAAAAAAAATCCTGTAAACGGATCGGCAAGGGGAAATCTTCCCATGGCTGAGCGCAAGATTCTAGCTGGCGCCGGAAGGAAGTCTCAGCCGGGCAGGGAAGGGTATGAACTATAGCCACATTCCCCTGAGGAGGCGATTGAGGTGGAAGTTCTGGAATTCGATGCTGTTATTCAGAGTGCTGGTCAGACCGGCGGGGCTTATGTCCTCTTCCCCTTCGACGTATACGAGTTGTTTGGCACCAGGGGCCAGGTGAAGATCAGGTGCGAATTCGACGGCGTGCCCTACCGCGGTTCCATCGCCAACATGGGGGCTGGCCCCTGCATCGGCCTACTCAAGTCCATACGCGCGCAGATCGGCAAGGGGGTCGGCGATACCGTGCACGTCAGGCTCTGGAAAGACGACGAGCCACGGGTCGTAGAAGTACCAGCCGACCTGCGCCAGGCTCTGGACGACTCCCCTGCCGCCGCTGAGCACTTCGGGAAGCTCTCCTACACCAACAAGCGCGAGTATGTGCAGTGGATCACCGGGGCGAAGCGGGCAGCGACGCGGACGTCGCGGATCGAGAAGGCAATAGCCCTGCTGGAACAAGGCCGGAGATCGCCCAGGTAGACGGGCACTCGTCTCAGCTGCAACTACAGTCTGCGCTCGCAGTGAAGCTCATCAATAGCAGCTCTGCTGCTACAACCACAAAGCCGGTTGGCTACTGATAACCAACCGGCTTTACGTTTGCTTAATGACTCTCGCCTGCTCAGGCTTTCGGTTTCCAGACTTCCCAGACACGCCCGGTCAGGCTAACCGCTGGCTTGAGAGTCGGGTCGCCAGGCTGCCATCCGGCCGGGATAACCTCCTTAGTCGCCCGCTGATGCTGGTAGGCCCTGATCTGGCGCAGCAGCTCAGCATCGTTGCGGCCCACCGGCGGGGTAAGCACTTCCATCGCCTGCACGATTCCATCGGGATCGATCAGGAAGCGCCCGCGCACATTCACTCCCGCTTCCTCATCATATACACCGTAGAGCTTGCCCAGCTTACCGCCCTGATCGGACAGCATGGGGTAAGTGACGCCGCCTTCCACCATTCTGGAAAGCTCGGTTTCCTGCCAGACCTTATGCGAATGGACGCTGTCGACGCTGCAGCTGAGAACCTCCACGTTCAACTCCTGCAATTCTGGATAGCGCACGGCTATCGATGTCAGCTCGGTCGGTCAGACGAAAGTGAAATCTCCCGGGTAGAAACAGAGTACCACCCACTTGCCGCGCAGCTGCTCCAACTCAATCGTGGTGAACTTGCCCTGGTGATAGGCATTGGCCCGGAAGTTCGGGGCCGGTTTTCCTACCATTACCGTCATCCGTGTTTCCCCCTCCTCTGGTATTTCGGTCTCGCGGCAGATCATTCTGCCAAGTGCGACTACACCTGGTGCTATTGTACACCAGATGCAAACCATAATCAATAATGATTATCATTAAAATTAAATATCCGAGGCAGAAGGAATGATTATCGTTCTGGGGAATAATAGAGGCACGGCTCAAATTGACTGCAAGGGGATGAGATTGAATGGATAAGACGGTCAGGATTGTTGGTCTTTCTGGTAGCTTGCGGCGTGGCTCCTATAACAGTGCGGCATTGCGCGCTGCGCAGGCCCTGCTACCCGCGAACGTTGAACTGCAGATTCTGGACCTGGCGCAGATCCCGTTTTTCAACGAAGACCTGGAAGCTGAAGGCATGCCGAGCTCGGTAGCCGAATTGCGGGCGGCACTGGAGGCTGCAGATGCGGTTCTGATGGCCACACCAGAGTACAATTTCTCGCTGCCGCCGGTTCTGAAGAATGCACTCGATTGGGCGTCCCGAGGAGATAAGCCGCCGCTGGCCGGCAAACCGGTGGCGATCATGAGCGCTTCCATCGGTTGGCTGGGCGGCGCCAGGGTACAGTATCACCTGCGGCAGGTGTGCGGCGCATTGAACATGCTTCCGTTGAATCGGCCAGAGGTCTTCATCGGCAATGCACAGGAGAAGTTTGACGAGGAAGGCAACCTGATTGATCAGCGGACGCAGCGCTTCATCCGACGCCTGCTCGAAGCGCTGGTGCAGAGGGTGCGGGAGATGCGGGACTGACGGCGTTGCCGCCCCTTCGGCAGGATTTTCGGCATTGCGTGGACTTGATTTGCTGCCGCCTACGCGGTATAATACTCAAGACACAAGCTTTCGGGCGCATAGCTCAGTCGGGATGAGCGCTTGCTTCACACGCAAGAGGTCACAGGTTCGAGCCCTGTTGCGCCCACCAACTGAAAACATCGATGCCGCAAGGGTTTCTCGCCCCTGCGGCATTTTTGTGTTTTGCCGCAGAAACAGACAGTCACCCCCAAGTTGCCTCCTAACGCGTTTCCGATAATCTCCTCAATTTGACAGGATTTGCCGACAGGCTAACGAATCTTCTTCTTGCAGAGGTAAAGAGTCAGGGCCAGATATCCCCGTGGGATGCACATCCCAGCAACTCGAGTGGTCAGACGCCCATTCTGAGAATATTCTTATACCGACTGCAGGAATCGCGACATCCTCCGCCGAAGTGTTAGAGCGAAAGGAAGTGACAGCAGGATGAAGGATGTGCAGCTTTGTCGCGAGATACTCTCATTCTTGTACGATTTCGCTGGAGAACACGGGCACTCCAGGTTTGTGCCGGCCTATTGTGTACGCGACGCAGTTGACGCGCCCCACACCAAGACAAACCATAACGTTATCTGTCTGGAGCAGGAGGGATACCTGAGAACGATCCGCACGCTGGGCACAACATTTGTTGCGGTGAGAATCGAACCACCAGGCCGGGAGTTGCTGGAGTCTGAACCCCAGATGCGCCCGATGAAGAGTGAGCGTGTTATCCGAGGGATAGCTTCGTCTGATCTAGATCCAGAAGTGAAGGATCTGCTCTGCCAGGTGGCCATGCGGCTGACGGAGCAAGGGGATAACCCGCAGGGGCTAAGAGCGCTATTTGGGGAGCTGCTAGCCAGGACCACCGATGCAGATTTGGCCAGGGCCCTCTCGTTGCTGGCAGAGGCCGTCACCTGTTAATATTGTTAATGCTAAGAGAGCCGCGGGCAAATGCCCCCGGCTCCTTCATTCTTTATTCAACCATCGGCTGCCGATGACGCGGCCATAGATCAGGTGACCAATCAGGTTGGAGGCGGCGGTGCGCCAGCCTTCCAGGCCAAGGCCGAAAAAGCCGGGTTTCTTCATTTTGCCGCGCCGCATGTAGGGGTTGGTCCAGCTCACGAAGGGCATGACCACCAGCGAGGCGAAGAGATAGACACCGCTGGCATATTTCACTCCCCTGGCCGGGTCGGTTCCCTTGAGGCGGGGACGCAGGGCACGAAATACCGAGACCAGGCCGACAGAGCCGCCGTAATACGTAAGGAACCCGAGGAGCGATGCTTTCCAGCCGGGCGGGAAGACATAGGTACCGTTCGGCGTGGCATTGTCCATTCGGGTTAGCCCCATCCTGGGCGCTACAGAAAAGAAGCCTTCCATCGCGCCTACTCCTAACAAGGCGGTCAGCCAGGTGCGTGGCTGGCGGCTATAGGCCAACATCTGCCCCATCAGCCCGCGGTCTTTCCTGGTTCGGCGATTCCTCCTCACCAGCGGCGCCCCTTTCCTCCGTCACTATCCCCTCGTAGGATTTCCCAAGGGACGGCGGCTAATGCCAGACCGCAAGATCAGGGGCCCCCTGTATCCCGATCAAAGCAAAAACAGTGGGTCGTCCCCACTGTCAATCATTCCTCTCCAGTATATAGGCAAAGATGCTCTGCCAGGGTCGCCGCGACCGGTAGGTCTTGACGCGATCTTTCAGCACTTCGCGCGTGCGCAACCCTGCCTCGGCGATAAATTCCTCCAGCCGGGCAATGGCTTTGGGGCCAGAGTTATCGGCATAGCCGACGATGATCCGGCCTTCAGGCCTGAGATGTGCCGGGCTCTGACTGAGGAAGCGACGGATGGTGCTCTGATTTTCATCGTTCAGGGCCAGTTCGGCGCGGTTGTGAGCCGGAGCGACCACCCACGGCGCATTGAAAATCAGCAGGTCAAACTGTCGGTCGGCCACGTTCTCAAAGAGATCTCCCGGTCGAGCGGTGCGCACGCTGCAGCTGCTGATGCTGCCCAGCTGCGCCTGCCGTCGGACATTGAGCCGGGTCAGGGCGAGCGCCTCTGGCAACACATCGCAGGCAGTGACCGAGACCTCCCGGTCGCGCAGCTTCATGGCTACAGCAATCGAGAGCACGCCGGAGCCACATCCCATGTCCAGCACTTCCGCCCGGTCGGGCAGACCGGCAGCGACAGAGTCGATGGCCGCGCACATCAGGGCGATGGTTTCCTGCGAACGGGGGGTAAGCACGTCGGGATGATTCAGCAGATCGATCTCCAACGGCTCCACACGGAAGAGGCTCTCTACGCTACTCACCAGGTTGACCGCCTCGTCGACAGGCAACAGGATGGGCAGATCAGGTAGTTCAACCTCCCCCAGCAAGCCTGGCAGGTCGGCTGGCGACGTGGTGCTCAGCGGCAGAGCGTCGGCCAGGGTCAGGATGCGCTGCCGCAGGTTGCGCGCTGCCAGCTTGCGGGCGCGAGCGTCTTTCACATGCGGGATGATCTCCCTCTCCCGTGATGCGATGAGCTGAGCCAGCTGGACGATATCGGGCCAGTCACCGCCCAGCACGGCAGCCCCGCCGTTGCGCAGATAGCGGCTGACCTGGTTGAAGGCATCCTTGTGCGGTGGGAAGATGCGAATCGCGTCCACCACCTCTGCTGCGTATTTGTCTGGTATACAGGCCAACCCCAATTGGCTAACCTGGACTGTGATAGCCATCTCGATCCTCCCAAAATAACCACGATCCTGCAAGCTTCGCCATCCTGATAGTCACCTTCATTGACTGGACAAGCTCAAGATGATTCTAGCATGCGCCATCCAGGCGGGCAATCAGAGAGACCTAGCTTCTCTGTGCAAAACAAAAAGTTGGCAGCAGGATCTCTTCTATCCAACTTCCAACTTCTGTAGTTATCTATGTTAAATGGTGGGCCCACTAGGACTCGAACCTAGGACCAATCGGTTATGAGCCGACCGCTCTGACCAACTGAGCTATGGGCCCAAAAGAATGGCTCCTCAGGTAGGACTCGAACCTACAACCTACCGGTTAACAGCCGGTTGCTCTGCCATTGAGCTACTGAGGAACGTGCAACAATAATTATAGATCATTGTCTAATGCGCGTCAAGAGCGCGACAAGACGTTTGTTGCAGCCCAAAAACGAGCTATTACTCGAGAAAGTCCTTGAGTCGCTTGCTGCGGCTGGGATGACGCAACTTGCGCAGCGCCTTGGCTTCGATCTGACGAATGCGTTCGCGCGTCACGCCAAACTCCTGCCCGACTTCCTCCAGCGTGCGGGCCCGGCCGTCCTCCAGGCCGAAGCGCAAGCGCAGGACGCGCTGCTCGCGGTCGGTTAGGGTATCCAGCACGTCATCCAGCTGTTCGCGCAGCAGAACAAAAGCGGCGGCATCGACCGGTGCGGTCGCCTCGTCGTCAGGGATGAAGTCGCCCAGGTGGCTATCCTCTTCTTCGCCAATGGGAGTCTCCAGGGAGACCGGCTCCTGTGCGATCTTCATGATCTCGTGCACCCGATCCACCGTAATCTCCATCCGCTGGGCGATCTCCTCCGGTGTAGGCTCGCGGCCCAGTTCGGCCATCAGCTGACGCGAAATGCGGATCAGTTTATTGATGGTCTCGACCATGTGTACAGGAATGCGGATGGTACGCGCCTGGTCAGCGATGGCCCGTGTGATGGCCTGCCTGATCCACCAGGTGGCGTAGGTGCTGAACTTGAAACCCTTGGTGTAATCAAACTTTTCGACAGCCTTAATCAGGCCGAGGTTACCTTCCTGGATCAGGTCCAGAAACTGCATACCCCGTCCCACATAGCGCTTGGCGATGGCGACAACCAGTCGCAGATTGGCCTCCACTAGATGTTTCTTGGCTTCTTCATCGCCCGCTTCCATGCGCTTCGCCAGCTCGACTTCCTCTTCGGAGGTCAGGAGCGGCACGCGGCCGATTTCCTTCAGGTACATGCGAACCGGATCGTCGGTGCGCACGCCTTCAGGAACAGACAGATCAGACTTATCGTCTTTGTCTTCGGCATCTATCTCAGGGGAGTTGTCATCCTGCTCATCGGTCTGCTTGGCCTCATCGTCATCATCAATAACATCTATCCCCAGAGCAGCAAGATGCTCATAAAAATCATCGATCTGATCAGGATCCAGCTCGATTTCCTGCAGGGTATCCATGATCTCCCGGTAGCTCAGGCTCCCCTGCTGCTGGCCCCTGGTTATTAGCTTCTGCATCTGATCCACGTGGTGTTCTTTCTTATCCACAGGAAAATCCCCCTCTAGCGCAATCAATGCCGCACACCCTTCTGGGTCTGAATCAGTGCCTGTAGCTCCTGCAGCATCTGTTTGCGGGCATCTATATTCGTTACTGTTGCCAGGCGCTGCTCCAATGCCTGAATTGAATTTCGGACCGCCAGCTGTTTCAGTTTCCCCAGGCAGTCCCGCGCTACGATATCAGCGTTCTCCTCTTTCGGGTCTGCCGACCAGGCGATTTCCGCCAGGCGTCGTCCGAGTGCAGCGTTCCCGGTCTGCTCCAACAGATGGTTAATATCTATCGGTCTGCCCGCTTGCAGCTCGCGCAATAGTATCTCTACCACTTGCTGGTCAATCGGATAGGCGTAGACATCCAGTTGTTGCCACTCCAGCAGCAGCTCCTCTCCCCCAACAAGATCATCCAGCAGCAGGCTGAGCAGCTTGGTTTCAGCGATCTGGCAGCCGTGCAGAAGTGGATCAACCTCGAGCTCCTCGGCACGGGGCACATCCTTCTTAGTATATCGGCTATTACCAGCTTTATCCCTTGAGCCGGGCCGCTGGACTCTCTTCTGTTTGCTCAGCTCAGCCATCACGGCCGATTCGGGAACTGCCAGCTCTGCGGCCAGTCGCTGCACGTATGCGGCCTGGGCAACAGCGTTATCCAGCCTACCGATCACCGCTGCAGCTGCGGTGACATATTGCGCCTTGCCGCTGACATCATCCAGATCATAGTCTAGACGCAGTTTGCTTAAATAGAAGTCTACCCAGGATTGGGCCCTGGCCACCACTTCATTCTGAAAATACTCGGGGCCATGCCGGCGCAGGCAGTCATCAGGATCCTCACCAGGTGGCAGAACGGCCACTCTCGTCTCCAGCCCTGCCTGCTGCAGCACCTCCATGCCGCTCAGGGCGGCCCTCAGTCCGGCGCTGTCGGCGTCATAGCAGAGCACCACTTTGCCAGTGTAACGCTTCAGCAGGCGTGCCTGGTATGGCGTCAGGGCAGTGCCCAGTGAGGCGACCACGTTCTGAACGCCGTGCTGCCAGGCCGAGAGGCAATCCATATAGCCTTCAACAAGTACGGCGCACCCGGCTGTGCCGATGGCTTTTCCTGCCTGATGCAGGCCAAACAGCATTCGGCCCTTGTTGAACAGGATGTGTTCCGGCGAGTTGAGGTACTTGGGCTGGCTATCATCCAGCACTCGACCACCAAACGCTACCACCCGCCCGCGAGCGTCCGCGATAGGAATCATCACCCGGCCGCGGAAGCGATCGTAGTATCCCTTCTGTTGCTGGCGCGGAATGATCAGGCCCAGTTTGGCCAGGGCGGCGATGGGAACCCTGCTGCGTTCCGCCTGGCGTTGCAGGCCGCTCCAGTCGGGTAGCGCATAGCCGATGCGCATCTCCTTGATCAACTGCTCGCTCAAACCACGGTGTTTAACAAGATATTCGCGAGCGACCCTCGCCTCGGGTGCCCGCAGCAGTTGATCGTGAAACAGGTCTGTCACCCACTGATTGACCCGGTACAACAGTTGGCGCTCATCAGCCTGGGCTCTGGCACGGGGGGATGACCGATGCTCAGGCAGCGGTATGTTAGCTCGCTCGGCCAGAGCGCGCACTGCTTCTGGAAAGGTGAGGCGTTCGATCTCCATCACAAAGTTGATCACGGAACCGTGGGCGTGGCACCCAAAGCAGTAATACATCTGCTTTGAGGGGCTGACGCTGAATGAAGGCGTCTTTTCCGTGTGAAACGGGCAGAGGCCGATCAGGTTCTGACCCTGGCGGCGCAGGGTGACGTGCTGGCTGATAATCTCCACAATATCGTTCTCATTACGCACCCGCTCGATAAAATCATCCGAAAATCCAGCCATCCGCCTCTCCTCTACGTGCAATCTCAGCGCTTGCCGACCTTCGCCCCCTACTACAGAGAACAGACCGGTACAGTGTACAGACTCTAACGATATTCTGCGCTTTGGGACGATTTCCTGCCGCCTGCCGGCTGCCGGAGGAAAGTCACGTCACCACTGGCATGAATAATATTTCGTTGCCCGGACAGCTAATTCCTGCATCATGCTGTAGACAGGTCTGAAACGGAAAGGGGCTGTTGCATGAGCAAGAGCCCCTCTGTCAGGGCACACCCCTTCGGGCGCGCCATTGTCTCACTGAATTAAGTTATCCCGGGAAGCTAGCTGCGATCCCGCCTGGTCAATATCTCCAGCACCTGGCTGGCCGTCTCCTCGACGGCGCGCCGGGTGACATCGATAACCGGGCAGCCGATGCGGTCCATGATCCTCTTGCCGTAATCCAGTTCTTCGCCGATGCGCTCCTCGCTGGCATAGTTGGCGTTAGCCTGCAGCCCCAGGACCTTCAGCCGCTCCTGACGGATTTGCTTCAGCTGGGCGGCGCTGATCGTCAGCCCGATAATGCGATTGCTGGGCAACATGAAGATCTCTTCCGGCGGGCTGACTTCTGGCACCAGCGGCACGTTGGCCACGCGATAGCCACGATGCGCCAGATACATGGAGAGGGGCGTCTTGGAGGTGCGCGATACGCCGATCAGGACCAGATCCGCCTTCAGCAAGCCGCGGGGATCCTTGCCGTCATCATATTTGACAGCAAACTCGACAGCTTCGATCTGGCGATAGTATTCCTCGTCGAGCTGGTGCACCAGACCGGGCTGCAAGCGGGGTTTGGCCTCAGTTGCGGCACTGAAAGCCTCAAGCGTCGGCCCCATAATGTCTACACAGGGGATCTCCTTCTCTGCCGCCTGATCGTTCATGTATAGCCGCAGGGCAGGCACAACCAGAGTATGCACGATCAGCGAAGGGCCATGGCTGGCATCCTCAATGATCTCGTCGATCAGTTCCTTGCTGTTCACATACGGGACACGGCGGAAATCAAAGTCCTGTAGCTGAAACTGGCTGGCAGAGGCGCGGGCGACGCGATCGGCGGTTTCGCCCAGGGAATCGGAAACCACGAAAACCTGAATCTGCTTTTCCATCAAGATCCCTCCTATCTCCCTTCTACCTACCTTCGGCAATCTCCACAAAGATCTTGGTCATCGTTCGCTGTGAGACGGTACCGACGACGGACAGCCTGCCTTCCTCATCGGCTGGTTTCACCACCGGCAAAGTGTTGACGCGGTGGTTGACCATCTTATGCGCCGCCATCAGGAGGGTGTCGTCCATCCCCACATGAACAACGTTGGCCAGGCGGGTCATCACCACTCCCACCGGAACTTTCTCCAGGTCGAGGGAGCCGATGCTGCTCTTGAGCAGGTCGCTGCGGCTCACTACCCCAGCCAGATAACCCTCCTCATCGACCACGATCAGTGTCCCCACGTCTTCCAGAAACATGCTAACAACAGCGTCGTATAGCGAACGCTCTTCGTTGATCACCACCGGCACCGAGCAAACCTCGCGCACTTTCACCAGGCGCAGCCGCTCGGCTGAAAGGAAGTTCAGCGTTTTTCCTGAATAAGTATATCCGACACGGGGTCTGGCATCCAGAAGCCCGGCCATGGTCAGAATAGCAAGGTCTGGTCGCAATGCAGCGCGGGTGACGTTCAAATGCTGAGCCAGCAGTTCGCCGCTGATCGGCCCATGATCCTTAACCAATTCGACGATTTTCTCTTGGCGTGGGCTTAGTTTGATCGTCATCACCCCCTCAATAGAATAGTCCGTTCGTTAATTAGTATATACTCCTTCTGCCGGGGGGTTTCCTTTTTTTCCGTACAAGTTCCCGAGCATTTTCCCGCGTGCCAGGTTTTCCTCCCATATGAAAAGGGCTGTCGACCTGCGGCGACAGCCCCGAAGCCCTTAGGCTTCCGGCTCTGTAGGGTTGGGTGGGGTGATGTTGCTGTCGCTATCCCGTGGCTCCTGCACCCGCTCGACTTCGATGGTGCAGCGGGCCACCATTGCTACCACAGCGCCGATCAGGGCCAGCTTGGGCAGCAACACCGCGCCGATGACACCGGCCGTAACCGGGAACTCCAGCAACACCTTGCCATCCTGCAGAACGCGAATGCGCCGCACGTTGCCTTCGCGCACCAGGGCCTTGATCACCTCTGCAACTTCGGCACCCTTGACCTGAATCTGCTCCACCCAGGCCTGACTGGACGAGCTGGGCGGCCGGTTCTCCAGCAGGATGATGGCATCCAGCACATCGCCATTGGTCTGTTCCAGCGCTTCCTTGGCTGCCTGATAGCTGCACCCGGTGCGTTCCCGCACGATATCAATTCGCTCCAAATCAATCATCACCGACGACCTCCTTTCCTTGTGGGTTCAATCTTGACTAAGGCCGCATAGACTTAAGGAAGTCATAAGAGCGCGGCGTAGTCTCCAACTGGTAGAAAATGAACTGCTCCAGCACCCTGGCCAGACCGTGTTCAGCAGTGTTATTCAGTTCGGCCGGCAAATGGCCATCGGTAGCCTGCTGAGTCAGGTAGCGGAGCAGGGCCACCGTCTCCCTGGACAGGCGCAGCAGGCGGCTCCCGCCGGCCGCGGCGCACCCAGCACAGAGCATTTCCCCCTTGGCCAGACTCAGAGCAGCCAGGGAGTGCTGATCGGCGCCACAATGGGCGCAGGCCTCTGCCTCGGGCAACAGCCCCATCTGCAGCAGCAGCTGACACTCGAACCAGGCCAGCAACAGGGCTGGGTTAGTGGATTCTTCTAGCATGTTCAGCGAACGGCTCAGCAGATCATAGGTGGCAGGTTCAACCTCGGCGTCTACCGTGAACAGGTCGATGAGCTCAGCCATGAACAGTCCGTGGGCCAGGTAATCCAGCCGCTCGCGCAGGCTGCGATGGCTGGTGATGATCACGGCCTGATTTAGCGTATGCAGGCCGCGACCGGTATAGATGCCGGCATCCATCTCCACCAAAGCATCAGCGGCAGCGGCAAAACGGTTGCCAGGGCGGCGGGCACCCTTGGCCACAGCGCGCAGCTTGCCGTGCTGGGGGGTGAGGAGAACGATGATCCTGTCCTTCTCACCCAGATTGTAGGTGCGGAGAACGATGCCGCGCACGTTGATCAGTGGCATTGGGCCGAAGCTCCTGTCATTCCTGCAGCGATTCGACGATTGCTACGCCGGCACTGGCCCCGAGGCGGGTGGCCCCGGCCTCAAGCATCGCCTGCGCCGTTGCCAGATCGCGGATGCCGCCGGAGGCCTTGACGCCGATGTCCGGCCCCACCACGGCGCGCATCAGCTTCACATCGGCCACGCTGGCGCCGCCGCTGGAAAAGCCGGTGGATGTCTTGACAAACTGCGCGCCGGCGCGCACCGCAGCCTCACAGGCCAGCCGCTTTTCTGCGTCGGACAGCAGGGCGGTCTCGATGATCGCCTTCACCACACGTCCGGCGCTGGCCTCCACCACCTGCCGGATGTCGGACTCGACGAGATCCCATTCGCCTGCCCTGGCCGCGCCGATGTTGATCACCATATCAATCTCACTGGCACCATCAGCGATGGCCTGCCTGGCTTCCGCCGCCTTAACGCTGGAATGCATCGCCCCCAGGGGGAAGCCGACGACGCACGCCACCGGAATCCGGCTGAGGCTGGCCGCCAGCCGCACATTGGCACCGTTCACACAGACACTGGCAAACTGGTAGCGATTGCCCTCGTCGCAGAGTCGCCTGATCTGCTCCGGTGTCGCCTCCGGCTTGAGCAGCGTATGATCGATCATCGCCGCCATCGTCTTTCTATCCATTGATTATCACTCCTTGCGTGTCAGCTCGTCGTACCCGAAGCGACGCAGCTCGTTCAGTTGGTTGCGCCAATCCTTGCGCGTCTTCACCCAGAGATCCAGATAGATGCGCGAACCGAGGAGGTTTTCGATATCCTGCCTGGCTGCCTCGCCGATGCTGCGCAGCATCACGCCAGACTTGCCGATGATGATCCCCTTCTGCGACTCGCGCTCGACATAGATGGTAGCCCGCACATAGACCATTTCATCATCGCGCACCTTCATCTCGTCGATGACAACGGCTACGGCATGCGGTACTTCCTCGCGGGTCAGCTGCAGGATCTTCTCGCGCACCAGTTCGGAGACGATGAAACGCTCCGGCTGGTCGATGACCATATCCTCCGGATAATACTGAGGACCCGGGGGAAGCAGGCTGACGATCTGCTGCCGCAGGTAGCTGACGTTATAACCGGTCAGCGCAGAAATGTGGACAACCTGCTTCAGGCCAGGCAAAAGCTCTCGCCAGGCCTCCTCCAGGCTGACCAACTGTTCTCCCTGGGCCAGATCGGCCTTATTGATCACCAGAACCACCGGCGTATCGACGGAATGCAGGTGCTCGGCGATGTAACGATCGCCGCCACCGAGCCGCTCGTGCCCTTCCACCAGGAAGAGAATCAGGTCGACCTCCTGCAGGGTGTTCAGCGCCGTCCTGACCATACCCTCTCCCAACAGAGACTTGGGTTTGTGGATGCCAGGAGTATCCAGAAAGATGATCTGATGGTCAGCATCGGTCAGAATGCACTGGATGCGATTGCGTGTTGTCTGGGGCTTGTCGCTGACAATCAGGTATTTATCGCCCAGCAGGGCGTTGAGCAGCGTTGACTTGCCCACGTTGGGACGCCCGATCACGGCAACGAAGCCCGAGCGGAACTCTGTCATTCCTTCCCCTCCTGTAAGTATGTCGGGTCAAATGCTTTGGGCAACAACTCGCCCAGGGTGGTGTCGAGGCGCGTCCCCTGTTGGGAGACGATGCTGACCGGCAGCTCCGGCCCGGCAAATTCAGCCAGAAACTGGCGGCAGGCGCCGCAGGGCAGGCTGGGCAGCTCCTGGCCGCCGGCAACGGCCAACGCCACAAACTCGGTCTCACCGGCGGCTATAGCGGTGGCCACCGCCACTCGCTCGGCGCAAATGGTCATGCTATAGGATGCGTTCTCAATGTTGCAGCCGCTGTAGATGCGGCCGGATGCGGTCAGGACGGCTGCACCCACCCGGTAATTGGAGTAGGGCGCATAGGCGTGCTGGCGCGCGGCCTGTGCTGCCTCGATGAGCTTGGCGATCTCCGGATTCATCGCGATTCCTCCTTGCTACGGCTGCTTTGGCGCCGCCGGCAACGTGATCTCGTCCACCCGCGTGACAGTCAGTTCGATGCCGCGCGTGGCCAGCAGCGTATTCTTCATCAGATCCAGGCTGCTCTCCAGCACTCTCGGGTCGCCTACGGCGTGGATCACCACCGGGTTGACATCGATCTGCTTCTGATTGACCAGCACCACCGGCCCGGTGCAGCGAATCGCAGTCTGGATGGTCATCCGCTGACCGCCCACGGCCACGCCCACCGCACCGCCGCCGATAAGTTCGTTGACGATATCCCGAACATCAGCATCATGCACTATGTACTGATCGGTATACCCGCCAGGCGCATCATAGACTTTAACTTCAACGCCGGCACCGGTCAGGGGGAGGTAACCCGCCCGGGCATTAACGGCGCGCAGTTCGGCCTGCATATTCTGTACTTCACTCTGCAGCGCATTGATGCGATCCACATAGCTGCGGTAGTTGACTACCTGGGCCTTGCCCTCGTTGATCTCGACGACGATAGGCTCGAAGGCTCGGCTCATCATCGGGTTCACCCTGATCTGCTCCTTCGTGTAGTCAGAGAGGACCTGTGCCTGGTCAGTAATCTCTACACGGCTGCCATCCTCGTTGGCGACAACGATGCTCACCTTCTCCTGGATCTGCGGCACCATCGGGTCGCGACTGATCAGCGTCTGTAACAGCTCCCGCCGCTTGCCATCCAGTTCCAGGTCGATCGTCTCCGAGGCCTCGCGACTGCTGCTGATCACTGCCTGCGCCAGTTCATCTATCGTCTTGGCGCGCTTGATATCATACTGAAAGCGGGCCAGCATATCATGCACCGCTGGCAAGGCTCCCAGCCCCTGAGATTGAGCAAGGCGCTGTACATAGTCGACCAGGATCAGGACCGCCTCTTTGGAACTCTCCAGAGTGCTCTTCTCCCCCGGCAGAGTGAACAACTCAAAGGAACGACCGATGACCAGGATGTTTAGCAGCAAGACAGCGAGCATCACCCAGCTAAGGGCACTCTGCTGCTTCGGATCAGCTCCAGTTTGCCTTCTTCTTGGAAACATTGACTCCCCCCCATATCTCGCACACAGCCGTTCAGGAGACATGCCGTTGCTTGCAGGAAAAAATTCCTACAAGCTTATGACGACCAGTCCGGGCTCAATGTTCCGGAAGGGGATCCAACGCCTGCATAATCTCGTCTTGCCTGGCGCGCATCTCCCCGCTGAATTCGTCGTCGTGATCATAGCCAGCCAGGTGCAACAGGCCATGCACCAGCAGGAACGCCAATTCGCGATTCAGCGAATGGCCATATTCGGCTGCCTGCGCCTCAGCCCGCTCCAGGCTGATCACAATGTCTCCCAAGACTAATACGCTGGAGGAGTCGATTAGTTCCTCGCCTTCCTGCTGGGCAAAGGAGAGCACATCGGTAGGCTGGTCAATCCCGCGGTAGTCTCGATTGAGCACCCGGATGGCGGCGTCATCCACCAGCGCTACGCTGACCTCAGCGTCCTTGGGCAAGCCCAACAGGCCAAGGGCCTTCTCAAGCACATCAGCAGTCAGAGCCAATAGTTCATCACTGACTGCCAGCTTCTCTTCGTCATAGCTGATGAGGATCATCATCCTCGCTCCTTTCGGGGGAATCCGTCCCTTCCGGTGAGTCGCCGCTTTCGGGGGCCGCTGACTGATCCGGATCAGGCTTTGTCTGGGTGCGCTCTGGTTGTGGCTGCAACTGATCTGGATACTGGATTCGCTTATGGAAGATCCCGCTCAAGATCTGCACAAAGGCGGTGCCCAGTTGATCCAGCTCCCTGAGCGTGATGTCGCACTCGTCCAGCTGACCGTCGTTCAGGCGATCCTTGATGATCTTGCGCACCATGGAATCGATGCGGGTCGGGGTAGGCTGCGAGAGGGAGCGCACTGCGGCCTCCACCGCATCGGCCAGCATCACGATGGCCGCCTCCTTTGTCTGTGGTACCGGCCCAGCATAGCGGAAATCCTTCTCCTCTACCTCTCCCTGCTCTCTGGCACGATGGTAGAAATAGCTGACCATGCCGGTGCCGTGATGCTGTTGAATGATGTCCAGCACCACCTGCGGCAGCTTATACTCCCGGCCGATCTCCACCCCATCCTTGATGTGCGAGGTGATCACCAGGCTGCTCAACGTCGGCGGATATTTGTCATGGGGATTTTCCATGCCAAACTGATTCTCAACGAAGAAGTAGGGGCGCTTCAGCTTGCCTACGTCGTGATAGTATGCCCCTACCCGCGCCAGCAGGCCGCCGGCACCGATGGCCTCGGCCGCAGCCTCGGCCAGGTTGGCAACGACGATGCTGTGGTTGTACGTTCCGGGCGCTTCGATTAGCAGCCGCCGCAGCAGCGGGTGATTTGGGTTGGACAGCTCCAGCAGCTTCACCGATGAAGCCAGCCCAAACGGCCGCTCCAGGAAGGGCAGAATGCCGAAAGCGATGATCACCGCCATCACGCCACCTGCCGCTGCTCGCATTGCGTCTCCCAGCAGCAGGCTGGCCGTGGACCCGAGCACCACATGGAATGCCACCGCGGTCAGCCCGGTAGCTGCACCCACCAGGGCACCTGCCTTGACCAGGTCGAAGCGCTGATGCATGCGCGAGACACTGAATGCGCCAAAGGCCGCCCCCATCAGGGCGACACAGAAGCTGACTCCGTCGAAGCCGGAGAGGGCCGCGGCCAGCAGGGTCACCGTCAGGCTGCTGGCGATGCCGAGGGGATGGCCCAGCAGAATAGTGATGAGGACGGCAGCCGTGGCCACCGGCATCAGGAGGCCTGACAGCAGGCTGAACACCCGGCTGAGCGCCATCGTCAGGAGAATGATCAATCCCAGCAGCACGATCTCCTTGTTGCTCACGGGAGCGACCCGACGCTGGAGCACGAGATGAGCCACAATCGGCAGCAGGCTGATCAACATATAGGCAAAGCAGCCCACCACCAGGAGCCAGTTGCCGTCGGGCCCGAGCAGCCCCAGATCCTTGAGGAGGGCGATCTCCCGCTCGGTCGCGATCTCGCCTTGCCCGATGATCTTCTGCCCCTGCTGCACCACCACGGGCAGCACCCGCGATTCGGCTTCCTGGCGCAGTTGCTCGGTGGCCAGCGCATTGTAGCGCAGGTTAGGCCTGAGAACTGCTTCTCCGATACCACGCAGGAGGGATTTTTGCGTGGTCGATATGTACAAGCGGTTGATATCCTCGTTCAGCTGCTGTTGGGCAACAGTCAGAGTATCTTCTTTGATGCCGCGATGGTAGCTGTCGGTGAGTAGCGAATTGAGGGTGTTGTTCAACTCGCGGTGCGTGTCAGCATTGAGATTGAGCGCCACCTGCAGCAGGTCCTCCGACAGCTCCACCGGCAGGTTTTCGCGCAGCAGCTGCAGTTTCTGCGACCGCACGATGTCCTCGGCGCTGACAGAGATGAACTGCTCGAAGATCTGCGTGACCAGCTGCTGGCTCTCTTGCTCTACCAGCGGATCCTGCTCGAAAATGTCTTTCACCGCCTGCCGCGCCTGCTGGCGCAGGGCTTCGGTGGTATGGCGATCCTGCACAGCACGCGGCGCGCCGATGAAGCGCGGGCTGGCTTGTCCCACCTCCAGCTGAACCGACTCCGGCAGCAGGCAGGCAAAGAGAACCAGCGACAGCACCGCATAGACGACGCTTAACAAAAGAGCCCGGCGAACCACCGAGCTGCGCCACATCCGGCGTCCGAAACGTTGCGTATTTCTCATCTGCCCCTCCCCCATAAACTTAAGTGAGCCCCAGAACTCGCGATGTCTGCTGGTCAGACTGCGGCTGATGGCTAACGGGTCTGGTCGTCGTAGGCCTCATATGCCTTGATGATCCGCTGCACCAGGGAATGCCTGACCACATCCTGATCCGTAAGGTAGACGAAGCTGATGCCCCTTACATTGCGCAGGACGTGCCGCGCCTCTTCCAGACCGCTGGCCTTACCCTTGGGCAGATCGATCTGGGTGATGTCGCCGGTAACGATGGCCTTTGACCCGAAGCCAAGGCGGGTCAGGAACATCTTCATCTGTTCCGGCGTCGAGTTCTGTGCTTCGTCCAGGATAATATAGGCATCATCCAGCGTTCGCCCCCGCATGTAAGCAAGCGGAGCGACTTCAATGATGCCTCGCTCCATGTATTTCTGAAATATCTCCTGCCCCAGGATATCAAACAGGGCATCATACAGGGGACGCAGGTAGGGATCGACTTTGTCCTGCAGATCTCCCGGTAAGAATCCCAGTCTTTCCCCGGCCTCCACCGCCGGGCGAGTCAGGATCAGGCGGCTCACATCGCGGTTGCGCAACGCGGCTACCGCAACAGCCATGGCCAGATAGGTCTTGCCGGTGCCGGCCGGGCCGATCCCGAGAACGATGTCATTGCCGCGCATTGCCTGCACGTAGGCCCGCTGGCCGCGGGTCTTGGGACGAATCTGTTTGCCCCGCGACGTGGTGACGATCACGTCGGCAGAGATCTCCTCCAGGTTGGGCTCTTCACCGGCGCGGATCAGGCGCAACCCATAGCTGACCTCCCGCGGTCCCACCGGCTGGCCGCGACGCAGCAGGTGGAGCAACTGCTCGAGCAGTGCCTCGACCTGGCGTACATCCTCTTCCTCTCCTACAACCTGCAGTTCGCCATCACGGGTGCTGATGCGCACCGGCAAGGCTTCCTCAATCAGCTTCAGATGTTCATCCCGCCTGCCAAACACGGCCCGCGCTTCGTCGACACTGCGGATGATGAGTTTACGAGCATTCTGTTCTGGTTGCGACAAATACTCTGCCTCCTAAGCAAGTGCGCAGCACTTGCGATCTTGATAAGGCGATGTTTGCTTGACAAACATCGGTTGGCACCTAAGCAAGTGCGCAGCACTTGCGATCTTGATAAGGCGATGTTTGCTTGGCAAACATCGGTTGGCACCTAAGCAAGTGCGCAGCACTTGCGATCTTGATAAGGCGATGTTTGCTTGGCAAACATCGGTTGGCACCTAAGCAAGTGCGCAGCACTTGCGATCTTGATAAGGCGATGTTTGCTTGGCAAACATCGGTTGGCACCTAAGCAAGTGCGCAGCACTTGCGATCTTGATAAGGCGATGTTTGCTTGGCAAACATCGGTTGGCACCTAAGCAAGTGCGCAGCACTTGCGATCTTGATAAGGCGATGTTTGCTTGACAAACATCGGTTGGCACCTAAGCAAGTGCGCAGCACTTGCGATCTTGATAAGGCGATGTTTGCTCGCCTGATGCATGTCTTCTAGTACGGGTCGAACTCGCCGATAGATTCGATGGTAGTGATTGTGGCGCGCACCTGCACCGTGTTCTCATCGGCCAGGAGCTTCGTTTCGTAGCTCAAATCCTCCACCACCACATCCGCCGGCAGCAGGGACATGACGGCCGCCTGGGCGCGTTCCAGCGCTTCCTGCCGCGCCTGCTCAAAGCTGACTACCTCCGACTCGGCGACGAGCTCATAAATGGCTTTTACCTTATGTTCTACAGGTGCCCCAAGATTCCTCCAAATTAGAGGCAGAGTCTGACATTCCTCTTCGTACAGCGCAAAGGGGGTTTCCCGCGGCCCAGCGACAATCAGCTCCCGCTGGCCCAGGACCAGGATATCCACCTCCAGGCTCTGCCCGGTGCGGCGCTGCACTGTGCGCCGCAGGTGGCTGACGCCTGTCGCCTCATAGGTGATGCGCGCCTCAGCGATGCCTTCGGCGTGGACATATCTGATCTGGCTATCTTCGTCGGCCTGAACCGTACCGCTGATCAGCACATCTCCTATCTCTACAGTATCACCTCTTTTCACCAGAGATTTTCCCTGCGTAGCGATGATCTTGCTGATCACCCCGCTCTTCTGGGCGACGATGTCGCCGATCCGCCGCGGCTCGACGGTGACCACCTTCTTTTCCACCACCTGGATGATAGCTGATGATCCCTTGAGGTCCAGCGCCGCCCAGGACAGTTCGGGCAGCTTCAGCACCAGGCGGCGGGACAGGTCGGCCGGAACCAGGCTGTTGCGCCAGGCGCCACGCCGCACTCCCAGTTCGGCCGCGGCCTCCAGCACCACGGCCGGCGCTAGCTCCTCGGTGCCCTGCACATCGATAAACCAGATGATGGAGCCGAGAATATGCAGGCTGACAATGAAAAGCAGCGCACCGATGACGAATGCGGTCCGCTTCCAGAGTTTGTTGAGGAGAAAGGGGAGTCCGCGACGCGCCAGGATGCGCACCGAGACCCGGGAGCGGCGCGCGATGGGGCGCATCGCTTTGAACCCGTCGATGCTGGTCTTGCCGACAACGGTGCCATTCCTCGTGGTATAGACATCCCAGACCGGGATATCGTTTTGCAGGCAGAGGTTGATAAATCTTTCGACGCGCTGGCCGCGAAAGCGGATCGCCAGATACCCGATACACAGCGCCCAGAGGCGGTTAATGAACAATTCTACCACTCCATCCTGGCAGCTCTAACCGATATAGGAGACGGCAAAGATGAGACCATCGATGATGATCTCGTCGGGAAAGATGGACCGCAGCGTGAGCTTCTGCCCGGTAACCTGAATCTCACCTCTTTCAACGGCGATACGCACGCACTGATCGCTATAGAGGATTACCCCGCGGTGGTTCTCCAGGGTCAACTGCACATTGCCGACCATGGTCACCCGGGGCAGGTTGAGAACCAGATCTTTGGGCAGTTCCAGAACATCCGTCAGGATCCCCTTGACGCCCTGCTGCAGACTGCGTCGACGCCGCCGCTGATCGATGGTCATCGTACTTCCCTCCTGCCATGGCTATCTCTCTAAGTTTTATGCAGATTGTCCGGGCAAAAGAAGCTGTCGGACACTCCCGGCGGACGCCAACGAGTGGGCAAAATCAAAAAGGCATCCAGTACATGGATGCCTTCATGGCTTGACTACGGTTCAGGTTATCCTGAGGATTAGTAAAATCTCTTCTTCTTCCGGGCCGCTTCAGCCTTTTTCTTGCGTTTCACGCTGGGCTTCTCATAATGCTCACGCCTTCTGGCTTCGGAAAGCACACCAGACCGCTGGCATTGACGCTTAAAACGGCGCAGAGCGCTGTCTAAGGATTCATCCTTGCGGACTCTGATCTCTGACACTTAGTTCTCCCTCCCTCCGCAACTACAAGAATGCTCGGAGTTGGCCTCTAGCAAAAAGAACCTTCCGCCATTATATACTGGCCAACTGCAAGCTGTCAACTCAAGGACGGCAGCTCAGACAGGTCCTTACCGCCGATGACATGCAGATGCAAATGCGGCACGACTTGTCCTCCTGCCCTGCCGGTATTGATGGCCACGCGGTAACCTTCCAGACCCGCGTCAGCCGCCACCTGGCGGGCTACATCGAGCAGTGCGCCCAGCAACTCAGCATCTTCCGGCCGAGTTTCCTTGAGCGATGGCACATGTCGTTTGGGGATGATAAGAATATGCACCGGGGCCAGCGGATTGATGTCGCGGAAGGCGAGAACTCGATCATCTTCGTAGAGCACGTCGCTGGGCAGCTGCTTGGCCACGATCTTGCAGAATACGCAGTCGTTCATTATCTCACCCCCTACTAGATATTATCTTCGACGACTCAGGCCATCTTCCTGCTGAGGAGGGATGACAATTGGCTCAGACAGGTTCTCCAAAAACTCCAGCGTCGGTCAGGCGCACCACGCGCACCGGACTCAGCTGGTTGGAGGCCAGAGCGTCGCTCTGGGCCTGCACGCTGACATAGGTATCTGTATGCCCGCTCCATACCCCGTCATGCTCCTGCTCCCAGAGCACCTGCCAGGTCTCGCCCACCATGCGCTGGCAGAACTGGCGGCGCATGACCTCGCCCAGGGCTATGAGGCGACGGGCGCGTTCCTCCTTCACCTGGCCTGGCACCTGATTGGGCATGGTCGCCGCAGGTGTACGGGGCCGCGGGGAATAACGAAAGACATGCAGACGGCTGAAACCGATGGATTCGACAAACTGTAGCGTCTCGGCAAAATGCTCGTCTGTTTCACCAGGGAAGCCGACGATCACGTCGGTGGTGATCGCCACCCGGGGCACAGCGGCGCGCACCTGCTCGACGATCGCCCGATACTCGGCGGTGTTATATCGCCGATTCATCGCGGCGAGGATCTCGTCCTGCCCGGTCTGCAGCGGAATATGCAGATGACGACAGAAGTTGGGGTGATGGCGCATGAGCTCGATCAGTTCTGGCGTGATGTCGTTGGGTTCCACCGAGCTGAGGCGCAGGCGCTGGAGACCGGGTACAGCCAGCATCGCCTCCGCCAGACTGGAGAGACTACTGGGCTGCTGGAGATCGCGGCCCCAGCTGCCCAGATGGATGCCGGTCAGGACAACCTCCTGATACCCAGCGGCGATCAGCTGTCGGGTCTCGTCCAGAACGCTGTCCAGAGACCGGCTGCGCTCCGGACCCCGCGCATAGGGGATGATGCAGTAGGCACAGAACTGCTGGCAGCCGTCCTGCACCTTCAACGTGGCGCGGGTGCGCCCCACTTCCTGGCTGGTGCTGATCATCGCATAGCGGGTATCGTCAGTCCAGCGCGAGACGGCGATCAAAGGCGAAGCCTGAGCACGGGCCCGCTCCACCAGCTCCACAATCTGCGGCTTCTCCGAACTGCCGATGATCAGGTCAACATCGCTCAGCTCTGGCAGTTCGCCCTGAGCCGCCTGTGGGTAGCAGCCGACCATGACCAGCATCGCGCCCGGGTTGGCGTTGCGCGCCCGGTGCAGCATCTGGCGCGACTTGCGTTCGGCCTGCACCGTCACGGCACAGCTGTTGACCACGTAGACGTCGGCGACGTCGTTAAAATCGACCACATCATAGCCGGCCTCGCGGAAAAGATGAACCATGGCTGCCGTCTCCCCCTGATTAACCTTGCAGCCCAGTGTATGAAAAGCTATTCTCGGCACAGATTTGTTCCTCCCAGATCCCCCAGGGTAAATTGCAGAATGGCTAAGAGTGCCAGAGGTGCCGTCTCGGTGCGCAGGATGCGCGGACCGAGCGAAACTGGCAGAAATCCCTGTCGCCCTAGTTGCTCCACCTCGGTGGCTGACAGGCCGCCCTCCGGGCCGATGAGAATCTCCACCTGCCGGGGCGGGGTTGCTGGCAACAGTTTGCCCAGCGGTGTACTTCCTTCTTCCCAGGCCACGAGGCGCAATGTCCCCGCCGCCCGGGGCGGGATCGCGCCAAGCTCCAGCGGTGGGTTAACCAGCGGGATGCGGGAACGACGGCTCTGCTTGGCCGCTTCTTCGGCGATCGTCTGCCACCGGCTCAGGCGGCTCGCCACCTGTTGCGGCTTCAGCCTGACGATAACACGTTCCGTCAGCAGGGGCGTGATGGAGCTGACGCCGAGCTCGGTGCATTTCTGAACGATCAATTCCAGCTTGTCGCCCTTTGGCAGGGCCTGGTACAAGTGTATCTCCAGAGGAGATTCGCTATCCTCGCTCAGCCTGCCCTGAACGAGCACCGTCACCGAGCCTTCACCGATGGCCTCCAGCTGCCCCCGGAACACCTCTCCGCCGCTGACCAGCTCCAGAATTTCGCCCGGCCGCATGCGCAGCGAACGGCTGATGTGCGCCGCATCGCTGCCGTGCAATTCGATGCGGCGTCCGGGAGCGAGGCCCTCCTCAAGAAAAAAACGGGCCATGCCCGTTCTCACCTCCGTTGACAGGTTAGCGTCACCCATTCGCCTTCCTGCTGGCGCGCTACCGTCCGCAGCCCGTAGGCGTCGAGCTGCTCGGTCACCTCCGGCAACCGGTCGGCGATAATCCCCGCGGCGATGAAGTAGCCCTGGGGGCGAAGCACCGACACGACTTGCGGAATCAGGGTGACGATAATCCGGGCGATGATGTTGGCGACAATGATATCGGCCTCGCCCGCAGCCTGTTCCAGCAGATCGCTCTGCCGGACTGAGACCAGATCGGCAACATTATTCTGGCGGATATTCTCTCGCGCCACCTTCACGGCATTAGGGTCTTTGTCCAGGGCCAGGACTTGCCCCGCTCCCAGTCTGGCAGCAGCGATGGAGAGAATGCCTGATCCGCAGCCAACATCGAAGACAGTCTCGCCGCCCCGGATCACCCCCTCCAGCGCTTCCAGGCACATGGTGGTGGTGGGGTGGGTGCCCGTGCCAAAAGCCATGCCGGGATCCAGCTCGATCACCAGCCGGCCGTCAGCCTCTGCCTCTTCCCAGGTCGGTTTGATCAGCAGGCGCTGTCCGACGGCGATCGGCTTGTAGTAGGCTTTCCAGGCTGTCCCCCAATCGCTGTCTTCCACCTCCAGCAGCGTCACTTCACCCTTGCCGGGGTCCAGCCCATAGTCGGGCAAGGCAGCTACTTTCAGGCGCAGAGTATCGATCTTGTTGGGCAGCGATTCGTCGATGGGCAGATAGGCGATCACCCGCACTTCCTCCAGTGGGAAGCTCTCCTCGGGCACATCGCTATAGTCCTCCACATCCTCGGCCAGAGTAGCAGGGAAGCTATCCTCAATGACCAGGCCGTCGGCCCCCAGTTGATAGAGCAGATCGGCAACGGCTTCTTTCGCTTCTTGAGAGGTGGTGACCTTAACCTCCATCCACTTCACCAGGCGTGCGCCTCCTTCTGGGGATTATTCGTCATTCTTGCCGAACACATCGCGCATTTTCCCAAAGAACCCTTTTTCCTCAGAAACTGATTCGCCCATGGTGAGGGCCAGTTCCTCCAGCAGTTCGCGCTGCCGGGGCGAGAGGCGCCGGGGAGTTTCAACCGCGATCCGCACCAGCAGATCGCCGCGCACACTGCTTCCCAGTCGTGGCACGCCGCGGCCCTTGATGCGCAGGCTGGTGCCGTTCTGGGTGCCGGCCGGCACGTTCAGCTCGACCTTGTCGCCGTCCAGTGTCTCCACCTGAATTGTACCCCCCAGGGCGGCGCGAGGGAAGCTGATCTTCTCCTGACAGATCAGGTTGAGGCCCTCCCGGGTGTAGCGCGGGTGCTGGCGAATGCGGATGTAGACCAGCAGGTCGCCGGGCGGCCCGCCGTGGAGACCGGCTTCGCCCTGACCGCTGGCCCGCAGCCGGCTGCCATCATTGACGCCGGCTGGCACATTCACCTTAACGCGGCGCGTGCGCCGCACCTGGCCGCGCCCCTGACATTCGCGGCAGGGACGCTCGACGATGCTGCCGACGCCGCCGCACTGGGTGCAGGTATGAGACGTCATCATCCGACCAAACGGCGTAGCCTGAACAGATTGCACCTGGCCGCTGCCGTGGCAGGTGGGACAGGTGGTGCGCTGGGTGCCAGGTTCGGCGCCGCTGCCACCGCAGACGGGGCAGGACTCGGTGCGCGGAACCTCCAGCTCCACCTCCCTCCCAAAAACGGCGTCGTAGAGCTCAATCGGCATCTCATAGCTGATGTCCGCACCGCGGCGCGGCCCGGTGCGACGCGCTCGGCCAAAGCCGCCGCCAAAACCGCCGCCAAACATCATGTCCAGAATGTCATCCAGCCCCATACCGGTAAAGTCGTTGAAGCCAAAGCCCTGCTGCCCATCAAAGGCGGCATGGCCCATCTGGTCATACTGGGCCCGCTTCTCGGCATCGCTGAGTACCTGATAGGCCTCGGTAGCTTCCTTAAATTTGTCGGCTGCCTGCGGATCGTCCTTATTGACATCCGGATGATATTTGCGCGCCAGCTGGCGGTACGCCTTCTTTATATCATTCTCACTCGCGTCTCTTGGTACGCCGAGAATCTCGTAGTAGTCGCGCTTCGTCGCCAATGAGCTCCCTCCCTGCAAGCAAACCAGAGTGGGGATCAGTCACCTAACCCCCACCCCTCTTTCTCAATCTCCCTCTTATCTGGGATTCTCGTCGTCCTCTACGGTAAAATCAGCCTCGTGCACGTCTTCATTGCCAGGCTGGCTCTGCTGCGCCTGCTGCTCGGCTGCAGCCTGCTGGTAGACCATGGTGGCCAACTCGTTGACATGCTTCTGCAGCGCATCGTTGGCGGACTTGATGGCCTCCAGGTCGTCGCCCTTGGCAGCCTCGCGCACTTTCTGGATCTCCTCGCGGATGGTTGTCGCCTTGTCCGCCGGCACCTTGTCGCCCAGATCAGTCAGCATCTTCTCCGACTGGTAGCAGAGCTGGTCAGCCTGGTTGCGCTGCTCGGCCAGCTCGCGGAAGCGCTCGTCTTCAGCGGCGTGGCTCTCAGCATCCTTGACCATGCGCTCAATCTCCTCCGGAGAGAGGCCGCTGGAGGACGTAATGGAGATCTGCTGGCTCTTGCCAGTCGCCAGATCCTTGGCGCTGACGTTGACAATGCCGTTGACGTCTATATCAAACTTGACCTCGATCTTGGGAATTCCCCGCGGCGCCGGCGGAATGCCATCCAGCGAAAAGCGCCCGAGCGTTACGTTCTGAGCAGCCATCGAGCGTTCACCCTGCAACACATGGATCTCCACCGATGTCTGATTATCGGCCGCAGTGGAGAAAATCTGGCTCTTGTCCACCGGGATGGTGGTGTTGCGCTCGATCAGTTTCGTAAAGACGCCGCCCAGAGTCTCGATACCCAGCGAAAGCGGGGTGACGTCCAGCAGGAGGACATCCTTGACTTCACCGGCCAGCATCCCCGCCTGGAGAGCTGCACCCATGGCTACGACTTCGTCCGGGTTGACCCCCTTGTGCGGCTCCTTGCCGGTCAGGTTCTTGACGGCCTCCTGCACGGCCGGAATTCGCGTGGAGCCGCCCACGAGGATGACGCGGTCGATTTGCTGCGGGGACAGCTTGGCGTCCTGCAGGGCTTGGCGAGTCGGACCCATCGTCTTTTCCACGAGGTCGCGGGTCAACTCCTCGAACTTGGCACGCGTGACGGTGATATCCAGATGCTTCGGCCCGTTCTGATCTGCCGTGATAAACGGCAGGTTGATGTTGGTGGTGAGCAAGTTCGAGAGCTCGATCTTCGCCTTTTCAGCCGCTTCCAGCAGACGCTGCATAGCCGTTTTGTCCTTGGACAGGTCGATGCCCTGATCGCGCTTGAACTCCTGCACCAGGTATTCGGCCAGCCGCTGGTCAAAGTCGTCGCCGCCCAGGCGGTTGTTCCCGGCCGTGGCCTTAACTTCGAAGATGCCGTCGCCCAGCTCCAGAATGGAGACGTCAAAGGTGCCGCCACCCAGGTCGAAGACGAGAATTGTCTGGTCTGTCGTCTTGTCCAGCCCATAGGCCAGGGCAGCCGCTGTCGGCTCGTTGATGATGCGCAGCACTTCCAGGCCGGCAATCGTACCGGCGTCTTTGGTGGCCTGGCGCTGGCTGTCGGTAAAGTAGGCCGGCACGGTGATCACGGCCTTGGTGACGCTCTCGCCCAGGTAGGCCTCAGCATCCTGCTTCAGCTTGCGCAGGATGAAGGCGGAGATCTCCTGCGGCGTGTAAGCTTTTCCGTCGATGTGCACCCTGAAGGTAGTGCCCATCTGCCGCTTGATCGAGCTAATAGTGTGGCCAGGGTTGCTGACTGCCTGGCGCTTGGCCACGTTGCCCACCAGCAGCTCGCCGTTCCTGGCAAATCCGACCACAGAAGGCGTCAGGCGTGAGCCCTCCGCGTTGGCGATAACGGTAGCCTCGCCGCCTTCTAACACTGCGACAACCGAATTGGTAGTCCCTAAGTCAATCCCAATAACTTTGGACAAGTGAGTACGACCTCCTCTGATTAGAATAACTGACAGGCCCTGGCTAGTCTACTTGGTAGGAGACGATCACGACGCTGGCACGCAGCAGCCGCCCCTTATACAGGTAGCCTGTCTTCAGCTCCCGCAGGACTGTGCCATCAGGCACTTCGCTACTTTCCTCCCGCTGCACCGCCTCGTGCAGGTTAGGGTCGAAGGGCTGATGGAGGCACTCGATGGGTTCCAGCCCGCAGCGCTTGAGGATATCCAACAGCTGGCGCTGCACCAGCAGGACACCCTCAACCCAGGGGTCGTCGCTGGGGCAGTTCGCCAACGCCCTCTCAAAGTTATCCAGCACCGGCAGCAGGTTCTCCAGCAGAGCCAGTTCAGCCAGGACGCTCTGCTCCTCCCGCTCGCGCAGGGTGCGCTTGCGGTAGTTGTCAAAGTCGGCCTGCAGGCGGATATAGCGCCTGTTCAGTTCCTCCAGTTCCAGCTGCAGTTCCTGCAACTCCAGGCTCACAGGGTCATCTTCCAGCGCCTCGGCTGCCTCGCCCTCGGGGGCAGTCGCTGCAACGGCAGGTTCCCTTTCCTCGCCCCCAGTTTCCGGCTGCAGCTTTTCTTCAGTCATCATATCTCCTCCTTGGTGCGACAACCTATCCACTTATTCATGGCTGGCGAATCCGGACTCGCCGCCACCGTCATCCTTCTTCTTGATGATAGTGTCTATCCGCAGAATGGCCTCAGCGATCTCGCCTGCCGCCCGCAGAGCGTGAATCTTCACCAGGGCAGGATCGACTACGCCCAGCTCCAGCATATCAACCACACCGCCGGTGTCGCAGTTGATGGCGAGGCTGTCCTTACCCCATTCCACCTGAGCGGCGCTGGCATCCTCCACCTTTTCCAGGGGGTTGAAGCCGGCGTTTTGCACGATCTGGGCCAGGGGCTTTCGCAGGGCGGTGCTGACGCAATCCACGCCGTAGGAGGCCATGCCCTTGATCGTCTCGCGGGCACGCTCGACGTCTCTGGCCACCGCCAGCTCTACGGAACCACCTCCCGGCACATAGCCGCCGCGCACCGCGGCCTGGGTGGAAGAAGCGGCGTCTTTGGCGATGCGCTCCCGTTCACCGACCACCTCAGCGGTGGCCGCCCCCACCAGGACAGTAGCCAACGGCTTGCCCTGGCCGCCAACAATCCGCACCTGCTCCAGGTGCTCGTCTTCGTAAGCCCGAGCAGCCCGACCTATGTAACGTTCCAGTTCGGCAGCTGCCTTCTTGATACCGGTGCGCTTGATCGGCCTTGCTCCACAGTGTTCGGCCACCTTGCGCAGCTGGCTGGCGGCCACCCGGCGCAGAACCATCACCCCGGCATCGGTGAGCATCTCCTCGGCCAGGGCGCTGACACCCCGATCGACGAGGATCAGGTTGACGCCCAGCTGGATCAGTTTCTCAACGTTGCTCTTGAACTCTCGCTGTAACTCCAGATAGCGCTGAAAGCCGGCTTCGGTTCCCAGCGCCTCATCTTCGATCTCTTCTGGTTCCAGAGCGTCATCGACGACGAGCACCCGCACCCCGGAGATATCCCTGGGCATCTGCTGGTTCAGCCGCTCTTTGTCGACGATCACTCCCATAAAGACTTCATTCTCCGCCCCTTCCTGGGCGATGATGGTGTCGGCCAGTTTGAAAGATTTCTCCTGCAACTTCTCCCAACCGACGAGTTGCGCGGCCTCCACTACCAGATCGGCAATGTCGGCCCGCTCGCGACCCGAGATATAGGCGATGCGTCGCAGCTGGGGATCGTCCAGCCCCTGAATCTGACGTGCCCGCCGCTGCAGGGATTCGATTCCCAGACGCAGTCCCAGCTTCAGCCCCTCGATTACCCGCGCCACTGGCACGCCGCGCACCACCTGATTCACGCCTTCAGCGACGAGTGCTCCGGCCATGATCGTGGCGGTGGTCGTGCCGTCGCCGATCTCCTCCTGCTGGGCTTTGGCAACATTGATCAACATGCGCGCCGCAGGATGGTTGACCTCCATCTTGTCCAGGATGGTCACGCCTGCGTTGGTGATCACCACATCGCCGAAGCGATCCACCAGCATCGTGTCCAGCCCTTTCGGGCCGATGGTGCCCTCCACCGCCTGGGCGACGGCGGAGATGGCATTGGCATTGGTCAGCAGCGCAGCCAGCCTCTCGTCTACCTCGGAGCCTCCGCTCACCTGTTTCAGTGACATGCATGATCCCCCTTTGCTATGGGTCGATCCCTAGAACTGTTAAGGGCAGGGCTACCCCCGCCCTTAACACTAGCGAAACAGCTGGTTCAAAGTCTGGCAGACCTGTTGCACCAGAGCAAAAACCCGATCATACTGCATCCGGGTCGGTCCCAGCAGACCAAACCAGCCGCTGATTCCACCCCCGAGATGGTACTGGGCCGTAACCAGGCTGCAATCCTGGATGGCCTGCAGCGGGTTTTCGGTGCCGATGGTGACGCTGACACCCTGCTGCGCCGTCTGCATGACCAGATTCCAGAGCAGATCATCCTGTTCCAGCAGGCCGAGGATTGACTTCACCTTGGCGAAGTCGCGGAACTCGGGCTGGTTGAGGATGTTCGTCGTACCGCCGAGATAGACCTTGCCGGTCTGATGATCCCTGACACCGGCCACCAGTTCGTCAATCACCGTCTCGATCAGATCAATGCCATCGCACAGTTCGTTGTGGATTTCGCCCAGGTCAGTCAGTCTGATCTTCTCCAGGGGCTGACCAGCCAGGCGGCGATTCAGCCAGGCCTGCAGCGCCGCGAGATCCCCTTCCTCGATGTGCGTGCCGATGTCGATCAGCCGCTGCAGCAGGAAGCCGCCGTCAGTTACCCCAACCAGAAGAATCCGGGTGCCGCGGATCGGCACCAGCTGAATCTGACGCAGGCGGACCCTGCTCTCCATCGGGCCGAGCACGACTGCCGTGTAGTTGGTCAGGGCGGAAAGCAGTCTGGCCAACTGCTGCACAATCTCCTCAGCGCTGCGCATCCGCGCCGTGAGGATCTGCTTGATCATCCTCAGCTCTTCGCTGCTAATCTCCGTCGGCTCCAGAAGCGAATCGACATAGAAGCGATACCCGCGGTCAGAAGGAATCCGGCCGGCCGAGGTATGGGGTTGTTCCAGATAGCCCATGTCCTCCAGGTCAGACATCTCGTTGCGGATTGTAGCCGGGCTGACGCCCAGATCATAGCGACGCGAGATCGTCCGCGACCCTACCGGCTCGGCTGTTTCAATATAGTCATGGACAATAGCGTACAACACCTGACGTTTGCGACGATCCAGTTCCATGACATCACCTCACTGTTAGCACTCTCCCAAGATGAGTGCTAATATGCCTGATTCTAAGATAGCACCAGGCCTTTCTTGTTGTCAAGTATTGGGGCCATCGAGAAAGGATAGGAAGACGCGGTTGGCGACCAAGAGCATTGACTGGGGAATGGCATAGCCCCGCTGCGTCCTGATCAGCCAGCGGCGATCCAGGAGATCGGTCAGCGTTGGTCCAAAGTCATCTTCGAGGCTGCTGCCGAAACGCCGCTGATAGGCAGCCGCATCAACCCCCTGCGTCAAGCGCAGGCCGAGGATGATCGTCTCGGCCTTGCTGGCGGCGAGATCGAGTCGCTCGCTGGAGCCAGTAGCCAGCTGACCGGCCTGCAGTCGCTGCCGCCAGGCCCCATAGTCACTCACGTTGCAGGCTCGTTCGCCCTGCAGGTAGGAGCAGGCCGCCGGGCCGAGACCGACGTAATCGCCGTTATACCAGTAGTTCAGGTTATGGCGGCACTCAAAACCGGCGCGCGCGAAATTGGAGATCTCATATTGCTCCAGACCATATACGGGCAGCTGCCGCTGCGCCGCTTCGTACATATCTGCCACCAGGTCGTCAGCAGGCAGGGCCAATTCGCCAGCCGCCACCTGTTCTCCCAGGGGGGTGGCCGGGTGCACCTCCAGCGCATAAAGCGAAAGATGCTGCAAACCTGCTGCGGCCAGCAGCCGCAGACTCTCCTGCCAGTCGTCCAGCGTCTGCCCGGGGATTCCGTAGATCAGGTCGGCACTGATGTTGTCAAATCCGGCCTGCTGCGCTGCAGCGATGGCCTGCAGCGCCTGTTCAGGGCTGTGCTGCCGCCCCAGCAGCCAAAGCAGCCTGGGGTTCAGGGTCTGGATGCCAAAGCTGAGCCGATTCACCCCTGCCTGGCGCAGAGCCACCAGGGTGGTGGCATCGACGGTGCCGGGGTTTGCCTCCAGGCTGATCTCCGCCGTAGGCGACAAATGAAAATATCGGCTGACCATAGCAAGGGCAGCCGATACCGTCTCGGGGTGGAGCAGACTGGGCGTTCCCCCGCCGAAGAAGACTGATTCGAGGGTCCCGCTCCCCGGCGCGCGCAGCGCTGCCTCACGCTCCAGCAGATCGAGGTACTCCATCTCGTCTATCGTGCTCGGAGTCAGCGAGTAAAAATCGCAGTAGGTGCACTTCTGGCGGCAGAAAGGCACATGCAGATAGAGGCCCGCCATTACTCGTCCACCTTCAGCACCGCCATAAAGGCTTCCTGCGGAATCTCCACATTGCCCACCTGCTTCATCCGTTTCTTGCCTTCCTTCTGTTTCTCCAGCAGCTTGCGTTTGCGCGAGACATCGCCGCCGTAGCACTTGGCCAGCACATCCTTGCGCAACGCCTTCACCGTTTCCCGGGCAATAATTTTGCTGCCGATGGCGGCCTGGACCGGGATATCGAACATCTGGCGCGGGATCAGTCGCCGCAGTTTTTCGATCAGCGGCCGGCCCTTGCTGTTGGCGCGCTCGCGGTGGATGATGACCGACAGGGCGTCGACCACCTCGCCGTTGATCAGGATGTCCAGGCGCACGAGATCGCTTTCGCGATAGCCGATCAGCTCATAGTCCAGCGAGGCATAGCCCTTGCTGCGCGACTTCATCTGGTCGAAGAAGTCGTAGAGAATCTCCGCCAGAGGCAACTCGTAGGTCAGCACCACCCGAGTCGTCTCCAGGTATTCCATGTTCCGAAACGCGCCCCGCCGCTCTTTGCAGAGCTCCATCATGTTGCCGATGAAATCGGTCGGCACGATAATCGAAGCCCGCACGTAAGGCTCAGCCAGATGGTCAATCTCGCCTTCGGGCGGCAGCAACGCCGGGTTGTCCACTTCCCGGACAGTGCCGTCCCGCAGAGTTACCTGGTAGACGGTGTTAGGCGCGGTAGTGATCAGATCGAGCCCGTATTCCCGCTCCAGCCGCTCCTGGACGATCTCCATGTGCAGCAACCCGAGGAAGCCGCAGCGGAAGCCAAAGCCCAGCGCTTCCGACGTCTCTGGTTCATACACGAGGCTGGCATCGTTTAGCTGCAACTTGTCCAGCGCATTGCGCAGTTCGTCATAATCGATGGTGTCCACCGGGTAGAGGCCGCAATAGACCATCGGCACGACCCGTCGGTAACCCGGCAGCGGGTCAGGAGCTGGCGTCTGGGCCGAGGTGATCGTATCGCCCACCCGGGTGTCCTTGACATTTTTCAGGCTGGCGGCCAGATAGCCCACCGAGCCGGCAGTCAGCCGCTCCAGAGGGAGGCGCGCCGGCGTAAAAATGCCCAGCTCGTCAACTTCGGCTTCCTTGCCGGTGGCCATCATCCGTATTTTCATCCCGCGCTCCAGATGACCGTCCACAACGCGCAGGTGGGTGATCACCCCGCGGTAATCATCATAGTGGGAATCAAAGATCAGTGCCCGCAGCGGCGCATCCGGGTTACCCGCCGGCGCCGGAATGTCGCTCACGATCCGCTCGAGAATCTCATCGATGCCGATGCCTTCCTTGGCTGAGCAGAGGATGGCATCCTGTGCGCTGAGGCCGATCACATCCTCTATCTCGCGCATCACCCGCTCTGGGTCGGCGCCAGGCAGATCGATCTTGTTGATGACCGGGATAATCTGCAGATTGTGTTCCATGGCCAGATAGACGTTGGCCAGCGTCTGCGCCTCGATGCCCTGAGCGGCATCCACGACCAGCAGCGCACCTTCACAGGCTGCCAGGCTGCGCGACACCTCATAGGAGAAGTCGACATGCCCCGGCGTGTCGATCAGGTTGAGGATATATTCGTTCCCATCGGCGGCGCGGTAAACCAGCCGCACCGTCTGCAGCTTGATGGTGATTCCCCGCTCCCGCTCCAAGTCCATGTTATCCAGCACCTGCTGGACCATTTCCCGTTCAGAAAGCGTGCCCGTGGCCTGAATCAGGCGGTCGGCCAGCGTGGACTTGCCGTGATCAATATGGGCGATGATGCAAAAGTTGCGGATATATTCCTGCATCCCCTTGCCCCCTTCCTCCTAAAGCCAGACTAAGCAGTATTATACCATACCGCCTCTGCCCTCAACCCACACCGAAGTGGGTGTGCCCTGGCTGACCAAAGGCTAGAGGGGCTGCCGTTAGACAGCCCCTCGTTTGGTCTTGCTCCTCTCGCCCTGTATCACCTGTGAGCCTGGCTCCTGAGACAGGGGCGCGGCTATCGCTCCGCCTTCTGCTGGTCAGCGATGACGGCGATGATGCCGTCGGCCAGGAATCTGGTGGTGCGCAGGGCTTCGTCCATGGTGTTCTTATCGCCCCCAATCTCGATCAAAACGGCGTTGTCGCGCACATGCTGGTTGAAGCGGGTGTTCTCGCGGACGAGAATGCCCCGGGAGAGTCCTGGATAGAGCTCCTCCAGTTTATTATGGAGGGCCTGGGCGAACTCCAGGTTCTTCCGCCAGTTGGGATGCCCCAATTTCTGGTTGGAGCCAATGACGAAATAGACACGGGCGACGCTCTGCCCCTGAATAACTGTGGTCGTCACCGAACGAGGGACAGCATCGCGATGGATGTCAAAGACATACTCCAGGCTAGGGTTCTTCTCCAGCTCCGCACTGATTGTCTGCAGCGACTGGGAGTAGGAATAGGAGAAGGCATTTCTCACGTTATCTGCCCGGGAGTGAGTGACGGCTGCGCCGCGGTCTATCAGCTCCTCAGCCAGGCGGGCACCCACCTTGACGACCGTCTGTTCGGGATCGCCATAGACATGCGATTTTCCCGAAGTTGGCTGGTATGACTCGGTGTTATGGGTCTGGTAGATGAGGATCTGCGGTGTGCGCAGCAAGCCGTGGGCGCTGGCCTGAGCCGAGACCTCGTCTTCCAGCATAGGCACGAGAGGAGGTATCGGCGGATCGGAGGCCGGCAGCAGCTCGATCTCCTCAATCGGGTCGCGCTGGGGCAGATGGCGCAGAACAGGGATGGCCATGGCCAGCATGTCCCGCGGCCGGCTGAGCTTCAGGCGCTGCAGAAGCCGAGCAATGGCCATCGCCCAGGCATTGCTCTGTTCTGCCGCCGAGACGCCAAAGATATGCTTGGGCAGAGCGCTCTGCAGAACCTGTTTCCAGAGTTCGTCCCCTGCCTGCAGCAAGGCCTCTAGCGGCGATGTTTCACTTTGCTGGCTGGCCAGAACTGCAGAATAGGCGCTGATGGTGGGATAGATGAGCGGCGTCAGGAACAGCCCACAGGCCAGGACAACCATCAGCGCCGTGCCCAGGCTGCTCCGCCGCCGCCGGCTACTACGCGGTGGAATAGTATATCACCTGCCTTCTGCGCGGATTTCTCTGATAGCTAACATATATGCGGGGGAGCAGGCATACATGCTCCCCCGCAGTCAGGCTGTGGTCAGAGATACTCGCAACAGGTGATAAAGCGTTATTGCAGGTAGCGCAGCGTGTCGCTGGTCTCCAGCCCCGGCTGGAGGGCTACGTTTAGCCCGCCGGCCAGGATCTTGCTCATCTGGCGAATCTGTTCGTCCGTCTCCTTGGGCGTGACGATCAGATCCCCCCAGATGGGGCTGAGGACTTCCTGCACCAGCTGTCCACGCTCCTGGTGCGACAGCTTCGTCAGCGGACCATCCAGCTTGGCCTGCTGCAGAGTCTCGGATATCTTGTCGATGGCGTCCAGGACGATGGTGTTGGCGTAAACGACAGAAGGCACACCGATGGCGATCACCGGGACCCCGAGGGTCTCCTGATTGAGGGCGCGGCGCTTGTTGCCGACGCCAGAGCCGGGGTGAATACCGGTATCAGCCAGTTGAATGGTGGTCCCCAGGCGCTCCAGACTGCGTGCCGCCAGCGCATCCACAGCGATCACGACGCCAGGCTTCACCTGCTGCACCACACCGCTGATGATATCGCCGGTTTCGATGCCGGTGATGCCCAGCACCCCTGGCGCGATAGCACAGACCGACGCCATTCCGTCATCCACATAATCAGGTGCAAACTCAAACAGGTGCCGCGTGACCAGTAGCTCGTCCACCACCCGCGGACCCAGTGAATCGGGGGTCACATGCCAGTTACCCAGCCCAACCACCAGGGTGGCACCGGGGCGGTCGGCGGGCAGAAGCCGTTTCAGCTCCTCGGCTACGATCTGGCTGACGGTCTCACGCAACTCCACATCGTGGGCACGCAGCCCCGGCGCCTCAATGGTGATATAGGTGCCTGGCGGCTTACCCATCCGTAGCGCGCCCTGCTGGTCGACAATCCTCACACGCGAGACTTGTCCACCGGCGAAGGCTGATGACTCCGTTTCCACCCCCTGCCGCTTCCAGCCCTGACTGATGGCCGCTTCATGCGCCTCAAGGGCCAGGTCGGTATGGATAGACAGGTGCTGAAGGGAGCCGTCGCTTGCACTCATGGATTAGCGCAATTCGGTGGGGACGACTGCGTCAATCAGACCGATCACCAATGATGCCAGCAGGGCACCGATGATCCCAACGTCGAATCCATCCACCAGCAAGCCGGCCAGATAGATGGTGACGGCAGCAGTGATAAATCCTACGAGACCACGGCTGCGGGGGCTGACGCTGTCGCCCATGAAGCGTTCGACAACCCAGCCGATCAGCGCGATCACCAGCGCGGTGATCAAGGCGGCACTGAAACCGGCTACCTCCACCCCGGGAAGCAGGAACCCCACAAACATCAGAACCAGCGCGGAAACGATAAAACGAAAAATCGCACCAAGCATCTTGCTACCTCCTCGGTTATCTGCTAGAATTTGATAGGTGATTTTAGTCTTTCCGCAAGCTACCTGCCGTATTCCCGACACGGCAGGTGCTTTGGCCGTGTCTGACCGATAATATCCGACCAGAACCGGGAGGTGAACTTGTTGGCAAATAGCAGATCTGCGCTCAAGCGAATCAGAATCACCGAGAAGCGCACTAAGCGGAATCGGCACGTCAAGTCGACGATGCGCACTGCGGTGCGCAGTTTCCGCACAGCGGTGACTGAGAATAACAACGAGACGGCTGAGCTCAAGTTGCGCGAAGCGATCAGGCAGCTGGACAAGGCTGTCAGCAAAGGTGTGATCCACCGCAATCAGGCAGCTCGCAAGAAGTCTCGTCTGACGAAGCAGCTCAACCGCATGCAGTCAGCTGACTCGTAAACAGATAACAATAAACACCTGGTCTCATCCGCCAGGTGTTTTTGCTTTCTCTATAGTTCTGCCTAGAGCTGGCTCAACTCCATCAGTAGCACGTCGAGAGCGCGGTCCGGCTTTAGTTCCCCCGTCTTGATCGCCTCGTCGGCGCGCAGGCAAACTTCCAGGCTAGCTTCTGCCTTCTGGTACGACCAGAGCTGCGCCTGCTCGATCACCTTGCCGGCCGGATACGGGTGCATCTGCAGCGGCGGTTTGGCCATCCGGGCGATGATGTCGCGCTCGGGCAGCCTGGCGTCGAGGCCGGCCCTGGCGAGGGTGATGGCGCGCAGCTGCTTGGCGATCATCCCCAGGATCAGCAAGGGTTCCTGACCCTCGGCCAGCAGCTTATCGATGAGAGCCAGCGATTTGCCCAGTTCGCGCCGCCCGATGGCATCCACCAGGTCAAAGCTGCTCGTCTGCTGATTCCGGCTGATGAGCGAATCGAGGTCGGCAGCGGTTAGCGGTCGGCGCTCCTTGCCGGCAAAGCCCACCAATTTCGCCACTTCCAAACGCAGCGCCGCCAGGTCGGTCCCCACGCGGTCTACGATCAGGCCGCCGCTGCCGCGCGGCACCTGGAGCCTGGCTCTGCTCAGCTGCTCTTCCACCCAGGCAATGGCGTCACGCCGTGTCAGGGTGGCCAGGTCGAGCACCACCCCCCGGCTGTTCAACGTCCGATAGGTCTTGAGGCGCCTGTCCACTTCCGGCGCCAGCAGCACGCAGCAGATATCCTCCGGCCAGCGACCTGTGTCCAGCAGCGCATCCCAGTCGCCCTCCAGCTTCTGCTTCAGGAAGCCTGGCTGATCGATAATCACCAGACGCCGGGTTCCAAACATGGGCGGGGCGAAAATCGCTTCCTCCAGTTCAGCAAACGTGAGCTGGCGCCCATCGAAGCGGGCAATATTGATATCGGCCAGCTCCTCCGGAACCACCTGAGGACGCAACAGGCGCAACAGATCGTGGGCCAGCACCTGCTCCGGCCCGGCAAAGACATACAGCGGCCGAATTTCACCCTGCTGTATGCTTCTCGCCATGGCTCGGTAGCTCTGAACTGTGTTGGCGGCCATTCCGCTCCCCTCCCCTGCACTTAGTCATCCAGCCAGGCGCGCACCAGCACCTGGCGCGGTCGAATGCGCACCAGCACAGCCCCCTGCTGATCGGTGCGCCAGATCACCCGGCTGTATTGCTCCAACCGGCTGATCGCCGCCGGCGACGGGTGCCCGTAAAGATTGGGCCCCGTAGGAATTATAACATAGTCGGGGCGCAGCGCCTGCAGCAGCTCCTGACTGTTGCTGCCGGCACTGCCGTGGTGGCCGGCCACCAGAAGGTCTGGAGCGCCAGCCAGATACGGCAGCAGCTCGGCTTCTTCGGCAATGCCGATGTCTCCGGGCAGGAGCAGCGAAAACTCCGGCCAGGAAAGCTGTAGCACCAGCGAATCGCCGTTTTCGTCCACCCGGGCGGGACCGTGAGCTGGATGCAGCACCGTTACCCGGGCCGCCCCGTAACGCTGCAAGTCCCCGCGGTTGGTGGTCAACAGCGGCACCCGATGCTCATCCGCTATAGCTGCCAGCTCGGTATAAGCGGGGGATTGCAGGCTCTGGGCGGCGATATAGATGCGATCAACCGGAAAAGCAGCCAGCACCGCAGCCAGCCCCAGCGTGTGGTCGTCATGCAGATGGGACAGATAGATGGCCTGGATGCGCCTCGTGCCGTAGTAGCGCAAAGCAGGCACCAGGATGTTCTCACCCACCGCCGTGTGTCCGCCGCCGACATCGAAGAGCACGGCGCTGCCGCCCGGCAGGTGGAGCGCACTGGCCATGCCCTGTCCCACGCCGAACACCGTAAACTGATATTCATTGCGCGCCCAGCGCGCCAGCGGCTGCCAGGTGAGGAGCAGGACGAGGCAGAGAGCGCAGACCGGGGCAAGCAACTTGCGCCAGGATCGCCAGCGCTCGAGAGGCAGTGAGCCGAGCAGCGCCAGATAGAGGGCAACCAACAGCAAGGGGACGGCTCCGAGACTGAGGCTGGCTCCCGGCCAGGTGGCGAACCAGTCAACGGCGAGCAGAATCAGCCTGAGTACCAGCCGCAGCAGGGGCAGCAGCAGATCGCCCAGCACCGGAACCACCAGGTAAGCCAGCCCCAACCCCAGCACAAGTGGCAGAACTGGCACCACTATCAGGTTGAAGACGAGCGCCAGGGGAGATAACAGATAGAAATAGTAGACACAGAGGGGCAGGGTGGCGGCCTGAGCGGCCAGACTGACGGCGATCGCCCTCTCCAGGCGGAAGGGCAGCCCAGGCAGGCGCTGCTCCAGCACAGGGGCCAACGCCAGGATGCCCCAGGTAGCAGCAAATGAAAGCTGAAAGCCGACATCAAACAGATAGGCCGGGTTGTAGAGGAGGATCAGCAGCGCTGCCGCAGCCAGGGTGGTCATCCAGTCGCGCAACCGGCCGGTAGCCACCGCCAGGAGGCCAACCCAGGCCATGATAATCGCGCGCCAGACTGCTGGCCGCGGCCCGAGAATCAGGCCGTAAATCAGCAACCAGGCGGCAAGAACGGCTGGATGCCAGCGCGCCGGAAAACGCAGGCGCACGATGAGTTGTCGCATCAACAGGAGCAGCAGACCGACATGCAGACCGGAGACAGACAGGACATGGGCCAGCCCGGTGGTGCGCCAGGCTTCCACCCAATCGCCCTGAGCGCTGCTTCCCAGCAGCAGCTTCCCCAGCAGTTCGCCGGCGTCGCCGCCGACGCGGGCCGCCCGCTGGCCGAGCCAGCGCGGCAACCAGGCAGGGCCGGCCTGCGGTGCAGCCTCCTGCTGCAAACTGCCCGGATCGTTGATAAAGGCATCGGCGAGGATTCCCTGCCGACGGAGGTAGGCTGCATAGTCGAACTGACCTGGATTGAGCGGCTGCTCGGGTTCCTCGAAGTTGATCACCCCGGTAAGCACATCGCCCGGTGCATACTCGCCGCCTTGCACTGCCAGGCGCGCCCGCAGCGGGTTCCAGAAAGGAATCGGCTGGCCACCCAGTTGCTCCACCTGAACGGTGAGCCACGTCACCTGACTGCGCGACTCCACGCTCTGCACCCGCACCTGGGTCTCTACTCGCCCATATTCGCCTGGCCATACCGGCGTGCGCACCAACAAGCAGGCCGCGCCCAGACAGCAGCCCAGCAGACAAACGGTCAACAGCTCTCGTCGGCAAGACAGAGAAACAGCAAAAAGAACCGCCGCTCCAAGAACGGCAGTGACTCCCATCCAATCGCCCAAGACAATCCCGCTGGCAAAACCAATCGTCAGCCAAAGCAATGGTCTCCGCACGCTGGCACCCCATCCACCGCCCTTCCAGATTTCGCAGGGCGGGAGCAGTTGTTGCATAGTTCTTTATGCGGTCACCCTTTCCTGCACAGCAGATATGCTCAGACGTCAGCACTGAACCTGGCCCTGCGCTGCAGTTCCGACAGGGGCCAATTGGTTCCGTACTCCAGGTTAAGGCACAGGAAGAGGGCCGCGTTGGACCCCCTTCCATACTCAGATCTGCCAGTTACTTGCACACATGCTCCTAGTCCGCCGTCCAGGCCTCGGCATAGGGGAGTTCGGTCTCCTCGAGGCGTACAATCTGCAACTCTTCGCCGGATACTGCATCCACATAGATCAGGAAGTGATCGTTACCACGCCGCATCGGCAGTTCATAGACCAGAGTCTCCTGGCCCTGGCCGTTGAAGATCAGCGCCAGCTCCGGCGGACCGATGAGCTCGATCTCCTGGGAGAGCCGCTCCAGCGCATCCTCCACCACCAGCGCCGGCTGGGGAATATCGCGCCGTCCTCGATGGTAGGCAGTGTAGCCGTTCCCTTCAAAGCCGATGATATCGCCGTTATCACGGGCGACGCGCACGCGCAGCAGATCTGGATAGACGAGAACACCGTCCTGCTCAAAAACATAGGCGAATAGCACCGATCCCTGATATTCATGCTGACCTACCAGCCGCATATCGCGAAAACCGCGCCGGCGCAGGAAGCGCTCAGCTCGCTGGCGCAGGGCGCTCGTCGGCAAGGTAGCCGTCTCCGGCTGGCGCGTATCCAGCATCCAGAGCACGCGCCCCAGCTGCTGGGTAACCTCGACGGTAATGCGCCGATCACGCGTGCTCGGGGTGATCACAAAGCTGTAAGTGGGAATATTCCCGTTGGTCTTTTCCACAGACAGCACCTGGTAGCTGGCCGGGTTCTGCGGGGAGAGAAACCAGAGCGCGGTGGTCCTGGCCTCTTCCTCGCTGATCGTGTCGCCATGCAGCGCGGTAGGTGGAGGGTGCACGACGCCAATCCGCTGATCAAACTGCACTTCCGGAAACTCCTGCACCTGTTCATTGACCAGGCGCAGACCATCGACTACCGAGTTATCCTGGCTCCCGCCGCGCCGCACCTGCCTGAGCAGTGAGTTCTCCAGAGCGACCCAGCGCAGGTTTTTCTCCAGAATGGTGGCTTGCAGCGCTGTCAGTTCCTCGCCGATCTGCGCCGCACTCTGCTGCAGCTGATCGATCTGTCTCCGGTCTTCACTGCTGAGGCAGGTGCCGCTGCAGGTCAGATTATGCAGATAGTCGCCGGCGCGACTGAGGAATGCCTCGGTCTCGTCCAGCGACACCAGGCCGAGGGGTAGCTGACCAACCTTATCACGAGCAGCCGATATCTCCCGCCAGACAACGGAGAGCTGCTGCGCCTCCTGCGCCTGGCTGCTGGCCACACTCAGTTTGGCCAGCTCGTTTTCCACCGATTGCAGATGCGAGACCAGTTCGGCAAAGGCACGCTGGTAGTTGTTCTCCAGGCGGAGTGCATAAGATTGGCTCTGGCGATACTGATCATAGCCCCACCAGAGGCTGAGGCCAAGCAGTAGTACCAGGGCTGCCACCAAAAACCGCAGGTTGCGTGCGATACGCATAGGGCGCTGCCTCCCTTCTTTGTTAGTGGGTAAAACGATGCCGACCGATAGTCTTAATATAGGGCCGTGACCAGATCCATCCGGACGTGGCGGTAGCGGGATTGAAATAGTACAGCGCTCCCCCGGTGGGGTCCCAGCCATCCAGCGCCAGCTGCGCTGCCCGGTAGGCAGAGCTGTCAGGTGTGAGGTAGAACTGCCCGTCGGCGACGCAGGTGAAGGCCAGCGGTTCGTAGATCACCCCAGCCACGGTATTGGGAAACAGCGGACTGCGGACCCGGTTGAGGATGACTGCGGCTACGGCCACCTGACCCTCCAGGGGCTCGCCGCGAGCTTCACCGTAGACCGCCTTGGCCAGCAGATGCAGATCGTTCTGGTTGGCTACACCGGTGGATTGTGTGGCGGGAGATTTGTTGACCACCGTCCCGCCTCCTACGCGCGGGTTAAATCCCAGAGCGCGGAAGGTGGCGGCATCCACATTGCCGCTGGGATTAAGGCCGTTGCGCTGCTGGAAGAGCTTAACGGCGTTGAACGTAGCCGGACCGTAATAACCATCAGCGGAGCCGCGCAGATAGCCCCAGCGGATCAGACGGAGCTGAACCTGCCGCACGTCCTCGCCTCGATTACCCCAATAGAGATTGCGTTCGCCCACCGCCGCAACCGTGGTCGTCATCAACATGGAAAGAATGCAGATCGTGGCAAGGGCAAGTGCCTTTCTCCTCATTGCTAACCCTCCTTAGGAACACGGATGCCTCGCATCTATCTTCTCCCCTGCAGTTTGGCGTCTATGCGAGAGAATGCGAATCGGCCCCGGATGGGGCCGATTACACTATCAGATATTTACTCTTCCTTGATCTCGTCGAGATAGATATCGCATAGACCGCCCTGCCAGTGGATACAGAAGTCGCAGCGCCGATAGCCTTCGCCGCCCACTGCAAACGTCATCTGCAACCCGGTGCGGTAATCGGTCTCAAACTCACTGCACTCCTCGGCGATTGCCTTCAGCTCGGCCGGAGTAGCTGGTTCTGTCATCTCCCACACCTCCTCGCGGCTAGTATGCGCCGCTGGGGTGTATAGCTAGTCAGAACCAGCAACAATAGCGGAACATGCCAGCCGCCGGAGGTACCCTGCCCGGCTCACGCTCCCAGTTCGCCTTACTTTACGGTCACCCATTCCTTGAGCTGGTCAAACGTTTTCTGGCCGATGCCAGATACGCGCATCAGGTCTGCCGGCTGGGCGAAGGCCCCATGCTGCTGCCGATAGGCGATGATTGCCGCAGCCTTCACCGGCCCGATCCCCGGCAGCGTCTCCAGTTCCGCCTGGCTGGCGGTGTTGATATTCACCAGATTGGAGCTGCTCTGAGCACCACTCATCCCGGCTGTTTCGGCGGCCTTGGCCGGCAGAATGATTTGCTCACCGTCAAAGAGTGGCTTGGCCAGATTGAGCAGATGGGGCTCGGCCTGGGCTGTCAGGCCACCAGCTGCTGCCAGCGCATCGCTGACACGTGCTCCCTGCGGCAGAGTATACACGCCAGGCGAAACGACTTCACCCAGCACATGCACCTGGAGCAGTTGAGCCGTCTGCGGCTCCCACTCACTGTAGAGGCGGCGATTCTCCACCAGCAACCAGACGTTGACACACAGCGAAAACACCAGCAGCACAGCCACGATGCGCAGCGCCAGTCTTTCAGTCATAGACGATCACCCCGTGCGAAGTTCCCTCAGACTGGCTAATTTGCCGAAGCTGGTCGCTTTCCTGCCTGATGATGGCGAAATGTGTAACAAATACTCGATGAGAGACGCGCCGCATCAGGTGAAAACACTTTCGGGAGTGCGCCCTATTCCCCAGGCAGCTGAATGAAGAATGCCGTTCCTTCGCCGACCTTGCTTTCGGCCCAGACCTGGCCCTGATGCAACTCGACGATGTGTTTCACAATGGAGAGGCCCAGCCCGGTGCCACCCTGGCGGCGGCTGCGCGCCTTGTCAGCCCGGTAGAAACGCTCGAATATCCGCCCCAGGTGTTCTGGCTCAATGCCAATCCCGGTGTCGCGCACCGTGATCAGGTACGCCCCCCGCTCAAACTCCAGGTTGACCCGCACTTCTCCCCCTGGCGGCGTATAACTCAGCGCGTTCTCAATCAGGTTGCTCACTGCCTGGCCTAAGCGGTAGGGGTCGCCCTGCAGCGGCGCCTGCTGCACACCGATCACCAGCTTCAGGGCGATCTGCTGCTTCTCCGCCTTGGGCGCCATCTGCTCCATGATATCCTCGAGCACCTGAATCAGATCGACGCTCTGTTTTTCCACCGGGTGGGGCGCCAGCTCCAGGCGGGATAGATCAAGCAGATCATTCACCAGCCGGAGGAGGCGATGCGATTCGCGATAGATGATCTCCACAAAATGACGCCCGTTATCTCTATCCTCCAGTGCTCCCCCCAGCAGCGTCTCGGCAAAACCATGGATGGACGTCACCGGTGTTTTCAGCTCATGCGATACATTGGCCACCAGATCAGCCCGAACGGCGGCCAGTCGCCGCGCTTCGCTGACGTCATAGAAGACAGCCATGAAACGATCCTCGCCCGCAATCGGCAGCATGTTCAGCTCGACCACCCGCTCCTGGGGCCTGGTCAGATTGACATCCTGCTTGCTGGGAGTGCTGGAGTTCAGCGCCGCCGCAATCGCCTCACTCATCGCCGGATTGCGCATCAGGCGGCGGAAATGAGCCGGCAGATCCTGCGCCGAGAAGCCCAGCATCCGCATGGCGGCCGGATTGCTGTAGGAGATTACCCCCGTGTGGTCCAACAGGAAGATACCGCTGACGGTGTTCTTGAGCACCGTCTCCAGCTGCGCCTTGGCGCTGGCCAATTGGGAAAAGCGACGCTGGTTGGCGCTGGCCAGGCGATTGAACTTGTCGGCTAGAACCCCGATCTCATCCTGACTGTTGACGGAAACCCGTTGATCCAGATCACCCTCCGCCAGTTTGCGAGCGGCCTCTGTCAAAGCATGCAGCGGTCGCATCAGTCTATGGCTCAGGAACAAGGCAACGGCTGCCACCACGATCAGGTGCAGCAGTAGTGCCAGCCCACTATTCTGCCAGAGGCCAGTAGCGACCTCTGCCAGCTCTGTCAGCGGTACAGCGAGGCGCACCAGCAGGGGACCCCGTTGCACGGCGACATAGAGCACGTCCGCACCCCCCGTGGCGCGCTCACCCAGTGCCCAGCCTTCACCGGCTTCTCGGGCTGCCAGCACCTCTGGTCGCTGCGCGTAATCCTGGACCAGGGCTGGATCGTCTGCTGTGTCCGCCAGAGTCGACCCGTCGGCGAGGAGTAACGTTACCTGCCCTCCCAGATCGTCTGCCATCTCCTCGGCCAGAGTCTGCCAGTCGGGGTCGGTCGCCGACAGGCGGGTGAGGGATGTGGCGGCGAGGTGGGCCGCAGCCAGCAGTCGCTGGCGACTCTGCCTGACTACAATCTGATTCAGCTGGCCTGACTGGGTTATCCCCATCAGGAGGACGCTGCTGGTGAGCAGAAGCGCCAGCAGGAAGATCAGCCTGACCTGTATGCTCTTTTGCACCCTGGTCACTCCTTTAGCTTATAACCGAACCCGCGCACGGTTTGAATCAGATTGCCCATCGGGCCCAGCTTCTCGCGCAGGTGACTGATATGCACATCCACCGTTCGCTGGTCGCCGAAGAACTCCTCGCCCAGGACCTGGGTGAGCAGCTGCTCGCGGCTGTAGACCTTACCGGGGTCACGCACCAGAATGCTCAGCAGCTGGTATTCCATCGGCGTCAGCTGGACCTGCTCGCCGGCGACATGCACCGTGTGCTGCCTGAGATCGACCCTCAGCTGGCCCCTCTCAATCACGTCACTGGGGGCAGGCTGCGGATTAGCGCGGCGTAGCACAGCTTTGACCCGAGCCACCAGTTCGCGGGGGCTGAACGGCTTGGTGATATAGTCGTCGGCACCCAGCTCCAACCCCAGAACCCGGTCAAATTCTGCATCCAGCGCCGTCAGGAAGAGGACAGGCACATTGCTCTTGCGGCGCAACTCGCGGCAGACGTCCCAGCCGTCCATACCCGGCAGCATCACATCCAGCAGGACGAGGTCGGGCGCTTCTGTTTCCGCCAACTCCAGGCCTGTCTTGCCGTCGAAGGCGGTTACGGTATCAAATCCTGCAGCCTGCAGGTTGTACTCGATCAGCTCGGAAATCGACTCATCATCTTCCACAATCAAAATCTTCTCGGCCAACCAACTTCCTCCCTCCGCTTTCCACTCTTGCCCGATGTTCAACTCTAGTATAGAAGAACTCTGGGCTAATGGGCAAAGAGGCGCGCGGCAGAATGCACATTCCATGCATTCCGCTGCACGCCTCTTTTCTTTGCAGCAATCTGACTTAGTCCGGAAAGGCGATCATCAGCACCAGGCCATAGTGAGTCCTGGCACTGGCTTCATGGCCGTAGAAGGCTTGAATCCACTGGAAAATGATCCGCAGCCGATAGCCGCCGTTGGCAACCTCGAGAGTCATCTGGTCGAGGGGATATTGCTCTCGGGAGTCTCCCTGAGTCTTACGCAGGGAGGATACAAAGTCGGCCAGGTTGGTGCCCACCAGTTCTGTGCCGGCAGCATCCTGCAGGCTGACGCGCACGTCGTGGAGCGACAGGCGATTCAGTACCAACTGGTAGCTGCGACCGTTGGCCTGAAAAGCTTGCACAGTTGGCTCATCCGACCACTGGCTCTCCGCTTGCAGGAAAACATCGTACCCACTGATGGGGATCGCCTGCAGATCAGCGAGGCGAGCATTGAAGTGCTCCAGCTGCTGAGGCCCGTCGTACTGATAAGTCGGCCCAAAGCCGAATGTCTGCTGCATATCCCGCGCGGGACTGAAGTCAGCTGGCAGCCAGGAAACTCTCTCCAGGTGGCCGCGCTGGCTGAGGTAGTTGAGGATGTTAGTCGTTTCGCGCCGCACTTCGCGATCCGCAGCTGCCTGGGGAGTGATTCTCCCATCCTCCAGGATACCGGCCGTCTCCAGCAGCCGCTCCAGTCGAGCCACCTGACTCTGACGGGACACGGTGAATGCGTCCACCGGCGGGATAATGGAGACGATGGCAAAGCCGGCTGCCAGGAGCGCGATCAGACTATTTCTGGTCACCGGCCGGAAGGAGAGCGCCGCCCCCACCGTGAGCGAGAAGATACCAAACAGCGCCACATAGTAGCGGGACTCAGTGACGCCATAGGCCTGCAGACGAATGTAGACTGAGACCAGCTGCATGAGCACAATGGGAATCAGCAGCGGCGGAAAAGCCCGCTGGTAGAGCAGCGCCGGGCGGTTCTTCAGGCGGCTGGCGAGGACATAGATCACCAGGCCGGCCGCCGAGTAGGCCAGAATCAACGGCCCCAGCTGGCCAATCGGCCATTGCCTGGTCAGACCGATCTTGGCGAAGTAGGCAAAGAGCACTCCCGTATAGGCAGCCAGGAGGGGAATGGCGATCCGCGAGACCAGAATGTTCAGGATGTCGGGATATTCGCAGGCCTCGGCAGCGAATGCCCGATCCTCGGGACGATCAGAGTTAAACCGGGGGAGGAGCGAGAGATAATAGATGGCGGCAAACAGCAGCCAGACGATGCTGAGCATATACCCATAGACTTTGAAGTCCACCGTGAAGAGCAGCAGGTCGATAGCAAAGAGCAGGGCAGCCAGGCCCATGGAAAGCACGCCGGCGTAGAGTATGGCGGTATAAGCCGACTTGAAGTGCACGAGCGCTACGCTGTTAAAGTCGCACGCGCTGCGATAGGAAGGCAGCCAGATAAAGGCGCAGAACAGGGCAAAAATCGCCACCAGAGTGCGCGCAGCTACGCCAAAGTCGATATCGTCTGTCTGTGCCAGAATCAGGTAATAACCCAGAATCAGCAACAGGGAAACGGCATAGACCAACGCCCGCTGCCGACCCATCCGGGAGAAGCGCTCACAGGCAAACTGGGCTGTAACCCCGACAAAGGCTCCCACCAGGAAGGTGAACAACAGCTTCTGGGTGAGCAAATCGGGGGCAGCCTCAAGGGAGATGATGTAGCAGGCGAGCCAGGTACTGCCCACCAAGCTGGCGACTGTCAGGGGAAAGCGAGCAGTGGCCTTCGCCAGCCCCTGCAGCAATTGGACGGCCATCTGCAGCAACCGTTTCATGTCGCATAGCCTCCTCTCTTTGTACTCCCATCATACCACGCTTCGGGGGTGACGAAAACGCGCATTCTTGCTGGAGGAATCTGCATCCGCAGCTCAAGAAAAGGGGCGCCGCTGGGGCGCCCCTTTTCAGGTGAAGTGGGTTATGGGATTTGGGGGAATTTAATCGAGTTTGAATGCCGTCTTGATCTCGGGCAAGAGGTTGTCATACTTGGCGAAGTGAGCGATACGCTCTTTCTTCAGCGTAGCGATGTACTCGTCAATCTCTTCCTGCGAGTAGAACTTGCGCGGATCCAGCCGGCCCAAATCAAAGCCTTCCACCTTGGTCGGGATCTGGGCGCCCCAGATGGGGTCTTCCTCCCACTCAATCGTGTCTCGCACGATGCCCCGAATGATGGACGCCATCTCGTCAATCTCAATGCGGGTAACTTTACGTACCACGTGGCGTTTGCCATCCCTGATCTCGATGATCTCACCGACACCACCGGTATTCAGCTGGTAGCAGTGGATCTTATCGGGATGTTTGGAGACAAACTCGTAGAAACGGTTGCCCTCAAAGGCCTCATCGCCGATGATGAACGGGTTGGTGCCTACCTCGCGCACCGACTCGCCTGCCTTGCGCGGGTTGCTGCCTGAGGTATGAATCGACTCACCGAGCATGAAGGCGGCTGCACCCTGCGCCGGGGTCAGTCTGAAGGCCGAAGGCAACACCGTATGCCGGCGGGTAATGAACGCCAGAATCAGACCATCCAGCTCATCCACCGGCGGGGTATTGATGGACGGTGCCATGGCTTCGCCCAGTTCGGTACGCTGCACGATGCAGCGGCCGTTGCCGGTCAGCGTTTCATCCTGGAAGTAGAGGTTACCCTCGTAATCGGTAACTACGTTTTCAAAGATGGCAGAGCGCTTGATGGCTGCATTATAGAGCAGCGGCTGCGTCTCGGGGTCAAGGCCATCAGTCTTGATATAGTAACCGCGTTCCGTCCCCAGAGTGGAGCCGTCCGGCCGCCAGAAAACGATATCGTCCTGCACAACAGCGACACCTTCGCCCGGCTGATCGAGATTGTGGTGATGGCAGGAGTGGGTGGTCTTGCCGGTCGCGGTCAAGCCGAAGAGGAGCATAGCGTAGCGACGCAGCTTCCCATCCTTGTCCCGCGCAGTGACCAGCTTGGATCCGGCATGCACGCCCAGCATACCCTGCTTCTTGGCGAAGTACATGGCCATGCGCAGGAAGCCCTTCTTGGTCTCGCCAAAATAGTCAGTGCCCAGCACGTAAGTGACACCCAGTTCAGGGAAGACAAGCGCCTGGCGGTCCTTCTCCTGCCATTCGGGTATGTAGATCAGGTATAGATCAGGGCCATTGGCCTCCGGATTGTACGGGAATAAGGTCTGTCCCCACATGTAGGGAATGCGAATGCTGTCGGCCCGGTGGGTGGATACAAACAGGTGGCACTTGGGGCTAAAAATCGGGTTCTGCCCCATGGTCCGCTCTACGTTGACGAACGGTGCCTTATCGAGATAAGCATGCACTTTGGCCAGGGTGTCCGGCAGGTTGGCGATGATCTCGCGCTGGGCAGCGTTCAGTTCCTTCTGCTGAACTTCCTCACTGCCGATGATCACCGTCAGCTCCTTACTGCGGTTACGGATGGTGCTGGAGAAGTTGACATTGCCAAACGTCGTACGCGTACCAAAGTTCTCGGCCTGCTGCCGAATCTCCCAGTCCTTGGGCTTAACGACATTCGGCCGCTGGGACATCTGGGTCACGGCCTGCATGATCTGCTGCTTCAGTGTCTCGGTTAACATGAACAATCCTCCCATAGTTGGGCCTTGGCCCAAGAAGTATTGCAGAATCCAACCCCATGATAGCATTCGTCCTGGAAAGCGTCAACGCAATAGGCCCGATACTTTGTCATTATGCTATACTAATTGCTCTTGTCCGCTATACTATAACGCCACTGCCTGTCCCTTACCCTAGTGATTCCCGCCGCCCGCGCCCAATAGTACTGACAGCAAAAACAAACCCCCGAACAGAGTGTCCGGAGGTTTGTTGGATGAGAGATTTGCCAGTGACTAGATCAGGCCCATCCAGTTGCTCAGAAGCTTCTGCAGGATACCGAGCATCAGGGTGATTCGGCCCATGACCACGTTACCGAAGGATACGCCAAAGGTAACCATCATCACCCAGCGGCCGAGGCCGGAAACATGCTTGAGCGGGCCAGTCTGTTCTCTTGAGAAGAAGAAGTACAGCAGGATTGAGAGCACACCTACGACCAGAACGACGTTGTCCACTGAGTTCAGCGGTACCAGGGTCGACCGGATCTGGGCGATAAACTGGGACTGCACTGCACCGTAGATCGCCAGACCAGCACCGATACCCGACATGAAGGACATTGGCCAGCGGCTCAACCAAGCGATGTTGGAGAAGAATCTAGCATAGAGTAAGATACCTAGAGCTACTGGAATCAGCAACACCCATTTGCCGTCGGTCGTCAGCGGTACCCAAGCCCGGTTGTAGATGTTCTGAACGTTGACGCTGATGGCATAGCCGGCTGCGGCGCCAACATAGATATGCTCGAACGCGCGGTAGACCGGATTCTCCTTAAAGACGAAGGAGAAAATCGCGATCATTCCCAACGAAGCAAACCATACCCACGGGTCTGTTGTGAAGTTCATCATTTCACCTCCTCGCGTGATGATTGAATCATCCAACCCATCGGGTCTAATTTCGTCTATCTATTACTTCCCTCTGTTCTTGTCCAGCAAGAAGGCCACGTTACCGAGCAGAATGAATCCGATGATAACCATATGACCGAGGGACTGTGCGTCCATCATCGATACCGACCCACCAGGGATCTCCATCAGAAGCTCGTACTCAGCAGCGCCGCGCAGGCCCTGCAGCAGCCCCTTAACCTGTCCGGACTGGACAAACGGCATCGTCTGCGGAACCTCAACAGTCACTGCACCAGCGCAAAGGTTGATGTTAAGGGAGGCCTGCACCTGGCGAACCCATTCAGGCAGACCCGGGTTACCCGAGACGAAGTCGATAACCAGAGCGAAGTCACGAGCATCCTTGATGCCCTGCATGATTGGCATGTCGGCCACGGAGTTATTGTGGAAGTCAACCTTCGCCGTGGCCGGGATGTTGTGGCCGAAGTTCCGGATAGCTGTTTCGCCGCCAGAGATATAGCCGAGGTTAACGAAGTCTTCTCCGTACACCTTGCCCTCCTCGAGGTACGGCTGATACAGCTGCTCACCAAACATCGGACCGGCATCCCAGAAGGAGACCAGGACGACCTTCACGCCCTTGTTCATCACGTGCTTCATGATAGCCACAGCCTGTGGATGGACTTCCGGAGCACTACCTGCCGAGTAGTCCAGCGAGAACAGAACGGTGTCGCCCTCTTCCAGACCATCCACCAGGTTGTATACTGCCTTAGTCAGGTTGCTGGTGTTGATCGGAATTCCCAGAGGGGAGACCAACGGCACGGTCACAGCAATCATAAGCAGAACGTAGATGACTCTACGATCAATATTTTGCAGTCTCTCAATAAAGCTCACCTTAGAGGCACCTCCTTTCTTGTAGATCTAGGATTACTCGCCACCACCGAGGTGACCGCGTTCAATACCAAGCAGTACGCGCAGCGACTGGGCGAATGCACCGACAGCCGCACCAATCATGATGGCACGCTGACCGGCAGTGTTAACCACGTCCAATAGCCAGTCGGCAATCGGCGGGAAACCTTCCCAGATAACCTCACCGATGGGTACCCGGCCCAGCATGACCAGTACTGCTGCGATTAGCAGCACCGTAGCCTCCGTGCTGCGAACACGGAACGCACGATAGGAAGCTGATGCGATATAGAAAGCCAGGATAGCGAACATGGCTGCACCCAGAGGCGCAATCACGTTGTCATACATCGTCTGGTTGAGTTTGGTGATGTCTGCATTGTCACCCAACCGAGCCGCAATACCAACGGAAGCGAAGATAACCATCGCTGCCAGCAGCATCACGCTGTTAATCCAGCCCTTGCGCTGACGGCTGATGTTCCGGCCGTGCACCTTGATCAGGTTGACCGAAGCCAGACCGACGGCAAAAGCTGAAACGATGATCATCCAGCCGCCCAGGTCCTCAGCAGTCTGCTTGAACCAGCCGCCACCGTCGGGAGTTCCAACGAAGTTGGACAGCAGCATGATCAAACCCACAACTATGGTCATAATCATTGGGATTTCTCGACGCACTCTTCACACCTCCTTGCCTGTAAAGTCTTCCGAAGAAGCGTCGTTAACCCACTAAAGTCAGGGACTACATTTTCATCAGGTTGAGCAGAGCGTCGTTACCGACGGTAGCCAGGAGGGAACCGATCAGGATCATAACCATGGTCAGCCCCTTGATGATGTCCTGTCCGACAATGCCGCCCAGCTTGACTGCATCCTGCGACAGGTAAGCACCTGCTGCATAGAGCTCCTCACCGATCAGGGTGTAGTCACAAGCTGCGACAAAGAACGGGATCTGGGCCATAGCGGCTGTACCAGCCACCTGGATGGCGCCGACCTGAGAACCAGCCTCAGCGAACATCAACGACTCAGCCCAGAAGGCGCCCATCATGATGTTGGCAGCGACGTTCTCGCGGTTCATGATACCCATAACGGCTGCGGCGTAGGCGAACTGCTCGTTGGAGAGGAACCGGACGGTATTCTCCTGGAACATGTCGGGCTTGCCAGCCGTCATGTAGGCGTTCTTCACCATCTCCTGTGCGACCGGGAACACGTTGGCGTTACGGATGGTAACGATCAGGTTGGTGTTGTACTTGGCAACCAGCTCTGTGACGTAGGCCATCACGGCCAGACCGGCGAAGGTCTGCGGAGCAGTGTCAGCTGCGATGTCGCCGAGACCAGGCGTGTAGTGAACAGCAGCGCCCATCTCAGTTGCACGACCGACGGCCTCCTCGATGGAGTCCAGTCCGGCAATGCGGCGGATCTGCGGCTTCCAGTTACCAGCTCTGGACCTGATGGTCGTTACCACGATAACGGCAGCCAGCACCAGCGTCGTAGCAAGCAAGAAATAGGTTCCTGAAAACAGGGTCATTCTTTCTCACCTCCTTTCATGTGCTTTGGGCCAATGATTGTTTGGTGTTCCTTCACATTCATCACCCCTCTGACATAGTAGATTCAACAACAAGTCAGACACTCCTGCTATCTCAAACAAAAATGTGATATGGCTTGACATTGATCATATATTAGCAGTTGTATTACATATTACAAATATGCTCTGTCCCTAGCCAACTCCGCCTACTAGTAATTTTCACACTACTTAGTTGTCATCACTGAAACTATATACAGTTTACATAATGCAGCGGTTGCTCTGCAATGGAAATATGCTCCTACGTTCAGCGCCAATGCGACTACCAATTGGTACTTCGTATCTTAGGCCATAGTCTACTGCCCTGACAATGGAAGTAGTTACACTTGTCAGATACACCCGCCGGCGTTGTCATGGTTTTGGCGGATAGAAAAACGGCAGCTGAGCTGCCGTTATGGTTAGGAAGGATGTGACGTCAAGCTGAAACGAAGCGGGCTTTTTAGTCTGCTGGCGAAACCGTTCGAACCCGGTTTCGCCCTTGTCGCTTCGCTTTATAAAGCGCTCGGTCAACCTGACGGAAGAGGTTTTCAGCTGAGGAGGCATCGTCTGGATAGACGGCCACACCAACGCTGACGGTAACGTTGATGTCGGGCTGCTCGGGAGAGGCCAGCTGCTCCATCACATGGCGACGAATTCGTTCGCCGACGCGCATTGCTTCGTCCCGATCGGCATCAGGCAGAACGACCATGAACTCATCACCCGCGTAGCGTGCGGCCAGATCGGTGCTGCGAACATGCGAGCGAATTACCGAAGCCAGGTTGAGGATGTGTTTGTCGCCGGCCGGATGGCCATAGCTGTCGTTGATCTGCTTCAGGCAATCGGAATCGATCATCAGCAGGCTGACCTTACTGCCGGACTGGCTGGCAGCAGCCAGCCTCGCCTCCAACTCCTGATAGAACCGACGGGCGTTAGCCAAGCCGGTCATGCTGTCGGTCAGGGAGAGTTCCCTGGCTCGCGCGTAGAGGCGCGCATTGGAGAAGGCGATGGCTGCCTGGCTGGCTACCGTCCCCAGCAGCTGCACCTGCTCCTCATCGTAGTGAGCCGGCGTGTAGCTCTGGGCGGAGATTGCCCCGATCACTCTGCCTTCCAGCTTCATCGGCACGACCATCATTGATTGGACAAATTTGGTAGTCACACCGTGATGCTGCACGCCGGGGATCTGTCGCGAATCCACATTCCAGATCACCGGCTCGCCGCTCAGAATGCAGAGGGAGGTCGGCCCGTCGTTGACAGCATACCTGTATTCAGGGTAGCGCTGCCCGAGGTCATACATGTATTTGATCTCGATCTCCTGTGCCCGTTCATCATAGAAGGCGACGAAGAAGGCCTCTGCCGGCATTACCCGGGCGACGCCCCGATACATCGTCTCAAACAGCTGCTCCATGTCCAGCGTCGCCGCGATACTGCGGCCGATTTCATTAAGCAGCATCAATTGCGAACCGCGTCGTTCCAGCCGGGCGTAAAGCAGTGCGCCGCTGATGGCCATAGTGGCCGATGGTGCATAGGCCTGCAGCTTTTCCAGATCGCCTCCAGCGAACTCCTCGCTAGCCTGGCGGCGGAGCAGCACGATGGCGCCCTCGCGTGCACCCTCCAACTTCAGCGGGACATAGATGGCGTGATACTCCTCCTCGCTGGAGGGAAGGCAAACGCGCCCGACGCCTGGCGCCTGTTCGATGAGTTGCAGCAGAGCACTATCGGCCGGCAGCAGCCCCTGAAGGCCGTCAGCACAGCCGGCGGTCTGCACTACCTCATGTCTGCCCTGACCATCGACGAGAGTTAACAGCCCGCCGTCCATCGTCAGCAGGCGCCCGGCGCCATCCAGCACGACCACCAGCAGCTTCTCCAGCTCCCATTCAGCCAACAGGCGCTGATTGATCTCGGCCAGGAGGCGGTGTGTCTCCAGCTGCCGCTGACTATTCAGCCAGTCCTCACGAGCACGACGGACCTGCCTGTCCCGGCTCAGACCCAGATGGTTGGCAAAGGTGGCCGCTAATGACAGGCTGAGCAGCTGCAGCAGAAAGATGCTCGATCGCTGCGGGCCGCCCGGCGCCATCAGAGCAGCCACGCTGAAGCTGGCCAGGCCGAGCAGTGAGAGCGGAGCCCTGAAACGACGGGCACAGAGCGATGTGGCAAGGAGATGGAACTCGACCATGTAGAGCCAAAACGCTTGGCTTTCAACGCCACCCATGTAATGGACGTAGAATGAGATCAGGACGAAGTCCAGCATGATCAGTGACGGCCCAGAAGACGTGGGCGATTTCTTCGGCAGGAGAACAATCTGCAGCACAAGGCTGATCCCGTAGATAACAAGAATCACGGGAATCCCCGGGCGTGATGGTATTCGGTAAGTGACGACAGATACAATCACGTGCCAGAACAGCAGCATTCGAAACAGGATATAGAACTGTTGAAGTGGCTGTTGGGCCCCCCACCGGAGAAAGGCGGAGCGCAAGGCACTCTTCTGCTGTTGCATTGATAGCCCTCCAACTAATACATTTGATCAATCGCTTGCCGTTACTCAGGCCTTGTCCCAGCTGCTCTCCGCTGGCAAGCGGGAATCGTCCCAGAATTCACTCTTAAAATTCTCCATATTGTCTGCCTAATCCTGCCTGAATAACGCATAACATGCTATCTGTTTTCAGGATTTTTGCAGTGACGCAGGACCTGTTCAAAACGAACAGAAACCACCACTAGAGGTCCATCAACATCAGGAAAGGGGTCGACGATGAACAAGCAGGAGATGAAATCGAAGGTGCTGGCAGCCATCGACCAACGGAGGGAACAGATAATCGCCCTCGGCGAGCAGATTCGCCTCAATCCTGAACTCGGTTATAAGGAACACAAGACGGCAGCGCTGGTGGAGTCGGTCTATGAGGAGCTGGGGCTGACCTATGAGCGGCAGATTGCGATCACTGGCTCCAAAGCCGAGCTGCCAGGCGGGGCTCACCAGGTTCGCGTGGCGGTCATGGGCGAACTGGATGCGGTCGTCTGCCCAGAGCATCCCGATGCGCATCCCGAGACGGGTGCCGCCCACTCCTGCGGGCATAATGCGCAGGTGGCGGCCATGCTGGGGATGGCCATGGGGCTGATCGACGCTGAGGTGATGCCTCGCTTAGGCGGTGACGTGGTGCTGATCGCCGTGCCAGCCGAAGAACCGGTGGAGATCGAGTGGCGACAGCGGCTGCGTGAGCAGGGCAAGATCAGTTTCCTCGGCGGCAAGCAGGAGATGATCAAGCTGGGGGCCCTGGACGACGTCGATATGACGGTGATGTTCCATAGCACGGCCACTGGCCCCAACCGCAAGGCCAGCGTGGGCGGCACGGCCAACGGGTTCGTAGCCAAGTTCATCCGCTACCACGGGAAAGAGGCCCATGCCGGTGGGGCGCCACACCTCGGGATCAATGCCCTCAACGCTGCCATGCTGGGCCTGCAGGCGATCCATGCCAACCGGGAGACATTCCGCGATGCCGATACGATCCGCATCCACCCGATCATCACCAAGGGCGGCGACCTGGTGAATATTATCCCGGCTGACGTGCGCATGGAGACATATGTGCGAGGCCGAACCATGCCGGCGATTCTCGATGCCAGCCGCAAGGTAAATCGGGCGCTGCGGGCCGGCGCGATGGCGGTGGGAGCCGAGGTGGACATCATCGAGATTCCTGGCTTTCTCCCCCGCGTCAGCAATCCGCGGATGGATGAGCTGTTCCGCGAGAACATCGCCGCTCTGGTAGGCGCCGAGAACGTTGCCACCGGCACCCACGGCGCAGGATCCAGCGATATCGGCGATGTGATGCACATCATGCCGGCGATTCATCCCTATGTGGCAGGCGCTGCCGGTGCCGGGCACACCAAGGATTACCGGGTGGACGACCCGGAACTCTTCTACATCGTGCCGGCGAAGGCCCTGGCCATGACCGTCATTGACCTCCTGGCCGACGACGCAGCCGAGGCGAGGGCAGTTAAGGAGGAGTATCCGCCCTTGCTGAGCAAGGAGGAATACCTGCGGCAGTGGGAGGAGTTCTGTGCCGACGGGGCACAGGAACAGGGCGAGGATCAATAGCGACTGAGGTGATCAAAAAACGGAAGCCGGCTGGCTTCCGTTTTATGATCTAGATATGGAACTCCCTGCGGCCAGGAGGCTAACTGAGGCGCTCGATCTGGGCGCCCAGCGAGTTAAGCTTGGCGTCCAGCCGCTCGTAGCCGCGGTCGGCATGCTCAAATCCCTCGACGAGGCTATCACCCTCGGCAGACATCGCTGCCAGAACGAGGGCTGCACTGGCGCGCAGATCGGTGCCGCGCACCTCGGCTCCGGTCAACCGGGGGACGCCCTCGATGATCGCCGTACGACCACTGATGGTCACCTTTGCTCCCATCTTGATCATCTGGTTGAGGTGCTCAAATCGCTCCTCCCAGATGGTCTCGGTCACGACGCTGGTGCCCTCGGCGGTCGTGAGCAGAGCACTCATCGGTGCCTGGAAGTCGGTAAAGAATCCAGGCAGGGGCAGCGTCTTGACGTTGACCGCGCTGATGCGGCGGTCGCAGCGCACTCGAATCTGATCATCGCACTCGCTGACCTCCACCCCGGCCTCCCGCAGCTTGGCGGTCAACGCATCGAGATGGTCGGGGATAGTGTTGCAGAGGATGACATCACCCCGGGTGATGGCAGCCGCGACCATCAAAGTCGCTGCTTCGCTCTGATCAGGAATGATGGCATGGCGGCAGCCATGCAGCTCGCTGACGCCCTGAATGCGTATCGTCTCAGTGCCAGCCCCAATGACCCTCGCCCCCATAGCGTTGAGCAAGTTGGCCAGGTCGACGATAAAGGGGGCGCGATAGGCGTTGTAGATGGTGGTCACACCTTCGGCAAGAACAGCGGCGAGGATCAGGTTCACCGTTGCACCCACGGAGGGGACGTCAAAGTAGATGGTATGATTGCCGACAATTCGCTCGGCCTGTAGTTTCACCGTACCGTGTTCGATGATCGTCTCTGCTCCCAGGGCACGAAACCCCTTCAAATGCTGATCAATTGGGCGCGGTCCGATATCGTCGCCACCAGGCAGGGCCACTTCGGCGCGACCGAATCTGGCCAGCAGCACACCCATCAGATAGTAGGAGGCACGCATGCGTTTGACCAGTGCCTGATCAGCCACATGGCTCTTCAATCCTGAGGGATCGATGGTCATCGTACCGCGGTGATCATACTCAACCCTGGCACCGAGCTGGCGAAGAATCTGACCGTAGACCGCTATGTCGCTGATATCCGGCAGGTTCTCGATGGTGCTGGGCGTATCCGCCAGCAGCGCGGCTGGGATAGCGGCCAGAGCAATATACTTGGAGCCGCCCACCGTGACCGAACCTGACAAACGGGTTTGTCCCTTAACGCGCACCGATGTCATAGCAATCGCTCCTTACTAGGTATTCAACTAGACATGTTTATCTTCAGCCTATCAAATCAACGCATGATAACACAGGAACGCAGGCTTCACCCATTATCCCCGAGCCTGATGACATTGTCAACCAAACGCAACCAGGCCAACACGGCAGACTGCGCCCCCTGACATCTACCCTAATTGTACCATGTCCGGGGGGTTCTATCCTGCTTTTCCGGCAATTGTTCTGGCCGACTAAAGCTGCTGCAGCTCCAGGGCAACTCTGAAGAAGGCCTCAGCTCTACAGATCTGGAACAGGCGCACCACACACATTCTTCAGCGGGCGACCACCTGCCTGCAAATAACAATCGGGCCTGTCGATCAGCGTTGTCCAGCAGGACACGTGGTACGACAGGCCGGTTCTTCCCTAGGTGCGGATCAGTTGTTCTTCCCGCTTTGCCGATCTACGGTTCAATAGCGCTACTACCTGCGCATGCTCGCGATTGAGTTTGCAGGCAGTGGTGGGAAACTGTGGCTTATGAGGGTTTGGTACCGAGTAAGTGATGATGATTTCCTCGCCAATTGCCTGGTTTACCAGAGATTGCGGATCGCCGATTCCCGTCAGGAGGCGATTGATCAGCATCTTCAGTCCGACAAAGGGTAGATTGCCCTGTTCCAGAGTATCCAGCCGCTGGATGAGCAGCGCCATGTCGCGGCGCTGACGGTCGCGATTGAGCGTACCGGCGGGCGAAATCCCCATCAACGCCTCGATCTGAGTAAAGGCGTCGGCGAACATCATCAGGTCGTTGCTGGTGGTACGGGCCACGCCCAGGACGTGGACCCGCTTGTTGCGCGTGTGTAGTTTGCGAATCAGCTGGATCAGGTCTCGATCGCCACAAACCAACACAAACGTGTCAATGTCGTCTCGGGTGTAGATCAACTCCAGCGCATCTAGGGATAACTCTATGTCAGCGGCGTTCTTGCGCACACCCTCGGGTGAGGATTTAGAGAATACGTGGCGCGGTTCTACACTGCGCCGCTGCAGTTCAGTCTGAAGGCCCTTGAACTCTGGTTGATCAAAGTCTGCATAAGCCAGACTGAGTACCACCTGCCCTTCTTCCTGCGCCTGCTGCTTTACCAGATCGATCAGCCGGCCTGCCTGAGGGATGAGCGAATAGTTGTTTTTCATGCTCCAGTAAACGTTTTCATAGTCGATAAACAGTGCAACATTTTTATCCAAACCGTCAACTCCTTCCTTTCTGCTGCACCAAACCCAGGGATATTCTGCCCAGTATGGCAGGCGGCTATGTCGCTCTGGCAGGGAGTTGAGGGAGATGGGAGCCGTGGAACAGGCCAGAATGTGCTCAGACGTGCGCAGCGCCCATGTAAGCAATACACCCACTGCCTCCCTCATGGGGTTGCAGTGGGTGCCTTCTCCTTCCTGGAGACAGCGGCGCGCTCGCAGGGGTGTGCCCTGACTGAAGAGCTCCTGCTCAGGCAACAGCCCCGCCTCTTTGCATCAGGCGCGCTTACTTCTTTTGCAGGTGGAGGGTGATCTCCTGGCGATTATGAAAGAGATGCTGCGCGTGTCGCACCTGCAGACTGCCATCCAGGGCGTCGATCACACTGGCCACTGTGCGCCGCGGCGAGCGGCCCATCAGCTTCACCGTCATGATCACCTGCCCTTCGGAGCGCAGGTGCGCCAGCAGGCCGTTGATTATCTTTACTGTGAATAGCGGGTTCCAGCTGATATCGCTGGTAATCAGATCGAAGTAATCCGCCCTGCCCAGGCGGAGGTGGTTGGCGTTCACCTGCCGGAACTCCAGCCCTGGATGCCCCTGCAGACGCGGATCCAGCAGTCCGGTATCCACCGCCACGACGCGCAGGCCCGATTCCAGCAGGACGGAAGTCCAACCGCCCGGCGCTGCACCCAGGTCTAGAGCCCTGCCACCAACGGGAAGTCGGACTCTGAACCGGACGATGGCTTCCATCAGCTTGAACTTTGCCCGGGAAATATCCTGTGCCGACTTGCGGAAATGAACTTTGCCCCCCGTCCAGTCAGAGAGATTATCCTCCGCCCGGGAGAACCCCAGGTAGAGCTCCTGACCACTCAGACTGGCCGAGATAACCCATTGTGGATCCTTGATAGTCGGCTGATGACCGTAGTCGATGAGGAGCGGATCGCAAGCTTCCTTCAGCTCACGCGGCTGCCAGGGGAGTGCACCGCTGAGCACCCTGCCCTGAACGGCTACCCGGCTCCCCGCTGGTACCGATTCCAGCTGTTCGGGCAACCTAGCCAGCACGGCCTGCGAGATGGCCGCCGCATCGGCAACCGCGACGACCTCAGCCGGATGCAGGTGATGCGCAAAAATCGGCGGAGACGCAAGAAGTCGCCGCACCGCCCTCTGCGGGTCGCCGGTCACCAGAAAGATGGCCTCGGCGCCGAGGCGCCGCTGCTCCGCACCTGGAAATAGCTCCTGCACCTCCGCCGCCAATTCTGCCAGAAACTCAGGGCTGGCAGTGAGAACAACACCCTGCATCCACGTCACTCCTCACGCTCGGCCAACAGCCAGCTGCTGCATTTTTCTTCATCTTAGTCAGCCACGGCTGTGAAGTCAAACCGCTCTGGCCGCAGGCCCCTTGCCGGTTGAGGCCGTTTTCCCCAGCCTGCCTAACTCCCCTCAGGCGGTCGCTGGCTCTTCAGGTGTACCTCGCGCCGCTCAGCGTCCCACTCAACACTCAGCCCCAGAGCTTCGCTCAGGCTGCGCACCGGAGCATAGGTCCGGCCTTCCCAGAGCCGCCCCGGTAAGGGTAGCAGGGTATTATCGAGATAGATAGGCACGGTATCGGGTGTCACGTCGGCAACTGCGAACACGCCGTTGCCGACCGACTCTGCCAGCAGCTGCCGAAACTCGGGTGTCTTCAGCAAAGCCTCTTCCTCGGGGTTGGTGTGAAACCCGCACTCCACCAGCACAGAAGGCATGCTGGCTTCGCGGATCATATGATAATAATCGCGTCCGTCAGGCAGCGTGCGAGTGCGCACACCGCGGCTATGGCGCTGGGTGGCACGCATGGCCAGTTCAATCTGTTCCGCCAGCTCGCGGCTTCTCTGACTGTGAGCTGAGCAGAAGACGGTGTACCCATGGGCCGCTGGGCTGCTGAAAGCGTCGGTGTGAATGCTGATCAGATAATCCGCCTGCTGCTCGCGAGCGATCGCTACGCGGCGCGACAGGGACACGGTGGTATCGGCATCACGGGTCATCACCACCTCGATGCCGCGAGCGAGCAGCACGGTGCGCAGGCGCCGCGCGATGTCCAGCACACCATCGGCTTCCACATAACCGGTGGGGCCCCGGTTGGCGCGGTCAGCTCCGCCGTGGCCTGGATCCAGACAGATGCGCACGGTTTTCCCTCCTCTCCTGACTTTCCTCCAAAGTAACCCCCAAGCCGCTGCAGGCTCAAATCGCCACTTAGGACAAAGTAAACGATGCTGTGTATGGGTATGAGCAGATATTGGCAGACTAATAGCGGGTGATAACGATGGAAACACTGCGGATGCTGATTCTCTCGCTGCTGGCCGGCGCCGCCGTCTATCTGCTGCTGCCCCAGCCCCTGCAGGCACGGCTGTCCCTGTCGGTGGCTGCGAGTTGCTTCTTTTATCTATTCCCTACCCCTGCGAGTCTCGTTCTGGCCGCGCTCGTCTTCTGGGATCGCATGAATGACGATGCTGAAAGTCGGAAGTTTGCTCTGTTGCCCGCTTTGGGCGCTGCCGGGGTGATCTTCTTCTGGCTGCTGCCGTTGGGCGTGCAGGCTCTCCAGCCAGTGATGGGGCATCTGGGAATCAGCCCACCTGACCCAGTCAGCCAGCCAGTGGGTTGGCTACTGGCCATCCGCAGCTGTCTGGCTGTACCACTGCTGGAAGAGTATCTCTGTCGTAGCTGGTTTCTAGGTCGAGTCTTGCGCCAGCGCTTTGACGTGCGCGATTCGCTGGCCATTTCCTCGCTGGTATTCGCGGTGCTGCACTTCCAGCCGGCTGCTTTGGTGGCCCACGCTCTGGCAGGGGTGATCTATGGCTGGCTGTATGAAAACCACGGTTTCTGGTCGGCCGCCACTGCACACAGCCTGACCAACTCGCTCAGCCTTATTTTGAGCCTTTTCCGTTGAGCACCTGCTGCCCTTCCTTCGACGCTCTCACCCACTCCATCAAATCGTGCAGCAATCTGGAACCGCCAGTCATAAACAGCGCGCTGAAAAACGGCCCGAGAAAATCCCATTCAAACTCAAACTCGAAGAGGGAAAAAAATCCAGATTCGCCCCATAGGCCAACACCAGTGAGAACAGGAAGGCGACGAGCGCTGGCACGCTCAAACCCCAGAGCTTGCGACTGTTCAGACCGGGAACTATTCTCACAACTAGCTCTACTGAACGCTCCATCACCATGGCCAGGAACAACCAGACTGCAAAACCGTTCATGATATCACCTCTTCCTGATACGAAATATTGAACGGGTTCAATATCAGAATATGGATTGGCGCAGCCGATGGTGCAGAGCAAAACAAAAACCAGCGGGTGATACCCGCTGGTATTGTGGTTCAGATGGTGTCGGAGGCGGGACTTGAACCCGCACGGTAAAACCATACGCCCCTCAAACGTACGCGTCTGCCAGTTCCGCCACTCCGACTGGTTAACCTGGAAGATGAAAAATGGTGCCGAAGGTGGGAGTCGAACCCACACGAGCGGATGCCCACTGCGCCCTGAACACAGCGTGTCTGCCAGTTCCACCACTTCGGCACGTCGATGACAAGATATATATTACTGCAGGGCGCGTCGCTTGTCAAGCACCTGGCTGCGAACAATTAGTCCCAGCGGTAGAGCCGGGTATAGGTTTCGTATTGGTACAGAACCTTCAATACATAACGCTTTGTTTCACCGAAGGGGATCGATTCTACGTCGTCAAACGTTCCGCTCCAGACTCCCTGCTCAAGCCATTTGCGCACGTTGCCGCGGCCACCGTTGTAGGCGGCCAGCGCCACCGTCAGATTTTGATCAAACTGACGCAGCAGATCGGCCAGGTACCAGCTGCCCAGCCGGATGTTTGTCTCTGGCTCCAACAGATCTGTCTGGGAAAACGACTGGAGACCGACCTTGTCCGCTGCCCATTGGGCGGTATCCGGCATCAGTTGCATCAGGCCGGTGGCACCCTTGGGCGAGACGGCCTTTGGCTGCCACTTGCTTTCGACGTTGATCACCGCAGCGATCAGATTGGGGTCGATTCCCTCTCTCCGGCCAGCCGCTTCCAGCAGATCAGCAAAATGCAGCGGATAGAACCAGCGCCAGATTCGAGGGCTGATCCCAAAGAGGCTAAACACCAGCACCGCCACCAAAATCACTATAATCAATCGCTCGCAAGCTCGCTTCATAGATTTTATCATCGGTCGGCTGGTTTCTCCTTATTAATTTCTGTAAGCCAGAGAAAAAGCACAAGATCATCCTTTACATTTCCGGGTCACCTCTGCCCAAAGCCTCTCCACCTGCGCCCTGGTCTCAGCCAGGCTGTCTTCGTTATCGATTATCCGATCAGCATATTGAGCCTTTTCCTCCAGTGGCATCTGAGCGGCGATGCGACGCTGGGCCTCACTTTCACCGTAGCCATTGCGCTCCATCAGGCGCTTCAGCTGCGTATCGGGTCGCACAGTCACCAGCCATACCTGATCCACCAGATGCTGCAGGTTGGCTTCAATCAGCAGCGGGATGTCCAGGATCACTGGCTGCTGATGCCCGGACTCTTCCAGGGTGTTTACTATCTCTTCTATGCGTCGGATCACCGCTGGATGCGTAATCTCATTCAGGCGCCGGCGCCGCTCAGCGTCGGCAAAGATCAGCTGACCGAGCCGCCGCCGATCGATCTCGCCATCAGGCTGCAGGATATCTGATCCAAATTCGTGGACGATCTGCCGGTAAGCTGGCTGACCGGGCAGGACAACTTCCCGCGCCAGCTGATCAGAATCAACCACAAATGCCCCCAGCTCCTGCAGCATCGCCGAGACGGTGCTCTTGCCGCTGGCAATGCCACCGGTCAAGCCAATTCGCAGCATCGATTCCACCTCACGCTTCTTCGTCTATAGCAGGGAGAACAACCCAAGGCAAAACAGCATCAGCCCCGGCAGGAACCCGAGCCGATAGCGGGCCAACTGCGCGGCAAAACGATAGCCGGCTTCCCAACCGAGCAGCAGCGCAGCCACCTTGGCCAGACCGACAGTCAACGCCGTTGCTGCCGCCGGCAACCCGGTGAGCGCAGCACCGATCCCGGCCCCGAGTGCATCCAGAGCCAGGGCAGCGCCCAGCGCAAACGACTCCTGCCAGCTGATAACTCCGCTCTGATCGCGATCTGCTGCCGTTGGGTCATGCAAAATCTCAATCACCAGACCGAGCGCCCTGAGGTTGATGCGGGCGATGGGCTCGCGCCGCTGCACCCGGGCAACCGCCTGGCACCGTTCGCTGGTAATACCGCGGTGTTGTTGCCAGAGAACGCAGCCACCGAGACTCATCAGCAGACCGCTGCCCAGATAGCGGCGCAGCGCCGGGTTCATAAGCCCTCCCAGGCCGAGGCCGAGCGTCATCGCCAGGTAAATACTCAGCCCCGATGTCAGGCTGACGATGATCACTGCCAACGGACTGAGCCGAATACGCCGCGCTCCGTAGGAGATCGCCGCCGTAAACCCATCAAGGCTGACTACCAGGCTAAGTAATGCGAGCATAAAGGCCATCTAGAAGCCCACCTCCTCCTGCCAGAATATGAACCGGACAGGAGCAGGTGTGTTGACTAACCGTTAATGCGGGCGCTGGCAGTTGGGGCAGAGGTGAGCACTACGTCCCCCCAGTTTGATGCGCACAATGTCCGCGCCGCAGCTGGGGCATGGCTGACCCTCGCGCCCATAGACACAGAGCTGATGCTGGAAATCGCCACTGCGCCCCAGACCATCAACATAGTCGCTGAATGTGGTGCCGCGCAGGTCAACTCCGGCCTGCAGCACTTGGACGAGAGCCCGATGTAGCCGGGCAATCTGCTGGAAGTCCAGCTGATTAGCCGGGGTGGCTGGGTGAATGCGGGCCTGAAAGAGGCTCTCGTCGGCATAGATGTTGCCAACACCGGCGATGACCCGCTGATCCAGCAACAGGCTCTTGATCCTGGCCGTGCGCCGCTGCAGCAGCGTTGCAAAATCCTCCAGCGGAAAATCGGCCAGTGGCTCCCACCCTAGCTTGTCCATGCCGGCAATCTGGGCAATCTCCGCCAGCGGGGCGACATACATGGCGCCGAAAGTGCGCAGATCGGTAAACCGCAGCTGCCTGCCACAGTCCAGCTGAAATACGACGTGGGTATGTTTCGGCTCCGGTTCGTCATCCGCGGAAACGCGCAGCTGGCCGGTCATCCGCAAATGGATGACCAGCGCCTGATCGGCAGTGAGAACAAAGATCAGGTACTTGCCGCGTCGCCTGATGTCCAGGAAACGCTGCCCCACCAGCCGCTGCTGGAACTCGGCTACGGCGGGGAATTTGATAATGCGGGACAGACGCACGTCCACTGCCTGGATAGTTCGGCCCGGCAATAGCTCCAGCAGCGTCTTACGTACAGTCTCCACCTCTGGTAGTTCAGGCATGTCTCTCCTATTTCCCTTCTGTCGAATATGGGGCGACGTTGAACCAGTTGGTGCCGACCTTGACATCCACCTTCAATGGAACGAGGAGATCGATAGCCGTCTCCATTTCCCGCCTGACCAGCTCAGCCAGGGGTTGCAGCTCGGCTTCCGGCACCTCAAAGATCAGTTCGTCGTGCACCTGGAGGATCATCTTGCTCCTGAACCCCTCAGCGCGCAGGCGCGAGGCGATATTGACCATCGCCAACTTGATCAGGTCGGCGGCGCTCCCCTGGATCGGCGTGTTCATCGCCGTCCGCTCAGCGAACGACCGCAGGTGGAAGTTGCGACTCCTGATGTCGGGCAGGTAGCGACGCCGGTTCATCAGCGTGGTCACAAAGCCGTTCTCGCGTGCCTCGCTGATCACCCGGTCGATATAGTTCTTGACGCCGGCATAGCGCTTGAAATAGCGATCGATATAGTCCCTGGCCTCGGCGCGGCTGATTTTCAGATCGCGTGAAAGGCCGTAGTCACTGATGCCATACACGATGCCGAAGTTGACGGCTTTGGCCTGAGAACGCATTTCCGGACTGACCAGTTCCGGGGCGACACCGAACACCTCTGATGCGGTGCGGACATGGACATCCTCGTCGTGCAGGAACGCCTTGAGCAGGATCGGATCCTGCGAGATATGCGCCAGGACCCGCAGCTCAATCTGGGAGTAGTCGGCAGCCAGGATCAGGTCAAAACCATCGGCGGGGATGAAAGCCTTGCGGATTTCCCGCCCCTCTTCCATGCGGACCGGGATATTCTGCAGGTTTGGCTCGCTGCTGGACAGGCGGCCGGTGGTGGTTACCGTCTGGTTATAGGTGGTGTGCACCTTGCTGTCCGCCGGATCGACCACGTGCAGCAGGCCATCCAGATAGGTTGACTTCAGCTTGGTCAGCTGGCGGAACTCAAGGATCTTGCTGACCACTTCGTGTTCTTCGGCCAGCGCCTCCAATACCTCGGCGTCGGTGGAATACCCGGTCTTCGTCTTCTTAATCACCGGCAGACGCAGCTTTTCAAAAAGGATCTGCCCCAGCTGCTTCGGTGAGTTGATGTTGAATACTTCGCCTGCCGCCCGATAGATCTGATCCATGATCTCCGCCAATCGGCCCTCCATGTCGGCCTGCATCTCACTGAGGACCGTCTGATCTACCTGCACCCCCTGGATCTCCATAGAGGCCAGCACGGCGGCCAGCGGCAGCTCAATCTGCCGATAGAGATGCTCCAGCTTCTTATCGGCCAGTTCCTCCTCCAGCACCTGCAGCAAGGGTGCCACCGCCGCTGCCTCAGCCGCCAGCCGGGCCAGACTGTCATCCGCCGCCCCCAGTCCCTTGTTAAGGTATTGCTCCAGCAGGTGGGGCAGGGAGTAATCCGCCTGACCCGGGTCCAGCAGGTAGGCAGCCAACAGCGTATCACCGGTTGGTGGCGGCAGAACCAGCCCATGGGCGGCCAGCTGCGTCGTCAGGCTCTTGACGTCATGCCCGATCAGGCAGGGTTGGTCGCGCAGCAGCTGGTTGAGCAGCGCCTGATGCTGGTCCAGATCCTTCACGACGAACACCGGCTCCCCCGCCGGACAGATGGCGAGTGCCGGACCTGCCTCCTCACTCTCAAAGGCCAGGGAACAGCTTGCGCTCTCGCGCACCAGCTGAGCCAGCCGCTCCGAGGCAGACTCATCGTCCACCAGCAGGTACTCGCCGGACGCCACCGCCTCCATCGGTTCAGCGGTGACCTCCAGGGCGGAAGCAGGCAGTCCATAGAGCAGCGTCCTTAACTCCAGATCGCGATAGATGGCGGCAACAGCCGCATAGTCGACCGTCCGGCGGCGCAGGTCCTCCATGTCCACCTCCAGCGCCAGATCACGAACAATCGTCGCCAACTCCTGGCTGAGCCGGGCCTGATCCTCATAGGTCCTCAGCAGATCTACCTGCCGTTTGGTGCCATAGCGCTCGGGATGTGCCAGCAGCTCGTCCAGCGTGCCAGCGGCAGCCAGCAACTTGGTGCCGGTCTTTTCACCGATGCCGGGCACGCCCGGAATGTTGTCCGAGCTGTCCCCCATCAACGCTTTCAGGTCCACCAGCTGCCCTGGCTCCAGCTGATAGCGCTCACGCACCGCAGCCGGATCATATACATCCAGATCAGCAATCCCCTTGCGCGTCAGCAGGACTGAAGTGTTAGGGGACACCAGCTGCAGGGCATCGCGATCGCCAGTGACGATGCGCACGGCGAGGCCAGCCTGCTCGCCCCGAGCCGCCAGGGTGCCGATAATATCGTCGGCCTCGTAGCCGTCTACTTCCAGAATCGGAATCTGGTACGCCTGCAATACCTGTTGGATGTAAGGAACCTGTTCTGCCAGTTCCACCGGCATCCGCAGCCGGGTTGCCTTATACTCGGCATACTTCTCCAGCCGCACCGTGGCCCGTCCCTTGTCAAAGGCGACGGCGATATACTCGGGTTGATGCTCCTCCAGTAACTTGGTCAGCATTGACGCGAAGCCGTGCACTGCATTGGTATAGCGACCACTGCTGGTGGACAGCAGGGGCAAGGCAAAGAAGGCCCGGAAGGCCAGTGAATGTCCATCCAACAGGAACAAGCGAGGTTTCAAACCAGATCCCCTCCCCTTGAGACGTTGTCTGCCTCTATTCTATCAGAAGGAAAAAGGCCTTACTATCAGCTGCTATCAGGCGACGAAAAGCCCAGCAAAAAAGGCGGCGCGTGTTGCCGCCACCCCTCGCTCAGATAACTGGCTACCTGGGTCAGACCAATGCAAGAGGCCTGCCGCCACTTATCTGGCGACAGGCCTCAGTCTTCTAATATTCCTGCCTGAAGCGATAAACCCAGTATCCAGTGCCGATTCCAAATATCCCGAGGCCAGCGAGCCCCGACCAGAGCCAGCGTTCGGCTGGTTGCAGGGTAGGGATCGGTGGTTCTTCACTCTCCTGGAGATGAGCGCCCCCCCTGACACTATCAACCGGGAGATCATCGGTAACTTCCGGCGGGATCGTCTTAATCTGAAACTCGGGATCGCCCCCGGCGTCGTCGAAAAACCGGGCAAGCTGCGGACCCTGCATCGGGAAAAGGTAGATGTTACCCACCAGCAGCACCACCATCAGCACTGCCGCCAGTGAGGCGAGGCGGGGAGCGAAGTAGCGCCAGGCAGCCCGCTTCCTGGGTTTCTCAGCATGCACCTTCTTCAATAACTCAGCCCGAAATGCGGGTGGCGGAGACACCAGGGGTAGAGCCTGCAGCAACGACCGATCCCGGCGCAGCTGAGCCAGTTCTTCCCGGCATGCGGCACAGGTGGTCAGATGCTCCTCCAGCGTCTGCTTCTCGGCGCTATCCAGCATATCGTCCAGAAAAAGCGCCAAGGAGTTCCGCACTCGATTGCATGACATCGCTCACCCCCCTTTCAATCCCTTTGACGTCGAAACGCTTCCAGAAGTTCCTCATCCTGCAGTCGGGCGCGCAAGGCAGAACGGGCTCGACTGATGCGCGACTTGACTGTTCCAAGATTGCAGTCGGTAATTCTGGCAATCTCATCATATGTATATCCATGCAGATCGCGTAACACGAGAGCCAGCCGATATTCAGGCGTGAGGTCGAGCAGCGCAGCCTGCACCACCCGGGCCAGCTCCTGCTGCAATGATATATCCTCGGGCCCGGCCTCCAGGCTTGGCCACTCGCGATTCAGCTCGCCTTCTTCGGTGGGGATAGCTGCGTCGAGGGAGAAGGCAATGCTGGCTCGACGTTTCTGCTTGCGCACCTGGTCATAGAAGCAATTGGTGACAATCCGGTAGATCCAGGTGGAGAAGGCCGACTGCCCCCGAAACCGGCGCAGGGATCGATAGACTTTGAGAAAGGCTTCCTGCGCCAGATCAAAGGCATCCTCCTGATTGCCCGTCAACCGATAGGCCAGATTGTACACCGTCTGCTCATAGCGAATCACCAGCAGCTCGAAAGCCGACTGGTCACCCTGACGAAACCTTTCGACCAACATTTCATCCGTTGGTTCAGTCATCAAACCCACCCCCTTGCCGCTGGTCCGCGCCAGTCCGCCCAGACCAGATACTCCAAATCGGTCCAAAATGCGCCACCGAATGATGTAGCGCTGCCTGAATTATACCGTAGAATCCCTGTCCGTTGAACCCAACATCACCGATTTCGTTGGGTTTGCCAGCAAAATGCAGGAGAGGCTTGCCAATCGGCGGTGGGTATAGTAGTAATAAGGAACCAGGGTTGAAAACTGTGCATGAAGGAGGCGTGGAGATGCTGACCAGCAAGCAGAGAAGCTATTTGCGGGGGTTGGCCAATCCTCTAGATCCGATATTCCAGATTGGCAAGGGCGGGGTTACTGAGAGCCTGGTGCAGGCCATCAGCGATGCTCTCACCGCACGCGAGTTGCTCAAGGTGCGGATGCTCAGTTCGGTGGGCGACGATATCCGCCATCTGGCGCAGACCATCGCGAACGCGACGCAGGCGGAAGTAGTCCAGACCATCGGGCACAACATCGTGCTCTACCGACGGAACGCAGAAAAACCGCGCATCGAACTGCCCTGACACATTGGGGGCTGTCGCAGCCGGGAGCCCTCTCAGCCAGACACTCCCGCGAAGGCGCCTGGCGACTAGCCGTCAGTTGAAAAAAGTGCAGAAGGGCGGGGCTGAGGGAAAGGTACGAGGGGCTGTTCCACCAGCAACGCCCCCCAGTCAGGACACACCCCTTCAGCGCGCCGATGTCGTCAAAGGTCAGGGGGCACACCTCAGCATGATGCCGATTTGGTGGGCATTGCCTCTCGATAAGGACTTGCGATGTCAATAAGGCGATGTTTGCCTGAAACATCGGTTGGTACCTCACTAACGACTTATCGGTAAGCGCCTTCAGGGGTGATGCTCAAGAAAGCACCCACTGCAACTCAGGAGAGGCAGTGGGTGTTATTGCGACAGCCCCTTATTCAACTCGCAAGTTCCTGTCTGACCTAATTGCTGGCCACCTGCATCTGGTCGTACTTGAACTGGGCCTGGTTGAGCTCGTAGTAGACGCCGCGCCGCAGGAGCAGCTCTTCGTGCGTCCCCTGCTCGATGATGCGGCCGTCGTCAATCACCAGGATCACGTCAGCGCTGCGGATGGTGGACAGGCGATGGGCGATGATGAAAGACGTTCGCCCCCTGAGCAGGACCTCCAGCGCCTCCTGGATCAACTGCTCAGTCTGGGTATCGATGCTGGAGGTGGCCTCATCCAGGATCAGGATGCGCGGATCCGCCAGCAGTGCCCGCGCGAAGGAGATCAGCTGGCGCTGTCCGACCGAGAGTTTGGAGCCGCGCTCCTGAACCGGCGTGTCGTAGCCATATTCGAACTGCATGATGAAGTCGTGGGCGTTGACTGCCTTGGCCGCAGCGATGATCTCGGCGTCGCTGGCATCAAGTCGCCCGTAGCGGATGTTGTCCTTCACCGTACCTGAGAACATGAATGTGTCCTGCAAGACGATGCCCAGCTGGCTGCGCAACGACTTCAGGCTCACATCCCGCAGGTCATGTCCGTCGATTCTCACCGCCCCCGCCACCGGATCGTAGAAGCGGCAGATCAGATTGATGATCGAGCTCTTGCCTGCGCCGGTCGGCCCCACCAGGGCCACCGTCTGGCCCGGCTTCACGCTCAGGTTGATATCGTGCAGCACGATGCGCTCATCATAGCCAAAATCGACATGCTCGAAGTCCACCTGGCCCGCGATGTCCGGCAACTCGATGGCTCCCGGCGCATCGTCCACATCAACCGGGTAATCGAGAATCTCAAAGACGCGCTCGGCCGAAGCCATGGAGACCAGGAGCTGGTTATAGACGTTGCTGAGGTTGCTGATCGGCCCCCAGAAGCGGCTCAGGTAGCTGGTGAAGGCGATCAGCTCGCCCACCGTGATGGTGCCGCTGTCAAAGAGCAGCTTTGAGCCAAACCAGTAGACGATAATCGCGCCCAGAACCTGTGTCAACTCCACCGACGGGCCGAACAACATGTTGATCCGCATCGCCCGCATCCAGGCGGAGAAATAGTCATCGTTCAAATCGGTGAACAGCCTGAGATTGAACTTCTCCCGGCTGAAGCACTGGATTACCCGCATGCCAGAGAGCGTCTCCTGCAGATTGGCGTTGATGTTGGCGTTGCGCCGTCGCACATCCCGCCAGGAGTTGCGCACCCTGGTGCGCAGCCAGGTGGCAATCACGACCAGCAGCGGTACGGTGATCATTGAATAAAGCGTCAGCTGCGGGTTCATATAGAGCATGATCAGCACGATGCCGGTGATGCTGAACAAGTCGGTGATCACGTTGACCAGGCCGCCGGTAATCAGGTTGTTCAGCTGGTTGACATCGTTGGTGATACGCACCATGATCTTGCCAGCCGGCCGGCTATCATAGAACTTGAACGACAGGTGCTGAATATGCTCAAACAGCTGCTTGCGCATGTCGTAGAGGATGCTCTGTCCCAGGCGGTTCATATTCCGCGTGCGTGCCCGCGAACTGAAGAAGGTTGTAAAATGCACGCCCATGAGCACCAGGCCGATCAGCGTCAGCCCGCGGACGTCTCCGTTGGCAATGTGCTCGTCGATGGCGATCTTCATTAGATATGGCGATGCCAGACCGGTAATGGTCAGAATCAGCATCAGGCCAAGGATGAAGACCAACGTCCCCCGGTACGGGCGCAGATAGACCAGCAAGCGGAGCATCAACCGGCCGTCAAAGGGTTTCTCGATCGCCTCGTCCTGGTCATACTTGCTGCGTCGCTTCTGCTCCTCCAACTCTGCGGCGGTGGGCTGCTTATTGCCTCTGGCCATCAGAGAATACCTCCTTCTGTGCCGGTTGCCTGCATCATCTCGCGCAGTTTCTCCTGGTCCTTGAACTGCACGTCATGGATCTCCCGGTAGATTGGGTTGTTCTCCAGCAACTCCTCATGCGTCCCTCGCCCAACGATCCGCCCCTGCTCCAGCACGAGGATCAGGTCGGCCTGCTTCACGGTGGAGAGTCGATGGGCGATGATGAACGTAGTCCGCCCCTCCATCACTCGCTGCAGCCCCTGCTGAATCGCGAACTCCGTCTCCATATCAACGCTGGAGGTCGAGTCGTCCAGGATCAGGATGCGCGGGTCAACCAGCAGAGCGCGGGCGATAGCCACCCGCTGCTTCTGGCCGCCGGAAAGACCGACGCCGCGCTCTCCCACCATCGTTTCATAGCCATCCGGCAGCTCGGCGATAAACTCGGCAGCCTGCGCTACTTCGGCTGCAGCGATGACCTGCTCCAGCGGCGCATCTTCCCGCCCAAAAGCAATATTCCCGCGCAGGCTGTCCGAGAAAAGGAAGGTCTCCTGCGGGGCGATACCGATGCCCCGGCGCAATACCTCCAGATCCCAGTCGCGCACATCCACGCCGTCTACCAGCACCTGGCCGCTGCTCACATCATAGAAGCGAGGGATCAGGTTGATCAGGGAAGACTTGCCCGAGCCGGTCCCTCCCACCAAGGCCACCGTTGTCCCCGGCGGGATGTCGAGGTTGATCTCGTGCAGCACATATTCATTGCCGTAGTGCAGGGAGACATCCACAAACTGAACGTGACCTGTCAGCGGAGCACAATGGGCTTCCGGCGGGCTGGCGATAGCCGGACGGACGTCCATGATCTCAAACAGTCGCTCTGCCGCAGTCAGCGCCTGCTCCAGCAGGTTGACCAGATACCCGAGACTGCGCAGCGGCCAGATCAGCGACCAGATATAGGAGCTGAACGCGACCAGCTGCCCCAGCGACAACCCGCCTCTGATCACCTGAAGGCCGCCATACCAGACGACAACCATGCTGCTCAAGCTGCCCAACAGGTCCATAATTGGGAAATACTTAGCAGCAACGTCGGCCGAATAGACATGGCGGCTCCAGAGCTCCCTATTCTCGCCATCAAACTTTTCGATTTCGTACTCCTCGCGGGCAAAGGCCTTGACTACCCGCACCCCAGTGATGTTCTCCTGCAGAACGGAGCTGAGTGAGGCAAATTGCTGACGGATCCGGGTGTGAGCCGGCCGGATCGTGCGGTCAAAACGCATCACGCACCAGACCAGAAACGGCGACACCGACAGGCAGATCAGCGTCAGCTGCCAGTTGGTTCGAAACAGAATGATGGCCACCATTACAAACGTAAGCATCGAGTCAAACAGATCGAGAATCCCGTTGGAGATCAGGTGACGAACAGCCTCGACATCACCGGTGAGCCGTGACATCAGTTCGCCGGTGCGTGCCTGATCATAGTACTGGAAAGGCAGGCGTTGCAGATGGGCGTAGAGTCCGACTCGCAAGTCGTGGATGACGTGCTGGCCCACCTCCTCGATCCAGTAGCCCTTCGCGTAACGGCAAACACCCCGCCCGACTGCTACCAGCAACACGGCCAGGCACAGTGGGAGCAGCAGCTCGCGTCTGCCGCCTACCAGCACCTCATCCACCAGGAGACGGGACAGGTAAGGACCGACCATGCCCAGTCCGGTCAAACAGATGAGGGTGAGCGTCGCGAGAAGAAACGTCCGCCAGTGCGGTGCTGCATAGCCCGCAAGCCTTCTGGCCGATTTCACAATATCTCCCTCCAATGTTCTGTCACGTCAGGATAACCTATGAATCTGATGTAAGGGTGATTCGCCGACCCCCCTTGTCTTCCTCCCTTGACACAAAAATTTTTAGCATATCGAAAAGAACCCAAGAAAAAGAGAGCAGTGACCACCCTTCTCAGGTTTCTGCTCTGTTCTGCGTAGAATTTAAGGAATTTGCCGACCTGGCTTAAGGTTGGCGCTGCTGGTCCTTTTCAGGCATAACTGGCTCCACAGCGCGTTCCGCCTGGTTCAGCTGGTTTGCCAGGTATTTTTGCTCAATCTGACTGACGGGTTGCTCGCGAAGTAGTTCTTCCGCCACCCTACGCTCTGATTTTCCCTGTAGCTGGGCTCTGGTCAGAGCTGGATGCAGCTCAGCGTTTCTGAACAGGTTACCATCATAGCGATCTACGTAGAGGTCGCCATTTTCATCGACAGTCGCCAGTGCGACTTCGTTGACAAACTCCACGCCGTAAGCGCGCAGATGGTCGCGCAACCACTTCTCGCTCAGATTGCGCTTCTGCAGATTCTCATGAACGATCTGCCCATCGACGATCAGCTCCAGAGGCAGCCCAATCCGTCTCCCTGCCACCAGTACGTCCTGGCGCGTCACCGGTTCAGCCTGCGGCGCCTTCTGCACAGACAACTCTCCGTCCGGCTCCAGAATGGCCAATTCCACATCCATGAGGCGAAAAACGTTGTGTGCCCGCAATTTGGAGAGCAACTGCTCGGGAGACAATCGCTTGCGGTAAAGATTGTGTTCCAGCACCTTCCCCTGGTAGACCAGCACAGTCGGCTCTCCTCGGGTTGCCTGTCGCAATGTGAAATTGCGCGTAATCACATAGCGCTCCAGAGCCAACAGACCCAGCCAGAGGAGAAAGACAGCTATAGTGTCCAGCAGCCCAAACTCGGGGCCGAGAGTTGCCAAGCCAGTAAAGAGCGCGAGACTGGCCGCAACCAGCAGTTCCCAGACCGAGAGCTGGTCCACCCGGCGCCAGCCGAACAGCTGCACCACCAGCCTCAGGACGAGGTAAGAAACGACGGCCCTCAGCACTAACAGCCACATGCGACGCGCCCCCTCCTTGCAGCGTGCTATTGAACGAGCCAGCAGCCAGCCTGCTAACGCTTCTTCTCCGGCGGCACGACATTGTCTGGCGTGCTCACTACTGCGCTACCCGCGCTCGCCTGCAGTTCGCTAGCATACTGGGGCTCCTCCTGCATCAGGTAGTTGAGGCGGCTGCGCAGCTGGGAAACCGTGTTATCCATAGTCTGAGCCAGCTGCTGAAACATCTGTTTTGCCTGTGGATCGTTGGTATCCAGCGCGAATAGCTTGAGATTGGCCGCAACGCTCTCAGCGTTGGCCAGCGTGGTCGCGAACTTTGAGGCAACGGTCATCGCTGCACCACCTCCGATTGGATTTCACCTCAAGTGTTCCCCAAACTGGTGCATCTCTTGCCGCTGCCCGGGGCAACCGCCCGTGCGACGCGCTCGATGTCAACTGAACAGCGCTATTGCCGTGCGGCCGCATGTGAAGGCTGTCTGCTTGACAGCCATTTCAGGCGGCGGTATACTATTAGATGTTCTTGAGATAAGAAATTGCCGAAGTGGCGGAATGGCAGACGCACTTGACTCAAAATCAAGCGTCCTCTGGGCGTGTGGGTTCGACTCCCACCTTCGGCACCAATAAAGCAGATGGCAACCACGCTGGGTGGTTGTTTTTTTGTGCAAATAATCATGGTCTACCCGCAACTGGGCAGGAATCCAGGGTATGGAGACCGAAAATAAGGACGATTATTGTCGTGAGCTGTCGCTACGACAAGCGGGGTGAATGCCTGGAAAGGCAAACGCTGGGAGAGGGGAGAGCGCCGATGAAGGAGATGCTCCAACAGATACTGCAGGAGGCAAAGGGCGCCAATCAGCGGCTGGACGGCCTTGACGCTCGGCTGACGGCTGTGGAGAATCAGCTGCGGGGTATAGATGATCATCTGACAGCTGCGGACAAACAGCTGAACGGAATGGATCAGCAGCTGGCAGGCGTCGAAGGTCAGCTGGATCAGATATGTCAGCGCACCGCTGGTATTGAGCAGCGGCTGGAGAAGCTGGAGAGGGCGCTGGCTGGCCTCAGCGATCTTACCGCTGCCACGTTTGAGCAGGTCGGCGCGCTGACCGAGTTTCGCACCGAAGTCATGGCGCGTCTGGACAGCCTGATCAGGGTGCAGACCGACCAGGTGAAAATCATCGAACGGATTAGCACCCGCCTGGTGGCCCATGAGGCCGATCTGCGGGAGCTAAAACGGGTTCACTAGACAATAACAGGCGCAACCGCGTGCGGGTTGCGCCTGTTGTTTTTTGCCTAGAGCTTGACGCGCCGCAGGCGCAGGGAGTTGGTGACGACGCTGACGGAGCTGAAAGCCATGGCGGCCCCAGCGACGATGGGACTGAGGAAGCCCAGCGCTGCCACGGGAATTCCCAATGAATTGTAGAAGAACGCCCAGAAGAGATTCTGCCGGATGTTGCGCATGGTCAGCCGACTGAGGCGAATGGCATCGACAATGCTGCGCAAATCTCCCCTCATCAGCGTGACGTCGGCCGCCTCAATGGCCACGTCGGTGCCGGTGCCGATGGCGAAGCCGACATCGGCAGTAGCCAGCGCTGGCGCGTCGTTGATGCCGTCCCCCACCATGCCCACCTGGCGCCCCGCCGCTTTGAGCCGGTTAACTTCCTCAGCCTTGTTCTCCGGCAACACCTCGGCCAGCACATGCTCCTCGTCAATTCCTACCTGAGCCGCGATCGCCCTGGCGGTGCGCCAGTTGTCACCGGTAAGCATATAGACTTCGATGCCCAGATCCTGCAGGGCGGCGATGGCTTCCGGCGAGCTCTCCTTAATCGTATCAGCGACGGCCAGAATCCCGGCCAGCTGGCCGTCGACAGCGGCCAGCATCGCCGTCTTGCCGCCTTCCTCCAGACCCTCCAGCTGCGGCAGGAACTCCGCTAGATCAATGCCCTGCTGCTGCATCAGGCGGCGGTTGCCGACGAGCACTTCCCGCCCGGCCAGCGTGGCAGAAATCCCCTGGCCAGGCACGGCGGAGAAGTTGTCGGCTGAGGCCAGCTGCTGCCCCCGCTCCTCTGCCGCCCGCACGATGGACTGCCCCAGGGGATGCTCAGAGAGCTTCTCTACAGCTGCCGTCAGGGCCAGCAGCTCCTGTTCTCGGCTGGCGAATTCGCCCAGGCCGATGATGTCGGTGAGTGACGGTTCGCCCTGGGTGATCGTCCCGGTCTTGTCCAGCACGATGGCGGTTACCTTGTGGGCGTTTTCCAGGTGTTCGCCGCCCTTGAAGAGGATTCCCTGCTCGGCACCGCGTCCGGTTCCCACCATGATCGACGTCGGTGTCGCCAGACCCAGTGCGCAGGGGCAGGCGATGACGAGCACTGCCGTCATGTTGATGATCGCCGCCTCCCAGCTCTGGCTGTAGAGGTACCAGCCCAGCAGGGTGATCAGGGCGACGCCGACGACGATGGGTACAAAGATACCGGAGATCTGATCGGCCATCCGCTGAATCGGCGCTTTGGAACCCTGCGCATCCTCCACGATCTTGATGATCTGGGCCAGGGCTGTATCAGCGCCAACTTTGGTGGCGCGCATACGGAACGATCCATGCTTGTTGATGGTGGCGCCGATGACGGTATCACCCACCGTCTTGTCGATGGGCAGGCTCTCGCCAGTGAGCATCGACTCATCCACAGACGAGCTGCCGTCGATAACCACTCCGTCCACGGGGATCCGTTCGCCGGGGCGGACGACCAGCACGTCCCCCACCATCACTGCCTCGATGGCGATATCCTGCTCCTGACCGTCACGCACGACCCGCGCTGTCTTCGGCTGCAAGCCAATCAGCTTGCGGATAGCCTCGGACGTCTTTCCCTTGGCGATCGCCTCAAACAGCTTCCCCAGGAGGATCAGAGTGATGATCACGGCTGACGATTCGAAGTAAAGATGCAGCTCATGCACGCTCTCGTACGGCTGCAATGAGTTGTAGACACTCAGGAGATACGCGGCGCTGGTTCCCAGCGCCACCAGCACATCCATGTTGGCGCTGCCACTGCGCAGCGACTGATAGGCTCCCCGATAGAAGGTCCAGCCGACGTAAAACTGCACCGGTGTTGCCAGCAGGAACTGCGTCAGCGGCTGATGCAGCACCTGAGGCAGAGGAATGCGGAAAATCATGCCCAGCATGATCAGGAACAATGGGGCCGAGAAGATGGCCGAAATCGTAAACAAGCGCTTCAGGCGCGCGATCTCTTGCTGGCGCGCCTCCTTCTCCCGGTCAGCATCGCGGGAAGACTCCAGCACCTCGGCTTGATAACCGACCTGATCCACCAGACTCTTGATCTGCCTCGGGCTGATTTGGCCGGCATCATACTCAACCGTCGCCCGGTTGGTGGCCAGGTTGACATTTACCTGCTGCACCCCGGCGGCACCTGCCAGCACTTTTTCAATACGCGCGGCACACGCAGCACAAGTCATGCCGGTGATTCCCAGATCGACTCTGGCCACGCCGGCCAACTGTGCATCATAGCCGATATCACGGATCTTGCCAAGAATGACGTCAGGGCTGATCTGTTGCTGATCGTAGACGACGCTGGCCTTCTCGGTCGCCAGATTTACATTGGCCTCAACGACACCCGAGGTGCGGCTCAGCACACGCTCGATCCGGGCCGAGCAGGCAGCGCATGTCATCCCGGTTATCTGCAGGATCACCTTGGCCTGACTCATAGTATTCTCCTCCTCCATACCCTGCGGGGGTATCTAGCTAGTTCCATTATATGTCCTGCTGCTGGCGCTGTCAACGAAAAAAGGGCGCTGGCGCGCCCCCACAGCCCTAGGGTGATTCGTGTCTCTCCTCTGCCGCCCGCGCCTGGAACTCCTCGATGCGTGAGCAGCTGACATCCCCGCCAGCGGTGCCGCCCGGCCAGGCGGGACTTCCCAGGTTGCACCACCCGCCCAGTGAACGATAGCGACAATCATCGCGATTACAATAGACTGATGGCATAGAACCACCTCCTACACGTATCCTCCGTGCTTCCTGATCACCTGCAGAGCCTGCTCGGCGCGCGCCGCATCGGCAACCACTGTGACGATAAACGGAAATCTGCCAGGGATGTCCTCACTGGCCAGTCCACTGACGTCGGGATCTGTAGCGAGCAGGATAGCTGCATCGTCAAACATGCTCGTGCCCAGAGTCAGATTGGTGAGGCTGGAGATCTGACCGGTCAGTGGGTTGTTCAGGCCATCCTGCGGCATCCTGCCCAGGCGATCAACCTGAACGATCTCAAATCCGAGATTATGCAACTCTTCCTTTACCCTGTTGGCAGAATCGAAGCTGGGGAAGTAAGACAGGATGTTACGTTCGCCCATGGGCAGCCTCCTTGCTGAGTCACTCTTTGCTGGTGGGCAGTGCATCACCGTTAGTTTGTCTGGCTGCGCAGCAGCGCATACGCCAGGGGTTGTCCGGATGCTGCACCTGTTGCTGGATATGCTAGCAGCGGGAGCACCCACAGTTTGTGGCGCGCAGCAGTCAGCGAGTATAACCCGCCCGCCGCTAGCCACAATATGGGATAAGGAGGTGGGTGAGATGACGACGGTCAAATGTCACGTCAATACCTGTACGCATTGGTTGAAGGGAATGTGTGGTGCCGGCAATATCGATATTCTCAGTGAGAGCACCAGTTTCCAGCCCGTCGAGGGAAAGGAGACGCAGTGCAAGACATTCCACAAACGGGAAGGCATCGGCGACTACCTGAGTTCGCTGGACAATGTCAACTGGACTGGGACTGCAGCCAGCCTCCTCGGCGGTGAGATGAGTCCCAGCATCACCTGCACGGTGGACACCTGCCATTACTGGGGGCAAGGCGATCGCTGCCAGGCGGAGGCCATCGAAATCAGCGGCTCCAACGCAGATGAGAGCCGGGAAACCAACTGTCAGACGTACTCGCGCGAAGGCGCCCAATAACCCGCGGGACACAAAAACAGGCTGCGGCCCCTCACACGGCCCACAGCCTGTTTGTCTTTAGAGACGGGTGATCATCTCGCCATCCCGCCAGGCGACAGCCACCGTCCGCTGCCAGGGGGCGCTCTCCTCGGGGAAGTCGCGCCGATAGTGAACACCGCGGCTTTCCTCCCGCACCAGCGCGGCCTGAGCAATAGCTCGGGCAGTGATCCAGAGCCCTGGCAGTTCCAGCGCCAGCAGGCGCTGATAGGGGGTAACGGCGCCGACGTCGGCGATGCGCGGTTGTAACTCATCCAGCTCGCGGATGGCGGTAGCCAGCCCGGTGGCGCTGCGCACCGGCCCCAGATAGCGCTCGGCCACCTGCTTGATGGCGGCGCGCAATTCGGCAGGCTCTTCCCGCCCTGTCGCCAACCAGCGGAGCCGTTCCAGCGCGAACTCGTGCCGCACCAGCTGAGGTTCAGAGCGCTCCGCCTGCGCTGCTGCCTTGCCTGCCCTCAGCCCAAATGTCGCCAGATTGGTCAGGGCGTTGCCGCCGACGCGGCTGGCGCCGTCCACCCCACCGCTCACCTCACCACAGGCGAACAGCCCGGCAAGACCGGTCCTTCCCCAGGTATCGATGGGCACGCCGCCTGCAAAATAGTGCTGAATCGGCGCAACACGTATCGGCCCATACTCAGCCGGAGTCGCGCCCTGCGGATAGAAGGCGTGCAGCTCCTGCAGCCCTGGCCGCTGCCAGTCGGCGTCGCTCACTTCTTCCAGATGCAGCAGAACGTCATCGCCGGCCAGGATCCGCTCGCTGAGCAGCCGCGCGCATCTGTCGCGCGCGTAGAGGTTTGCTTCCCGACCATCAGCCAGCCCCATGGCGCGGATGGCATCCAGCAAGAACTCATCACCCTGGCTGTCAGTCAGCCGGACGTAATCGATGATCGGCAGGCCGATCATCCACTGCGGGAACCCCGGCTCCGCCCAGCCCAGCGGGTAAAATTGCACAAACTCCATATCAATCAGCGGCAGCCCCGCCTGAAGGGCCAGGGCGTAACCGTCGCCGGTCACCCGCGCCGGGTTGTCGGTGCGGGCGTAGACCTGCCCGCCGCCGCCAGTGGCCAGGACGACTGCGCCGGTGGCCGCAAAATAGTGCGCCGAGCCGGTCTGCCAGTTGATGCACTCGACACCCACCACTCGCTCGTTCTCGGTGGCGAGCCGGACCACCACCATCTGTTCCTGGATGCGCACGCCGCATCTGCGAGCGATCTCGCTGAGCTCCTGGGTGAATCCAGCCCCGCCCAGAACCCGATTAGGGGCAGAAATACCCACAGAGGCTATGCCCGAGCCGATCTGGATGGTTACCCCCCAGTCGGCCAACTCCTGCAGGGACGCCTCCCCCTCGTGTGACAGAACGTCCACCAGCTCCGCCTGGTTGACGTTACGCCCGATCTCCCGGGTACGCTGCGCATGTTCCTCCGGCCTGACGCTGCCAGAGGCCAGCGTAAAGCCGCCGCCGGCGTAAGCGGTACAACCGCCCCACCCCAGCTGAGTCTTGCTGATGAGCAGCACATCAGCCCCGCTCTTCCTGGCGGCGATCGCCGCCACCAGGCCGGCACCGCCTGCGCCAATCACAATCACATCAGCTTTTTGCATCTATCATCTCCCCCTCAAGCCACAAAGCCTCACGCAAGCTGGTCCAGCGCCTGCCGGAAATCGGCCTCCAGGTCGGCGAACGCTTCCAGACCGGTTGACACCCGGATCAGTCCCTCGCCGATGCCCAGGGCCTGACGTTGCTCAGGGCTCAAGCCGCGATGTGACGTCTTTGCCGGGTGGGAGATGGTTGTCGTCACCCCAGCCAGGCTGGGTACCAGATCCACCAGTTGCAGGGCGCGAATCACGGCTTCCGCACCCTCACTACCTCCAGCTACTTCAAAGCTGAGCATGCCACCAAACCCTGCCTGGAATTGCTGCGCCGCCAACTGATGCTGGGGGTTGCTGGGCAACCCCGGGTAGTGAACAGCCTGCACGGCGGGATGCTGCTCCAGCATGGCCGCCAGGCGCAGAGCGTTCTGGCAGTGCCGCTCCAGGCGCAGGGCCAGCGTCTTGATACCGCGCAGGATCAGCCAGCTATCAAATGGGGACGGGGTCGGCCCCAGGCTGGTGGCAACCCGCTGCACCGGCTGGATGAGGTCGGCTGCGCCGATGACCACGCCGCCCATCACATCGGAATGCCCGTTGATGTACTTGGTCAGACTGTGAATCACCAGATCGGCCCCCAGCTCCAGCGGGCGACAGACGTAGGGGCTGGCAAATGTGTTATCAACCAGCACCAGAGCGCCCTGCTGATGTGCCAGGCGAGAAATGGCAGCGATGTCAACCACCTTCATCAGGGGGTTGGAGATAGTCTCCAGATAGACGAGGCGGGTGCCGTCGCGCAGGGCCTGCTCCACCTGCTCCAGGTCGCTGAAGTCGATAAACTGAACCTCGATGCCCAGCCGCGCCAGATCCTGCGCGAACTGCACCTGAGTGCCGCCGTAGCAGTCCCTGGTCACCAACAGCCGCTCTCCGGCTGAGGCATGGGCGAGGCAGGCGACGAGGATGGCGCTCATGCCGGAGGCAGTGCAGACGGCGGCTTCACCGCCCTCCAGCTCCGCCAGCGCCTGCTCCAGCGCTGTATGATTCGGGTTATGGTTACGTGAATAGATATAGCCGCCCGGTTGCCCGGAAAACGCCTCGTCCAGTTGCTCCAGGCTGCTGAACGTGAAGACTGACGTCTGGTAGATAGGGTTGACAGTAGGTATGGTAACCGGGCGTGACGCAGCTTTGCCGGCCCGCACCGCCCTCGTCTCCCATGCAAGCTTTTTTTCCATATGAGTCCCCTCCCCCGCTACTACGCTCTAGACGCGATGGCCCTGCGCTGCTGACCAGTGGAGCGCAGGGCGACAGGCCTAAACCAGATTGCGGTGCGCCCGCTTCAGCATCTCGCGAATCGGCAGCTGATAGGGACAGCGTCCCTCGCAGACGCCACATTCGGCACAGGCACTGGCGTCGGCCGGCAGGTCGGCATAGCGCCCCCTGGCCCAGTCCTGCAGGTTGTAGCGGCTGTAGTAGCCTTCCAGAATGAAGATCATCGGAATGCGAATCCCCTGCGGGCAGGGCAGACAATATTCGCAGCGCCGACAGAAGCCCTTGCCCAGCTGGGCCACTTCCTGCTCCAGCAAGGCCGCTTCCTCCGCTGAAAGGGGCTGAGTAATGTCAGCGAGGCCGGCATTCTGCCTCAGCTGCTCCACACTATCCACACCAGGGATGATCACGTCAACCAGCGGCTCCGCCAGCAGTTGCCGCAGCGCGAGGGCAGGGTGGCTAAAAGCGCCGCCGCCCAGCGGCTTCATGGCGATGGTGCCCATGTTGCGTTCCTTAGCAGCCTTGAGTACCGGCAGGAACTGCTTCTCCACGGCGTTGACCGGAGCCTGCACCGTGGCGAAGCGGTCGGTTTCCACGGCCTGCAGCAGAACGTCGGCGTTATGGCTGGTTACGCCGAGATGACGAATCAGGCCCTGACGCTGCGCCTCCTCTAGCGCCTCCAGCGCGCCACCCGGGGCGAGAGCCTGCTCCAGTGCCTCCAGCGTGCTCACATTGTGCAGCTGATAAAGGTCGATATACTCCAGACGCAGCTTGTCGAGACTCCGCTCCAGATCCTGCCGCGCCCCGGCCGCATCCCGCGCCGGGGTCTTGGAGGCAATGAAGAACCTGTCCCGCACCCCCTGTAGCGCATTGCCAAACTTCTCTTCACTATCGGTATAGCCGCGGGCGGTATCAATGAAGTTAACGCCTTTCTCCGCCGCAGCCCTGATGATTTCATCGACCACATCCTGGCCCACTCGCTGCACCGGGATACCGCCGATACCCACGATGCTGGCCTCAAATCCTGTCTGACCGAACTGCTTATACCTCACTCAAGACACCCGCCTTCCTCTGATTCTGTCTTACGTTGACCCAATCGTGCCACGCATCACCTAAATGGACAGGATCGCAGCTAACTCCAGCGCATCAAAATCGAACTCCACCGGCTGACGGAACACCTCGCCGAACGGCAGGGTGGTGAGACGCCCCCGCTGCCAACAGATGGCTGCGCCCCCGCGCCCAGCCAGCAACAGATCAACCGCCTTCGCCCCCATCTTGCTGGCCAGGATCCGGTCGAAGGCAGTCGGCGAACCGCCGCGCTGCACGTGCCCCAGCACCGTCACCCGGGTTTCAACGCCCAGACACTTCCGAATATAATCGGCGACGGCGTAGCCGCGGCCAGCTCCTTCGCAGACTACAATGATGCTGTGCAGCTTGGCGCGGCGCTGGCCGCGCTGCAGTCGCTGGCAGATCTCCTCGTTGGTAATCAGCTGTTCCGGGACGACGATGGACTCGGCCCCGGCTGCCAGGCCAGCTACCAGGGCGATCTGCCCCGACATATTGCCCATGACTTCGATCACATACGTCCGGTCATGAGAGGTGGCCGTATCGCGGATGCGGTCGATGGCGGCCACGGCGGTGTTCACGGCAGTATCAAAGCCGATGGTGCGCTCACTGCCGCCGATATCGTTATCGATGGTCGCCGGCACACCAACCGTACAGATGCCGTTTCGCTGCAGCACATCGGCGCCGCGGAGCGAACCGCCGCCGCCGATCACCACCAGGCCCTCAATCCCTGCCTGATGCAGATTGTGGACGGCGGCAGCTTGTCCAGCCTCTGTCAGAAATGCGTCGGATCGCGCCGTCCGCAACACGGTGCCGCCGCGATGAATCGTGTCTGCCACCGAACCGAGTTCCATCTGCTCGAACGCCTGCTGGATCAGCCCGGAGAAGCCATAGCGAATCCCCACCACCTCAAGGCCGTGATAGATGGCCTTGCGAACAACGGCGCGAATTGCCGCGTTCATGCCCGGGGCATCCCCGCCACTGGTCAAGACCCCGATCCTCCGCAAACAACTCATCACCTTTCTTCTCTATCTCTATTTAGGGCGGTTCAGCTCGCAGAGGAACTCGCTCAGGAATTCCAGGGCCTCAGCCGCTTCGGACTTGGGAACCGAGATCTCGACTGGCCCGCTGCTCTGCTGGCCCGCGGCACTCTGCACAGGGCGTCCTCTGACCATCAGACCCTCCTGGCTGAGGCGAGCCTCGATTTTCTCCGCCACTTTTCGGTTTGGTGCAATGTAGATGACTTTCCACATGCAGATCTGCTCTCCTTCAACGTGTTCTTGTGGTATTCCCTGCTATCGGAAAGAAGCAACAGCTATCAGCTGTTGCTTCTCTCCAAAGAACATATTAGCACAGCGACTCGGCTCCGACAATTTCGGACATTATCGCCCCTGTCTCCTCCTCGGCGCCATTATGCGCAATCCGGGCCGAAGCCGCCGCAGCGACTCCAGCGATCAGGTCATCGAGGAAAGTGTTCACCCTGGGCGACCGATGGTTCATTTTCGAGAGGATCCCCGGCTTGATCTTGTCCAGATAGCCGAAATTGGTTAACCCGATGGTGCCGTAAACGTTGGTGATGGAGAGCGCCAGGACCTCGTCAATTCCATATAGGGGGGCATCGCTGACGATGGCCTCCTGCAGGGGTTCTGGCAGCAGCCCTTGCTCGGCACATCTGTCCAGAGCGATTCCAGTCAGCAGTGCATACTGTACCTCACGCTTCTCGAGGACAGCCAGCACACTATCCAGGCAATGCTGGAGGGTGAGGCGGGGGTGAAAAGGGCGCTGCAGCGCCAGGACCAGATGGGCGATATCTGGCAGATCTACTCCCCGCTCCAAGAGCATATGTTGCACCAGCTCTTTCACAATCAACACCTCATTATGTTTTCTCGCGGAAACGTCGTCCGCCTGAGCATCCTATTCCAGCGGGTCGAGAGAAGTGAAGATCGCCCCGGACCCGAAAATGCGCTCTGCTTCATGCACCAGTTGAGGAGAGGCGTCGCACCAGTACTTCTCGTCAGCCAGGATCAACTGGTCAGCGGCTGCCCGATAGAGGTAGACGGGGGTTGGACCTGGATATCGCTGCAGCAGGGCCTTCAGATATCCGAGCCGTTCGGCCTGATCATCCTGAAAGATGACCAGGAAAGCCTGATCGTCCGGTGTCAACTCCTTGACACTGTCGACGATGATGCTCATCTCCTCACCGCGGTGATTAACTTTGCCGGCAACTGCCAGCACCCGATCCATCTGCACCTCCCGCCCATATCGCTCAGTCGCTTCCGGAAAGAGAACCATCTCGGCACTGGCTTCAAAGTCCTCCAGGGTAAAAAACATCATCGGCTGACCTCTCTTGGTCATGATTCGCCGACATTCGGTGACCCGGCCACCCACCCGGACCGGGTGGTTATTGCTCAGCTCAGGCAGTTCACCCAGGCGGGTATCGGAATGTCCCTGCAACGAGCGGCGAAAGCGATCCAGCGGGTGCCCAGACACATACATGCCCAGCAGCTCTTTCTCCCACTGCAGCAGCTGCTCCTGAGGAAACTCTTCAACCTCCGGCAGTTCCTGCTCAATCGCCGGAGTGGAGCTGTCGCTGCCCAGCATGTCGAACATGGAAAGCTGGCCGCTGTCCCGCTCCTTCTGGGCTAATGCTGCTTTTTCCACGCAGGCATCCAGGCCAGCCAGCAGCGATGCCCGATTAGCACCGGTGCTGGCAAAGGCGCCGCACTTGATCAGACTCTCCAGAACGCGCTTGTTGACCAGCCGCCCATCCACCCGATCGCAGAAATCAAAGAGGGAGCTAAACGGGCCATCTGCCTCGCGACAGGCAACAATCTCGTCAATCGCGCTATGACCGACGTTCTTCACCCCGGAGAAGCCGAAGGCAATCTTGCCCTGGACGGCGGTGAACTTGTCCCGGCTGTGATTGACATCCGGGGGAATGATTTCAATCCCCAGTTGCCGGCACTCTTCGATGTAGACCTGCACCTTGTCCGAGCTGTCAGCCACGCTGGTAAGCAGTGCCGCCATGAACTCCGCCGGATAGTGGACCTTGAGCCAGGCCGTCTGATAGGCAAGCACGGCGTAGCAGGCGGCGTGGCTCTTGTTAAAGGCATACTTGGCGAACTCGGCCATCTCGTCAAACACCCGATTGGCCACGTCCTCCGCGACTCCCATCCGTTTCGCACCCGGCACCAGCACGTTGCCCTGCTCGTCAACGATGCCGTGAACAAAATACTGCCGCTCCTGCTCCATCACTTCCGGCGTCTTCTTGGCCATCGCCCGGCGCACCAGGTCGGCCCGGCCCAGCGAATAGCCGGCTAGCACCCGCACCAGTTGCTGCACCTGTTCCTGATAGACGAGACAGCCGTACGTCACGTTCAGGATCGGCTCCAGCCGGGGATCAGCATAGGTGATCTTCGACGGATCATGCTTGTTCTCCAGATACCTGGGGATCTGATCCATCGGCCCCGGCCTGAACAGCGAGATGCCGGCGATAATGTCTTCAAAGGATGAAGGCTTCAGCTGACGCATGAAGTTGCGCATGCCCGCACCCTCTAACTGGAAGACACCGATGCAGTCGCCGCGGCTCAGCAGTTCATAGACCTCGGGGTCATCATAGGTGAGCCTGTCCAGCTCCAGCTCGATCCCGTGGTTGCGTTTGATATCAGCCACAGCATCGGCAAGCACCGTCAGCGTGCGCAGCCCCAGAAAGTCCATCTTCAGAAGGCCGAGTTCTTCAATGATGCCCATGCTGTACTGGGTTGTCACCACGTCGCCGTTCTTGGCCAGCGGCAGCAACTCATCCAGCGGCCTGGGCGCAATCACCACTGCGGCTGCGTGGGTCGACGAATGACGCGGCAAGCCTTCCAGTGCGCGGGCGATTTCGATCAGATGCCGGGTCTGCTCCTCGTGCTCATAGGCGTCCTGTAGCTCCGGCACACGCTCCAGAGCGCTATCGATGGTGATGTTCAGCTCCTGGGGGATCATCGCGGCGATGCGCGAACCCTCCTGAAAACTCAACCCCAGAGCACGCGCCACGTCACGAATCACGCCCTTGGCCCCCATGGTACCGAATGTGATGATCTGACAGACGTTCTCAGCGCCGTATTTCTCTGTCACATAGTCTATCACTTCGCCACGTCGCTCGTAGCAGAAGTCAGTATCGAAGTCGGGCATGCTCACCCGCTCCTCATTGAGGAAGCGCTCAAAAACCAGGCCGTAAGGCAGAGGATCCAACCCGGTGATGCCGAGAATATAGGCAACTATGCTCCCGGCGCCCGAGCCGCGCCCAATCCCCACCGGAATCTTCTTGCGCCGCGCATAGTCGATGAAGTCCTGCACGATGAGGAAGTAGCTGCAAAAGCCCATCTTTTCAATGATGGAGAGCTCGTAATCAATCCGCTCGCGAATCTCCTGGCTGGGCTCGGGATAGCGCCAGGTGAGCCGTTCGTAAACCTGCTGGCGCAGGTAGCTGGCCGCTGTGTGGCCCGCGGGAACCTCATAGACCGGCAGCATCACCTGTCCGAACTGAAAATCGACCTGACAGCGTTCGGCGATGCGCACTGTGTTCTGCATCGCCTCGGCGACCAGGGCGCGCGGCAGATAATCGAACATGGCAGCCAGTTCCTCCGTCGATTTCAGGTGAAACTCAGGCACAAAGCGCATGCGATTTTCGTCGTTCACCGTTCGACCGGTCTGGATGCAGAGCAGGACGTCGTGAGCCGTGTAATCCTCGGCCTTGACGTAGTGCACGTCGTTGGTTATCACCAGGGGAATGCCAGTTTCCTCATGGATCCGTACCAGATCCAGATTGAGCGGACGCTGCTCAGGCAGCCCGTGATCCTGCAGTTCCAGATAGAAGTTGTCCGCGCCAAAAATATCGCGAAAGCGCAGCGCCAGATCTCTGGCTGACTGATACTGACCGCCCTGCAGCAGCGTCGGTATCTCGCCGCTGAGGCAACCGCTCAGGCAGATTAGCCCAGCGTTATGCCGTTCGATCAGTTCCCAGTCTACGCGCGGCCGATAGTAAAAACCTTCCACATTGGCTTTGCTGACCAGCTTGGTCAGGCTCTGGTAGCCGGTCTGATCCCTGGCCAGCAGCACCAGATGGTACTGACGATCGTCCAGTTTTGGCTGCCGATCAAAACGGGTTCGCGTCGCCATGTAGACCTCACAGCCGATGATCGGCTTGATGCCCGCGTTCTTGGCGGCCTTGTAGAAGTCAATCACACCATACATGCTGCCGTGGTCGGTAATCGCCAGCGCAGATTGACCCATCTCTTTGGTGCGCTGTATCAGGTCCTCCACGCGGGCGGAACCGTCCAGCAGGCTGTATGCTGTATGAACATGCAGATTGACAAAATCCATCCAACTCACCTCACTAGACTTTTCTGGCCGGCGCCACCTGTTTCCTGCTTGCCGCGACTGGTGCAAAATCAGCCAGTCAGCGCGCCACACGCTGCCTGAAATAACTGCAAGGATTTTTTTGCTCATTTATGGGGAGCATTTTGTCCTGAGTAATCTCTAGCGCGCCGGCAGAGTGCAGCTGAATGTGCTGGCATGATTTGCTTTTGACTGGTCAAACCACGTTATGTATACTAACCAGTAGCCGAATCGAGGTAATACTGTCAACCTCGTACGGGGGATTATCTGTGGGGTGAATCGGCGCACTTTGGCGCCGTAGGGTATTCCTTTCTACCCGAACCCGTCAACTAACCCCGGAGGCTTAGTCGCAGAAAGGATGACCGTGCGATGCACAAGGTCTTGCGCACCTGTCTGCTGGCAGTCATTCTCTTCCTGGCTCTGGCCGACACTGCCAGCGCTGCCCTGGGGCAGACAATTCTCCGCTACGGGGCACGCGGCGCAGAGGTCAGTGAACTGCAACAGTACCTGTATCAGCTGGGATTGCTCAGAGTACAACCGACCGGCTACTTTGGGAATCTCACCGCGACCGCGGTCCGTCAGTTTCAGGCCGAAAGCGGCCTGGCAGTTGACGGGCTGGTCGGCCCACTGACTGCCGCAGCGCTGCAGCGGGCAGCAGGTAACAGGTACCATGTGGTTCAGCCAGGGGAATCGCTGTGGCTGATTTCCCATCGTCATGGGACGACAGTAGATGCACTGAGAGCAGCCAACGCTCTCACCGGCAATCTGATCTATCCCGGCCAGCGGCTTCTTCTGCCAGGGAGGTCGAGCACGCCCTCCCGCGGCAATCTGAACCGCAGTGACCTTGACCTTCTGGCAAGGGTGGTCTATGCCGAGGCCAAAGGTGAGCCGTACCTGGGCAAGGTGGCCGTCGCCGCTGTGGTACTCAACAGGGTCGACAGTCCGCTTTTCCCCAACACGGTTCGGGGAGTGATCTACCAGCCGTACCAGTTTGAGCCAGTTCAGAACGGCAGCATCAACCAGGGCTATGATGCCGCATCGATGAATGCTGTCCTGGACGCTCTGGCTGGCACTGATCCCACCTACGGTGCACTCTACTTCTACAACCCGGGCAAGGTCAGCCATAGCTGGATGGCAACCAGGCAGACAACAACGGTCATCGGGCAACACGTCTTCTCACGTTGACCAAGCAAATGTTAAAAACCGAGCCATGTGGCTCGGTTTCTTTTTTTAGTGTTGTCTGCGCCGCTCCCGCACGGCGGCAACCTGGCGTGAGGATGCGCGCCTTCGCCCCAGCAGCCTGGCATTCCGCAGCTGAGCCAGCAACGCCAGGACGGCCAGCAGCAGCCAGCTGAGAGTGAACATGCTCGGCAGGCTCAGCCTTCCTAACGCGGGCAGCAAGGGCAACCCCACGATGACGATGATGCAGATAGCGATGGCGGCGAGATGCGATGCGAATCTGGACAAGGAAACCACCCCCAGCACAGCCTATGCCGTCCGGGGACGGCCTAGAACAAACTTACCTGCTCAGCTCCGCCTCAAGCAGCTGCCCCAGGTGCTGCAACGCCGCCGCTCCTGCGGTTTCCTCAACGGCGCCCTGAGCGGCAAAGGCATTGCCGCCACCCTTGCCGGCAAATCTGGCCAGCCCAGACTTGAGCAACTGACCAGCATGGGGCGCGAGCTGCTCGCTGATGTTGACCAGCAGCCGATACGGCGTGCCGGCCAGCCCGAAAACCAGCGCCCCGGGATACTGAGTGGAGAGGATGCCGGCCAGGGTGCGCAGCTCGTCCAGCGAGCGATCTGTAAACTCGCGGGTCACCAGCCGCGCCTCCCCGATAGGCCTCGCGGCAGCCCAGAGCTCGTCCGCCTCAACCTGCAGCAGCGCCGACCGCAGCTCCTTGTTCTCCCGCTCCAGTTCCATGATTCGTTCCTGCCAGCGCAGTGCGCCGTCCAGGACAGCCTCGGGCGGCTCCGAGAGGAGGGCGGAGAGACTGCTGACCGTCTGATGTTTTTGCAGGTAGTCATCCAGGGCGCGCTGTCCGCAGACGAAATAGACGCGCACGTTGCCCTTGCGCCGTTCAACATTGAGGATGCGCAAGAGGCGCACCTGACCAAGATCGCTGAGATGCGTCCCGCCGCAGGGACAGAGATCAAAGCCATGGATATGAACCAGACGGATACCCTCGGTTACTTTTGGTAGCTTGCGCATCTGTTCCTGCGGCAGATCCTGGGCCGTAACGAAGCTGGCGGTCACCGGCAGCTGCCGACCGATACTGTCGTTGGCCAGCGTCTCCATCGCCGCCCATTGCTCCGCCGTCAGCTCGGGCAGATCGAGGTCGATGGTGACGCTGGCCTCACTCAGGTGAAAGCCGATGGTCGTCGCCTGAAAAAGCGTCCAGGCCGACTCGGACAGGACGTGCTGCCCGGTATGCTGCTGCATCAGGTCAAACCGTCGTGCCCAGTCGATTTCCCCCTCCACCTGATCGCCTACCGCCAGCTGGGCCTCAGTCTGATGCCAGATCAGCTGACCCTCCGCCTGAGTATCGACGACCGGGCTCCCGGCCAGCCAGCCGTGATCGGCCGGCTGTCCCCCGCCCTCCGGGTAGAAACAGGTCTGATCCAGGGCAACCCAGCCCGGCTTGACGGCAATCACCTCGGCCCTGAACTTCTGCTGATATGCATCTTCATAATAAAGTCGTCTGGTTTTCATCATAGCCTCCTCAGCAAATCCGGGTTCAAGGGTTCACTTCATCCTCGACAAGACTCTCCCATTCCGTATATAAAGCTACCAGTTCAGTTTCCACCTGACGGTAGCGCAGCACGGTTTCCTGAGCATCAGGCGACTTGTAGAGATTGGGATCGGCCAGCAGCAATTCCAGGTTGCCCCTCTCTTCCTCCAGCTGCGCGATCTCCGCCTCCAGTTCGGCCAGCCGCCGGGCGCGAGCCTCCCTCTGGCGCGCCGCTTCAGCCTGATGATTCTGCTTGACCTGGGGCCGTGGTCGATCACCCGGGGCAGGCAGAGCGACTGCCGACGCCCGCTCTGCCTGCAGCGTCTCCTGAAATTGATCATACCCACCGCGGAAGTCGCGAATCTCTCCCGCATTGAAATACCATATCCGATTGACGATCTGCTGCAGGAAATAGCGGTCGTGCGAAACGATAAACAGCGTGCCCGGATACTCTAGCAGCGCCTGCTCCAGCGATTCCCGGGCCGGGATATCCAGATGGTTAGTTGGCTCATCGAGGATCAGCACATTGGCCTGCGAGAGGAGCAGTTTGGCCAGGATCAGGCGATTGCGCTCGCCGCCGCTCAGGCTGGCTACCTTTTGAAACACACTCTCTCCAGTGAAGAGGAATCGGGCCAGCCAGCTGCGCCCTGCCGCTGGTAACAGGCCGGTCCCCGCCAGCAGGCTGTCCAGCACCGTCTGCTCTTCGTCCGGCAGGCGTAGATCCTGGCTGAAGTAGCCAAGATCGATGCTGGCCCCCCAGCGCAACCGTCCTTCATCGGCGGGAAGCTCGCCCAACAGGATACGCAGCAGGGTGGTCTTGCCCGAGCCGTTCGGCCCCACCAGAGCAATCCGCTCCCGCGACTTGACCTCTGCCGAGAAAGCGCGAAACAGCGGCTTGCCCGGATAAGTCTTGCTCAAGTCGGAGATGGCCAGCACATCGTTGCCGCTGCGCCGTCGCACCTCGGCTCGCAAGCGCATCTTCCGCTGCTGGGAGAGCCGCTGCACCGGCTGCATCCGATCCAGCCGCTTCTGCCAGCTGGCCGCCGCCGTCGCTCTCGTGCCGGCCTTGAACTTGGCCACCAGCCTCTCGAGCTGTTGGCGTTCTCGCGCCTGCTCCCTGGCCAGCAGGTCCAGCCGCTGCGCCCGCTCTTCCCGCTGCTGCAGGTAACTCGAGTAGTTCCCGCTGTAAACAATGATCTTGTGGTTGTCCAGTTCCCAAATTCTGTTGGACACGGCATCCAGGAACTGGCGATCATGGGAGACTACCAGCAGCGCCCCTGGATAAGCGACCAGTTGCGACTCCAGCCAGGTGATGGCCTCAAGATCGAGATGATTAGTCGGCTCGTCCAGCAATAGCAGGTTGGGCTGGAAGAGCAGCAAACGGGCCAACGCCACCCGCGTCAGCTGTCCGCCGGACAACTGCTGCAGCTGCAGTGTCCACGCATTCTCGGGCAGGCCCAGCCCAGTGAGGGTTGACCGGACTCGCACCTCGGCATTGTAGCCCTCCAGCCGCTCGAACTCAGCGTTCGTCCGTTCATAGTCGCGCATCACCCGCTGCAGCTGCGCTTCGTCCTGATAGACGGCCTCGCTGGCCATCCTCTCCTCAAGGCGGCGCAGCCGCTGCTCAACAGCCATCACCGGCCCCAGGGCTGCACTGGCGGCCTGCCAGACGGTGAGGTCGTCAGGAAGGGCCAGATCCTGGCTCAGGTAGCCCAGCTCGGCGCCAGCCGCCAGGGTAACCGTTCCCCCGTCGGGCTCTTCCTGCCCGGCGATGATCCGCAGCAGCGTTGTCTTGCCGCTGCCGTTCCTGCCGATCAGCCCGACGCGCTCGCCTCGAGCCAGATTGAAGCCGATATCCAGCAAAACCGGATTGGCCGCGTAATACTTACAGAGACCCTGCGCAGAGATCAGGCTCATACGATAACCCCCTTAAAGAATAATGGGTGAAGCTCCAGTCGCGCAGGATCGATTGGTCTGGAAAAGGGAAAAACCCGGACGCGCTCATCCAGGCAGGCTGAAGGAGCTTTCTCTTCTGGGCGATCCCGCGCAAGAAATGCACACCAAGAGGCCCTCGAGCAGCGCTCCAGGGCTCGGCCACATTTCTCAGGCGCAGATCACCAACATCGAAACCAGCTCCTTCCTCGCATCAATTGTACGGTGGGCAGGCGATTCGTGTCAACCAGCGGCCGAAGCCGCAGAACATGATCCGCGCTCCCTGCGCATAGGGTGGTGTAAAGGGCAGAAGGAGGGCATGTATGCGAGGAATCACCGTTTACCCTGACTATGGACCCCTTCGCTGGAAAGAGGAGCGCCAGTGGTCGCATCTGATCAAGCTGCCTGGCGTCAAGTCAGGCATGAGGATACCGGTCACCTGCCGCCTGACCAGCTGTCAGCACCGGATAGTCACGCCTCGCCGGGTCAGGGTGCAGGCGGAGATAGATCTGAGCACGGAGGAAATCCGGCTGCAGAGCGATCAGGGGCCACGCGTGCGCTGGAAGTCGGCCCCTGAGGTCATACCCTGTGTCAGTGCGTCCGTCACCATCAACCATATGATTGTCATTCCGAAAGACCAGCCTGCCATCCTGCAGGTGAGTGATTTCCAGGCAAAGGGCTGCGTTGAGCTGGTGACAGTGCTGCGCGACCGGGTGATTGTCAAGGGCAGTCTGAAGATGCAGCTGGAGGCAATGACGAGGCGTGGCTGAGAGGCACGCCCTAGACAGATGAAAAGCACCGTCGGCGCATGCGCGGCATGGCCGATGGTGCTTAAGTTTACTCCGGTCTACTTTGAGTCGCTGGCCAACACGCCAGCCCGGGCATAGTTGGTGCGGGGCATATCGCGAATAATGATGGAAACAGCGCTCGGGGGACAGTTGACCGATTCCACGATGGCCTGCGTTACCTTTTCTGCCAGAGCCCGCTTCTGCTCCGTCGTCCGGCCTTCCAGCAATTCGATCTGAACTATTGGCATCGTCTCACCTCCTGCCGCTGTTTTCGCCGCTAGGGCTGGCATTCCTGCCCGCTATCCTCTGGATCTGCAATCTCACCCCGCTTTTCTCCCGTGGCCCGGTTCTTCTGGCGGAGACGGCCGGACATCACCCCACCGACGAGGCCAGCTTCCTGAGCGCTGAGCTGTGCCCAGCCCCCTGCCCTCACCTTCTCCAGCAGGCCCAACTCCTCAGCGATCTCCAGCTTCATCAGGTCGCGAGGCGTCAGCGGTCTTGGTTTCTTCCTGGTCGCCTGGCGCTTCTCCTTGGACAAAGCAAACACCTCCTCTGCCACTAGTATGGCAAGAGGAGGTGTCTGCTAATTAATGCCCTTACTACTTGGACTCTGCCTTCTTCTCGAACTCCTTGCCCTCGCACTGCGGGCACTTGCGCGGCTTGCAGCGTCCTTCCTTCTCGAACCCACAGTTCTTGCATACAAACAGTGCCATAGACTCTCCTCCTCTGGATTGATCTTATCGCGGATCGTCAGTCGCCTGACGGTGTCCTTCCCTTCTCTCTGAGACAGCCGCCACATGTTCCGTAGAACTCCAGCCGATGTCCAGCCACCTGGCCTGGAAAGCTCTTTGCCGCCTCCTGATCCAGCTCTGGCCTGTGACTCATGGGCACATCGTAGACGCGCCCGCACTCCAGACAGCGGAAATGGTAATGCGGCACCGCATTCCCGTCAAATCGATCCTGACCGCTTCCATAACTCAGGCTCTGCGCCTCCCCCATCTCAACCAGTGCCCGCAGATTGCGATAGATCGTACCCAGACTGACATTGGGCAGATCCTCGCGCACCCGATTGTAAACCCAGTCAGCCGTCGGATGACTGGTGGTGCTGCGCAATGCCTGCAGGATCAGGCGCCGCTGCGTCGTCATGCGCTGAAAACCGGTCATCATGTGCGCCCCCATATTCGTAGTAATTATCATTAATGTCATTTTAGACGAGACAGCCGTGGCTGTCAACTAGTCTCAATAGGGATTACTGCGGCGCAGCAACCGGCGATACGTGCGCTGCAGCAGCATCTCGTCGGGCCCTCCCGCCTCGACCATTTCCAGCCCGCGCTTCAGCCACTCGAGTCCGGTCTGATACTGCCCGTGCCGGGCATAATGCAAGCCCAGACGCAAGTAAGCTCCAACTCGCTGCGGCTGTAGCTGCACAACCCATTCGGTGGCCCAGACCATCAGGTCGTCAAGTTGAAGACTCTGGCAGTCGGTAGCCAGCAGCTCCATCAGCTCGCCCAATTCTTTCAGGGTGTCGGCATTGGCCTGCAGCAGCGCCGCACGCAGGTAGTTGTCGGCTTCGTCCCATTGTCTGCGAATCGCCGCTCGCTTCGCTTTGGCAATAGTCTCCTGCACCACGAGCCCACCCCCCTCTTCACGGCAGGGAGTTCTGCATCAGGCAGCACGATTCCTGCTCTCGCTGCAGCAGATAGCGCAGAATCTTTCGTCAGACGAATCGATCCGCCGCTCTGCGGGATAGCCAGAATGTGGCACCAGCCAGGAGCAGCAGTTGTCCGCCGGTCCGCAGGACGGCCGTCGCTGCTGCGTCGGCAAAGAACTGTTCCGGCAGCAGGTTTATCAGCTGATCCTGTCGCGGATCCAGCATCCAGAGATCGTTGGAAAAGGCCAGCTCATGGAAACGGTCAAAGGCCTGGGTAAAATCCTGAGCGATGAGGAAGGCGGCCAGCAAGCCCAGCAGCAGAGCGCAGACCGACGCCTGAAACATCGCCCGCCAGTACGCTGGAGCAGAGCGGTGACGGTGAGCAAGAATTCCCCAGAGGATCAGCGGCAAGAGCAGGCCCAGCGTCAGCCATCTGGCCCAGGAGAACAGCCGCTGCACGTCACGCATGTGGGCCACTTCCTTCTCGTTCAGAAAACTGCGTTCTACGCCCCCCATGACCATCTCCATATTGGGATCCGATTCTCTTCCCATGAGGAAGCGCGTCGTCTGCCGGCTGAAGCGCTCAACTTCCTGCAATGTGGTGCCGATGTTCTGATAGCTTTGCAGCCTGGCAAACTCAGCCTGATACCAGTTAACGCTGTAGGCCACCGCCTGGATATTGATGAGCAGCGCCAGGAGCAGCAACCCAGAAGCAGTGCCCAGCGTCCTCAAGACTGCTAGTGCCTTCGCCAAAATACTCCCCTCCCCATAGCCCAGCCGACGTCAGTTGTTCCCCACCGTATAAAGCGCAGCCTCTCCCCGCAGAACGCGTGCGATTTCCAGCGCACCCCGCCGGGCCAGTTCAATCAGACACTCGTCGGTGGAACCAGCCAGATGGGGGGTGACCACGACATTATCCAGCGATAGCAGCGGCGAGTCGCTGGACAGCGGTTCTGGGTCAAACACATCCAGCGCAGCCGCCGCCAGCCTGCCGCTGGTCAGCGCCTCATAGAGTGCAGCCTGATCCACAATGGGGCCGCGCGCCGTGTTGATCAGGATCGAACCAGGCTTGAAGCTGGCGAGACGCTGGGCGGAGATGAGGTGATGGGTCTCTTCCGTCAGGGGCAGATGGAGGCTGACGATGTCGCTGCTTGCCAGGAGCTCCGGCAGCGGCAGAAAAATGCAGTCGGCAAACTGTGGATCAGAGTTGCGCCCCAGCAGGTCGTAGTAGGCAACCTCCGCCCCGAAGGCGCGCAGCAGATGGGCGACCCGCCGGGCGATGTTGCCAAACCCCACCAGGCCGACCCGCTGGCCGCGCAGCTCGCGGCCGCTTTGCCGGGCCTGCTCCCAGCTGGCTGTACGCAGCCGCCGGTCGGCCAGGGGAATCTGCCGGAGGACAGCCAGCATCAGCCCGATGGTCATCTCCGCCACGGCCGGAGCATTAGCCCCGGGAATGTTGGTGACCATGACACCGGCAGCTCTGGCGCTGGCCACATCCACCTGATCCACCCCGGCCCCGTGCAGGGTAATGACTTTCAGGTGCGGGCAACGGGCGATCAGTTGGGCGGGGATGAGACCGGTGCGGACAAACAGCGCAGCAGCCGGGTAAATGCGTTGCCAGTATTGCTCCTGCTCGGCCTCGCTATCCAGCCGGAACGGCAGGGGCACAAGGTCGATGTCTGCCCAGTCACCCAGCGTTTCGCGAAAGATATCCACGCGCACCGGGGTTTCCGGGGTGGCGGTGATCACAATCAGGGGGCGCATATCGTTCACCATCCTCTTGTCTAGTCTTTTGGCTTTTGTCTCGATCTGGGCTGCGCTATCGCCCAGGAAAGGAAGGCGGCGCAAGCGAGGCAACCTGTGTTATACTAGGCGGAGAAACGCAAAGCATCGATCTGAGGTGATGATGATGAATACACAGGGTTTGCCCAAAGTACGTATTCTTGCTACCGGCGGCACCATCGCCGGCACGGGAAGCTCCCCACTCCAGACCGGGGGATACAAGGCTGGACAGCTGTCGGTGGACGAACTCGTCCAGGCGGCCCCAGGCCTTGAACAGATCGCCCGCATCGAGGGAGAGCAGGTCTGCAACGTAGCCAGCCTGGCGGTCACCAACACCATCTGGCTGGAACTCGCCCGCCGCATCAATGCCGCCCTGCGGGAGCCGGACCTGGCCGGCGTGGTCGTCACTCACGGGACCGACACCCTGGAGGAGACGGCCTATTTCCTGCACCTGGTAGTCAAGAGCCGAAAGCCAGTGGTCGTCGTTGGGGCGATGCGCCCGGCCACTGCTCTCAGTCCCGACGGCCCGCTGAATCTGGTTAACGCCGTGCGGGTGGCCGCCAGCCCGGCAGCTGTCGGCTGCGGCGTCCTGGTCGTGCTCAACGATGAGATTTTCTCCGCCCGGGACGCGACGAAAGGCAGCACCTATCAGCTGAATGCATTCCGCTCCCCTGATCTCGGCCCGCTGGGCAGCATCAACAACGGGGTGATCTCGCTTTACCATAAACCAACCCGCCGCCATACCTGGGAGACTGAGTTCTGCGTCGAGCAATTGCCCACCCTGCCCCGCACCGATATTATCTACAGCCACATTGAGGCGGACGCAGTAGCCGTCGACGCCCTGGTGGCGGCCGGCAGCCGTGGGATCGTCCTCGCCGGCGCCGGATCCGGTCATACGACTCAGGCGGCCCACGCCGCGCTGGGAGCAGCCAGCACAGGGCACGGCGTCGTCATCGTCCGCTCCTCGCGGGTGGGCGGCGGCCGCATCCTGCCCACAAGCGACGAGAGGCTGGAGGCGGGCGCAGCCGTGGGCGGCGACAATCTCAATCCAGAGAAGGCGCGCGTTCTGCTGACGCTGGCCTTGACCCGAACGACGGAGCCGCGGGAGATCCAGCGCATGTTCAACACCTATTAGAAAAAGCTGCAGGCTACCCCAATCAGGCGTCCACGATGTGGGCGCCTTTGTTCTCCACCTGAAACAGCCGGTAGCGGGCGCTGATGCCGGCTGTGGAAAACCCGGCAACCATCGCTTCGCCTACCTGCTCCGCGGCCACCTGCGGCGGAACCAGGGCGCAGATGGCGGGCCCCGCCCCGGAAATGACCGTCGCGGCCGCCCCCGCCTCGGCAGCCCGGGCAAACACCTCAGCCGCTCCCGGTATCAGGCCGAGACGATAGGGTTGATGGAGCCGATCGGCCATGGCCAGCGGCAGCAGGTCGTAACGCTGCTGCTGCAGGGCCACCAGGAGCAGCGCTACCCGGGAGAGATTGAAGACAGCGTCGCCGTGAGGGACGCTTTCGGGCAGGGCCTGTCGGGCCCGGCTCGTCGCCAGGCGGATCTCCGGGATGCAGAAGCAGAGCCCCAGCTCGTCCGGGAAGGGAGACGGCACAGACACGACCCGGCCGTCCTCCACGACGCTGACCACCAGCCCGCCCAGCAGCGCCGGCGCCACGTTATCGGGGTGCCCCTCCAGCTCGGTGGCCATCGCCAGCAGCTCAGTGTCATCCAGCCTGGCGCCGGTGAGGTGGTCGGCCAGGAGCAAGCCAGCCACGATGGCAGCCGAACTGCTGCCCAGTCCGCGACTGAGGGGGATCGCGTTCTCCATCGTCAGCGCCACCGGCTCCGGCCTGACGCCCAGCCTGGCGAAAAGGGCGCAGGCCGCCCGCCAGACGAGGTTCTGCTCGTTCAGGGGCAGCATGCCCTTCCCCTGCCCTCGCACCCGGATGCGCAATCTGGGTGCGGACTCCACCCTGACCCGGTTGTAAAGGTTCAAGGCCAGACCCAGGCAGTCATAGCCGGAACCCAGGTTAGCCGTAGTAGCTGGTACGATGATCTCCAACAGAATCTTACCTCCAGATGGTCTCAATGATCGCTGTCTTATCAGCCACGACGCGCGCCGGCTGCGGCACAGCCGCCATGGCGTTGTCCGGGTCCTTCAGACCGTTGCCGGTGAGCACGCAGACCACCGTCGCCGGCTCGCTGAAATAACCCGCCTGATAAAGCTTGCGCACGCCGGCCAGCCCGGCCGCCGACGCCGGCTCACAAAAGACTCCTTCCGCCCGTCCCAGCCAGCGATAGGCCGCCAGAATCTCCTCATCGCTGACAGCATCGATCACTCCGCCAGATTCCTGCTGCGCCTGAACTGCCTGCTGCCAGCTGGCCGGGTTGCCGATGCGGATTGCCGTGGCCACCGTCTCCGGCTGCGCGATCGGCTCGCCACGCACGATGGCGGCGGAGCCAAGCGCCTCGAAGCCCAGCATCTTGGGGAGCGCCTGCCCGTCGCGCTGCGCCGCGACCTTGAATCCCCGCCAGTAGGCCGTGATATTGCCGGCGTTTCCCACCGGGATTGCCAGATAGTCCGGCGCCTCCCCCAGCTGCTCGATAATCTCCCAGGCGGCTGTCTGCTGCCCGGCGATGCGAAAGGGGTTGATGGAGTTAACCAGCGTGATCGGATATTCCTCGACAATCTCGCGGGTGATGGCCAGGGCCTGGTCGAAGTTTCCGTCCACGGCAATCACCTTGGCGCCGAGATGAAGCGCCTGGGAGAGCTTGCCCAGGGCAATTTTCCCTTCGGGAATGAGCACGACGCACTCCAGACCGGCGCGCGCCGCATAGGCTGCGGCCGCTGCCGCTGTGTTGCCGGTGGAGGCGCAAATCACCGCCCTCGCCCCGGCTTCTCTGGCCTTGCTCACCGCCAGCGTCATCCCCCGGTCTTTGAAAGAGCCGGTTGGGTTGGCACCCTCATACTTGGCGTAGACCGTGAGCCCGGGCAGCGCCGCGCTGACTGCCGGCAACGGCAGCAGCGGCGTGTTGCCTTCGTGCAGGGTGACGACCGGCGTCGCCTCGCTCACTGGCAATAGGTCCCGATAGCGATTGATCAAACCTGTCCACATTGCGGTCGCTCCTCTTCTTGTTAGTCAGGTAGTTCTTGCTGTCAACAGGGTCTATTCCTGCCTGAGATACTTCTCCAGAGCCCGCTCCATTTTGGGCAGGGCGTCGCGCCAGGTCTGGCGCCGGGCAAACATGTGCACCTCGCCAGGGTAGTAGTATGCCTCGTATTCCTTGCCCAGGTTGACGCAGTCGGTGACGATCCGGTCCAGTTGGGCGAAGTCGACATTGGCATCCTCGGTTCCATGGAAATTGATCAGCGGCTTATTGAGATTCTCGCGGAATGTGACCGGCGAGCCCTGCGCATACAGCTCGGGCGAGTCTTCGGGCAGGCCGCAGAAGAAACAGGCAAACTGCGTGCCGCCGCGACGCCCGCGCCCCTCGATCCAGCGTGCCCACTGGGCCTGGTCCCAGATGCCAGCAAAGTTGATACCCAGGGCAAACTCGTCAGGATACTGAGTCAGGCAATGCAGCGTCAGGTAGCCACCATAGCTCAACCCATAGACACCAACCCTGTCGGCATCGACGTAGGGCAGGCTCTTCAGATAGCGCCCGCCGTGGACGACATCCAGAACATCATTCACACCCATGTTCCGGTAGAGGCCGAAACGGAAGTCCTTGCCGTAGCCGATGCCGCCCCGATAGTTGATGGAGAGCACGACGTATCCGCGACTGGCCAGGTACTGGTTGACTGCATAGAAATGGGCATATGAATAGGAAGGATGCCAGCTGCCGCGCATCTGCCGAATCGGACCGCCGTGCAACCAGACGAGAGCCGGGTACTTTCGCTGCGGATCCAGGTCATCGGGTTTGAACAGGAATCCATCCAGCTCCCAATCCTCGGCACCTCGGTAGGTGATCTTTTCGGGCACCTGCAGTTTTTCCGCCAGGCCGCCCGGCATACAGTTAGTCAGCTGGCGCGGCTGGCCATCGGCAAGATCCACGACCCAGAGATCGGCAGCCAGGCGCGCGTCGCAATGCACAAAGGCGATGCTGCGTCCGTCGGGAGACCATCTGGCCTGCAGGTTAGTCACCGGGAAATCGGTCAGCCGCCGCTGGCTGCGCGTGGGCAGATCGTAGAGCCAGAGGTCGCGACGCAGCAGGTCGCCGCGGTTGCTGGAATAGACAAACTGCCGACCGTCGGGAGACCAGTCGGGACGATCGCCGGCAGCCCCAAAATCTTCGCACTGGCCGTCAGTCAGCTGCTCCAGCTGGCCCGCAGCCAGGTCGTAGAGATAGTGGTGCAGCCAACCATCCAGCTCAAGGCTGAACAACAGGTGCTCCCCGTCGGGGCTGGGCAGGACGCGCGAGAACGAGAGCGCGCCTCGCCGATCGGCCTGTTCCTCGTGATAGAGGTGGCGTATCTCCGGGCGCAGCCTGCTGGTTACGCCGATCCGGCTGTAATCCACTCCTTCGGTTGATTCAGGCAGAGTGGCCAGATACCAGTCGTGTACCCGGCGGATGTCGCGACTCACCTGATAGATGAAGCGACGGTTGTCCAGCCAGTGTGCATCGCTGATGCCGGTCTGGGTATTGTCGCTGGCCCAGAGCAGCCGGCCGGCGGCAGTGATGATCGCCAGCCGCGCCGTGTGGTGTTCGTCTGTATAGCGAATCAGGAGATGACGGCTGTCAGCTGACCAGGCAGTGGCCATCTCCCTTCCAGGCAGCTGCACCCGCTGCCATAGCTGTCCGTCCTCCAGCAGATAGGTCTGGTTGCCCTGTTTCAGGAGTAACAGTCGCCCATCAGGGCTCCAGTTCAGCGTGCCGCCCAGATTGGCTGACACCGTCAGGCGGCGCAAAGAGAAAGAATCACCGTCGGGTTCGGCCCAGTAGAGATCGCCGTCCGCCACCAGCGCCAGCAGAGGACGCCGGGGATGCCAGCTGGCCGCAACCACCCGCCGCTTCGCCTGAGTAAGCTGCTGCGGCGCTCCGCCGTCCAGGGGCACCAGCCAGCAGTCGGTCAGGCCACCATCGTTCCAGAGATAGCTGATCCAGCGGCCGTCTGCTGACCAGCTCCAGCCCTCTAGCCGCTTTACGGCCAGAATCTCCTCCAAAGTGATCCGTGCCAAGTGTATCACTCCCTTCCCGCATTCATAGCATATATTGGCGACCCTGGCCCGAAGTCCTGCGCTGGAACCAATGACGCTGCGGCCGTTGGGACAAACTATCCCAGAAGGAAGGAGAGTGGTCTAATGCCAAAGAAAATCCTGATCCTGCTGCTGCTGGCAGGCCTCTGCCTTGGCGCGACGCTCCCGGCACTGGCAGCGACGAGACCGCAGGCGCTGCGGCAGACTGCGCTGCGCTCAGTGGTTCACCCGCGGCGCGGCCCCTGCCAATGGCTGCGGCAGATGGAGGAGCTGAACCAGTCTGACCCGGCCGCCTGCACCCAGGAGCTGCTCAGACGACATGAACAGATGGTGAAGAAGGCAACAGAGGTGGTGCGTAAGAAAGACACGCTGCCTCAGGAGATCCTGACTTCCCTCGAGCGGCGTCAGGCCGAGGCGCTGCAGCGATTTGAGGAGCGGCTGCGCCGCGAGGAAACCGATGAGGAGACCATCGCGCGGAAACTGGAGCGCTTCCGGGCGAAACAGGCGGAGAAGAAAGCCGCAGTGCAGCAGAACGTCGACGAGATTGCCGCCAGGATGCTCCAGCGTGCGAGAAAAATTCTGGAAGAGGAAGACCAGGTACGAGCCCGGATCGAAGCTGGCCAGGGCCTGGAGCTACTGAAGGAGCGGCTGAGGCAGACGCGCCAGCAGGAGAAGGAGCGAAGACCGGAACAGCGGCAGCGCCGCAACAGGTGAGTGAACCGCAAGAGAACTAGATGGCGTGTTGAGAGTGCTTTTCCACCAGCATTCTCAACACGCCATTCTTCTGCGCCATCTCAGGCATCCTCAGACGAACTCTCCTGCTCACGGCGGCGGCGACGACGAGCAAAGAAGAACCAGACAAACCCGGCCATCAGCAGCAGGTTGATAACCCTGCTTACCATCCGCCCCACGTCCGGCCTGGCAGGCGCCGACTGCTCTGCCTCTGCGCCCTCCGCCTCCAGCTGGACGCTGACAACATCTTCTTCTGTCTCCTGAACCGGTGCTGGCGGCGGCTGCGGGCTGTCCAGATGCCGCTCGTTCATGTTGTTGCCCATTACCACAGAGAAGATTGCAACCACAATTCCATCACGTATCGTTAATCACCCTTTCGCATGATTTCTCCCCATATTCCTATTCGCGCTTTCCGCAAGGCTTTCCTCTAATCGGCTGTCGTCCCCAGCTCACTTTTCGCACTAGTGGAGCTTTGCCGCATTTGCTACTCAACCATGGTATACTGTTGTATTATAACCACACACTGCAACTTCCCTGTATGAACCCGGCTCCAGGCAGGCGAAACCTGCTGGAGTACTATAACAGCTAGAGGGATTGACATGAAGGAGACAAGACGGATTTACCTGTTTTTTGCAGTCAACATTCTATACAGCATGGCAGCCAGCTTTGCCCATCCGGTCACGCCAACGATTATCCAGCAGCGAGGCTTTGGAGACTATATGTTCGGCGTGGCGCTGGGCACCCAGCTGGCGGTCAATTTTCTCTTTTCCCCGTTCTGGGGCAGATTGGTCAACTACCTCTCCAGCCGCCGCATCATCCTCTTCTGCTCATTAGGGTACGCGGCCGGGCAGGCGATGTTTGGCCTGGCCGGTTCCGAAGCGATGATGGTCGCCGCGCGGATGTTTGCCGGGATCTTTGTGGGCGGCGTGTTCACTTCGCTCCTCACCTACATCGTCAACACGTCCCCCGAGACCCTGCGCGGTCAGCATCTGACCGTTCTGGCCACCATCCAGACGGTGGCCAGCGCATTTGGCTACTTCGCGGGAGGCATGCTGGGCGAAATCGGCGTCGGTGTGACGATGACGGCCCAGGTGGTGCTGTTGGCGGTCGGCGGCGTGCTCTTCTACCTGGTCTGTCAGGACGATGCTCAGACAACGCTGGCCAATGTGCAGCCCCGCGCTCTGCTGCGCGAGGCCAACCCGGTGGCTGCCCTCCTGGCGGGGCGACAGATCATGACGCCGATTCTGGCCTGTGTCTTTGTGATCAGCGCTCTGGCTAACCTGGGAAACAATGCCTTTGATCAGAGCTTCAACTACTACCTCAAGGCCCAGCTGCAGCTGACATCAGGCTATAACGGCGCCATCAAGGCCGTAATCGGTCTCATCTCCCTGGTCACCAACGGCCTGATCGGCATGTGGCTGATCAAGCGGACAGACATCCGCCGCTCTACCATCTACGTCTATCTAGGCTGCGCTGCCGCCACGCTGGGAGTCGTGCTGCTCAACTCCACCGTCCCCTTCGTGATCACCAGCGTCATCTACTTCGGCTTCTTTGCCATCAGCGTCCCCCTGACGCAGAGCCTGGCGGCTGTCCACGCCCGCGGTGGGGATAGCAATCTGGTCATGGGCTTTTTCAACGGGCTGAAGGCACTGGGGGGCATCTTCGGCGCCCTGGCGGCCGGGCTGCTCTACACCGCCAATCCCAAGTGGCCCTTCCTGCTGGGCTTTGCCGCCTTTGCTCTCAGCACGCTGGTTTCCTTGCGGCATTACCGTCTCTGCCAACAGCAGGAGACCGGCACTGCCAAGAGCGCAACAGTCGGCGTCTGAGGCACTGACCGCGGTTGACAAACGCCCCGCAGCATGATAGTCTGGGTCGCAAAGGCGATGAAGGGGAAACGCTGGTCAGGCGGCGGTTGCAGAGAGTCGGCCCGCGGCTGTAAGGCCGACACCAGACTGCGGATCAGTACCCACCCCAGGAGCAGGTGGTGATGAGCCACCCGGATACCCACCGTTAACGGGAACTTGAGCGGGTCTGACGCCAGGAAGCGGCGCAGGCCAATCAGGGTGGTACCACGGGTATGAACCCCGTCCCTATGATTCAGGGACGGGGTTTTTGAGTACCAACAGACAAAGGGAGTGAAGAAGATGGCGAACGAGAAAAACTTCGTCAAAGAGATCACGCCGCAAGCAGAAGACTTTTCGCGCTGGTATCTGGATACGATTCAGAAGGCCGATTTGATGGACTACTCGCCGGTACGCGGCTGCATCGTCTTTAAGCCCGATGGCTACGAACTCTGGGAGAGGATGCAGGCTGGACTGGACCGCCGTTTCAAGGAAACTGGCCACCGCAACGCCTATTTCCCGATGCTCATTCCGGAGAGCTTCATGCTGAAGGAGAAGGAACACGTCGAAGGCTTCAACCCGGAGTTGCCCTGGGTAACTGAGGCCGGCGGCGAAAAACTGGAGGAGCGGCTGGCGATTCGCCCCACATCGGAGACGATGATCGGCTATATGTATAGCCAGTGGATCCAGAGCTATCGCGACCTGCCGGTCCTGATCAACCAGTGGGCCAACGTCTTCCGCTGGGAGAAGCGCACCATGCCCTTCCTGCGCACGTCGGAGTTCCTCTGGCAGGAAGGCCACACTGCTCACGCCACAGAGGAAGAGGCGCGGCAGGAAACGCTGCTCATGCTGGATGTCTATGCTGACTTTATCGAGAACGAACTGGCGATTCCGGTCTGGAAGGGACAGAAGACGCCGAGCGAGCGCTTTGCCGGCGCCATCGATACCTACTCCGTGGAAGCGATGATGAAGGACGGCAAGGCCCTGCAGGCCGGCACATCGCACTATCTGGGACAGAATTTCGCCCAGGCATTTGACATCAAGTATCTGGATCGAGACAACCAGCTGAAGCATGTTTACACCACGTCCTGGGGCGTTTCCACCCGCCTGATCGGCGCCCTGATCATGGCTCATGGAGATGATCGCGGCCTGGCCCTGCCGCCGCTGCTGGCTCCGCTGCAGGTGGTGATGATCCCGGTCGGTCCGCCCAAGCTGCGCGCCGCGGTCATGGCCAGATTCGACCCACTGCTGGCGGAGATCAAGGCCGCCGGAATCCGCGTCCAGAGCGACCTGCGCGAGGAAACACCCGGCTGGAAATTCAACGAGTGGGAGATGCGCGGCGTGCCGGTCCGCCTGGAGTTGGGGCCGCGCGACGTACAGAACAACCAGTGCATTCTCGTTCGCCGCGACACGGGCGAAAAGCAGAGTGTCAGCCTGGACGAAGTGGTCGCCTACCTACCCAGATTGCTTGAAGAGATTCAGCAGAATATGTATCAGAAGGCAAAAGCCTTCCGCGATCAGCATTCCCACCTCGACCTGGAGACGCTAGACGATCTGGTGCAGCACATCCGGCAGCAGGAGCAGGCCAATGAACTGGCGGGCTGGGCGCTGCTGGGCTGGTGCGGGCACGACGATTGCGAGGCCAAAATCAAGGAAGCGACCAAGTTTACGGCGCGCAACATCCCCTTTGAGCCGCCGCTGCAGAAGCAGAAATGTGCCGCCTGCGGTGGCGAGGCCAAACACACCGTCTGGTATGCCCGCGCCTACTAGGGCAGATACCTGAGAGAAAACAAGGGGCTGTTGCACCAGCAACGCCCCCAGTCAGGACACACCCCTTCGGGCGCGCCGATGTCGTCATAGATCAGGGGACACACCTCAGCATGATGCCGATCTGGTGCGTATTGCCTGATGCTCGTGTTGAATGTCTGAGGTATGTCCCCCACTTATAAAGTATCAGGCGAAACGAAAAACTCGCCCTGCCGAAGCCAGAGCTCTTGGCATCTATGCCCTGGGTGGCGTCTGGGCTCACCTTGTACGCCTGCCGAGGAGGGCTCAGACAGTTACTGCTCCAGCAAGTGCGCAAGCACTTGCGAGACTGAATAGGGCGATGTTTGCTTGTCAAACTCGGTTGGTACCTCACTAATGACTTATCGGAATGCGCCTTCAGGGGTGATGTTCAAGAAAGCACCCACTGCAACCCAGGAGAGGCAGTGGGTGTTATTGCGGCAGCCCTTTATGTTTCTCCTTGCGCTCTCTCTTTTAACGCCAGAATATCCTCCTCATGCTCCATCACTGCTTCATATCCCAGCTGGATATAGTGGTCGATCTGGTTCAGATCCAGAAGACTGGCGCCGGCCATGCGGGGTTCCAGGCAGACATCGGCTGACTGGAACTCGGTGCGGCACTGATAGCGTTGCAGGATTTCAAACGTACGCGCCAGGACCCCAAACATCCCCTCAACCTTATGCGTAGGGGCGATATCGGCGTAGAGGTCCACGCCGATTACCAGATCGGCTCCCAGTTCACGCGCCGTCTTCACCGGCACGTTTTCGACAACTCCGCCATCCACCAGGGCCCAGTCCCTGGTTTCCAGCGGCGAGAAGACGCCGGGCAAGGAGCAGCTGGCGCGCACCGCCGGTGCTACCGGACCGTGTCTCAGGATTATCCGCCCCGCTGTATAGAGATCGGTGCAGACGGCGGCGCAGGGCATATCTAGTTCGTCAAATGTCCTGCCTCCCAGCAGTTCCTCCAGGAGCCGCTCCATGCGCTCGGTACCCAGCAGGCCGCGTCGCGGCACGACCAGCTCCGTCAGATCGCGCCAGGTAATGGCGCGGGCCAGCTCAGTCAGCTGCTCTGGCGAATAGCCAGCAGCAAACAGGGCACCCACCATGCTGCCTGAACTGGTTCCGGCGATAACCGAGATCTCCACCCCCAGTTCCTCCAGGCCGCGCAGCACGCCCACGTGGGCGACGCCGCGGGCGGCGCCACCGCCGAGAGCCAGGCCAATTTTCCTCCCTGCCACCGACTTCCCCCCTCCGGGTATGCAAGACCCGGGTGACAACTACAGCATAGCTTTATGCTGCTTCGGGGCAAATCATCCGTGGCTGGCCGTTAGAGACAGCAATCGCTCCAGTCTCGGCTCTAGTAGCCTGGCCAGGGTCGCGAGCTCCGGATCCTCCGCCAGGTCAACCCGCAGGTTGCGGATGGTATGCGCCAGTGTGGCCTCATCCCAATAGGGCAGCCCCAGATCGCGCTGCTCACTGGCGGCGATGGCCAGAAAACCGCTCAATCTCAGGCGATAATACACAGCCAGCCGCAGCACATCCCAGGCCAGCCGCTGTTTCTCGGCTGCAGAAATGTCGCGACGTTCCACATAGGCCCGCATCAGCTCGAACTCGCCCTCCGCCGACAGGCGCACGGCTGGATCGCAGATCAGTTCGATCAGATCCAGCGCGGACACATCCCGCACCACTCGGCCCCAGGTGGGACGCATAACCTGCCCTTCACCCAGAAAGTAGCCCCGCGGCGAGCTATCGATGAGGCGCAGGCCAATTTCGGCAGCGGCTGTCGTCAGCAGCGGCGTCAGAGCGTTGAGGATCTCCAGAATCCCGTCTGGGGTCAGCCGCATCCCAGCCTGCACCCAGGACTGCAGACACTCCCGCAGGCTCTCTTTGATCTGCTCTTCAGTGTGTCCGGCCCCGGGTGGGAACTCTTCCATCACCTGCCGACCCCAATCGTGGAATCGGGCCAGGTCTTCCACCAGGGGGGTCAACAGGGCCAGTTTTCCGGCCTCATCATGCTCCTGCAAAGCGTCATCCAGGCGCTGCGGCCCTACGGCGGTGGCAAAGGTAATCAGCCGCTTCTCGTCGTAAGCCAGCAGTCGCGGGAAGAGAGCATCCTGTTGATTCAGGAGCTCCAGTTGCCGGATCTCTGCGTCCAGAGCCTGGCGCTGCAGCGCCACCACCCGCTGCTCCTCGGTGAGGTCCTGATAGAGCTCCTTCTCAAAATTGGGCGCATAGCGGGATTGCAGGGCTGCCGTTGAGGTCGTGGGAAGCTGCTGACTCTCGCCGGGCTGCGCCTGTCTCTCTCGCTGCTGCTGAACACTCTCCAGGGGATAAAATACCTGAACCAGAGCCTCCTGCTGCGAGCCATCGCCAAACTCGGCCCGCAACTGATAGAAGACTCGCTCATCGGCCTCAGCGGTCGGCAGGCTGACAGGCAACCGATCCAGCTCGACCCGGACTGGACCCTTCCCCTGACTATCCTGGAGATAACGCCCGATGTAGCCACGGGTCAGGCGCAGGTCACCTGGCCGGCTGATTCGCCAGATCAGAATCAGGATAAAGGCGATGATCGCCACATAGATAATTGTCATTCGATGCCCTCCCCAAGCTGTAAGGACCAGTGACCAGCTGCACTCCTGATCCGAAATTCTGCCACGTATACATTATCAAATCCCATCACTAATCGCCAGGAAGACAGGCTGGTGAATGGTTCACTCTTACAGTCCGGCGGTTGATAGGAGATTCGCCTCCAGCGTCGAATTGGTAACAGCGGATGGTACATTCAGAACAGGGGTGGTTCACTGATGAAGCTCAACTTTAGATCGCAGCCTTGTCTCAGTCGCACGCTGCTGCTACTCCTAATCTTAACTGCAGTGGTGTTGCCTATTACCGGCTGCCGCATCCAGCCGCCACCGGTTGAAGAACCGGACGATGAAACACCGCTGATCGATCTGAATGACCCATACCTGATTCTGGTCAACGCCCAGAATCCACTGCCGGAGGGCTTCAAACCGGAGCTAAAAACGGTGCAGGGAAACCTCCAGCTGGAGGTAACTGCCGCTGATGCCCTGCAGGAGATGATCGCCGCTGCCAAGGAGGTGGGCCTCAGCCTGCTGGTGGTCTCGGCCTATCGCTCTCCAGAACGGCAAGCGGTGCTCTATGAGAACAAGGTGCAGGAATGGATCGGCTACGGATACTCGCGAGCCGCGGCCGAGGCCAAGGCGGCGACCATCGTGGCTCTGCCTGGCACCAGTGAGCACCACACCGGGCTGGCTGCCGACATCGTCACCCCCGACTACCAGCGTCTGAACGCCGGATTTGCCGAGACGGCAGCCGCCAAATGGATGGCCAACTATGCGCATCGCTACGGCTTCATCCTCCGCTACCCCGAGGACAAGGAAGAAGTGACCGGTATCATTTTCGAACCCTGGCACTTCCGCTACGTCGGCAAGGAACACGCCAAGGCGATTCAGGAATCCGGACTCTCTCTCGAGGAGTATCTGGATCAGGGGAGGTGAGCTAGAGGAAGCAGGCCGCCGCTATGGATCATATTTGCCTGAGACTGATCGCTGCCTGCAAGGATGCCGGCACGGCAGCGCGAATATACGCTAGTAGGACCCCAGCAGGCGAGCCCCCCGGGCTTGCGATTACACACAGGAGGGGAAGGATGCATATTGTCTACCAGGCTCCCCGAGCAGCCAACTCGTCAATGGCCCTTGTTCACCTTTGCCTACTGCAAGGATTTCACCGGCATGCTCGATGCCCTCAGTCAACTGGCCGCGGAGGAGAAATGGGATTTCCGCGATCCTACTCCGGAGCAGCAGACCTACCGCCATCCGATACTCTATAACTACATACAGCACACCTTCAAGCGCTTGAGCGAGGAATATGACGCCACCGATGATCCGGCTGTTAAAAATTCCAAGATTGCAATCAAGGGCGATAAGGCCTGCTTTAACACCGGGCTTTATACGTCCAACTACGAGCAGATCTTCGGTCTTTTCACCAAGAACCGCCGCGAAGATGCACAGCCATGGTATATGATCGGGTTTTTCCGCGAGAGCGATATCGAACTGAACAGCTTTGTGCCGCTGCCGACCCGCGCCGAGTATTTCACGGACATATCGGACCTAATCTTCGACTATCGCCTAGAAATCCGCGTCAACTCCGATCACATCCTTAACGATCCCTCCAACCTGGCGCGCCTGCCCGAGATGTTCCGAGCGCCGGCACAGCGCGAGCTGTTGATCAACGTCTTTAACGGTGCAGTCAACGTGGCCAAAAAGAAGGTGGCGGCCAACTACCGCCTGGCCGTCCCCCAGTTTTACGAAGGGACTGTGCAGCTGCTGATCCCGCTCTGCCTGGCCGGGCAGCAGGTCGACGCGGCGCTGGTGATTTATCGGGAAGGCGAAATCTATCAGGGACGCACCTGTTTGACCATCGATATGGCATACAACAATGCCCGGTTGATTGCCAAGCCAGAGAGCAACTGGCTGCGGCTCTAGAACTGCAAGCAGAAGGCCTGCCGCACAGCGTTTCTCCCAGCGGAGACACTGTGCGGCAGGCCTTTTTTCTCCAACGGTTTGCCTGCCTTACTCCACACCCAGCAGCAGTTCGACAAAGGTCTCCCGGCTCAGCTGTGGGAAGAACCAGGCAAAATCCAGGTTGTCTATGGCAGCGACCAGATCCTCCTCCCGATAGCGCCTTCCCACCAGGCGTTCGGCCAGCTGCTCCATGTCGGCATGGCTGAAGAAGTCGCCGAAGATCTTGCAGTTGCGAATGATTCCTTCGCGAACGTTCAGCCGCACGTCCACCTCGCCGAAGCTATAGCGACGGCTGCGCTGCAGGTTGAACTCCGGCGCCTGCCCGTACGTCCATTCCCAGGTGGCATATTTCTCGGCCTGCAGTTGCCTGATAGCAGCAAGGTCGGCCTCACTGAGACGATACTCCTGCAGATCGCGGCCGAACTGGCGCACGGTAGCCGTCAGCAACGCCTGGCGGAAGTCAGCAAACGTTACATCCGGCGGCAGATGCTCCTTGATGTTGGTCACCCGGCTGCGCACAGATTTCACACCCTTGGACGCGATCTTCTGCGGCTTGACCTGCAGCGCCGCCGCCACCACCGCCAGATCGGAGTCAAACATGAGGGTGCCGTGGTGGAGCAGCCGATCGCGGTAGCGATACTCGGCATTGCCGGAGAACTTGCGGCCATCGATGAGAATATCGTTACGGCCGCTCTGCTCGGCTTTGACACCGAGGGAAACTAACGCGCTGATCACCGGCTGGGCAAAACGCTGAAAATCAAACCCCCGGCCCTGATCGTGAACCACATAGGTGAAGTTCAGATTGCCCAGATCGTGATAGACGGCCCCACCGCCAGTCAGACGGCGGACAACGGCTATGCCGTTCTCGCGCACATACGCGGTGTTAATCTCCTCCAGCGCGTTCTGATGACGGCCGACGATGATGGCCGGCCGATTCTGCCAGAGCAGGAAGCAATCGTCCTGCTCCGCCAGCTTGGTCAGCACATATTCCTCCTGGGCCATGTTGAAATATGGGTCATTGCTTTCGGTCAGGATATGGAGCATGGTCTGGTCCCTCCTCGCTGAACCCCTCTGCCAGAGCCACCCAGTTGTTGGTGTTTGTTCAGCGCAGTAAACGAAGCGGGGTGTACCCTGGCCTGGTCACAGGATCCTTTCGTCATTAACGAGGCAGCAGGTGAATCGCCTGCCCCGCTACATCCAGCACCGCCTCATGCAGCGCTTCGCTCAGGGTGGGGTGGGCGTAGATCGTATCGACCGCTTCCTCAATGGTCAGGCGCTGCTTAACCATCACTGCCGCCGTCTGAATCAGGTCAGAAGCACCAGGCCCGAGGATATGGACGCCGATGATGGTTCCCGCCTCGTCGGCCAGGACCTTCACCAGGCCATCCGGCTCGCCCATGGCCACTGCCTTGCTGTTGGCGGCAAACTGGCACTTGCCGACCCGATAGCTGATTCCGGCCGCCTGCGCGGCCTCCTCGGAGAGACCCACCGTCGCGATCTCCGGGAAGGTAAAGATCACAGCCGGAACAGCATGGTAAGCGACCTCTGCCTGTAGCCCGGCCATCCGTTCCACAGCCACTCTGCCCTCCTCGCTGGCCACGTGAGCCAGCATCTGACGCCCGACCAGATCGCCGATGGCAAAAATGCCGGGAACGCTGGTCTCGTAGTTCTCGTCCACCTGAACAAAGCCGCGCTCGTTCAGGGCAATATTGTGGCAGCTCAGGTTGACACAGCTGACGCAGGGGCGCCGCCCGGTGGCCATCAGGACCTGATCAGCAGCTACCGTCAGCTGACCCTTCCGGGTCTCCACCTGCAGGCGCAGCTCTCCATCCGTCTGGGCGATCTCCTGCACGGCAGCACCCAGCAGCACGTCGATCCCCTGCTTCCGCAGGTAGACGCGAAGCCGCCTGGAAATCTCCCGATCCACGGTATTGATCAGGTCGGGAAGATACTCGGCGACGGTTACTTCGCTGCCAAAGGAGCGGAAAATGCTGGCCAGCTCCAGGCCGATCACCCCGCCGCCGATGACGGCGAGGCGCCGCGGCAGCGTCTGCAGCCCGAGGATCTCGTCGCTGTCCAGAACTCCGGGCAGATCAGCGCCCGGGATGTTCAGGCGGCTGGAGATGGAACCAGTCGCCAGCAGGATCCGCCGTGTTTCTATCTGGGTGTTGCCGACGGCCACCCGGCCCGGTGCGAGGATCTGCCCGCTGCCGCGGATCACCTCGACGCCGTTGGCCTTCAGCAGCCCGGCCACCCCGGTCACCAGTCCCTGCACAACCTGTTCCTTACGCCGATATGCCTGGGCCAGGTCAAAACTCGCCGGGCCCCCAGTGATGCCGAACTCGGCTGAGCGGCCAAGAAAGCGCAAGGCGGTGGCGTTCTGGTAATACGCCTTGGTGGGAATGCAGCCGCGGTTGAGACAGGTGCCACCCAGCTCATCCTTTTCCACCAGGGTCACCTGCATGCCCAACTGGGCAGCCCTGATGGCAGCTACATACCCTCCGGGGCCACCGCCGATGATCACAAGATCCTTAATCATCTATCTATCTCTCTTCCTCCGGTGGATCGCTCAGTCTTTGACGGAATAGCGCAAGATCGGTTTGCGTGCCGCAGAGACTTCGTCCACCCGCTTGATAACCGCCTGATGCGGAGCCTGCTGCACCAGGTCTGGCTGGGTCTTCGCTTCTTCGGCGATCTGCCGCATGGTGGCAGCAAATGCATCCAGCGTTTCCCTGCTCTCTGTTTCCGTCGGTTCGATCATCAGCGCTTCTTCAACGATCAAGGGGAAGTAGACCGTCGGTGGATGATAGCCGTAGTCCAGCAGTCGCTTGGCGATGGCCATCGTGTTCACGCCGTGCTCGTCCTTGAGGGAGCCCGGAGTAGCGATAAACTCGTGCTTACAGATCCGATCAAACGGGATATGGTACACGTCACGCAAAGCCATGCGCAGGTAGTTGGCATTCAACACCGCGTTCTCGCCGGCTTCGCGCAGGCCCTCCGCCCCCAGCGCCAGCAGGTAGGTGTAGGCACGCACAAGAACACCGAAGTTCCCGTAGAAAGCCATCACCGAGCCGATGGCGTGAGGATCGGCCGTCTCCAGGAAATAGCCCTCCTCGTTCTTGCCCACCAGCGGCGTCGGCAGATACTGCGCCAGGAAGCCCTTGACGCCGACCGGGCCACTGCCGGGACCGCCACCGCCGTGCGGCGTACCGAATGTCTTGTGCAGATTGAGATGCACGATGTCAAAGCCCATATCGCCGGGCCGGGCGACGCCGAGCATACCGTTCAGGTTTGCACCATCGTAGTAGAGCAGCCCGCCGCCGTCATGAACGATCTGGGCAATCTCCAGAATGTCCTCTTCAAACAGACCCAACGTATTGGGGTTGGTCAGCATGATCCCGGCCACTTCGTCGGACATGGCCGCCCGCAGCGCGTCCAGATCCACCAGGCCACGCTCGTTGGAACGAACCTCCTGCACTGAGAAGCCGACAACGTTGGCGGTAGCGGGGTTAGTTCCGTGCGCCGAATCGGGCACCAGCATCTTCGTGCGCCGCAGATCGCCGCGCTGCTGGTGATATGCCTTGATGATCATGGCACCAGTCAGCTCGCCATGGGCGCCGGCTGCTGGTTGCAGCGTAAAGCGATCCATGCCGGTCACTGCGCAGAGGCGCTGCTCCAGATCATACATCAGCTCCAGAGCACCCTGCACCGTCTCCGTCGGCTGCAGCGGATGCACATGAGCAAAGCCCGGCAGGCGCGTCGCCCACTCGTTGATCTTGGGGTTGTACTTCATGGTACACGAGCCTAAGGGATAGAAGCCGGTATCGACGCCAAAGGCTTTGGTGGAAAGATCTGTGAAATGGCGGATAGCTTCGTTCTTTGGCAAGTCAGGCAATGCCGGTGGCTGCTGACGCACCAGATCCGCCGGCAGGCGCACCCCTACATCCGGAATATCACGCGGGGGCAGGGTGAAGGTATTGCTGCCAGCAACACTCTTCTCAAAAGACAGTTGGCTCTTGCTCATCACATCTTCCCTCCCAACACGTTGACCAGCCGGTCGATCTCGTCCCTGGTGCGCTTCTCGGTGAAAGCCAGCAGCATGCCGTCAGCCAGCTCGTAGCCACCGATGATCCCCTTCTCCAGCAGGCGGCGGTTGGCGTCTGCCGGATCAGCCAGTGTTACTGCGAACTCCTTGAAGAACGGTTGCTCATATTTGAGCTTGACACCAACCCTGGCCAGCTCCTGCTGCGCGTAGACCGCCAGTTGATGCGAGCGCAGGGCGATCTCCTGCAGACCGCGGGGGCCTACCAGCGTCAGATAGATGGTCGCCGCCAGCGCATTCAGGGCCTGGTTGGAGCAAATGTTGGACGATGCCCGTTCCCGCCGGATGTGCTGCTCCCGCGCCTGCAACGTGAGGACAAAAGCGCGCTCGCCAGCTGCATCCACCGTCTCACCCACGAGACGTCCCGGAATCCGGCGCATCAGCTTGTCGGTGCTGGCCAGGAAGCCCAGATAGGGGCCACCAAAACTGAGTGGCATACCCAGGGCCTGGCCTTCACCCACGACCAGATCGGCACCCAGTTCGCCTGGCGACGTCAAGAGCCCCAGAGCGATCGGGTCGACGACCATGATCAAGAGCCCCTTCTGCGCATGCACCGCATCAGCGATGGCTGGCACATTCTGCTCCACCACTCCGTAGAAGTTGGGGTACTGAACGACGACAGCCGCCGTGTCGCGGTCAATTGTCTCGATGAGAGTCTCGTCGATCTGTCCATTGGGGCAGGCCTGAACCTGCACGCTGTAATTGCCGCTGCGCGCATATGTCTCCAGCACGCGCCGGTAGGCCGGGTGCAGTGTCTCCGGTACGATCAGCTTTTGGCGGCGCGTAGCCGCCGCGGCCACGTTACAGGCTTCCGCCAGAGCGGTTGCCCCATCGTAGACCGAAGCATTGGACACGTCCATATCGGTCAGGGTGCAGATCATGCTCTGATATTCATAGATGGACTGGAGAATGCCCTGACTGATTTCGGCCTGGTAGGGCGTATAAGCCGTATAGAACTCGGAGCGCAACAGCAGCTGATCCACCGCCACCGGAATGTAGTGGTCATAGGCGCCTGCGCCCAGGAACGTAGGATAGTCGGCCACGGTCAGATTCTTCCGGGCCAAACGCGTCAAATGGCGCTGCAACTCCAGCTCCGACATGCCCCGCGGCAGATCAAGCCCGGCGATGCGCAGGCTGGAGGGAATATCGGCAAAGAGAGCATCCACGCTATCGAGGCCCATCTGGCGCAGCATCTCCTCCCGCACTGGGGCGGGATTCGGCACATAGGATGTCATCTGCTCACGCCTCCTCTTCTAGTAAACTTAGTTCTCGGTCACAAACTGCCGATACTCCTCGGCGCTCATCAGGTTTTTCAGTTCTTCTGGGTTCTGCATTTCGATCACGGCAATCCAGGCGTCGAAGGCAGCCCGGTTCATCTCTTCCGGATCGTCCTCCAGCGCAGTGTTTACTTCCACTACCCGCCCGCTGAGCGGCGCGTGAATGTCAGCGGCAGCCTTGACGGATTCCACGACCGCCAGGCGATCGTCCTGAGCGAATTCGGCATCCTCATCCGGCAGTTCCACGAAGACAATGTCGCCCAGTTCCTGCTGTGCGTAGTCGGTGATGCCCACATAGGCCTTTTCACCCTCAACTCTGACCCACTCATGCGTCCGGCTGTAATAGAGGTTTTCGCGTAGTTCCATTTTGATCCCCTTTCGTTCTCCTGAATTTTGCTTTGCTTTACTTTTTCCGACGGTAGGCCGGCTGATAGAATGCTCCCTTGGTCACCTGGGCTTCTACCTGCCTCCCGCGGATCACGACATCGACTGACTGCCCTGGCTGGGCATACTCGGCGGCGATCAGGGCCAGCGCCAGGTTCTTGCCTAGAGTTGGCGCAAAGGAGCCGGTAGTGACGTGCCCGATCTCCTGGCCATCCTTGGCCACTGGGTAGTGCGCGCGGGGAATGCCACGACCGACCATAACCAGTTCCACCTGCTTTCGCTCGAGTCCAGCTTCCTTCTGCTTCAGCAGCGCCTCTCGGCCAATAAAGTCGCCCTTGTTGAACTTGACGAAGAAGCCCAGGCCTGCCTCCAGCGGTGTGATATCCTCGGCGATCTCCTGCCCATAGAGCGGCAGCTTGGCCTCGAAACGCAGCGTATCCCGCGCCCCCAGCCCAATGGGCGCAACCTGCTCGCCGCCAGTGCTCAGGATCTGATCCCAGACATGGGTGACATCCTCGGGCGAGAGGTAGATCTCAAAACCGTGCTCGCCCGTGTACCCGGTGCGCGAGACCAGCGCCGGGCGCCCTGCCACCATGACGTCTGGATAGAACCGATACAGGCCAAGGGCCGCCAGATCCGCTTCAGTCAGCTGCTGCAGGATCGCTTCGGCCAACGGGCCCTGTAGCGCCAACAGGGCGTAGCTGGCGGAAACGTTCTCGACGTTCACGTCGTCTGTCTGATGCTGTTTCACCCAGGCGAAATCCCGGTCTGTGTTGGATGCGTTGACGACCAGTAAGAAGTGTTCCTCCGAATACTTGTAGACCAGGAGGTCATCAACTACTCCACCGTTCTCGTAGCACATCAGCGTGTAGGTGATCTGCCCCTCGGTCAGCTTGGAGATATCGCTGACGGTGACTCTCTGCAGCAATGCCTGTGCTCCCGCCCCGGTAACCAGGATCTCACCCATGTGAGACACGTCGAAAAGGCCGGCCTCAGTGCGTACCTTCTGGTGTTCCTGCTTGATCCCGGCAAACTCCACGGGCAGGGCCCAGCCGGCAAAGTCGACGATCTTCCCGCCAAGTTCCACATGGCGCTCATAGAGCGGCGTCTTCTTCAATCTGCTCCCTCCTAAGCAAGCAAGTCCGTCAGGACTTGCGATGTAATTGAGGCGATGTTTGCTCTGCAAACATCGGTTGGCACTGAATTCAAGTCTCTTTGAGACTTGCGATCTTGATAAGGTGATGTCTGCTTGCAGACATCAGATGGAACCAAACTCAAGTCCCTTTGAGACCTGCGTGTTGATAAAGTGGTGTTTGCTCTGCAAACATCGGGTGGTACTATGCGCAGCCCGTCAGGACGTTCAGCGACGCAGCACAGATTCAACCTGGCTCATGGGTGACACGACGGCCAACTGCTAGAGTTAGCATCTCACCAGCCTCCTTCCGGCAATCCACGCAGCAACAGATACAGCACCGATTTTGAGGGTAAAAAAAGCAACAACAGGTAGTACCCGTCGTTGCTCTGTCGCGGTTCCTGAGAGTTTCACCTGAGCCAGGCTTGCTCCTTCGGCGCCCTGCTGCCTCAATGGCAGGGCCTTTCCCAGAGTGACGTCAGCGTGCGGTCCGGAAAACCTGAAAGTTTCGCCAGATAATGCGGGGGCATCGTTCCGGCTTGCTTCGTCGGTATGAGCTGCTGGCTCATTCTCCCGCACGCCTCATCCGTTCCATATTATGTAATACAGCCCATCGATGAGGGCTTGTGATATTTAGTATAAATCCCCCAAATCCCACCCTTGTTTTGATTGTAGTCTGTAGTCAAGCTCGGTGTCAAGCCATTATCCGAAGTTAATGAATTCACGAGAACATCGGGCTTACAAGTGATTTTTCGATCATATAAACGACCTGTTTTCGTGCCATATTTCCGTTGAAAAGACCTAATATTGGTTGTGAAAAACTTAACCGTTTCTTAACACAGCAGAAAGCCATTTAGCCTTTCCCCCTTCTCAAAGGCAAGATATGCTTTAGTAAGACACAGTTGAGGGGAGTACAAACCGGGGAGGGGTCTTATGTCTGCGGTTGTTGGTCTGGTCGGAGGGCTAGGCCTGTTCCTATACGGGATGGAGCTGATGGCGGAGGGACTCCAGAAGGTAGCGGGGGATCGCCTGCGCCGACTGCTGGAGATTCTGACCAGCACGCCGCTGATCGGCGTTCTCATCGGAGCGCTGGTGACGATGCTCATCCAGAGCAGCAGCGCCACCAGCGTCATGGTCGTCGGCTTTGTTAACGCAGGTCTCCTAACGCTGAAGCAAGCCGTATCAGTTATTCTGGGTGCAAACATCGGGACGACGATCACCGCCTTCATGATTTCGTTGCAGCTGACTGATCTCGCCCTCCCGGCCATCGGGCTGGGATTTGGGTTGCATCTGCTCTGCCGACGCCGCGTCGGGCGCTACATGGGCATCACCGTCCTCGGCTTCGGGCTGCTGTTCTTGGGGATGCTGATCATGGGCGAAGCAATGGTGCCACTCAAGGAGAGCACTACCTTCACCGATCTGCTACTCAGCTTCGGGCGCAATCCTTTTCTGGGTGTGGCGGTAGGCACGGTTCTCACCGGCATCGTGCAGAGCAGCAGTGTGACGACCGGACTCGTGGTTACCCTGGCCAGCCAGGGACTGATCGATCTGGATTCTTGCGTCGCGCTAGTCCTGGGCAGCAACATCGGCACGACGGTGACACCGCTCCTGGCAGCCATCGGTGCCCAGCTGACAGCGAAGCGCGCGGCCATTGCCAACTTGATATTCAAGGTCAGCGGCGTGGTTCTGGCCATGTTTGTTTTCCGGCCGTTCGTTAGCTTCGCCGCCATGACCCACCCCGATCTACCCCGGCAGGTGGCCAACGCCCACATAATTTTCAACGTTGCCAATACGGCTGTTCTCCTGCCTCTGATCGACCACTACGTGCGGCTGATCCAACGGATTATGCCCGGCGAAGATCAGACGGAGCACTTTGCACCGCTCTATCTGGACGAGCACCTGCTGCAAACACCGTCCATTGCGCTGGGACAAGCTACTCGCGAGGTAGTCCACATGGGCGAGGTGGCCTTAAGTGCACTGGAGGACGCGTACGAAGCCTTCCACTCCAATTCAGGCGAACGTCTGGAGGCGGCTGCCCGTAAAGAGTCGGCCATCAACCAGCTGGAACAGGCTATCGTCAATTATCTGGTCAAGCTCTCCCGCGAGCCGCTCAGCGACAAGGAATCGTCTCGCCTCAACGCGCTGCTGAACATGACCAATGATCTGGAGCGCATCGGCGACCATACGGAGAACCTCGCCGAACTGGCCAGCGACCGCATCGAACACCGGCTGCCCTTCTCGGACGAGGCCATCGCTGAGCTGGATCAGATGTATGAGAAAGTCCACAACCTGGTGAGTGAGGCAATCAGCATCATCAGCAGCGGCGACCTGATCAGGGCGGAGCGGGTGCTGGCAGAGGAGCGAGACATCGATGTCATGGAAAAGAGCTTGCGGCGTCAGCATGTCAATCGACTCAACGCTGGCATCTGTTTTCCGGCTTCCGGCATCGTCTACCTGGATGTGATCAGCAACCTGGAACGCATTGCCGACCACGCCAGCAACGTCGGCGAGGAGCTGACCGGTGTCCACGAGGAGTGGGAAAAGGCCAGCAATCAGGGCTGACGACTTATCGAGATGCGCCTTCCGGGGCGATGCCCTATCCTTTAGCAGAATTCACAGTCAGAAGGCATTCTAGCATGAACCAGATGGGCAGCAGTGGCTGTCGCAAAACAGCCACTGCTTTTTTGGTTCGCCCGCGCCTTAACGGGAGCTTAACGGTAACTTAACCAGAGCTTTGCCCTGCCAATGGTCGCGCTCAATTATGATAAAGCTACACATACTAGACTAAGGCGCGAAGTTTGCGGGGAGGAAGATGACGGTGCTAGATGCAGTAACGATTGCCTTTGGTTTGGTCGGCGGGCTGGGGCTGTTTCTCTATGGAATGGACTTGATGGCCAGAGGCCTGCAGAAGGCCGCCGGCGACAGACTGCGGCGGCTTCTGGAGATTCTAACCAGCAAGCCGTTGATCGGCGTCCTGGTAGGTGCAGTTGCCACGATGATCATCCAGAGCAGCAGTGCCACAACGGTTATGGTCGTTGGTTTTGTCAACGCCGGATTGATGACGCTGCGCCAGGCAGCCTCGGTGATCATGGGGGCCAACATCGGGACAACAGCAACTGCCCTGATCGTCTCGCTGAAACTGACTGCTCTGGCCCTGCCTGCCATCGGCGTCGGCTTCCTGCTGATGATGGTCAGCAAGCGCCGAGTGTCGCAGCACCTGGGCCAGACTATACTCGGTTTTGGCCTCCTCTTCCTGGGCGTGGATACGATGGGCACGGCCGTGGCTCCCCTCAGCGATAACCCGTTGTTTATCAGTCTGCTCACCAGCTTCGGCCGCAACCCTTTGCTGGGTGTGCTGTCTGGGGCAGTGTTTACTGCCCTCATCCAGAGCAGCAGCGCCACTACTGGGTTGGTGGTTGCTCTGGCCAGCCAAGGGGTAATCGACTTGCCGGCCAGCCTGGCCATCGTTCTGGGTAGCAATATCGGCACCTGCGTGACTGCGATGCTGGCCTCCATCGGCGGACAGCTCAACGCCCGGCGTGCCTCCATCACTCATCTCCTGTTCAACTCTATCGGGGTTGTCCTGGCATTGCTGTTCTTCAGGCCGTTTGCCGATCTGGTAGCAGACACGCATCTCCTGCTAGAACGACAGGTAGCTAACGCTCACATCATTTTTAACGTCGCCAACACGCTACTGCTCCTACCGCTCATTGGTCGCTTTGTCAGTCTGGTCAGGCGCATTGTTCCCGGCGACGACAATGCGGAGTTGACAGGTCCGCTCTATCTGGACGAACGCCTGCTGGGAACCCCCTCGATCGCGTTGGGGCAGGCGACGCGGGAACTGGTGCGCATGGGTGAGATAGCCCTCAGTGCGCTAGATGATGTCTACTACGCGTTCAGCCATGACACCCATGAGCGCCTGGAAGCGGCCGCCGAGAAGGAAGCCCAGATCAATCGGCTGGAGAAGGCGATCGTGCACTATCTGATCAAGATCCCGCAGACTTCGCTGAGCAAGGAACAGTCGGAGCGACTTAACGCCCTGATCAGCCTGACCAGCGATATTGAGCGCATCGGCGACCACACGGAGAACATCGCCGAGCTGGCGGACGAGCGCATTGAACACCGGCTTCCCTTTTCAGACGAAGCTGCGGAAGAGCTGGACGATATGTACCGACACGTCTACACGGTAGTTGAGAAGGCCATTGATGTGCTACGAACCGGCAGGATCGCAGAGGTCGAGGCGGTCCTGGCCGAAGAAAACGACGTGGATGATCTGGAAAAGCAGTTGCGCCGCAGACACATTGAGCGGCTCAACGCTGGTGTCTGCTTTCCCGCCTCCGGCGTTATCTATCTGGATCTGATCAGCAATCTGGAGCGGGTGGCCGATCACGCCAATAACATCGCGGAAGTGTTGGTGGGTATCAAAGGGGAGTGGGTTCACGTCCCGGTCCACTAGCTGGCTTGCATAGGGCACGGAAAAACGATCTGGATCGGAGTTCGCTCCGTCCAGATCGTTGCTGCATGTTTAGGTGCTGGCGCTATCCCGTCCAGTGGCGGCAGCCTCCAGCGCGGCCCCACCTGGATAGTCGCATAGCAGGCCCTCGTAGACCAGCTGCAGACGTTCGCACGCGGCAAAATCCGGCGGGGTGACCAGCCCAGGCGGCTTGTCGACCAGACGGATGCCGGCCTTCTCCAATACAGTGGAGACAAACTGCGAACAGAAGTACTTGTAGGGCCGATTGATCGGTCTACCGGCCGCGACGCCGAAAAACCCCAGCACGCTGAAATCATACTTGTCCTGTTCGCGGACAAACTCATCGATAGCAGCTTCAATGGCCTGATACTCGGCTTCAGTCACCTGCAGGCGAAAAATGGCACAACGCGTCTTCCTGAACCGCGCGTAGAAACCTTCGTGCTGCTTCTCCTGAACAAACCCGCCGGGTAACGGAAACTGCGGGCGCCGGCGCCCAAAGCTATACATTCGGTTCAGATTTGCATCCAGTGCGATGGAGGCATGGTTGTACGGGGCACGCGTATAGAGCCCGATTGCCCGATTTACCAACGAATAAGAATTGGAGAGCATTATATATATGCTTTTACCTGGAGGGTTTCCCACGGGTCAAACCTCCCCCATTCCTAAGGCGTTTAAGTGCGGCGGTATAGTTCGAGTATATACGCCAGCCAATGCTACTGACAACCTGCATGATGAGAAAGCGCAGGCCGGGAAGTTCAACCGTCGTTTGCCGACAACAAACACGCTCTCCTGCACTACATCGACGCTGGGTGCCTGTAAGATTCTTGACTGGTAGGGTATAATGGGATTCGGTAAGGAGTGTGATAACTTTGAAGCTCTTGGTAGTGGTAGTCAGTGACAAGTACACTGATCAGGTTGCCGCGGAACTAAATGCCGCAGGCTTCCGCTGCACCAAGCTGGCCTCCACGGGGGGATTCCTGAAACAGGGCAACACCACGCTGCTGATCGGCGTGGAAGACAGTCAGGTAGACGATGTCATCGCTGTCATCCGCTGTTGCTGTAGATCTACCATTGTCCCCTTCCCAGGCACCTCCAGGGCGGGCTCGGCAGACATCACGGTCTCCGGAGCAGTGGTTTTCGTGGTGCGCGCCGAGCAGTTCCTCAAAGTGATCGCCAACCACAATCCACCGACCAGCGAATAGGAGAGCGCTGCGGACAAGCTACCAGCAGCTGCACAGCGAGTCAGTCCCGATCGGGGGCTGGCTTAATCTATGTCAGAGATTCGCCGGCCGATTGCTTTGTTGCTTTTCTAAAAGAGGAGTTAAAGGAGCGATAGGTGTGTCATTTCTCATGAGTCAAGGGGTTCATCTGGCAATCATTGTCCTGGAGCTTATTGGTGTGCTGATCATCATGGTCGCCGCCCTGCGCGCCTTCTGGTTCTACGCGTGCAGAGCCCTCATATGCGACGATGATACCGCCAAAATTAGCTTCACCAAGGCCTTGGCGCTGGGGCTGGAGTTCCTGTTGGGAGCAGAGATTCTCAAGACGTTGTCGGTGCGCTCCATTGACGAGCTGGTTCTACTGGCGGCCATCATCGTTCTGCGGCTGGTGATGGGCCTGGTCATTCACTGGGAGATCCATTCCGATCTGAAGCATCAGAACGATTACGAAGAGAGGCGGCCTGCTGATAGACACGCCGCCTGAGGAGCAACGAAACGGCTACAGAGGGAAGCAAGGGCCTTCAGGTGACGCCCTGCCTTCTATAGCGAAGTTCACGGGTTAGAGCAAACACCCACTGCATCCCTGGAGGGAGGCAGTGGGTGTTATTGCGTATTGCGACTACTGGTCGCCCTGAACGATCAGCTCGCCTGCCCGGAATTGCTGAAGCAGCTCCGTCATTCTATCGCTGAGCAGGGCAAAGATCGCCTCTCCTTTAGCAGCCGTGGCCCGGGTAGCATCGCCTGTCTGCGCATGAGCCAGCGTCTGCCGGGAGATACCTGGAAACTTGATGTTCGCGATAGCCCGATTCCAGTTGACCTGGGCGCGGCTCATATCCACCAGCCCGGGATCGATGGCCAGCACGGTTGAAGTCTCATCCTCACCCGCATGCCCCTGTCCCTCGCAGATCGTCCTGATCTCGGCCGCATAGTCCAGCCACCAGTTGATGAGCAGAACAGTCAATCCCAGATCAGCGAGGCGCTCCATGGCAATGGTCAGGGCAGGGATGTTGCCGCCGTGGCCGTTGAAGAGCACCACCTTCTTCAAACCCCACCTGGCCAGGCCTTTCCCCACCTGATAGACATACTCGCCAAACACGTCAGCCGGAATATCGATGGTCCCTGGCCAGGGGGCCAGGTTCCAGGAATGTCCATACGGTATTTCCGGGGAAATAATCAGTTCATCCCCGAGGCGTGCATCGAGCAATTCGAGAAAGCGGCGCGGGATGAGCACATCGGTACCCAGGGGACAATGATGGCCGTGCGCCTCAGTCATCCCGATGGGAATGACGACGGTATCCGTCCGTTTCAGCGCAGCCAAGAACTCATCCATGTTCATCTGCAGCAGATACACAGCACTCGCCCCTCCTAGAGCTCAATTCCGGCCCGGCGCAACGCCTCTCTGAGGCTGTCCCTGACCACCTGACCGTGCCGCGCATACTTGCGGGAGATATGTTCTCCCCAACCATACCTGTCGTAACCTACGTCGTCCTCACCGGCCTCAGGCTTGCGGATCTTCGCGTTCAACCGGGCATAGTAACCCTCGCGGATCAGACCGGCATCCATAACCGACAAGGCCTCCTCCACCTCGCTCTCGCTCAGATCGTGGTAGACATCCTGATGGAGAACGAACCTGGTGGGAATCCGCGGCCGCGGTGCGGGGGCCTCGGCCGGGTAGCCGAGCACCATCCCCACCACCGGGTACACCCGCTCCGGCAGCTGGAAGATCTCCCTCAGTTCCGTGTCGAAATGGGGAGCAGACCCCAGGAAGCAGGTGCCCAGACCTAAACTCTCGGCGGCCAGAACCATGTTCTGAGCGAAGTAGGCTACATCCTGGATGCCCAGGAACAGCATCATCATGTCGCTGGCCGTATTCACCCGCCCCTTGGAGGCGATGAACTTCTCCAGCTTGCGAAAGTCCAGACAGTAGAGCATGAAAATCGGCGCCCGCATAATCATCGGGCCGAAAAGCCGGGCGACGCGCTCCCGCCTGGCCTGATCCCGGGTGTAGATGCAGGCGTACATCTGCCCGGTAAATGGTGCCTGCTGCCCGGCCCGGGCCACCGCTTCGATCAGCTGATCCGGCACATCCTGATCGGTGAACTGCCGAATCGACGCATGTGAGAGAATTGCTTCGATAACCTCGTTCATTTTCATACCTCCCCTTAGTGGGTTGTTCGCCGCCGGCGCCGCCCCTCCTGCCGCTCCGCCCCTTCCTGATCTGGAACCTGCTCCCGACTCTGCTCGTCTAACCCTCCAGCAGCTTGGAGGAGGTAGAAAAGATGAAACGACTCTCGCTGACGCTGGTGCTGCTGGTGACGGCAGCTGCTTTACTGGGCTGTAGCGACCCCAACGTCGCCTTCGAGGATCTGGTGGGTGCTATCGAGGCGCGGGTTATCGCCGATCTGCAGGCTACCGGCAACTTTACGGAAGATGCCTTTGCCGACGGACAGATCCCCGGTTACCTGCAGTTCAACCTGCTGGATGAGGAGGAGACCGGCTGGGTCCTGGAGATCGACAAGGAACTCCTGGCTGAGGGCTACGCTCTGGTGGCGCAGTTCAACATCAACGCCGACAAGATTATCGTGCTCAAGGCCAGGGACAAGGAAAGCATAGCCGACGTACAGGCAGCGCTGGAGGCCGAGCTGGAGAAGCAGGATGCTACCTGGAGCTGGTATCTGCCGGCCCAGTATGAAAAGGTGAAGAACAATATCATCGAAACCCAGGGCTCCTATCTGATTTACGTTACATATGGGGAGCCCCAGGGGGTCGTCGATGCCTTTATCGACGCCCTCAAGTAAAGCCGGAGCCGTCCGATGCTGCCGCAGGATGCTCCGGCTGCGCCCTAGGGCCTGACTTGGTTCATCGGTGAAAAGCAAGCGAAATGGGGGCGACAGTTGCCTCGCCCCCTGCCAGGCCAGGTTCAGTGGCGGGATCGAGATCTCAGACTCCTGCCTTCGCGGGCTGGGCTCTCGCCGCTTCGCCGCCAGACCAGTGATAGAACGACACGTCCTGCACAGAGGAGAAACAGAATGGTCTTTAGCAGTCTCACTTTTCTCTATGTATTCCTGCCGCTGACACTGCTCAGCTATTTCATCGCTCCCCGCTTTCTCAAGAACACCGTCCTGCTGGTAGCCAGCCTCATCTTCTATGCCTGGGGAGAGCCGATCTACATCCTGATCATGCTCTTCTCTTCTCTCGTTGACTACAGCCACGGCAGGCTGATCGAGAAGTTCCGCTGCCATCGGCTGCTCCCGAAGTTATTCCTCTGGTCATCGATCTGCATCAACCTGGGACTGCTCGGCTTCTTCAAGTACAGCGACTTCTTTCTGGCAAATCTGAACATCCTGCTCGGGAGCAACCTGCGCTCGCCGGGGCTGCCGCTGCCCATCGGCATCTCGTTCTATACCTTTCAGACCATGTCCTATACCATCGATGTCTACCGGAACAGCGTCCCAGTGCAACGTAATCTGATCAATTTCGCGACCTATGTCACCCTTTTCCCGCAGCTGATCGCCGGTCCCATCGTGCGTTACAGCGACGTCAGCCGGGAGATCGACCGGCGGGAAGTCACCCTGGAGGGATTCGCCTCAGGCAGCTGGCGCTTTGGCATCGGCCTGGGCAAGAAGGTGCTCTTCGCTAACAGCATCGGGCTGCTCTGGGATCAGATCAAGCCGTTGTCAGGCTGGTCAGTGGCTACTGCCTGGCTGGGCGTTCTGGCCTTCGGCCTGCAGGTCTACTTCGACTTCAGCGGCTACTCGGACATGGCCAGCGGCATGGGCTGCATGCTGGGTTTCAACTTCCCGGAGAACTTCCGCCACCCCTATGTATCCCAGAGCATCAGCGAGTTCTGGCGACGCTGGCATATGACGCTGGGCAGCTGGTTCCGGGACTATGTCTACTTCCCCCTGGGCGGCAGCCGCGTCAGCGGTCTGCGCTACTGGCGGAACCTCTGGCTGGTCTGGTTTCTGACCGGCTTCTGGCACGGCGCGGAATGGAATTTCATCCTCTGGGGGCTATACTTCGGCGGGCTGATCGCTCTGGAAAGGCTGGGGCTGGGGCGCTGGCTGCAGCGTCGCTGGGCGCCGCTGCGCCATGCCTACGTGCTCTTTTGCCTGGGCGTCGGCTGGGCGCTGTTTGCCGTCGATGATCTGACTCGACTGGGGCCCTATCTGCAGAGCTTGCTGGGGCTGAGACAGGGGGGGTGGCTGGATGCGACGTTTCTCTATCACCTGCGCAACAACGGCCTGCTCCTCATCATCCTGGTGCTGGGCGCAACCCCTTTGACCAGACGGCTGATCCGCCAGGCGAAGCTCAGCCCGCGGCTGGCACCCTGGCTACCCCGTCTGCAGCCGGCAGTCCTCAGCCTGCTCATCTGCCTGGTTACCGCCTGCCTCGTCAACGACACCTACAACCCGTTTCTCTATTTCCGCTTCTGAGGTGATGCTAGATGCGCGCAAGCCGCTGGTTGCTGGTCATAGCCTTCTGCCTGCTGTTGCTGGCTCCAGGTGTACTCCATGCCCTGCTGCCTGACGCTGCCTTCTCGGCCAGCGAGAATCGCCTGCTGGCCGGCTTCCCTCGCTTCAGCCAGAACAGCGTGTTCTCCGGGCGCTTCATGGAGGGATTCGAGGAGTATTTTGCCGATCAGTTCCCCTGGCGGGATGCCTTTGTCTGGCTGCGCACGAAGCTGGATCAGGCCCTGTTCCGCACGGAGAGCAACGGCGTCTATTTCGGTCGGGACGGCTATCTGTTTGGGCAGCTTGACAACCAGGCGCAGCTGGCCGGCAACCTGCAACAGCTGGTGGGGCTCATGCAGCGGCTGCCGCCTGAGCTGGTGGTGAGTTTCCTGGCGGTGCCGACCTCGGCTGCCGTTCACGCCGAGCGGCTGCCAAAACATGCCCCAGCTGCTGACCAGGCGCAGATCCTGCAGGAGATCCGGCAACAGCTACCCAGCCGGGTGCGATGCCCTGATCTGCTGCAACTGCTCTCCCAGCACGCCGCTGAGTATATCTACTATCGCACCGATCACCACTGGACGACGCTGGGGGCGTTCTACGCCTACCAGGCTCTGTTCGCGGGTGCGCTGTCCCAGGAGGAGTTCACCCGGGAGACGGTCAGAGAGAACTTCTACGGCACTTACTTCTACCGGGTGCTGGACCGCCGATTCGGCCCTGACTCCATCGTTCTCTGGCACCCTGTGCAGCCGCGGGAATACCAGATCACCCTGCCCGACGCGGGAGGGGGCGAAATTCCCCTCTACGACTACAGCAAGCTGGAGACGAACGACAAGTATGCTGTCTTCCTGGGAGGCAACCATGCGCTGGCCATCCTCAGAACCAGCAGCAATACTGGCCGTCAGCTGCTGCTGGTCAAGGATTCGTATGCCAACTGCCTGATCCCTTTTCTGGCCAATCACTTTGATACCATCCACATCGTCGACCCGCGCTTCTTCCCTCAGGATCTGGCCGAGTACGCAGCGAGGGCGCAGGTGGATGAGGTGCTCTTTGTCTATGGCCTGGCGTCCTTGACTGACTGATGCTGCCGGCGGAACCAGGCGAGCGTGCTGGCATAATCGCCGTGGAACAGGCACCCATCCCAGGAACGCTGGCGGCGGTTGATCAGGTGGTTGTCGATAATCACCACCGAAATGCCAACGGCAGAGGCAGCCAGGTCCTCTTCCAGATCATTGCCGAAGTGCAGGCAGTCCTCCGGCCTGGCCCCCAGCCGCTCCAGCAGCTCGGCGTAGTAGGCCGGATGGGGTTTGCAGTGGCAGGAGTTCTCGTAGCTGGAGATATGCTCCCAGGGCAGATCATCCAGCTTCGCCCACACCAGCCGCTGCAGGACCGCCTCTCTGGGAAAAACGGGATTGGTGGCGACCACAATCCGATAACCTTGCCGCAACGCCTCGTCCACCAGCTGGCGCGCCAGCGGCTCTGGCTGTACCAGTTCACCGAGGCGGGGAAACTGCTCTCGATAGAACTGGTCGAAGCGGGGGAGCATCTCCTCTGCGCTGCGGCCGATCTTGGGCAGAAAATCGGCCATGAACTTGTCCTGATTGGTTACCCCAGGCGAGGAGTCGCCAATCGTCACATAGGTAGAGGCCATCACCTGCTGCACGAAGGACGGCGGATCAAAGCCATCGGCAAAGCTGGCTCCCAGCAGGCGCAGGTAGTGTTTCAGGAATGTATCGGTGTCGATGGGCAGTAGCGTTCCATCCAGATCAAACAGTGCATAGCGAGCCATATTTCCCTCCAGTTTAGTCCTCTCGATTCTAGCTAGGGCCTCAGCTCCGCCGACCCTACCAGATCGTTATTCAGAATCCAGGCGGACAGATCCCACTCCAGGGCGGCCCGGCGACTCTTTTGCCGGTAGGGCGCTATATCCACCGGCTCTCCATTGTCCAGGCGCCAGGCCCGACTATTCTCGAACCGCCCATCCCTCGCCATCTCCAACATCACTTCGTTGTCCACAAACGAGCCCTTCTCCAGAGAGAGGATCTTCAGCGCCACGAAGCCTTCGGCGGCGTTGAGCAGATCCTGCCCGGCCAGGACGCAGTGTGGGTCTGGCTCCAGGCCCAGCAGATTCAGCATCGTCGGGAAGAAGTCGATCTGGCCACCGGTGGTTCCTACCTCCCGGGTGACGCCGCTTCCCGGGATGTGAATCAGCAGCGGCACGCGCAGCATTTCGTCATAGCCATATTCGCGCCCCAGCAACTGGCTGGTCTGCTGGTTCATGTCCGGGTCGTCCACCCGCATCGCAAAATGGTCCCCGTAGATGGCGATCAGCGAGTTGTCATAGAGCCCCTGGCTCTTCAGCTGATCCAGAAACCAGCCGAGACAGTAGTCCACGTAATACACATGCTGCAGGTGGCGACCGAGGACTGTGCCCTGGAGGTCCTCCGGCAGCTCTAACCCGACAAACCCTTCCAGTTCCGGCCAGGGGTAGTGGTTGGTGAGCGTGATCAGGAAGGCATAAAACGGCTGCGGGAGGCTCTCCAGCCGCTCGCTCACCTGACGAAAGAACGAAGCGTCGCTCAGCCCCATGCCGATGACCTCATCGATCTCCAGCTCTCGCCCACTGACAAATTCCGCTAACCCTTGCTCGGGATAGATGTTCTGCCGATTCCAGAAGTCAGGTTCGTAACCATGAAAGGCAATAGTCTGATACCCTGCCGCCTGCAGAACGCCGGGCAGCGTATAGAACTTCTTCCCCTGATAGCGGGAATAGGAAGCCATGTCCAGCGATGGGTAGAGCGAGTTGTGGCTGGAGAACTCGGCATCGGACGTAGCACCTACCGAGGTTACCTGGTAATAGCGGCTGAAGTAGAAGCTCTCCTCAGCGATCAGGCGGTTCATCACCGGCGTGATCTCCTGGCCAGCGACAGTCCGCTGCAGGACGAAGTTCTGCAGCGATTCCATCTGGATCACGATCACGTTGCGGCCGGCCGCCAGACCCCGATACTGCGTTCCTCTGGTATGCCTGGCCTGCTCCTTCTCCAGCAGCAACTGGCCAAGATCATGCCCGATGGCAGCGGGGCGCATGAGATCAACAGTATCCCTGATGTGGTAGGGCAACGCTCCCAGCGTGGACAGGACCTGCGGTTTGGCCATGGCCAGAGTGCTGGAAACCGGGAGCAGCGCTGTCAACAGCAGGGCTATCCCAGCCCGACGCCGTCCCCACCCGAAATCGAGCCGGGAACGCAGGCGGGGGTAGCGCCAGCCCAGCCAGATGACTACAGGGAGGTCCAGCCAGAACCAGGCATCGGCCCAGCTGAACAGGTCAGCAATGCTATCCATCACCCCTCCTGTCTGGCCAAGAAGAGTGACCGCCTGGACCGGCACCACCGTACAGAAGAAGCGGCTGTAGAGCAGGTCAGCAAAGGCGACGAAAGCCAGCAGGCCATGCAGGCCCAGGGTAGTCGGCCAATACCAGCGATTTGGCAAGAGATGGCAGGACAAATAAAGAATGAGGAGGAAGGGCGCCGTTCCCAGCAGGAAATACACTGGGTTCAGCAGCTCCAGAGAGTCCTGCAGGCGAGCATACTTGGCTAGTGTCAGGGCAAACAGCCCGGCGGTCATCGCTAGACCGGGGCGCTTCATCAGGTATCATCCTCCCCCAGCTGGATCAGTCTCTGAGCAAGCAGAACGAGGCCGCCCGCTGGACAGGATGCCAGTGTGCGACCTCGTCACATCAGCTTAACCAGCGAAACCGGCGGCGCTACTCGATGGCAGCGATAGCTTCGATCTCGACTTTGGCTCCCTTAGGCAGAGCGACCACCTGAAACGCGGCGCGGGCCGGGAATGGAGCTGGAACGTACTGCGCGTAAACCTCATTCATTGCCCCGAATTCGGCGATGTCGGTCAGAAAGACTGTCGTCTTCACCAGGTTGGAGAGGTCGGCGCCTGCGGCCTTCAGCACCTGCCGCATGTTTTCAAAAACCTGCCTGGTCTGCCCGGCGATATCCTCAGGCATTTCGCCAGTCTTAGGGTCGATGGGCAAGGTGCCGGAGACAAAGAGGAAGTTTCCGCTGCGAACGATCTGGGAATAAGGGCCGATAGCAGCCGGCGCTTCGTTACTGACAAAGACTTGTTTCATCAATGGATCCCTCCGCTTTTTGCTCTAATAGTAACACTGAACCCGCGTACAGGCAATAACAAGCATCAGGCCAGCGCCAGCAAGTTTGCCAACTGGGTGATCAGGAAGCAGAGGGTGGCACCCACCAGCGTCGGTATCAGGCCCGCCAGGAGCGTCCATTTCCAGCTCTGGGTCTCCTGGCGAATTGTCAGCAGGGTCGTCCCGCAGGGCCAGTGGCTAAGGGAGAAGATCATGGTACAGACAGCCGTCAGCCAGGTCCAGCCGTTTTGCACCAAAACATCCCGCAATGCCGCCAGGCTCTGCAGTTCCAGCAGGCTCCCGCTGCGCAGGTAGCTCATGATGATCAGCGGGATGACGATTTCATTGGCGGGCAGGCCAAGAATAAAGGCCAGAAGGATATGGCCATCCAGCCCGATCAGTTGAGCCACCGGCTGCAGGAGGTTGGCGCTATGCTCCAGAACGCTGAGCTCGCCCACGGTCAGGTTGGCCATCAGCCAGATCACAGCGCCAGCCGGGGCGGCGACGCTGACTGCCCGCCCCAGCACAAAGAGGGTGCGATCCAGCAATGAACGGACCAGGATCCGCCCTACCTGCGGCCGCCGGTAGGGCGGCAACTCCAGCGTAAAGGATGAGGGAAGACCTTTGAGCAATGTCCGGGAGAGCAGCCGGGAGACCAGCAGGGTGAGCAACACGCCGAGAACTACCACAGCGAGTACCGACAGAGCGGCCAGGATTGACCGCCAGGCACCTGCCATCCCGGCAGCAATGAAGATCATCGAGAGAGCGATCAAAGTTGGGAATCGGCCGTTGCAGGGGACGAAGTTATTGGTGAGAATAGCGATCAATCGCTCCCGCGGTGAATCGATGATGCGGCAGCCGATCACGCCTGCCGCGTTGCAGCCGAACCCCATGCACATCGTCAGCGCCTGCTTGCCGTGGGCAGACGCCCGGCGAAAGAAGCTGTCCAGGTTAAAAGCTACGCGCGGCAAATAACCGAGGTCCTCCAGCACGGTAAACAGGGGGAAGAAGATAGCCATCGGCGGCAGCATCACCGCAACCACCCAGGCCAGCGTGCGGTAGACACCTTCCACCAGCAGGCCCTGCAGCCAGGCGGGCCAGGCCAGCAAAGCAAGGCCCCGAGCCAGCCAGCCCTCTACCCGGAAGAGGACGGCGGCCAGAAGACCCGAAGGATAATTGGCACCGACGATGGTGATCCAGTAGACGAGACTCAGCAGCCCGAGCATAATCGGGATCCCCCAGCGGCGCGAGGTGACGACCTGATCGATGCGGCGATCCCAGGCATCATGGGCGGCATTGTTGAAGGTGACACACTGCCCCGCGATTTCCTCGGCTCGCCGGACGAGGCTGGTGACTATCTCATCCCGCAGCGCCTCGCCATCCAGCCCGTGATCCAGGAGGAGGGACCTCGCCTGTTCCAGCTCTGGCCCGTCAGCCAGATCGCTGCCGAAATGGGCCGCCAGCGCAGCCGACAGAGAGTCGTCTCCCTCCAGCAGGCGCAGCGCCGTCCAGCGGGCCGCAGTCAGCCGCTCGACGAGCGGCTCCAGGATGCCGACGGCCTGCTCCACCGAGGCGCGGTAGGTGACGCGGAGCGGTCGGGGCTGCGCCTGTCCGCTGGCGACGGCCAGGATCGCCGCCTGCAGCTCGATCAGGCCCTCACCATCCCGGGCGTTAGTGCCCACCACTGGGACGCCCAGCAGCCTGGAGAGCAGGGTCAGATCCACCTCGATCTCCTTGCGGCGTGCTTCATCCAGCAGATTGACACAGACGACAACGCGCTCAGTGAGCTCCAGCACCTGCAAGACCAGATTGAGATTGCGCTCCAGGTTGGTGGCGTCGGTGACGACAACGGTGGCCTCCGGCTGCCCAAAACAGATGAAGTCCCTGGCGACTTCCTCCTCCACCGAGTTAGACAGAATGGAATAGGTGCCAGGCAGGTCGATCAGCACAAAGTTGCGGCCGGCGTAGCTGTAGCGCCCCTGGGCATTGCTCACCGTCTTGCCTGGCCAGTTGCCAGTATGCTGGCGCAGCCCGGTCAGACTGTTAAAAACTGTACTCTTGCCTGTGTTCGGATTCCCGGCCAGAGCAATGACGAGATCGTCAGGCGAGTCGGTCTGCACCGCGAGTTTCTGGAGCAGTACGCCTGGCCCGGTAGATTGAGTGGTGAGTCCCATCGCGCCTCCCCTCCCCTGCTTCGTCTCGGGTCATTCGCTACAGACCTCGATCATGATCTGCCTGGCTTCGTCGGCCCGCAGGGCGATGACGGCCCCTCTGATCTGGTAGGCAACCGGATCCCCTGCAGGACTCTTCAGCAGGGCGCTGACCCTCGTCGCCTCGATCAATCCCAGATCCAGCATCCGCCGCCGCTGGCGGCTGGACATCAAGAGCTCCCTGACCAGACCGCTCTGACCAATGGGTAGCTGATGCAGGGGGACAATGTTTCCGTCCACTCCAACCCCTCCCCTTCAGTGCTAAGCGCATCCCAGAGCTGAATAAGTTAGCGGTGGGTAACTTCCTGTTTGACGACAATATATGGGGCAGGGCTAAAAAGTGTTCGTAGCTGGAGGGCAGGAGTTGTGCTACTGCGGGCCAGTCTGGAGGAGGAGAGGTTATGCCGAAATCAGGCGGCAGAGAGTTCAGGACAGTGCGGGGTTATCAGCTGCTGCGGCAGGCCAGCCGCCCCCTGACGCCCAGCATGGAGGACTATCTGGAGATGCTCTACCGTTGTCACCTGCAGGAGGGATATGCCCGGGTCAGCCAACTGGCTGACATGCTCAATGTTCAGGCGCCGTCAGTATCGCGGGTGATTCAGAAGCTACGGGAGCTCGGCTACGTGGATTACGAGAAGTATGGCGTCATCCGACTCACCGAGCAAGGCATCGCCAGCGGTCGCTATCTGCTGGCCAGACATGAGACGGTGGAGCAGTTTCTGCGCAATGTTGGGGCGGGGGACGCTGCCCTGGAGGAGACAGAACTGATGGAGCACCATCTCGGCCCTGGCACCGTCCGCCTCCTGGAAACGCTGAACCGCTACTGGGCCAGGTTTCCGGAGCGGCTCAGGGAATATGAGGAGTTCCGGCGAACCCACGGGAGGGAGCCGTCGGGGTAAGGGGCCGGCTTGCTGCTGCAGTTGTCTTAGTAGATGATGCACGATGCGTCAGAGCGTGGGCGGACGGGCGTTTCCGCTCACCGCCACCTGGCTGGACATGCCCTCTCCCCCAACTGAGGGGCGCCGACCTGATGCGCGCCCTGACCTGCATTCGCTAGGACAGGCGCGCCACCGCCCGGACGGGAGAGCCGTCAGCCTGCAGCTTCAGCGGCAGGGCGATCACCTCGAAATCCCTCACGCCGAGGAGCTGGTCAAGCCGCGTCAGGTTCTCCAGGAGGTAGATGCCGCTTCGCAGCAGAGCCTGATGAACCCTAAAGGGCGGTCGATCCGGCGAGGGCAGATCCATTCCCAGCAGTCTCGCCTTTTTCTCAATCAGGCGAGCGCAAAACTCCTCATCAACGCAGGGGTGGTCAGCAAAGTAGCGCGGCTCTCCAAAGAAGCGATCGTGCCCGGTATAGAGCAGCACGACGCTTCCCGGCCGCACGATATCGCCATAGTCAGGCTGCCAACGGATCACCGCCTGTCCGCGCACGTCCAGCAGACAACCCGGGCCAGTGAAGGATTCCAGCGGCAGATCGGCGATACAGGCGCCCTCGCCCAGCATATGGAGAGGCGCATCCAGGTGCGTGCCGCTATGCATGCCGATTACGAGACGATGGTTGTTGTGTTGATCCTCAGCCAGAAAACGGGTTTGCACCAGTTCGGTCGGCTCATCGCCGGGATAGACCGGCATGGCCGACCTGATTTCATGTGACAGATCGATCAGTCGCGACATGTTGTTCCCTCCACTTCGTCTCTGGCATCTATCCCGCCATCCAGCAGATCGCTCTGGTTTTCGCCACACCCTTACGGTTGACCTTCCTCAGGCCAAAATTGCGCCAGAACACCTGCAACAAAAACCTGAATCAAACGCTATCCTGTTATAATAGGAACTGGAATTGAAATGAAGGAGGAAAACGCATGGGCCTGTTTGGTTTTATCAGAAGCCAGTTTATTGAGGTTATCGAGTGGACAGACGACTCCAGCGATACGATCGTCTATCGTTTCCCGGTGGCCAACAATGAGATCAAGATGGGTGCCCAGCTTACCGTGCGGGAGACGCAGAACGCCATCTTCGTCAATGAGGGTCAGCTGGCCGACATCTTTGGCCCCGGGCGTTATCAGCTTTCCACGGCCAACCTGCCTATCCTCACCCGGCTGAAATCATGGAAGCACGGCTTTAATTCCCCGTTCAAAGCCGAAGTATATTTTGTCAACACCAAGCAGTTTACGCAACAGAAATGGGGAACGGCCAACCCGGTCATGCTGCGCGACCGCGAGTTTGGCATGTTGCGCCTGCGCGCCTTCGGTGTCTTTGCCTTCCGCGTAGTCGACCCCGGGAAGCTGCTCAAGGAGTTGCTGGGCACCGATGGCTACTTTACGACTGCGGAGATCGTCACCCAGTTGCGCAGCATGATTGTCTCCGGTCTCAGCGACCTGCTGGCCGAATCCAGCATCCCGGCTCTCGATCTGGCGATGCACTATGATGAACTCAGTCAGCAGGCGACAGAGAAACTGCGCCCCCGGTTCAGTGAATACGGCCTGGATATCACGTCGCTGACCATTGAGAATATCTCCCTGCCTGCCGAAGTGGAGGCGGTTCTGGACAAGCGAACCTCGCTGGGCATCGCCGGTGACCTGGGACGCTATGCTCAGTTTCAGGCAGCGGAAGCACTACGCGATGCGGCGCAGAACGAAGGCGGCGGTGCAGCTGGTGCTGGGGTCGGCCTCGGCGCTGGCGCGGCGCTGGGCAGGATGCTGACCGAGGCGATGAAAGCCGACCCGACGCCGCCGGCACCCCCTGCGGGCGAGGCAGCGACGCGCTTCTGTTCTCAATGCGGCAAGCCCATCCAGGCTTCCTTCAGATTCTGCGGCCACTGCGGAGCCAGCCTGGCAACAACACCGTCCTGCCCCGGTTGCGGGCAGGAAGTGGACCAGTCAATGAAGTTCTGCCCGAAGTGCGGGCACAAGCTGGGCTAAGGGGGGGCGGCGATGAACCCTAACCCCAAACTGGAGGAGGCTGACGAACTGCACGACCCGCTGGAAGCGGCGGAGCCGCGCGAAGTCCAGCTGGCCGACCGTTTCCCCTGTCCGCAGTGCGGCGCCAACCTGACCTTCGATCCAGACGCCCAATCATTACATTGTGCGTATTGCGGCTACCAGCTGGAAATCGAGGGCGAGATGAGCGAGGCCCGGGAATATGACCTGGCCGAGGCTGAAGCACTGGCTTCCCAGAACTGGGGTCAGGACACCGAGGTCGTCCAGTGCAGCAACTGCGGAGCCCAGGTCGTGCTGGAGGCCAACCAGACAGCCCAGCGCTGCTCCTTCTGCGGCTCAGCCCACGTGGTCAGGCAGGATCAGCTGCCGGGGATCAAACCGGAATCGCTCATCCCCTTTCAGGTTTCTACCGCGACAGCCAGGCAGGCCTTTAGCAAATGGATCGGCAGCCACTTCTTTGCCCCGTCCGATCTCAAGTCCAGTCACCAGGCCGGGACGCTCAGCGGGGTATACATCCCCTTCTGGACGTATGACGCCGAAACCTACTCGCTCTATCAGGCCCAGAAAGGCACCTATTACTGGGTGACCCAGCAGGTGACGGTGCGCCGAAACGGCAGGAATGTCACCGAGATGCGACGCGTGCGCCGCACCCGCTGGCGTCATGTCAGTGGCACATACGCCGAGAGCTTTGACGATGAACTGGTCCACGCCTCGACGCGGCTGGACTCTGTCCTCGCCGATAAGGTCGGGCGCTATGATCTGAGCGAACTCAGGGAGTACCGTCCCGAGTACCTGTCCGGCTTTGTGGCTGAGAAATATAGCATCGACGTGCAGGAAGGCTGGGAGAGGGCCCGCCAGGCGATCCGGGAAAAGATCCGCCAGGGGATTATCCGCCAGATCAACGGTGACGAAGTGCGCGCCCTGCAGTTCACCACCTCGCACGATCAGGTGAAATTCAAGCACGTCCTGCTGCCGCTCTGGATCTCGGCCTATACCTACCGGGGTAAGTCGTACCAGCTGCTGATCAACGGGCAGACCGGCGAGGTGCGCGGCGAGGCGCCGGTCAGCGCCTGGAAGGTTGGCCTGACAGTTGCGGCAGTGCTAGCCTTCATCCTGGCGCTGGTGCTCCTGTTTGGCAATTAGCCCCGTCAGGACAGAGATGGGCCGCGGCTGCGCTGCCTTGCTCCGGCGGCACTAGCGACTGAGACCATTCTTCGCTGCCTTTCGTACCGACAGATAGACGCTCTTAGGGAGGGAGACCGATGCTGCCTGCGATACTGATTATGTCCCTCGGTCTGATCAATCTGCGCTTTGACCTGCTGGGGCAGGACAACCGCGCCTGGTGGAACGGCCAGATCAGGCGATTGCTGATCGGGCTTCCCCTCTGCGCGCTCTGGGTCTATTTTGCCCTGCCCCCGCTGGTGAACTGGGTCGGGTACAGCGTCATGCTTCTGGCCCTGGGAGTCAACGCGCTCCTCACCCTCGTTCCCCAGGCAGCCAGGGCCCGGCCGGGCGAGCGCTGGAAATGCGTAAGGGTTCCTACCCTGGCCCTGATCATCTCGCTCCTGATCCCTCTCTATCTGCATGTCCTCGTCGTTCCGTTTCGCTCCATGGCCCTGCGCGATGTGCCGACCGTCGTGGAACTGGACGACCCCATGCCGGTGATGAACCCGGAGCATATCCGCCTGGTGCCCATCGAGACAGCCCTCTGGAAGGCGCAGAAAGCCGTCGGCGACCTGGGCACCGGCTTTGCAGTCGGTGAGCTGAGCATCCAGATGATCGATGACAAGCTCTACTGGGTGGCGCCCCTGGAGTTTCGCGGCCCCCTCAAGTGGCTGAGCTATCAGGAGACTCCCGGCTTTGTACTGGTAGATGGCGAAGATCCCGATGCCGCGGCGGTGCTGCACGAGAGCAGGTTAATCTATACACCCAGCGCCTGTCTGTACCGCGATCTGAAGCGGCACGTCTATCAGCTGCGTAACGATGCGCTGCTGCTGGAGGTCAACTTTGAACTGGACGACGACTTTAGTCCCTGGTATATCGTCAGCATCGGCGTCCCCACTGTCGGCGCCACCGGCGCGAGAACGACCGGTGTCATTCTGGTTCATCCGGAAACAGGCGAATTGCGGGAGTACACGCTGGAGGACATGCCGGAGTGGATAGACGAGGCCATCCCCGAGACGATTGCCGAAAGGCACAATTACTGGTTCGGTCGCTATGCGCATGGATTTTGGAACTCCCTGTTCGGGCAGAAGGGTGTCCACACGCCTACCGTCTGGGGCGATGAAGGGATCGACGTCTTCGGGGTGATCGGCGCCGACAACCGCTTCTACTGGTTTACCGGACACACTTCTCCGTCGACCCAGGATGGCTCACTGATGGGCTACACGATGACCGACGGCCGCACCGGCATCATCTACTACTACCGCAACGCGGTCGGTTATTACAACGAGAGCGCCGCCGTCTCCTCGGTGAACGCCGCCGTGGCCAACTATGCGGGTTGGCACGGGGCGCAACCGCTGCTCTACAACCTCTATGGAGCAGAGTCATACGTGGTGCCGATCCTCTCGGCCAACAACAACCTGCAGGCGGTGGGCATTGTCAACGCCAAGACTGGGCAGACGGTGGTCAAGCCGACCAAGGCCGAGGCGCTGCTGGTCTACCGACAATATCTGGGCAGCGGGTTGGGTGATACCGACCCGACGCAGACGGCTACAGCAGCCCAGCTGGAAGGCACTGTTGCCAGAGTGGGCCAGGCCGTAGTTCAGGGCAACACCATCTTCTACTTCCACCTGGCAAACTCAGATCGCATTTTCACCGCCCACGCCAGTCTCAGTTCCGAGGTGGCTCTCACCCAGCCAGGCGATCAGGTCCGCCTCGGTTACCTGGATACGAACGAGACGACGGTGCCATTGATCACGTTTGACAATCTAGCCCTGCCGGGCGAATAGTGACGGAGGGAGGAATGAGGTTGAAAGGAAGCAGGCTGGAGCGAAGACTGGAGAGAGATTTCGGGAGGATTCCTGATCCTTATTATGCTGGCGGTGATATGGAATACATTCGGTCCTACTTCGACTGGCGCCGGGGGGCGGGGCGGGACAGTTTCCTGCTGGATGAAATAACCTGGAATGACCTGGACCTGGACCGGGTCTTCCGGCGCATCAACCCTGCGCTCTCAACTTCTGGGGAGCAATACCTCTATTACATGCTGCGCAGCCCCGCCATCGAGGCGGAGGTGTATGCCGGTCGCCAGAGCACGATTGCCCTCATGGAGAAAAAGCCGGGATTGCGGCTGAAGCTGCAGGTCATTCTCGCGCGTCTTGGCTGCACCCGCCGCGCGGACTTGACCCGCGCCTTTGCCCCGTCTGCCGGCAGCTATTTCTGGCTGATCGTATACCTGGTGCTGCTCCTGCTGGTGCCAGCAACCCTCATCTATACTGCCTTCGCTCCACAACTGAGGATGCTGTTCCTGATGCTGGTCTTTATCGTCAACTCCTCGGTGCACGAGTTCAGGAAGCGGGAGATCCAGCGGGATCTGGATACCGTCAACTACTCAGTGCGGATGGTCTTCGCCATGAACCGGATTCGCAGCCTGCAGGACCCGGAGCTGGACGTCCAGCTGCAGGCTGCCTACGAGCGCCTGGACAGGCTGCGGTCTGTCGTCAGGATCGGTGGCGTCTCGACGGCATCGGACGACGCCTTTGGCGGCCTGCTGCTGATGGTTCTCCTGCTCGACCTGATCACCTACGAGTTGCTAAAGCACAAACTCGGCCGTCACCATGAGGACATCTTCCGGATTCATGAGCATCTGGGTAAACTGGACGCCGGCATCGCCATCGCGTCCTACCGGCAGAGCCTCGGCCACTACGCCATACCTGAGCTGGACTTCACTCCTCAGGCCACGCCGCACATCGAGGCGCAGCAGATGGTTCATCCGCTGCTGGAAAACGCCGTGCCCAACGACCTGTCTACCAGCGGACCGCTGTTGATCACCGGCTCCAATGCTTCCGGCAAGTCTACCTACCTGAAGACGGCCGCTCTCTGTGCCGTCCTGGCGCAGAGCATCTGCACCTGCCCTGCCGCCAGCTACAAAGCCAGCGCCTTCCGCATCTACTCTTCGATGGCGCTCAAGGACAACGTGCTGGCCGGTGAGAGCTATTACATCGTGGAGACTAAGTCACTGAAACGCATCCTGGATAACTGCGCTGCCCTGCCGCCTATTTTCTGTGTCATTGATGAGGTGCTGCGCGGTACCAATACGGTGGAACGGATTGCCGCCTCCAGTGTTGTGTTGAGAGAGCTGGCAGAAAGGGGCGCCATCTGCCTGGCCGCAACGCACGATATCGAGCTCTGCGATTTGCTGCAGGACGATTATGCCCTCTTTCATTTCTCCGAGACGGTCACCAGGAACGAGATGCACTTTGACTACCGGATCCGGCCCGGCAGGGCCACATCAAGAAACGCCATCAACCTCCTTAGGATTCTCGGCTTTGATGACGGCATCGTGGACAGCGCCCACCAGCGCGCCGATCATTACATCAAGAGCGGCGTCTGGAAGTAGACAGGCATCTGGCGCAGGCTCCAGCTTTTTTTCCCTGCAGCAGATGGCGATTCCAGCAGATTAGCGGTACAATTAATCCATCACCTGATGCATAGTTATTCATCAGCTCGAAAGGAGCCACTTTTATGTGGAGCACCATTGGCATCATCGCTGCTTTTCTCGCCATTATTGTCCTCGTAATCAAGCACGTGATGCTCGGTTATGCCCTCCTCATCGGCTCAGCGATTGCGGGGCTCTCCTCCGGCCTGGGCCTGCGCGCACTGCTATCCGTCTCCCTTAAGTCGCTGACTGCGCCTGGCACCGTCACGCTGCTGGTCACGCTGGTCCTGATCAGCATTCTGGGCAGCCTGATGAAACAGCTCGGCGTCCTGGACAAGATGGTTGATGCCCTGCAGAAGGTTCTCCGGAACGCTAAACTGACGATCCTCTTTATTCCCTCCATCATGGGCACGCTGATGGTCACCGGCGGGGCGATGATGGCGGCACCGATGGTGGACTCGCTGGGCGAGCGCCTGCGTCTCGGCAACGATCACCGCGCAGCGATCAACCTCCTTTATCGCCACGCCTGGTACTTTGTCTTTCCCTTCGCGCCCACGTTCATCCTGGTCAAGGAGATCGCCAACGTCCCGATCAATCGGCTGATCCTGATTCAGGCACCCCTGACCATCGTCGCCGTCTGGGCGGGGTACCACGCCTGGCTGCGGCAGGTCCGAGATGAGAACCCCCGGCCAGCACCGCCGACCAGGGGTGACTATCTGGATCTGTTGCGCTACACATCGCCCATCTGGAGCAGCCTGCTGCTGGCCCTGGTCGGCGGCGTGCCCTTTCAGCTCGCCCTGGTTCTCGGCGTTGCTCTTGCCCTGTTCTACGGCAAGGCGGATCCGCGCCAGATTCCGCTGCTCCTCTGGAAAGGCATTCAGTGGCCGGTGGTGCTCTCCGGTGTGAGCATCATGATCTTTAAGGATGTGCTGGCGGCAGCCGGCACGCTGAACTCAGTCACTGACGGTCTGTTGAATATCGGTCTGCCGCTGGAGATGATCGTGATTCTCCTGCCAGCGCTGGTAGGGCTGGTCTCGGCGTCGGCTACATCGTCCATCGGCATCACACTGCCGCTGCTGCTGCCGGCACTGCAGCAAAGTGGCCACCTGACCCTGTTCTGCGCCGCAGCCTACGCCGCCGCCTATCTGGGCTATTATGCATCACCGCTGCACCTCTGCCAGGTGCTCACTTTGGAGTTCTTCGACGTCAAGCTGGACCGCCTCTACCGGGCCTATGCGCTGCCTGTGCCTGCCATGTGGCTGACGCTGATCGGAATCGTGGTCGTCGGCCGCTGGATCTGGTAGCTGCCCGGTCATGGCGCAGTGAGGCTGGCTTGCCTCACTTCTCCCGATACGGGCTCAGTCGGCAGGTTTCGTGGCGTGCTGCTCAACGCTCCTGGCTGGAAGCGTTAGGCAGCACGCCTTTGTTCTATTTCATGGCATATGTCCAGGCGATGCGAATGGCCGCCCGCGTCGCCAGCTCAATGATCTCGCGATTCAGGTTTTCAAAGGTGTCGGTGGGCTGGTGCAGGTAGGGGTGGTCGGCGCGCAGCTCGCCCCAGACCAGCGTGATCGCCGGCATGTCCACCTCTGTGAAGCGCATGCTGTCCACACCGCCGGCCAGGCGGTCCGACACGACGGCCTTGACGCCGCTGGCTACTGCCTCCTCCAATGCTTTCTCCGCCCAGACCCTGTTCCGCCGCTGGCCACCATCGAAGATCACCAGGGTGTCGCCGCTGGCCCCGGCGATGACATCCAGATTCAGCAGCATGACCTGATCATCGAGCCCCAGGTCCACCAGGTGTTCAGCCAGCGCCTGGCTGCCGATCAGCCCTTTTTCCTCGCCGCCAAAGAAGACAAAGACGATGCTGAGCTCCGGCGTCAGCTCACTCTCGCAAAAGATATGAGCCAGCTCCAGCACTGTCGCTGTTCCCACCGCGTTGTCGTCTGCGCCAGGATGGAGGACCCCATCGACGATGCCAATGTGGTCATAGTGAGCCCCGATCAGCAGGTAGTTGTCTTCGCTCTCACCCGGCAAGACGGCGATGATGTTTTCGCCTGGCTCGGCCCCCCTGGGCAGGTCAAACGTATGTCGATAGTCCTCAAACCCTACCTCTCGCCAGGGCGCCAGGCCCAGAGCCTGCAACTGCTCGACCAGGTAGTCTCCTGCCAAGTCCTCATATTCAGTGCCGGCCTCTCGCCCGCCGTAATCGGGGCTGGTCAGCTCTCTGGTCCAGCCCAGCTGCCGCTCCAGATCGTATAGATCCAGCAGACGCTCCATATCTTCTGCTGGCACCGCCGTCCACTCGCGTCGCTCAAAATCTGACTGGCAGCCAACGCCCAATATCGCAACCAGTGCTACCAGAAAGATGACTATAGTGCGGCGGTAACCGCCTGGCCTGATTCTCTTCATCCCAATGCCCCCAATCTCCCTTTGTTACTTAATATTATCCAGACCGAGCCAGCAACTGGCAAGGGATATCAGCATTCCCCGGGCAAATGAAAGACTCAACACGCTGGTTGGTAAACACGGGCCGGTTTGCCGGCAGGAAATAACCCCAGGCAGCAGAAGTTCACAGTAGAACGAATTGACTGCGGAGAAAATGAGGAGGAATCTGACTGATGGAGAGAGTGAAGTTCGACCGCTTCCACAATTATGCGGAGATCACCGCCCTGCTGCAGGGCTGGGTAGCGGCGTTCCCGCAGCTGGCTACCCTGACTTCAGCCGGAACTAGCCCGGAGGGCCGCGAGCAATGGGTGCTGGAGCTGACCAATCAGGCCACCGGCCCGGCGTCCGAGAAGCCAGCCTATTTTATCTGCGGCAATGTCCACGCTGGCGAAGTGGCTGGATCGGCAGCCTGCCTCTACACGATTCAGCATCTGCTCTTCGGCTATGGCCAGGACGAGCTCTGCACGCGGGTCCTGGATACGCGCACCGTCTACGTGATGCCGCGGGTGACCATGGATGGCAGCGAATACTACCTGACAACGCCAGGCTCAGTGCGATCCGCCGCCCGCCGCTACCCCGCCGATCGACCGCTGGACGGGCTGATTCCGGAGGATGTGGATGGCAACGGCCTGATTCTGCAGATGCGGGTACCCGATCCCCACGGGGACTGGAAAGTATCGGAGAAAGACCCGCGTCTGATGGTCCGGCGCGGACCGGATGACATCGGCGGCGAGTATTACCGCGTCCTGCCAGAGGGTATGATTCACAACTATGACGGCGTCGAAATCAAGCTGGGCGGCTCACCCTATGGACTGGACTTCAACCGCAACTTCGCCGCCAACTGGCAGCCGGAACACCGGCAGCGCGGTGCCGGCAGCTATCCGTTCAGCGAGCCGGAGACGCGGGCCGTCGCCGACTTCCTGCTGGCTCACAAGAACATCGGCGGCAGCATGGCCTACCATACAGCGGTGGGCGTCTTCCTGCGCCCGTTTGAGCATCTGCCTGACTCGAAGATGCCGCCGGCCGACCTCGCCCTCTACAAGACTCTGGGACGGATGGGTGAGGAAGAGACAGGTTTCCCCCTCTGGTCCATCTACCATGAGATGACCGACGACCTGAACCGGCCGACGCTGGGCTGCTTCCCCGATTGGGCCTATGCCCACCTGGGCATGGTCGGGCTGGAGATCGAGCTCTGGGATCTGCCCGGCCAGGCTGGCATACCGCTAAAGGGCATGCTGGCCCGCCGGCAGATGACCGAGCAGGACTTCCACGAGCAACAGCTGAAGATTCTGGAGTGGAATGATCGGGAGCTGGGCGGAGCCGGGTTCATCGACTGGTATGGCTTCCAGCATCCGCAGCTGGGCCTGGTGGAGCTGGGCGGCTGGAACAGCAAGTATGTCCGCCAGAACCCGCCGGGACATCTGCTGGAGAAGGAGATTCACGGCAGTGCCATCTATACGGTCAAGCATGCCGCCGCCTCCCCGCTGCTGAAGATTGAGGATGTGAAGGTTGAGGCGCTGGGCGACGGGTTGCATCGCATTCAGCTGGTCGTCGTCAACACTGGTTTCCTGGCAACCAACCTGACCCAGATGGCCATCCAGATCAATGCAGCCAAACCGGTTGAAGCCAGGCTGCAGCCGGGCGAAGGCGTCTCGCTGCTGGGCGGCAAACGGAAGATTGAGCTGGGGCATATTCCAGGCTTCAGCAAGAAGAAGGCCGAGTGGGTGGTGCAGGGCCGCGGCCAGGTGGAACTCACCGTCTGGAGCGAAAAGGGCGGCACGGTGCGCCAGCAACTGACACTGGAGTAGCGCCAGAAGGTAAGGCAGGGCATACCCCTTCGGGCGCGTCGATGTCTCCAGAATTGGTGTAGCAAGTGAAACGCCCCGGGTTGCACCCGGGGCGCTAGCATTTGGCGAACGAAACCTATGAACGGTGGCGCCAGGCCTGCGGCGTGATCCAGGCCACAACGGTAAATAGCTCCAGACGGCCCAGCAGCATCAGGGCTGCAAAGACGAGCTTGCTGGCAGCGCCAAACTCGCTAAAAGTGCGCGTCGGCCCGACAACGCCGAATCCAGGGCCGATGTTGCTGAGCGTACAGGCCACACTGCTGATGGCGCTTTCCAGATCGATCCCTTCCAGAGAGATGAGCAGCACCCCAACGACAAAGATCAGCGCGTAGAGGGCGAGGAAGCTGGTGATCCCAGAGACAGTATCGCTGGAGAGACTCTTGCCGTTGAGCTTGATGGGAATGTACCCGCGGGGGTGAAATGTCTTGGCGATCTCCCGCTTAATCAGCTTAAAGAGTACGACAAAGCGAACTTGCTTGATACCGCCCGCCGTCGACCCCGCGCTGGCCCCCATCAGCATCAGGAAGAGCAGAATCAGTTTGCTGAAGGCCGGCCAGAGATCAAAGTCTGCAGTTGCGTAGCCTGTGGTGGTGATGATAGAACTCACCTGAAAGAAGGAGTCACGCAAAGCAAGTCCCTGGTGCCGATAGTCGCTGAGGATATTCATGCCGATTAGCAGCGCCGAGACCACGACCACACCCAGATAAAGGCGCAGCTCCTCGTTCCTTAACACGTCACGCCACCTCCCCCGATACAGGGCGAAGTATAGCGAGAAGTTGACGCCGGAGAGGAGCATGAAGATGGTGATAACCCAGTGAATATACGTGCTTGTATAGGCACCGATGCTACTGCTGCGGGTAGAAAACCCGCCAGTGCCCACCGTGCCAAAGGTGTGCAGTATTGAATCAAAGAGACTCATGCCGCCCAGGGTCAGGAGAATGATCTGTAGCAGCGTCATCCCGATATAGGTCAGGTAGAGAATGCGGGCGGTGTCTCGCAGCCGCGGGGCTATTTTGTCCGCCACCGGCCCCGGGCTTTCCGCTTTGAACAACTGAAACCCGCCTACCCCCAGGGCGGGGACGAGGGCCAAAGTAAAGACCAGAATTCCCATTCCGCCGACCCAGTGGGTAAACGACCGCCAAAAGAGAATCCCGCTCGGCAGCCCCTCCGGATTGCCGATCAGAGTGGCGCCAGTAGTCGTAAAGCCAGACACGGTTTCAAAGAAGGCATCAACGTAAGTGGTGGTGCTGCCCGAAAGGACAAACGGCAGCGCTCCCAGGAGAGAGAGCAGTATCCAACCCAGGGTGACAATGGTCAGGCCCTCTCGCACACCGATCTGCAGCGTTCGGGGTGGGCTGGCCAGGATCAGAGCCACCCCTGCCGCAGCAGTGAGGCAGATGGTGACCAGGAAGGCCGGCGCGTCACCCTGCTGTGCATAGAGGGCAACCAGCAGTGGCAGCAGCAGCAGAATGGCTTCAAGAACTAACAGCTCTCCCAGAACTCTTCTGACGGCGCCAGAATTCACCGAGCACGCCTCCTCTACTGGGTGCCGGCCGCAAGAAGATATCCAATGCCGGCACGTCGTCGGCTAGACAGAAAATGATCAATCGGTCATTCGGGTGGACGACAGACTGACCGTTGGGAATAATCACCTGGCCATTGTGCACAATGGCGCCGATGATGATTCCTTTGGGCAATCCCCATTCTGCCAGGGGTTTCCCCACCACCGGCACGTTGGGGCTGACAATCAACTCGGTCACTTCTGCCTTACCATCCAACAGCAGCGATACGGAGACCACCCGCCCGCCGCGAATGAATTTGAGGATATCGCTGGAAGTGATGCTGGTTGGGTTGAGGGCCACATCCAAGTCCAGTTTGTCGATCAGGTTTACATAACTCTGCCGGCTGATCTTGGCGATGGTCTTGCTCACCCCTGCCTGCTTGGCCAGGAGACACATCAGCAGGTTCTGTTCATCATAACCAGTGGCACCGATAAAGGCGTCCATCTCTGAGAGCTGTTCTTCCTCCAGCAGGCTGATATCGGTACCATCGCCCTGAATGATGAGGACCTTGTCCAGGCGCTCGGCCAGATATTGGCAACGTGCTGCGTTTTCCTCTACGATGGTGACAGCTATGCCAGCACTGGCCAGCTGCTCTGCCAGATAGAAGCTCAGCTTGCCGCCGCCGAGGATCATCACCCGGCGCACCCGGTGACCGTTGAGACTCAGCTGAAAGCGATTTGCCAGCTCTTTGATGCTCTCACTGGTGCCAATCATGTGCAGGATATCATCCTTGCATAGTTCTGTTGAACCATGGGGAATGATCATCTCGCCGTTGCGGGAGATGGCTGCCACCAGCAGATCACCCAGATCAGGCAGTTCAAACAGCCTCTTGCCGATAAACTCCTCCATGTGATCAGCGCTAAACTCTGCCATGGAGACCTTACCCTTGGCAAAGTCACCCATGTGGAAGTTGTAACTCCGCAGCAGGTAGCGCATGATCTCATTGGCAGTAGCCAGATCGGGATTGACGATATGATCGATGCCTAGCTCGGACTTAACAAAATCCAGCTGCTTGGTGTATTCGGGGTTGCCAATCCGCGCGATGGCTCGTCGGCAACCCAGCTTCTTGGCCATGGTGCAGATGATCGCGTTCGTTTCATCGCTACCAGTGCAGGCGATCAAGAGGTCATACGACTGAATATCAAGCTCTCGCAGCACGCTTACCTCGATGCCGTTGGCATTCACCGTCAACACATCGAGATGGTCGTTAATCCGTTCGATTACGCGCTCATCAGAGTCTACCAGAGTGACATCGATCCGACCCTGAATCATCGATCTAGCCAAGCTGTAACCCAGTTTCCCTGCCCCAACTACCATTACCTTCATTTTAGGCACCCTCTTTGTCTATCTTAGTCCTGGCTAGAATGGCCCTAGACTACCTGCCATTTCTCCTAAAACCATCATCCAGCATCCTTGCCGCTGTGTCAAACCCATCCCGTACCATTGGCATCTGCGACACGTCGCAATCAATTGGTGTCTTGTCATCTGTGCGCTATTCCAGGGACGCAGCGATCCGCCAGTTAAGGAGCGAAGTGAGCAGGATCGCAGACATCTGATAGAAAGAAGGTCCGCCCCGGTGTGTACCGGGAGGCAGACCTTCATTTTTCTTGCCTGGCGCGGATGCTGCTTTCCCGTCCTGCCCAAGCCCTGGTTGTCAAAACGGAGGCCACGCCTGGACAGGGAAGCAGGCAGATGGTCGGCGAATGCCCTATTTCTTCCCTAGCTCCGCCTGAAACCCATCGACGACAAGGTCCACCAGCGAACCGACGTAGGCCACGGCCTTGCGGATGGAGGCCGGGTCGGTCATATCCACACCAGCCATTCTCGCCAGCTCCATCGGCGGCTTGGTGCCGCCGGCCTTCAGCACTCTCAGCCAACGCTCGACGGCCGGCTGCCCCTCGTCCTGAATAGCCTGGGCAACGATAGTGCCGACGGTCAGCCCAGCCGAATAGCTGTAGGGGTAGAGGCCCATATAGTAGTGAGGCTGACGCATCCAGGTGAGGCGAGCGCCGTCATCGATGGTCAGCTCCTCACCCCAGAAATCAGCCAGAATCTGACCCTGCACCTCGCTCAGCACAGTGGCTGTGATCGGCTGCCCCTTCTCGGCCAGGATGTAGATGCGCCGCTGCAGCTCGCCTTCGATCAGGTGGCGCACGAAGTTATGATGGTAAGTCATCAGTAGCTGCATGGCCAGCCAGCGGTGCATGCGTGGGTCGTCACTCTGCTGGCGCACATAATTGGCCACCAGCAGCTCGTTGATAGTCGACGGCGCTTCGGTGAAGAACATCGACCCGCGGGAGTTGGAAAGCCGCTGGTTGCGCTCGGTGAGAACGCCGTGTCCGGCATGGCCCAGTTCGTGGGAGAGCAGCAGCACATTGCGCATGCTGTCGGCCCAGGTGGTCAGGATGTAGGGATGAACGCCTGGCACAGTGCTGCAGAAAGCGCCGGTGGACTTGCCGATGTTGTCGGCCAGATCGATCCAGCGGTTGTACAGGCCCTCCTCGATGATGGCGGCATACTCTTCGCCCAGAACCGACAGGCCCTTGAGTATGATCTTGGCGCCTTCCTCATACGTCGTCTTCGCGCTAAAGTCTGGATCCAACGGCGCCTCAAGGTCGCAGTAGAGCAGCTGGTCCAGACCAAGCACCTCACGGCGCAGGCGGGCATAACGCCGCATATGCGGGGCCAGTTCTTTGAGAATGATCTCGTGCAGGTTAGTGTAGACCTCGAGGCTGACTTCCTGATTGCTGAGGATCATATCCGTGGCTGACTCGTAGCCCCGCAGTCTGGCCATGATCACGTTCTTCTTGACTTCTGTCCCCCAGGTGGCGCCGTACGTATTCTGATACGCCTTGAGCCCTTTGGTAAAGGACGCATAGGCGTTGCGCCGCAACACGTGATCCGGCGACTTCTCATACGCCTCTTCGTACATGGCAAACGACATCGGATAGGTGTTGCCCTGGCTGTCCTGAATCGGCTCAAACGTCATGTCAGCGGCCTTGGAACGGTTGTAGATCAGCGACGGAGCGCTGAGCACCTCGTTGAGTGCCGCCAGCGCGTGCTCGGTCTCCGGATGGAGCAGATGCGGCTTCCGCGCGATCATCCGCTCGATGAGGCGGTCGAACTCACGCAGCCTGGGCTCTTCCTCCATGTAGCGCTGCAGGGTTCCCTCCGGCAAGGCCAGAGCCTCAGATGTAAAGAACGATGTCTCTGCCCCGATGCTGGCTGCCACCGCTGCCGCCCGACCCATGGCGATCTGGTTAGCCGGATCGGTTCCATCGGCCGACTGACGGAATGAAGCATAGGACATAACCCGGCGCAGGCGCTTCTGCAAGGCCTCCTGCGCTTCCAGGCAGGCGAGGAAGACGTCGGGGCCTTCGCCCAGTCGACCCTTGTACTCGGTGATGGTTGTCACGTCCCTGGCTACTGCGGCCAGTTCCGTCTCCCAATCCTCCTCGGTAGCAAAGATGTCCTTCAGATTCCAGGTCAGTTCCTCGGGCACTTCCGCCCGGGTGAGTCGTTTCGTCGTCATGAACACCCTCCTTTCAAGCTCTAGCAAGTATTATAATCCCTAACCCTATTCGCAACCGCCGGCGGGTTATCCTGCAGCCAGCATGAACGTCGCGCTGGAAAACGAAAACGCGAGGGGCCGCTGTCCGTGCCAGAAAAGCTACGCCTTCGAGTAGGAGTAATCGGTACGGGGCGCGAAGAATAATCTGACCTGTCGTGTTATTACCAAAGAAGGAGGTACGATTGTTATGGCAAGACGGTTGACACGGGCCGAGGTTCCGGTTGAGCAGACCTGGAATCTGGCCGACATTTTCCCCAGTCAGGAGGCCTGGGAGGCGGAGCTGGCTGCCCTGCCCGAGTTGATCAAATCGGTCACCCAGTATCGGGGGCGCCTCGGCGAGTCCGCCCAGACACTGCTCCAGTGCCTGCAAGCGCAGGAGGCTCTGACCTTACGCTCCAGCAAAGTCTTTTCCTACGCTTCCCTCAATGTGTCCAACGATGGCACCGACCCGTCGAGACAGGCTATGGCGGGCCGCGCCGGGGCGCTAGGCACCCAGATGAGGGCGAGCCTCTCGTTTATCCAGTCGGAGGTATTGAGCCTGCCGGAGAGCACGTTGCGACGCTTTCTGGAGGAGGAGCCGAAGCTGGAACCCTACCGGATCACCCTGGAGAAGCTCCTCAGGCGTAAAGCTCATCTGCTGCACCCGGAGACGGAGATGGTCCTCGCCTCGCTAGGCGAAGTGCTGGGGGCTCCGGGGGCGGTCTACGAGCGTTCCCGCACCGCGGACATGTCCTTTGACCCGGTAGAGGACAGTCAGGGGAATCGGCTGCCGATGTCGTTCGGCCGCTACGGAAACTCCCCGGACATCGTGCTGCGCCGCAACGCCCATGCCGAGTTCACGCGGGCACTGAAGCGCTATCAGCACACATATGCCACGACCTGGGGAACCGAGGTCAAGAAGAACGTGGTGATGGCCAGGCTGCGCGGCTATGAATCAGCCATCCACATGCTGCTGGACCAGCAGGAAGTGACCGTTGACATCTATAACAACCTGCACGACGTGATTCTCACCGAGCTGGCCCCGCATATGCAGCGCTATACCCGCCTGCGCCAGGAGATCCTGGGCATGGACAAGGTGCTTTACTGCGATCTGGAAGCTCCCCTTGACCCAGATTACAGCCCGGAGACCACCTATGAGGAGGCCGCAGATATCATTCGCCGCGGGCTGGCGGTGCTAGGGCCGGAATACAGCGAGATCATCGATCAGGGACTCAGCAATCGCTGGGTCGACCGGGCCGACAACATCGGCAAGCGCACTGGTGCCTTCTGCAGCTCGGTCTACGGGGTGCACCCCTATATCAGCATGACGTGGACAGGCAGCATGCGCAACACGTTGACGCTGGCGCACGAGCTGGGCCACGCCGGCCAGGGAGTGCTCTCGCAGCGCTACCAGAGACCGGCCAACACCCGGCCGACAATGTTCTTCATCGAGGCGCCGTCCACCGCCAACGAGATCCTGGTGGCCGACTACATCCTCTCCCAGAGCACCGATGTGCGGATGCGCCGCTGGGTGATCATGCAGATGCTGACCACGTATCACCACAACTTCATCCGCCATCTGATCGAGGGCGAGCTGCAGCGCCGTGCCTATGCGCTGGCCGAGCAGGGCCAGCCCATCACCGCCACCGTTCTGAACCGGCTGCAGGGCGACATCCTGGCCGAGTTCTGGGGGGATACCCTGGAGCTGGACGACGGGGCGCGGCTGGTCTGGATGCGGCAGTCGCATTACTACCGCGGGCTCTATCCCTACAGCTACTCGGCCGGCCTGACCATCGGCACGCGGGTGGCACGCGCTATCCGCGAAGAAGGGGCGCCGGCGGCCGAGCGCTGGATCAACGTCCTCAAGGCCGGCGGCACCAAGTCGCCGCTGGAGCTGGCCCAGATGGCTGGCGTCGACATGACGAAGCCCGACCCGATTCGCGAGGCAGTAGCCTACGTCGGTTCGCTGGTTGACGAGGTAGTGAAGAGTTTCTAGAGCATTGTAGATAGGCAAGGGCGAAGGCAGCCGGGGCCAGGAGCTCCGGCTGCCTTGTGTTTCCGAGTACAAACATAATAGCGCACCCGCCCGCCTGACCGTGCGCTGCATTGAACTGATGCTCTCTGAAGAAACTAGCGGAAGAGCCAGCAGCAAACTGGGAGGTGAGCAGGAGTGGGTTTCTGGCAGACGGTACGCCGCATGCTGGGCCAGGGCGAGCCGCAGCCTCGGGGTGAGCAGCAGGTACCCAGCCGCGGTTACGCAGGCAACCTCGGCTATTTCCGCCAGCGGTTCGGCCAGGCGCCGGATCTGCTGATCCGCGAATTCCAGATCGGCGGCAGCGGCCAGCAGGTGGCAGTGATAGCCATCGACAGCATTGCCGACGGTGCCAGGATATCCAGGGAGATCATCCTGCCTCTCTCCAGCTTCATGTCCCTGTCAGGCAATGCGCACGTCGCTCCCGGCACTGCGCGTGAGTACCTGGCAACTGGCCAGCTCAGCGAGACTCTGGACCTGGCTGACGCTGAAAGGAAGCTGTTGCTGGGGTTTGCGGTGATCCTGCTCCAGGGGTATCGCCCGCTGCTGACCTGCGATGTGCGGGCCAACGTCGGCCGGGGCATCGAGACGGCCATGGTTGAAGCTACCGTCTTCGGCCCCAAGCAGAGTTTCGGCGAACTGCTCGGGGCCAATACGGCGCTCATTCGTCAGATGATCCGCTCACCGGACCTGAAGCTGGAACGGCTCTGCCTGGGTCGGATCACGCAGACGCCGATTCATGTTTTCTATCTGGAGGGGGCTGCCCCACCTGAGATGGTCCAGGAGATCAGGCGAACGTTACATTCGATTGAGGTCGGTGAACTCATCGATCCTGGCCAGTTGGCCGAGTTGATCAATCCCCGGCCCCTCTCGCCGTTTGCGCAGGAACTCCTGACGGAACGGCCGGATCGCGTCGTCGGCAACCTGCTTGAGGGGCGAGTGGCCATCCTCGTTGATGGCTCACCGTTGGCTCTGATCACGCCGACCGCCTTCACTGACCTGTTTCAGGCCAGCGATGACTACTATGACCGCAGCCTGGCGAGCATGATCTTCCGCATGCTGCGGGTCATTGCCTTCTTTCTGGCTACATTCGGGCCTGCCCTCTACGTGATGGTAGTGACATTTGACTATGCGGTGATTCCCACGGATCTGATCATCCCCATTGCCGAAGCGCGCAGCGGCCTGCCCTTACGCCCGGTGGAGGAAGCATTGCTCATGCTGGTGGTGGTCGACATTCTCAAGGAAGGCTCGCTGCGCCTGCCCTCGCGCATCGCCCAGACGGTGGGTGTAATCGGCGGCTTTGTGCTCGGTCAGGCCGTGATCCAGGCCAACCTGATCAGCCCGCTGCTGATCATCGTCATCGCCATCTCCATCATCGGCTCGTTCTCGCTGCCCAATTATCAGGTGGTCAGTCTGGTTCGCGTCCTGCGCTATCCATTGCTTCTGGGCGCCTCGCTACTGGGCGGTGCCGGGCTGTTCCTGGTGGTCACCGCACTGATGATTCATGTCTCCTCACTGACCATCTTCGGCGTGCCATATCTGCGCCCTGTGGCGCCCCTGAGGCTGGATGATATGGGCGATTTCATCTACCGGCAGCCCTACCGGACCACCAGCCTGGCCAAGACTGATCGTCTGAAGGGAGAGCAGCCAGATGAAAGACAACAATAAGCTGGACACGCTGCATTACTTCAGCCTCATCGCTCTGACCATGGCCGGCAATGGCCTCTTCAGCCTGCCGCGAGATGTAGCCGATCGCGCTGGGCGAGCCGCCTGGCTGGTTGTCCTCCTCACCGGGATATTGGTCCTGATAGTATCGCAGCTGACCGAACGCATTGCGTCCCGCTTTCCAGATATGGACGCTGGCGAGTGGCCCAAGATTCTCCTCGGCCCGATTCTGGGCCGGGTGTGGCTGATCCTCTTCTTTCTCAAGACGATCATGGTCGTCTACATGACCGGTAAGCTCTTCGCCAACATCCTGCGCGTTCGCCAATATTATTCAACGCCTACTGTGCTGTTCGCTATCCTGATCACCCTGCTGACCATCTATCTGGTTACGCGGGGGATGGGAGCCATGGGGCGCTTCAGTCTACTGGTTCTGTTCGTGACGCTTCCCACCATCGTCTTTGTCCTTTTTGCCCTGCGGCAGGGCGAACTGACCCGGTTGCTGCCGCTGGGAGTGACGCCACTGGCCGGGTGGCTGCAGAGCCTTCCCCAGGCCATATACAGCAATATCGGCTGGGACATTATCTGGTTTGCCTACCCCTGCCTCAAGCGACAGCAGGAGGCTCGCCGCGGCTCCGTAGCAGCCGTGCTGCTGATCATGCTCATTTACACTCTGTTGACGGCCGCGGCGATCATGAACTTCGGTCCAGATCGGCTAAGAACTCTGCTCTTCCCATCGCTGGCGCTGATCAGCCGACTGGAGTTCGCTCTGATCTCGCGAGTAGATACTCTGGTCCTCAACCTCTGGCAGACATCCATCGTTGTCACCGCCGCCAGCTTTCTTTACATGTCCAGCCGTCTGGTACAGGGAGTGTGGAGCCGACTCAGATTCCGCCCGGTGGCGCTTGTGCTGGGGCTACTGGTTGCTGCCGTCCAGCTGATCGAAGTGACCCCGCGCCAGCTGGCCCAGTTCAACATCCTGGTCAGCAACTACGGTGCGGCCCTCTTACTCACCAGCATCCTGACGTTCACCGTACTGACCATCGTCGGCAAAGGAGGGCATCAGCGTGCGACGCGCCGTTAGCAGCCTGCTTATCGCCCTCATCTGTCTCCCCCTCTGCGCCTGCTGGGACGCATTGCCTCTGGAGGAGCGTTGCATCATCCTCGGTATCGGCATCGACCTGATCGAGGATGCTGCCCCCGGCGAGCCCCGCTTCGAGTTCACCTTTGTTTCACCGCTGCTGCAGGAGTCGCGCAAGTATCCCACTGAGGTGAGAGTGGTGCGAGCCCACGGCTTCTGCGAAGCGGTGACAATGATTGAACACACATCGGCGCGCACGATGTTCCTGGGAAAAGTGGCCTTCGTAATGTTTGGACAGGCAGCAGCCCGGGCCGGTGTTGTAGGGCATATCAATGAGTTGTTGGTCTACCCGGAGATGCGATTGGCCGCCTATGTGCTGACTACCCCAGGCCGGGCCAAAGAAGCGTTGACGGTTGTGCCCCCAGACGGACTCATTTCCCAGCATATTCAGAACATGCTCCGCCGGGCGAACCGCGCCAACGATCTGCCGCCGACAAACCTGGATCGGTTCAGCACCCTGATCACCGCGCCGGATCACGATCCGGCGGCCACCGAGCTGACCCCCATCGGCACTATTGATCCACGCCCTAAGGAGAACCGGGGGAGCGAATCAGCGGGAAACGACAACAACGACGGCAGCAGCCAGCCTGGCCAGGATGCAGGCGCTAAGCAGGAATACCTGCAGATCACAGCTATCGGTCTCTGGCAAGGCGATCGGCTCCAGGGGCACGTCAACCTGGAGGAGAGCCACTACCTTCACCTCGCCGCCGGAACTGTCCGGAACATGCCCCTCCTGATGCTGCTGCCAGACGATGATCGCTTTACGCCAGAGGACAGCCGCATCCTGCTGCGGGTCTTAGGCAGCAAACCCGATTGGAAGCTGGAGCTGGTGGAAGGCAGGCCCCGCTTTCACCTGCGCCAGGTAGTTAACGTCACGCTAGAAAAATATACCGGCTCTGTCTTGCTCACCAAACCAGAGAACACCCTGCAGTTTCGCAGGCTCATGGAGGAGACGATTAGCCGGAACACCCTGGCCGTTCTGCAGAAAGTGATTGACACGGGATGCGACCCTCTGGGGCTGGGAGAGCAAATGCGCGTCCAGTACCCGGCAAAGTGGGATCCGGACCGCTGGAGGCAGCTGTTGCAGGAGGCTACTGTTACCGTGGAGACAAGACTCAACGTCAGGAACCTGGAGATCCTGATACGCGGACTGCAACCATCACCTTAGCAAACTGTCCCACTATGGAAGGCGGAGCGTACACCGCGATACTGGCGGGGTGATGCCCTGCCGGCGGTGATGCGCAGGCACACCCTGGTGTGACAACTCCCTGTTGCCGCCTGGGAATCAGTACAAGACATTTCAGTGGCGCTGAATTCGTGTTACGATGGATGAGTAAGCGACGGGCTGTCGCACATACAGGAACTCCTTGAGCAGGGCACCCGCTACGGCGGTGCCTGGCTACATACAAAATCCACGTGTATCAGGAGGGCATTCCACTGTAGCCCAGCAGGGCAGCGGTGGATGCCTTTGCCACAGCCCGCACTCATTCAGGAGGGACAGATGCGCAAGGCTTACCACTACCTGGCTTATATTGCTCTTCTTAGCAGCCTCGTCTATCTAGGCCTCAGGTTTGGGCCGACTATCTACCAACTCAGCACCGATCGCGACTTGCTGGACACGTATCTACAGCAGATGGGCGTCTGGGCGCCCCTCTTTTATGTGCTGATTTCAGTTGCTCAGGTAATCGCCGCGCCGATTCCCGGCATGGTGCTGGGAGTCGCTGGCGGCTACATTTTTGGCCTGGTTCCCGGTTTCCTGCTCAGTCTGCTGGGACTGTTTGCTGGCTCAATGCTGGCCTTTGCTCTGGCCAGGCGGTTCGGGCAGCCGCTGGTGCTGCGCTTTGTCGGGCAGGAGACGTACAGCCGCCTGGCACCGCTGATGCATGGCAGGGGGCTGCTCGTCCTGGCGATCATGTTTCTCCTCCCCTTCCTGCCAGACGATGCCCTCTGCTTCGTCGCCGCCCTGACCCCGATCCACCCGCGGGTCTTTGCCCTGCTGGTCATCACCTGCCGCTCCCCCGGCATTTTTGTCGCTTCGCTGACTGGCTCCGGCATCATTCAGCTGCCGCTTTACGCCTGGGCTGTAGTAGGCGTCGTCTCGCTGCTGGCCCTCTACCTGGTCTGGCGCAACAGCCAGGAAATCGAAGACTGGTTGCTGCGTCTGGCTGATGTGGGCCGCGAGTAGGACATTGCCGGAACTGGCAAGAGTGTCGCAACGAAGGCGCTCCCCTGATCTGAACAGTTATGTTGGACTGAGGTTAACCAGGTATGCTAACATTGATAGAGAGTGGTATTTATCTCAATAGATGTGGGTTTGTACAACTTCCAAAGGGGAGCAATTGAGATGGACATTGACTTATACACCATGTTGCAGCAAGAGATTCGTCCTGCCCTGGGTTGCACCGAACCGGCAGCGGTGGCGCTGGCTTGCGCCCTGGCCGCCCATCGGCTGGATGGGGAGGTAACGCGGGTCACGGTCGGAACTGATCCTAACGTCTACAAGAATGGCATGGGCGTCTATCTGCCGGGCACCGGCGAGACAGGCCTGCTCTTCGCCGCCGCTCTGGGAGCCGTGGCCGGTCGGCCCGAACTGGAGCTGCAAGTATTGGTCGACTGCGCCAGTAAACTGGAACAGGCCAGGCAGCTGATCGAGGCAGGGAAGGTGGAGGTTACGCCCAGCCAGGCGGCCGGCACGCTGTCGATCGTAGCGCGGGTGGAGACCAGCGCTGGCTACGCCATCGCACAGATCTCCGGCTCGCATACGAACCTGACCAGGCTAGTTGTCAACGGCGAAACCATTCACGAGCAAGAGGAGTGCGGACGCGATGCAGAGCCCGGTCCGCTGGCGGCCTCTCTCCGTGACTATCCACTCTGGGAGCTGATCGCCGAATGCCACAACCTCGTGGCGGAAGCCTACAGCCATGTTCTGGCGGCAGCTAAGGGTAATCAAGAGGTAGCGAAATCAGGGCTGGCGGAGGAGCTGGGGCTCGGGCTGGGCTATCATTATCAAGAGCTGATCAACCGGCGATTGATGGGCAACGACCTGGCCAATCAGGCCATGGCGGCTACGGCTGCCGCTGCCGATGCCCGAATGAGCGGTGTCGATAAGCCGGTCTGGAGCACGAACGGCAGCGGCAATCAGGGGATTACTGCCTCGCTGCCGGTGCTCACGGTGGGCCAGGCTCTGGGCAAGTCAGACCAGGAACTGGCCGTCGCTCTGACGATTAGCCAGGTAGTCACCGTCTACGTCAAACAGCATATCGGCAAGCTATCGGCGCTGTGCGCCTGTGCATTAGCTGCCGCGATAGGAGCCAGTTGCGGCGTGGTTTACCTTCTGGGCGGAGACTACGGCGCGATGGAAGAGGCGATCAAGGTGATGGTCGCCAATCTGACGGGCATGATCTGTGATGGAGCCAAGATTTCCTGCAGCCTTAAGCTGGCCACCGCAGCCAACACCGCGGTGCTGGCTGCCCTCCTGGCTACAAATGGGCTGGCCACCACGGTTGCTGATGGCATCATCGGCAACACAGCCGAGGAGACGATTCGGAACCTGGGCACCGTCAGCAACCCTGGCATGGTGGAAACCGATCGCGTTATCCTCGATGTGATGCTGCACAAACAGAATAGCTAAACTTGGCTGCTGTAGAAGTCGGCGATGAAAGGCAACAGAAGTAGGGTGCCCCCTATCGATTTGAAAGGGGGCACCTTTTTGTTGTTTGGGAGCTACTCGTTTCGCTTCCAGCGATTTTGGGGTTTCCTCTCAGCTGCAGCGAAGCAGGAAGAGGCGTCTGCAATGTCCAACACTTCTTGCAGACCAGCAGGTTCTTTGAGCCTGCGAAGGAGGCAAACGATGCAAGACTCACGAGCCCGGCAGACCCGCCAGATAGGCGCCGTAAACGGTGCTGGTGTTCGCCTGCATGTACCAAGAGATGCCCACATCCAACCTTACCCGCTCAATTTCCGTCCAATCCTGCGCCGCCAGATCTGGGGCGGGAGTTACCTGGCACCGCTCTACAATGTACCTGATGATCAGGCCATCGGCGAAGCCTGGACGCTGTCCAGCCATCCTGCGGCGCTCAGTGTCTGTCAGAATGGCCCCCTGGCCGGGCTAACCCTGGCCCAGATCACGGAGCGCTACCCACTCGCCTATCTGGGGCAACCGTCACCAGGGCAATTCCCGCTACTGATAAAGCTTATCGATGCCGCCGAGAACCTCTCCGTTCAGGTGCACCCAGCAGATAGCCTTGCCTGGGAACTGGAAGGCCAGGCGGGCAAGACGGAAAGCTGGTACATACTTCAGTCAGGCCCCGGTGAGATCATCTGGGGGCACTGCTTTCGCTCCCCAGAGGACGTCTGGCGCGCCCAGCGGGAGCAGAACTGGTCGCGTTGGATTCAGCGGCGTCGCGTCCAGGCCGGTGATCTGGTACATATCCCCGCTGGCCAGGTGCATGCCCTGCTGGGCGGCACCCGGGTGATTGAGATCCAGCAGGCCTCCGATGTCACCTACCGTCTCTACGACTGGGATCGCCGGGGGCAGGACGGTCTGCCACGCCCACTGCATCTGGAGAAGGCGAGTCAGGCAATCAACTATCAGGCGGCGACAACCGGCCCCTCCCCTGCTCCACAGCTTCTCCAGCAGCGACCAGGGCTCATCCAGCGCCAGCTGCTGGCTTGCCCCTTCTATTCGATACAGGAGGCCTGCCTGCAGGGCGAACTCCAGTTGATGGCAGACCGGCCACAGATCGTGATCGTCTGCCAGGGCTGGGGAGAGCTACACAGTCCTCAGGGGGTGGACTGGCTGGATCAGCGCGCCAACACCTGGCTGCTGCCGGCGCTGCCTGACGCCTATTACAGCCTTCGGGCTGAGCCCGATCTGCACGTCCTGATTGTCGACTGGGAGGTGGGATGATGATGGCGACCATCGGTGTTGACCTGGGAGGAACCCGGCTGCGGGCAGGCGTGGTGGCAGAGGGAAAGCTGCGCTGGAAAACTAGCGGGCCGACTGAAGCTGAACGGGGGCCGCGACACGTCCTCGACAAGATGCAGAGCATGGTGGAAGAAGCCATGCGGCAGAGTGAAGAGATGGGCCTAACGATTGCGGGACTGGGAGTCGGCTCGCCCGGTCCGCTGGACGCCCGAACCGGAGTGGTGTTCAACACGCCCAATCTTCCCGGCTGGACCGCAGTGTCGGTGGCCGAAACCCTGCAACAACGTTTCGGCCTGCCAACGTTTCTCGACAATGATGCCAACGTCGCCGCTCTGGGGGAGTGGCTCTTCGGTGCGGGACAGGGCTGCCGCAATCTAGTCTACATCACGGTCAGCACTGGCATCGGCTGTGGCGTGATCGCTGAAGGACAGCTGCTGCAGGGCGAGGTCGGCGGAGTGGCGGAGCTGGGCCACACCTGCGTCCAGGCGGCAGGGGGCGCACCCTGCACGTGTGGACGGAGCGGCTGCCTGGAAGCCTACGCCTCCGGCACCGGCATGGTGCGACGACTGGAGCGGCGCTTGGGCACTACGAGTCAACCTTCGTTGCTGCAGGGCGAGGAGATTACGCCGCCGGCCATCGCTCTCGCCGCCCGGGCTGGTGACGAGCTGGCCAGGGGCTTCCTGCAGGAGACCAGCTACTTTCTGGGCATCGGCCTCTCCAACGCCGTCACTATCTTTAACCCGGAGGTGCTGGTGCTGGGCGGCGGACTGACCGCCCTGCAGACTCAACTGATCGAGCCGGCACTGGCCACGATGTGGCAGACAATCCTCCCCGGGCTGGGCAGGAACTTGCGCGTCACCTCACCGCTGCTGGGCGAAGATAGCGGCCTGATCGGTGCCGCCGCTCTGGCGCAATGGCGGATGGAGGGTACGCGGTCAGCTCGGTAACACCGAGCTAGAACGAGCTGTTCACTTACTACTGAGAGGTGAAAAAGAAGTGTTCTACGTTCTACAACGGGTTGAGACCATCTGTCGGGAACTTGCGGGGTTGACCTATGCTGCACGGCTGAACCCAGATATCTGCCGCTTCAAGCCGGGTTATTTCCACGACCCGCCGGCAGCGCTGGCGGATGGCCAACCCTGGCTGGAATGGCAACCGGGCGATCGCTGGGGCGGGCGCGACAGGCACGCCTGGCTGCAGGCTGTCTGGCACCTGCCGCCAGAATGGCGGGGAAAACCGGTGGCGCTCTACCTGACTACCGACATCGAGCAGGGCTGGGATGCCACCAATCCGCAATTTCTGCTGTTCCTGAATGGGGAGATTGTGCAGGGAATTGATATTAACCATCGCGAGGCGCTGCTGGCGCCAGCGGCGCAGGCTGACCAGACCCTGAACGTCGATCTGCAGGTCTATGGCGGCATGATCGGCCGACCGTTTGAGATCAGGCTGGAGCTGGTACAGGTCGATCGGCTGGTGCGCCAGGTGTATTACGACCTGCGCGTGCCCCTGCTCGTGGCTCAGCAGCTGCCGGAGCAGGATCAGCGGCGCATCAACCTGCTTTCCACGCTCAACGCCGCTGTGAACCGGCTGGATCTGCGCAAGCCCCGCAGTCAGGCTTTCTATGCCTCACTGGCCGAGTGCAGCGCCTATCTGCAGCAGGAGATCTACGAGAAGCAGCCGGCGGACGAGTTCGCGATCCGCGCCACCTGCGTCGGCCACACCCATATCGATGTAGCCTGGCTCTGGACCATCGGCCAGACCCGGCAGAAGGTAGCCCGCAGCTTTGCCACTGTCCTGCATCTGATGGAACAATATCCGGAGTATCGGTTTATGAGCAGCCAGCCCCAGCTCTATGAGTTTCTGCAGGAGGATTACCCAGAGCTTTTCCAGCGCGTGCGGCAGCGGATTGCCGAGGGCCGTTGGGAGGCAGAAGGGGCGATGTGGCTGGAGGCGGACTGCAATCTGATCTCCGGTGAATCACTGGTGCGTCAGCTGCTGCACGGTCTGCGCTATTTTCGCCGGGAGTTTGGCGTGGAGAATCGGGTGCTCTGGCTGCCCGATGTCTTCGGCTACAGCGCCGCCCTCCCCCAGCTGCTGAGGCAGGCCGGCATCGACTACTTTATGACCACGAAGATCAGCTGGAACCAGTTCAATCAGCTGCCCTATGACACGTTTCTCTGGCGCGGCCTGGATGGCAGCGAGGTGCTGACGCATTTTGTCACCACCCGGCCGCTCGACGCTCGCCCCGACAGCTTCAGCACCACCTATAACGGCGAGCTGCACCCCGCCCCACTGATCAGGGGCTGGGAACGCTATCAGCAGAAAGCCATCAACCAGGACATTCTGGTTGCCTTTGGGCATGGCGATGGCGGCGGCGGGCCTACGCTGGAGCATCTGGAACAGGGCCGCCGCATGGCGGCTGGAGTGCCAGGTTGCCCCCAGGTACGGATGGGCAGCGTCGCCGACTACTTCCAGCGGCTGGAGCAGAAGGTGGCCGACAATCGCTACCTGCCCCGCTGGGTGGGCGAGCTCTACCTGGAGTATCACCGCGGCACCTATACGTCCATGGCCCGTAACAAGCGCTACAACCGCAAGTGCGAATTGCTCTACCAGGATGCTGAGTTCCTCTCGGTGCTCGCCGGGCTGACTGGCTTCGCCTATCCCCAGGAAAGCCTCCACCAGGGCTGGAAAACGATTCTACTCAATCAATTCCACGACATCATCCCCGGCTCGTCCATTGAGGAGGTCTACACCGAGTCGCAGCAGCAATACGAGGAGCTGCTCCGGCAGGGAAAGGCCATCGCCAGCGCGGCACTGGAAAGCATCGCCGGCCAGATCGCTCTCTCCCAGCCAGCCATCGTCGTCTACAACACGCTCTCATCACCGCGCTCCGATCTGGTAACCGTGCCGCTGCCGGCTGAAATGAAGCAGCCTGCCGTGCTGGATCAGCAGGGGCAGCCGATCCCGGCGCAGACGGTGGAAAGCGAACAGGGCCGTGCCCTGCTCTTCCTGGCGCCCGATGTGCCAGCTAAGGGCTATCAGGCTTATACCCTGAGTGAGGCAGCGGCTCCCCCGCCCTACAACCCCATCCGGGTCCAGCCCGATCTGCTGGAGAACGATTTCTTCCGGCTGGAGCTGGACGAGGCAGGCAACATCGCCTCCCTCTGGGATAAGCGCCACCAGCGTCAGGTGCTGCAACCCGGCCGGTGCGGCAACGTCCTGCAGGCGTTTGAGGACAAGCCGATGCGCTTTGATAACTGGGACATCGACATCTACTACCAGGAGAAGATGTGGGAGGTAGACCGGCTGGAGGAGGTCACGGTGCTGGAAACCGGACCGGTGCGCGGGAAGCTGCGGCTGCGCAAGCGCTTCCAGGACTCGGTCATCGTGCAGGATATCTGCATCTACAGCGATATCCCCCGCATCGACTTCGAGACTGATGTCGACTGGCGGGAGGATCAGGTGCTGCTGAAAGTCGCCTTCCCGGTGGATGTGCACGCTGACAAGGCCACTTATGACATCCAGTTTGGCAATGTGGAGCGACCGACCCACTGGAACACATCCTGGGATTTCGCCCGCTTTGAGGTCTGTGCCCACAAGTGGGCCGATCTCTCCGAGCACGGCTACGGAGTCTCGCTGCTCAACGACTGCAAGTATGGGCACGACATCAAGGATGGCGTCATGCGGCTGACGCTGCTCAAGTCGGGCAATTACCCGAACCCCAACGCAGACCGGGAGCGACACCGCTTTACTTATTCGCTCTTCCCACACGCAGGCGATTTCCGCGCCGGCGGCACGGTAGCGATGGCCTACCGCCTCAACGTGCCGCTGTATGCCCGGCTGCAGCCGGCCAACGCCGCAGGCAGCCTCCCCGCGCAGTTCAGCCTGCTGGCGGTGGACCAGGAAAACATCATCCTCGAGACGGTAAAGCGAGCCGAGGATTCGTCAGAGATCATCATCCGGCTCCATGAGTGCTACAACCAGCGGACAGAGGTACGCATCAGCAGTGCCCTGCCCATCGCTGCCGCCTGGGAGTGCAATCTGCTGGAGGAGGATCTGACGGAACTCGCGGTGGACACTGGTATTGTCTGCAGCTTCCGCCCCTACGAAGTGAAGACGATCAAGCTCCGCTGGTAAATACGGCAGATCTGCAGGGGTTACCCACCTCCAGGCAGACGGGGGAATGCGTTATCCCTGCTCTACGCATCTTCAGACAATCTGGCCCGGGCTTTATCGCCCGGGCCTGCTGATTTGATCCAGCCGGACCCTTGCCCCTCCGGCACGGGATGTGTATCAAGCAAAACGAGACGGGGAGCGGCAAGACTCGCCCGCCTCGCGCGAAAACCTTCGGCCCTGATCTCCTAACCTGCCTCGCAGTCGTCCTGATGAGCCTGCAGATAGCGTTTCTCAATCCAGGCCACGAACTGATACATCAGGGCGGCGGCCAGGCTGAGCAGGATGACGCTGGTCATCACCAGGTTCATGTTTAACACCTGCCCGCCGTAGATGGCCAGAAAGCCCAGGCCGGCCTTGGAGACCAGAAACTCGCCGACGATAACCCCGACAAAGGAGAGTCCCACGTTCACCTTCAGCACAGAGATGATGGTCGGGATACTGGCCGGAAAGACCACCTTCCTCAAGACCTGCCAGCGACTGGCACCGAAAGTCTGCACCAGTTTGATCTGATTGCGATTGACTTCCTGAAAGCCGGTGAACACCACCATGATCGTGGTTACCAGGGAAATGGCGAGGGCAATGGCGACGATCGCCACCTGGCTGGTTCCCAGCCAGACGATGAACAGAGGACCCAGCACTATCTTGGGCAATGCATTCAGCACCACCAGGTAGGGGTCCAGCACCCTGGCCAGGAACTCCGACCACCAGAGGACGATTGCCACCAAGGTGCCCAGCACTGTCCCCAGGAGGAAGCCGATCACTGTCTCGCCGCAGGTGACCAGGAGGTGGTGGTACAGGCTACCATCGGCATGCAGACTGAGAATCGTAGCCCAGATGCGGGATGGCTGACTGATCAGGAAGGGGTCGACCCAGCCCTGTCGGGCAGCCACCTCCCAGAGCAGGAAGCCGGCCACGAGGATGATCAGCTGGGCAGCCACGATAGCCGCGCGGCGCTTCCAGTGCCGCCAGATGAACTGGGCATGTTCCGGGGTGGCGGCCGCTCGGCTAACCCTTCTCTGCAAGTGCGCCCACGGGTTGTACATGCACATCCAGCTCCTCCCAAATACGATTGAAGTACCGCCCAAAGGCAGGTGACTTGCGAGCCTCCATCGGCCCGGGACGCTTCTCTCCCAGTTCGATCATCACGTCCGCTTTCACCGTCCCCGGACGCTTGCTGAGCACGATGATGCGATCACACATGGCCACAGCTTCGGCGATATCATGCGTCACCAGCAGCACAGTCTTGCCGGCGTCTCTCAAGATGCTGGAGACTTCCACCTGCATGGTCAGCCTCGTCTGGTAGTCCAGCGCGGAAAACGGTTCATCCAGAAGCAGCACCCGCGGGTTGATAGCCAGGGTGCGGATCAGCGCGGCCCGTTGCCGCATCCCGCCTGATAGCTGGCAAGGAAAGCTTCTGCGGAACGCCCCAAGGCCATAGTCCTCCAGCATCTGGGCCACTGCCTGCAGGCGAGCCGGGTTTTTCTGGCCGGTCAGCTCCAGGCCCAGATGACAGTTGCTTTCGATGGTGCGCCACTCAAACAGGAAGTCCTGCTGCAGCATGTAGCCTACGTCGGCCGTCGGCCCAGTCACCGGACGGCCGGCAATCAGAACCTGACCGGAGGTTGGCCTGATCATGCCGGCGATCAGCGAGAGCAATGTGCTCTTGCCGCACCCACTGGGGCCGACAATGCCGACGAACTGCCCCTGCTCCACCGAAAGGGACAGGTTGCTCAGCGCGTGGGTCTCGCCGAAGAGACTCAGATACTTCAGCGAAACCTCGCGCAGTTCTATTTCTGCCATTGCTCTCCCCCCTGCTTACTGGTTTATCTCTGGATCGTCCTGACCGCCTCTTCGGCGAACTCGGTGTTGACAATCAGGTGGTAGTCGACAGGCGTGTCGAGCTCACCGCCCTCGATCATGATCCGCTGTAGCTGGTCAAACCACTCTTGGGGCAGGATGGGATTGCTGGCCCAGGCGTCCAGCTCCTGATAACGCTGAACGACCGTGGTCAGGATCTCCAGGCTGGTGTCGGCGAAAGATGGGGCCAACGCTTCAGCAATCTCTGCCGGCGAGTGCTCCTGCATCCAGAGCTGCGCCTTGTAGATGGCGTTGGTAAACTTCTGCAGAACATCCGGGCGCTGCTCGATGAAGCTCTTGGTGGCATGGAAGGTGGTATACGGCAACAAACCGCTGCCCTCTCCCAGCGCCGCCACAATGGCGCCGCTGCCGTCCTTCTCCAGAATGCTGGGGGACGGCTCCCAGAGCTGTACATAGTCGCCGGTGCCTTCCCGGAAGGCCTGGGCAGTGGCGTTCAGAGCGATGCTCTGGATGATCTCCACGTCTTCAAACGGCTCAACGTTATTCGCCTTCAGAATCCACTCCAGCACCAGCTGGGGTATGCCTCCCTTGCGCCCGCCGATGATCACTTTGCCGGCAGTATCAGCCCAGGAGAAATCAGGGTCTGTCTGGCGCCCCACGAGGAACGATCCGTCGCGCTGGGTGCAGGCGGCGAAAGCGATGATCGGGTTGCTCGCTCCCTGTTTGGTGGCATAGACGGCCTGCTCCGATCCAAACAGGGCCACATGGGCGCTGCCCGAGAGAATTGCCGCCGCACCTTTGTCAGCTCCCTGAGCTGTCTCCAGAGTAACGCGCAGTCCTTCTTCGGTGAAAAAGCCCTTGTTCAGTGCTATGTACTGTGGAGCGTAGAAGATGGAGTGAATCACCTCGGAGAGGACAATCGGCTCGAGGTCGTCTTCCGGCTGGCGGCAACTGCTGAGAACGCCCATTAGTATAAGCAGGATCAGCACCATAACTCCTAAGCGACGTTTCACTGTTACTCCCCCCTTTCCGCATGCCTTCTTGCAGCGATAGTACGACAATATATGCGCCGCGGAAGGAACGAGTGCAGTAGAGGCCGCAGGCGCAAATCAACCGGAGCAGACAACACCCACTGCCTCTCCTGGGTTGGCAGTGGGTGTTGTCTTGAGCATGTGGAAGACAGGGCATCACCCCTGAAGGCGCATCCCGATGGGTCAGGCGATGTTTGCCTGCAAGCATCGGTTGGTAACATCGCAAGTCCCTATCCGGACTCGCAGAAAGCGAAACGAGACGGGATGTAAGGTGCGAGCCGCTGTTTGACAAGCAAGCATCGCCATATTTTGCGGCGCGCCCCGAAGGGGTCTGTCTGACTGGGGGGCGTTGCTGGCGCAGCAGCCCCTGGTTAGGCGACGAAGCGCACAATCCGACGAGTTAGCTGGGGTCGACGACTGATCCCAGGAAGAGGATGGTATCCGTCTGGCTATCATGGATGATGAAGCAGAACGGCCGATCCACCTTCATCTCAAACATTTCCTGCGGTGGCATGACTGAGGTGACTCTGACCTCCACCGAGGTGACGGCGGCTGCCTCCGCACCCTGCTCATTCACCTTGATGAACGATTTGTGCTTGACCTTCGAGATAGAGACATCCGCATCGATCATCTGGCTGAAATCGGCCTGGCCTGGTTCAAAGGCAGTCTTCATGCCCAGCGCCCGCAGAGCGTCGTTCAACTCAGCCTCATACCCAAATTCGAACTTGGGAAGGGCCAGCCTGCCCTGGCTGATGGCAAATTCGCTCAGCCAGCGCTGCCAGTTTTCCGGCGTTAACTGCCGATGGAACGCGGCCAGATCCTGAGGCAGAAAGACATACATGGCCAGGCTTCCTTCGCCGTAGGGCAGGCGGATCGCCTGAAAATCTTCCGTGGCCAGATAACTATAGTTTCCTGCCTTGTGCATGAACGGAGTCTCCACACTACCGCCAGGGGTCTGGAACTGATCATCCCGGGTGAGACCCTCGTCGAAGGGCTGGGCCCAGTCGCCCTGAAAGTAGATAGCGTTGATCAGGAAGAGCAGTGTCAGCGGATCAATCGGCCCGTCGATGATCTCCTTGATCAGACCGTTGGTCTGCTCGGCAACCCAATTATTGATGGTCTGCACCGATGCCGGATCGTTGAAATCCAGTTCGCTGACCTCGGCCTGGTAGAACTCTCGATTAGCGGCAACAAACTCTCCCCGTAGCGGGATCCCCTGCCGCAGCCAGAGCGAGTTGGCAATGCTCAGGGTCACGTCGGAGCGGGATAGCAGGCGCAGCAACTCCTGATTCTTCTGGTTGAATGCAGCAAGGTCCACGCTTTCCAACTGCAGCGCCCGGGCCATCTCCTCCCTGGTCTCGCCGTCAGCTCCGTTATAGGTCATGGCCAGGGCAAGGCCGATGCTGATCGGCGAGATCATGATGTTCTCCTGTTCAACCAGCTGATTATACAGGTGAAAACCGAACCGATTGTACATATCGAATCTGCCCTCGATGGCCCCCGGCTGCAGCGGATCATCGGTCGGCAGGATCTCCTGGTCGGCACAGCCAACAAGCAACGCCAGCACCGCCAGGAGTAGCAATATCTTGCGCAACTACGACACCCCCTTTTCCATAGATTTCAGTTAGCTGATTGGACGCCTGGCGCTGGCAGATAGTTCCCATAAGGGGGCGGTCTGGCAGCGGCAGGGAACTATCTGCAACGCGGCGAAGTAGCAGGGAAACAAGGCTCTGGCAGAAAGGAAGATCAGGATGGGCAAGAGCAGACTCTATCAATCCATCGAGGCAAGAAGCTCAACTTATACGAAGCTGAGTGACCGGATCTGGGAATATGCTGAAACCCGCTTTGAGGAGAAGTGCTCAGCGGCGGCGCTGGCAGAGGCGCTGGAGGATGCCGGTTTTGCGGTAGAGCGCGAGGTAGGAGGCGTTCCCTACGCCTTCATCGGCACCTGGGGCAATGGCCAGCCGATACTGGGATTCCTGGGCGAGTTTGACGCCCTGGGCAACCTGAGTCAGAAGGCGGATGTGGCAGTGCGTGAACCGCTCCAGGCCGGCGGCAACGGGCACGGCTGCGGTCACCAGCTGCTGGGCGTTGGGTCTCTGGCAGCCTCCGTCGCCGTTAAAGAATATCTGGAGGAGAATAGTCTGCCCGGCACTGTGAGATACTTCGGCTGCCCCGGGGAGGAGGGTGGGTCAGGCAAAGCCTTTATGGCCCGCGCTGGCCTCTTCGCCGGGCTGGACGCCGCAATTACCTGGCATGCTGGCGCCACAAATCATGTCTGGAGCGGCTCATCGCTGGCCAATATTCAGGTCTACTATCGGTTTACCGGCAAGGCCTCCCACGCCGGCGCAACGCCCCACCTGGGCCGTAGCGCTCTTGACGCAGTGGAGCTGATGAATGTAGGCGTCAACTATATGCGCGAACACGTCATCCCCGAGGCTCGCGTTCATTATGCAGTACTGAATACCGGCGGCAAGAGCCCCAATGTGGTGCAGCCGGAAGCAGAGGTGCTCTACCTGATTCGGGCACCCCAGAACAGCCTGGTGCAGGAGATATTCGAGTGGGTTAACCAGATCGCACAGGGGGCGGCGATGATGACCCAGACCAGGGTGGAGATTCAGATCGACAAGGCCTGCTCCAATCTGATCCCCAACGAAACTCTGGAGAAAGTGATGCAGGCCAATCTGGAGGCACTCCCGCCGCTGACGCCGACGGCGGAGGAAAAGGAGTTTGCTCGCGCGATCCGGGCAACGCTGGATGAGGCCGAGCGGCGCAAGGAGCTGGACAGCCTGATCAAAGCCTACGGCAGGCTGCAGGGGAGTAGGCTAGCGGCCGAGCTGGAGCAGAGCGAGTTTTGCACCATCGTTTTGCCGCACCGGCATAGCGAACAGGCAATGAGCGGCTCGACTGACGTCGCCGACGTCTCCTGGAATGTGCCCACCGTTCAGTGCTATACCAGCTGCTATGCGCTGGGCACACCGGGCCACTCCTGGCAGCTGGTGGCTCAGGGCAAGAGCTCCTGGGCCCATAAGGGCATGCTGCAGGCGGCCAAAGCCATGGCGGGCACGGCACTGGACCTGATCCAGCAACCGGAACTGATCGCGGCGGCCAAAGAAGAGCTGGAGGAACGCCTGGGTGGCGAGACTTACGTCTGCCCCATCCCGGAAGGAGTCAACCCCAGCCCGGTAAAGTAGGACTCCAGGCTGCGGGCACAGGCCAGAGCTCCTCAGCCAGAGGATGTCAAAAGAGGTCTCCCCCTGTAACCGACAGGGTGGCAGCGTGCCCGAAGGGCCTGTCGCCGGCGCACTGGACACGCATGACAAGGGCACCATGGCTATGTAGCCGTGGTGCCCCTTTTGGTCTATGCCAGCTCCAGCGCGATCTCCATCATCTGGGTAAACGTCTTCTGGCGCTCCTCCGCAGTGACCTGCTCGTGGGTGACCAATGAATCGGATACGGTGAGGATGCAGAGGGCGTTGACTCCGGCACGGGCGGCGTTCAGGTAAAGCGCAGCCGCCTCCATCTCCACTGCCAGCACACCCATCCTGGCCCACTGCTTCCAGGCGTCAGGGTCGTCGTCATAGAAGATGTCCGACGAGAGAATATTGCCTACCCGTACAGGGTAGCCCTTCTCCTCGGCCACCCGCACCGCCTTCTGTAGCAGTTCCCACGAGGCCGTGGGGGCAATCGTCCCTGGCAGATTAAACTGACTGGCGTAGTTGGAGTCGGTGGATGCGGACATGCCAATGATGATGTCCCGCACCTTGATGTCCGGCTGATAGGCACCGCAGGAGCCTACCCGGATCAGATTCTTTACACCGTAGAAGTGGATCAGCTCGTAAGAGTAAATACCGATGGAAGGCATGCCCATGCCGCTACCCATCACCGAGACTGGTTTGCCTCGGTATAACCCGGTATAGCCCAGCATGTTGCGTACCCCGTTCCATTGTAACGGCTGCTCCAGAAAGTGCTCGGCGATAAACCTGGCCCGCAAGGGATCGCCAGGTAGAAGTATCGTCTCCGCAATCACACCCTGCTGCGCAACTTCGATGTGTGGTGTCGGTATCATCCACCAATCCCCCTTCCTTCTAGGGTCTCCTGCGGCATAGTGTTTATCGCCGTCCACTACCAGGCCGACGCAACGCCTTGCCGGCCAGACATTCGCTCTGCTCACCCTGATCGAGCGTCACCTGCCCGTTGACAAGCACGTAATGCACGCCGGAGGCATACTGATGCGGGTCGACGAAGGTCGCCTCATCCCTGATGGTTTCGGCATCGAAAATGGTGATGTCGGCGTAATAGCCGGGACGCAGCAGGCCGCGATCCCAGAGCCGGAACCTGGCGGCCGGGAAGCCGGTCATCTTGCGCACCGCCTCCTCCAGCGTCAGCACCTGGCGCTCGCGCACGTAGTGCCCCAGCACGCGGGCAAATGTGCCGTAACTGCGCGGGTGAGGCTTACCGCGGGAGAGCGGGCCGCTGATGGCCAGGGCGCTGGAGTCGGAACCGATCATCGTCAGCGGGTGGCGCATGACGTATTCCACATCCTCCTCGCACATGGCAAACCGCACCATGCCCACATTGAAGTTCTCTGACAGCAGGAGGCGCAGGGTCGTCTCCACCGGATCGAGGCCGACTATGGCGCTGATCTCCTCAATATTCTTGCCCTCAAACTGCTTGTTCTCTTCTCGGCTGCAGCTGGCCACCAGAGTCCAATCCCAGCGCGTCTGGGAAGCAGCCATCTCCTGGCGGATTCTTGCGCCGATCACGGGATCCACCACGCGCTGCCGCATCGCCTCGACACCGTCAGCATGGGCCCACTGGGGAATGGATGATTTGAGGCCGGTGGCACTGGCGATATAGGGATACTGATCCAGCGTGATATCGACACCTGCTGCCCGTCTGGCGTCGATAAGAGCCAGGCTCTCGCGGACGCGACCCCAGTTGGCCTCACCCATCGCCTTGTGGTGCGAGATGTGCACCGGCAGTCCGGCCTGCTCGCCAATGGTGATGGCTTCCTCGACAGACTCGAGGAGTCGTGCCCCCTCGCTGCGCATGTGGGTAGCATAGATGCCCCCGTATTCGGCCACCGTCCTGGAGATGGCGATCAGCTCCTGCGTATCAGCATAGGAACTGGGGGGATAGATCAGCCCACTGCTGATCCCGAAGGCGCCCTGCTCCATGGCCTCGGCTGCCAGGCGGCACATCTCAGCCAGCTCAGATTCGCCAGGCGGTCGATGGGCCATGCCCATCACCATCCGCCGCAGGTTGCCGTGCCCCATCAGGGGGATCACGTTGACAGCCACACCTTGCTGATCCAGCAGCTCCAGGTATTCGCTCATGCTCCCCCAGGACGGGTTCTGGCCATCCGCAGCGTCAGCGACGGCACGCGGCGCGGCCGAGTCGCCGCACTGGCCGATCACCTCGCTCGTCACTCCCTGACGGATCTTGCTCTCCGCCCGTGGTCCGACCAGCAGCACGCTGTCAGAATGAGAATGGGCATCGATGAAGCCAGGTGCGACTACCAGACCAGAGGCGTCAATCACCCGCTTCGCCCGCGCCCCGTCCAACCGCCCCACTGCCGCAATTCTCTCACCCTGCACGGCCACATCGCCGTAAAACCAGGCATTGCCGGTGCCATCCACGAGACGGCCGTTCTTGATAATCAGATCATACATCGCTCTTCCTCCTCATGGCCCACAGCCATGTCATTCTCTATGCAGGGTACTTCGCCTGACAAAAGTTGATTCCTGCCGTGCGGCGACACGCGCAGGGCATATTTGGATAGACTCATGAATATGCCTCTAAGAACATCCTGCCAGTGCCGCTTCGCTGGCAGGAATCCATCGGCCAGACCTCGAAACCTAATCCTAGTTCATCAGAAGGAGGCAATCACCATGTCCTTGATTGAAGTTCACCTGGAAGGCAAGCGCGCAGACGCGCATTTGACCGATTTTGTTGTCAAGACCGGCGGGGGCGAGGCACCTTCTCCCGGTTCGCTGTTTCTGGCATCCATCGCCACCTGCACCGCGCTCACTGTGGCCAGCTACTGCCAGTCCAACAATCTGCCCACAGAGGGATTTCGCGTAAAGCTCGATCTGGAGCGCGACCCCGAGACCAGGCTGGCCACCAAGATCCAGATGGAGCTGGTGCTGCCAGAGGACTTCCCTGCGGCGAGAAAGCGTGCGGTGCTGCGGGCGGCAGAGCGATGCTATGTGAAACGTCAGATTCTCAACCCACCAGTTTTTGAGACGACGATAGCCGAATAGTATAGCTAGTGTAACGCCGTTGGCGACCCGGGGGGCAACGGCGCAGAGAGGAGTTCGCGCTCGCAGGGCGGGAGTCTGGAGTTCAACGAACACGGAAGGAGGTGATCCAGATGTCTGAGATAAGGATATTCACTGATACCAGCGCTGATTTACCCCAGGAACTGCTGGATAAATACCATATCGGAGTGGTCCCCATGCGCATCAACATGGCTGGTACAGATTACACTGATGGGGTCACCCTCGCCCCAAGTGAATTCTACGACAAGATGGAGGCCCTACCGTCGCTGCCGACCACTTCGCAGCCGTCACCACAGGAGTTTGTGAATGCATTTCAGCCTGAGCTGAGTGCCGGCCGTACGGTGATAACTATCAACCTGTCGTCCGAACTGAGCGGAACGGTGGATAGTGCGCGCTGGGCCAAGGAGGCATTAGGCGCAGCAGGTGACAACGTCTATGTAGTCGACAGCCGTTCCGCCTCGATCGGGTTAGGGATTCTGGTGCTGATGGCGGCCGAGATGGCCGAACAGGGCCACTCCGCCCCGGAGATCGTCGAGAGGGTGAACGCGGCCCGGCAGGAGCTGGTGCACATCTTCACCCTCGACCATATGGAGAATCTGGTCAAGGGCGGTCGGATCAGCAGGACAGCTGGCACCCTGGGCGACTTCCTGAACATCAAACCCATCCTCCACCTCGATGACGCCGGTCGCATCGTCCTCCTGGACAAGGTGCGGGGGCGCAAGAAGGCGCTCAACTATCTGGTAGACAGCCTGGACAGAGAGGCCATCCGGGACAAGTATCGGTATATCGGCGTATCCCATGCTGGTTGCCCGGAGACAGGCGCGGAGATTGCAGCTCGCCTGCAGGCGCTGCTGCCGGAGGCGGTGGTGGTGCAGGGTGAAATCGGCGCAACCATCGGCACCCACGTAGGGCGAGGCTGCATCGCCATCTTCTACTTCAGCAGCTGTCATCCGGCATAGCCGGCAGGTGACGCTATGGGATTCTTGCAGCGAATGCTACTCGGCCTGACTCTGGGTATCGCCTCGATCACCCCGGGAGTGAGCGGCGGTGCGATAGCCGCCGCTTTCGGTCTTTATGAACGGATCATCCGGTCTGTCAGCCACTTCTTTGCTGACATAGAGCGGAATGTCAGGTTCCTCCTGCCGCTGGGGCTGGGCGTCGGCATCGGCATCGTTGGCTTCAGCAACCTGATGGAATGGCTGATGCAGGCGATCCCTGATCTGGTGATCTGGCTCTTCCTCGGGCTGATGGCAGGGAGCCTGCCGACGCTGCTGCGCACGGCCAACTCCCATGGCTGGCGGCCTCAGCTCCTGGGCTGGACGGGGGTAGCCATGCTGATCATGTTTCTTCTGACCGGCCCGACAGGGGCCGCTCCCGCACCGAATGCGGAGGCAGTGGAAAACTGGGCCAACTGCCTGTTCTATGGCGTCATTCTGGCCATCGGCACCATCGTCCCCGGGTTAAGTTCGTCATTCATCCTGATATCGCTGGGCTCATATGAGGAGCTGCTGGGGGCGATTGCTCATGTTCGCCTGTCGGTGCTGGTCCCGGCGGGAATCGGCTTTGTTGTGAGCGCGATACTGCTGGTGCGCGTGGTAGAATGGGTCTTCAGTCGCTTTCATGCGCAGGCCTACTACACGGTGCTCGGGCTCCTGCTCGCCTCGGCCCTGCTGATCGTGCCCGACCTGCACTGGGGCTGGTCGCTGCTGGCGGGAACCGGGATGTTTGCCGGCGGGTTGTTGCTGAGCGGCGTGCTGCTCAAACTTTCCGGGGGAGAGCTGTAAGAAAACAAACAGAGGCTTGTCGCCGCATGCTGGTCGACAAGCCTCTGATCTTTATCGTCTACTTGCGTGCCAGATAATCGCGTAGCCCCTGGACTAAAGCCACCAGCTCCTCTTCCAGGGTGAAATAAGCCACCGTAACCCGTATCAGCCGCTCGTTGAGGTAACGCGGGCAGATGCCTCGCTGTTCCAGATAGGCGATAATCTCATGGGCGTTCTCCCCCACCAGTTCAAACGTCACCAGCCCGCTGGACCAGCGCCGTTCGAGCGGGCTATGAAGCCTACACTGGGGCAGCGACTGCAGGTCAGCCTTGAGCTGATCGGTCAGGTGCACAATGCGCTCCCGGATGTTGTCCAGGCCGATCTCGTTAACATAATCCAGAGCCGCACCCAACCCGACGATGGCGGGCCAGTTGCGCGTGGCATATTCATAGCGGCGCGCTCCCGGCGGCGGCGTATAGGCCATGCCCAACGGGTAGTCCCACTGCATCTGGGCCACGTCGCCCATGAAGCTCGGCCTCACCTGGGAGATTCGGTCACTACGGACATAGAGCGCGCCGGTTCCCGTGGGTCCAAACAGCCACTTGTGTCCGTTCATGGTGTAGAAATCGCAGCCCAGCTGGTGCAGGTTGACGGGTATCTGCCCCACGGCGTGGGCGCCGTCCAGCAGCACGAGACTGCCGTTGCTGTGCGCCAGTCTGGTCACATCCTCCACCGGCAGGATCTGCCCATTCTGGCAGAGGACGTGGCCGATTGCGACCAGCCGGGTGCGGGAATTGAGCGCCTGTCTCAGATTCTCCAGGAAAACCTGCGGATCCAGATCCACAGGCACGATGCGCAGTTTGATGCCAAAGCGCGTCTGGTTATGGATCCAGACCACCGAGTTGGCAGCATGCTCCATATCGGTGATGACCACCTCATCCCCCGGCTGCCAGTCAATGCCGAAGGCGACGATATTCACGCCGTCGGTAGCATTGCTGGTAAAGGCCAGCTCCAGGGCATCACAGCCGAGAAAATCGGCCAGCTGCTGGCGCACCTGATCGGTCACCTGCTCCCGCCAGGCCTCGTAATGCCTGGGCAGCCCCGCTCCCTGCGCGTGCCACTCCCGATAGGCGTCAAAGAAGGCCTCCATCACCGGCTGCGGCGTCGGGAACAACGTCCCGGCATTGAGGAAGCTATACCGACTGAGCACCGGAATATCTGACCGCACCTGGGCCACCGTTTTCATGGGCAAACACCTCCGTGTATCACTCTTCATCTCATTCTACTCTGCACCTGGGGCTGGAGCCTCGCTCCAGAGAGAGCAGCTTCTCGGCGCAGGCGTGCGCCACCCGGACATGCTCTGGGCGGGGTGGACTCGTCGTCAGGTAGAGCTGCCAATATTGACCGATGCGGCGCGCCAGAGGCCGCCGCCTTAGCTGGAGCCGCCGATCCAGCAGGAGCACTAGCAGGAGCACCGCAGCGAAGGCGACGAGAAACTCGTCAGCGGACAGCGGCAGGAAAGCCAGGGGCAACAGCAGATACATGGTCAGTCCGATGTAGGCAGTGCCGCAACTCCAGCAGAAACGCTCAGCCTTCTCCACCTGTTCCAGAGAAGACTGCCCGCGAGCGACCGCGTTGATCACCATGTGTTCCGCTGCATGGTATCTCCCCAGGGGTGTAAACTGGCAAGCGATGAACTGGGCAGCCGCCAGCGCCAGCCAGATACCGAGCTTCTCGCCCAACGCCAGCCAGTAAGACTCGGCCCGAGTCGGTAGCAGATCCGCCTGCGGCAACAGCAGCAGCACCAGCAGCACCCCGACAATCAGGCCACCGATCAATCGCCGAAGGCGCCGCAGGTAGTCGCGGCCGTTCATCACCTGGTAGACCAGCTCGCCATCTGCGCGGCGCCTTGCCCGCACAGCAAATCTGCGCCCGTAGAGGGTAACGCCATCCCAATTAGCCCTGCCACCATAGATCAAGTAAACTCCTCCTGTCATCACCCTGTAATTCACCAGACCTGGCTCGATTCCTGCAGACGCATAACCAGCCTGGGCGACCTAACTAGAGCGGCAGGTTAGGAGGAATTGTTGCAGCAGCTTTGGTGAACGCTGAATGGAGACAAATTTTGATCAGGGTGTAGTGATTGACTGTAGCAGGTGAATGATGTTATATTACAAGCATAGAAAAATTAGCAGCACAAAATAGTCAGGAGTGATCAGATGACCGCGATGCGCCAGACAGCAAGCCTGGAGCACGAGAAGGAATTAACAGTTCAACAGGCCCGCAAAGACGTCATCAATTTAGCCTGGCCTTCAGTCGTGGAGCAATTGCTGATTCAGCTGTTCAATATGGTGGATATGATGATGGTGGGTGGCGTCGGTGCGGCAGCGATCGCGGCCATCGGTCTGACAATGCAGCCCCTCTTTGTGGCTATGGCGGGGTTCATGGCCCTTAACGTAGGTACAACTGCTGTGGTTGCCCGATTCATCGGCGCAGGCGATAGGGACGAGGCCAACACTACAGCCCGCCAGTCGCTCGTGGTGATCGGTGTTATGTCCATCGTCGCTGCTACGCTCCTCTACGTATTTGCCAGGCCCATAGTCCTGTTCATGGGCGCCAAGCCAGATTCCGTTGGCTACGCAGTGACGTACCTGCGGGTAATGTCCCTAAGTTTTCTGCCCCAGACCGTCAGCATGAACATCACCGCGGTGCTGCGCGGTGCGGGTGATACCCGCACGCCGATGCGCTATAACATCATCGCCAACGTCGTGAATGTGGTGGGAAATGCCATCCTGATTAACGGGCTCTTTGGCTTCCCCCGCTGGGAAGTCTTCGGTGCGGCTGTCGCTACGGCGATCAGCCGGGTTGTGGGCATGATTCTGGCTCTGCGGGCCGTGACCGGCGGCAAGTCGGTCCTCCATATCTCCTTCCGGGAAAAGCTTTGCCCCCCGCTTTGACCTGATCAAACGCGTCGTCACCGTCGGTATCCCAGCCATGATTGAGCAGGTAGTCATGCGCTTCGCCATGATGACTTTCACCCGCGTGGTCTCCGGCCTGGGAACGACCATCTATGCAGCACACCAGATCGGCATCAACATCACCGGCCTTTCGTTCTCACCAGGCATGGGATTTGGTATGGCTGCAACATCGCTGGTCGGTCGTAGCCTGGGTGCCAAACGCCCCGACCGGGCCGAGATGTACGGCTGGCAGACGCGCCGCATAGGCATGTTTGTGGCCAGTGCCATGGGGCTCCTCTTCTTCTTCGGCGGCGGACTGCTGGCCAGCCTTTACTCTGACGAGGCGCCGGTCATCGCTGATGCCGCCAGGGTCTTGCGGATCATCGCTCTGGTTCAGCCGCTGCAATCGACCCAGTTCATCCTCGCCGGTGCCCTGCGCGGTGCGGGGGATACACGCTGGCCGCTGATCGCCACGTTTGTCGGCACGGTGGGAGTACGCGTCAGCCTGGCCTTGCTCTTTGTCAACGTGTTTGGCTGGGGGTTGCTGGGAGCCTGGCTGGCCATGGCCATTGACCAGACGACACGTTCCGCCTTCATCTACTTCCGCTACCGATCGGGGCGCTGGAAGACGGTCAAGGTCTAGACGCATGGCATAAGCAGGGCACACCCGCCCCGTCCTGAAATTAACTTGTCAGGGAAAACACCCACTGCACCCCGGGAGGGAGGCAGTGGGTGTTGTTGCAGAATCCCTTGTGCTGCAATAATCCCTAGTGTGTATCCCTGCAGAAATCTAAGCGCTAAGGTGCAGTTTTTCAATAATCCGCCACCACTATCCAAAACAATCCCCATCCGGTTTCTGAAAGGTTTGAGCAGGGTAAACATCTGTCCATATAATCTACGTATAGACATTAACTTACATGTAAGGGGACGATATCGTGCGGGTACGCACACTGAGTGTGGACCTGGACCGAGGGCTGGGTCTGGATGTTGCCATTCTGGATGAGGCGGCTACCGTCGCCGATCTCTGCGAAGCCTATGCAGCAGCCAGCGATGATGAAAACCTTGATAAGGAAGAACGGTTCTTCCCTGGAGGCCCGCAGCGCGGCACCTGTTTTGGCTGTACGTTCTGCTGTGGACGCTTTAACATCTTCCTCTCGATGATCGATGTGTTGCAGCTTTCCATGGCGGAAGGCATCAGCCGCGATGAGTTTATCGCCTATTGCACTACCTATGAACCCTGGAAAGTTGATCGGATGCGCCTGGCCGACCCGGTCAGCTATTGCCTGCGCGAGGATAACCAGGGCTGCAGGAAATACGAGATCAGACCTCTGATCTGCCGCCTGTTCATCTGTTGCCCCCACACGGAGCGCGCGCGCCAGCTGATTGCAGCCGTCAACCGCCTGGCTGAAGAGGATCTGGTCAACTGGCGCAACCAGCGGCCCGATCCAGCCAACCCCTTCCATGGCAAGTTCTCCTACAGTCAGATCAGGTTGAGGGATTGCGTCAGCGATGAACTGTGGCACGACCTGTTCACACCGGAACCGCATTCCCGTCCTGCCTAGAAAGCGAAAACCCCGGGCCGCATGCGGCCCGGGGCTGATTTTTCCTCACTACAGCAGTCTTCTATATGCGGAGGGAGAGTAGCCGGTCTCCCGCCTAAAGGTAGCGGAAAAGTAGCTGGGACTCTCAAAACCGCATTCCTGAGAGATAGCAGAGATGGTCAGGTCGGTCTCGCGCAGCAACCTTTGCGCCTTCTGAATGCGCAGGATATCGGCAAGAACAGTGTCAATCTGTACGCAAAGTCACCGAGGTCCGTACAAGTCTACTGCGTCTGTGTCCTGCCTCATGGCGGAACTGGCCCAAGCGGCGCGAACATTAAGGCCGGGAAGGGACCAGACGGCACACCCGTCCCAGCCGGGTGCTTTGCCGAAGGAGAAGTGTTTGATGGCGAAATCACTGTTCTCCTGTCAGGTCTGGAGCCTGATACCGAGTACTACGTGTATGTGGTGCTGGAGGATGAGAACGGTATGACCATGCCCCAGCGTCTGACGCTGCGGACAGCCTTGTCTGATCCAACCCCTTTCTGGAATGTGCGTAGCCCGCTGCCCACAGTTAACCTGCTGTTGAACGTAGAACCCGTGTCCAGCGGTTGCTTTGTATTGGGCAAGCATGGGACCCTGGCCTACTCGACGGATGGGGAGAACTGGACGAGTCAGGCTACCCGGACTACCTTCGATCTCACCGGCTTAACACAAGTGGGCGAGGGCTACATTGCAGCCGCCAATGACGGCACCGATCACAGCCTTCTGTTGACGTCCAGCGGCGATGGAGTCTGGCATCACAGACTCCTGATTCCCGATGCCCTGATCAGCGATCTGATCTATGCCAATGACTGCCTGATAGCGATTGCTGATAGCGGCAAGATCCTCGAGTGGCCAGATATCGATCGGCTGCATGAATACGAAGTCCACCAGCTGGAGTACGACAAGGACCTGCACAGCATCACGTACGCCGACGGAACATTTATCGCCGTTGGTATGAGCGGGGTGGTGGCGACCTCAGAAAACGGCTATATCTGGACTGCAAGGCAGCTGAGCCCCCAGCGAAACCTGGTGGATGTAACCTGCGCGAATGGAACCGTAGTGGCGATCGGCACAGGGTACCAAGTGGATGCACATGCGTACTGGTCCGCCGACAAGGGCACCAGCTGGACAGCTGCCGACCTTAAGAGAAGAGGGAACTACGTGTCCATCACCCATGATGGCACACAATTCGTTGCCCTGGGATATGGAGAGGCCGCAACATGGGACGGCGAAACAGACTGGAACACCAGTTCTCTGCCAGCTTTGAGAGGGCCCACCCTAACTGCAGCTGCTTACGCCAATGGGATGTTCATCAGAGTAGGTGGGCATGGTGGAATTGGAATAGCGTCGGAGTTAGACAGCTGGACCTACATCCTGCAGGGAACCAGTAAGATCCTCAATTCTGTTGCCTGGGGCAACTCCTGTTTCGTAGCCATCGGCGAAGCAGGCACCATCCTCCGCTCCGCAGACGGCATCACCTGGCAAGTACAGGATTCAGAAACGTCCAGGGTGCTGCAGAGGGTGCGTTACCTGAACAACCAGTTCGTCGCCGTGGGCTCGGGGCAGACGATCCTCACCTCGCCTGATGGGATCAACTGGACAGTTCGCAACTCAGAAGACACTAGCAGCCTTCTTTACGATGTAGCCTATGGCGACGGCAAGTACATCGCTGTAGGAACCGGCGGCCATATGTTCGAATCAACCGACGGCGGAGAAAGCTGGTTACCTGCCAGGCTGGGCACTGCGAATCTCCATGCCATCACCTACGGGAACGGCCGGTTTATCATCCTGGCTGACACAGGGCACGCCTATCGGTCCAGCAACGACGGCGACGAAGACTGGCTGTCCTCGAAGCTCCTGAACAATTATTCGCAAGATGTCGTCTGGGCTAATGACAGGTTCATAGCCATTGGCCCGACTGTTGCTCACTATTCGGATAGCGATGGCGAAAACTGGACCCGGGTGTTTCACGGAATCTCCCAATATATCTACTCGCTGGCAGTGAAGGATGGTCGTCTGATGGCAGTCGGCCAGAATGGCAGCATCCTCCGCTCACTGGACAATGGGAAGAGCTGGGAGAGGGTGGAGTTCCCCAACCACATCGATGCGAATGTGTATGAGTTGCACGGTATCACCACTGGTGCGGAGAACTTCCTGGTGGTCGGCAGCCATGGACTGATTCTCCAATCCACGGATTTTGGACCTGGACCAGACTCCGATGCCCAGGCGGTCACAGCTGATAAGGCCTGGCTTACCTGGAATGTGATCAAGGGTGACAACGATTTGACCAACCAGGTCACAGAGGATCTGAACCTGGCCTCAACGGGCGCAAACGGTTCTACGATCAGCTGGAGTGCAGACCCGGCCGGTTACGTTAATACCGATACCGGCGCGGTCACCCGGCCGGATAGCGCAACTGGAGATGTCGCCGTGACCCTGATCGCTACCATCAGCAAGGGGACGGCCAGCGACACCGTGACCTTCAACCTGGTGGTCAAGGCCACATCCGGCCTCTCTGCTGATGAAGCGATTGCAGAGGATCTGGCCGCCCTGACCTGGGACACCATCAGGGGCGCAAATGTGGGACAGGACAGCGTAACGCGGAACCTGAACCTGCCCCAGACGGGTTCCAACGGCACCACTATCACCTGGAGTGCCAGCCCCACAGGCTACATCAACACGACGACAGGCGCCGTTTCCAGGCCGGCGCATACCCAGGGGGACAGAACGGTGACGCTGACTGCCACCATCAGCAAAGCGGGGGGCACCGATCGGACAAAGGACTTTGCTCTGGTTGTCAAGGCGAAGGAGGCACCGTACGTGCCACCGCAAGACCCGGATCCTGAGCCAACGTCGGTGATCACACCGCTCGTCTCTACCGCAGCTGACAGGCTGATCGACCGGGCGCTGATCGATTCGGGCGAAGCAGGCATTGACCTGGCGTCCCTCGGAGAGAACAGGCTCACCATCTCGACGGCAGTCCTTAAGAAACTGGCTGAACATGATCTCAGCATCACCCTGACGTCCGACGCTAATACGATTATCATTGACCCGGCAGCGCTCCTCGTAGAACAGATCAGCGAATGGCGCAAGGGCAAAGCCTGGGTGGAGATCAACGTCTCGGAGGTTGTTGGCGACGAACTGGAAGCCCTGCTGGAGCAGTGGGAAGTAGCGACGCGTGACGGCAGGTGCAGTGTGCACGGCAAGGTCTACGAAATCACCGTGACATACTACGAGGCGGGACAGGAGTTAGGCCAGCCTGTTAACGAGCTGATTCAGGCGCTGACCATCACCCGCAGTCTGGCGGATCTGGACGGCTGGGGCGACGAACTGCTGGTCCAGCTCAGAATCGCGCTTGCAGGCAGCGAATCTGGAACAGAGTTCGTGGAGGGGGTATACGATGCGGATAACCGCGTCCTTACCTTCTCCAGCGACAGACTCGGCTATCTCTCGCTGGTGCTAGTGGAGCCGCCGCTCACCATTATCGACCTGAACATCGGGAGCAACGAAGCCTTTGTCAACGGCGAGGAGAAAACACTGGATGTCCCTCCCCGCCTGATCGAGGATCGTACGATGGTGCCGGTCCGGTTTGTGGCCGAGGCGTTGGGAGCGGATGTCCACTGGCTGGAGGCGACCCGCACTGTGCGCATTGAACTGCGCGGAGAAGTGATCGAGCTGGTGATCGGTCAGGCCGATCCTGAAATAGGGCTGGATGTACCGGCGCAGATCATCAGCGCGCGAACATTGGTGCCGTTGCGCTTCGTATCTGAAAGCCTGGGCGCGGTCGTGCACTGGTGGCCGGAGACGCAGGCGGTAGAGGTCCTCATGTTCGGGCCGCCTCCCGTCGTGTCCCCAAAGTAAAGCCAAACTAGAAAAGGGCGGCTCCTGCGTGGTGCAGGAGCCGCCCTCCTTTTGACCCGTCTGTTCAGTTGCCCCTAACCTGCGCCTTCTGCTGCTCGCCTGCTCTCCCTGTGGTAGCTAGTCCTGCTCGGTCAGGATCAGGGGGCCGTTCTCGGTGACAACCAGCGTATGTTCATACTGGGCGGATAGCTTGCCGTCCAGCGTGCGCGCCGTCCAGTTGTTGTCATCAATGCTGAGCTGCCAGGTGCCGGCGTTGATCATCGGTTCGATCGTGAAAGCCAGCCCCTCCCGCAGCCGCAAGCCCCGCCCCGGGCGACCGAAGTGCAGAATCTGCGGGTCCTCGTGCATGGAACGCCCGATGCCATGGCCAGCGAAGTCGCGCACAACGGAAAACCCCTGGGCTTCAGCGTGGGTCTGGATGGCGTGGCCGATGTCGCCGGTGCGTTTGCCAATCACCGCCTGCTCAATTCCCAGATAAAGGCACTCCTTCGTCACCTGCAGCAATTTCTTCGCCGCCGGCGATATCTCCCCCACCGGGTAGGTCCAGGCCGAGTCAGCCATCCAGCCGTTGAGATTGACCACAAAGTCGATGCCGACGATATCCCCCTCCTGCAGCACCCGCTGGGTCGGGAAGCCGTGGCAGATTTCATCGTTGACTGAGGCGCAGGTGGCAAACGGATATCCGCGATACCCCTTCTGCGCAGCACTGGCCCCATGCCGCGTGATGAAGTCTTCCACAAACCTGTCTATCTCCAATGTACTGATGCCCGGGCGAATAACATCGCGCAGTGCGCGGTGGCAAGCGGCCACAATCTTCCCCGCCTCAGCCATCAGTCCGATCTCCCGCTGGTTCTTGATGATGATCATCTCACCTCACCCCTTCCTGCAGGCCATTATACCATTCAGGGCCAGTCCAGCGCCAAGCAGGACTTCCCTGCATCGCCACTTTACATGACCAATCCCGCCGTGTTACTATTATGCCAGACGATATATCAGATGTCATAATAGGAGGTTGATCCGCTTGTCTGCTGTTCCGGGACCGCTGACCGAGGCGATGTACTATGTGCTGCTGGCACTGCTGCGCGAGCCAGCCCATGGCTATGCCCTGATGGCCAGGATCCAGGAGATTTCCCGCCAGCGGCTCACGGTCGGGCCGGGAACGCTCTACGGCGTCCTCAACCAGCTGCAGAAGTCAAGGCTGATCGTACTGGACGATGATGATGGCCGCCGCAAGACCTACCGGCTCACCGCCCGGGGAAGGGCAGCTCTCAGGCAGGAGTTCACCCGGCTGGCGGCCATGATCGAGGATGGAAGCAACCTGCTGCAGGGAGGCGATGCCGCATGGAGAGAGTGAAACGAAAACGGCTGTTGTGGTGGTTTGAGGAATGGGAACTGGAGGAGATGCAGAACTGGCTGAGCGAGATGGCGCAGCAGGGCTGGCATCTGGAGAGCGGAGATGGCCGGGCCAGCTTCCGGCAAGGTTCCAGGCAGCGCGTACGCTATCGCTGCGAATATGGAGACGTGGAAGGCCTCCCCGCTGAGCAACTGGAAATCTACGCGGCGGCCGGCTGGGAATACGTGCGCCAGCACGGGCACGTGCATATCTTCCGCGCCCCCGATGATCAGAGCATCCCGGAGATTCATACCGAGGTGGCGAGCCGGTTGAGGATGCTGCGCCCGCTGGCACGCAACCTGATTCTGTCGGCGCTGCTATTTGTCGCCTGGGTCACCCTCTCCCTCTGGCTGCGGCTGCCCGACTCTGAACCTCTGGAGCTGCAGATGCTGCTCAGCACTGGCCCAGCAACTCTCGTGGCGCGGCGTGATCATCTATGTCGCCGCGCAGATGCTGCTGGGGATTATGCGATCACTGAGGCTGATCCATCAGCTGCGCGGGGGAGCTCGCGGGCAGCGCCAGCGCTCCTATCAGCAGGCGCGGCGGAGCGGTCAGGTCCGGCTGGTTACGTTTGCTTTGATCCTGGCGCTGCTGGTCGGACAGCGGATTGCTGACTCCCGCGCCAGCTCCTTTCCCCCAATTCCCGATGGAGAACTGCCGATGATCCGGCTGAGCGAGGTACTGGACGCAACTGGCGTTCCCTGGCAACGCTCAACGGCACCCGAGTACCTGCAGGAGAAAGCCGGCGGCGATGTCTGGAACTGTTATCTGACGCGATCCAGCATACTGGTGCCCTTTCAGGCAATGTTGGCGGAGCGGGTGGAACTGATCGGCGAGGACAATGCTGACCTCTGGCTCACTTCGTATGCCTATCAGGCGCGCACCCCGCGGCTGGCCCACTACCTGGCAGAGCAGCTGCTGCGCCGCCAGCCATCGCTAATTAGGGCCTTTAAGCCACGGCAACTGACCGACGAAACTACGCCGCAACTGGTCAGCGAAAGCCCGGATGTTGTGCTCTGGCAGTATGAGGGTAGCGATGAGGACGAATTTATCCTCTGGAAGGGTCACTGGGTCTACCAGGTGTTCTGCATAGGAAATGGCGAGTTAATGGAAGAATTGCTGCAGCAAACCCTGATAAAGTGAAGTTTTTCACAAAAAACCTGTGCAAACTATCCGGGGACAAGCTATAATGGGGGAGCCTAGAATCATTCAGAAGTGGAGGAGTACTGACTTTGACAGCAAAGAGCTTGTTCGATCTGACTGGTCAGGTCGCGGTGGTAACCGGTGCCTCTTCCGGATTGGGCAAACAGATGGCCATCGCGTTAGCAGAACACGGAGCTGATCTCGCCATTCTGGCTCGCCGCGTCGAGAAGCTGAACGAGACGGCTGAGGCCATCCGCAACGCCGGCCGTAAGTGTCTCGTTGTCAAGTGCGATGTGACCAGCACTGAGAACGTTCAGGAAGCAGTGGAGGCTGTTATCCAGGAATACGGCAAGGTTGACATCGTGATCAACAACGCTGGAACTGGAGCGGTTGGTCCGGCCGAGGCGATGGATGACGAGACCTGGCAGTGGGTGATGGATGTAGACCTGACAGGGGCGTTCAAGGTTGCACGGGAGTTCGGCAAAGAGATGCTCAAGAAGCAATACGGCCGGATTGTCAACATCGCGTCCATGTACGGCATGGTGGGCAACTCCGAGGCGCCAGCAGCCGGCTATCATGCGGCCAAGGGTGGCGTAGTAAACCTGACCAGAGCCCTGGCTGCCGAATGGGGGCCACGCGGCGTGACGGTCAATGCCATCTGCCCGGGTTACTTTGAGACCGAGCTAACATCCGATACGCTGCGCACCGACGAGTTTACGGCCTACATGCAGCGAACGGTTCCGGTACAGCGCTATGGACGCGAAGGCGAGCTGAATACAGCGGCTATTTTCCTGGCCGCCCCGGCTTCCGGCTATGTAAACGGCGTCATTCTACCGGTTGATGGTGGATATACCTGCGTCTAGGCTGGGTCACCCCTGTCGCTGGGGGGCTAACTGAAGACAGGAGATAACGGACGGCGTGTCGCCTGCGCAACCGCAGGCAACACGCCGTTTTCCTGTCTGTAGCTCAGAGGGTTACTCCTCCAGCAGCCAGCGCCGGAACTGTTGCAGACGCTGGCGGTCTAGCGCTTCGTTCAGCAACACCTGCAGCCGATCATGCACCAGGAGGACATTTCCTTCGGCAGTGCCTGGAAACCCATCCGCGTCTGCGGCTTCGCTGGAGATCAGGCGCAGATGGGTCAGCAGGCAGGCTAGTCGTAGCCGGTGTTCTGCTGAGGTCGGGGCCGCTTCAGCGCCGCCCTCCCACTTCTCTACATAGGCATTGAGGATCTGCTCCCGGCTAAGCTGTTCCGCCTGCTCTGGCATGAAACCCAGCGACTGCAACAGCTGATCGGCGTAGTATTCGACGGCGCACTGGCGCAGGAGAACCCAGGCAGCCTGGGCGAGAATGACGGCTGGATATTCCTGCGCAGGCGGCGCGCTATCTTCCAGTAAGCGGATGAACAAGGAGAAGCTATCGGCATAGAACTGGAGGGTGTCGGCAGCGATGGGAGCGATATCGGTTCTGATTTTCTGTTCCAGGCCAGAGATCCAGAACAGCGAACTGCCCAGCTGGCCATGAGGCAGGCCATCGCGCAAATGATATTCCATCGATATCAGGAACTCTGCGTTAAGGAAGCGGTCGGCTGCTGCCTTGGCCAGGTAGGCCGCTGCCAGCTGCCGGGCTTCGCTGGAGTTGCGCCAGAGATCCAGGACAACCCGCACCGAGTCCAGGAACTGCGCCCGATCCTGTTCGTCAACTGGCGTCTCCTGAGCGGCGGCTTCGTCGATCGCCGCCTGAATGGCAGCATCACCGGTTTCCGCATGGCTCTCTACCGCGGGGGCCTCTTCCGCTGGTGTCCCTTCTTCCACCGCTTCGGCCTCGGACGCGCGTGCTGCGCTGCACTCGGGCGGGATCTGGTCAACTGTCTGATCATCCCACTTTCCGGCCGCAGCCACAAATACGAACCAGAGTATGGCCGCTGAGAATACCGCCCAGACAATCAGCAGCGGCTCGGTAAAAACCGTCACCCAGCTACCGGTGACAACTCGTCCAATCAAGAGGACCGCGGCCAGTGACCCGAGGGCCACCAGCAGCTGCCGTCGTCGATCGATTCCTGCCATGTGCCGATTCCTCCCCCTCCAGCAACCGAGAGCTGTTGCCGTTCTAGTGTTAGGAGATGCAGGAACCAGGAGATTTAGAACCAACTTGTCCACTTTTGGGAGGTGAGGGGTGAGAATTGAGAGGTGAAAGGTGAGAGGTGAGAAATGGGAAGTGAGAAGTGGGAAGTGAGAAGTGGGCTCATGGGATATGAGAGCTGTGGGATGTGGGGTGTGGATGATGGGAGGTGTGAAGTGGGGCTATGGGATGTGAGCGGGGTGCGAGATGGGCATTGAGGTGTGGGGGATGGAGGCTGGTTGCATCGCGGATTACTCGCTCAGCCGCTGGCGCAGCGTTTCTTCCGCGGTGTCCAGCGTTACTGGGATATTTTCGATCAGGCCCTGCTGCTTGAGACGCCAGAAGAGCTGCACGAGCGTAGACGGTTCCAGATCAGCCTGGCGCAGAATGTCATAGTCGGCCAGCACGTCCCCGGGGCTGCCGCTGACCGCCAGGTGCCCGTGGTGCAGCAGGTAGACGCGGGTGGCGACCTCAGGCACAATATCCAGATCATGCGTCGAGATCACCAGAGTGGTACCGCGCTGCTGATTAATGCGCAGCAGGATCTCGACCATTTCCCGCCGTGACCTGCTGTCCTGACCGCTAAAGGGCTCGTCCAGCACCAGCAACTGCGGCAGCGTGACCAGGGCGCCGGCCAGAGCTAAGCGCTGTTTCTGCCCACCGCTCAGATAGTGGGGTATCTTCTGCAGCAACGGCTGCAGGTTTAGCTCGGCGGCGATAGACTGCACGCGCTGCTCCACCTCGTCGGGCGGGCAGCGCCGGGCCCGCAGGGCAAAGGCGATATCGTCGTAGGCGGTGGGGCCGATGATCTGCTCGTCAGGGTTCTGAAAGACGGCGCCTACCAGACCGCGCAGCGCGGCAAAGTCCCGCACCGGATCGAACCCTAGCACCTGCACCCTGCCGTGGGCAGGTTCCAGCAACCCCAGGATATGCTTCAGAAGCGTCGTCTTGCCGGTGCCGGTGGCGCCGATCAGCGCCACCCGCTCGCCTTCCTCCACCCGAAACGGCAGTCCCGCGACCCAAACCTCAGTCTGATCGTGGTAGACATGCAGCAGATCGTTGACCAGCACTACAGGCCTAGCCAAGCCAGACCACCCCGATCATCCCGCCGGCCAGAAGCAGCAGCCAGCCCCACTCCGTCAGGGGAATCTCACTGGCTGAACTCCCAACCAGGGCCATCTGCCCATCATAGCCCCGCAGTCGGTAATTCTGATAGAGACGCTCACTGGTGGCGATGGTCTGCACAGCCAGCAGGCCAATGGCGCGACAGGCTGCCACGCAACTCCAGCCAGCGCTGCGCCAGGTGAAGGCACCCCGCAGCCGCATCTGGATCAATAGCTGTTCGGCAGACTCCAGCATGATGAAGAAGACACGGTACGTCAGGAAGATGGCATCGCTCAGGATGGAGGGCAGGTAACGGGTCAGCGTGTTCAGCAACGCCGGATAGGGGGTGCTGGCGATCACCAGCAGCAAGGTCAGCGCCGCAGCCGAGGAGCGGAGTACGAGCAGCGCGGCCGCCAGCGGTGAGACCTGGAGCTGAGCCAGAGCAAAGGGCAGGCTGAAGACAGCCGGATAGATCGTGAACAGGAGCAGACGACGCGGCAAGCGCGAGGCAAACAGCAAGCCCAGCAGGAGGCTGAGCAGCAGAGCCAGCCGCCAAAACTCCCGCGCAGCAATAACCCCGGTGAGGAGGATGACGCTGCCCAGCGCTTTGGTTGGGGCCTGTAGCTGATGCAACAGCCCGTCACCGTTGACGGCGATCTGGTCGATATAGGCCAGCTTCATCTCCCCTCCCCCTCCCTAGCAACCAGAGAGCAGGTCTGGCCTGACCCGGTCCAGGTACTGGATTACCGCCCAGGTGGTCAGAGACTCGATCGCGATACCGCTCAGGAGCAGCGCGGCCAGGGCAGCATAGCCCGATCTGCCCCAGAAACGAGCCGACTGCTGCAGGGTCCCTGCGGCTTCATGTCCCTCCCACGAGGCGGACTCCAGCACTTCGTCCTCACTCCCGTGCGGCACCGCCGATAGATGCCAGGGGTCCAGCGCCAGCACAGCTCGTCCCAGTCCGGTACTCCAGCCAATCAGGCTGAGCGAGCAGAGGACAGAGACCAGCAGAGCCAGCGCAGTGGCCACGAGCGCTTTTCGCCGCAGCGGCTGCCGCGCCAGCAGCCGCTGGTAGAACCACCAGCCGAGCGCAAGCTCGATCCCCATCACCAGGGTATTCAGCCCACCGGTAGTCAGGCCACCGTGCCCAACCCAGCTGAGCATCAGGTTGACGGCAAAGACAACGATGTAGCCCAGCCAGGGGCCAGCGCTGATACCAGTAAGAACGGTGAGGTTGAGGTGAAGGGGCAGCGGTCCCAGCGGTATTGACATCGTCAGCAGCATCAGTGCTCCCATAGCACCCAGCAAGGGTAGACGCCGCCGGACCTGAGTCCCCCTGATACTGCGTGTAGCCAGCAACAGCCAGACGAATGCCATTGCCCAGCCAGCTAGCCACCAACCCAGGGGAATAACGCCATCCGGCAGATGAATATGGCTCAAGCTGTCTCCCTCCTCAGCACGCCAGCTTTTCCATGATGATTATTACCATAATCCGTCGGTGGCAGACCTGAGCTCGCAGCGGCGTGCTGGAGGCAGCGCGTTTGCTGGCAGGCGGAGATCAAGAACACCCACTGCCCCGCTCCTGGGCTGCAGTGGGTGTCTTCTTTGGCTCGTGAATTTCATGAAAGGCAGGGCATCATGATCTGAGGGCTCCCCCGCTGTGTTCTTCGGCTCTACCTCCTACGCCCGCCTGACAAAGGCCAGATTGCGCACCCGGTTACCGCTCAGCCTGAACCCGGATATCTGGCCGGAGTCCGCATCACGCGTCATGCGCAACTCGCCGAGATACCACTCATTGCCGCGCAGCTGATCCTCTTCCACCAGGTAAAGCAGTGTATCGGGATGACGATGCTGCTCCAGGACCAGACCGCCATCCTTCAGCCGCACCCGGTAGGTCACGTCCAGTTCCGGACTGTAATAGTCCCCAACGTATCCGGCCAGCACAGAGACAGCAGGCTGCTCGGGCAGCCGGTTTGCAGGCAGCACCAGATCCTGAAGCGTAACGCGGCAGCCGACCACACGCTCATCCTCGCGCCGGAACTCCACGGTCGCTTTCCGATCCTGAGACTGGTATTTATCAACCGCAACCTTGTCCAGGGCCAGCGGCGGCTCGCCCTCGATGGTGAGGTGGAGGCGGTCGCCCTCAACCGAGACGCTGGCCTCCTCACCGGTAAAGGTAAGCCGATACTTGCCGGCAAGTTCGCTGGGATCCCCAGCTGTTGCCTGCTGCTCGGTCGGTTGCTCGGGCGCCTGCATTTGGTCGCCGAGGAACACCTCTGCCACCTGCATCGCCAGCGCCTGCGGCAATGCTGTTGAGACATTGGCCAGGACGACGATGCCCAACCGCTGCTCTGGAAAGCGGCCGCACCAGGTACGATATCCAGCATCACTGCCACTGTGGCCGACGACCGACAGACCACGATACTGGCTGCAGCGGAGGCCCGAGGCGTATTCGACCTGCACGCCATTGTTGAGAGTGTAGGGCTGTTGCATCGCTTCCAGCACCTCGCGCCCACCGACCACGCCCTTGTCAAAGTTCAACAGGTAGCGCGCCAGGTCATGCGCGGTGGTGAACAGGCTGGTGGCGCCGACGTTGGCGTAGCTGAGGACGCTATTTCTGTAACCCCGCCGCCGCCGATAGTCCGGCGAGTAGCTGTAGGCCCGATTCTTGACGATCTCCTGGTGATCATCATGGAAGTGGGTGCTCGCCATCTGCAGCGGCTGAAAGATGCGCTCGTGCGTGAACTGACGGAAACTCTGCCCACTGACGCGGGCGACAATCTCAGCCAACAGCGTAAAGCCGGTATTGGAGTAGAGATACTCATCGCCAGGAGCAAAATTGAGCTCCTGCTGGCGCCGCACCAGCTTCATGATCTGGTCCAGCGTGATGACGTCATCCATGCGCCACCCGGCCATCACCAGCAGCTCCCACTGGTCGCGCAGGCCGCTGGTATGGTGCAGCAGGTGGCGGACCGTGATCTTGTGGCCAAACTCCGGCACTTCCGGCAGGTAGGTGCGAATATCGTCGTCCAGGCTCAGCTGGCCGGCGTGCGCCAGAAGGTGAATAGCGAGAGCGGTAAACTGCTTGGAGACAGACGCCACGTGGAACACCGTCGACGCAGTCACCGGGATGTCATACTCCAGGTTGGCCAGACCATAGCCCTGCTCGTAAACAATCTCGCCATCCCGGATTACTGCCAGCGCCATTCCCGGTGATCCTGGCCTGCTCCAGCGAGAAAAAATGCTATCAATCCGCTCCTTCTCCCGCACAGTAATGCTACATATCATGGTTATCTCCCCTCTCAAAGCGCTGCGTCACCAGACATCGACTGGTGGCAGGACTGCCTCTGATGACACTTTCGGCAGGCACCCTTCATCTCCTGCCCACAGGATCAGCAGCGATTGGAGCAGGCGCCAGACATGGTGTAAGATGGTGGCTAGGGAGAAACTGATCTGGAGGGAGCAGCGATGAGGAAAGTGGAGATGGCGCGGACTACCCTGCAGCGTCACATTCAGCTGCTGCGCTGCCCGGTCTGCGGCGAGGCATTTGCCTGGAGCGAGCCCAATAGTCTGGTCTGCAGCCAGCGACACTGCTTTGACCTTTCCCGCCAGGGGTACCTCCATCTGCTGCCGGGCGGCACCAAGGCGAGCAAATATGACCGCAGCCTGTTTGAGTCGCGGCTGGCTGTCCACCGCGCTGGCTGCTTTGCTCCCCTGCTGCAGGCTATCCAGACGGCCCTGGAAAGCGCTTTTCCGGGGAGAGAAGCTGGTCTCAATATCCTTGACGCCGGTTGTGGCGAAGGCTCGCATCTGGCCAGTCTGATTGAAGCGCTGCGTCGAGCTGGCCACCAGGCCATGGGCGTTGGCCTTGATATCGCCCGCGAGGGAATCCGCGTTGCCGCCCGTGAATACCCCGGGCTGATCTGGTGTGTCGCCGACCTGGCCAGGAGCCCGCTGCAGGAGAGGCAGTTCGACGTGATCCTGAACATCCTCTCCCCCGCCAACTATGCCGAGTTCGACCGCCTGCTGAACGAGTCCGGAATTCTGATCAAGGTCGTACCCCAGCCCGATTATCTTCACGAACTGCGCACCGCCTTCTACCGACAGACAGAAAAGGCGGACTACACCAATCAGGATGTAGTCCACCAGTTCGCGAAACATTTTCAGCTGCTGGCCAGCCAGCCGCTCCGCTATAGCCTGCAGTTGGAGCAGAGCGAGCTGGAGCATCTGATCAGGATGACGCCCCTTTCCTGGCAAGCGGATGAAGCACAGATCCAGCGCGTCGTCGCCGCCGGACTGGAACAGGTGACGGTGGATGTGCTGCTCCTGCTGGGCAGGGCCAGAGGCTGAGCAGCAAATCCTAGCGCAGGCCTGGGTAGCCGAGTTGGCGCAACGCCTCGTAAGCGACCACCGCCACCGAGTTGGCGAGATTCAGCGAGCGCGCGTCGTCGATCATCGGGATGCGAATCGCCTGTTCCGGGCTGCCGAGGACCAGTTCCTCCGGCAGCCCTTTTGTCTCCTTCCCAAAGACGAGAAAATCATCGGGCCCGTACTGCACATCGGTGTGCCGCTGGCGGGCCTTGGTTGATGCATACCAGAACCTGCTCTGTGGGTGCGCCTCCCACAGCTCCGCCAACTCCTGATGGCGCTGGATGGTGACCAGATGCCAATAGTCCAGCCCGGCCCGCTTCACCCACTTATCCTCAATGGAAAAGCCCATCTTCCCCACCAGGTGCAGTGTAATGCCTGTCGCCGCGCAGGTGCGAGCAATATTCCCCGTGTTCTGTGGAATCTCTGGCTCAACCAGAACAATGTGCAGCATCTCCCCTGCCCTCCTCGCCGTGCTCCAGGGATGAGTCTAGTCGCGCAGTCATGCCTTGGCAACACCTGGCAGAGTAGCTGTCGCCCGCGGCAGAACAACAACGTCACCGGCCACGGGGACTTCGCCGGGGTCGGAGATGGGAATCAGTCCGAAGCTGCGCACCAGATCGGGATCGAGACTCGAGCAGAGGTAGACTTCCGCCTGCTCCAGGATCTGCGAGACAAAGAAGCACTTGTGCTTGCCCAGTTCAAACTGCTCCGCCAACTGGCGGGCCAGCTCCTGCGCTGACAGCCGTCGCGCGGCCCACTCCGCAAATTTGCTGGACCCGACCCCTTCGCGGCACTCAGCGTAAAGGACAATCCGGCCGCCCGGCCTGACGATGCGGGCTGCGTTCTGCAGCGCCTTGACGGCCTGGTAAAGGTTGATGTCGTAGGGAAAGCCGCCGGCACTGGCAATGACGGTGTCGACCAACCGCGGCACCTCGGCCACAGCGCTGGCCTGAACAGCGCGCACGCCGGCCGCATGCGCCCGCTCGAGATCACCGCCAAAGACGGCCGCGATCTCACCGGCCTCGTTCACCACCGTATTCAGCAGGAACTTGGCACCGGTCATGGCCACACCTTCCATCAGGTCCTCGTGTACCGGGTTGCCGACCAGTTGCCCCGGCTGGGCCCCCGGCTGCAGCAACAGAGCATGGTTGCGACAGATAGTCTCATAGCCGGCCACACCCGGGAAGAGAGCCTTGCGACCGCCTCCAAAGCCGGCGAAAGGATGCACCGAGACAGCGCCGGTGAGGATGCGCAGATCAGCTTCCGCCGCCAGCCTGTTGAGCCAGACGTCGTTGCCGCGGCTGGTGGTTCCCACCTTGACCAGGTCCTCCTGATCAAAACAATCGTGGGACAGCAGGCGATAGCGCTGCCGGATCTCCGGCGAGACGAGCCGATCCAGCTCGCCGTCAGAGAGCACGCCGTGCGCCCCGGTGCCGACCAGCAGCGTGATATGCTCGTCGGGCACGCCCCCCAACTCCAGTTCCCGCAGCAGCAGGGGCAGGTAGAGGTCTGCCCCGGTGGGCCGGGTAGTATCGCTGAGGAGCACGACCACCCTGCGCAGGGGATTGACGAGACCAACCAGCGGCAGGGACGCAACCGGGTTGCGCAGGGCCTGAGTCACCGCAAACTTCGGATCAAAGAGGGCAGGCAGCCCCTTCCCCTCCACGATCAGTGCCTCGCCTGCCAGGTTCAACAACTTCTGACCAGTTCCATAGGCAATCACTAGCCGCATCCCGCAGACCTCCTGTGAAGAATGACGTTCGGCAAAAAGCTCAAGGCTGGAGCAAATCGCCCCAGCCTTGATTATACCTTGTTCTGCGGCTTATTCGCAGCAGCAGCACTTCTTGTTGAGAGTGTTGTGCCAGATCTTGCCGTCGATCATCGTCAGCTGGCAGGTGGTCATATTGCTGAACGGATGGCCATCGAAGATGGCGATGTCGGCATCCTTGCCCACTTCCAGTGAACCGACGCGGTCGGCGATACCCATCAGCTCGGCAGCGTAGATGGTTACCGACTTGAAGGCTTCGTCTTCCGGCATGCCGCGCTTGACGACGAGGCCGACGTGCATCGGCAGCCAGCGCGTGGCCGAGGATGTATCAGCGGTCAGGCAGACCTTGATGCCGGCCTTGGCGAGGATGCCCGGGGTCTCCAGCTTGACTTCCCAGAGTTCATGCTTGCTGGGGCCCATGAGCAACGGTCCGACAACACAATAGACGCCCTTCTCGGCGATGATGTCGGCAACCTTGTAGCCTTCGGTGGCATGCTCCAGACTGTACTTCAGGTTGAACTCCTCGGCGATGCGAATCGCCGTCATGATGTCATCAGCCCGATGGCAGTGAATCCGTGCCATCATCTCGCCCTTGAGGACCTTGCCCAGCATCTCGTTCTTCAGGTTGCGGTCCGGCAGCCTCGGCTCCTTGCCTTCGCCAGCCTCTTCCTTGGCCCGCTCGATCTTGTTCAGGTAGTTCTGAGCCTCGATGAGCGCTTCCCGCAGAACCGACGCATTGGCCATACGCGTGGACGGCTGACGGCGCTGGCCGCCGTAGACGCGCTTCGGGTTCTCGCCGAGAGCCATCTTCATCGCTTCGGTGCCAGGGATGATCATCTCTTCCGCCGTCCGACCGCGCAGCTTGATGGCCATGCCAGTGCCGCCGATCAGGTTGGCTGAACCAGGGCCGGTGAAGAGCGTGGTGAAACCAGCTTCGCGCACGATGGGGATGGCCGGATCAAAGGGGTTCAACGCATCCATACCGCGCAGCTGCGCCGTGATGGGATGGGTCGTCTCGTTGCCGTCCCGGGTGGCCGGAACTGAAGGCTCACCAAACAGGGAGATGTGGCTGTGCGCGTCGATGAGACCAGGCGTAATCGTCTTACCGCTGGCGTCGATCACTTCGGCGCCTTCGGGTATGGCTACATCCTTGCCGATAGCAGCAATCTTGCCGTTCTCGACCAGGATCACACCATCTTCGATGACGCCCTGCGTGATGGTAATGATCTTCCCGCCTTTAATGGCAATCATGATCGTTCCTCCTCCTTTGTACTAGAAATACTTGACCACTATTTCTTATTCTCTTCCCGGAGAAATACTCCTCTTTTTCAGTCTGATAATATTGCCAGTGCTAATCTTTCGCCTATAGAGATGGCCCTCGGGGGCAGGATTAGGCGTTAAGCGGAACGAATATGAGTCAGGAAGGAGGGGCTAACGTGCAGATCAATTTCCTGGGCAGAGAGCTAATCCTCTATTGTTCTCCCGGACCACTGGATGAAAATGAGGTGCATTGGCAGGGCAGAGACATCTGGAAGCTAATCGGCCTCTATTTGCTGATTTTCGTAGCGTCCATTTTTTTGATGGTAGCAGTCGGGCTCGTCAGCCCTGACGACAGCCTTGTTGCTCCCCGGATTCTAGAGATGGCCACGCTTATCGCCGTTTTTATCGTACACAGCCGCATCGGCTTCTGGCCGGACCGAACATATTTCCGCACGCGGTGGCAAGACTTCCGACAGCACTGGAAAACCGGGGTAATCTGGGGTATCGCCCTGAAAATCGCGAGTTTTGGCCTCATCACCATCACAGTTGTCCTGGCACAACTTCTGGGTTATTCGGGCACGCTAGAGGGCAACAACCCCGTCAGTCAACTCGGACTGGAACAGACTTTCGCCTGGGTACTGCTTTCGCTGGATATCATCCTCCTGGCACCGCTCAAGGAAGAGCTGCTGATGCGCGGCATACTCTTTGGCTGGCTGCGTCGGCGAGTCGGCATTCGACGCGGAATGGTGCTGTGCGCCCTGCTCTTTTCGCTGTTGCACCTGAATCTCCTGGGGGGTCTGGCCTTCTTCGTATCAGGCCTGGTATTTGCGCTGCTCTACGAGCGAACCGGCTCCCTGGCGCCCTGCATGATCGCCCACGGTGTAGGAAATCTGATCAGCGTCGCCATCACGTTCATCCTGGCCGTTGCCGGCGCTTAGGAGCCTGTTCACGATATTATCCTGGCAAAGTCAAGGCGCTGCCCCGCTGAGAGCGGGAGCAGCGCCTAAGTGAGTCCGGAGGACTCATGAGCTCCAATTAGGTGAAGTCTGCGCAGCAGACAGCGGATGGTTCCTCATGCCGAAGGCTTGCGCACACCACACGTCTTCACGCATCTGCTGCAGGCCCCGTCGCAACCCACCAGCCGCAAGAGAAGCTGATTGCAGCGCGGACAGCGGGTGAGCGCCGGATCCCTGACCTCAAGACCACATTGCGGACAACGGATTGTCTTCTCCACCAGACCAGCCCCTTAGGTAATGAACTTGGCGACAACGCCACCCACCAGGAAGGCAATGGCAAACGAGCTCAGCCAGAGGAACAGCGACTCCTTCCAGTTGCGCTCCTTGAAGATCACCAGGATAGAGGCGATACAGGGCACAAACAGCGTGATGGTGACCATGGCAACGGTAACCTGAGCCGGCGAGAGCACCATGTCGGCGAGGCCAGCTGCGCCAAAGTCACGCCGCACGATACCCATGATAAACGCGGTAGAGGCTTCCTTGGGCAGGCCCAGCCAGCTGACCGTCACCGGAGCAAAGACGTCCTGTATCGCTGTCAGTGCGCCGCTGAGATCCAGCAGCGTGATGATCAGCGCACCCAGGGCAAACAGCGGGGCCGCCTCCAGGATGAACATATATGACTTGTTTAGCGTCTTCTTGAGCACGTTCTGCATCCGGGGCAGCCTGATCGGCGGCAGGTCGATCAGGAGATCTGTCGACTTGCCCGGCAGCACCTTGTTCAGCAACGTGCCGACGATGACAAAGGTCGCGACGATCGCCAGCAGGTAGACGGTGACGTACCTGGCGCCCAGAGGCGCGATCAGTCCGGTGATCACTCCCAGCTGCGCCGAGCAGGGAATCGTAATCGCCAGCAGCGCGATGGCGATCAGCCGCTCGCGCCGGGAGCCCAGGAGGCGAGTCGTGATCGTGGCCATCGTCACACAGCCAAAGCCGAGAATCATCGGGATGATGGCGCGGCCATTGAGGCCGATCTTCGTCAGTGCCCGATCAACCAGGGCGGCGATGCGCGGCAGATAGCCCGAGTCTTCCAGGATCGACAGCAGCAGATAGAAGCCCAGCACCAGCGGCAGGAGCAATCCCAGTACGTAGGTGACGGTCATCGTCAGAATGCCGAACTCGCCGATCAGGATCTGGCCCAGGGCCGAGGCTGGATCCAGCAGCTGGGAAATCAGGTTCCGAATGAACGGCTCGTAGTAACCGAGCATGATGGTCTCCTCGGTTACGCCAACGACGGTCCCAGCGATAAAGACGCCCAGCACCCAGTACATCGCACCCAGCGTAAGCAGCAGCAGAGGGATACCGGTAGCCGGTCGCAGCATCCAGCGCCCGAGGATTACACCCCAGCTAGCGCCCGGCTGCGTCTCCTGTACAACGCGATCCACGATCTCGTTGACTCGCTCGCGGCGCAAGCGATAGATCTCTTCCCGCTTGCCGCCTGGCTCGCGACCCAGGGCAGCCGCCGTGTCGGCGTCATCCTCCAGGAGCAGCAGCACCTGGCGTCTATCAGGGACTTCGGCAGTCAGCTGCTGCAGGAGTGCCTCGATCCCGGCCGGGGTGTTCCCTACCGCCGCCTGCTGAACGGCTGCTCTTACCGCATCGAAACCCTTCCCGCTGGTGGCTACCGTCGGAACGACCGGCACGCCGCCCAGCTCAGCAGAAAGCGCTGCCACGTCGATCTGCAGGCCATTGCGTTCCACCTCATCCATCATGTTCAGAGCAACCACCAGAGGTATGCCCATATCGATGATCTGCTGGGTGAGAAACAGATCCCGCTCCAGGTGCACAGCGTTGACGACATTGATGATCAGATCCGCTTCCAGCACAATGTCCCGGGTCACGCGCTCTTCCTCGTTAAAGCTAGAAATGCCGTAGACCCCTGGCGTGTCAATGATCACATCCTGACCGAACGGTGCAGCAGTAATCTCCACTGTGGTTCCGGGGAAATTGGAGACGTCCACATATAGCCCGGTAAAAGCATTAAAGAAGACGGATTTGCCACAGTTGGGGTTGCCCACCAGGACGATCTTCTTCACCCCGGGATTAAAGTGCAGCTGCTCCCCCAGACTATGACAGCTGGCTGCAGGTCTAGCCATGGCGATGCCCCCTTCTCCATCTGTGTCTCCTGCGGCCGCCGTGGCCGCTTGCCTGCTTCCCCTGACCTATCTGCGGCAGAACATCGATATTCCGAGCCAGATTGCGGCCAATGGCATATTGCATCATGCCGCGCCGGACGATCACCGGTCCAGCGGGAATGCTCTCATCACAGCAGATCTGCGAACCCTCGGCGATGCCGAAACGAATTGCCTGAGCGCGCACCGTTGGATCGGCGATGCGCAAAACCTTGGCATATTCACCGGGAAGCAAGTCCGCCAGCTTCATCCATTTCTCCTCCTCCATCCCGACTGATATCCAGTTCGGGCTCATTGTTTGAGATTGAGATTCATTCTCAATCCCATTATACCCATCCGATTGCACTTTTGTCTATAGCGGATCGTCACCAAACTCCACTCATAACATAGATATTCAGCCAGGACAGGCCTGATGCTGACGTCTCGGTAGTGCAAAGGGAAGCCCTGACAGGAGGCGAAGTGAACGTTGGGGACGGTTCCCAACGTTCAATTTTATGTCCACTCACCCGGCTTCAGGCTTATCCTCTGCCCCTTTCCGAGCTTCGCGCGATGCCTGCAGGTAACTCCCTGCCAATCATGAATAGGAAGTGGAGGAACTGAGGGGAGGAAACAGGATGGGCGGCAATACCCTGAAGAGCAAGATCATCGATGAGCTGATGAGGCTTTACCATGCCTACGGCTGGTTCAACGGCTCGGTTCTGGTGGCGGAAGCAGGGCAGGTGATATATGAACAGGGACTGGGCTGGGCCAATCTGGAGTGGAGGATCCCTAATCAGCCGGACACCAAGTTCCGCCTGGGATCGATCACCAAGCAGTTTACGGCAGTGTTGATCCTGCAACTGGTTGAACAGGGAAAACTGCAGCTTGCGCAGAAGGTTAGCGAGGTTCTGCCCTGGTACCGACCGGATTCGGGCGGGAGAATCAGCATCCATAACCTGCTCACCCATACATCCGGCGTACCTAACTACACAGACACCCCCGATTTCATGGAGATTGAGCGCAATCATTTTGCCGTCAGGGACTTCGCCGAGAAGTATTGCAGCGGCGACCTGGAGTTCGAACCGGGCACGCGCTATTCCTACAGCAACAGCGGCTACTTCCTGCTGGGCGCCATCATTGAGGCGACCTCTGGCAAAACCTATGAGGAAATGCTGAATGAACGGATTTTCACGCCCCTGGGCATGACTGACTCTGGCTGCGACAGCCACGCCAGAATTATCGAGAGGCGGGCCTGTGGCTACGAGCGAGACTATGATGACATCACGAACTGCGCCTACATCGACATGTCGATCCCGTTTGCTGCGGGCGCCATTTACTCAACCGTGCGGGACCTCTACAAATGGGACAGAGCCCTCTACACTGAGCAGTTGCTGACTGAGCAGTGCAGGCAGCTGCTGTATACCCCGTTTCTGGAGAACTACGCTTATGGGTGGGCGGTCGATCGACTTACTCCGGAGCATGTCGGGCAGTTCTTGATCAGGGGGAGGGCGTTTCAGGATGAGGGCGGGCACCTGATTGCTGAGCACAACGGCGGCATTGATGGCTTCAGCTCGCTGATCGTCCGCGATCTCAGCGCCAGACATCTAGTGGTGCTGCTGAGCAACTTCGGCGAGGCCCGGCTAGAGGAGATGGCTGCTAACGTCTTGCAGGTCATCTATGGGCTGGACTATCGAGATCACCGCGACGCTCCTGAACGTTGGGGACGGTTCTCACCGTTCACTTTTATGTCAACTAAAGCGTTCAGCGAATAAGAGACAAAAGCAACGGAGCGCCTCTCTCACGTTCTTTCTTTAGGCGCGAGGGATGCGCTCCGTTTGTCCATACTCCAACATAACGTCCTGGGAGGCTGTCCCCAACAGCTACTAGCGTCTTGCCTGAAGGGCAGACCTGCGTACCGTGGGCGCTGGGATACCTGTGATTCGCGCCACCTGTGCATAGGTGGCTCCCGGTTGGCTGGTCAGGCGTGCCAAGATCTGATTGCGCTGAACTACTGGCATCGAGCGCAGACCTGAGGTGGGTTTCCCTCCCAGCAGTTGGTCCAGCAGGGCTTTGAGTTCTGCCTCTGTTGCTGATGGAACATATTCGAGCGGCTGGACGCCTTCTTCCAGGACCAGGTGCATCCGTCGAAACTCCTGGGGACCTCCGATCAGCTCCAGGACAAAATTAGTGTCGGTCAGACCCGCAGCACCATGATCAGCCGGCGTCAGGTACTCGCAGTAACTGCTCCACGGGTAAATAGCACAGTCGGAAACCAATCCGGCTCGAACAGGGTTCTGGTGGATATAGCGTAGAACGGTAAGGAAATAGGCGTCATCCTCGACCGGCTCGCTGCGGAAGCGATCCTGAAAAAGGTGTCCCACCCGCTCATATTTCTGGTTGTACCAGCGAACGTAGGAGGAACCGATGCGCTTCATTACATTTCCCACGGGTTCATTTGTTTCCCGCAGCAGGAGGTGAATATGGTTTTTCATGAGACAGTAGGCATGAACCAGGCAACCGCTGCGTCCCTTGATAACCCTGAGGGTATCGATGTAGCGCACGTGATCTTCGCGATCCAGGAAAATGTCCTGCCTGTTGATTCCTCGGACCATCACATGGTAAATCCCGCTACCGCTCTGCTCCCTCGCACCCCTTGGCACCCACCATCAACCCCTTGCGGCACATGTACCACCAGTACGCAGCTGGCCTACTAACAAGCTGCCCCATCTAAGTGGCCAAGGCATCTCTTCTGCCAGGAGGGATGATTTTCCTTCCCTTGCGAAACGACTGGCGGAAATTCGACAATCAAGGGAATGAATCTCCAATATCCATCAGGAGCTTGAAAATAGGAGCGACAAACTGCCGCTCCTACTCCTTTCCTACCCATTCAAGCAATACAACCGGGGTCTACATAAAAACTAACGCTGAGAACCATCCCCAAGGCTTAACGCCGGAGTTGACATAAAAGTTAACGCTGAGAACCGTCCCCAACGTTCAGGTAGGCGATGCCGTCGGGGTGAATGCCGGCGTCGATGCGGCCGACCTCTTTCAGCCTGGCGACATCGACGATGGAGATGTCGTTGGTCTTGTTGTTGGCGATGTAGGCAAACTGCCCAGCGTGATCGAAGACGATGCCGCCGGGCCAGACGCCGAGGCGGATGCGCTTGATCTCCCAGGGGCGGGCGCAATCGACGATCGAAAGGTCGCCGGACTCGCGATTGGGCACGAAAGCATAGCGGCCATCAGGGCTGAAGACCAGCCTGATCGGCAGGGTGCCCACCCTCAGCCGGTGCTTGACCTGATGATCGGGCAGGCTGAGCACGTAAAGGTTGCCATCATGCTGGTTGGCAACATAGAGCTCGTGCCCTGCAGGATGGACCGCCAGACCCTCCGGCCCGGCGCCCACCGGTATATGCTCCACCACCTCTTCCCTCTCCAGATCAAAGCGGGTGATGGTGTTGGACCTGATGTTGGCGATGTAGGCGGTGCGCTGGTCGGGTGTGAGGGAGACCATGTGTACAAACTCCTCACCCGTGGTGTAGACCTGTTTCGCCTTCAGCTCTGGCAGATCGAAGATAAAGAATTTGCCCGACCGGGTAGAGGCTAGCAGCAGCCGCTTCCCATCGTGGGTGATGGCCAGACCATGGGGAAAGTGAAAGTCAGGATGGGATATCCGGTCTATCTCCTCCATGCTGCGGTTATCCAGCACCGAGAGCGTATTGCCGCCAGAGTTGGTCACATACGCCCGCTCGCCATCCGGGCTGATCACCACTTCGTGCGGGTTCCTGTCCAGGGGCACGGTCTTGACGACCGAGCGCGTGGCCAGGTCGATATACATGGCCGTATCCTCATCCTTGTTTAGCACCAGCAGATAGGAGCGCTGACCGTTTGCCACGCCTTCCACCCCCTGTTCTTCCTTAATCGCCGTGCGCGCCAGCTGGTCACAGCGTTCGTTCAACTCCACGCCAGAATGGCCGGCCACCTTTTCCCACTGCACGTCGCGCTGGGCCGCCAGCGCCAGCAGCTCCTCCCAGAGATCCTGGTTGGCCACCGGCTCCCTCTGGGAGTTACGCCAGCCGTTTCGCTGCCACTTGAGCAGCCAGCCGTCACGAAATGCTCGCACCAGGTAGGCGCTGTCGCTATGTAGCACGACCCTGCTGCCAGCGGGAATGTGCCGCAGGGCGACGATGGCGGCCATAAGCTCCATGCGCTGGTTGGTGGTGCGCTCGGCATAGCCGGAGTACTCGCGGACTGCGCCGCCCTCATCAATAACAACGCCATACCCTCCGGGACCCGGGTTGCCCGAACAGGCGCCGTCGGTATAAGCAATGATTGGTTGATTGCTCACTTCCACACACCTTTCTCCAGACAGACTACAGGAACAACAACGGACTTGCCTAAATAGATTAGATGAACACACAACCGGCGCACCCGGGCAGGCTTCCTCAAGATGGCTGCTTCTGCACCGCCGGACAGATATCCTGCAGCGGGCAAACCTCACACTGCGGCTTGCGCGCGTGGCAGCAGCGCCGCCCATGCCAGATCAGCCAGTGGTGCGCATCCTTCCAGCGTTCCGGGGGCAGCAAAGCGGTTACATCTTTTTCCACCTGGTCGGGATTCTTGCCCGAGCTGAGCCCCAAGCGGCGGCTGACGCGCAGCACGTGGGTATCCACGGCGAACGCTGGCAAGCCGAAGGCATTGGAAAGCACGACATTCGCCGTCTTGCGGCCAACACCAGGCAGCCGGACCAGTTCATCCAGCGTGCGGGGCACCTCGCCGCCATACTCAGCGATAAGGATCTGGCTGGTGGCCAGAATGTGCCTGGCCTTGTTGCGGTAGAGGCCGCAGCCGCGGATGTAATCCTCCAGCTCCTCAAGTGTCAGACTAATCATGGATTCTGGGGTGGGATGGTCAGCAAATAGGCGCTCGGTCAGCCGGTTAACCTGCTGGTCAGTGGATTGGGCCGCCATGATGGTGGCCACCAGCAGCTGATAGGGAGTTCGAAAATCGAGCTCGCAGTGAGCGTCAGGGTAGGCGTTCTGAAGTCTCTCGAAGACCTGATCCGCGTGGGCCTGCATGTCGGTGATCTGCATATCCTCTCCCCCTGCCCGTCGATAATGCTCTCTTGATTATACAGAACCGATCAAAGCAATGGCAAAGGAGGCCGCTCACGATGCAGATTATCCCCAAGGAGTTCTTCGCCGGCCGACCCACGGCCCAGATTGCCCGGGAAATACTCGGCAAGGTGCTGATCCACGCCAGCCCGGAGGGGATCACCAGTGGGATCATCGTCGAGGCGGAGGCATATCTGTCTCAGGATGACCCGGCCAGCCACTCGGCGCGGGGCCACAGCAAACAGAACCAGCAGATGTATAAGGAGCCAGGCACCAGCTACATCCACCTCAGCTATGGGGTTCATTACCTGGTTAACGCTGTCTGCCAGGAGGTTGGCGTGCCCGAGTCGGTGTTGTTCCGCGCTCTGGAACCGCTGGAAGGGCTGGAATTGATGCGCGACCGGCGAGGTGGCATCAGCTCGGACTATCAGCTGACCAACGGCCCAGGTAAGCTCACCCAGGCCATGGGCATCGATATCCGCCTGCTGGGACACCCGCTGCAGCGCCCTCCCCTCTACATTGTTGCTGGCATCACCGTGCCCGAATCGGAGATAGTCGCCACCAGCCGCATCGGCATCAGCCGGGGACAGGAGCTGCCGTTACGCTTCCATATCAAGGACAACAGGTATGTCTCGCGCGGGTAGCTATGAAATGCAGGCATCACTAACAGGCGCTCCCAGCGCAGTATAGAGAGCACCCCGTTCGGCCCCGGTTTTCATCCCTCTCCCCAGCGCTCACAACCCACAAAAATCTGTCTTAATGCAGCCGGCGCACCAGCAGGTAATAGTCTTCGCCGCTGTGGCTGCCGTGCGGCTGATAGGTGTAGCCATTTTCGACCAGCAGACTGGTCAACCCTGCGGCTTGATGGGCATCCGCTGCCTCCAGCCGGATGCGCAGTTTCTCGTCAGCACCCAGCTCGGCCAGGCGGCGGCGCAGTCGGCGCAGATTTTCCGCTGTAATCTTGCTGCCCATGTCGAAGAAATACTCCATCTGACGACACCTCCTGGCCATAGAATGCACAAAAAAGCGGCGACCTAAGCCGCCGCTGTCTGTTCAGGGTTCGATGATCAGCACATAACGCTCCATCACCTCTGACTGTAACTCTGCGTAGGGCGTTAGCGCAGCGTCGCGCTGGTAGTCAGGGTTATTGACTAGCTGCGCCTCTAGCAGCGGGTCCCAGTGGGCCAACCGGCCCTCCTTGTGCACCCGCCGATGCAGGTTGTTCCAGCTCACATCCGTGAACTCACCACCTGGCAACAGCTCCTCCTCCAGCTCAACCCCTGTCGCCAACACTCGATAGATCCGCGTCACGGCTGGTTGCGTCTGCTCGCCGTTATAGTAGACCCACTCGTAGAGGGCTGACTCGCCGCGCAAGGTCTCCTGGCTAACCTCCTGCCGGGTCACGTTCAAACCGTGGGGCACGGCGCTCCACTTCAGCTGAAAGTGCTGGTGGGAGTCGGCAGGTATCTGCAGCACCGCCCCCTGGGCGGCCAGTTCCTCAAAAATCTTCTCGCAGAGACTCTCGGCGAGCCGCTGCGCCATGTCGGCGTTGACCGTGCGGCGATTGACCAACCCCTGGTAACTCCCGCTGGCTGTAACACCCTGGGCAATCCAGAGGGTCTCGGGGCTGCGTTCGAGGCAGCCTTCTCCCAGCATCTGCGAGGTGAGGACGGCGCTGGCCTGGGCAGGCCGCACCAGGGGCAGCCAGCCGATCTCCCACTCGGCAACAGAAAGGAAGAGCAGGACAGGCAGATCATCCTCCTGGCTCAGCTGAGCCGCGGTGGGGGCCTCCTGGGCGCGCAAGCCTGCTGCCCGCAGCCGCTGTACGAGGGCATCGGTCAGCGCCTGCGTTGCCGCCGGATGCCCGGTATCCTGCGGCACGATCCAGATCGCAGACCAGGGTTCAGTTGCGTCTCCGCTGGTGGTCAGCGTCCGCGCCGACTGGCTCCAGTCAGTTCGGTAGATGTTCAGATTAGGCAGCAGCAACAGGAGCAGCAGGATCAAGATCAGGGCCAATCGGCCACCAGGGCGTCTGCTCATCGTTCGGCACCTCCCCCTCAAGATATATTCGGGACCCACCCGGTTTTTATTCGCCCCCATCAGGGCAGTAAAAAAACTCCCCCGCCATCGCCAGGGGGAGCTATGCTTCTGCGCAGAGATCAGCGGCTGGCAAACAGAAAGAGCAGTGCGGTCAGGGAGAAACAGATGCTGATCAGATACATGAACGTGACTGTCTGGGTCTGAGACAGGCCCCAGCGCTGCAGACGGTGATGCATATGGCCCAGGTCAGCCTTATAGAAGGGCTGGCCGTTCTGCGTGCGCCGAATCACGTTGCTGATTGTGTCAAAAATCGGCAGTCCGAGAGCAAGCACCGGCACGGCGATTCCCACTACAGTGGCGCTCTTGAAAGACCCATCGACGGAGATGGCCGCCAGGAGAAAACCCAGGAAATTGGCGCCCATATCCCCCATGAAGATACTGGCCGGGTAACGGTTGAAGCGCAGGAATCCCAGGGTGATGCCGATCAGGATCACCGCCATCGTCAGTGAAATCGACTGATGCATCTGCCAGGCGACCAGAGCCAGTGTGGTGGCGGCGATGCAGGTCACTCCTGCGGCCAGGCCATCCAGCCCATCCATAAAATTGATCAGATTCATGACTGCCACTGTCCAGACCACTGTCGCCAGATAGGCCAGCAGCGGGCTAAAGACGATCATGCCCTCGCCAAAGGGATTAGTGACATAGTTGATGCGCACCCCAGAGGCGGCCATGATCAGTGCGGCCATAACCTGCCCCAGGAACTTGGGCCCCGCCCCGAGATCGCGCCCCCGGGACTTGAGAAAGTCGTCAGCCAGTCCTACAGAGAACGCAGCCAGGCTGCCGAGGATGATGCCGGTACGCTCGTAGTTGGCCGGCAGCACCAGATAGGCGGAGATGACGAAGCTCAGGAGCATCGCCCAGCCACCCATCAGCGGCGTCGGTTTGGCATGCGGCTTCCGTTTGTTGGGTCGGTCAATCAGCCCCAGACGGAAGGAGACCTGTTGGGCGACAGGCGTAAAAAGGCACGCTAATGCACAGGACAATATAAAAATAGCGATATAGCGTAACACAGACTATTTCCTCCCAAAACCCACTAACCCTGTAACCTATGCTCGTATTCACATTCTACAGAGACGTATCCGAGTCCTGCCTGGTTCCCTGTTCACCAAGATTTACGCATGAAGGCTGCTGACTATGCGCCATCAGCCGCAGATACCTGGTTCGCATTTCCTCCCTGGACAGTTCCGGCGGCCAGAGCTCAATCTGATCCAGCGGCCGGCGCATCGCCGCGCTGACGTTATCGTAGACGAAACGATTCTCCCGTCCCAGCTCGCGCAGCAGTTCCTTCACCTTCTGGCGCGTGCTCTTACCGTCCAGCGGGCAGGGATTTTCAATCGGTTGCCACTCAAAAAACCGATAGGCACGCTTGATTTCTGCTTCGCGCAAGTAAATCAGCGGCCTGATCACTGTCAGTTCGCTGCGGTCCTGGACCGTAACCGGCCCGAAGGTCTTGATCTGCCCGGAGAAGAGGATCCCCATCAGCAGGGTCTCCACCGCATCGTCGTGATGATGCGCCAGTGCCAGACGGTCATATCCCTCGCGCCGGGCGATCCGGTTCAGCGCTCCCCGCCGGAAGTAGGCGCAGCGGGCGCAGGGATTCTGTTCACTGGGCGCAAAAGCGACCTTGGCCAGGTTGAGCCGTTCCAGGAAAAACGGCACCTCCAGCTCGGCACAGAGCTGCCGCAGCCTGTCCGCTGGGAAATCCTCATCGAACCGCGGGTCGATGGTGACGGCGGCGAGGTCAAACTGAAAAGGTGCATGCTCCCGGATCACCGCCAGGGCGTACAGCAGGAAAGAGCTATCCTTGCCACCCGATAGCCCTACCAGACAGCGGTCCCCGGGACCGAGCATGTCAAATTCCATAATGGCCCGCCAGATCTTGCGGACATAGGTTTTTGGCAGCACTTTTCGCACCGTGTTCCCTCCCTACAATTATCACAGTATAAACCTTGCGGCTCATCTCCTCAAGGGACAGGGAACGGGAAAAAACATGGAGCTGGAAGATCCGGGTAAGGAAGCAGGGCTAGAGCCAGGCGATCAGCCAGGCGTGGAGGAAGGTCAGCCCCATCATCTGCAGCTCGCGCCGCGCCACGCGCCAGCTATCGTTCGGGTCTTGCCAGAGGGCAAGCCCGGCACAGAGTAATGCCGTCGCGACCGAGATAACAAAGCGCCGGTCGAGACGCACACACCAGAGGGCGAGTCCAGAGGCCAGCAGATAGTAGGCGGTCGGAACCAGGCGGGCCGCCTGATCGCCAAACCGGGCGGCGACCAGAGCGACAGTGGTGCGTTTTGGTGGCAGCGCCTCCAGGTCGCGGCGCCAGTCGGGCAGATGATGCTGCATCAGCCAGCCAAGCGAGAGGATCCCGTGCAGTAGAATGCCGGCCAGAGCCAGGGGCGGCGGCTCCACCCCGTGCAGCTGGTAGAAGGCGAGACCACAGGCCAGGTTGGTGGGCAGGGCGGCGATCCATTCGCCGGCCAGAGGAACATAGGACAGCCGCCAGGGAGGGCAGCTGTAGGCATAACTCCCCCAGAGACCGACAGCCAGGTGGGGCAGCAGCCGTATCTCCTGCGGATTGAGCAGGGCGAGGCCCACAGCCAGGCCGAAGCCGCTCCAGGCGACAGTACGCAGCTCCGCCGGCCTGAGGTATCCCTCGCGCAGCACGTCGCTGCCACCCGAGAGGACCTCGGCCGCTGCACGATCAGTCCCGCTCTCCCAGTCATGGAGGTCGTTAAGGCCATGGGCAAAAAGGGCATGTACCAGGAAGGCAATCAGGGCGGCGACGGCGAGTAGCGACGGGGCTGCTTCCGCCCCCGACGCCTGTCGTGCCAGTCCGGTGCCCACGACGAAAGCGCCCCCAGTCCAGGCCACCAGGGGCACGAGGCGCAGAATCGTGGTCACGCCTTTCAGCTTGTTCCAGATCAGCTGCCTATCCATGGGCATCCTCACGAAACCCGGGTGAGAACAAAATCGGCCAGATAGAGCAACGCCTGCTTCTCCTTCTGTTCCGGGGCGGGAGCGAGATACCGCTTGGCCTGCTCCACCAGTTCAGCCGCCTTACCCTCGGCGAACTCCAGTGAGCCGCTTTCCCTCAGACAGCAGATCACCTCTGCCCAGTTGTCGTCCACGCTGGTGGTGATCCAGCCGGCGATCTCCTCGCGCCGCGGGTGGTGCTGAAGAACATGGATGACCGGCAGGGTGATCACGCCGTCCTGCAGATCGCGCCGCGTCGGCTTTCCCACCTGCTCCTCGAGACCGACAAAGTCCAGCAGATCGTCTTTTACCTGGTAAGCCAGGCCCAGATGCCGGCCAAAAGAGTGCAGCTCGTCCGGCTGCAGCGGATTGTCGACGCCGTAGATACAGCCCAGGCGACAGCTCTCCGCCAGAAACCAGGCAGTCTTGCGCTCAATACGGCTCCAGTAATCGGCTTCAGTCAGCGAGACGTCAAACGATCGGCTCTGCTGCTCCAGCTCACCCTCTACCAGGTGGCTGATGATCTCAGCCACAGCCTGCACCGCGTCGCTCCCTGCTTCACGGGCCAGCGTCAACGCCCGGGCAAAGAAAAAATCGCCCAGCAGCACGGCTGTCTGGTTATCGAAACGAGCGTTGACCGAGGGCTGACCGCGCCGGGTCGTCGCCTCGTCGACCACATCATCATGCACCAGCGAGCCGAGATGGATGAGCTCCAGGGCGGCGGCAGCCTTCACCAGCGGCTCTTGCCTGGCCTGCCCCAGACGAGCAGAGAGAATCGTCATCAATGGCCGCATCCGCTTGCCGCTGGAACTGAAAAAATACTCCACCGCCGCTGCCAGCCGGGGCTCGAGAGTCGTCAGCGCGGCCTGCATCTCCCGCTCCACCGCCTGCAGCTCCTCTCCGGCCAGCCGATAGACATCCCTGAGATCCGCAATCACAAAAGCCACCCCCATCAGGTTCCTATTGTCTCCGAATTGGAGGGTGGCTAATCCCACAGGCCTGAAGCCCGATATTCAGTTGCGCCCGCTCTCCACCAGATCGATCACGGCTGCGGCTGCCCCGCGCCGCGCCAGCTTGGCCGCCATCCGCGCCAGGCTGTCCAGACGGTCCCTGTCCGCCAGCAGCTGCCCGAGCCGCTGGCCGACATACTTGTCCTCCTTGAGGCGAATCGCCGCCCCGTGTTCGGTAAGAAAGTCGGCGTTGCGATGCTCCTGCCCGGGCAGAGAAGCGATAATCACCAGCGGCTTGTGCTGGCTGAGCGCTTCCGCCGTCGTCACCCCTCCCGCCTTGGTCAGGACGAGATGAGAGACCGCCATCAGATCCGGGACACAGTCGACATACCCATAGATCCGTTGGCTGTTACGCCAACGCAAGCCCTGCAGGGCGATACGCAAGGGCTCGTTGCGACCGGTAACCACGAGGATCTGAATGCCCGAAACGGCCTGGTCCAGCTGCTCCACGATCTGGCGGATGTTTCCCAGCCCTAACGACCCGCCCATGACCAGCACCGTCGGCAGATCGTCCAGCCCCAGCTCATTGAGCGCCGTCTGGCGGTCGATGACCTGACTAAACTCCAGCCCCACCGGGATGCCGGTAGGAACGATCCGGCTGGGCGGCACCTGCAGTTCCTCCAGAAGGAACGCCAGATCCTGGTGAGCGATACAGTAGTGATCAATGCCATTATGTACCCAGTAGGAGTGCACGGCAAAATCGGTAATCACGGTGGTCAGTGGCTGCTGGATTTTCTGTTGCCGCTTGAGGCCGGCCATCAGCCCTGCGCTGAACGGGTGAGTGCAGATGATCTGCTGCGGGGAAAAATCGCTGATCAGATTGTTCAGGGTGCGCGAGAGCAGACGCAGGGGCAGTCCGCCGAGCTCGGGGCCGGCATCGCCCTCCGTAGTCTCATAGAGCTTCGCCCAGACCCGTGGCGTATAGCGGACGATTCCCAGGTAACTCTCCAGAACCACTTTGCTGAGAACCGGATTGATGTAGCTGATGGTATCGACCACGGCCACCCGCGCCGCTGGGTAGCGGCGCAGAATCTCCTCCTGCAGGGCTTTGGCCACCTGGTCGTGTCCGGCCCCGATGGAGGCCGAGAAAATCAGGGTATCCATAAAACATCCCTCCCGTGCCGCAAGACGCTGTGTGAACAAGGCTGGCAGCACGCCTGTCTCGTCGCCGCAAAACGGCGCCTACCTCTCTCCCACAATCTCTTTCACTGTCGCGATGTCTTTGGCATAATCCTGATACTTATCCACCGGCGTTTCCAGATGCCAGGGAAGGGTGCGAATAAACGGGTGCAGAAGCAGATTGGCCAGACCCTCGCGTCCGATTTCGCCTTCACCAATATTGGCATGACGGTCGCGCCGGCTACCGGCAGGAAACTTGCTGTCGTTAAGATGGAGCAGCTTCACCTGCGCCAGGCCGATATGGCGATCCAGATCGCTGAGCAGGCGCTCAACCTCATCCCGCCGGGTAAAGTCGTAACCGGCCGCAAACAGATGGCAGGAATCGAGACAGACGCCAACCTGGGGTGGTGAACCCAGTTCGCGCCAGATCTGACCGAGATCCTCGATGCTGCCAATCTCGTTGGTTTGCAGCGCCATCGCCTCCAGCAGCAGCTGGACGGTTCCGTCATAGTCGCTGAGGATGCCGTCCAGCAGGCGTACGATGCGCTGCACGCCCCCAGTCCGATCATCGGCTGCGCTGCCCGGATGAACCACCAGGTACTCAGCCTCCAACTCGGACATGCGGCGCAGATCGTCGGCGATGACCATCTCGGCAAACTCCTGCAGCCGCTCCTGCGGGCTGGCCATATTTATCGTATAGGGCAGGTGGCCACAGATATGCCAGATGTCCTCCTGCTGCCGCAGCTTGAGCCAGCGCTCGATCTCGGGCTGGCCGATCTTGCGGGCAGCGCCGCCCCGCGGGTTGCGGGTGAAGAACTGAAACGTATTGGCGCCGATCTCCAGCGCCATCGTTACCGCCTTGTCCACGCCCCTGGATATGGAAAGAAAGGCGCCTAGCCGCAGGCTGGTCTGCTCGTTCATCTGGTTTGCTCCCCTCCAGCCGGTATTCTTCTGCCAATTATAGCACTAATCCTCACGCAGGAGGGGCAGAGTCATGCAATGGGGGCCGCCCCGGCCACGCACCAGTTCCGACCCTTCTATCTCCAGGACCTCGATGCCGGCTTTCCGCAACACCCGGTTGGTCACCTGGGTTCGATTATAGGTGATCACCTTGCCCGGTGCCAGGGCTACCGTATTTGTGCTATCGCACCACTGTTCCCGCGCCGCCGTTATCGGATCGTCGCCGCCGGAGCGGATCAGGTTCACCGCCGGCAGCCGCAGGGCACTCTTCAGAGCCGAAACGAGATCCGGTTCACTGCTGGCCGTCACCCTGCCGTTGCCATCACGCTCCAGCCGATAAACTTCGATACTATCCTCGATGCCAGGATAGATGAGAAACTGATCGCGGTCGACCATGGTGAATACGGTATCCAGATGCATATACGCCCGCTTGGGCGGGATGGAGATGACCAGGATCCGGTCCACCAGCTGTGTCTCTGCCAACAGCCAGTCCGCTGCTGCTTCAATGGCTGCCTCGCTGGTGCGCTGGCTCAGTCCGATCGCCAGAGTGTCGGGACTGAGGACCAACACGTCGCCGCCTTCCAGTCCCACCGGCAGCTCCTCCTCAAAGACGGGCGAAACACTCTGGAACAGCGGATGATGCCGCTCCACAAAACGCAGGAAAACAGTCTCTCGCCGCCGCGCGAAGTTGAACATCATGCTGATCATCAGCTTCTCGCCGATCATCGTGCCGTGATCGCGGGTGAAGTAGAAGCTGGGCAGCGGCCCCAGGGCAAAAGGAAAGCTATCCTTGATCAGATCGCCGAGAGTAACCCGGTTCTTAAGGTGGCTGATCGCCGCCTTCCGCACGCCGGCGATCAGGGTGTCCACCATCTCGCGAGGTGGTAGAGAGTTAAGATATTCCTGCATCACCCGGAGCTGCTCCGAGTTTCCGGCCAGGGGGGAGAACTTCAGCTGCTGCTGCACCAGTTCCTGGCGCAGCCGCTCATCCTCCACCAGCTCGGTGACCAGATCCTCCAGGTAATAGACCTCCACCCCTTCATGGCGCATCAGTTGCACGAATCCGTCATGTTCTTCCTGCGCTCGCTCCAGCCAGGGAATCTCATCAAAGAGCAGGTCCTCCAGATAGCGCGGCACGAGGTTCTGCAGCTCCGGGCCAGGGCGGTGCACCAGAACCTTGCGCAATATGCCAACTTCCGAGGTTACATTCAGCCTGTTCTCTGCCATCGTTCACACCTCACTAAAGACTCGATATGTTGCAGTCAGCTCAGGTTAACTCCTCTGATCCGGCGACCGCAAGTCTGCTTTCTCTGGAATAAAGCCCGGCTGGGGCGGACCGTCAGATGCAGTCTCGAGTTTCTGGCGAAAATACCTCAGCTCTTCGACCATCCGCTCCAGCCAATGCTCGCTGGTGGCCAGCAAGTCGGGCGTGATTTCCTCATCAGCCACCTGCCAGGCGGCCATCAGGTTCTCGATAGTCTCCTGCATGCGATAGCGGCACGCTTTGCGATACTGCTCCTCATTCATGTAATCTGTCATGCTGAGCCCCCCTTTCCCGCATAGGTTGCACTAAATTCGGCAGGGCAACCATCAGCGGTGCCTGGGGCCCACAGGCAATATATCTTCGGGTATATATGACTATCCATCACATTCCGCCCGCCCTGTTGATAGATTGTATGTGAGCAAATCCTGTGGAGGTGGGAAAGGATGGGGTTTTCTCGAATACGCAACCCGCGGCTGGCTGCCTGGGTAGCCGCCGGGGTCAACCGCTACAATCGGCTGCGCATCTCGGCGCAGCGCGTCCTCTGCCGCCCGCACTACGTCATCGTCTCCGACAGAAAGGTAGTCGGCTGGCTCGGCCTGGAGGCGAGAGGCAGGCGGACCTATGAACTCACTCACCTGTCGGTTCTCCCCCAGTATCGGCGACGCGGCCATGCCAAAACAGCGGTGCGCCGGTCGCTGGCCATGATTCGCTCGGTTGGCGGCAAGCAGGTCTATGTCCGCATCAGGCGCAACAACCTGGCGTCAATGGCTCTGGCGCGAAGTTGCGGCATGCGGCGCGGTCAGGCCCGGGGTTCGGTGGTGACCTACTGGCGGTCAGTCTAGGCCGGGCGCGCTCCGCTGGGCAGCAGACGTGGGAAGGAGATTCCTGCCAGGCAGGAGTCTCCGCTCACTCCTGTTATTTGGGTGCGTAGATCTGATGCAGCTCCTTCAGATGCCTGCGAATCTCGATGTTCTGCGGACAGGCCTCTTCACACTGACCGCACTCGACGCAGACCGAGGCATCCCGCCCGCTCTCCATCATCCGCTGGTAGTTGCGCGAGACGTTCTCCGGGTTCAGGTTGTAGATGGAGGCCTCATTATACATGGTGAACAGGTTGGGGATGGTTACCCCCGCCGGGCAGGGCATGCAGTAGTTGCAGCCGGTGCAGTTGACCCTGGTCCGGTTCAGGTAGAACTCCTTCGCCTGATAGATCAGCGCCAGCTCTTCGGCTGTCAACGAGTTGGCGACTGCTTCCCCGGCAGTTTCCACGTTCTCCACGACATGCTCCATGGTACTCATGCCGCTGAGCACCACCGTCACCTCAGGGTAATTCCAGACATAGCGCAGCGCCCACTGGGCCGGCGTGCGTCTGATCGGAGCTTCATCCCAAAAGGCCTGGACTTCGGGCGGCACATTGTTGGTCAGGCGCCCGCCGCGCAACGGCTCCATGATCACCACTGCCAGCCCCTTATTGGCCGCATAGCGCAGGCCTTCCAGACCTGCCTGGTATTCCTCATCCATGTAGTTGAACTGGATCTGGCAGAAATCCCATTCAAAGGCGTCGACGATCTCCTTGAACGTCTCCAGATCATCGTGGAACGAGAAACCCATGTTACGCACCCGGCCATCAGCCAGCGCCCGCCGCATGAAGCTAAACACGTCGCACTCGACCAGCTTCTTCCAGCGGTTCTTCTCCAGGGCATGCAGCAGGTAGCAGTCGATATGGTCGGTCTCCAGTTTTTCCAGCTGTTCATTCAGGAGCCGGTCAAAGTCGGCATGCTCCTCCACCAGCCAGGTGGGCAACTTGGTGGCCAGATAGACCTTTTCTCGGTACCCGTCCTTCAAAGCCCTGGCGACAAAAAGTTCACTGTTGCCGCCGTGATAGTTGTAGGCGGTGTCGACATAGTTGACCCCATTGTCGATGGCGTAGCGGATCATCTCCAGCGCCTTGGGCTCATCTATGTTCTTGCTGTCGCCGTCAACGAAGGGAAGGCGCATCGCCCCGAAGCCCAGGGCTGAGACCTCAAAACCTTTCTTGCCAAACTTGCGGTATTGCACTTCCTCATCCCCCATTTCCTATCAGTGATTGAAAATTGAACTGCATATGCAGAGGTAGTATTCGACATCAGATGCCCCTCTCCTCTTTGGCCCCGGCAGTGCCGGGCTGAGAATGAGAACTGATCCCATTTTATAGCCGTATCGGAATAATATTGCTAGAATTGATACTGGAGGCGAGTTAGAAAACTAGGATAGGCACATTCTGGGGCGCACTAGCGAATAAAGACAGATGGAGGGGAGCGTGCAATCATGGGAGAAGTGAGACGCCTGAGCGAACGCTACCGAGAAATAAAGAAAGTTCTCTGGCTGGTGCTGGGGCTCAACCTGCTGGTCAGTCTCGCCAAACTGGTAGTAGGCAGACTGGCCAATTCGGCTGCCATCGTCGCCGATGGCTTCCACTCGCTCTCCGACGGCACTAGCAATATCGTGGGGCTGATCGGCATCAGTGCGGCCGCCCGGCCGGTGGACGAGGATCATCCCTATGGCCACGGCAAGTTCGAGACGCTGGCCTCGCTCGGCATCGGCCTGCTGCTCTGGCTGGTGGCCGGCAGCGTTTTCCGGGGTGTCTGGAACCGCTGGCGCAACCCGCTGCCGCCGACAGTAGAATCGCTCCAGTTTCTCGTGATGCTCGGGACAATGCTGGTCAACTGGCTGGTCACGCGCTATGAGCGCCGCCAGGGCGAACGATTGAACAGCGAGCTGCTGAAAGCGGACGCGGCGCATACCCGGACCGATCTTTATGTCTCGGCCACCGTCGTCGCCAGTCTGGTCGCCGTGCGCCTCGGTTACCTTGTCATGGATCTGGTGGCTTCCCTGATCATCGGCGTACTAATCATCAAGGTCGGCTGGGAGATCATCGCCGGCGGCTTCCGAGTGCTGACCGACTCGGCCATCCTGGATCCGGCAGAGGTGACGGAGGCTATCCTCGAGGTACCCGGGGTAGCCAGCTGCCATCAGATTCGTTCGCGCGGTCGTACCGATCAGGTGTATCTGGATGTGCACGTGCAGGTGATGCAGCCGCTGAGCCTGGAAGAGGGGCATGCTCTGGCCCATGCGGTGGAGGACCATCTGCTGCACCGCTTCCCGATGCTGGTGGAGGCGGCGGTGCATGTGGAGCCGACTGCAGCAGAGCCCGGCGACTCCCCAGAGTGAGGCTCCCGTAGCCTCCTGGCGCGACTCGATCCCTTCTCTTGCCACCCAGCAATCACAACCAGAAGAACTACAAGGGGCGTGCTGCAGAGCCTGCAGCACGCCCCTGATGGTTGACGGGGAAGCAAAAACCTGTTAGCATGGGAATGGCGCCCTTTTCCTGTTTAAGGGTACACTACCCCTATTTTCCACATGTATTTTATCACCCGAGAGGCACGCCTGTCAAGCCTATTTTTTGCGGAGGTGGTCACTCCATGGGCATGCTCAGCTGGTTGAAGGTTCCCTTTCGCTATACGACGCAGGAGGACTTCGCGCGGAAACTCAGCGCCTGGCTGGCCGACGTCTTCTATGAGCGGCTGCCGCAACACGGCTTTGAGGTGCGGGAAGAGCAGATCTACTCTGCTTTTCGCATTGCCCAGGCGCTCTGCCAGCGTCGCGCCATCTTTGCAGAGGCCGGTTCCGGGACAGGGAAAACATTTGCCTACCTGCTGCCCGGGCTTTGCTACGCCCGCATGCAGGGCAAGCCGCTGATCATTTCCAGTGCCTCAGCGACGCTGCAGCAGCAGCTGGTGGGCCCGCAGGGCGATATCGCCACCCTCTCCCGCCTGCTGGGACTGGGCATCGATGCGCGCCTGGCCAAGGACCCCCACAACCACCTCTGCCGCGTGCGCCTGCAGCGCCTGAACACACTGGGCCGCAAGCCGAGGGCTGAGCGGCTCCTGCTCAGGTGGGGCGAGACGACGCAGCTGGGCGACCGGGCAGAAATCCCCGAGATCAGCGACGAGCTCTGGGAGCAGGTGGCCTGGAACGAAACCCTCTTCTGTGACCGCTGCCGGCACCGGGGTTATTGCCACGTGGCAGAGATGCGCCGCCATTTCTGGGGAGCGCAGGACTTCATCGTCACCAGCCACGACATCTACTTCCAGCACCTCTGGGGGCGGCGCGAGCGCCTGGCTGAAAAGCTCACGCCCTATCTGCCCGATCATAGCGGTGTCATCTTCGACGAAGGTCACCTCGTCGAAGCACCAGCCCTGCGCCACCTGGGGCATCCGCTGCGCGCCCAGACAGTGACCGATGTGCAGCGCAGGCTGGAATTCGTCGGCGGCCTGCGCCTGCAGGTGACCCTCAGCCTGGAGAAGGTCGCGGAGTTGACCCAGCAGTTCTTTGCCGAGGTGGCGGAATGCGTTCAGCCCGATCCCGAATCAGCCCGCTGGTTTGTGGCGGTCAGTGACAGGATGAAGCACAGCGGGCGACAGCTGGCTGACTGGCTGGAGGAGGTCTCTGACCAGATCACCATCGACAGTGGAGTGGCTGAGGATGGCAATACCGTCTGGGATCTGCACGATTATGTCAAGCGTTTCGACCGGCTGATTGGCGGGCTGCGCCTGCTCTGCGACGAGGAGCGGCAGGCGGTCGTCTGGTGGGAGCCGGCCCAGTCCATCCTCTGGGTGCTGCCCCTTAGCTTCAGTCAGCTGCTGGGTGCGGAGCTGGGGAGCGAGCGGCTGCCTCTGGTCTTCACGTCGGCGACGCTGCAGGCTGGTGACGCCTTCGCCAGTATGCACCGGCTGGTGGGGCTGCCGGGCGCGCTGCACTCGCAGGTGACCACATCCTTCGATCTGGCCCGCCAGGTGAAAATCTATCTGCCGGCAGAGGAGCTGAGCGAGTTCACCGCCCGCGCCGAGCGCTGCCTCGAACTGCTGCAGGAAAACGGGGGACGCGCTCTGGTGCTCTTCAACTCGCTGCCGGAGCTGCGCCGCTGGCGAGAATTCGCGCGTGACCAGGATCTGGACTTCCCCCTCTACTGGGAAGGTGAAGGCGAGCGCAGCTGGCTGCTGGAGCGCTTCCGCTCCGAGGAAAGCGCTGTGCTCTCCGGCGCTGACTTCTGGGAGGGCGTGGACATCCCCGGAGATGCCCTGACCCTGCTGATTATCTGGTCGCTGCCTTATCCCTGGCGAGACCCGCTGGTGGAGGCCAAGCGCCGCCTCGCCGCAGCAGCCGGGCTAGATCCGTTTCAGGCGGTGGATCTGCCGGCGATGCTGCTCAAGCTGCGGCAGGGCTGCGGGCGGCTGATCCGCAAGGCGACCGACCGCGGAACGATAGCCATTCTGGACGTGGGCGAGAACCAGCGCGACCTGCCGCGGATCATGGGTGCCCTGCCGCCAGGGTCGCCTGTTCTGCGCGATGCCCAGAAGGCATTGCGCTGGTAGCGGTGCCGCTGACAGTCCAGAAAAGGGCCTGCCGCCGAACGCCTCCAGTGCGCTCGGTAACAGGCCCTTCTCGCATCTATCACCTGATTGCTGACTACTTAGCCTCCATCCGCAGCGCCAGCTCAACCAGCGTGCGCGTGCCGAAGCCGGTGGCTCCCTTCACCTGGTAACCCCGCTCGGTGTCGGTCATCGTCATGGCCGCCACATCGAGGTGCACCCAGGCAGCATCCTTGATGAACTCGCGGATGATCAGGCCGCCGACGATGGTGCCAGCACCGCCGCCCCCGTTGCGGATATCCGCCACGGGACTCTTGTACCCTTCCCTGTATTCCTCGTCGTGCGGGAAGCGCCAGTAGCGCTCGCCGGTCAGGGCCGCAGCAGCCTGCACTTCGGCCACCAGGCAATCGGAGTCCGAGACGATACCCGCCTGGATGTTGCCCAGGGCGCGGCCGACGGCTCCGGTCAGCGTGGCGATATCGACGATCTGCTCCGCTCCCAGGTGCTCGGCATAGGCCACAGCATCGGCCAGCACAAGGCGCCCTTCGGCGTCGGTGCTCATGATCTCCACCGTTTTCCCGGTCATGGCGCGGATCACATCGCCTGGCTTCAGCGCTACACCCGACGGCAGGTTTTCCGTACAGGCCATTACCGCCAGCACGTTGGCCCGCGGTTTCAGGTGGCCGATGGCGTGCATTGCACCCATGACTGCAGCCGCGCCGGCCATGTCACCCTTCATGCGATCCATGCCAGCACCCGGCTTGAGGGAGATGCCGCCGCTGTCGAACGTAATTCCCTTACCGACCAGCCCCAGCCACTTGCCGCCAGGATTGCCCTCATGCCGCAGGACAATCATCTTCGGCGGCTGCTGGCTGCCCTGAGCCACGCCCAGGAGGCAACCCATGCCTAAGCGTTCCATGTCCTCCCGCTCCAGAATCTCGCACGTGAGGCCGGTTTCCGCCGCCAGCTTCTGCGCCGCTTCCGCCATGTGGGTCGGCGTCATGTAGTTGGCCGGAGTATTGACCAGATCGCGCGCCAGGTTGGTGGCCTCAGCCATGATCGTGCCCTTCCGCACGCCCTTCTCGATAGCCTCGATCTTGGCCGCATCCTGCTCCACCAGCAGCAGTTCGCGCAGCTTCTCCTCGCTCTTCTTGCTCTTCAGCGCCTCGTGGCGATAGACAGCCAGCAGCGAGCCTTCGACCACAACCTGCGCTGCTACCACTGGACAGAGTCCGCCACTGCCAGCGCCGTGCACGATGGTGGCCACAGTTTCCACCTTGCCACGCCTGGCTGCCTTGAGCGCGGTGGCTGCCACCTGCCGCACCCGCTCAGCGGTGAACTTCTCGGCTTCGCCCAGACCGACGACGACCAGCTTGCGCACATTCAGTCCATCCGGATAGAGCACCAGCGTCTCATTGAGCTTGCCGGTCAATTCGCCCTGCTCGATGAGCCGCCGCAGCAGACCGCCGGTCGCCTGGTCCACGGCTCCGGTCGCCCCGCCGGGCTCGGTCACACCACTGAAGAGGTTGACGATCAGGACATCGGCCCTGACGTCCTGCACAGCCTGATTGATAACCCTGACTTGCATTGCTTCCACTCCTTTTCTGCGACTTACCTGATGAATTCTTGAGACTGGGGACGATTCCTTCTTTAACTGCTATGCCGGACAAGTCGTCATAAATGCCGATTAACCTTCAGGGCGCGGGCATTAAATAGTCTCATATAAGGCAGGGTTGTTATTAAAATAAGCATGGCATATAATGACCCTGGTATGATACCCAAATCACGTGCGCACAGCTGTCCGCATGAATTACATACAAACAGGAGGCAGGAAACTACATATGGAACGAAGGAAAATGATCATCGCTGGTGCGGTGGTGGGGCTGCTGGCTATCCTCCTAGTCCTCTGGGGTAACCCCAAGAATATGGGAGTCTGCGTCGTCTGTTTCATTCGCGATATCAGCGGTGCCCTGGGTCTGCACCGGGCGGCAGTGGTGCAGACGATTCGGCAGGAGATCCCTGGCTTCATTCTCGGCGCTTTTCTGGCGGCGCTGGCCTTTAAGGAGTTCCGTCCGCGGGGCGGCTCCAGCCCAGTGCTGCGTTTCTTCCTGGGCGGGATGGTCAGCATCGGCGCGCTGCTCTTCCTGGGTTGCCCCCTGCGCATGGTGCTGCGCCTGGCCGGCGGTGACCTGAACGCGCTGGTGGGGCTGGCCGGTTTCATCGTCGGCATTCTGGTTGGCGTCTACTTCCTGCGGCAAGGGTTCACCCTGGGGCGCAGTTACCCCCAGAGCAAAGCAGCGGGTCTGGTGGCTCCCCTCTTCGCCATCGGTCTGGTCATCCTGGCTTTTGTCGGCCCCAGCTTCATCTTTCAGAGTGAAAGCGGCCCGGCTTCTCAGTTCGCCCCCAGGCTGCTGGCGCTGGGAGCTGGTCTACTGGTGGGTTTCCTGGGGCAGCGCACCCGCCTCTGCATGGTGGGAGGCGTCCGCGATGTGGTATTGTTTAAGGACACGCATCTGATCTCCGGTTTTCTGGCGATCTTCGTGATCGCCCTGATCGGCAACCTGATCGTCGGCGACTTCCACCTCGGCTTCGTTGACCAGCCGGTGGCGCACAACAACCACCTCTACAACTTCCTCGGGCTGGCCGTGGTTGGGCTGGGAGCGACGCTCCTCGGCGGCTGTCCGCTGCGGCAGCTGATCATGGCTGGCGAAGGCGATGTGGACGCCATGACCACGGTGATGGGATTGTTGACAGGTGCCGCCATTGCCCATAACTTCGGTCTGGCAGCCAGTGGAGCCGGCGTTCCTGAGAACGGCCAGATTGCCGGCTGGATCATCCTGGTGATCATGCTCCTGGTCGGCTGGACTGCGAAAGAGACGCTCCGGGTGGTGCGCCCGGCGCAAGCGAGCAAGGATAAGGGGGTTAGTGCCTGATGAGCAAGAAGCAAGAGCAGGGCGTTGTCGTTGATGCCAGAGGGCGGTCTTGTCCCGAACCGGTGGTGATGACCAAGCGCGCCCTCGACGCGATGGTCGGCGGCGAACTGACGGTATTGGTGGACGTCAGCGTCGCTCGCGATAACGTCTGCCGTTTCATCCAGAACAACGCCAGGAAGACACCAGAGGTTGCCGAGATAAGCCCTGGTGAGTGGCAAATCCGAGTCAGGCTCTAGCATGAAAGCACAGACTGGCTATATCATCACTTTCCACTCCACCTACTGGGCGTTGGCAGCGGAAAGAGTATTGCAGACGGCGGGATTCTCCTGCCGTCTGCGACCCGTTCCCCGTGAATTCAGCTCGTCCTGCGGGGTTTGCGTCGCTGTGGAGACTGACGATCTGCAGTCTGTCCTGCAGGTGCTGCAGGAGAATGCAGTCGAGCATGAAGAATACTATGGACCGAGGTAAGCGCAACGCAACACCTACATCAAACCAGGCATCTCAAGTCCTGGCGGACCTGCTGGAAGGAGCCTGATATCTGACATGATCTACCTGGATAGCGCGGCGACGTCCTGGCCGAAGCCGGACGCCGTCAAGGAAGCAGTGATGAAATCCCTCGATGCCGCCGGAAATCCGGGACGTTCCGGACATAGGATGTCGCTGGATGCGGCGCGCTCCATCCATCAGACTCGCTGGCTACTCAGCTCCTTTCTTGGGGCGAGGAGCGCGGCTCAGGTGGTCTTTACGCTCAATGCTACCGACGCTCTGAATATGGCCATCAAGGGCCTGGTTCGTCCTGGCATGCATGTGATCACCACCTGTCTTGAGCACAACTCAATACTGCGCCCCCTCTACGCTCTGGAGAGGCGCGGCCAGATCCAGCTCACCGTCCTCCCTCTTGCTGATGGGCACTCCATCGATCCAGAACAGTTTGCAGCGGCGATGCGCCCCGAGACGGGCCTGGTTGCCGTCAATCACGCCTCCAATGTCACTGGTGCCATTCTGGACGTGGCAGCGATAGGCGCTATTTGCCGACAGCTCCAGGTCAGGCTGCTGGTAGATGTGTCGCAAACGGCAGGCATCCTCCCCATCGATGTGCTGCACTGGAACGCAGCCTGTGTTGCCGGCGCCGGCCATAAGGGCCTGCTGGGACCGCAGGGCACCGGTTTCCTCTACGTGCGTGACGACGTTGAGCTTGGCTTCTGGCGGGAAGGCGGCACCGGCAGCATCTCGGACGAGGTGCTGCAGCCCGAGTTCATGCCAGATCGGCTGGAGGCAGGCACGCCCAATACTCCTGGCATCGCTGGGCTGGGCGCGGGTATTGAGTACATCCAGGACATCGGCCTGGAGAAGATCCGCGCCCACGAGCTGCAACTGACTGAGCAACTGCGGGCGGGCTTCCGCCAGATCCCTGGGCTGACGCTGTATGGGCCGGGCGGTGAAGCCAGCGTCGGTGTGGTTTCTGTCAATCTGGAGGGATGGGACGGCGCCGAACTGGCCTTCCAGCTGGAGCAGGAGTATGGCATCCTCACCCGGCCCGGGCTGCACTGCGCGCCGCTGGCCCACAAGGCCATCGGCACCTTCCCCCAGGGCACGGTCCGCTTCAGCGTCGGCTACGCCACCACGGTGGAAGACGTGGAGCAGGCGATCAACGCCGTGCGCCAGCTGGCCGTGAAGTAATCAGGGTCTGTTCAGCGGCAGATGGGAGGGACAGAGTGGAGGGGCTGACGCGATGCGACAGCCCCTCCTATCATCATCTCTATGTCACCTGGTGTTCCCGATCAGCTAGCGCCGCCTGCAGCAGCAGGCCCTGTCTTTTACCAGGTCTTATACCAGAACAGGGCCACCTCGCCGCGACTGCTGCCCAGGTGGTAGAGCAGCTTATCCACCCCACCCAGCAGGAAGCCGTGGTGTTGGTAGAAGCGGCAGGCTGCCAGGTTGATGTCCTGCGTCTCCAGCATCAGGCCGCCCATGCCGCCCGCCCGCGCCCACTGGGAGCCAATCTCCAGCAACCGGCTACCCACGCCCTGCGCGCGATAATCCCTGCCCACGGCGATATCCTCCACCAGGCAAAACCCGTTCCAGTTTCGGCTCAGCCGGATCTGGCCGACACACGTATGGTTCCGATAAGCCAGGAACATCGCCTTATCCGGATTATCGATATACTGGCCATAATCCAGCGTTTCCGCAGGATATTGCTTCTGATACGGTTCCGCAAAGAACTCCTCAGTCCACGACCAGCTGCTACCGTCGAAAGTCGGGACCAGTCGGCCAAAAACGGTAAAAGGCTGGTTGGAGCGATTGACGTCCGCCAGCAGCTCCGGACTCAGGGGGACAATCGTCAGCGTTGTTTCGGGCACTTCCAGATCACCTCCGCCCAGGCCACGTGCAACCCGCTGGAATCGACGCTTGTCTGCAGGGCTGCGCGAGTTCTGGCTCAGCTCCGCTTCGGCAGCAGGTTTTCCCGGGCAATATAGGCAAAACCATCATCCAGCGGGAAGATCGGCCGCCTGACCTGCTGGTAGTTGAGGGTTTTCAGATCCTCGTTGGTGCTGCCTTTGGTCAGGACCATGATGCTGCGCTGCGCCACCGCGCGGTGCGGCTGGGTCAGATAGCCCAGCTTGCAGACGACGATCTCCGCTTCGCGCGGATCCACCCCCAGGTCGAGGAACATCTGTGGCGACGTATAGCCGACGTGCTCCTCGGCCAGCACCAGGTCAACGCCGCAGGTGTGGAAGAGCGCCAGATCGCTCTTGACCATGCCCCCAGCCCAGTCCTTGAGGTAGGCCTTGACCGTCCCGGTGGCGGTGATAGGCGACGAAGTTACCGTATCGAACCTGGCGCCAAACGTCAGCGTGATCTCCTCGCCCACTTTTCCCTCGCACTGGCGGGTGGCGACTGGGTCATAGATGCCACCGTAGATGACCGGCTGGCGCAGCGACTGGGTTCTCGGGTCGGACATGATCATCCTCAGGAAGCCGGTGCAGTCGGAAGTTGAGCCGGCCGTGGGGTTATCGCCTGAGTCGGAGAGGTAGATAGGCAGTTTCCCTTCCCTGACGGCGGCAAAGGCCACGTCCAGCGCCTCCTGTTCGTGGTAAGTCTCGGTGTGGAACTTGAACTCATCCTTCTTCGACCAGATCAGCTCAGCCAGTCGAATCGCTTCCCTTTCAGCCAGCTGGCGGTCTCCATCAGCCACAACGTAGACCGCGACGGCGCTATCCTCGTTGTCTGACCAGGGGAACCCCATCAGGTAGGAGGCAGCCATGATTCCCTCCTTCTGTTCAGTGGCGTGAAGCGCGCCGATCAGCTCCACCATCGGCTCCACCGATGTCTCAGACTGTTCCCCCGCAATGAGGATCGGCACTCTCACCCAGGCCGACTGCGCTACTGCCCCGTCCTCCAGGGCAGCGATGGTCATCCGGGCCGCGTGCTCGCCAGTCTCGTAGGCGTCGGTGTGGGGCGCACATTTGTAGCCGACAAAGCCGTCACAGTTGTCGTGCATCCGCTGAGTCATCGTCGTGTGCATGTCCAGGGATGAAAAGATGGGGATGTCGGGAAAGATGCTGCGCAGTTCTTCCAGCAGGTAACCCTCGGCTTCCCCATGATTTCGTACCCGCATCGAGCCATGCAACGAGAGGGTGATCGCGTCGATGGGAGCCTCGGCCTGGGCCGCCTTCGCCCGCTGGACGATCTCGTCCCTGATCCGGTGATAGAAATCGTAATCGACCTCACCGTTGGGCACGGCTCGCGCCGAAACGGTGGGAATCACCTCGTAGCCGGCTGCCTGCAAGGTCTTGATCACGCCTGATACAGAGTCGTTGGCGCGCAGGTTGTTAAAGATGTCGTCTCCGTAGATGACCCGGAAGTCGTTTTCGCCTGCCGTGATCGGGTTAAAGGAGTTGGATTCGTGATGCATGGCCGCAACCAGAACTCTCTTCATTGCTTCGTCCTCCAATTCATGCTGTTCTATTCACATGCTGCAGTCACTACCTCAGTATCTTCGTCTTCACTTTAGCATTTCCTTGCCAGGGCGCAACGCTCCGAGAAATGCACTTCCCGAAGGTGCGTATTGTGCAGAAACTCACGCTGCCGCCGATGGAGAGCCAGCTGTAGGCGATCAGTGCCGCCGGCAACAACCGTAAACTGGGCTGCGCGCGGGGCGGCGGCATCTGCCTGCGCGAGAGACGCCTCTGTGAGAGGATGCGCGAGACGGTCACGCTCTACGAGGGGTTCCTCACCTATGGCGGCATGTCGGTGCGCGAGATGGAGGCGATGACCGTCGGCCTGGAGGAAACGATGGACGAGGATATGGGTGATGCCCTGCCTTCTCACCAGAATAAGGCACCCACTGCTACCCATGAGGGATAGAGTGGGTGTTATTACGACAGCCCCATTGAATGTTTACTCGGTCACGCTCAACTGGACAGGTGTGCCCCAGTCCGCCAGGCGCCGCTCGTGGGTGAGCAGCCAGATCTGCCGCTGCTGGCCGGTGCTGGCCAGAGCCTGCCTGATGCGCTCCAGCCGCTCCGCATCGCAGTTGACAAAGGGGTCGTCCAGCAGGAAGGGCAGGCTGGCGTCTTCAGCCAGCAGGTCGGCGATGCCGAGACGCAGGCTGAGGTAGAGCTGGTCGCGGGCGCCCTGACTGAGCTGCCCCGGACTGACCGGCTTGCCATCAGCCGTGAGCACGCTGACCTGAAAATCTTCACCCAGCTCGACGGCTCTCCCCTGTCCGCCGGTGATCAGGTCGAAGTATTGGCTGACCTGCTGCGCCAGGCGCTCGCGATACGTGGCCTCATAGTCCCGTTTAGCCTCAGCCAGCTCCCGGTAAGCGACCCCCAGCGCTTCCACCTCCAGCTGGAGACGGTCACGCCGCGCCAGCAGCTGCTGCAGCTGACCCTCGGCCTGGGCGACGTTGATGGGCTCCTGCCCTAACAGCCGGGCCTGCTGGGTAGTCAGAGCCGCCTCCCGCTGGCGCAGCCTGGTCAGCTCGGCGCTGAGGCGGGCCACTTCGTCTGCTATCTGTCGATATTGATCCTCCACCTGCTGCGGCTTCCCCGCGGCGCTCATCGGCGGCAACCCCGGGTGGCCGTCGATCAGCTCCTGCCAGCGGATATGAATGGCGGCCGCATCGTTGCGCAGCTTGAGGCTGGCCACCTCCAGCTGGGCCAGGGAATCGCTGTTATGCAGGCTGAGGACCTCCTGCCGCGCTTGTTCAGCATCCCGGCGCTGATCCTTCAGCTGGCTGTAAGCCGCATACCGCTGGCGCAACACAGCCAGATCCGCCCCGGCTGCCTGCCAGATGGCAGCGATCGGTTGCAGCAGCTCTCCTCGCTGCTGTTCCAGCTGCGCCAGGCTCCCCTGTCGCTGGCGCAGTAATGCGGCCGCGCGCTGCTGGTGTGTGGAGGCAACTCTCAGCCGGTCACTCAAGTCGTCATACTCATCATAGCGCTGCTGCAGCTCTGCCGCCGACAAGGCACTGATCTCCGCCCCCAGCTGGCTGCTGAGGCGGGCAACCGCCGCTTCCAGCCGAGCCTCTTCCGTCTCGCCCGTCTGATCGGGCTTCGTCAGTTGCTGCAGCTGCCTGGCCAGGTGGCCCTTCTCTTCACTCAACTCCTCCCAGGTGACTGCCTGCCCCAACAGGTCGTCCCAGAGGGGCGCAACTGCGGAAAAGGCGGCGAGGAAATCGTCCAGTCCGGCGAACTCGGCTAACTGGCGCCCCAGGAGCCCGAGGAACTCATCCAGTTCCAGCCTGGCCACCAGCTGCGGCAGCGCGTCGGCGGCAGCTGGATCGAAGCCGAGGCGCTCCTGCAGGGTGTCCAGCTCCTGCTGCAGCCTCTGGCAGGCCTGACGCCCCTGCTGCCAGCTCTCCGCCGCCCGCTCCGGATCGGCGTAGGCGGCGGCGTAGGCGGCTGTCGCCTCCTGCCAGCTCCCCAGCGCCTCGCGGGCCTGCTGCCAGCTGTTCTCGGCCTGGGCCAGATCTGCCGCCGCCGGCCGCTGGGCCAGCGCCTGCCGCAACCGCTCCAGGACGGAGCGCATCTCGATCAGCTCGGGGAGGGACAACCCGGCAGCCCTGCCCAACTCGGGAGAGCTGACGGCGGCAGGTTGGCTGCCGGCTGGTATCAGGCGCAGTACCAGAGTCAGGAAAATGCCCAGCCCGGAGCTGACCAGGGCGCCTGTCGTTCCGTTATCCCTACCCCAGAACACGAAGCAGAGGATCGCACCCAGCAGCGCCAGGCCGCCAGCCACGGCCCACGGCAGCCGCCGCGCTCCGGCCTGCTGTTGGCGGCTGCGTCGGCCGCCGAGGAGCTTTATCTGCTGATCGATCGCCTCCAGCATCGGCTCCGGCGGCCCGACCAGAGCGCCATACTGCTTCTGATAGATCTCCTCCGCCAGGAGGTAAGCATCTTCCTTCTCCCTTAGCTGCCGGTGCGTGCGGCGCGCCTCCCTTTCCGCCGTCTCCAGCTCCAGACACAGCCGCCGATAGTCAGCAAGCTGCTGGACGGTGGCTGCATCGGCCTGATCCAGCAACGAATAGTTTTCGCTCAGCTCCTGCTCCTGTTGCTGCAGTTCAGTGCGCCGCCTGACCCAGACCTGGTAATCGGCGGCGGCTGCCCCCAGCTCCCGCCGCAACTCGCGCAAGCTGCTCGCCGGTTGCCGCCCCAGCCGGCTGAAGTCGGGCAACTGCTGCAGGGCGGCGGCAATCTCCGCCTGCCGCTCCTCCAGTTCAGACACAGCACTGCTCAGCTCCGCCAGGCGTTGCCGCTGCTGCAGGAGACGCGCATGATCAGCCAGAAGTGAAGCCTGCGCATAGACGGCAGGGAAAGCCATCAGCTCCTGCCGCAGCTGCTCCATCAGGGCGTTGCACTCGGCCAGCTCCTGCTCAGTCTGTTGAATGTCCGTCTGCAGCTCCTGGCGGCCGCGCTCCAGCTGGGCCAGCTGCTCCAGCAAGTCAGGCCAGTCCACGGGGGCGGCATCCAGATCGGCGTACTGCAGCAGCGACTGATCTAGCTGTTCAATCTGGGCCGACAGCTGCCGACAGCGGCTCAGGGCCTGCTCCAGCTTCTGCTGCTGTTCCAGATTCAGCTGATAGCGCTCCTGATGGAACCGCCAATCTCTGAATGCGCCCAGCAGTCGCTCGCGCTGGGCATGCAGCTGCTGCTGTTCCTGATGCCTCTCGCTCAGCTCCTGCAGCTCAGCCTGCACCGCCTGCAGCTCGTCGGCTGCACTGCGGCTGCTCTCGATCCGCGCTTTGAGTGCGGCAATCTCCTCTTCCAGATCTTCCAGTTCCCGATTCTTGATTCCGTCGCGCCGCTGGGCCAGCGGTTCAGCATAGCGGCGCGTAATCGCCTTCACCTGTCTGGCCAGGTGCTCCTGCACATCGGCCGTCTTGCGTCCCGAGCCGGAGAGCAGCCCCTGCACGTTGGCATCCAGCTCGTCCGGTTCCGGCAGAGGTTGCGTCAGGCAGAACGTGGCCTGAAACACTTCCCGCGAGCTGAGGCCCAGCAGCCTGTGCAGCATGTCCTCATAGCCCTGCAGCTTGCGGCGCGCATCGGGATTATGAGTGCCGCAGGCACCGCTCACCTCGCGCCAGCGCCCTCCCGAGAAGCGACGCAATGTGACTTGATGGGTCTCGAACTCCCGCTGCAGGTGATAATCCACGTCATCGGCGGCAAACCAGAGCTCGCCAGAAAACTTCTCCGGGCCGTCCCAGTTGCGATAGCGAGCCTGACCAAACCTGTCGGGATCGTTGCTGCCCGGCAGGCCAAACAGGACGGCGGCCAGCCCGGCCACCAGGGTGGACTTACCAGCCTCGTTGGGCGCGTTGAGGATATTGACCATGTCATTCAGCTGGAGGTCGACCTCTCCCTGATAACGGCCGAACCCGCGCAGGATCAGGCGTTTCCAGATCACTACGGCCATGGCTACGCACCACCTTCCAGGAAGGCTGCCATCCCGCGCCGCAAGGCCAGTTGCAGCACCTGTTTCTCTTCGGCCGATTGGGCGTCATGCAGGCGGCGCAGCATGCGCTGCACATATAGCCCCCGTACGGTGGCTTCCTGCGACCAGCTCTGCAGCAGGTCGTCGGACAGGTATAGACTCTCATCAACTATTTCCAGATAGAAAAACTCCTGCTGCAGGCGCGCAGACAGCTGCTCCCGCTCCAGCAGAAACTCGGCAGCACCCTCCAGTTCCACGCGCAGCGCCAGGGCCGGGTCAGCCAGCGCGGCGATCTGCGCAACCAGCTCCTCCCGGCTGTCCACCTCATCGACCGGAATGCTGACGACGCGGAACGGCTGTACCGGACAGCGAACCTGACTGAGCTGAACCGTACCCGGGGCAAGATCGACCAGGGTCAGCTGTCCGCAGCCCAGATCACTGAACCCCTTGCTCTCCACTGCCCCGGCGTAGGCCAGGGTGGTCTGGCCGCGCTGCAATTGACGCGGCGCGTGGAAGTGCCCCAGGGCCACGTAGTCATAGCCAGCCGCAGCCAGCAGCTCGCTGCTCAGGGGCAGCCCCCGCTCACTGGTAGCCCAGTCCAGCGACCCATGAAAGGCGCCAACATGGATCCCCTCTGCTGTCAGACGCGGCTGGGGCTGCAGGTAGTCGGTCACCCGGGTCAGCCCTCCCGTATAGGCGAGGCTGTAGAGGTACACGTCTTCCCCCTGCACCGTGAGCTGCAGCGGCTCGCCTGGGAGGGGGTTAGTCACCAGCAGGCCCGGCCAGCGGTCGGCATAGCGCCGATAGACCGAGTCGTGATAGGTGATCTCATCGTGGTTGCCGGGCACGGTCACCACACTTATCCCTGCCCGGGTCAGACGGGCCAGGTCGGCGATGACCGATTCCACCAGGCCTGTCGCCGGTCGGTGGGTCTCAAACAGATCGCCGACGATGAGCACCAGGCCGATCTGCTGATCCGGCTGCAGAGCGAACTCGCAGATCCGCCCCAGCAGCCCGTCGCGCTGCAGCACATATTCCTCTGCCTTCTCTCCCAGGAAATCGGCTGTCCAGCCCAGGTGCAGGTCAGCCAGATGCAGGCAGCGGATCACTGGCCATCTCCCCCTTCTTCCAGAATGCTTCTCTGCAGACAGATGTTCGCTGTCGACAGTGTCAATACCTGCAAAACTGAAGTCGGAGGTTAGGGGTCAGATGTCAGAAAAGGGGCTGGCGCAATAACACCCACTGCCCCCTCCTGGTCCTGGGGTTGCAGTGGGTGCTTTCTTTAGCACTCTGACCTCTGAGCAGCTCAGACCCGCATAGTCCGCTCCCGTCGCGCCCGCCGCCAGCGACGGATGCCGAAGATCAGCAGGCAGAGCACGACGAGGAAAGTCACCAGCGGCCAGAGCCAGATGGGCAGTGTATCCAGCTTCACAATCCGGCCGGTAGTCTGGGCGTAGTAGTTCGGCACTGCCGGAATGCCGTCGTCCCCAGTGGGCTGACCGGCCGCGTACTCCAGCACCGCCTGCCAGACCTTGAACTCCTGCCCGTCCCGGTAGACGATGCAATCCTCCGGCTGCAACGGGTTGCCGTCCTTATCCTTCATCACCAGCCCCAGGCTGGGCAGGATCTCGCCCACCATCGGCAGGTAGGCCGCCAGGTAGTAGTCGGTGATGACGTGATAGAGCTGCTCATCGCCCCGCTTGAGGGGCGCATAATCGGTGTCGTTCTCAGTCTGCACACCACTCCCGGTATAGCGCTCGGCCGAGAGCACGGCGCGGGTCGTGGGAATGGGCAGGTTCTTGATCGGCAGCGTAAAGAGGATCGCCCGATCAGGATCGTATTCGAGCCGAAGGCCGGAATACTGGAAGAAGTAATTCTTCCCGTCCAGCTCGCTGAGCAGCACGGAAACCTCCATAATCCGGCGCACTTCCTCGCCGGTGAAATAGGCCGAGATCAGGGGGTAGCCAGGGGTTCCGTCCGGCCCCGAACCGAGGCCGACAGTGTTCACCAGATCGAACAGCGTCACCTGTCCGGCGCGCCCCGGCAACGTGCCCGGCGTCAGCCCATCGCGAATCACGCCATAGGCCTCGAAGGCGAAGTCCACCTTCTCCCCCGTCACCTGCTCACCGATGATGCGCATCGCGTCGGTTATGAAGTTGCCATAGGTGATCTCGGAGAATTCGGGTTTGTCACTGACCGGGAAATCGGTGCGGATGACAGTCTGGCTGACGTCACTGAAGCGCCCACCAGTCATGCGTTCCACCAGCTGGTTCAGGTCCTGGGTGAGCCGGGCAACCTGCGCGCTGATAGCAGGATCCATGGGCACGCTGGTGTCCAGAGGTAGAAGGCAGGGCCGATCAGCGGTGCCGTTGCGCAGGCTGACCTGGTCCGTGCCGCGGTTATAGCTCAGCTCCAGCATACCCAGATGCGAAAGCTGGGTGCCGGCCTGAGCGATGATCGTCTTGCCGACAATTAGCGGCTCTTCCAGCAACTCATGGGTATGGCCGCCGATGATCACATCGATCCCGGGCACAGCCTGCGCCAGTTCCTCCTCCTCATCCTCGCCGCAGTGGGAGACGGCCACAATCACGTCCGCCCCTGCCGCCTCCAGCTCGGCCACCGCCGCCGCGGCGGCTGCCTGCTGATCAGAGAAGGTAATCGGCTGAGCCGATGGCGTATAGCCCACCGCTGCCTCCCCCAACAGCCCAAAGAAGCCGACACGCAGGCCATTCTCCAGCGTCTTGATATAAGTGGATTGAATGCCCAGGGCAGCGAGGGAGTGGGTTGCGGGGATGACCGTATTGCTGGCCACGATCGCGGTCCGGTCAGCGGCAGCGGGATAGCCGGCCGCCTGGAGATATTCCGCCAGCACATCTGGCCCGTAGTCCCACTCGTGGTTGCCGATGGTGATCACGTCATAGCCCAGCGCCAGCATCAGCTCCAGCTCGGGTGCCTGGCCATCCAGCGCCAGCCAGGCGAAAGGCGAACCGCTCAGATAGTCGCCGGCGGAAATCAGCAGCACTGGCTCGGCTGCCGCAGCCTTCTCGGCCCGGATCGCCTGGACAGCGCCAGCCAGCCGGGCAAAACCGCCGGCGGCGCCAGTCTTGCCGGTCTCGTCGTAATCCACCAGGGGCAACGGCAGCAGCGCCGAATGCTCGTCGTTGGTATGCAGGATGGTGAAGTCAATCTCGTCCGGGTTGACGGCCAGTGCCAGCGGCAGATTGCCCAGGGCCAGAGTCAGGACGAGGCAGAAAACCAGATAACGCCGTAAAGGCTTCATTTGCTTCCCCTCCATTCATCGCCTGTGATGCCAGGCTGCAAACTCATCTGATTCCATTAGTTCGCCAGACGGTGACACACTCCTGCGCAGGCCGGGCGACGCTCATTGACCCGTCCACAAGGGTGACTCTGGCGCCTGCAATTTCTTTCCGCGACACTTGACATCCCCTGCTGCCTTCTCTTACAATAGTGACAGGATACCCCTGGGGGTAGGGGGTATGTGAGCAGACAGGTAAAGAAAGGAGATGGAAGCATGGTAAAGGGAACTGACCAGAACTTCCGTCAGGAGGTATTGGAGGATGCGGGTGTCGTCCTGGTAGATTTCTGGGCTGAGTGGTGCATGCCTTGCCGCATGCTGGGGCCGATCATCGACCGGATCGCCCAGGCCTACACCGGCCGAGTCAAGGTGGTCAAGGTTAACGTGGATGAGAATCCCCTGCTCTCCCGGCACTACGACATCATGGCCATCCCGACGGTGAAGATCTTCAAGGCCGGCCAGGAGCTGCAGACCATACCGGGACTGCTGCCGGAGGCTGCCTTGCGCCGCCTGCTGGACCAGGCGCTAGCCTGATGAACAACCAGGGGGAGAGCCTGCGCCAGGCCATCCCCGACCTGCGCAACCGACTGCGCAGAATTGAGGGGCAGGCCCGCGGCATCCAGCGCATGCTGGATGAAGGGCGCTCGTGTCAGGAGATCATCACCCAGGTGGCCGCGCTGCGGGCGGCCGTGGCTCAGGTAGGCGTGACCATCGTCAGCTGCGTGCTGGAGGAATCCATCCGCCGGGCCGTGGAGCACGATTCAGACACGTCCGCAGCGGTAGAACAGGCCCGAAAACTGTTGAGCAAAATCTGAACTGAATCGACCCAGCGCAAAGCCCCAGATCGGCCAGATCTGGGGCTTTCGCGTCTAGTACCCGCAACAGGATCCTGCTCTAGACTAATGCGCTGTGACCGACATAATCCTGAGACTTGTCCCATACATTTGCTCTGGAGACTCCATGGACGGAGGGAGGGTACGCGGTGAACCATGATCATTCAGTCTACGAGCTGAGCTTGCTCGAGGTGTTTCTGATCCTCCGTAAGCGCATGTGGATGATCGCGGGAGTTACGGGGGGCGCCATTCTGGCGGCCATCCTCATCGTCTGCTGGATTGCGACGCCGATCTACCGCTCTTCCACAACGCTGCTGGTCTGGCGTACACCGACCGATCCCACTCAGGTCTCACACGCCGACATCCAGGTCAGTCGCCAACTGGTGGAGACCTATCGGGAGATCGCTCGCAGCAACACCGTGCTCCAGGACGTGATCGACGATCTGCACCTTAACCTCACCCCTGTCGACTTGCGCAAGGTGGTTCAGGTCTCAGCCCGGGGTGAAACCGAGATCATCGAGATTGCAGTTGAATCCCCAGCCCCCCTCCAGGCCAGGAGAATAGCCAGGACCATCGCCAATTCGTTCATGAAGAATGTCACGCGACTGATGCGCGTGGACAATGTGGTTGTGGTGGATGAGGCAGACCTGCCACTGAAACCAGTGAAGCCCCGGAAGGCCCTGACTGTGGCCGTCGCTGGCCTGGTCGGCCTGATGAGCGGCGTCTTCCTGGCCTTTCTGCTCGCCTATCTGGACAACACCATCAAGACGGGCGACGATGTGGAACGCTATCTCGGCCTCACGCTGCTGGCTGCTGTCCCCCGCTTTAGCAGCGCGGACACCACCCATCATCGGAAGGAGGATGCAGCATGTCCGCTGGAAGACCAAGGCGCGGCAAGCCACAACAGCAACTGATCAGCGTCGACTCTGGCTCCGGCGCAGCCGAAGCCTACCGCGTTCTGCGCACCAACCTGCAGTTCTGTGACGTCGATCAGGGTATACGCCGGCTGCTAGTCACCAGCAGTACCCCGGGGGAAGGCAAATCAACCACGGCGGCTAACCTTGCCGTTTCTTTCGCCCAGATCGAGAAGCGCGTCACTCTCGTCGACGCAGATCTGCGCCAACCCTACCTGCACCTGATGTTCGGGGTCAGCAACCTGGTCGGCCTGACCAGTGTCCTGCTGGGCCGGCTGGACTCGGGACAAGCGCTGCGGCCTACCGGCTTTCCAGGTCTATCCCTGCTGCCCAGCGGCCCGACGCCGCCTAACCCGGCGGAGATGATTGGGGCGACGGACATGCAGGCGCTGCTTGATGAACTCAGCACGCAGGCTGATCTACTGGTAATCGATAGCCCGCCGGTCGGGCTGTTTACTGATGCTTGCCTGCTGGCCCCCCTGGTTGATGGCGTGCTGCTCGTCGTCGGTGCCGGGCAGGTCAGCCGCGACCACGCTCTGCAGGCTAAAAGGCAACTGGAGGCGGTGCGCGCCCGGGTGCTGGGAGTTGTCCTGAACGGTATCGAGCCAACCAGCACTTATTATCGGCACTACTACTATCAGGGCAAAGCATAGGGACGGGAGCATGACTAGAAGGCGTTCGGGTTGGAGGCTCACTTGATGAGAGCCTCTATCCTATTGGCGGGATGGATCACAGGGGGATCGGGGGGAGGCGATTAGCCAGGCTCAGAGTGCCTGGCTCTATGATTTGGGCCAGGGAGCAGGTGAGGTCAATAGCAGGTGAAGGCCGTCATAAATGGAGAGTTTGTCCCATACATTTGCCTGAGAAGCCAATGCTGGCTGAGGCGAAATGAGAGTCGGAGGCTCATCCAGAATGCTCCGGTTTCTACGCCGGCACCTCTGGCTAGTCGACTGGGGGGATGTTATGGAAATGCTTAGGCGAAGTCAACTGCACTATAGTCTGCTTGAGCCCCTTGTGCAATCACATCAGCACACCGAGAAATCCAGACCAGGCTACGAGCTGGCCATCAGGGTAAGGGATACTCTCCTCTCTCTATGTGCCCTGTTTTTCGCAATACCACTCGTCATCGTATTTGGCATAGCCATCAAACTGGAGACGCCAGGCCCGATATTCCATAAGCAGATCAGGGTGGGCAAAGATGGGGCCTGTTTCACGCTCTACAAGCTCCGCTCCATGATCCAGGATGCCGAACCCAACGGGGCGCAATGGGCGAGTAAGGATGATCCCAGAGTGACGCGTGTAGGACGTTTCATGCGCAGGACTCACATTGATGAGCTGCCCCAGATCATCAACGTGCTCAAAGGCGAAATGAGCATTGTGGGCCCCCGGCCTGAAAGGCCAGAACTGACGATGGTATTTGAGGCTAGCGTTTCTGGGTTCACTCATCGCCTGCGAGTCAAGCCAGGCCTTACTGGGCTGGCGCAGATCAATGGAGGGTATGAGCTTACGCCAGAGCAGAAGCTGAGGCTAGACCTGAAGTATATTGAAAACAGATCACTCTGGCTTGACACGGTCATTATTGCCAAGACCATAGTAATCGTGGTTACCGGCCGAGGGGTTTACTAGGCTGGCCAGGCTGCTGCATTAGACCGACAATCTCATGCGTAACAACGGCCGCGAAACGCCACAAAGGGGGGGCAGTCAGGTGCAACGACAGAAGATCGTGTTGATGGTACTGATCGCCGTATTGATCTGCATCCCAATTGCCTACTTCGGCCGCCTCTATATTGTGTTCAGGCGCGCAACCGGGCCGACTCAGCCCGACCCACCCGACCAGCCCCCACCCGAAACAGACTCGACGGTGCAGGCGCTGACTGTCCTGCTCCTGGGCATCGATATCGAGGACCTGGAAGTGCCCACCTCGTCGGCGCGCAGCGACGTCATCGTTCTCCTCCGGTTCGATCTGGTTAGCCTGAAGGTCGATCTGCTCTCCATTCCCCGCGATACCCTGGTTGAGATCCCTGAACACGGCATGGACAAGATCAACCATGCCTTTGCCTTTGGCGGCGGTCCGCGCCGCAGCACGGGGGCCTGGCTAACCCGCCAGACAGTTGCCAACTTCCTGGGTCTGGAGGGCATTGACCACACGGTGGTAGTTGATATGAATTCAGTCCCCAAACTGGTGAATGCGCTAGGCGGGGTGGAGATGGACATCGAGGTGAAATCTGATCTGTTTCCATCTGGACACTGTACCCTTGATGGTGAGCAGGCGCTGAGCTTCCTGCGCTGGCGGAGTGATGCTCTGGGCGATATCGGCCGCGTAGCACGGCAGCAGCAGTTCGCCCTGGCCGTGATGCGCGAATTGCAGCGGCTGGAGTTTGGCACTGAGCTACTGGACCTGATTTTCTACACATTGACAGAGGTGCGGACTGACATCTCTCTCGAGAGAGCACTGACCCTGGCCGCCAAGTTCCGCGGCCTGACGCCAGACGATGTCGCGACACACGTGATCCCCGGCAGGTATGAAACGCGGCAAGGCATCTGCTACTGGATACCCGATCTCGCCGCGACCGAATCCCTGGTGCAGGAAATATTCCCGTCTGACCAGGAACGCCAGGGTGGTCCGCAGCGGGTATACACCCGATGAAGTGGTTGAGCTGGCGCTCCGCCTGATGGAATGGGAAAGCCCAGCCGGCGGCAGGCACCAACTGAACAAATGACCGTACCAGGCAAAAAACCTCCCGCAGGAGGTTTTTTCTGATTCAGATGTGCGCCGCCCTGGCCTACTCCCTCTCTTCCATCCGCCGGGCGAGGGTGCGGGCGACATAGATGCCGCTGGCGCTGGCCTGAGAGAGGCCCCGGGTTACACCAGCGCCGTCGCCGATGGCAAACATGTTGGGCAGTTCGGTCTCCAGCTCGTTCGTAAGGCGCAGGCGCGAGCTGTAGAACTTGACCTCCACCCCGTAGAGCAGCGTATCGTTGTTGGCCGTCCCGGGCGCGATCTTGTCCAGTGCATAGATGGTCTCGATAATGTTGTCCAGATGACGCTTGGGCAACACCAGGCTGAGATCGCCCGGCGTGGCCCTGAGCGTCGGTCGGGTAAAGCTCTGCTCCAGCCGGTGTTCGTTGGTGCGACGCCCCTTGATCAGGTCACCGAAACGCTGCACCAGCGCCCCGCCGCCCAGCATGTTGGAGAAGGAGGCGATGCGCTTTCCATATTGATGCGGCTCGTTGAACGGCTGGGTGAAGCGGTTGCTGACCAGCAGGGCGAAGTTGGTGTTCTCGCTCTGTAGCTCCTTGTCCCGATAGGAATGGCCGTTGACGGTGACAACCCCATCGGTGTTCTCGGCAGTGACATAGCCGCGGGGATTCATGCAGAACGTGCGCACCAGGTCGCCATACTGCTTGGTGCGATAGACCAGCTTGGCCTCGTAAACCTCGTCGGTGATATGGGCGAAAATCTCGGCGGGCAGCTCCACCCGCACCCCCACGTCCACCTGATTATTGAACACCGACAGCCCCAGCCGGCGGCATTCGGCAGCAAACCACTCGGCACCCGCCCGGCCAGGGGCCGCAATCAGGTAGTCGGCTTCCACCTGGTCCGGCGTTCCCGACTTGCCGACCAGCTGTAGCCGGAAGCCGTCCTGCAGCTGCTCGATCTGTTCCACCCGGCAATCGAAGACGATAGCGATCTGCTGCTTCAGCTGCTCGTAAAGCTGTTTGAGGATGTTCAGGTTGTTCTCGGTACCCAGGTGCCTCACACTGCCATGCAGCAGATGCAGATCGTGGGCGAGAGCGATGCGGCTGAGATTGCTGTTCCGGGTGCTGTAGACTTCATCCGGCGCCCCGAAGTCGAGGTTGATCTGATCAACATAGTTGATCAGCTCCATCACGTCCTCGTCAGGCAGGTAGTCGTGCAGCCAGCCCCCGAACTCGGTGGTCAGATTATATTTTCCATCGGAAAACGCCCCGGCCCCGCCAAACCCGCGCATGATGCTGCAGGGGTTGCAGCCGATGCAGGCCTCTACCTTCTTCTCGGTGATCGGGCAACGGCGCGTATGGATGTCGTGCCCGGCCTCAATCATAATCACTTTCGTCTCGGGCCGCAGCTTCATCAGCTCGTATGCGCCATAGACGGCGGCCGGCCCGGCACCAATCATTGCGATATCGTATCTGTCCCTCATGACAACCCTTTCCTAAGCAAGTGCGAAGCACTTGCGATTTTCATAAGGCGATGTTTGCTTGCCAAACATCGGATGGCACGTCTCAGCAAGTGCGAAGCACTTGCGATTTTCATAAGGCGATGTTTGCTTGCCAAACATCGGATGGCACGTCTCAGCAAGTGCGAAGCACTTGCGATTTTCATAAGGCGATGTTTGCTTGCCAAACATCGGATGGCACGTCTCAGCAAGTGCGAAGCACTTGCGATTTTCATAAGGCGATGTTTGCTTGCCAAACATCGGATGGCACGTCTCAGCAAGTGCGAAGCACTTGCGATTTTCATAAGGCGATGTTTGCTCGCCAAACATCGGATGGCACGTCTCAGCAAGTGCGAAGCACTTGCGATTTTCATAAGGCGATGTTTGCTTGCCAAACATCGGCTGCCCATCACTCGGCCCGCAGCGCTTCCACCGGGTCCTTATGTGCGGCCATCCGCGCCGGGATGGTGCCGCCCAGCACAGTCAACGCCAGACTGACGAGAATCAGCGTGATGGCATGCCGCGGGTCCAGCTGGGCGACGTTATCCAGATCTGTCGCCCGCTTGAGGATCACGTTGGTGGGGATGATCAGCAGGCGGGCCAGCAGAATGCCCAGCGTGCCCGAACAGAGGCCGATGATAAACGTCTCGGCGTTGAACACCCGGGTGATGTCGCGTTTGCGCGCTCCCAAGGCGCGCAGGATGCCGATCTCCCGCGTCCGCTCCAGAACAGAGATGTAGGTGATGATCCCGACCATGATCAGCGAGACGACGAGGGAGATAGCCGCAAAGGCGATCAGGACCAGAGTGATGCCATTCATGATCCCGCCTGACAGCTCGGTGATGGTGGCTGACAGATCGGTGTAGACAACCTGATCCTCCTTTTCCCTGCCGACGTTATACTCATCCAGATGGGCCACGATCGCTTCCTTGGAGGCAAAATCAGTGGGGAAAATCGAGATCATCTGCGGCGTGCTGCTGGCCCCGAGCGCGGCGAGAATGCCATCCCTGGATGCCCGGCCGCCGGTTTCGTTGAACGGCTCGCCGCTGAGCACGTTATAGTTTGCCTCCTGCTGGGCGCGGACAATCGCCGAGTCGGCTGCGTCGGCGAGCACAAACTCGGCCAGCTGGTCCGAGTAGATCAACCCGTTAGGCAGCACCGGGATCTTCACTTCCTCCCGGGGGCGCAGAATGCCCACCACGCTCAGCTTGATCGCTCGCTCACTGTTGTAAAGGTCGATCAGATCCTCAGGGTTACCGTTGACTGTGAACACCGGCCCCAGGCGACGATAGAAATCGTCATTGAGGATCAGCCGCAGCTCGTGCCCCAGAATGTCCTCAAAGGCAATGCTTTCCGCCTCCGACTCGATGCCGAAGCGCTGCAGCGCCGTCCGGTCAATCCGGTTCTTATGGTCCACTATCAGGACCAGATCATGCATGTCTGCCGGATACTCTCCGGCCAGCAGGTCGTAATTCTGCTCGAGATAGCTGGGGCGGCTCTCATCCAGCGATCGGGGGTAAGGGGCAAAGCTGCCGGAACTGGTGAAGACCAGCGTAGCCCTGTCGCCCTCTTTCTTCAGCAGGTTGAAGCTGACCGCTCGCGCGTAGGAGATCCCCGCCACCAGGGAAGGATCCAGGGCCTCCACATGAGCAAGATATTCATCAGTAAAGATATTGGTATGCCTCACCGACTCCCGCACCGGTTCGCTGGGATAGACAACAGGATCGTCCGGATAGGCGCCTTCGTCATCGCGGCGAATCATCGTCTCACGCCGCTCGCGCATCGTCTGCGGGTCAACCTCCACCGCCGTCCGGGAGATCATCACCGGGAAGGTGGAAAGGGTATCCGCCTCGAAATTCTTGATCTGCTTATCAAACCCGTTGGACAGGGAAAGAATCAGGGCGATGCCGATGATACCGATGCTGGAGGCAAAGGCCGTGAGGAAAGTGCGTCCCTTCTTCGTCCTGATATTGGTTCCCGAGAGCTTGAGGGCGGTGGCGAAACTCATGCGGGTCTTCTTCAGCTGGTAATCCTCACTCACCGCCTGATCCGGCAACGGATTGGAGTCGGCCACCACCTCGCCGTCCTGGAAGCGGATGATGCGGTCGGCATACGCCTCCGCCAGGCTGGCGTTATGGGTGACCATGATCACCAGCTTGTCGCAGGCCACTTCCTTAATCAGGTCCAGTATCTGCCGGCTGGTGACGCTGTCCAGCGCGCCAGTGGGCTCATCCGCCAGAATAATATCCGGATCGTTGACCAGGGCGCGGGCGATCGCCACCCGCTGCATCTGCCCGCCCGAGAGCTGGTTGGGCTTCTTATGTAAGTGGTCGCGCAGGCCCACCCGGATCAGCACCTCGCGGGCTTTGGCCCGCCGGGCTGCCGCGGGGACGCCGCTCAACGTCATCCCCATCTCTACGTTATCCATGATCGAGAGGTGTGGGATGAGATTATAGGCCTGGAAGACGAAGCCGATGCTCTTGTTGCGGTAGGCATCCCATTCCTCGTCGCGAAACTGCTTAGTAGAGCGCCCGTTGATGATCAGGTCACCGCTGTCGTACTGATCCAGCCCGCCGATCACATTCAGAAAAGTGGTCTTGCCCGATCCGCTGGGTCCGAGTACGGCCACAAACTCGCTTTCCCGGAAGTTGAGACTAACACCCTTCAGGGCCACCTGGGTGAAATCGCCGGTGGTGTAGCTCTTGGTAATACCCTTTATTGCCAGCATAAACCTTCTCCCCTTCGTGTGCGTAGCGGCAGGCACCGCGCCGTCTTCGCCGTAACCCCTGCCACCCTTAGTCTATCACACTCCTTTGTTATTCGAACCTTTCCCGGCTGAAATTCGCCCGACATCGCTGGCTGGGGAATACTACTCCCAGCAACCCGAGAGGAAGTGATCCTTTTGTCAGCGAACAAGCCCAACCGCCTGATCAATGAGAAATCTCCCTACCTGCTGCAGCACGCCTATAACCCCGTCGACTGGTACCCCTGGGGCGAAGAGGCTTTTGCCGAGGCCAGACGGCGCGATGTGCCCATCTTCCTCTCCATCGGCTACTCCACCTGCCACTGGTGCCATGTGATGGAGCGCGAGTCATTCGAGGATGAAGAAGTGGCCGCGGCGCTGAATGACACCTTCGTCTGCATCAAAGTCGACCGCGAGGAGCGGCCCGATCTGGATGCGTTCTACATGTCCGTCTGTCAGGCGCTGACGGGCAGCGGCGGCTGGCCGCTGAATGTGATTCTGACGCCGGAGCGGCAACCCTTCTACGCCGGCACCTACTTCCCCAGGCATAGCCGCTACGGGCGGCCCGGGCTGCTGGATCTGGCAGCCGCCATGCAGAGCGCCTGGCGGGAAAAGCGCAGTGAGTTGCTGGAGGTCTCCCAGAGCATCATCGCCCACATGCGGGCCGCGCAGGCACAGTCGCCAGGCGCTGCCGCCCTGAACGAGGCCACACTGGAGCGAGCCTATCGAACCTTCCAGCAGACGTTTGACACTACCTGCGGCGGCTTTGGGCAGGCTCCCAAGTTCCCCACGCCGCATAACCTCACCTTCCTCCTGCGCTACTGGAAGCGTACGGGGGAGCCAGAGGCGCTGCAGATGGTAGAAAAGACGCTGCAGGCGATGGGAAGCGGCGGCATCTATGATCATATCGGCTTTGGCTTTCACCGCTATTCCACCGATAGGAAATGGTTACTCCCTCACTTTGAGAAGATGCTCTACGACCAGGCCCTGCTCGCCATCGCCTATCTGGAGGCCTATCAGGCTACCCATAACGAGGAATATGCTCGTATCGCTCAGGAGATTTTTACCTACGTGCTGCGCGACATGACCTCCCCGGAAGGCGGATTCTACTCCGCCGAGGATGCCGATAGCGAGGGCGAGGAGGGCAAGTTCTACGTCTGGACGCTGGAAGAACTGCGGGAGATCCTCTGCAGCGAGGAGCTGAACCTCCTGCAGGCTGTGTCTCGGGTAAGTGCGGAAGGCAACTGGCGGGAGGAAGCGACGCGGCAGCCCACAGGCAGCAACATCCTGCATCTGGCGCGACCGTTAGCTGAGTATGCTGCGGAAGCCGGTCTGAGTGACGCCGCACTGGCAGAGCGGTGGGAGGCGATGCGCCAGAAACTGTTTGCAGTGCGCAAGGACCGAGTTCATCCCCACAAGGATGACAAGGTCCTTACCGACTGGAACGGCCTGATGATCGCCGCCCTCGCCCTGGGCGGGCGCGTGCTGGCGGACGAGAAGTGGGTGGCGGCAGCGGAGAAGGGGGCGGCCTTCGTGCTCCGGAACCTGCGGCAGGAAGACGGACGCCTGCTTAAGCGCTATCGCGCGGGCGAAGCAGCCCTCCCCGCCCATATCGACGATTATGCCTTCTTCGTCTGGGGGCTGATCGAACTGTACGAGACGACGTTTGCCCCCCACTACCTGCGGACAGCGCTCCAGCTCAACCAGCTGTTGATCGAGCACCACTGGGATCACACCCAGGGCGGCTTCTTCTTCACCGCCGACGATGCGGATGAACTGCCCGTCCGGCAGAAAGAGATCTACGACGGTGCCACACCAGCAGGCAATTCCGTCGCTGTGCTGAACTGCCTGCGACTGAGCCGCTTGACGGGGCGCGAGGAACTGGCTGAGATCGCAGAGCAGGCCCTGCAGGCCTTCGCCGCCAGCGTTGCCCGCCATCCGGCCGGCCACACGCATCTGCTGCAGGCGGTGGACTTCCTGCTGGGGCCGAGCCACGAAATCGTCATCGCCGGCGACCCGGAGGCAGAGGACACGCAGGTGATGCTGCGCGCCCTGAATCAGACATATGTGCCCAACAAGGTAGTGATCCTGCGGCCAGCAGGCGGGGGAAAGCAGGCTGAGATCGAAGAGCTGGCCCCATACATCACAGGGCAGGAGCCGCTGGACGGCAAGGCCACCGCCTATGTCTGCTCCGGCTTCGCCTGCCAGCGGCCGACCCACAGCGTGGAGCAGATGCTGCAGCAACTGGGGCAGTAAGGTGGGATTATCGCGGCTCCGCGAGATACGCATCCACGCCGTCGGCAATTCCCCGGGCAACCTGCTGGCGGTAGGCTTCGCTGTTCAGCTTCTCCCGCTCCGCTTCGTTAGATAGATAGCCGGCTTCGACCAGGCAGGCAGGAAGCCGCACCTCGCGGGTCAGGTAGAGCGATGTACTGGGGTAGGTGCCGCGATCCTTCGCCCCGGTGGCGGCGACGAGGGAGCGCTGGACGTGCTCGGCCAGCGCGCTGCTTTCGGAATTGGTGTGGGGGTTGAACCAGGTCTCGATGCCATTGACGCTGGCGACATCGTGAGCGTTGAGGTGGATGCTGATGAACAGGTCTGCGCCACCCTTATTGGCCAGCGCAGCCCGTTCCTCCAGCGAGACAGCCTGATCCGTGTCGCGGGTCATGATCACCCTGTAGCCGCGCTGCGCCAGCTCGTCCCGCAGCAGGAGCGACAATTCCAGAGCAACGTCCCGCTCGACGATCCCAGCGTAGACACAGCCCGGGCTGCCGGCACCTCCGTGCCCGGGATCAAGCACGATAGTGCCCCGGAATAGCCAGGCAGGCGCCCAGACCTGCACCGCCAGCGCCGCCAGCAGGTAGCAGCCAACACCAGCCACAATGCCCAAGAGAGCCAACCGCAGCCAGCGCTTCCGGCCTAGCCTCTGCCTGCGCCCAGCAGCACCGCTCCACCAAGGGTGGTCATTCTTCGTTTTCAGCATCTCGGATCATCACCCCAGAACCCGCTGCAGTCAGCGCAGCTACCCTTACCATCAGAGGAAACAATTGCACCTGCCTATTGTACCATAGTGAAAACAGACAAGCCGACAGCGTGCGCTGTCGGCCTGTTTCTGGCATACGTTTACCCTGCTAGGCAGGCTGGTCTGCCGGGCGCTGGCTCATCACGAAGTCGCGATACTCCTCGCTGGCCTTGAAAACATCCTCTGGCGAGCCGTAGGAGGCTACGCGCCCATCCTTGATGATGATCACATGATCGGCATTGCGGATGGCCGACAGACTATGCGCAATGATCACCGTCGTGCGACCTGCCATCAGGTTCTGCAGAGCGTCGGTTACCATGCGCTCGTTCCTGGCGTCGAGGTTGCTGGTCGCTTCGTCCAGCAGCAGGTAATCGGGGTTGTACATGATGGCGCGGGCGATGGCGATGCACTGCCGCTGCCCACCGGAGAAGTTCTGTCCCCCAGGGGCGACATAGCTGTCAAAGCCGTCGGGCAGATCCTTGACGAAGTCGTAGACCCTGGCCATCTTGGCCACCTGCAGCAGTTCTTCGTCGGAGACTTCTCGCAGGCAACCGTAGGTGATGTTCTCGCGAATGGTACCCTCCAGGATCGGTCGATCCTGCGCTACCAGGCCAAAGGCCCTGCGCCACGCATGCAGGTTAAACTCAGTCGCCGCCGTATCGCCGAAATACATGATGCCGGCGTCTGGCTCGTAGTGCCTCGCTAGCAACCGGAAGAGCGTGGTCTTGCCCGAGCCGTTGGCACCGATCACGGCTGTCGTCCTGTTCCTGGGGATGACGCAGTCGAAGCCGTCCAGGACGGGGCGGTCTTCATAGGCGAAGCGGACATTCTCCAGGCGGATGTCGGCGTCGGGGATATCCAGATCAATGCCACTCTTGACATCCTCATCGGGCAGCTCCAACGTGCGGGTGACCCGGGCCAGAGCGCCGATGGCCTCGCGGATGGAACCGAAGGTGGCAATGAACCCGGCAAAGCGCATGGTGATCGTTCCTGACAGCCCGTAGAACGTGATCACCGTCCCGGTGGTGAGTTCGCCCCGGGCGACCAGAATGCTGCCGAAGATGAAGGCAATTGCCATGCCGGCGAGAGCCAGCCCGCGATCGATGACGCTCCACATCGCCGTTACAATACCAGTCTTCAACTGAACACTGTACTGAACAGCGAACTTCTCCCGACCAAGCTCCGCTTCCAGCGCCTGAGCGTTGGCGGCCTTGATCAGCCGCAGATTCCGGGTGCGCTCGATCAGGTATGCGGTTGAATCGGCCAGTGTTGCCTGCGTCCGTTGCGACACGATGTACCTGGCCCGGCCAAACAGCCAGCCAGCCACGAGGCTGATGGGCACCAGTAACAGCAGCATGTAATTGGACAGCTGAGCGCTGGTGCCATACATGTTCTTGATATACGTGTACTGACCGAATATCTGGGTAACAACGCCGATCAGCGTCGTAAAGACGGCGGCCGCGAAGTTACAGTCAGAGGTGATGCGGCTGACCAGCGATTCGCCGCCGTCCCGCCCATAATACCTGAGCGGCATGTAGATGATCTTCTTCCATAGCTTGTCGCGCAGGCCCAGCGCGATCTTCTCATTGGTGAAACCGTCTAGCAGCGAATTGACAACGCCGATGAGACAGATCAGCGTCATGGACGTGGCGTAAGCCCACAGCTCGGCGTCAGGAATGTTGCCCGAGGCATCGACGATATCGCCAGAAATATGGGCCACCCTGACCATGAAGAAATAGGAGTAAAGCGAGGATACCAGCATCAGCAGCATCAACACCCACGGCAGCTTAACCCCGGAGAAGATCCCCAGGAATTGCCTGAACGAGATCCGTTCGATCGCTGGACCGCTATCCCGCCTGCTTTCTGATCTGTTTCTCATCCCGCATACACCTCCCGATAAGATTGTTCTGCGACAAGTTCACGGTATAGCTCGCAGCTTTCCATCAGTTCCGCGTGGGTGCCGCTGGCCTCGATGGTCCCGTCGTTCAGGACAACAATCTGATCGACCTGGGAGATCAGAGAGAGGTCATGGGTGACGATAATGATTGTCTTACCTCTGAAGAGGCGGAAGATTGTATCCTGAACGGCACGCGCACTGACGGCATCCAGAGCGGCCGTCGGTTCGTCGAGAAGCAGGATGTCCGATTTCTTAAGCAGCTCGCGAGCGATCACCAGCCGCTGTCGCTGACCGCCCGATAGCGAGCTGCCCCAGAGAGCGATCTCTGAATCCAGCCCGTCGGGCAGGGAGGAAACGTAGTTGTACATCCCGGTAAGCCGCAGCACGTCGTTGATCTCCTGGTCGGAGACAGAGCGCTTTACGCCATAGGTTACGATCTCGCGCACGCTGCCGCTGAAGATGCCGGCATCCTGCTGAACATACGCGATATGGCCACGGTAGTCGACGATGTTGAACTGATCGATGGGGGTTTTGCCGACACGAATCTCGCCGGCAGACGGCTCATACAGCCGCTCCACCAGGTTGAGGATGGTCGATTTGCCGCTCCCGTAGAGGCCGACGATGGCCATCGACTTGCCTTCGGGTGCCACAAAGCTGACATTGCGCAGCACCGGGTTATCACCGTAGGCAAACGAGACGGCATCAAAAACGATGTCGCCGCCCTGGAAGCTGGCCGTCGCCTCAGCTGCATCAGCGGTAACCTCCAGCGGCGCTTCCATGATGCGGCTCATCCGGACGGTATCGCCCTGCACCTTCTTGGCCTGCGGCCAGTAGTTGATCAGCGTCTTCAGCTGGCCGTTGACCAGAGGCAGGAACATAGAGAACATCAGCCACTCCTGCAGTTCAATCGCACCCTTCCGCAGCTGCAGGGCGCCCCAGACGACGGCAAAAATCATGACGATGACGTCGCCAAACACGACATATCCTTGCGTCGCCGTGTCGATGTAGGTGGTGTGCAGCTTGGCGCAATGATCGGTATAGAAATCCACAATCCAGAGCCCCTCCCGGGTAACCTCGTCGAACTCCGCCTCACTAACGTAGCGAACTGCCATCTGCTGCCTTCCTCCTCATCAGCTCAGCTGCAACATAATCCACCATCCTGCCAAACAGCCTGGAATGAGCGCCATGGTGGATGGTCGGATCGTACTCATCATCGCCGGCAACACCCAGCACATCCATCATCACCAGGCATTGCCGCAGGTTCGTGGCATACCAGTCGCGTCGCGCCTGCATCATCTCCGCCAGAGACTCAAAACCGATGAGTCCCTTGAGTTCAGCGGGCGGCAACTCCTCAGCCAGCACTCCCTGCCGTTCCTTTAGCGCTGACCTGAACCATTCGGCCTCCAGCAGCCCCAGCCTGTCAAGATCCTCACTGTCCGGCTCGTCCATCTCAGTTTCGTCGGCGAGGGTGCTAACAAGCTGGTGAGTATATTTCCCCAGGGTATATCGCATCAGCTCTCGGGTCAGGTGCGCCCGATACTGCTCCACCGTCTCCACACCTTCGATGCCCAGTTCCGCTACCATGGCAGCCGTAACTGGTGGCACTTCCTTTCGCATCGCCTGCAGCACGGAGATGTGAACCACGGCGTCGCGGATGGTTATCGTGCAGGAATCACCGACGCCCATCCCGACAAGGGCCGCCTCCACGTCCCGATCATACAGGCCGTTACCTACAGTCACCAGCACCTGCGGCTTGTTGAACCTGGGTGTAGCACTCTCCGTGCTGATGGTCACCGTGTCGCCAGCCTGGATCAGATCCCCCGCCGCCAGCGGCCTCAGGGTGATATGGCCCTTTGTCAGCCGTTTCTGCAGCACCGCCTCGATCTCATCGGGGCCAGGGATTGTCGCCAGATCAACTTTATCGAGATGAGCAGCCACGCTGCTGACAGGGCCCTTGAGGCGCGTTTTCATGGCACATCTCCCTCCTCAAATCGCGGTTTACTAAACACTAGCAGACGAAAACCCGCCCTACAATGGAGCGGGTCTATCTGGTTTATTTACGTGCCTATCTGGTTCAGCCTGGGCTTTATCTGTTCGGGTCAGAACCACCTGGCTCGAGAGCTAGCGTGATCATGATCATGCCTGCCAGAGCAGAGGCAACTCCAGAGGTAAGGGAGCCGCATGCCAGGAAAGAGGCCCGCTGGGGGCCCCTTTCTGGCGCGTCTCACCAC